>CAVUGU010000008.1:0-97475 GCA_963741055.1 uncultured Acidimicrobiales bacterium | reverse complement strand
GGCTCGGCATCATGACGATTCAGCGGATGGACCACGTCGGCGTGGTCGTCGACGACCTCGAGGCCGCGACCGCGTTCTTGGTCGAGCTCGGCATGGAGCTCGACGGCGAGATGCGAGTGGACGGCCAGTGGGTGGACCAGGTCGTCGGGCTCGACGGCGTCCGAGTCGACATCGCGATGATGCGGACCCCCGACGGCCATGGCCGGATAGAGCTGACCAAGTTCCACGCACCGAAGGCGCTCCGTGTGGAGACCGAGAACCCGCCACCGAACGCGCTCGGGATCCGAACCATCATGTTCGCCGTCGACGACATCGAAGACGTTCTCTCCCGGCTCTACGCCCACGGTGCCGAACGAATCGGCGAAGTGGCCCAGTACGAAGACAGCTATCTGCTCTGTTACGTCCGCGGCCCCGAGGGCATCATCGTCGCGCTGGCTGAACCAATCGGCTGAGCCTTACTGTCCGGGCTCCGGATCGCGCGGCAGGCCGAGGATGCGCTCGGCGATGACGTTGCGCTGGACCTCGCTCGTGCCGCCGGCGATGGTGAGGCAGCGGGTGGCGAGGAAGCCCATCCCCCAGCGCGCGGCCCGCCCGTCGAGGGTGGCGCCCTCCGGACCGAGCATGGCCAGTCCGAGCTCCTGCACCCGTTGCTCGTGCTCGGCACCGAGCAGTTTGCGCAGGCTCGCGCCCGATCCCGGGTCGGTCCCCGCGAGCGAACGGAGCGTCGAGCGGTGGGTCATCAGCTGGAGCGACTGGGCCTCGACCAGAAGGCGACCCAGCCGATCGGCCATCGGCGTCGGCAACTCGTCGCCGAGTCGGCCGGCCAGTCGGATCAGCGACTCGACCCCGATCCCGAAGGTCGACCCGCTCGACATGTTCACCCGCTCGTTGGCGAGGGTGACCCTGGCCAGGCCCCACCCTTCGTTGACTTCGCCGATTACGCAGTCGTCGGGCACGAACACCGAATCGAGGAAGACCTCGTTGAACATCGCCGCACCGGTGAGCTCACGCAGGGGCCGGATGTCGAGACCGTCCGAATGCATGTCGACGATGAAGTAGGTGATCCCGCGGTGCTTCGGCGCGTCGGGGTCGGTCCGCGCGAGACAGATGCCCCAGTCGGCCTGGCGGGCCATCGACGTCCACACCTTCTGACCGGTGAGCAACCAGCCGTCCTGCCCGCGCTCGGCACGCGTCGAGAGGCCGGCGAGATCCGATCCCGCCCCCGGCTCCGAGAAGAGCTGGCACCAGCTGAGCTCGCCGAGAAGGGTCGGCCGCACCCACCGCTCGTGCTGCTCGCCCGTCCCACTGGCGATGATCGGCGGCAGCGCCCAGGCCCCGATTCCGAGATGCGGACGGGAGAGCCCCGCCTCCGCGAAGAGCTCGTCGATCACCACCTGCTCCACCGCGCCGGCGTCGCGCCCCCATGGACGCGGCCAGTGGGGCGCGACCAGTCCGGCTTCGACCATCGCGCGCCGGCGGTCGTCCTCGGGCGTCCCCCGCAGCGTCTCCACCACCGGCGCCAGCTCGCGTCGGACTTGGTCCGCCAGGTCGGGCAGCTCGGCGGTGAGCGTGCGCCGGGTCCCGCCACCGGCGAGCGTCGTGACTTCGAGGCAGAGCGAATCGGGATCGCCCAGCAACTGCCGGTCGGCCATGGCGCGTTTCAGGTAGAGGTGGGCGTCGTGCTCCCAGGTGAAGCCGATGCCGCCGAGCACTTGGATGCACTCCTTCGCGCCCTGTGCGTAGCCGTCGAGCGCCAGGACCGCAGCCGTCGTCGCCGCCAGGTCGGCCTCTTCACCGTGGCCGGTGTCGACGGCGACCGCGGCGTCCCACGCCACCGCGGCGAGCTGCTCCACCCGTACCGCCATGTCCGCCAGCCGGTGCTTGACGGCTTGGAACTGCCCGATGGGCCGTCCGAATTGCCGACGCACCTTTGCGTACTCGGTTGCCGTCTCGAGGCACCAGCGAGCACCGCCCGCATGTTCGGCCGCGACCAGCGCGAGCGCGAGCTGGCGCACACGGCCGGCCGGAGAGGGCGCGCAGCTGGTGATCCGGGTCGACCGACAGCCGATCGGCGACCACCTCGCCCACCCGTCGGGTCGGGTCGAGGCTCGCCAACTCGGTCACCGTCAACTGGCCGACGGCATCTGCGAGCTCGAGGAGGCACCAGAGCTCGCTCCCGTCACCCAAGCGCACCGGCACGAGCAGCGTCGTGGCGACCTGCGCGCCGAGCAGCGGCCGGAGCGTGCCGGAGACCACCAAGCCGCCGCGCACCGTCGTCGGCGACCACTTCGAGCGCCCCGCGACCGAAGAAGACACCAGCGGTGGCAGTGCCCTCTGCCAGCGGTGGGACCAGCGCACGCGCCGCGTCGGCATCGAGCCCCTCGGCCGCCGCCGCGGACGCGAGCACCGTGGGAAGGAAGGGCCCCGGTAGGAGAGAGTAACCGGACTCCTCCATCAGGACCGCGAGCTCGAAGAGCCCGAAGCCCTGGCCGCCGAGGTCCTCGGGAATGTGGATGCCCGGCCAACCTTGTGCAGCCAGCTCCTTCCACACCGGCTGGAGCTCTTCGGTCTCCGCGTCGAGCAGCGCGCGGGGAACGCTCGGCGGGCAGTGCGCCGCGAGCCACCGCTCCGCCGTGCGGCGTTGTTCTTCGTGCTCCTCGGTCAGCGCGATCGGCAACGGAACCTCTCAGGTGCGTTCGCCAGCGGGCTGGTCCGCTCTCGACCACCTCGACCGAGATCGCCCGCATCGGACAACCCTCGGCCGCGACGCGGATGCGATTCTCGTCGTCGCCCGGCGGATCGAGCACCTTCGACTGCCCCTCGTCGTCGAGGTCGAAGGTCTCCGGCGCCCAGTAGACGCAATTGCCGGTGCCGACGCACTTGTCCTGGTCGATGACGATCCTGAACACGCTCCCTACCTCCCTGCCACCAGGTCCTTTTCGCGCACGTGGGCCTCGCGCAGCTGACGCTTGCGCACCTTGCCGTTCGCGTCACGGGGGAGCTCGTCGACGACCTCCCACTCGTGGGGCACCTTGTACTTGGCGAGGGTCGCCGCCACGTGCGCGGCGAGTTCGTCGGTGCTCACCTTCTCGCGCAGCTGCACCATCGCCTTCAACCGCTCACCGTCCCGATCGTGGGGAATCCCGAACACCGCACAGTCGACCACCGCGGGATGGGTGAAGAGGACCTCTTCGATCTCGCGGGGGCGATGTTGACACCACCCCAGAGGACCAGGTCCGACACCCGGTCGGTGATGGTCAGGTAGCCGTCCGCATCGAGGAAGCCGACGTCGCCGACGGTGAAGGCGTCGTCGTGCCAGGCATTGCCCGTCGACTCGTCGTCGTTGCGGTAGTAGAAGCGCTGCGGTCCGGCGGGCCGGATGTAGATGAGGCCCGCCTCGCCGGCCGGTACCAGGTTCCCCTCCTCGTCGAGGATGCGGATCTCGACGCCCGGCCATGGTGTCCCGACACTGCCGGGCCGCTCCAGCCACTCCTTCGGCGAGATCCGGGTCGCACCGCCTTCGCTCGCCCCGTAGAGCTCGTGGATCTCGGTCTCGGGAAAGGTCTCGATCATCCGGTACTTCACCTGCACCGGGCAGGGGGCGCCCGCGTGCACGACGAGCGTGAGGCTCGAGGTGTCGATAGACGACCGCACCTCGTCGGGGAGCTCGAGGATGCGGATGAAATGAGCGGGGACCATGAAGGTCCTCGTACCCCCGCGGCGGCTCACCTCTTCGAGCCAGCCGCGCGCATCGAAGCTCTCGGTGACCACGGTGAGGGCCCCGACGTAGAGCGAGGTGAGCGCCCAACCGAGGTGCGCGGCGTGGTAGGCGGGACCGGTCATCACGTAGACGTCGTCTTCCGTCCAACCCCAGAGCGCGACCTGCCCCTCCATGCCGCGGGCCCTTCCCGCGTCGTCGGAGATGCCGCCGTGGACCACTCCCTTCGGTCGGGCGGTGGTGCCCGAGGTGTAGAAGAGCAGCTCGGGGCCCGAGCGACTGTCACCGTCCGGGAGAGGTGCCGCTTCGGAGATCGCCTCCTCATAGCCGGCACCCACCCGCAGGACCGAGACCGGGCACTCGCCGAGCGACGCGAGCAGCTCGTCGTCGAACCCGACGAGACCGACGGCGACGGCCACCTCGGCGTCGGCGAGGATGTAGGCCAGCTCGCCCGCGTGGAGATGCCAGTTGACCGGGAGGTAGGGGGCGCCGAGCATCGCCGCCGCGGTGACCACTTCGAAGAGCTCCACGCCGTTGGGCAACACCCCGGCGATGGGACGGCCCGGGCCGGCGCCCTTCTCCGCGAGCACCGAGGCCAGCCGGCAGGCGCGTTGGTCGAGCTCACCGTAGGTGCGCTCCACGTCGCCGAAGGCGATCGCCGGCCGCTCGGGTGAGCTGCGCGCGTGTCCGGTCACCCCTCGCACCGGGGTCGGTGCCCGATCGGTCATCGTGAGGAGACTACTTCCGGGGCGGTCCCCCCGTCCGCGGACGGGTAGGGTGCGCGGATCGAGACCGTCGTGACACCCACGCACCCGCTCGAGGCGATCACCGCCGAAGAGATCCGCATCGCGGTCGACGCGGTGCGAAGGCACGGACGCCTCGACGAGGGCGTTCTCTTCTCGGCGGTCGCGCTGGAGGAACCGGAGCGTGCCGCGCTGGCCGCCTATCGGCCGGGAGACCCTCCCGGGCGGCGGGTACGCCTCGTCGTCGTCCCGGGACCGGAGTCGTCGGTCGTCGAGGCGGTGGTGGCGGTTCCCGGCGGCGAGGTACTCGAGTGGGCGCTCCGCGAGGGGATGCGGCCCGCGCTCCTCTTCGACGATGCGGTCCGGGCCACCGAAGCGCTGCGCGAACACTCCGGTTGGCGCGCTGCGCTGGCACGGCGCGGGTTCACCGATCTCGACAAGGTGCAGGTCGATCCCTGGCCGGCCGGCAACTTCGCCAATCCGCTCGAGGACGGCCGCCGGATCATGCGGTGTCTCGCCTACTACCGCGAGGAGCCGACCGACAACGGGTACGCACGACCGATCGAGGGCCTGCTCGCCACGGTGGATGCCGCACGCGCCGAGGTTCTGGAGCTCCAGGACTTCGGAGAGGTGCCCTTACCCCTAGAGCGCGGCAGCTACCTCCCCGAGGACAACCAGCCGCTGCGAGAGGACCTCCGCCCGATCGAGATCGCCCAGCGGGAGGGTGTCAGCTTCACGCTCGAGTCGAACCTGCTCACCTGGCAACGCTGGTCGATGCGGATCTCGATGGACCCCCTCGAGGGACTCGTGCTTCACGCCATCGGCTACGACGACGGGGGGATCCGGCCGATCCTCCATCGCGCCTCGATCTGCGAGATGGTCGTCCCCTACGGCGACCCCGACCCGATGCACAGCTGGAAGAACGCCTTCGACGTCGGCGAGTGGGGCCTCGGGCGGATGGCCAACTCCCTCGAGCTCGGCTGCGACTGCCTGGGCGAGATCACCTACCTCGACGCGGTCCTCTGCAGCGAGCACGGCCGTCCCTATGTCGTGAAGAACGCGGTGTGCATCCACGAGGAGGACTACGGGATCCTCTGGAAGCACCAGGATCAGCACGCCGGACGGACCGAGGTGCGTCGCTCGCGCCGGTTGGTGGTCTCTTCCATCGCGACGGTCGGCAACTACGAGTACGGCTTCTACTGGTACTTCTACCTCGACGGCACCATCCAGCACGAGGTCAAGCTCACCGGGGTGATGTCCACCCAGGCGATCCTCCCCGACGCCGAGCCCAGCCACGGGTCGGTGATCGCACCCGGCCTCGCTGCGCCCTTCCATCAGCACCTGTTCTGCGCTCGGCTCGACCTCGCGGTCGACGGATCGGTCAACGAGGTGCACGAGATCTCCGTCGAGCGCGAGGCGCGCGGCGAGGGCAACCCTCTCGGGAACTCCTTCCGGCTCCGCGCCGAGCGTCTCGAGTCAGAGCTCGGAGCCCGTCGCGACATCGACGCCGCCAACGGGCGTCACTGGCGATTCGTGAACCCCGCTTCACGAAACGGCCTCGGCCGGCCGGTCGCCTACAAGCTGGTGCCCGGTCCGGTACCGACTCTGCTGGCGACTGCGGACTCGAGTGTCGGGCAGCGAGCGGGTTTCGCTCGCCACAACCTTTGGGTCACCCCGTACTCGCCCGACGAGCGGCGGGCGGCCGGTGACTACCCCAACCAGCACTCGGGGGGCGACGGTCTCCTCGGCTGGACCGAGGCCGACCGGTCCCTCGTCGGGACCGAGCTGGTGGCGTGGCACACCTTCGGGGTGACACACCTGCCGCGCCCGGAGGACTGGCCGGTGATGCCCGTCGAGTACTGCGGCTTCCACCTTTTTCCCGGTCGGGTTCTTCGATCGGAACCCGAGCCTCGACGTGCCGCCTCCAGCCGACCACTGCTCCTGAGTCGCGCACGTCGTTACCATGGCGGCCGTGCCCGAGCTCGAAACCCTCCTTTATGACCAGACCGACGGCGTGGCGTGGGTCACGCTCAATCGCCCCGATGCGCTGAACGCCTTCGACACCACCATGCAACGTGAACTGCGCGAGCTGTGGTTCCGGCTCCGCACCGACGACGACGTCCGCTGCGTGGTGCTCACCGGCGCGGGCGACAAGGCTTTCTCCACCGGGCTCGACCGAGAGAGCATCGGCTCGATCGACGACCTGCCGCCCGGGAAGCTCCCCGGTTACCACACGCCCTGGGATTTCGACGATCCGGGCAAGAGCGTCTGCCCGAAGACGAACGACCTCTGGAAGCCGGTCATCGCCGCGGTCAACGGCATGGCCTGCGGCGGGGCGTTCTACATCCTCGGTGAGGTGGACTTCATCATCGCCGCCGACCACGCCACCTTCTTCGACCCTCACGTGACCTACGGCATGCCGGCGGCCTTCGAACCGATCTTCCTCCTACACAAGATGCCCTTCGGGGAGGTGATGCGTCTCTCGTTGCTCGGTGCCCACGAGCGGATGTCCGCGCAGCGTGCCTACGAGATCGGCTTCGTCTCAGAGGTGGTCCCCGGCGAGGAGCTCCGCGACCGGACCGAGTGGGCAGCCCGGGCGATCGCCGATCAGCCGGCGCTCGCGGTGACCGGCACCCTCCGCGCCATCTGGACCGGCCTCGAGCTCTCGCGCCGCCAGGCCCTCGACCACGCCTTCCTCTTCACCAACATCGGCACCGACCGGTCGCTGCTGGTCGAAGGCCAGGAGCAGTTCTCGACCGGAAAGCGGATCGACTGGCGCCTGCGCTGAGGCGGGTCAACCCTCGAGCGGTGGCAGACCTCCGGCGATGGTCTTCGTCTCGAGATACTGCTCGAAGCCTTCGAGACCGTTCTGCCGGCCGATCCCGCTCGCCTTGTAGCCGCCGAACGGCGCGTCGGCTCCGTACCAGATCCCGCCGTTGACACCGGCCGTCCCTGCACGGATGCGACGGGCCATCGAGATCGCACGCTCCTCGGACCCCGAGGTCACACCGCATCCGAGGCCGTAGTTCGACTCGTTGGCGATGCGCACCGCGTCATCGTCGTCCTCGAAGGGGATCACCACCAGGACCGGGCCGAAGATCTCCTCCTTCGCCACCGTCATCGAGTTGTCGACGTCCGCGATGAGGGTCGGCTCGACGTAGTAGCCCTTGTCGAGATGGGCGGGACGCTTTCCACCCGTCACGATCCGAGCGCCTTCGTCGCGCGCGGTTTCGATGTAGCGGAGGATCTTGTCCCTCTGGGACCCGTTGATCTGAGGGCCCTGGAAGTTGGAGGGATCGGTCGGATCGCCGTACGGCACCTTCTCGAAGCCCTCGGTCATCAGCTCGATCCCCTCCTCGTAACGCGAGCGTGGGAGGAGGAGCCGGGTGAGCATCACGCAACCCTGCCCACCGTGGATGCAGACCGTCCAGGCCGAGGAGAGCTTTGCGGCGAGGTCGGCATCCTCGAGCACCACGTCCGCCGACTTTCCACCGAGCTCGAGGAAGAGCCGCTTCAAGGTCGGCGCACCTTTCTCCATGATCCGCCGTCCGACCGCGGTCGAGCCGGTGAAGGAGATCAGGTCGACCCTCGGATCGGTGACGAGGTCCTCGGCCACACCGTTGTCGGTGCTCGGCACCACCTGGAAGACACCGTCGGGGAAGTCGGTGCGCTCGGCGACGAGACGCCCGATGCGGGTGGCGTTCCAGGGGGTGTCGGGTGCCGGCTTCAGGATCACCGTGTTGCCGGTGGCGAGTGCCTGGCCGATCTTGTTGATGGTCACCTCGAAGGGGTAGTTCCACGGCACGATCGCGCCGACCACGCCGGTCGCCTCCTTCACCACCTTGCGCCAGCTCCTCATCCCGAACGCGTGGCCTTCGGGCAGGTCGCGCTCCCAGGTGAACTCGTCGATGAAGTTGGCCGGCCAGACCAAGCCCTCGGAGAGCGGCGCGTCGAGCTGCGGTCCCCAGGTGAGCAGCAGCGGGCAGCCCACCTCGGCAACGAGCTCGGCGCGGAGATCCTCCTTCTCGCTCTCGAGCGCGTCCTGCAACTGGAGGATGCAGCGCTTGCGCAATTCCTTGTCGGTGGACCAGGACGTGGTGTCGAACGCACGCCTGGCCGCGGCGATCGCACGGTCCATGTCCTCGTGACTCGCATCGGCAGTCGTTCCGAGGACCTCCTCGGTGGCCGGATTGACGTTGTCGAAGCGCTTGCCCGAGGCGGCCTCGACGAGCTGACCGTCGATCAGCATGCGGGCTTCGCCGGTGATGGCGGTGGGTTCGGCGGTCGTTGTCATGAGGTCCTCCTCAGCGGTGAGTCGTTCCGGCGTCTGCGATCATGGCGCCCGCATGAACGAGGTTGCCAGCCTGCCACCTCACCGGGGCAGCCCGAGGCCGTGCTCGCCCACGATGTTGCGGTTGATCTCGCTGGTACCGCCCGCGATCGACGACGAGACGGAACCGAGCAGGGTGGTCGACCAGGGGCGCTCGAGCGCCGCCGGGCCGAGGACACCGACGGCCAGGTCGGCGACCTCCTGGCTGATCTCCGACCAGAGGAGCTTCGCCATCGAACCCATGGCGGGCCTCGGCCGGCTGCCGTGCCCGACCGCTTCCAGCTCGCGGGCCGTCGTCCAGCGGAGACAGGCGATCTTGGCGTAGACCCGCGCGAGCCGGTCGCGGTAGTACGGCGTCACCGTCGCGCCGGTCTTGCGGGTCGTCTCGAGGAGCTCGTTGAAGCGATCGGTCAGCGCAAGGTGGAACTTGGCAACTCCGGCCCGCTCGTAGCTGAGGGTGGTCATCGCCACCCGCCACCCGTCGTTGAGCGGTCCGAGCAGCGCCGAGGACGGTATCCGCGCCTCGGAGAAGAACAGTTCCGAGAACGTCCGGTCCCCCGCCATGGTGCGCACCGGCGACACCTCGATGCCCGGGGTGCGCATGTCGACGAGGAGGCAGCTGATGCCGGCGTGCTTCGGCGCCTCCGGGTCGGTGCGCACGTACAGCTGACACCAGTCGGCCAGGTGCCCGAGGCTGTTCCAGGTCTTCTGCCCGTCGACGACGAACTCGTCGCCAACCAGGCGGGCGGTCGTCCGGAGCGAAGCGAGATCGGAGCCTGCGTCCGGCTCGGACATCCCCTGGCACCAGATCTCGTCGCCGCGCAGCAGTGGTGCGATGAACCGGTCCTTTTGGAGCTGGGTCCCGAATTCGAGGATCGCCGGCGCGATGTTGGCGACGCCGATCACGTTGACCGGACCGGGCGCACCCTTCTCGGCCATGACCTCGAGGTAGGCGAGCTGCTCGTCGACCGTCGCGTCCCGCCCGCCGTGCTCGGCCGGCCACGCGGGAACCGCCCACCGGGCGTCGGCGAGGACCCGGTTCCATGCCCGGAGCATCTCGAGCTGATCGGGGTCGTCGAGACCACCACGTGCCGCGCCGACCAGCTCAGGGGTCAGGTGCTCGTCGAGCCACCCGATCAACGCTCGCCGGAACTCCGGCAGCGAGCTGTTGGCAGCACCGCCGGAATCCACAGGCCCTCCTCGCACTTGCTGGCCGCGTCCGGGCGGGTGCCCTGCTCAGCGCGGCGCCTCACGGTACACCAGGGCCTCGGCTGCTCCGCAAAGCGACAGCGGCGACCTCGCCGAATCAGGCCAGCGAGGAGCCGACCAGGTCGGCATATTTCCGGAGCGATTCGAGCGGGTCGCTCCCGTCCGCCCACGGGCGCACCAGCACCCGATCGACGCCGAGCTCGGCAAGCGCGGTCAGCTCGTCTTCTGCAGGGGCGGCCGAGCCGAAGGTGACGGTGGTGTGCCCTTCCCGTCCGGCTTCTCGCCGGAGCTGCTGCACCTTTGCGGCGTCTTCGCCGATCTGTTCGCGACTGTGGTTCATGGGGATCCATCCGTCACCGACGCTGGCTGCGCGGCGCAGCGCGGCCGGACCGTCGCCACCGATGACGAGCGGTGGATACGGCTTCTGCTTCGGCTTCGGCTCGAAC
This sequence comes from uncultured Acidimicrobiales bacterium, assembly GCA_963741055.1. GTDB lineage: Bacteria > Actinomycetota > Acidimicrobiia > Acidimicrobiales > RAAP-2 > Bog-756. Next base: position 87,029 of record CAVUGU010000008.1, on the reverse strand, counting down.
TTGACCGGGTCGAAATCGAAGAACTCTCCGTGATGCTCCACGACTTCCTCGGTCCAGAGCCGTCGGCAGACCTCGATCGACTCGTCGACGCGGCGACCGCGCGTGGCGAAGTCGAGGCCGACCGCGTCCCACTCCTCCTTCAGCCAGCTCGCTCCGATGCCGAACTCGACCCGGCCGCCGGAGACGACGTCGAGGGTGGTCACCGCGCGTGCGACGACGAAGGGGTGACGGAGCCCGATGTTGTAGATGTGGGTCCCGAAGCGGATCTGCTCGGTTCGCCCCGCCAGGTAACCGAGGTAGGTGAACGGGTCGAACACCGGGATCTCGGGTGGGACGGGCGGATGCCCCGCACCGTGGAAGGGGCTCCCCTCCATACCGGTCGGGAGGACGAGGTGCTCGGGCATCCAGACCGACTCGTAGCCGAGACGGTCGGCCTCCTCGGTGACCGGGGTCCACATCCGGGAGCGCACGCCCCCGAGGGCGATGCCGATCTTCATCTCGTCCGGCCGCTCGTGGTGGTCATCGGAACACCTTACGGCGAGGACCAGCCCCGCCGCCGATCGCCACGTCGTCCCGTTCGGAGAAGTGCAGCGGTAGGGTTTGCGCGACGTTCCGGTGATCTTTCCCGACGAAGGTGGATGCATGGCGGCTGAGAGCCTGTTCCTCAATGCTCCGAACCACCGGACCGTCGCCGCGGGCGACGTCATCTATGCCGAAGGTGACTCCGGAACCCACATGTTCGGCATCGTGTCCGGATCGGTCGCTCTGAGGAAGGGATCAGTGGTCGTCGCGACGCTCGGACCGGAGGACGTCTTCGGCGAGCGTGCCCTGATCGATCACCTTCCTCGAAATCTGACCGCGATCGCGACCAGTGATACGACCCTGGCCGAGATCGATCGGGGACTCTTCCTCTTCCTGGTCGACGAGTCGTCCACCTTCGCGCTGGGCATCATGAAAGCCTTGGCCAGCCGGTTGCGGAACTACGACGAACTGTTCGGCGACGGATCCCGTACGGCGGTCGCACAGGCCTCCGGGAACGTCGACTCCCCGAACTCCGGGAGTTGAAACGGCACGCTAGGGGGACACGGCGGTGCCGAGCGAGTAGGCGGCCTCGAACTTCGGAGCGCTCTTCTCGTAGAACACGTCGAGCTCAGTGACGGTGAAGCCTGCGGTCGTCAGCAGGTCGACGATCCGCCGGGTGAGATGGCATCCGCCGAACACTCGCTTCTGCACCGGCTCGAGTCGGTGTTGCCAGCGGCGGACGTTCTCGTCCGGAGCGAGCCCATGCTCGACGAAATGCAGTGACCCACCCGGCTTCAGAACCCGGCGTAGCTCTTGCAGCGCGGCGGCGACGTCGGGAATGGTGCACAGCGTCCAAGTGGAAAGAGCAGCGTCGTAGCTGTCGTCCGCGAACGGCAGCGACTGACCGTCCAGACCAGAACGCTCCACCGGCACCACGCTCGAACCGAGGCGCTTGTCCGCCAGCTTCCACGCATGGTCCGCGGGCTCGACCGCCGTCACCCTGGTGATCGTCGCCGGGTAGAACGGGACGTTCAGGCCCGAGCCGAAACCAATCTCGACGACCTCCCCGGAGAGGCCTTCGCAGACCCTTCGACGAAGCGGTTCACCCGCCTTCATGCCACATGCGACGTCGATGACCCGAGGCAGGACTCGCTCGCGGTAGATCCCCATGCGCTCTCCTCAGCCACCGGGATGGGCCGTCTCATTATCCTTCAGATTCGGCGGTCAGGCGGTGCTCCACCCCTTTACCAGTTGCGAGATGAAGCACCTCAGACGAGCGCGCGCCGTACTTGCTGAGGAGGGCCGATCTCCGCCCGAATCGGGGCGGTCCGGCGAGCAGGATCAGTTCAGCCTGATTCGGTACTCCTCCAAGATCGTCCTGAGCTTCCGCCTCGCCCAGTCGGCATCCCGCTGTTCGACAACCCACGAGCGCGGTCTCTCCATCTGCTGTGTGCACAGAGATATCGGTGAAGGTCTTGTGCGCTTCCCTTGGCCGAGCGTCTCCCACTTCCCGCGAGACCCTGGGCCAGCACAGGTCGCGGGACGACTCCTTCGATCGCCCGCTCGCAGAGCTCGATCCGTTCGACCGTCTCGATCGGAATGCTGTGTGACAACCGGAGCCGTCCATGGCCGATCCGACCGTCCTTGATCCACAACTGTCTCCCGTGAGCGCCGAGGCTTCGGTTCCCTCCTCTGTATCTGCACCTCGCGGGAAATCCGATCCTCACCGACGACATGGTCCAGGGAAATTACTTCGGAGAGTACCCTGGTAACCGAGGAGAACCTGACGGATGCGGCCAAATGGTCCATCACCTCCCGCGGACCCCGCTTCAGAAGCTGTACTGGTCGAAAGGCGGCCATTCGTTCAGACTGAAGCCGCCCACCAGAGCGAGGGAGTGGTCATGGCCGAAAACCCCAGTGAGGCCGTCACGAGGCCCATCAGTCGAAGCTCTGCGCGTTCAGAGGTGATGATGGGCGCCGCTGACGAGTTGGTTGCGACCTGCGTGCAGGCGATGACCGAGCCGGACCCGAGGGGAGCTGTCCGAGAGATCCTGGCCCGATCCGTTGCCGACGAGCGGTTGACAGACGGCCTGAGGGACCCGTCGGCTGGGTTGAACGTGATCTACCGCTCCTCGGACCTCACCATCTTGAACGTGATCTGGCCACCACTCATGACGCTGTTCCCCCACGATCACCGCATGTGGGCGGCCATCGGGATCTACGGCGGTCGTGAAGACAACGCGTTCTATCGCCGGAGCGGAAACTCCCTCGTCCGGTCAGGCGGCAAAGAGTTGACCGACGGCTCGGTGCAACTTCTCGGCGACGATGTGATCCACGCGGTCCACAATCCCGCGCGGTCGTCCTATACGGGAGCCATTCATGTCTACGGTGGCGACTTCGTCGGCACCCCACGCAGCCAGTGGAACGCCGACTCCCTTCAGGAGGAGCCGTACGACCTCGACGCCGTGCGCCAGGAGTTCGACCGAGCCGAGCGGGCCTTCCAGATCCGAAAGTGACGTCTTCCGACCCGCGACCAACGATGGCCGCTTGAGGCCACACCGATCGGGTGGCCAGGGCCGTCCTGACCTACCCGGAGTGCTCCGACGCTGCTCCGACACCCATCTCCCGCATTCGGAGGTGAACGTATCGTGACATTAAGGTAAACGTAAGGTAAACTGCCTGACGTGCCGAACAGTTCGAGCAAAGCCCAGGGCTGGTACAGCGACCCCTTTCATCAACACGGCGCTCGATGGTTCTCGGACGGGAGACCCACTGCGCTCGTCCGGGACAGCGGCGTCGAGTCCGCAGGACCCGCCCCCGGAGACCTGGTATGTCGACAACCTCGTTCCGGCTCCACCCACCGAAGGCGTGCTTCTCCACGTGAGATAGCAGGATCGGATGCGTGTGGACGCGAAGGAGACACGTTGACCGCATCATCCTGACGACCTTCGTTCAACCCGACACACACGTTGGCGGCACGTCGTAGCGCTCACACCATCCTTGCAGTGTCGAGCGTCTTGAAATCCTGCTCAATGGCGCCGGCCCGCCTTCGAGCCTCCTTCACGGTATTGGTCGCTTCGAGGAACCAGACCTTCTCCGTTTGAGTTGTAGACCACCACTGACGGTCGCCCACCCGAATAGTTCTTCGCACTGACCAGCGGCTCCCGCGCCCGTCCTTTCCGTGTTGCGGAAAAGGGCTCCCCAGTTTGATCTTGGGCTCAGTCGACCTCGAATCGGAGTGTGCCCGCCTCCACGTGAACATCTCGGCCGGAGCACGGTGTCTCGGCAATCGAGAGGTTGCCCCTCGAGCGCACGGGTCCGGGCTTTCCTACCTTGCCGGCCGACAGGATCCTGGGACGATGTCGCCCCCTCTCGCACTCCGAATGGCTCGGAAAGCCCGTGGGCGGTCACCTAGAGTCGTGCGCAAAGGGGGGTCTCGACCTCAGAATGCGCTCCACGAATCGCTCACGTCCGTTTCGACGGTGTTGTCGTCGAGCACGACGACCTCGGGTCGCCACCCTCACCAGGGCGGCACTCGCCGGCGCCGTGATTGTCGGGACCACCGCTTGTGGTGCATCAGCCTCCTCAACACCTGCCGCGAATTCGGGATCGACGGAACAGCCGGCCGGTTCGCCCTCTTCAGTGAGCACGGCCAGCACGTCGAGCCGGGGAGTGACAAGAGACAACATCAACGTCGTCTTCCCGACTGTGTCCCTCAGTTCGCTGGCCGGGCGGGAGGGATTCGCTGCGGACGCCGAATTCGGCGAACAGACGAAGGCGATCAAGCTCTTCGTCAAACACGTCAACGACACCGGAGGAATCAACGGCCGAAAGATCAACGCCATCATCGTGAACTTCGACCCGACCAATGAAACCGAGATGCGAGCGTTGTGTAAGACGTGGACCGAAGGATCGCCTGCAGCCTTTGCGGTCCTCGATGGCCTGGGGGATTGGACGGGAGACAATGAGCTGTGCGTCACCCAAGAGGGCCACACGCCTTTCATCGGCGCGTGGACCACGGTCACCGACTGGACAAACCAGGGCTCACCCTATCTGTGGTGGCTCAATGCAGATCAGGCGACCATTCTCCAAGCGGTTGTCAATTTGGGGACTTAGCGCCAACCTGATCGGGTTCGGAACCAAAGTAGGCGTCATCGCCGGAAGCAGGGCTTCCGATCAGGCAGCCCTCAACAATTACCTTCTCCCCGACCTGGCCGCCGCGGGCGTCACCCCGATCGTGAAGACCATCGATGCCGACCCCGACGACACAGCATCGACAGATGCCGAGGCTCCACTGGTCATCCAGCAGCTCCGTAGCGACGGAGTCACCTCCGTCATCCCACTCATTCCCTTCAACGTCTTCTTTCCGGTTCTGCAGGCCGAGACGAACCAGCTGTACTTCCCCCGTCTCCTCCTGAGTGACTACGAGTCGAGCATCACCTCGTCGCTTGGCCTCATGCCAGTTCCCTATAGCAAGGCGCTCAATGGGCAAGAAGGGGTGACCACCGAGACACTGGGTGGGATCGACAGCCCACGTCCCGAAAGCCAGGGGGGCTACGACAGCGGATTGCGTACTTGCTGGGATCTCTGGCATCAGACCTATCCCGAGACCCCACCGGGGAACATCAACGACTATGTCGAAGAACAGGGCCCCATCGCCGGCTGGTGCCAGGCCATCGCTCTCTTCACCACTGCGGCAAAGAACGCCGGGCCTGATCTCAACCGGCGCACTTTTGTCACTGCGATGTCGAAGATCCAGAACTTTCCCGGGACCTGGGCTCCAGTCCTCAGCTACGGCCCCGACAAGCGCTACGGCCCAACCCAATACCAGGTCGTGGAATTGCACATCAACTCTCCCCCGTCTTCGTTGTGCAAGTCGATAGCGGGCACTCCCCTTCCGGCCACTTGTTGGGTCAGCGTCGAACCGTGGCAACCGTTGCCCTCCGGCTGACCGGGGTCGTTGCTCCCCAGCTGCGCGGCCGGACCTCGGCGTCAGTGCCCGCGCATGATTAGAGTTCTGCTTGTGACCTAGCCGATTGGCGGCACACTCAACCTGGCGGAGGGCCCAGAGAAGGGACGGCGGAATGGGCGGCCGCATCAAATCTGCTGCGCGAAAGACGGTGGCGCTGGGCGCACTGTTTGCCATCGCGACCTCGTTCGGAGTGGCCACCGTGGAACATGCTCCACCAGTCGGCGCAGCGGCACCGAGCGCGGGGCCCCTTCCGATCGGTCCGAGCCGGATCACCGGGACGTACCCGCTCCCGCTCAACGATGGAACCACGCCGTCCGCCCGCGAGAGTTCCCGAATCGCTACCCATCTGTCGATCGTGCCGACCTTCGAGTCCTCGGTGACGACATCGCCCCACGCATCCCAGATCGAGTCGGCATTCAACTACGCCATCGGACAGTTCGAGGCTGAGTACAGCAATCCCATCACGGTTGACGTCAACGTCGCCTTCAGCGGGAGTCAACTCGGGATGAACAGTGACGCCCTCTTCTGCGCGCTGTCGCCGTCATACTCCACCTACCGGACCGCGCTTCTGGCCCACGAGACGACTCCCGATCAGATCACCTCGGAAGAGGACCTCCCCACTGCGGATCCAACGGGGGGCGGCGAGATGTGCGCTCCGCTTCCCGAAGAGATGGCCCTCGGTATGTTGCCAGCCAACTGTTTCTCGACGCCGACGTGCCCTTCCGGCGACGTGCCGACCATCACCATCGGCTCGTCGTATTCCTACACCTTCGACCCATCCAACCGTGCTGTGTCCGGCGACTTCGACTTCATCGGTGTCGTCGAGCACGAGATGTCCGAGGTGCTCGGGAGAATGCCGGGGCTCGACATCGATTCCACCTTCTACGTGCCGAACGACCTGTTCCGCTATACCGCGACCGGCGTGCGAAGCCTCACCCAGTACGAAGCTGGCGCTTACCTCTCGATCGACAACGGGACGACACCGCTCGTGGATTTCAACACGGTCAGCCCGTATGACCCCCAGGACTACACCACTGCAACGCCGGATTCCTTCGACGCCGTCGCTTCGCCGGGCAGTGAGTATCCGATCACCTCGGCCGGTATCACCAACATGGACGTGCTCGGCTACGACCGGATACCCGCCAGCCTGACCTTGACACCGAGCTCGTCGACAACGGAACCGGGGGTCGCCGTCGACATCGCCGCCAATGCGGTCGACTCGCTCTCTCTCGCCATCGGGGACGTCACCAGCGCGACGACGTTCTCCATCGCTCCCGACGGATCCGGTTCTTCGGCGGGTGCAACCTGCACGGGTGCGGCGTGTTCGGCGTCCACCCCGGGCGTCTACAAGGTGACCGGTTCCGACGGGGCTGCGACGGGATCGACGACCTTTACCGTCGCAGGCCTCCAGCCAGGAGCGCCGACGGGACTCGCTGCCACCCTCGGGGTCGGCCAGGCCGCCCTGTCGTGGACGGCTCCCAACCAGGGGGCGAGCCCAATTACCTCCTACTCGGTGGCGACGACCGACACCACGACTTCGACCACCCTCTCCCCGGTCGTGGTCTCCGGCACCCCGCCGGCCACGAATGTCAATCTCACGAGCCTCACTCCGGGCGACGCCTACTCCTTCACGGTCGCCGCGACCAACGGGGACGGCACCGGCGCAGCCTCGGTGCCACTCACCGAACTGCTGCCGGCACCGTACTTCCCGGTTGCCCCGGCTCGGATCTGTGACACGAGAAGCAACGGGAACGCGACCCCCTGTGTCGGCAAGACCCTCTCGGCGGGAGGAACGCTCGACGTGCAGGTGGCCGGCAACGGCGGGGTGCCTGCCGGCGCCACCGCGGTCGTCGCCAACGTCACGGTCACCGGGGCCACGGCACCCTCCTTCTTGACCGCTTATCCGGACGGGACGAGCCGGCCGCTCGCCTCCAATCTCAACTTCTCGGCCGGAGAGACCGTCCCGAACCTGGTGACCGTGCCGCTCTCCTCGACCGGGGCGATCGACCTCTACAACGCCGCGGGCTCGGTCAATGTGGTCGTCGACGTCGACGGTTACTACGGACCTGGCTCCGGACAGGGCTTCCGTTCGCTCACCCCCTCTCGGATCTGTGACACAAGGAGCAACGGGAACACGACTCTCTGCGCCCGAAAGACCCTCTCGGCGGGAGGAACGCTCGACGTGCAGGTGACCGGTGAGGGTGGGGTTCCCTCAGGCGCGAGCGCGGTGGTCGCCAACGTGACCGTCACCGGGGGCACCGCGACGAGCTTCCTGACCGCCTTCCCGGACGGCTCGGTGCGGCCGCTCGCGTCGAATATCAACTTCTCGGCCGGAGAGAGCGTCCCCAACCGGGTGATCATCCCCCTGTCTTCCGGTGGGGCCCTCGACATCTACAACGCCTCGGGGACGGTCAATGCGATCGTCGACGTCGACGGCTACTTCTCTTCGACTACCTCGGGATACTTCGAGCCACTCGCCCCGGCCCGGATCTGTGACACGAGGAGCAACGGGAACACGACTCCTTGCGCCGGGCATACCCTCTCGGCGGGCGGCACCCTCAACGTCCAGATGAGCGGTAACGGTGGGGTTCCATCGGAAGCCGCGGCGGTCGTCGCCAACGTGACCGCGACCGGAGCCACTGCGCCGAGCTTCCTCACCGTCTACCCGGCTGACGCGGCCAGCAGGCCACTCGCCTCGGATCTGAACTTCGTCTCCGGGGAGACCGTGCCCAATCTCTGCATCGCCAAGGTGTCCTCGACCGGTGCACTCGACATCTTCAACGCCTCCGGCTCGGCGAACGCGCTGGTCGACGTGGCGGGGTGGTACACGTCGTAGCCACTGTGCCTCCTGATCGATCCTGGGTGTGGGTCTTCTTCCAGTCCTTCAGATCGGCTAGTGGCTGGGCCATACAACGCAGGTGGCTACGTAGACGGCAAGGAGTCGAGCTGTTGGATGGTGCCCCTCCCTCCCAAGGGCGTATCCCCTGGGCCATCGCCCCCAGCGGCGCCGAGGAAGGTCGCCACCACCCGGCAATCGGGGGGAGTGTGGGACCTTCCGTGCCGACAGTGAACAGTGCGACCTGGTTGTTCGTAACCCTCTGCGAAACGAAACGGCCTCAGAAGGCGATTACGAACCTTGACCGGCCCGACCAGCGGACGCATCCATGACAAAGAGCCATGAAGACTGCCGCAACATCGTCGGGCGACGATCATCGATAGCGAAAGGGAGACCGATTGCCATGAGATGGGACCAGCTCACGGGAACTCGAGTGCGAGACGTTCAAGGCGGGCGGGCCGCACCCCGACGGGGGGTCCTATGGCTCGCTGGCCTCGGTGCCGTCGGCGTACTGGCTGCGGCTTGTAGCTCAAGCGGCAGTAGCGCCTCGTCGACGACGGCGAGCTCCGCTTCCTCCGGGTCTGCCAGAACGGCTGCGGTCGTGAAGGTAATGACGGTGCCCACGTACGGTGCCATCCTGACCAACAGCAATGGGATGCCGCTGTACACCCTGAGCGGCAGCTGCACCGGCAGCTGCGCTTCGGCGTGGCCGGCTCTTACGGTTCCCGCGAGCACCAAACCGACCGGCACTGGGGTGACCGGAACGCTGAGCGCAGCGAAGCAAGCAGATGGCTCGTACGACGTGACGTACAACGGGTCACCGCTCTATACCTTCGTCGAAGACTCGGCGGGTCACGTTACCGGCCAAGGCGTGGCCGGGTTCAGCGTCGTGAAGGTGTCGGGTTCGGCGACTCCGACGGCGTCGACCACGACCACAACGGGCAACACCGGGTACTAACCCCGGTAGACGTTTCGCTGACCACGCTCGGAGTGGCGTAGAGCGAAGCAGTCCCCCCGATCGGAGTCGCCCGACAATGGGCTCCTGTACAGACATTTCGCGCGGTCCTGAACGCCGTCGAAGAACGCCCTAAGGTCTGCTGACATGCGCGCTGCGGTCAGTCTCCACATCAATGCTCCGCCAGACAAGGTCTGGGCCCTTATCAGCGATATCACAAAGATGGGCGACTACAGCCCCGAGGTCATCGAGGCCGAGTGGCTCGACGGCTCCACCGGCCCGACGGTCGGAGCGCGCTACCGGGGTCACGTCAGGCGGAACGAGAACTGGCCGGTCCTCTACTGGACCACATGCAAGGTCACCGAGTGCGTACCCGGCGAGGTCTTCGAGTTCGCAGTCATCATGCGCGAACGCCCGGTGAACACCTGGCGATACGAGTTTCGCGCCACCGGCGACGGAGGAACCGATGTCACCGAGTCCTTCGACCTCGGCGACAATCTCTTCACCAAGGTCTGGCATCCTCTGGGTGGTTTCCTGCGGGAGCGTCGCAACCGGCGTGACATGCTCCGCACGCTCGAACGAGTCTAGGCAGTCGCGGAGACCTCTGTTCCGTCGTGAGCGATAGGACCTCCCTTCACGGGCCACGTGAAACGGTCACGAATGGGGGTCCGGACCAGCATCGCCGCCCGTAGCGACGATAACGAGCCGATCAAGATAGGTCTCCCAGGCGAGAAGATGATTGTCGCGAAGGGTCTGGTCCGCGAGATCCAGGTGATCAAGGCGGAGGGTCGTCCCCGCGTCGGTGGGCTCGAGTGTGACGACCACCCTCGTGGACCCCGGAGGCAGGAGGTCGTCGGGTTGCTGTCCAGTCAACACTGCCTTCCCGGCGCCGGGAGCCCATCCCCAGGAGAATTCCACTCGTCGGCCGGGATCGAGCACGGCGAATCTTCCAGACGCGGCGAACCCGTCGTTCATCTCTACGAAGTACTCCCCGCCGGGCGTGGGATCGAGCCGAACGTTACGACCCATCCACTGCTCGTAGAGGTCCGGCTCGGTCCAGTACCGATACACCTCCTGAGGTGGTGCTTCCACCTGCACCACGACCATCACCTTGACAGGGTCGTTCACTGTGACCACTCTCGCACTTGCCACCTCGCCCAAAGACGCAGCTTTCAGTTAAGACACCGCGACGGGCAGAAAGTGGGCGGTCACGGAACTGTCCCTCCCTCCCGGCTGCTACTGCATACGTTGCGCCAATCTCGGAGCCGCTTTCTCGTCGGCTGACCGACATTGTGGGACAGGACTTTGGGCCACATTCTCTGCGCGTGGACGACCTTGGCGTACGATTAAGAGCGAACGCAGCCAGAGCGGGCGCTCGGCAGGCTGCGTGAAAACCGTCGGGAGGGAAAACATGCAGCAGTCCGATGGGCAAGCAGCTCAGCCCCGCTCGGGGCCAAGCGGCCGAACGATCGCCTTAGGTGGTGGCCTTGCGGTCCTACTGATATTCATGGTCCAGAACACCGAAGACATCCGCTTCCAGTTTCTCTTCGTTCACTTCACCTGGCCACTATGGCTTTACACGATCGTGGTCGCAGTGTTCGGCGCTCTGGTGTGGTTTGGATTCGGAGTACTTCGCCGCCATCGTCGCCGAGTGGCACGCCGCGAAGAACGGCGATAAACGGGCTCTCTTCCGGACCCGGTATTTGATGGGTCCTATCGGATAGTCGCCATCACCAGTCCCGTCAGGGACGACAACGCGTGCCCCGAGGCGGTAACACCTCTCGGGTGAAATAGTTGCTCACGACGTTCTGCATGCATGTGTTCGAGGATCCGTTTAGCAGCCAACTGTGCCCATAGCCCACGTAGGTGACCAGACGTCCACCAATTGTCACCGCCAGGAGGTGCGCCGCGGCGTAGGGAGTGTTGGGGTCGCCGGTGTTGCCGATCACGAGCGGCGGGTTGCTCCCGATTGCTCCAAGGTGCCTCACGCTTCCGGTCGAGTCGGTCCACCCGGGACAGCCGATGAGATTGTTGGCCACCGCTTCCGCCCCGCCAAGGGGAAAACGAGACGCAAGCTTCTGAGCAAGAGAGGCGGTAGCGGTTGCATTCGGGTGGACTGCGACGTCGTTGCAGGTGATGGTCCAGAGGGGACCGACGAGCGAATCGCCATTCAGATCCGTTTCGAGACCGAGGGCGACCGAGCGTAGGGGTGCGCCGTCACCAGCGGCCGCCGCGGAGAGCGCGGAGAAGTACCCAGGGGTAAGTGAGGGCGCGGAGAGGTAGAGCAAGGTGGCTGTCATCAAGTCACCTGCGGTGACCGGCACATCGTCGCCGTCACCTGGTGCCGGCAATGGGTTTTGTGTGAGCCGCGCCGAAAGTTGCTCGTAGAAGCTGAGCGCATGAGGTCCGAGTGTGCAGTCCGGCACGGTTGAGCAACTGTTCAAGACATGCTCGAGCGCGTTCTGGATGGCTGGCGCTTCCAGTGTGGCGTCTGTGGCGAGCTTCAGATTGGCGTCCACCGCTCCATCGAGAACCAGTGAACGGACATGATTCGGGTAGAGCTGCCGGTACACCGACCCGAGGACCGTACCGTACGACAGGCCGTAGTAATTGATCCGATCGACTCCGAGGGCCAAGCGGAGACTGTTCATATCGCGCGTGGAAGTCGTGGTGTCGACCGTGGGAAACAATCTCGGATTGTCGGAACGACACGATCGGTCCAATCCCCCGAAGGTCTGGCGGCAGTTTTCGTGCCTGCGATCGCACTACTTGCTTGCTGCGGAGATGCGCCGCAGAGAAGCGGCTCACTCGACCCGGTTCCCCGTTCGTCGAAGCTCACGAGAGTGAAGCTGCTCCGTACCGACTCTGGCACGAACGACGCCAACACCGGCAGTATGAGGACACCACTCTCACCGGGTCCCCCCGGATTAAAGACAATCACGCCTTTACTGTGAGGCACCGTGTGCTCAATGACGGCAAGAGGACCGATCCTCGGGACGGGGACCGATGATCGATCGGCACTCGAAGCGTTCCGCAGAGATATCCCATAGCCGTCGGACACGTCGTCCAGGAGATGCGGGTAGCAGCCGGAGAGGCCGTGGCAACGCCCCTTCCCACAAGGGTGCCGGCGGTGAACATCGAGCAAACGAGTAAGGCGATCGGTAGCCACGCTCGACATCGACGAGACCAGTCAGATGGCCACGACGATCGCCGGCGCTTTGCCCTTCCTCGTCTGACCGCTGGATTCCTACCCGCGTTGATTCTGAGCGATCTCCATGGCCGCGGCACGAGCGCAGACTAGCGATTACAGATACGTCAGCACCGGCAGCCAGCGAGCGACCACCCTCGACGAAGTGCGCGACCTGTCGAAACTGTCACCCAGGTGACGATCACCGCATAAAAGGCGGGTCTTGGCGAGCTCCAATTGCCGACCCTCCTCCCGCCGATCAAACACAGCGCACTCTCTGACAGAATCCAGTGAGCAACCATTGGCCGAACTAAGTCCTTCGGTCCGATATACGGAATTGTCGACGGACAGAGTGGGAGTACGACTTGATGAGCTCACGCAGCGGTGACCACAATCAGATAGTCACGGTCTTCCAGGTCGCAACCGGCAACGTCGGATCCCAGATGATCAAGCGGATCCAGAGCCACCCCGACCTCGAACTGGTCGGGCTGCACTGTTACTCACCCGACAAGGTCGGCACGGGATGCCGGCGAGATCGTCGGGACTCGATTCCATCGGTGTGACGGCCACCGGCACGATCGACGAGATCCTCGCCGCCGACCCCGACTGCCTCACGTTCCACGGGGTGTTCCCGGATGTCGACCTCTACGAGCGCGTGCTCGAATCCGGCATCAACGTCGTGACGACCGCGGATTGGATCACCGGGCCACCATCGCGAGCGCCAACCATCACCACCCGTCGGGGCGGACGGAGTCCGAGGTCCTCGAGGCGGCCTGCCGTCGTGGCAACTCCACCTTCTATGGGACCGGCATGAACCCTGGGTTGGCCCAGATCCTCACCGATCGTCCACTCGACCGATGTGACGGAGATCGAGCACGTCCTGTGCACGGAGTCGGTCGACGTTTCCTGCCATCATTCGGCGGACACCTGGAAGGAGGTTGGCTTCGGCCTCTCCGGTCGACGATCCCGCGGTGCCATCCATGCTCGAGAAGTACACACGGGTCTTCGAAGACGCCGTGCGACTGATGGCCGATTGCTTCCGTACTCGAACTCGATCACGACGTCCGGTTCGAGTACGAGCTCGGTGCCTGCACCAAGGACGTCGACCTCGGCTGGTACCAGTTGCCGAAGGGCTCCCTCGGCGGCTGCTACCTCAAGTACATCGGGTACCGTCGACGGGTCGCCCAAGATCGAGATGCACCTCGAGTGGCAGATGACCCCGAACACCGATCCCCACTGGGACATCCAGGCCTGCTACATCACCAAGATCGAAGGCGATCCCTGCATCTACAGCAAGCACATGATCTTTCCCGAAACCCGGGACGGACTTCTCCTCCGCCGAGGCGTTCGCGTCGGTGGGGATGACGGTGACCGGCATGCCCGCACTCAACGCCATCCGCAGCGGTGGTGGAGGCCCCAGCCGGGATGCATCACGAGTGCCGACCTCCCCCTGCGGACCTTCGCCGGCAGGTTCGGAACCGAGTAGGGACAGCGCCGTGGGGAATCGTTATCCGTTTCCTGCCGTCCCCGATGGCTGGTTCAGCATCGGGGCCTCGGAGGACATCGACGGTCGATGTCGAAGCCGACCCTGCACTACTTCGATCGCGAGCTCGTCGTCTTCCGGGGCGAGACGGCGTGGTCGCGGGTCTTCGACGCCCACTGCCCACATCTGGGCGCCCATCTCGGGCTTCGGTGGTCGGGTCTGCGACGACGGCATCATCTGCCCATTCCACGGGTGGCGCTTCAACGGCGAGGGCCAGCTCGTGGAGGTCCCACGTCTCGACGGCCAGCCGCCGCGGGTGTCGGCCGGCACGTGGGATGTCCGAGAGCGCAACGGCAGGGTCTTCGTCTGGTCCCACGCCGGCGGCAAGGGCCCTGAGTACGAGGTGACCTTGTATCGAGATGACGGCGCAGAGTGGACGCCGTGGCGGGTGAACGCCTACCGGGTCCGCATCGGCCTCCAGGACCTCACCGAGAACATCATCGACCGGTCTCACTTCTTGACCGTGCACGACATGGCGCCTCCCGACGATCGATCGGTTCGACGGTCTCCTTCGAGGGTCCGAGGATGGTTGTCGACCAGAACATCAAGGTGACGGCCGTAGCCGACGAAGGCTACGAGGTCCACGCGAGTCACGACGACCTGCGGACCCGGGATCGTCGCCGTGGAGGTGCGAGAAGGACCACTCGAGATGCTCACCTACATCACCCAAACCCCAGTAGACGACGAGACGACCGAGATCATCATCCAATTCTCCATGAAGGCCCTCGCGGACGAAACCCTTACCACGTCCGTAGCGGAACTCAACGATCGAGTCACGAACCTGCAGTTCACCCAAGACGTTCCCATCTGGGAGAACAAGATCTACCGCGATCGGCCGCCGCTGACGCGTGTCGACGGCCCCGTCGCCCAGTACCGCCGTTGGTTCCGGCGGTTCTACTCCAACTGGGAGCCCGGTGGTCGCTCGCCTTCCTAGTCGCGTTCAACATCGGTTGCGTTCACAGAGGAACGGTGTGGATCCCCGTGATGAAGGGCGTCCCCATCTAATGTCGCCGCCCGACGCAAGGAGTCCTCTGAAAGGCGGTCCAATTCATGAGCGGCATCGCAAACGCAGCGGCGATAGCGGTTGCCCAGATTACCGTCCCTTCCAACCCCGACGGTCTCGGAACTACTCCGATTCAGACCAATCCGTTTCAAACCACTCCTTTTCAAAAGGCTCGATCTATATGGACATTCAAAGCCCACTAGGCACTGTCGACGCAGCAGTCACGTCCCTGTACGTCGCCGATCTGGACGCCGCGATTCGTTGGTATCAGACCGCGCTCGGACTCAATCCAGTCAGCCTCGGGGATGATGTCCATCCGCATGCCGCGTATCGGCTGGGTAAGTCGCTGGTGGTATTGGAACCGATCGAAGAGGCTCTCGAGCCGACCGTGCCCGCTTCGGAGAACACGACGATCAATCTCGTCGTACGGCGTGACGCAAGCGAGGTACGCGCCGAGCTACTTCGCCGTGGCGTTCGGTGCAGCGAGATGGCCGACTCCCCCCAGTTCAGCTCGTTCCTGATCCGCGATCTCGACGGAAACAGATTTTACGTCTCGCAGCCGCTGATCGGGGCCAACGCAGGTTAAACGGAATGCCCGAGGAGTGCCAGCTGTCCGCGGCCAACTGAACGAGATCAGGACGCATACCGACTCGCGTCACTTGAGCGCATGTCCCGATCTCTCGAGGTCTGTGGATGCTGGTACCTCCGCCGACTAGCGTGATCCCAGTGAATCTCGATCGCAGAGGAGCGTTGATGCAGCAACCGATCGCAGAGGTGTTCACTTGGCCGGCGGACGACCCTCAGCTGATCGGCAGCCGGTGTGGGAGCTGCGGCGCGGTCACCTTCCCGGCGCAGTCCCGGTGTCCCCGCTGTAGCGGTCCGGACATGAGCGAATTGCCTCTGCCACGCCGGGGCACCCTTGTTTCCTGGACGACCCAGGGGTTCCCGCCGAGCTTCGACTACAAAGGCGATCCGACGGGGGCGTCCTTCGAGCCCTATGGGGTAGGCCTGGTGCAGCTCGACGACGTCGTGCGGGTCGAATCGCGACTCACCGAAAGCGACCCCGAAAAGCTCGATTTCGGCATGGAGGTCGAGCTGCGGATCGTCCCGTACTACGAGGACGCCGACGGCAACGAGATCATCACCTTTGCCTTTGCGCCGATCGGGGTCCAAAGCAAGAAGGAGCGCTAAATGGACGAAGTCGCAATCATCGGAGTCGGCCTCCACCCGTTCGGCCGCCATGGCGACAAGTCGGCGTTCGAGATGGGCGCCGATGCGGTGGAGCTGGCCTTGACCGACGCTGGCGTGCCGTGGAGTGACGTCCAGTGCGCCTTCGGCGGGAGCTGGGAGGTATGGACCGACCCCCTCACCGGTCTGATCGGCCTCACCGGCATCCCTTTCATCAACGTGTTCAGCGCGTGTGCAACTGGCGCCGCCACCATCCAGCAGGCCGCGAACGCCATCCTTTCCGGCACCAACGACATCGTCATGGCGGTAGGCACCGACAAGCATCCTCGGGGCTCGTTCAAGGGCAACCCGATGCTCACCAACGTGCCCGCTTGGTATGGCGACAACGGGCAATACGTCACCACCAAGTTCTTCGGCATGAAGATCAACAAGTACATGCACGACCACGGTGTCTCCTCCGAGACGTTGGCCAAAGTGGCGGCGAAGAACTACCGCAACGGCGCTCTCAACCCGAAGGCCTTCCGCCGCAAGCCGATCAGCGAGGAAGAGATCCTCAGTTCACCGATGCTCAACTACCCGCTCACCGGGTACATGTTCTGTGCTCCCGACGAGGGAGCCGCGGCGGTCGTGCTCTGTCGCGCCGACATCGCTCACCGATACACCGACACGCCGGTGTACGTGAAGGCGACCGCCATCCGCACACGCAACTATGGCGCCTACGAAGTCAACACCACATGGTCACCCGTAGAGGAAGATGTCGCTCCCACCGTGTACGCGTCCCGCGCGGCCTACGAAACAGCAGGGATCGGGCCCGAGGATGTCGACGTGATCCAACTCCAGGACACCGATGCCGGCGCCGAGGTCATCCACATGGCCGAGAACGGCTTCTGCGCCGACGGCGAGCAGGAGAAGCTTCTCGCCACGGGCGCCACCGAGATCACCGGCTCCATGCCGGTCAACACCGATGGCGGCCTCATCGCCAACGGTGAGCCGATCGGCGCTTCCGGCCTCCGCCAGGTCCACGAGCTCGTGCTCCAGCTCCGCGGTCAGGCTGGCGACCGCCAGGTCCAAGGCGATCCTCGCGTCGGCTACGCCCAGGTCTATGGGGCCCCCGGCATCGCCGCCGTCACCATCGTGGCCCGCTGAGCGCGCGCGGCCGTTGCCCACGTTGAACAACGCCCTGCTCGACCGGTTGCGGAAACGAGTGCTCGACTTACCCGACTTCACGGGATAGCTCCACGGAGCGAGGGTCTACGCCGACTCCATCGACAGACGTTGAGCATGGAGAGCCGCGCTCAGACGCTCCTTGATCATCAAGGCCATGAAACGAGCGGTCTCCTCGGGGCCAAAGTCGAAGTCGGCCGCCAACGCGTGACAGGTGAAGGCCGAAAGCGCCAACGAAAAGGTCGTCACCAGAGACGGAGGGGGCTCACCCTCTCCGCCAGCGGCGGTCCACGCCATGCCGGCAATGCCGGTCATCCACTGGATGCGGGTTGGCCGGCGAAGCGCTCTGGCGTCCCCGATCTCCCCCGAATCCGACGGAGCGGGTCGGGCGAAGTCCCAGAATGCTGCTCCGAAAATCGACACGTTTCGTTCGGCGGAGGCAAGCGCGATGCGGTCGATCCATCCGTCCAGGTCCTCGTCCACCGACGGCAAGCCCGGGATCGGGTTCTCACATGCCTTCAGCATCCCGCGCATCCCTGCCGCGATCAGCTGATCGTGCGTATCGAAATAGCGGTAGATCGTCCGCGAGCTGACGCCGGCAACGGCCGCGATGTCGTCGACGGTGACCGAGAAGCCGCCCGCGGCCATCGCCTTCATGGTGGCTCGGAGGATGCGGTCCTCGGTGAGGTGCCGTTTCTCCATCGCGAGGCTGAGTTTCCCGTCGTTCTCAGGTCTCGCCATGCCACCTTCCAAGGAATCCCTGTTGAGAGCCACCATACCTTGTCAGATGACCGAGAAGGCCATGTCAGACTATTGTGTCATTCCAGTTGGACGGGAACCTCAGGTGAAACGTGTCGAGCCCCTCACTACGGCGGATGAGTGAGGGGCTCGACACGTTTCGCTCACTCTCTCGCAATCCGGCAGCGAGACGACAAGTTGCAATCGTCGGTTGCAATCGATTGATAAGGTCCAGGTCATGGCGGAGCAGGTGGCGGCCGGACGTTGATCCTCTCTTACGACCAATGGGCTCAGGACCTTCTCTACCTGCGCGGCTACTTCGACCGCGAGCTCATGGACTGCCGTGCAGATCTCCTCCGGCAGGACGAGCTCACCTTCTACCTGTCGGTGATCGATGCTCGTCTGACGCTGCTGGAGCCGCATCTCACGGCGGAGTCCGAAGTGGGTGATCTGGTCCAGCAGGTTCAGAGCCTCTATTCGAACGACGTCGATCCCGACGGTTCCGTGGACTGGACGAACCTGGGTCAGACGAGGCCTCCGTCCACACCCTGAACGGGCACACCTACACAGTCCAGGTGCGCCGCCTTTTCCGTCAACCCGTCGGAACGCCCCCGACCACGTCGTTCACTTTCGCCCCGATCCCCGGAAGTGAGCCCAGATTCGCCGCATCCCCAAAGGCGAAGATGCCTCCGTCGGAACCAACCAGCCAGTAGCCCTTACCGTCCTGAGTGGGCACGACGCTGACGATGTCGGAGAGCGAGACACCGAGTGCCGGCAGAGATCCGTACGAATGAGCGTCTCCGAACGCATAGACGCTCCCGTCCGATCCAACGACGTAGTACCCACGTCCGTCAG
This sequence comes from uncultured Acidimicrobiales bacterium, assembly GCA_963741055.1. Lineage (GTDB taxonomy): Bacteria > Actinomycetota > Acidimicrobiia > Acidimicrobiales > RAAP-2 > Bog-756. The sequence goes on along the minus strand of CAVUGU010000008.1, from coordinate 68,066 downwards.
CGGTGGATGAGATGCCCACGATGTCATCGACATGGACACCGATCCCCGGCAAGGAGCCGAGGAAAGGCGCGTTCCCGAAGGTGAACACGCCACCGTCTCGGCCGACGAGAAAGTAGCCACCACCTCCGGGACCGGCGACGAGACCGACGATGTCGTCGACCTTGAGCCCGAGACCCGGCAACGAGCCGTAGAAGCCGGTGGACCGCCCGGTCGGAAAGACGAAGACTCCACCATCGGACCCGACCAGGTCGTAGCCGGTGAAGTTATCGGTCGGGACGATACCGACGATGTTGTCCACGTCGACGCCCAGGCCGGGGAGCGATCCGTAGAAGCCCGTTGGCCGCCCAGTGGGAAAGACGAACACTCCACCGTCCGATCCGACCAGGTCGTAACCGGTGAAGTTGTCGGTTGGCACGATGCCGACGATGTTGTGCACGTCGACGCCCAAGCCGGGGAGCGATCCGTAGTAACCCGATGGCTGTCCAGTGGGGAAGACGAACACTCCACCGTCCGAACCGACCAGGTCGTAACCTTGCGGTTGAACGCTTTCCGGAACGTGACAGCCCGCGGCGTAAGCACTCGACCCAGGCTGTAGCGCTTGGCCCGAGTTCGGACTGACCATCAGACACGACTCATCGACGGCCTGGAATGCACTGGCGGGGATCTGCTTCAACTGATCGACATCGCTGTACGTCCATCGAGTGTCGGCGACGCCTTGAAAGAACCAGTTGCTTCCGTTGTCGGCGAGGATCAATCCGTAGGTCTTCATCGTGGTCAGAACCGTCTGGCACAGGGCATCGCAGCTCGAAGCCGGAAGCGAGAAACTCGGATCGAGCCGGAATCGAGCCCCCATCGGCGGACAGCTCGAGTCGGCCTGACCGGCCTGGTGGCGGGCCGGCCAGAGGTAGCTCTGCTGAGTGCATTGAGCGGTGAAGCGAATGGCGTGGTCCATCACGCCCGAGCTCGCCTCGTCGTAGTTGACCAGCCCGGGCAGAATCGGCAGACCGGCTGCGTCGGCGGATGTCCACCCGGCAGGGCGTAACCCGTTGGAGTTGAGGTTCCAGATAGCACCCGATCCGGCCGTCGAGCCCGAGGAGCTGTAAGACGCGTCCCATAGCTCGTAGAGCTTGCAGGTGCTCGGATTGACCATGATCGCGTGGCGGTCGCCGGTCGATCCCGAGCCCCCTTCGATCGGCGTCGATGCACTGAAGGGATACGGGCCTGGATCACTCTCGCCGCTGTACTGGAATGAGATGTCGACGGTCGGCTGCGTGGGCGACACGACCTGATAGGGAATTCCATAGGGCGTGGAAGGGTCGCCGGAGGGTCCGAAGTCCGGATGCAGGAACGTGGTCGAACTGTCCATGCTGGCAAGCCAGGTCGCACTGTTCGGGTCGACCGGCAAGCCCGAGATGTTGGTGTTCCACACGTTGTCGGCCGGGAACATCGGACAGTCGGTTCCCGGGAGCGTGGTACCTCTGGGCGCCGGGCTGCCGAGCGGCACCGTCCGCAGCTGGCTCTTCCGGGGCGAACCGTTTGCAGACGCCGGTTGCGCCAAATGCCCAGGATCGCCATGACCGCGATCCCGCTGCAGGCAAAGGCCCGGGGCAGTCTCCGCATATCCCTGCCTTCTAGATGCCCTGTTGGCCTGGAGGGTGAGGGTCTCCCAGTGTCGCAGCGACGATTTCGGGTTCGGACGCGCCAAGGACGAGCAAGGCCTCGGTCACTATCTCGCGGTCCTCTTCACCTTGTGCGGCACTGATGATCGATCGGATCGCCAACAGTCGGGCTGCTTCCCGGTCGATCTTGCGGCGGTGCCGAACTCTCCGATCTGGGAGTGTGCTCATGATGTGTCCCCCCTTGAACCCGGCCGTTCCTTATCGGCAACACCTTCGAGCAACTTGAATCGTCGAGTTGCCTCGGTGCGGGAGAACCTCTACTTGCCGACTCGGCCGGCCGGGGAGACTTGGTGAGAAGATTGCGCCCGTAGCCCTACAGCGTCGGCGCGACCCAGCCCGGCGAGGACGTGGTGCGGCCGGCGGCGATCGAGGAGCCGATGTAGTTGCGCTGCGCCTCGATCGTCCCAGCCCCGATGCACAAACCTCGGATGTCGCGGTAGGCGCGCTCGAGCGGGTACTCGCGGCTGTAGCCGTACCCACCGTGGATCTGGATCGCCTCGTCGCAGACGAACTTGGCCGCCAGATTCGCCGCGGTCTTCGCCATCGCGGTCTCGAGGGCGGGTGGGGTGCCGCCGGGACCGGCCATTCGGACCGCACGACCGAGCAAGAGCCGAGCCCCTTCGAGCGCCACCGCCATGTCGGCGAGCTTCCACTGCAGTCCCTGCAAGTCGGCGATGGGCCGGCCCCCGACCACCCGCTCGTTCATGTACACGGTCGATCGCTCGAGTGCGCCCTGCGCCGCACCGATGCACATCGCGGCGTTCCCGCACCGCTCGTGGTTCAGGTGGGACAGCAGCACCTTGAACGGATCGTTCGAAGTCGGTTCCCCCGCCAACAGCACGTCGTCCTCGGTGATCGGAACCCCGTCGAACGCGAATTCCGACTCGGTGGCGGCGTGGATGCCCATTCCCCGATGGCGGCCGGTCAGCACGACGCCTTCGCGGTCGGTCGGCACGATCACCGCGCCGATTCCCTTCGCACCGTCTCCTCCCGGCCACCGGCACCAGACCAGCACGGCGGCAGCGGCATGTCCGAGGGTCGAGTAGTTCTTGTACCCGTTGAGGCGCCAGCCGGACCGACCGTCCTCGACCAGCGCGGAGCGCATGTTCTGGACCGCGGAACCGGCGTCGGGCTCGGTGATCCCGATGCTGATGATCGCTTCGCCTCGGGCCACCTCCGGAAGCCACCGGTCCTTCATCGCGGGTGGACCGAGGTGCTCGATCCCGCGTGGCGGCCCGTTGAACGCCAGTTGGCAGCAGATCGCCGCGGACACGTCGTGGCGGGCGATCTCCTCGAGAACGATCGCGGCCTCGGTGTCACCGAAGCCGAGTCCACCCCACTTCTCGTCGATGGTCACCCCGAAGAGGTCCGCCGCCGCGAGCGCCGCGATGGCGTCGCGGGGGACCTCCCCGGTCTCGTCGTGCTCCCCCGCCCTCGGTGCCACCTCCCGGGCGGCCACGTCGCGGGCGAGCAACCGCAAAGCGGTCTGGTCCTCGCTCTCCGCCGAGGGATCGCACCCGTCGTCGTTCAAGGTCGTCCCCCCCACGCCCGACAGGCTCACTCTGACGGCTCGGTCCCCACCACGCCGACGAAGCTCACGCATTCTCCGGGAGCACCGCCGAGATTGTGGGTGAGCCCGAGTGTTCGGCCGCCCTCCACCACCGACGCGATCTGGCGTTCGGGTGGCGCCTCGCGGCGGAGCTGGAGCCAGCACTCGTAGAGCATGCGAAGCCCGGTGGCACCGATCGGGTGGCCGAAGCTCTTCAGGCCACCGTCGGGATTGACCGGGAGCTCGCCGTCGCGGTCGAAGGTCCCGGCCATCACCTCTTTCCAGGCGGAGCCGCGCTCGGCGAAACCGAGATCCTCCATGAGGACCAGCTCGGTCGGGGTGAAGCAGTCATGCACCTCGGCCATCGCGAGCTGCGCACGCGGGTCGGTGATCCCTGCCTGCGCGTAGGCGTCATCGGCGGAACGGATCACCTCCTCGAAGGAGGTGTAGTCGTAGTCCGGGTCGATGGCACCGGCGGCGGGCCCGGCAACCATCGCCAGCCCCTTCACGTAGAGCGGCGAGTCGGTGTAGCGGTGAGCGTCCTCGGCGCGACAGAGCACGGCTGCCGCCGAGCCGTCGCTCACCCCGCTGCAGTCGAAGACGCCGAGTTGACCGGCGACCCGCGGCGACGCGGCGATCTTCTCGAGGGAGACTTCCTTTTGGAACTGCGCCCTCGGGTTGACCGCGCCGTTGCGGTGGTTCTTCCAGGCGATCCGGTTGAGCACCTGACCCATCTCTTCGGGGTCCACCCCGTACTTGTGGCAGTAGGCGGGCACGAGGAAGGAGAAGGCGGCCGGCGAGCTCAGTGCCGCGTTCGTCCCGTCCCCGACCAGGCGGACCCCGGTGAGGCCCGAATAACCCGAGTCCTTCAACTTCTCCACGCCGATCGCCATCGCCAGGTCGTAGGCGCCGGACGCAACCGCGTAGCAGGCGTTCCGGAACGCCTCCGAGCCGGTTGCGCAGAAATTCTCGACCCGCGAGACCGGCTTGTACCCGATCTTCAGCGGCTGCGAGAGGGTGAGGCCTGATCGACCGGAGCTCATCGTGCCCAACCAGAACGCGTCGATCTCGTCGAAGGGAACGCCGGCGGAGTTGACCGCGTCGAACGCCGCGTCGGTCAGCAGATCGCCGGTCCCCTTGTCCCAGAGCTCGCCGAACGGCGTGCAGCCCATCCCGACGATCGCCACCCGGTCACGGATGCCGGTGCTGCCCATGTCAGCGACCTCCTTCGGCGGGCGCAGTCGCTACGCCGGCCACGGTGCTCGGTTCAGCCCCGGCGGTGCCTTCGTCGGTCACCGGCCGGGCCTTCCAGAAATAATTGTGTACACCTTCGGCACTGTAGAGGCGTCGGAAGGTCATCTCGACCCTGGTGCCCACGGCAACCGCATCGGGATCCACATCGGTCATCTCACCTCGGTATCGGCCACCGCCGTCGAAATCGATGACCGCTCCCACGATAGGGGGCGACAGGCTGAAGGCGAGCCGGTCGACCGTGTAGGTCGCCACCGTCCCTCGCAGATCGGCCATCCGCTCGGGCTCCATCTGATCGACCGAGTGGCAGGAGAGGCAGACCCGGGTGGGCGGCAGGTGGCGGAAGCCGCACACCTCGCAACGGCTGGCGCTGAAGGCGAACTTCCACCCCTCGGAACGCCACATCGCGGGCGCGTCGGGCCGCTCGGGATCGGGTCGGCGGGGAGGCTCGCGACGAAGGATGCCCCGCCACATGAGAAAGGTCACGTACGGGAGGTCGCTCCGGCCTCCTTCGACCAGTGCTGCGACCGGGGTGAGCGCTGCATCGCGACGCGCGGCCTGCACGGCGGGAAGTGCGTCGGTGGTGCGCAGGACGAGCACGTCGGCGCCATCGGCGACCGACACCAGCACCACCACCTGACCCGGCGTCGCGCGCTCGAGGACGTCGGCCAGACCGAGTGCGGCAGCCGCCGCCCCGAGGTTGCCGACCAACTCGGCGTGGTCCGCGACGACCCGTTCGGTGTCGACCCCGAGGGTGCGCTTGAGCGTGGCGACGGCACGTGCATGGAGGCCTGCGACCACCAGGTAGTCGACGTCGCCGGTCGCGACGCCCGCCTCGGTCAGTGCGCGGGCGAACGCGTCACGCACGAGGGGAAGGTAGGCCTCTTCGCCGAAGCGGTCCTCCCACTGGCGTGACGCCGTCTCGCCGGGCACTCGCCAGCGATCGAGGAATTCGTCGGTCGCCGAGGCGCGCCCGAGAACCTCCGCCACGCCTCCCTCGGGCGCGAAGACGAACGCGACCGCGCCGTCGCCCCCCTGGCTTTCGTCGGAACTGCCCGGCAGACCGGTCCGCAGGTCCGAGAGGATGGCCATCGTCGGGGCCTGCGCGCCGGCGGCAGCCGCGAGCGACGCCGCGGCCCAGCCCGAGCGTAGGGAACCGCCGAGGTCGTAGGCGCCGCGGTCCATGGGCAGACCGATGGCCGCGTGGATGGTGGCCGCGTTGGTCTTGTCGAGGTAGGCCGGAGCCGGTGTCGAGAAGTAGAGGCTCGTCGGATCGGGCACCCCCGGCACCGCGAGCGCGCGACGGGCGGCCTCCACCCCCATCGACGTGGTGTCCTCGTCGTAGGAGGCGACCGCTCTCCGACCCCGTCCGGCGGCCGATCGGGTCGCCTCCGCGATACGGCCTCGCTCGAGACGCCAGTAGGGGAGGTAGACGCCCCACGAAACAATCCCCGATCCCATCTCTCCTCCTCAGGCGTTCGCCAGCTCGGCGGCTCGCTCGCGGAGGAGCGAGCGGTCGGGCTTTCCGACCCCGAGCAACGGCAACTCGTCGACATGGACCACGACCTCGGGAGTCTTGAACCTGGCGACACCGAGCGACGCGAACCACCGTCCGCACTCCTCGACGTCGACGTCGGCCCCGCCGACCACGAACGCGGCCACCCGCTCGCCGAGGCGGCGGTCCGGACAGCCCACCACCACCGCCTGGCGGATGTCGGGGTGCTGTTCGAGCAGGCGTTCGACTTCCGCGGATGCGATGTTCTCGCCGCCGCGGATGATCATCTCCTTCAGACGCCCGACGATGGTCAGCCACCCCTCGTCGTCGATCGTGCCGAGGTCGCCGGTCGCGAACCAGCCCCGGCGGACCGCCGCCTCGGTGTCCGACTCCTCGGCGTAGCCGACGAACAGCTCGGGTCCACGCACCAACACCTCGCCGCGGCGGCCGGGCCGCACTCTCCGACCGGTGGGATCGACCACCTTGATCTCGGCGTCCCCGACGGAGTGCCCGTCGGTGTCCCTCGCGCGCTCCGGTGGGTCCTCCCAGGCGCTGGTGGTCACCGTCGGAGCCTCGGTCGACCCGTAGGTCCGCTTGACCAGCGCGCCGAGTCCCTTCCTCGCCATGTCGACGAACTCCGGGGTCACCCCGGTCGAACCGCAGGACACGATCCGCAACCGCTCGACACGGGACTCGTACCCGGGAACCTCCATCATCCCGAGGAACAAGGTGGGCGGACCGATCATGAAGCTCACACCGTGCTCCCCCGCCAATGCCACGCCCCGCTGCGGGTCCCACTTCTCCATGAGCACGACCTTCATCCCCGCGGCGCCGGGGACGAGGACCGAGTTGAGCAATCCCGACACGTGGGCGAGGGGCGAGGGCATCAGTGCGACGTCGTCGGTGGTCAGCCCATGGGCACGCACCATGCTCCGAGCCTTGTAGGCCAGGCCGCGATGGGTGTGGAGCACACCCTTCGGGTGACCGGTCGAGCCCGAGGTGAAGAGCACGGCCGCGAGGTCCGAGCCACGGGCTGCTCCCTCTCGGAGCGGCGTCTCCGAAAGGAGCTCGTCGAAGCCGTCCCCACCCCCGCGGACCCCCACCACTTCGGTGAGCCCCTCGAGGGGCAGCCCGGGCGTGCCGAAGGCAACCATCGGTTCGAGATCGGCGAGCATGCGCTCGACTTCCGCGGCCCCGACCTGGTGGTGGATCGGTGCCGCCACCGCGCCGCACCGCCAGCACGCGCGGTAGAGGACGATGGACTCCCACCAGTTGGGCAGCTGCCAGGTCACGATCGAACCGCGCCGTACTCCTCTCGCGCGCAATCCTCCAGCGGCAGCGGCGATGCGTCGCTCGAGCTCCCCCGCGTCGAGAGCCACCCCGGCGTCGACCAGCGCCGGACGCCGGGGCGGTAGCGACGGGGAGAGCGACTCGTCGAGGAGGGGCCCGTCCCAGGCGCCGCCCGGCTGCCGGTAGCGCGCGGCGCCAGGCTGGTGGTAGGTGGCTCGAAGTCTCACAGAGAGATGCCCGTTGCCGGTCAGCTCACTTCGCGGGAACCGGCCCCTCCACCGCGTCCTCGACCGACAGCCGCACCGGCGGTGCCTCGCGCCAGCTCGGTATGCCGTCGTCGACCTCGGCGACGGGGTACTTGCTCTCGTGGATCTCCGCCCAGTGAGAGTGGTTCAGCTGATGGAGCGTGAAGCAGGACTGCAGCGAGTTGTAGAAGCCCATGTTGTCGACGGTCTGGTTGACCGCTTCCTTGATCAACAAGGCGGTCATGGTGGGCAGCTGCGCGATGCGCCGCGCGTACTCGAGGGTGCGCTCGGAGAGGTCGTCGACCGGAAAGACCTTGGAGACCATCCCGAGCCGGTGTGCCTCGTGCACGTCGATCGCGTCCCCGGTCAGCATCAGCTCCTTCGTCCGGCGCGGCCCGAACTCCCACGGGTGCCCGAAGTACTCGACGCCGCACATCCCGAGCCGTGTCCCGACCACGTCGGCGAAGTAGACGTTGTCGGCGGCCACGATCAGGTCGCACGCCCACATGAGCATGAGACCCGCCGCGTAGACGGTTCCCTGTACTTGTGCGACGGTGATCTTGCGCAGGTTCCGCCAGCGCAGCGTGTTCTCGAAGTAGTAGTGCCACTCCTGGAGCATGCGGGACTCGGCGCCTTTGCGGGTGCCGCCGTTCATGGTGGCGGAAGGGTGCTGGTCGGGACCCGGCATCCACTCGGCCCTGGCCTCCTTCGAGCCCATGTCGTGACCGGAGGAGAAGAGCGGGCCGACGCCACCGAGGATCACCACCCGGACCGTGTCGTCCTCCTCGGCCCGCTGGAAGGCCTCGTCGAGCTCGACCAACATGCCGCGGTTCTGGGCGTTTCGGGTGTCGGGCCGGTTGAGCATGATTCGGGCGATCGCGCCCCCGTCGAGCTCCTCGTAGCTGACGTACTTGAAGTCGTGTGTGCCGTCGGGCATGACTCGCTCACTTCCCTTGTTCTGTGCTCACCGGACCGGGCCCGTCGCAGACCTCTCCGGCCGGCTCGGCCACGCTATACCTCGCCTGGGCTCCTCGTGGCCCGCGCGACGCTGGTCAGTTGGTACCGATCGGCGCGTCTTGCCCGACCTCGGGGTCCTCTCGTTCCGCAACGAGCGCGGCGCGGTTGAACTTCATCGCCTCGGTGCGCGGGATCGACTCGACGAATTCGACGGTCTTCGGCACCTTGTAGGGAGCGAGACGCTCCTTTGCGAAGGCGACGACGTCTTCTGCAGCGAGGTCGGGGGCACCTCGCTGGACGATCGCGTGCACCCGTCGGCCCCACGCCGGGTCGCGAAGACCGACCACCACCACGTCGGCGATGCCCGGGTGCCCGCTCAAGGCCGCCTCGACCTCGGCCGGGAAGACGTTCACCCCGCCGGTGACGATCATGTCGACCCGTCGGTCGGCCATGTAGAGGAAACCGTCCTCGTCGAGCCAGCCGAGGTCGCCGACCGAGGAGAAACCGTCTTCGGTCGACTCCATCGGTGCCACGTCCTTCCCGAGGTAGGTGGCGAGCGGCCCCGCGCCCTGGCGCAGATAGATGGTGCCGATCTCACCCGGCGGCAGGTCTTCGCCGTCGGGGCCGAGGACCCGGATCTCGGTGTCGTTGAGGCCCTTGCCGAGTGTTCCCGGGTGAGCGAGCCACTGGTCGCCGCGACAGACCACGATGCCGATGGTCTCCGACGCGCCGTACGACATGAAGAAGTGCTCCGGCCCGACCAGCTCGATCCAGAAGCGACCGAGCCAGAGAGGCAGTGCCGCCGCCCCTTGCTGGACCCAGCTCAGGCTCGAGAGGTCGCGGTCCTCGATGCCGGGAGCCTGGGCCATGCGCTGGAGCATCGGAGTCGCCGCGATGAACCCGGTGATCCGGTGCCGCTCGATGAGGTCGAGGGCGAGCTCGGCGTTGAACCGCTCCATCAGCACGATCGGATCGCCGGTCAGCAGGTTCCGGAAGGCGGTGACTCCGTTGGTGTGGTACAGGGGCGCGGGACACAGGACCCGCTGCTCGGGGTCCATCGGACCGAAGGACGCCACGACCGACGAGGTGGGGCTGATCGCCGGGAAGAACAGTGCCGGGTTCTTCTGCACGATCACCTTCGGGGCACCGGTCGATCCCGAGCTGCACACCCCCCAGCCGCGGGGGGACACCACCTCGGGCAGCGGGTCCTCCCGCGCATGGCGACTCTCCTCGAGGAGGTCGTCGAGGTTGGTCCCGTCGATCGCCAGCGTCGGCTCGAGCACCGCATGGAGTCGATCGAGCTCCCAGTCGGGGAGGTCCCATCGCATGGGAACCACGGTGGCGCCGACCTTCCAGCCGGCGAAGGAGCACAACAGGTGCTCGGGGGAGTTGCGGAGACAGATTGCGAGGTGGTCGCCCACTCCGAGCCCGCGCCCGGCGAAGACATGGGCGAGCTGGTTCGACCGACGGGCGATCTCCCGCCAGGTGAGGGTTCGCTCTCTCCCGTCCTCGCTCGCGAAGACGACGGCGGTCGAGTCGCCGTGCAGGTCGGCCATCTGGTCGATCCGGGTGCCGTACGGGATGCCGTCGCCAGGTGGAGTCGCGCTCATGCCGTCATCTCGTGACCGTCATTCGGCGAGCGACAGCGCCATCTTCGGGCAGGCGCGGATCGCCGCCTCCACTTTCGGGCGCAGAGCCTCGTCCGGCGAGGGATCGAGGACTTCCAAGACGTCGTCTTCGCCCACCAGGAACACCTCGGGCGCCGCGTCCATGCAGAGCGCGTTCGACTCGCAGAGGTCCCGATCCACGATCACCTGCACCGCCGCATGGTAGCGCGGGGCCCGTTTTCGTCCTCCGGCCAGGACTGTTAGCGTAAAGACGCCGAGGGGGCGCGCACGGTCGGGCGTAGATCGGACCGGGTCGGCCCGCTCGGGAGCGGACCGAAGAGCGCAGGACACAAGGAGGGCACCATGGCCTCGCGGAAGCTGGACTTCCCGGTATTCGACGCCGACAACCACATGTACGAGACCACCGACGCCTTCACCAAGTTCCTCCCCGAGAGGTACTCGGGGCTCATCCGCTACGTCGAGGTGGACGGCCGTACCAAGATCGCGGTCAAAGGGCTCATCAGCGAGTACATCCCCAACCCGACCTTTTCGGTGGTCGCCGCGCCCGGGGCACAGGAGGAGTACTTCAAGCACGGCAACCCCGACGGCAAATCTCGTCGCGAGATCCTGGGCAAGCCGATCCGCTCGCTTCCGGCCTTCCACGACCCCGAGCCGCGGCTGGAGCTCATGAACGAGCTCGGCATCGATCGTGCGCTCATGTGGCCGACACTCGCCAGCCTGCTCGAAGAGCGCCTGCGGGGTGATCCGCCGGCCACCCACACGGTGATCCACGCGCTCAACCAGTGGATGCACGAGCACTGGACCTTCAACTACGAGAACCGGATCTTCCCGACTCCGGTCATCCACATGGGCATCCTCGACGACGCGATCAAAGAGCTCGAGTGGGTGCTCGAGCGGGGTGCCCGCATCGTGCTCATCCGCCCCGCACCGGTGTACGGGTTCCTCGGACCGCGCTCGCCGGCGCTGCCCGAGTTCGACCCCTTCTGGGAGCTGGTCTCGGAGGCGGGGATCCCGGTGGGCATGCACGCCTCCGACTCCGGCTACCAGCGCTACATCAACGAGTGGGAAGGCGTGAGCGACGGCGAGATGCTGCCGTTCAAGGGAGTGTCCGGTTTTCAGACCATCGTCGGCCACCAGAGCCGGCCGATCACCGACACCGTCGCGTCGCTCATCGGCCACGGGCTCTGCACCCGCTTCCCCGACCTCGCCTTCGCGCCGGTCGAGAACGGGAGCAACTGGGTGCGCCCGCTGCTCCGGGACCTGGAGCACGCCTACGCGACCTCCCCGCACTCCTTCGAGGAGGATCCGGTCGAGGTCTTCAAGCGCAACATCTACGTACACCCCTTCCACGAGGAGGATCCGATCGGACTGGTCGGGCTCCTCGGGCCGGACCGGGTGCTGTTCGGGAGCGACTTCCCCCATCCCGAGGGGATGGCCGACCCGATCAGCTTCGTCGACGAGCTCTCCTCGCTCCCCCACGACGTCGTGGCGAAGATCATGGGTGGCAACCTGGGCCGGATCATGAAGATCGAAGAGGCCGCCTGACCGACCGGACGGCTTCCTTCGCGATTCCCGTCGATCTCGCCACTGCGATCGCCGACGAGATCACCGCGACCGGCTGGGTCACCCACTCCTTCTTCGGGTTGCAGACCGCTCCGGTACCGTCTTCGGTCGCATCCCGAGCACGAGTGCCAGAAAGTTACGTCCAGGCGGTCGCCGCCACGACCCCGCCGGATCTGCGAACGTCAGTCGTGCCGAGTCGATGCGACGTTGTGGCGTACCTCGTCGAAGGGCCGGTCGCGGTCCGGTGCGTACTCGCGGGGCATGCCGAGGACCCGCTCGCTGATGATGTTGCGGGCCATCTCGCTGCTGCCGCCTCCGAGGCTGTTCACCTGCCGGGTGAGATAGAGCCGGCCGAACCGCTCGATCGGGTCGTCTTCCTCCCACGCCCCGGCCGCGGCGCCGACCAGCTCGAACCCGGTGTCGAAATGACGCTCCGAGTTGGTCGCGGCGAACAAGCGGGTGATCGCTCCCGCAGTCTCCGGCAGAGCGCCGGTGCGGATGCCGGCGGCCACCCTCTCGGTGAGCTGCTGGAACACCCGGTCGCCGATGCGGGCCTCCGCGACCAGCTGACGGGCGACCGGATCCTCCGAGCGTCCGACCCGCCGCGCGAGCTCCGCGTACTCGTACCGCTGGTTCGCGCGTTCTCCCCCACCGACCACCGCGCCGCTCACGTAGGGCGATCCGCCTCCGACCGCATCCCGCTCGTGGAACAGCAGACGTGAGGCGACGGTCCATCCGTCGTTGACCTCGCCCACCACGTCGTCGACCGGGATCGCCACGTCGTCGAAGAACTCCTGGCAGAACTCCGATGCGCCGCTCACCATCTTGATCGGGAGGACCTCGACACCCGGCTGGTGGATCTTCATGATGAACATGGTGAGGCCCTGGTGCTTGCGCACGTGCGGATCGGTGCGCGCCAGGCAGAGCGCGTAGTCGGAGCGGAACGCACCCGAGCTCCAGATCTTCGAGCCGTTCAGGATGAACACGTCGCCGTCCCGGGTCGCCGTGGTCACCAGGCCGGCGAGATCGGAACCGCCGCTCGGTTCCGAGAGGAACTGCACCCAGAGCTCGTCGCCTCGCAGGATCCCGGGGATGTGACGCTGCTTCTGCGCCTCGGTGCCGAAGTCGAGAAGGGTCGCCGCCAGAATCGACAACGTCGGGACGTTGAAGAGTGTGGGCATCTGGTACCCGAGCGACTCCTGGGTGAACGCCCGCTGATGAGCTCGGGTCAGCCCGAGTCCGCCGTACTCGACCGGGAAGCAGATGCCGGCGAAGCCCCCGTCGTAAAGGGTGCGCTGCAGGCGTCTCGCCCGCTCACCCATCTCGTCCTCGAACTGGAGGTCGCGGTTCTCCAGTCCCTCCGGAAGGCGCGGCATGTGCTCGGCCAGCCAGCCACGCGCGCGGAGCCGGAACGTCTCCACGTCCTCGGTCACGGTCTCTTCAGCCATCGCTCACTCCCCCACGATCGCGGCGATCCGCTCGCGGTGGTCGCTCGGGGTCCCGAAGAGCGATCGGTCCTGGATCACCCGCCGCAGGTACAGGTGGAGGTCGTGCTCCCAGGTCACCCCGATCCCACCGTGGAGTTGCACGCAGTCCTGCAGGATCGCCGGCGTGCGGTCGCCGACGTAGGCCTTGGCCACGCTGATCAGCTCCGGGGCGTGCTCGGAACCCGAGTCGACGGCTCGCGCCGCGGCAGAGCTCGTCGCGTGGCTCGCCTCGAGCCACATCTTCATGTCGGCGAAGCGGTGCTTGAGCGCCTGGTAGGAGACGAGGGGCCTGCCGAAGGAGTACCGCTCCTCTGCGTAGGCGACGGTGAACTCGAAGACACGATCGGCCGCCCCGGCCATCTCCGCGCACTGCAGGACGGCCACGTCGTGGAGCTGCCGCTCGATGTCCGCCTCGGCGGTGCCGGCCCCCCCGAGCTCGGCGTCGGCCCCGACCTCGACGTGGTCGAACGCGAGGACGGCGAACCGACGGACCAGATCGATGCTCCCCGCCGGCCGGACGGACAGCCCGGGCGTCCCTGCGGCGACGAGGAGCTGGACGAGGCCCTCGTCCGAGCGGGCGACGACCAGCAGCTGGTCCGCCTCCGCGGCGGCCTCCACCGGACCGGTCGTCCCCTCCACCACGTACCCGTCGCTCCCACGGACCGCGCGGAGCTCCGTCTCGCGGCCGCTGCTCGCCCCGAAGCCGGAGAGTGCCGACCCCGGCCACCAAGTGGCGACGGTCTCGCCGCTCAACAGGCCGGTCAGCTGCTTGTGGTGGACGGGCGAACCCGACCGGGCGATCGCCGCGGCCACCACGTTGGTCGGGACGAGCGGTCCGGGCGTCACCCGCCGCCCCATCTCCTCCGCCACGAGGGAGAGATCGGCGAGCGGACCACCCGACACGCAGCCGCCACCGAGCTCCTCGGGGACGAGCATCGAGGTCCAGCCGAGCTCGGCGCCTTGGCGCCACCAGTCTCGGTCGAAGCCGGCGGGCTCTTCCTCCGCGATCCGGCGGACCTCGGCGAGCGGGCAGGTGTCGTCGAGGAATTTGGCCGTCGTCTCGCGCAGCAGCTGCTGCTCGTCGTTCAGAACGAAATCCACTGCTCAGTCCGGTGAAGAGTGACCCGTGGCGAGTTCCGTCGATCGGTGGAGTGCGCTCACTGCGCTCCGTCGAACACCAGCGGAAGCGTGTCGATCTGCCGGAGCCCCATCTGGTAGACGAGCTCGGCACCCGGCTCGAGCGAGTACTCGGGAATCCGCCGGTGCCACTCGCGCATGGCGATGCGGAGCTCGACCCTCGCCAGGTTCGAACCGAGGCAGCGATGGATGCCACCGCCGAAGGCGAGGTGCCGGTTGACCCCACGAGTGAGATCGACCTCGTCGGCGCCCTCGATCGCGACCTCGTCGGTGTTGGCCGAGCCGATCATCACGCCGATCGACTCGCCCTTGTGGATCGGGCACCCTTCGAGCTCGAGGTCGCGGGTGGCGACCCGGGCGACCGTGGTGACCGGGGTCTCCCAGCGCAGCAGCTCCTCGACCGCCGTGGGGATGATCTCGGGATCCTCGACCAGCTGGCGTCGCTCGTCGGGGTGCTGGGCGAGTCGCGCCATGAAGCACTCGAGCGAGTCGGTGACGGTGTCGAGTCCGGCAATGATGAAAAGGAAGCAGATGCCGAGGATCTCCTCGACCGTCAGGCGCTCCGAGTCCACCTCGGCGCTGAGGAACATGCTGAGGAGGTCGTCACGCGGTTTCTTCTGGCGATCGGCGATCTGCTCGGCGAAGTACTCCTCGATCCGGCGTGCGGCGACTTGCTGGTTGACCTTGATCTCGTCGAGGTCGTTCCCCAGGGGACGCAGGATGCCGTCTTTCATCTCGAGGAACATCTCGAGCTCGGAGAGTGGCAGACCGACCAGCCGCAGGAAGACCGAGGAGGGCAGCGGCACCGCGAAGTCGGCGGCGAAGTCGCAACAGCCGTCGTCGATGAAGGTGTCGATCCGCTCGTTGATCCACCGGGCGATGTCGGGTTCGAGCACGTTCATGTATCTCGGGGCGAAGATCGGATCGAGCAGCCGGCGGTACTTGCGATGTTCCGGCGGGTCGACCTGCAAGGGGATCAGCGGCACCGACTGGCCGAGATCCACCGCCTCCATCCCCGAGGAGAACTCCTCGGGATGGCCGAGCGCGTACTCGACCGCGGTGCGACGGACGATCTGCTGCCCGAAGGTGCCGGGAACGACCGCGCCCACCGACCGCGCCTCACGGTAGAAGGGCTGCGGTTCGGCGGCCACCGCCGGATCCATGAACGCAGCGGCCAGATCTTCGGGTTCCATGCTCGACCCCACGGACGGGCCGGGCGGTTCCATGGTCTCCATGGTTCCCCCGGCCACCTCGAGAAAGCGTTTCGACGATGAGGCTACCTCGCGGCGCCCGGATGCCGCCCCTCAGCGGGCGTTGCGGAAGTCCGGCGGCTCGCTTCTCGGCGAAAGCGGCCATGCCTTCGGCCATCTCCGGCGAGACCGCTGCCATCGCCTGGGCCTGCGCTTCTCGATCGAGCGACGCCGAGAGATCGGTCTCGAAGGTCGCGTTGAGCAGTTGCTTGGAGAGCCCCATCGAACGGGTCGGCCCGGCGGCCAGCCGAGCCGCGAGCTCGTCGGCCTCGTGCTCGAGCTCCTCGGCGGTCGGAAGACAGCGGTAGGCGAGCCCGAGGTCGACCGCCTGCTCGCCGCTTGCGCCTTCGCCGAGCATGACCATGGCCTTGGCGCGCGGAAGCCCGACGAGGCGCGGCAGCAGATAGGCACCGCCCGCGTCGACGACGAGTCCCCACTTGGCGAACGACCAGATGAACCGTGTCCGGTCACACACCAGTACGAAGTCGCAGGCCAACGCCAGGTGCGCGCCGGGGCCGACCGCAGTTCCGTTGACCGCGGCCACGGTCGGCTTGTCGAGCTCCCAAAGCTCGCGGATGAACGCCTGCACGCCGGCGCGGAGGGTCTCGCTCGTGCTGCGAGGGTCGAAGCCGGCCTGGCCCGACCCGGCGACCGTCGACTGGCGTAGATCCATCCCCGCACAGAAGGCATCCCCGACCCCGGTGATCAGCAGCGCCCGGACAGCCGGGTCCGCCCGAGCCTCACGAACCCTTGCGACGATGTCGTCCCTCATCTCCGGGGTGAGCGCGTTCTTGGCATCGGGCCGGTCGAGCACCAGCCGGGCGACGGCGTCCCCGCCGACGTCGTAGCGGATCATCGTCTCAACCTAATGGAAGCAGACCGTCGCGCTGCGAGGGACCGAGGTCGGGGCGTCGAGCGGCGGCACCAGATCGCAGGGCCGTTGCGAGCGCGGGAGCGGGGCGCGACCATTCACCAGCGCGACCGAGGAGGCGGCGAATGACCAAGGGACTGGCCGGGGCGAGCGTCTGGGAGTCCGAGCTTCACCAGCACCTCACCTCCCACGAAGAGAACGAGCGCACTCTTCTCTCCGAGTACCAGGACGCTGCCGAGGCCTCGGAATCGGCAGCCTTCCGCTATCTGGCCGCTCTCATCGTCGAGGACGAGATCCGGCACCACCGCCTCTTCCGCGACCTCGCCGCCGCGCTCGAAGCCGATGTCGAGCTGCGATCCGATCAGCCAGAGGTCCCCCGGCTCGACCGGTGGGGACCCGACGCGTCGCGGGTGGTCTCGCTCACCGAATCGCTCCTCGAGCGCGAGCGCTCGGACGCCGCCGATCTCCGGCGCCTCTCCTCGCGGCTGGAGACACTGAAGGACGACACCATGTGGCAGCTACTGGTCCGTCTGATGGAGATGGACACCGCCAAGCACATCGAGATCCTGGAGTTCGTGCGGGCAAACGCCCGGGGGTCGATCAGGTAGCACCCGAGAGGCCCGCCGCCTCGCGAAAGATCCCGCTGCGCACGGCGAACCCGCCCTCGCCCTCGGGAGTCGGCGCGCCCGGGGAGAAGAGGACGACACCTCCGCTCGGTGTCGACGCGGCCGCGAGCGCGACCGCGCCGGTGAGATCCTCGGCGAGTCGCACCTCGATCACCGGTGCGTCGCTACCCGGCGTGGAGTGCACCGAGTCCACCAGACGGGACGGGTCGGGTGGGAGAACCACCAGCCGCGGCACAGGCCGGTGCGCTCGGAGCGCCTCGACCAGTTCGGTCGGCGCGACGCCGCGGTCGGCGCCGCCCACGATGACCGTGAGGTCGCGACCGGCGAAGGCCTCGATGGAGGCCGCCGTCGCGAACGGATTGGAGGCCAGTGCGTCGTCGACGTAGGTCAACGAATCGCGCTCCCCGATTACGTGACATCTCGAAGGGAGACCCTCGAACCCGTCCATCGCCGACTCGACGGCCGCTCGAGTAGGTGGCCGACCCTCGAGGAGCATCACCCCGGCGACCGCACCGCAGAGGTTCCAGCGGTTGTGCACACCCGGGACCCGGAGTCGGCCGGTGTCGGCGAGCGGCTCTCCGTCCACCTCGACGACACCTTCCGGGCCGAGACGCACCCGCCCGGCCGGACCGAAGAGGGTCCGGCGCGGATGTCCGGTGGTTCGGAGCACGGCTTCCTCGCTCGCCGCGTTCACCGCGAGCTCTCCGATCGGTCCTGCCTCGATCAGGCGAAGCTTGTCGCGGTAGTACTGCTCGAGACCCCGGTGCCAGTCGAGATGGTCCGGGGCGAGGCTGGTGAGCACGCACACCTGCCGGGGTCAGCGGTCACGTCCGCCGCCTGGTACGAGGACACCTCGACGACGTACGCGCCGGAGCGTGGCTGCCCGTAGGTGTCGGTGACCGGCACTCCGATGTTCCCGATCAGGGCCACGTCGGTACCGCCCGCAGCGAGGATCGCTGCCGCGAGGGCTGCGGTGGTGCTCTTCCCTTTGGTGCCGGTCACCGCGAGCACCCGGGCATCGGCGAAGTCCTCGAGCCAGACCGCCATCGGGGTGGTGACCTCGACGCCCGCTCGCTCGACGTCGAGGAGCTCGGTCCTGTAGCGACTGACCCCAGGGGAGCGCACCACGACCTCGATATCCGTGTCGGCGAGCACGGTCGGGCGTGATCGGCCGCGTCGGGACGTCGAGCTCGAGAGCCGCCTGTTCGGCCGCCTCCAGGCGGTCGTCGACGAGAACCACCGAAGCCCCTCGCTCGACGAGCAACCGGGTGATCCCCCGGCCCTCCTGCCCGACCCCCCACACCGCGACCCGGCGGGTGGCGAGCTCGTCGAGCGTCACCGTTCGCCGAACGCCTCGTCGACCGCGTCGGCCACGGCCGGGACGGGAAAGGCAGGTCCGTCCGCGGGCGCGAGGACGTCGGCCACGTCGTCCTCCCCCACCAGCTCCTCCGCTCGCGGCCGAAGGCTCGCGACCACTGCCGACTCGCGCCACTCGGGCATGCGGGCCAACATCCAGATGGCGGCCGCCGACTCCCGGCGCTCCCCGACGCACTCGAACGGCTTGTCGTCGGGGCTCATCAGTTCGGCGAACCCCCCCACCTGGCTCGGGTCGTCGAAGAGGTCCCGGCCGATGATCGCGGTGAGCGCGGATCGGGTCAGGAAGGGGGCGAGCATCAGCGCCACGAAGCGGCATTTCGCACACTCCCCGCACCACCGGTCGTCGGGATGGGCATCGTGCCGGAAGGCCTGGTTGCAGCTGCAGAAGGTCGAGTGGAACCCGGTGAGTGGCGCAAAAGCCCGCGCGATGCTGAGCTCCGAATGGGACCGCAGCGCCGATCCGTAGGCCAGCGCCGGATCGATGGAACGGGCGATCAGGTCCTGCAGGAGGCGTTCGAACTCGAGGGTCTTCGAGTACTGGTGGTTGACCGGCACCCCGCCGACGGAGCGGGTCTCTTCGCTCGCCGAGCGCTCGATCGCCATCGCGATCGAGCTGTATCCGTAGAGGAAGCTGCCGGTGACCGCGATGAGCGAGATGATCGCGGTGATCGGCACGTGGCCGTTTCGTGCACCCCGCAGGTTCAGCTCCGCGAGTCGAGGCGAGAGATGGCGCCGGACCACGATCAGCTCGAGACCGAGTGCGTCGGCGAGCTCGACGACCACCGGGTGCGGATTGACCGCGAGGAGTCTCGGGCGGAGAGGGGCCAGCGTGTGGGCGAGCACCACCGAGTCCTTGCCACCTCCGATCGGGACCACCAGCCCAGTGTCCGCCCGCTTCGACCGCAGCGGTTGGGGTTCGGTCCGGGCCAGCTCTGCGCGGATGGCGACCGGTCGCGGTACCGGCAGTCCGTTCCGCACCGCGAACTCACGCAGTCCCTGGTCGTAGAGGTGGTGGTGGAAGGCGATCTCTCCCGCGGTGAGCGAGGCGCCCTCCACCGACACCACCGGTGGTGCCGCCGTCTTGTAGTAGCTCGTCCCGGCCGCGATGTGCAGGTGGAGCAGCGAACGCTCGAATCCGGCGGCGTCCGCGAGGCCGTTCGTCGCGGTCGGGGACTCGAAGGTCAGCGTCTCGACGAAGTGCTCCGCGTCGTCGAGTGCGTACTCGAGGGTGAGGGTCCGCGACTCCTTGTCGAAGGTGCGGTCGACCACCCGGAACGCGTCGAAACCTCGCGGATCGAAGCAGCCGTCGTCCATGGCCGGTTCAGCGTACCGGGGGTGGCTTCGGACCGGATGACCCGCTCCGGGTAGCGGGCTGGCGAAGGTGATCGGTGATCACCAGCCCTGGATCCTCCTCTCCGACGACCCACACCTCGCCCTTTTGCAGACGGCCCTCGCGGGCTGGGTCGCCGCGGCCCCCGAGCGATTCGAGGATCGCGGCCGCGACGTCGCCGTGAGTGCAGAGGACCTCGGTCGCTCCCGACCGGTCCGCGAGCAGCTCGAGCGCCTCGGTCCAGTGGCCCTCGGCCAGCGCGTCGGTCGTTTCGACCGGGAGCACCAGCGCGTCGGCCAGTGGCCGCACCGTCTCGACACAGCGCACGAAGGGACTCGAGAGGATGGCGGTCGGACGGTAACCCCGGAGCAGTTCGACCAGCGCGGCGGCCTGCGCCCGACCCTCGGTGGAGAGGGGTCGGTCGCGGTCGTCGCCCTGGTAGTGGTCGCGACGGCCGGCGTCGGCGTGGCGGACCACCAGGAGGGTCATGCCCACGATGCTGCCATGACTGCCGGCGCAGATGGCCGATCGGGCGGCGAAGCATCCGGAGGTCGCCCCGAGTCAGCCGATTGCGACCGCGCCCCTGCCCCCGCCTCCGAGGCCTCCCCCGCCGAAGCCTCCTGCGCCGCCGAGGCCGCCGGAGCCGCCGAGGCCGCCGACCCCGAAGCGCCCGGCGGTGGTCGAAGAGGAAGGCACCGCCTCGCCGTAATCGGCAAGGACCACCGCCTGGCCCTTCGAGACGCCAGAGGTCACCTGGGTGAGGACGTCGCCCACCGTACCGAGCGTCACGACGACCGACTTCGTCGTCCCGTCGGGCTCGAAAACGGTCACGAGGTGACGAAAGCCGACCGTTCGGACCGCGGACGACGGAACGGTGATCGCGTTGTTCGGTGAGGTGTGGGTGACGATCGAGACCTCTGCCTCGGCCCCCGAGAGCTGACCGAGCTCGGACGAGTCGAGGGAGACGGTGACCGGATACGTCGTGGTCGTCGACTCGCTCGTGCCGAGCACACCGATCGCCGTGACGGTTCCGTCGACGCCGCGGTTGGTCGAGTCGGGCGTGACCACCGCGTGCTGCCCCACCGAGACGGCCCCGATGTGGGTGACGGGGACGTTGGCCACCGCCTGGTACGAGGTCCCGGATCCGATCACCACGATGGCGGGCGAGGCCGAGCCGGAAGCAGCCGACACCGATCCTCCTGGCGCTATCGAGACCGAGGCGACCGTGCCCGAGATCGTGCTCACGAGGTTGGCGTCTCCGAGCGCGCTCTGCGCGCCGTCGAGGTTGGCTTGTGCCGCGTCGATCGAGGCCTGGTCGACGGCCAACTGACTCGCGGTCGGCGGGCTTGCTCTTCGACTCACCGGAGCCGGCCCCCGAGGCGCCGCCCGAGGCGCCCGAGCCGCCCGAGCCAGCGCTGTCCGAGGCGGCCGCCGAGGTGTCGTTCGCCGATGCGGCCGTGCTCGACGTGCCGGTTGCACTCTCGGCCGACGAGCCCGACCCGCTGTGGCCCGCCGGTCGACCCTGCGCCGCTTGCACCCGCACCACCGGAAGACCCGCTCCCTCCCTCGAGCGCAGAGTTGAGCGCGCTCTCGTCCTTGTCCACCGCTTTGATGTCCGCCGCAAGCCGCGACTGTGCCGCTGAGGCCTGCGAGAGCGCGGCCGAACAACTGGGCGCGCCTCCGCGACCCGACCCCGGAGGCGTGGTGGTCGGCGGCGTCCCCGGCGGAGGGTGGGCCGCGGCGGTGGCGCTCGGCGTAGTGACCGTCGAAGTCGTGGCATCCGCGGCCGTCGTCGTTTGCGCGCACGCGGTCGTCGCCTCACGAAGAGCCGCCTGTGCCGCGGCGGCGTCCGCGTCCTCCTGCTGTTGGTCTGCGAGAAGGTTCGCCTGCAGGCTCTGGATCTGCTGATCGCTCGCGCCGTGGCCGCCCGACGAGGGCGTTGTCGCAGCCGGTGTACCCGTTGCCGAAGCTCCCGTCGACGTCCCTCCTGCTGACACCGTGGTGCTCGACGCGCTGGCGGTCTGACTCGCCTGGTCCTTGGCGAGCGTGAGCTGCGCAGAGGCGAGGGAGGCCTGGGCCGACACCAATTCGGCTTGGAGGTCGGTGGTGTCGAGGGACGCCACCACCTGCCCGGCAGTGACCTGCTGACCGACGGCGACGTCGACCGAGCCGACCGTGCCCGAGACATCGAAGGCCAGGTCGGCCTTGTTCACCGGAGTGACCGTCGCCACCGAGTCGAGCGTGGAGACCGCGACGCCGGTTCCGACGACTGCGGTTCGGTATGCCGGGCCCGAACCCCCGGTGAGAAGGAGGGTCAGGATCACCGCCGCGAGCACCACCAGGACCAGCGCCACACGGAACGGCGTGATCCAGGGGTATCGGCTCGTCCTCCGGGGCTCGGCCGTTTCCCGAGCGCGGTCGACCGCCGGCTCCACTGCGATCCTCCCGGTCGGGGCCGGATCGGTCAGGTCGGGCGCCAGCTGGCGCGCCGGGTCATGCACCGGTCGTGACCGCTCCTCCCGTGCCTCCTGGGCCGCCTCCCGCGCCGCCCCGGAACCCGAACCCGGTCGTGCACCCGTTGGGCCCGGGCGCGGAGACGGTGATCGCCTGCGCGGCGATCGCGCCGGTCGTGTTCGCGCTGCCCATCGCACGCGCGCACTGCCCGACGACAAGAGCGGACGCCGAGGAGTTCTGAGTCGTCGTAAAGGTCGTGGTCGAGGTCAGGGTGACGACGACCGACGAGGTCTTCTTCGTTCGGGGGTTGGTCTCGTTGACCGTGACTGCCGAGCCGTTGACCGCGGTGACCGAACCGCTCGCCGCCCCGAACTGCCCGTTCCTGAACCGGCCCGCCCCGGGCGGTCGGGTCCCCGTACTGTTGGTGGACGAGCCTCCGGTCGGCCGCCTCCCACCGGCCGGGAAGCGTCCGCCACCGAAGCCGCCTCCGCCGAGGTTGCAGCTGCCGGATGTCGGCTGGGTCACCGAGACGGTGGTGGCGGTGATCGGCTCACCGAAGGCACCCGTGCTCGAGGAGGAGCCCGACGTCGGCTTCCCGAACGCGGAGATGCAGCTCCCCACGGTCACTGCCGACGCATTCGAGGAGACGATCTGCCGGAAGGTGGTGCTCGGGGTGTAGTTGACCGTCGTCTGCCCGCTCGAGGGGTTCTGCACCTCCATCGAGGTCCCGTTCACGGTTGCGATGGTGCCGGAGGCCCCCGGAAACTGGCGCCCGGAGCCACTTCCGTTCGAGCCCGCGCCCGAGCCCGAGCCGCTGGTTGTGGAGCCGGAGGTCGTGGTCGTGGTCGACGCGGACGACGACCCACAGGCCGCGAGGAGAGCAGCGACCGCGGCGAGTACGGCGAGTGCGAGCATCCGGCGGCCGCGGACGGGGCGTCTCGCGCGGAGCGCCGCTCGTTCGCTCGTCGACGTGGCTGCTTTCGGGTGGTTGGTCATTTCCTCTTCCTTCTTGTCTTCCTGGTTGTCGCAGGTTGTGGACACGGACTATTCGCTCCTCAGCGCGTCGATCGGCGCGAGCCTGGCAGCCCGGCCGGCGGGATAGACCCCGAAGCCGATCCCGATCGCGATGGCGATCGCGATGGCGCCGGCGGTCGCGGCCGCCGACACCGCGATCGGGTCGGAGATGAAGTGTGGCAAGACGACTGCCCCGATCAGACCGAGCGCGACCCCGAGCAGACCACCCACCGAGCCGAGGATGGAGGCCTCCACCAGGAACTGACGACGGATCACCCGTGGCGTCGCTCCGAGGGCCTTGCGGAGACCGATCTCACGTATCCGTTCGGTGACTGACACCAACATGATGTTCATCACACCGATGCCCCCGACCAGTAGAGAGATGGCTGCGATCCCACCGAGCAGCACCGTCAAGGTCCGATCGACCGAGGTCGCGGTCGAGAGGAGCTGCGCCTCGCTGGTGATGGTGAAGTCGGCCTCAGTGGCCGTGGTGATGCCGTGCAGGCTGAGCAATTCGGCGTCGGTCTCCTGGTACGCGGCGGAGAGGGTCGACGACGAGGTGGCCTCGAGCAGGATCTGGCTCACCGAGTTGCGGCTCGCGCCGCCGAAGATCTGAGTCGCCGCCGTCGTGATCGGGATGATCGCCTGGTCGTCGGGATCGGAGGTGGTGCTGGACGAGCCGCTCGAGCCCACCGTGTTGAGCACCCCGATCACCGACATCGGGACGCCGGCGACGTTGACGGTCTGACCCACCGGGTCGCGGGCACCGAAGAGCTCCTCGGAGGTGGTCGAGCCGAGGACGACCACGTCGGCGCGGTTGGAGAGATCGACCGCCGCGATGAACCGGCCCTCGGTCATCGACCGTCCGCGAACGGTCAGCCACGAAGGCTCGGTCCCGACCACCGTCGTCGTCCAGTTGCTGGACCCGGCGACCAACGTCTCGGACACGCTGGTGGCCGGCGCCACCGCGGCGACGTCGGGTGCCACGACCTTGGACGAGAGCGCCGTCGCGTCACCGAGGGTCAGCGTCGACGCCGTACCGAAACCACCCCGGATGCCACTGCTCGAGGTGGTGCTGCCCGGCGTCACCGTCAACAGGTTCGAACCGAGCGCCGAGATCTGTGAACTGACCTGTTGTTGCGCCCCTTCGCCGAGACCGACCGTGAGGATGACCGCTGCGATCCCGATCATGATGCCGAGCACGGTCAGCCCGGACCGCAGCCGGTGGGAGAGCACCGCCTCGAAGCCGGTCCGGAAGGTCTCGAGGACGTTCACGGCACCGCCCCCACGATCGGTGCACCGTCGAGGATCTGACCGTCGCGGATTCGCATGATCCGATCAGCCGCGTTCGCGACGTCCGCCTCGTGGGTGATCAGCAAGACCGTTCGGCCCGATGCGTTGAGCTCGGCGAGCAAGTCGAGCACTTCGCCCGCGGAGGCTGAATCGAGATTGCCGGTCGGCTCGTCGGCTAGGAGCAGCGCCGGGTCGGTCACGACCGCCCGCGCCATCGCCACCCGTTGCTGCTGTCCACCCGAGAGCTCACCAGGTCGGTGCTCGACCCGGCTCGCGAGTCCGACTCGGTCGAGCGCCTCGAGCGACCGGCGCCGACGCTCCGCCCGGTCGATGCCGGCATAGACCAGTGGGAGCTCGACGTTGCGCCACGCGGTGAGCGAGGGCAGCAAGTTGAACTGCTGGAAGACGAAGCCGATCCTCCGGTTGCGCACGTGCGCGAGCTCCTCCTCGGACATCGTGCTCACGTCCTCGTCAGCCAGGCGGAACGACCCCGACGTCGGGACGTCGAGGCAGCCGAGGATGTGCATGAGCGTCGACTTCCCCGATCCGGAGGGGCCCATGATCGCGACGTACTCACCGGTGCGGATCATCGAACGACACGCCCCGCAGTGCGTCGACCTCGAGGGAGCCCGTCCGGTAGGTCTTCCAGACGTCCTCGACCTCGATGACCGGAGGAATGACCCGCGGATGGCGATGGGTGTCCTCGAAGCGGAGCTCGGCAGTCGCGTCGTGACGGCCCGCGTCGCCGTTACCGGAGGGTCCGGTCATCCTCCGGTCCCGCCGCCGCTGAAGCCACCGCCACCGAAGCCACCGCCACCGCCGAAGCCGGCGCCACCGCCGAAGCCACCGGTGCCGGCGCCTCCGCGCAAGCCCGCGCGATCCCGACGAGCCGCTCGGCAACGGTCCTCGGAAGCTGATCTGGGTGACGTAGATGCGCTCCCCGACCGAGAGGCCGCTCGTGATCTGGGTCTGCCCCCCCGAAGAGATGCCGAGCGTCACCGGCTGGCTGACCTTGTGGCCGTTCGAGTCGAGGCTCACCGTGGTTCCGCCCCCGCTGTAGGTGATCGCACCCGAGGGCACGACGATGACGTCCTGGAGCTGCTTGACGAGGATCGAGACGTTCGCGCTCGATCCCCCGTAGAGACCCGACGGGCTGCCGGTGACGTCGACGACGACCGGGAAGGTCGAGACTCCCGAGCTCGTCGACGCGAGCAGCCCGATCGATCCGACCGTGCCGTAGACCGGCGTGGTGGAGCCCGAAACGGTCGTCGTCGCCTGGTCGCCGACCTGCACCTGGCTCACCTGAGTGCTGTTGACCGTGCAGTTCACGACGTAGGAACCGGTCGAGACCACGACGATCTGTGCCGAGGACGAACCGGAGCCCGACGAAGAGGACGACGAGGACGCGCCGCTGCCGGACCCCGAGCCTGAACCGAGGCCTGCTCCTCCGGAGCCACCCGAGCCCGAGCCGCCGGCGTCGGTTCCGCCGGACCCCGTCGATGAAGACGAGGAAGAGGACGAGGAGGACGAAGCCGAGCTTCCGGTGACCTGCTGGCCGACAGTCAGGTTGACCGATGCGACCGTCCCGGCGATCGTCGAGTCGAGGGTTGCGTCCGCGAGCGAGCTCTGTGCGCTCGCCACCTGCGACTGAGCGGACGCAACGTTGGCCGAATCGGACGCGAGCTGGGCCGAGCTCGCACCGTTCGACTGGTCGGTAGAGAGTTGCGACTGATCGTTGGCGAGGGTGGCCTGGGCGACCGCGAGGGAGGCCGACAGCGACGTGTCGTCGATGGTCGCGAGGGCTTGACCGGCGCTCACCGTCTGCCCGGCACTCACGTTCACTGCGGTCACCCGACCGGAGACCGCAAAGTTGAGATTGGCCTGGCTCGCCGGCTCGATCGTGCCCGACGATGCCACCGTCTGCGAGATCGTCCCGGTCGACACGGTCTCGAGGGAGGTCGTGGTCGTCAGGCCGGTCGCCGCCCCCGAGCTGTCGGTCGCGAGCCACGTCCCGACACCGGCTCCGGCGAGCACGACGACGATCGCAGCGAGAACCAGCCACCTCCGTGCGGACCATTTCTTGTGCTCAGCGCGCAACCTCGTACCTCGCTCGCTCCCCTTCCGTCTTGCACGCCCCAGCCGATCACCGCCTACGCGGCGCACCGACGCCGACCTGGGCTTGACCCGACAGCCAAACCCGTCAACTTTGACGCCGGACGAGTGCCAGCTGTGGGTCTCCTTAAGATGGACGGTCGCCAGATGTCCTGGTCAAACGGATGCCGTGCCCGTCACGGACTCGAACCCCGGCGGCGACCACTTCGAGGTCTCTCCCTCCGTCGAGGGCCCGGCTCGCGGTCGCCGTGCTCTAGGTTGAGACCGAGGGGACCATACCGATTGATCCGGCACGGACAGGGGATGGCCATGCACTACGTGAACCTGGGAAGGACCGGCCTGCGGGTCTCGAGGGTCTGCCTCGGCATGATGAGCTTCGGCAACGACAGCGACCGGCCGTGGGTGCTCGACGAGGACCACGGGGAACCGATCATCCGCGCCGCCGTCGAGGGGGGCATCACCTTCTTCGACACGGCCGACACCTACTCGAAGGGGGCGAGCGAGGTAGCGACCGGCCGGTTGCTCCCCAAGTTCCTCGGACGCGACGAGATGGTGGTGGCGACCAAGGTCTTCATGCCGATGACCCCGGGCGAGAACGGTGGAGGGCTCTCCCGCAAGCACATCCTGTCGGCCATCGACGCGTCCCTGGCGAGGCTCGACATGGACTACGTCGACCTCTACCAGATCCATCGGTGGGATCCGCGCACGCCGATCGAGGAGACGATGGAGGCCCTCCACGACGTGGTCCGCATGGGCAAGGCGCGCTACATCGGCGCGAGCAGCATGTTCGCATGGCAGTTCGCGCAGGCACAGCACGTCGCCGACCTGCAGCACTGGACCCGTTTCGTCTCGATGCAGCCGCACTACAACCTCCTCTACCGCGAGCAGGAGCGGGAGATGATCCCCTACTGCATCGACCAGGGCGTGGGGGTCATCCCCTGGAGTCCGCTCGCACGTGGCGTCCTGGCCGGGAACCGCACCCGCGACGGCGAGAAGCTGACCGCACGGTCGGACACCGACGGCTTCGCCGACTACCTCTACGCCCAGCCCACCGACTTCGACGTCGTCGAACGGGTCGACGGAGGTCGGGTCCGGCCTCGGAGTGCCGCCGGCACAGGTCGCGCTCGCCTGGCTGTTCCGCAAGCCCGGCGTCACCGCACCGATCATCGGCGCCACCAAACCGGAACACGTCGCCGATGCGCTGGCGGCCGAGCAGCTCGATCTCGGTGACGAGGAGGTCGCGCGCATCGAGGAGCTCTACGTCCCCCACCCGGTGGTCGAACACTCCTGACCATGACGGATCCCTCGGCTGTCGACTTCCACTTCGACATCATGTGCCCGTACGCGTACCAGACGTCGTTGTGGATGAGAGAGGTGCGCGACACCGCCGGGGTCGAGGTGCGGTGGCGGTTCTTCAGCCTCGAGGAGATCAACCGCCAGGAAGGCAAGAAGCACGCCTGGGAGCGCGAGTGGACCTACGGCTGGTCGATGATGCGGATTGGCGCCTACCTTCGCCGTTCCTCGATGGACCTCCTCGATCAGTGGTACGCGACCGCGGGACGGGCACTCCACGTCGAGGGAAGGAAGCCGCACCGCCCCGAGGTCGCCGAGGAGCTCGTCGCCGAAATGGGCCTCGACCCCGGCACGGTGAAGGCCGCGATCGCCGATCCGACCACCGGCGACGAGGTGCTCGCCGAGCACCTGAGCGTCGTGGAGAAGGGCGGTTTCGGCGTACCCACCCTGGTCTTCGACGACGGCCAGGCGCTGTTCGGCCCCGTGCTGGTCGACCCACCCACCGGCCCGGCGGCGCTCCGCCTGTGGGAGCTGGTCACCGGCTGGCTCGAGTTCCCCCGTCTCTACGAAGTGCAGCGGCCGAAGAGCCGCACCGACATCGACGCAATCGTCGAGGCGTTCTCCCCCTACCTCGAGGCGCGCGACTGGTTCTCGGTTCAGCGCGAGACACCGTGACGCAGAGCTCCCCATGCTGGTGGTGATCGGCCCGGCCGGGGCGAAGGAGCACGTCCATCCCGGCCACCCGGAACGTCCCGCACGGATCGACGCAGCCATGGCCGGGGTGGAGGACCTCCACCTCGGGAGCGACCTCGCGACCGTGGAGCCGAAGGTGGCGAGCGCCGAAGACCTGACCCGGGTGCACGACTCGGCCTACCTCGATCGGCTGCGGCGATTCTGCGAGGAGGGCGGCGGCGCGCTCGACGCCGATACCTATGCGGGCCGTGGCTCCTTCGACGCCGCGCTCCTTGCGGCCGGAGCCGGGCTCACCGCGCTCGAGGAAGCCGACGCGCGTGGCCAACCGGTCTTCGTACCGGTACGGCCTCCGGGTCATCACGCACTCGCCGCCCGGTCGATGGGCTTCTGCCTCCTCAACAACGTGGCGATCGCCGCGGCCAAGCTCGCCGCGGGGGGTGAGCGGGTGCTGATCGTCGACTGGGACGTCCACCACGGCAACGGCACCCAGGCCCTGTTCTGGGACGAGCCGGACGTGCTCTACGTCTCGGTGCACCAGTCGCCTTGCTACCCCGGGACCGGCGCGGCCTCCGAGATCGGCGGCTCCTCCGCGCGCGGGTCGACCCTCAACGTCCCGGTCCCACCAGGCACCACCGGTGACGTGGTGCGGGCGGCTTTCGACCTGATGGTCACCCCAGCGGTGGAGCGCTTCGCGCCGACGTGGGTTCTCGTCTCGGCAGGCTACGACGCACACCGCGCCGACCCACTCGCCGAGCTCTCGCTCTCCGCCGGCGACTTCGCCGAGCTCGCGCGCGTGGTTTCCGGCTACGCGCCGCGCCCGGGACGGCTGGTGGTGTTCCTCGAAGGCGGTTACGACCTCGGCGCGGTCCGCTCGTCGGTGTCCGCGACCTTCGGCGCGCTGACCGGCGCGGACGTCTCCGCGGAACACCCGACGTCGGGAGGCGCGGGAATCGAACAAGTCCACGCCGCCGAACACCAGCGGCGCGTGTCACTCGACGGAGAGACCTGAACCCGGAGGTGGGCGATGACAGACGATGAGCGAGAACCGACGGGCACCATCGTGGTCGGAGTCGACGGCTCGGACGCCTCGGTGAAGGCCGCCCGCTGGGCGTGCCGTCAGGCGGAGCTCGACGGATCGACGGTCGACCTGGTGACCGCATGGCAGTGGCCGGTCAGCTGGGGACCTGCCATGCCCCTGCCGGAGGACTACGACCCCGGAGCCGACATGCAGGCGATGCTCGACGAGATCGCGGGCAAGCTGGCTCGGGAGTTCGCCGACGTGCACCTCCGCGCCCTCGTGATCAAAGGGCACCCGGCGCTGGTGCTCACCGAGGCCTCGCGGCACGCGGACCTCCTGGTCGTGAGCAGTCGCGGCCACGGCGAGGTCGCGGGGGTGGTCATCGGTTCGGTCTCTCTCCACTGCGTGACCCACGCCGCAGCGCCGGTGCTCGTCCACCGGTCGTAGCCCGGGTGGGCCGCCAGCTCTCAGGCCGCCGGCATCGGGAAGATCGAAGGCTCGTGCCGGGTCGCTGCGGACGCGGCCGCCCGGGCGTCCGGACTCAGTCCGACCGGCGCATCGGTGTCGAGGAGCTCGAGCAGGAGCGAGACGAGACCGAGGTCGCTCGGCGTGCACACCGCCTGTACGCCCGGTGTCGAGAGCGCGAAGCCGACGCCGCGGGCGACTTCCTCGCGGCTCGTGTACGGCTCGTACCAGGTGGTCGTGGTCGGGGGCCGGCCGGCCCAGGGCCGTGCGGCGACCGCCTTGATCGCCATGACCCCGAGATCGCGCTCCTCGGCGAGCTGGAGCAGCGCCTCCGCATCACGGCGGTACGAGGTGTCCGACCACAGCTGGGGGTTGACCGGGAACATCACCGTGTCGAGGTCGTAGCGGCGCAGGGCCTCCAGTTGAGCGGCCGGGGTGTCGAGCCCGTGCCCGGTGATCCCTGCGAAGTGACAACGGCCGTCGTCGCGGGCCTCGAGGACCGCCTCGACGGCTCCGCGGCGCGCGTCGAGCTCTTCGACGTCCGTCACCGCGTGCAGCTGGTAGAGGTCGAAGTACTCGCAGCCGAGCAGTCGGAGCGACTCGTCGAGTTGCGCCGCGCACGCCGTCGGGGTCGCGGCGGAGCGTCTTGCAGGCCACGAAGAGGTCGCCGCGCACCGCAGGCACGAGCGGACCGAGCAACTCCTGCGCCCGTCCGTACTGGGGCGCGACGTCGAGGTGGTTGACACCGGCGCCGAGGGCCGCGTCGAAGGCCTCCTCGGTGACCGCCGGATCGGTGCCCCAGAACGCGGCACCACCGAGGATCGCCACCGAGGAGTGGTGACCGGTCCTTCCGAGTCGCCGGCGCTCCACCTCCGAACCGTACCCCGCTCGCTCAGGTCGCGCTCTCGTCGGCCGCGGCCCGGGCGGCCTCCCACTCGGCGACCATCGCGCCGAAGCGCAGCGGGTTGTAGATGTCCTCCTCGTAGGACCACCTGCCGTCCCCGGCGTACTTGAGGAGCGTGAAGTTGTACTCCTGATGCAGGCTGCCGTCGCCCGGGTCACGCATCCGGTTCCAGACCTGGCAGACCACCCAGCCGCGCTGGTCGTCGATGACGTACCACTCGATCGGGAACTCGGGCATGTCACGACCCGGGTACTCCTTCATGGTCGAGCTGATCCACTCGTAGATCGCGTCCTTACCGGTGAAGGTCCCGAAGTGGTGCTCGATATAGGTCGCGTCGTCGGTGAACAGGTCCGCCCAGTCGCGCCACTCCCCGCTCGCCCCGGCGTCGGCCGCCCGCCGCTGGTACTCGGTGAAGGCCTTCTCGATCTCGTCCCTGCTCCAATTGCCCACGTCGCACACTCCCGAAGTCTCCCGACGCGTTCAGCTTCCTGCCTGCGGTCCTCGTGGTCAAGATGGTGACGACAAGGTGTCCGGCGACTCGAGGGGCGCGACGATCTGCACCGCCCGCTGCGCGACGACCGAACGACGCGGCGAGCGCGCGGGTCGCGGCCTCGGTGGGCTGTCGGGCTGCCGGGTCAGTCGGTGCAGGTGGCGCCCGGCGCCGGCAGGATCCCGCCGATCAGGTAGCTCTCGACCGCGGCGCGGACGCAGGGACTGTAGAAGTAGGCCACGTGGCTCTGGCCGTCCCAGGTGAGGAGCGCACCGCCGGAGAGCTCGTGGGCGAGCGAGACCGCCCATGCATACGGGGTCACCGGGTCTTCACTGGTGCCGACCACCAGGACGGGCGGGGCGCCCGGGTCCGACGCAGGAGCCGGCGTCCGAGTCGGGAGCGCCGGCCAGGTCGCGCAGCCGAGGAGGCCCCAGGTGAGCAGCGGCCCGAACACCGGCGCCACCGATGCGGACGCGGCGGCGAGCGCCGGATACTCCGAGGGTTGCCGGTCGACCGGGTGGTCGAGACAGTCGATCGCCTGTTCGGCGTCCGCGCCGTTGGTCGAACCACCGGTTTCGTAGCGATCGGTCATCGAGGTGACCTCGGCACCGTTGCCGGCCGCGGCGTCGGCGAGTGCGGCGGCGAGGGTCGGCCACGACGACTGGGAGCCGAGACCTGCGAGGAGTGCGTCGTAGATCTCGCCCGGTCCCGCGGTGCCGCTGCCGGACGGGAGCGGTCGAGTCGCACTGGCCTGGATCAGTGCGAGCAGTGCGGTGGTCGGGTCGCCGACAGGTCGCCACGGACAGCTCGAGTCGCCCGCGCACCAGGCGAAGAAGGAATCGAGCTCCGATTCGAAGCTCTCGGCCTGCTGGGTCGCGTACGCCGTCGCGCTGAGCGCCGGATCGATCGCGCCGTCGAGCACCATCGCCCGGACGTGGGTCGGGAAGAGCTCCGCGTAGGTCGCGCCGAGAAGGGTGCCGTACGAATGGCCGATGAAGGTCAGCTGCGCGTCCCCGAGCGAGGCTCGGATCCGGTCGAGATCGCGCGCGGTGTCGACCGTGCCGACGTACGGCAGGATCGCACCACTCAGGCGCTCACAGGCCGCTGCGAACCCCTGGTCGTTCTGGAGAAGCGCCAGCTGCTGCGCGGAAGTGGTCGGGACCGGGTCGATCAATTGTCCGACCGGGCCCGAGCTCGGCCCGGTCGAGCAGGTGACCGGTGACGAGCGCTGCACCCCCCGCGGGTCGAAGGAGACGATGTCGAACCGGTCGAGCAGACCGGGTGTGAGGACCGAGAGCTCGTTCGGCAAGTCGTCGATGCCCGAACCGCCCGGTCCGCCCGGATTGATCACGATCGAGCCGATCCGTTCCGAGGGGATCTCGGCGGGGTGGCGTGCGACCGCGATCTGGATGGTCGCGCCCTCGGGACGCCTGTAGTCGAGCGGTACTGTCACCGAGCCGCACTGGAGGTCACCGCAGGGGGTCCACTGCACGGGAGCCACCGGCAAGGGTGGCTCGGTCGTGGTGGTGGTCGTCGACGCCGTCGGTGCCGGCCGGTGGGAGGCGAGCATCCGCTCGCCGCAGTTGAGCGGTGGCCGTCGTGCACGACGTGCAGAGCAAGAGCGCACCTGCGCCGAGCAGCCGCCAGGCGACGAGGTTTCTGCGGCCGTGCGGTGCTCGCCGTACCCCTGCGGGCCACGCCGACAGTCTGGCATCGCCGGGCCCCGATGCGACCGCGGCGGTCGGTCAGGTCGAGCCGGGTGCCGCGTCGAACACCACCGGAGCCTCGAAGGCGGCGCGCCGGTTGGCCCTGCGGAGCGCGGCCATGACCGGCCGGCCGAGCAGCAGCACGAGGACCGAGTTGGTGACCGCGCGCGGGATGTCGAATCCGAGCGAAGTGGTGAGGTCGAACAGCAAGAAGCTGTGCAGGTTGTGCGCGAGGCCCGCGCCGGGGACGAAGGAGAAGCTCGTCGTCGTCCCCGCCCCGAAGGGCCAGAACCAGAGGTTGAGGAGGGCCCCGTACACGAGCGAGGAGACCGCCGCGTAGGCCGCCAGCATGGCGAGCTCCGCCCTTCCACGAGCAGGTGGCAGGCACCCTGCGCCGAAGCCCATCCAAGCGGCACCGAACATCTGGAAGGGAAGCCACGGGCCGACCCCGCCGGTCACCAGTGCCGACGCAGCGATGGTCACCGCACCGAGCACGAAGCCGAACCCGCGTCCGAGGACGCGTCCGGAGGGGATCAACAGGAAGAAGACCGGCTCGAAGCCCGCCACTCCCGGGCTCGGCACCCGCAGCGCGCAGCCGCACGCGGCGAGGATCCCGAGCATGGCGATGGCCTTCGCGTCGAGGTTCCCCTCGCCGAGTTCGGCCAGCACCACCGCGAGCAGAAGGGGGAGGATCGGCGACGAACAGCCACGGCGCGTCCCCGGCGTGCGCGCTGTTGGCCCCCGCCTGGGCGTGGATCAGCAGGGGCCAGCCGAAGCCGACCAGCCCGACCAGCGAGGTGACCGCGAGGACGATCGAGGACCGCGGGCGGAACCGGATCGGCGCCGCCCGGCTTTGCTCAGCCGACATGCGCCTGCTCCCCGATCGCGTCGGCGACCTCGCCGACGGTCAGCCACTCCTCGGGTGCAAGCACCTTCGCCACCTGTGGCGCGAAGACCGGGGTGTGGCAGACCACCTCCCGCGCGGGTCCGTCCGCGACCACCTCGCCCTCGGCGAGCACCACCGCGCGGGTGGCCACCTGCGCGACGAGCTCCACGTCGTGGGTTGCCAGAACGACGCAGTGCCCGGCTTCGGCGAGTGCGCGCACCAGTTCGACCAACCGGCGCTTGCTCGGATAGTCGAGACCCCTCGTCGGCTCGTCGAGCAAGATGAGCGGCGGCGCGGGCGCCAGTACCACGGCCAGCGCGAGCACGAGGCGCTGCCCCTCCGAGAGGTCGCGGGGATGGCGGTTCGGGTCCATCCCCGGAAGGATCGCCTCGAGCTTCGCCGCGGTGGTACCCCGGGCAAGCCCCGTCTCGTGGTCGGCGCTGGTGCACTCCTCTGCCACTGACTCGCCGTAGAGAAGCGAGCCGGCGTCCTGGGGAACCAGTCCGACCTTGGTGATCAGCGCGCGCGGCGCGAGCTCGGCCGGCTGCTCCCCCTGAACACGCACCGATCCGCGGGTCGGGCGCTCGAGGCCGGCCAGCCGCCCGAGCAAGGTGGACTTGCCCGATCCGTTTCTCCCCATGACCGCGACCACCTCGCCGACGCGGAGCTCGAGGCTGACCTCCTCGAGCGCGCGCACCGCCCCGTAGTCGACCGTCAGCCGGTCGACCACCGCGGCGCATGATGCGTGCGCGTCGGCGGTCTCGGTTCGACCGGGTGGTCGAACCGCGCCGAGCTGCTGGCGGAGCGGGGTCGCCACCCGCCGCGCATCGCGTACGGAGAGCGGAACCGGATCCCATCCGGCGAGCCGGGCGAGCTCGACGATCGGCGGGGCCACCGGGGAGGACACGAGCACCTCCTCGGTCGGGCCGGTCACCGCCGGCGCCCCCCCTCCAGGGACGAGCACCGTCCGGTCGGCAAAGGGGACCACCCGCTCGAGCCGGTGCTCGGCGAGGACGACCGTCATGCCGAGGTCGTGCACCAAGCGGGTCAGCGCGGCCAGTACCTCTTCGGCCGCGGCCGGGTCGAGCGCCGACGTGGGCTCGTCGAGGACGAGCACCCGCGGCGACGCGGTGAGCACCGCGCCGATCGCGACCCGCTGCTGCTGTCCTCCCGAAAGGGTCGAGAGGGGACGATGGCGGAGCTCGTGCAGGCCGAGCAGGTCGAGGGTGTCCTCGACGCGCCGTCGCATCGCGCTCGGCGCAATCCCCAGGTTCTCCATCGTGTAGGCGAGCTCGTCCTCGACGACGTCGCTCACGAAGCTCGCGGACGGGTTCTGGCCCACAACCCCCACGACGTCGGCGAGCTCGCGCGGCGGATGGGTACGGGTCGAGCGTCCGTCCACTCGGACCTCGCCGGCGAGCCGGCCGCCCGTGAAGTGCGGGACGAGACCGTTGATGGCAGAGAGCAGGGTCGACTTGCCCGAACCGGTCGTCCCGACCACGAGACAGAGCTCGCCTTCGCCGATCACGAGGTCGAGTCCGCGCAACACCGGAGCCGAGTCCGGGTAGGCGAAGCTCACGTCCGAGAACTCGATCACCGGAGAGCACCTCTCGTCACGTCCACTGCGGGCCGCGGCGCGACCGGTGGAGTCCCGGCTGCTCGGGCTGCTCCGACGGCGGCCGGTTTCGGCGCGGCGAAGGCCGGAACCAGCCCGATCAGGATGCAGAGCGTCGCGAGCAGCGGGAGCGACGGCATGGTGAGCGGGTAGAGGACGAGGTGGAGCGCCGCGGGATCGATCACGCCGGCGACGATCATGCCGGCAAGCGCGGCCGCGCCCGACGCGGTCACGACCCACTCGGCGCCGCGCCAGACGTCCGGACGGTAACGAGTGCGGACCGAGCGTCGCCCGCCGAGAGCCAGGGAGAGCGCGACGAGCAGAGCACCGACGACCACGAAGGGGATGCCACCCGCGGGGAGGGAGCCCGGGTCGAGCGCGCCGTAGATCCCGGCCACGATCGCGAGGAGCCCGAACGCGACCGCGCCGGCCCGGAGACGGCGGGTCCGTGAGCGGATCTCCGACCGCCGGCCGTAGCCCCGGGCGTCCATCGACGAGGCCAGCTGCAGCGATCGCTCGAGCGCGCTCTCGAGCACCGGAACGGCCATTCCGCGGAGTCCCGCGACGCCGCGCACCGGCCGTCCCCGAAGTCGGCGTGCGTCGCGCAAGGCGCCGAGTGCGATCACCACCTCCGGCACGAACGCGAGGGTGACGGTGACCGCCACCCCTGCTTCGTAGAGCACAGCCGGAAGACACCGGAGCAGGCGGTACGGGTTGGCGAGCGAATTGGCAGCTCCGAAGCAGACCAGGATGACCGCGAGCCGCATCCCTTCGACCGCTGCGCCGAGCACCGCCTCGACCGTGACCGGCCCGCCGATGCTCACCCCCTGCGCCCAGGAGGGCAGTGGCACCTGCGGCAGGGTCACGATCACGTGCCCGGGAAGGCGGTTGCCGAAGACGATCTGGAGCACCACCCGGATCACGATCACCACCAGACCGAGCCGGACGAAGACCGCAAGCGAGCGCGACCACTCTGCTCTGGTACGGCGCGCGGCGACCACGAAGGCGACGACCGCTGCGATGAGCGCGAGCAGGATCGGGTTGGTCGTCCTGCTGGCCGCGCCGGCCAACAAGGCAGCCCACAGCCACCACGCCGCCGGGTGGAGTGCCCGGCGCCGGGCCGGACTCCTCATGAGGTGCGCGGACGCCGGCGCCACCGCCATCCGGCCGCTCCGGCCAGTGCCACCACGAGCGCCCCGCCGATCACGAGGGGCGCGGCGGAGCCTCCGCTACCCCCGCCTGCTGTCGGTGAGCGTGGAGCGCCGAGCGCCTGGGTGTGTCCGGCGGTGGCCGACGTCGCCACGGTGGTGGTCGACCCTCCCGCCGCCGACCGAGGTGCGGCCGTACTCGGATGTCCGCCGTCGGTCGTGCCCGGGTGCGAGGTCGGGGCGGTGACCGGCGGTGTGGTGACCGTCGAACCTGCGGGAGCACCCGTTCCGGTCGAGGTACCGCCGACGGTGCCACCACTCGACGGTGCGGCCGCGGGAGGAGCCGTTGCCGTCGGCGAGGTGGCCGAGGGGCTCGCGGGAGACGGGACCGAGGCCGCCGGACAGATCGCCGCGTAGTCCGGTGCTGAACGGGGAGGCGGTGCGGTCGCGTTGTCCGGTCCGGGGTTCTGGAACCTCCAGCCTTCGACGTCCTGTCCGTTGGCCGCGTCCCCGACCGGTGTGAACGCGCCTCGATCGGAATAGGTCCACCGGCCCGAGCCGTCGGTCATGTTCCAGTAGGACCAGAAGTAGTACTGACCGTTCGGACCGGGTGTCCCGCAGCCCGTCGCCGGTATGCCACCGATCGAACAGAGCAGCCCGCTCCCCGCGTAGGTGGGTGCTGCGAGATTCTCCTGCTGGGCGAATGCCGCCAGGGCGTAGTAGCCGTTGTCGCTCGGCGGTACGTGCACACAACCGACTACCGGAGCGCCCGAGCCGAGGTCGATGACGAACGCCACCCCGACCGTCGCGGCGTCTGCCGCCGCGTCCTTGAAGGGCACCAGGGCGTCCGGACCGGCAAGCGACAACGCGGCCGAGGCCGCGCCCACCATCAGGACCGAACGCAGGAGCCGCCCGCAGGCGGCGCTCACCGCCCCGACCTGCCGATCAGGAGATCGGATTGCCGGTCGCGGCCATGCCGACGATGGGCATGTTGAGCGGTGAGCCTCCGTGGGATCCCTGGAAGGTCGCGTCCCCGTAGGCGAAGATCCCCCCGTCGGCCGCGACCAGCCAGTAGCCGTGGCCGTCCGGTGTCGCGGCCATGCCACAGATCGGCGCGTTGAGGGGTGCGCCGCCGTGGGATCCCTCGAAGGCCGCGTCGCCGTAGGCGAAGATCCCTCCGTCGGCCGCGACCAGCCAGTAGCCGCCTCCGTCCGGTGTCGGTGCCATTCCGACGATGGGCCGGTTCAACGGCGAACCGCCGTGGGATCCCTCGAAGGCCGCGTCGCCGTAGGCGAAGATCCCTCCGTCGGCGCGCGACCAGCCAGTAGCCCGCGCCGTCCGGCGTCGGTGCCATTCCGACGATGGGCCGGTTCAACGGCGAACCGCCGTGTGATCCCTCGAAGGCCGCGTCGCCGTAGGCGAAGATCCCCCCGTCGGCCGCGACCAGCCAGTAGCCATGGCCGTCCGGTGTCGCGGCCATGCCACAGATCGGCGCGTTGAGCGGCGAACCGCCGTGTGATCCCTCGAAGGCCGCGTCGCCGTAGGCGAACACACCGCCGTCGGCGGCGACCAGCCAGTAGCCCGCGCCGTCGGCCGTCGCGGCCATGCCGACGATCGGTGCGTTGAGAGGTGAGCCGCCGTGTGATCCCTCGAACGGAGCGTCACCGAAGGCGAAGATCCCCCCGTCGGCGGCGACCATCCAGTAGCCCTGCGACGCGGCCCCACTCGAGACCCCGAAGGTCGGCTCACCCGTGTAGGTGGCGGTGACCACCGCCGTCGAAGCCGGCGACGGCGCGCCGCAGACCGCGGTTCCGCTCATGACCGCTCCCGTGCACAACGCCAC
Source organism: uncultured Acidimicrobiales bacterium (assembly GCA_963741055.1). Lineage (GTDB taxonomy): Bacteria > Actinomycetota > Acidimicrobiia > Acidimicrobiales > RAAP-2 > Bog-756. The sequence continues at coordinate 29,397 of CAVUGU010000008.1, read as the reverse complement.
GTTGGCGACAGAGAAGGTCACTGTGCCCCCCGGCAGCCCGACCACCGCAGAGACCGACGCGCTGAACGTGGACGTCGCTCCGCCGCGCGAGAGGTGGCCGGTCACCTTGGTCGAGCTGAAGGGGAGCGTCACGCCGGCGGCCGCCGGCACCGCCTGGTAGGTCGCGAGGATGTTGGGCCCTGGGCTGCCCGGGAAGGTGAAGGCGCCGCGTCCCGATCCCGAGGTGAGCTGGAATCCGAGCAGCGTCGAGTAAGGGTTCGAACCGCCGACCACGAACGGTGCGTTCGCCGGCGAGTGTCCGAGGGCGAGAATCGCCTGGATCACCAGTGCGGTCGAATCAGGGTCGGTCGAACCGGGTGCACCCGGGGCGTTGGGGAAGAATCCCCACCCGGCGTCGCCGTCCTGCGCGTTCTCGATGAAGCCGAGCGCCGCGGCGGCGGCCGTGCCCGACAAGGCACCCTGCGCTTCGAGGCCGACGACCGCGAGTGCGGTCGAATTGGTGTCGGGCCCCTCGAAGGACGCGGGGCTTCCGTTGCACGGATTGCTCACGGTGACGAAGCTCGTCCAACCACCGTTCGGGCACTGCTGGTCGGTGAGCCACGTCTCCGCGCCGTGCACCGCACCGGTGCCGGCGGCGTGCCGACCACGCCGGCAGCTGCCAGCGCCGCCAGGGAGAGTCCCTGCCGGTACGCGCCGTCGAAGGTCGGGTCCTGCACCCCGAAGAGCCCGGCGTCGGTCCCGGACATGCGCTCCGTCGCGAGCAGACGCGAGACGAGATCGGTCCCGCCGAAAGTGGTGGGATCCACCCCGAGCGCGTGTGCGTCCAGGATGAGCAGGGAGAGCTGACCCGGCCCGTCGGCACCTCCGGTGACGACGTATTGGTCGATGTGCCCCTCGAGATAGGTGAGCGCCCGGCTGGCGGGGGCCCGCAGACCTGCGCTCGCGAGGGCGAGCACTGCGTTGGCCGTCGCGACGAGGTCCGGCTGGCCGGGTGACGTGGCCGAGAGCAGATAACCGCCGGGGGTGAGCTGGCCGGCCAACCAGCCGGCGCCGAGCTGGGCGGCGCTCGCTCTGGCGAGCGACGACGGTGCCACCGAATGGTGCCTCGGGGGTGCGGCCTCGGCTGCCGGCGGTGCCGCGACGGCAGTGGCGATGCACGCACCCAGCAGTGTGGACGCCAGCAGGCGCTTCAAGTGCATGGGTCGTTCCTCGTTTCCATGGCAACGACCCAGCCGCACGGACCCGCGGGCCCCGTGGGTGACCGAGCCCTTGCCGCAGTTCTCGACGGTAGGCGCTCAACCGAAAGGCGCTCCGGCATCCCGACTCGTGGCGAGCTCTCCTCGCCACCCACGGTTGCGGACCAGTGCCGGAATTCGACCGGCTTCCCCGGAGCACCACCTCTGTTGTGACATCGGACCCTAGCAGGACGGACGCTCTGCGATCGTCCTCAAAGGTCCTTTCAGGCGGTCGACCTGGACGAGAGCCGGGCGGAGACCACTTCCTCGACACACGCCGAGGTGTCCGTCATCGCGCGAGTGAGCCCGTACCGCTCGGAGAGGACGACAAGGTCTGCACCCTTTTTCTGCGCGACGACCGCCGCGTCGGCGGTCGCCTGCCCGACGATCGCGAGTACCGGCACCGCGACGGCTGCCGAGTCCTCGACGACTCCGCCGACCACCTTGCCCTCGAAAGAAGGCCCGTCGAGCCGACCTTCGCCGGTGACCACCAGATCCGCGCCCACGAGCCTCGAGCGAAGTCCGACCAGCTCCGAGACGAGCGCATACCCCGAACGCAGCCGCCCCCCCATCGCGAGGATCGCTCCGCCCAGCCCACCCGCCGCGCCCGAACCGGGGACGTCGCGCACGTCCACTCCGTACTCGGCGAGATAGCGGTCGGCGAGCGAGACCAGACGGTCGGTGAGCAACCTGACCTGTTTCGTACCCGCTCCCTTCTGAGGACCGAAGCGTGCGGCGGCGTCGACGAACAAGGTCGTCACGTCGGACGCGCCGAGCAAGGTGATGCCGGCGACCCCGCCGGCATCCTGCACCGCCTCGAGCGCGGCGACGCCGCCGTCGGTAGTGGCCGACCCTCCGAGGCCGACCACGACCGTGCCGCCGCTCCCCACCGCGCGCGCCGCGGCCACGATCAGTTCACCGGTGCCCCGTGTCGTGGCGTCGACCGGATCGTTGCCCGACGCGCCGCCGACCAAGGTGAGCCCGGAGGCCTGGGCCATCTCGACGACGGCTCGACCACCCGACAGCTGCCACTCGGCGCAGACCGTCCGCCCGTCGGGACCGGTCACCTCGCTCTGGCGGACCTCGGTGTCCGGTGTCGCCAGCGCGTCGAGCAGCCCTTCGCCTCCGTCGGAGAGCGGTAGCGCTTCGACCGTCCACTCCGATGCCTGTGCACCTTCGGCGATCGCCCGTGCGATCTCGGTCGCGGTCGCGCTCCCCCGGAACTTGTCGGGCGCGGCAACGAGGCGCGGCATCAGATCGGCTCCTCGGGGTCGGCCAGGGGCCGGCGGACGGCACGGTCGCGACCTCAGCCGAGGTCGTCGCCGAGCACCGCGTCGACGAGATCGCTCCAGCCGGGATCGGCTTCCGGGTCGAGGTCGGGGGTGAGGTGGCGGCGGACGAAGTAGGTGGCGACGGCCGTCTTCTCCGAGTCCCCACCCGACGCGGCCTCCGAGAGGAGGCAGGCTGCCTGGGCAGCGCGGGTCAACCGTTCGAGCTGTGCCCGGAAGTGGGACGAACCCCACCCGGGATCGGCCAACGAGCGCCGGACACGGCTCTCGAGTTCGTCGAGCACGACGGCGACGCGGTCGGCCTCCTGCGAGGTCGCGTTCGAGAGCTGGTCGCGCACCCAGGCGACGAAGGGGTCGATCACGCCGAGGCGTACGGCGTCGCGCTGCACCTGCGCGCACAGCACGTTGTGGGTCCCCTCCCAACTCTCGTAGACGATGGCGTCGCGGTACAGGCGTGGGAGCGGAGAGAAGGTCTCGATGGTGCCGTTGCCCCCGAGCACCTCGATCCCCCGGTGGACGACACCGGTTGCCTCGATGGAGGTGACGAACTTGTTGGCGTTCACCAGCACACGGTAGGACGCGGCCTCCTTTTCGGTCGCGTCACCGCGGTCGACACGATCGAGGAGACCGGTGAGCGCCATGGTCGAAGCCAGCGCCGCGTACTCCTCGGCCTTCATGATCGCCAGCTGCTCGCGGACAGCGGGGAACGAGCCCACCGGCCGGTCGAACGCGCACGCGGTACCGAGCAAAAGAGGACGCTTCCAGATAAGCCCGACGCATCAGACCCGTCGAGCCGACTGCGTTGAGCCAGCGCGAGGTGTTGAGGAATTCCTCCACCGCGACGTGGAATCCCTCCGACACCGGGCCGATCGGCCAGGCGAGGGCCCCGTCGAACTCGATCTCCGCAGACGCGAGGCATCTCGTCCCGAGCTTGTCCTTCAACCGGCGGATGCGGAAGCCGTTCGGGGTCGAGCCGTCGAGCGTGCGCGGTACGAGGAAGCAACCGAGACCGCGAGTGCCGGCATCGGCTCCCTCGGGTCGCGCGGTGACCGCGAAGAGCTCCGCGTCGGCGACCGAGCAGAACCACTTCTCGCCGCTGATGCGCCAGGCCGAGGAATCCACCGAGTCCGGCACCGCTCGGACCGCGTTCGCTCCGACGTCGGAGCCGCCTTGGACTTCGGTCAGGAACTGCGACCCGCGGAGGCCGCGGTCGTAGTCGACCTCGAAGAGTCCCGCGAGGTAGCGCGCCTGCAGCTCGGGTGAGCCGCGGCGTTCGATCGCGCGCGCCAAGCCGGCGGTGCACACCGCGGGACAGCTGTGGCCGCCTTCTCCGGCCAACGAGAGGAGGTAGAAGAGGGCCGCCTGCTCGAAAGCACCCTTCCCCTGCCGGTTGACCGCGAGGAGGCCCGAGCCCCAGACCGCACGGCCGGCGCGTCGGTGGTCGGGATGGAACTCGATCGCCTCGATCGGTCTGCCGATGGGATCGGACGGCACGTGGGCGGGGAACTCGCGATGCAGCTCCAGGGTCACGACAGCCGGCTCCACCACCTCCGCCATCACCCGGCCGAACTCGGAGAGCGAGGGCTCGGCCGCCTCGGTGCGTGCCGGGCCGGCACGGTGGGCGAGGACCGACCTCAGATTGGGTGTCGCCAGGTAGTAGTTCGAGGGGCGTGACTCGACCCAGCGAGCCAGGTCGGCCCTGCCGCGCTGGGTCTCGGTCGCCATGTCCCGAGACTACGACCGACGCTCTCCCGTCCGCTCAAGACGTCGACGAGTACGTCGCAATCTGCCCGCCGGCGCTACCGCCGGAGGGAGGTGAGCGCGCACGCGGTCGCCGCGTGGACCGCGGTCTTCCCTTCGACGGGGAGACCGGCATCGCACCGCGCGATGGCCGAAGAGACCGCCGGCTCCGCTCCGGAGGCGTTCCGCACACCGCTCCAGACCCAGGCGTCCGAACGGAGTTGCGGTGCTTTGCCGGTGGCCGCGGTCATCAGTGTCGCCGCCTCGGTCACCGAGCGGATCCGCTCGTAGTCGGGAAGCGCCGGCTGATCGGGGACCACCACCATGGTCACCTGCCAGGTGGCCAGCGCGTTCCTCACCGCGGCGACACCCTTTGGCGTCACCGTGCCGTTGGCGAAGAAGAACGAGGTGTCGACGATCTCCTGCTGTCCCGCACGAGCGGCACCCGCTCGCTCGACCACACCGCCCGGGCCTCCTTGGCCCGCCATCGAGAAGTCCATGCGGTCCACCGCCTGCCAGGTCATCGCGCTCTGGGTCACCCCGAAGGGCGCCGGTAGCACCAGCACGACCTGGCCGGCACCGAGACGGTTGCCCACCGTGGAGAACCAGGCGGGCACGAGCACCGGCTGTGTGGTGATCGGGAGGCTGGTCGCGAAGTAAACAGCAGGCGGCGCGACGGCGAGGGCGGCAACCGCAGCCGCGGCGAGGAAGGGGAGGCTCCGGCGCGCCACCCGAGAGGAGCGTGCGCGGTCGTGGGCGGCGGACCAGAGCCGGGCCGCGTCGTAGGCGTGCTCGACGACGAGTGCAACCATCGCCGCGGTGGCGAGCTCGGTGAAGAGCGCGAAACGGCTGGGCGAGACGTTCTCGAACAGCGGGAGGTGAGCGACCAGCCCCCACGGGGACCATGAGCCGTACCGGACCCCGAAGGAGAGCGCCACCGAAATGGCGGCGAGCAAGGCGAAGGCCCAGAGGCGCCGGTCGCGTCGCCACACCACCAGGCCGATCACGATCACCGCGAACATCCCCAACCCGAGGTACTGCGACGAGAGGACCGGCCCCTGCGCGCCGCCGATGACCACGCTCATCGCGTGCCCGAAGAAGCCGGTGGAGAGCGGTGGCTCGGGAAGGAAGTAGTCGCGCACGCTCGTGCCCGCTCGGGCGACGTGGAGACCCGGCCAGACGAGACCCGAGAAGTGGGCCGGCCCTGCCAGGGCGAACCACACCGGATAGGCCAGCAGCGCGCCGGCGGTCGCGGTCGCCACGCCGAGCGCCACTGCCGCATATCGGACGTGGCGTCGCAGAGCCTCCGGCCAGGCGAGTGCGGCGGCGACGAGCACCGCCACCACCCAGAGCGCGCCGAGCACGAGCATCATGACCAACACCTCGGTCCCGACGAAGAACTGGAGGGTCACCAGGAGCCCGAGCACGATCCCGGCTGCGACCGGACGGGCCCGTTGGCGGAAGAGCACCTCGTCGAGACCGGCCGCGACGAGCGGAGGCACGAAGGCCATACCGAGCATCAGGTGGGCGTCGGCGAGGCTGACCAACACGAAAGGCGAGAACCCGTAGAGCAACCCGCCCACGAACGCGGCGGGTGCGAAACGCACCCACCGCCGAAGAAGGACGAACATGGCGAACCCAGAGAGGGCGGGCGCGAGTGTGAGCGCGACGTTCAGGGTCACGATCGGTCCGAAGAGCCACGTCACCGGAGCGAGCAGGAGACCGAAGGCGGGCACGCTGGTGTTGGCGAGCAGGTTCACCCCGTGCGGGTAGCCCATCGCGGTGGTGAAGAACGGGTCGAGGCCGTGTGCGAGCGCGGTGGCCGGCCAGGCGAGGAACCAGGTGAACAGCGAGCTGTCCCCGCAACCACAGGTGGTCGTCGATGCCGGGTGGGAGGTCCAGACGTGGGACCAGAGTGCGATCGCCAGCCCGAGATAGCCGCCCGCGGCCAGCAGGGTCGCACGGTGCCGGGTACTCCTCGCGACGCGGATCGGAGCCGGCGCACCGAGTGCCGACGGAACGCTCGGGTTCGCGTCGGGCAGCTCGCGAGCAGAGGTGGGCGGGGCGCCGGTCGTCGTCACCGGGTCAGTGGGGCCGGGCCTCGAGGCCAGGACTGCAGCGGACGTCGAAGTCGATCAATGGCCAATTCTAAGGGACGTGCAGCAGCGGCCACCGGGGGCACGAGCGCTCCGCGCCCTCGGTCCTACGAGAGCATCGTGGTGATCTGGGCGAGATCGAAGTAGTCGCGCCAGGCGCTGATCTTGCCGTCGCGCACCTCGAAGGTGCCCATGACCGGCAGCGCCGCCACCTTGTCGCCGACCTTGAAGGTGTCGATCCGCTCGGTCAGCACCACGTCGTCTCGGACCGCAAGGTGGAGCATGTCGATGTCCATGCTGTCGCACATCCCGAAGAAGCCCGCGATGAACTGGACAGTGGCATCGATACCGATGGCGGCGTCCATGGGAATGTTGTGGTACACGACGTCCTCGGTGAAGTACTGCCGCAGCGCCTCGGCGTCGTGCTTGGCGAAACCGCTGCAGAGATCACGCACCACCCGCTCGGCATCCGTGGGATTTCCCATCGACCACCTCCGATCCTCGCCGCCGACCGCGTCACGCTATCGCGGACCGGCGCAGTCCTCGCCGGGACCGCGAAGTCGCAGTCGTCGGGCACCTGTGTGACGATGTGCGCATGGACGTCGAGACGGTGACCTTCGAGGGGTTCGAGGGGTTACGCCTCGTCGCGGACGTCCGGGGCGATCCGGCGGCGCACCCGGTGCTCTTCCTCCACGGCGGCGGTCAGACCCGCCACGCCTGGGGTTCTGCCGCCGAGGCGGTCGCCGGAGAGGGTTGGCGGACGGTCACCCTCGATCTCCGCGGCCACGGCGACAGCGACTGGGCGCCGAACGGCGACTACTCGTTCACCGCGTTCTGCGCCGATTGCGTCGCGGTGGTGGACCAACTCGGGCGGCCGCCGGTACTGGTCGGAGCTTCCCTCGGCGGAATGGCGGCCATGCTCGCCGAGGGCACCAGCGACCGCACGCTCTCGTGCGGCCTGGTGCTCGTCGACATCACTCCGAAGACCAACCAGGAGGGGATCCAGCGCATCACCCGGTTCATGCAATCCGGTTTCGGTGGCTTCGACACCCTCGAGGACGCGGCCGCCGCCATCGCCGCCTACACGCCGCAACGCAAGCGGGGATTCAACCCCGAAGGGCTGAAGAAAGTGCTCCGACAGCGCGACGGCCGGTGGTACTGGCACTGGGACCCGAAGTTCATCAGCCAGGAGCGGACCGAGGTGGTGCCCGAGCAGTTCTCCGGCCTCCTCGACTGGGCCACGAGGAACATCCACGTCCCGACCATGTTGGTGCGGGGTGCCCTGAGCGACGTGGTGAGCCAGGACGGCGTCGACGACCTCCTCACCCGCATCCCCGACGCGACCGTGGTCGACGTTGCGGGAGCCGCACACATGATCGCGGGCGATCGCAACGACGCGTTCGCCAACGCAGTGCTCGCCTTCCTCCACGACCGTGTCCTGCCCACCTTCGATTGAGCCCGGCCGATCAGCGCCCCAGCACGCGCCGAAGCTCCACGTCCCCTTCGACGCCCTTGATCTGCCGGTGGCCGGCGGGTTCGGATCGGCATCCGGCGAGTGCGGCGACCTCTGCGGTCGCCAACACCTCCGCCGGGTCTGCTTCGTCGACCACCCGGGACGCGAGGTTGACCACCGGACCGAATACGTCGCCGTCCCGCAGCATGACCCGTCCGTAGGCGAGGCCGATCTGCGCCGAGCTGTGGCGTTCGCCCGGCCCACTCAAGGTCTCCTACTCACACGTCGATGCCAGAGCGGACACGGAGCAAGGGGCTGATGGCAGAACGCAGGAGACGAGCGGGCGACGGCGTCCGCCTTCCCGTGTACCTCGAAGGCGACCACTGCACCGTCGAGGGCGCCGACGGTCTCCTCGTCGGGTTGGGGTTCAATGCCTACCTCGATCAGGACCGGCGCCGCGAGCTGGGCGAGGACGACGAGGCCCTCGTCCTGCCCGGCGTCTTCCACACCAGGGTCACCGGGACGGCGTTCCACGACGACGTCCTCTCGCTCGACGCCTTCAGTGCCGGGCGGTCGGTCCAGATCCAACCGGAGCACTCCAACCAGCAGGACCGCCACGCGCTGGCGGTGATCGGCAGCGGCAAGAAGGTCGGGTATCTCCCTCGCCCGGTTGCCGAGGCGCTCGCGCCGGCCGGCACCCGCTCCGGACAGGCCCTCGTGATCAAGGAGTGGTCGGTCAACGGCGTCCGGCAAGGCATATCGGTGCTCGGCTCGATGCAGGTGCACCTCGACTTCACGACCTCCCGCTGAGCGGACCGGCGCACCGGCCGGGGATCGGCCAGGATGGCGGGATGGCGCACGACCGCAAATTCCGCTTCGCCGCACAGCTGAGCCGCGCACCAGACGGCACGGCCCGCTCCTGGGCCGACCAGGCGAGGAAGGCCGAGGATATCGGCTACTCGGCACTGATGATGCCCGACCACTTCGGCGACCAACTCGCGCCGGTTCCCGCGCTCGCTGCGGTTGCCGCCGCCACCACCACCTTGCGCTTGGGGTCACTCGTGTTCGGCAACGACTACCGACACCCCCTGGTGCTCGCCAAGGAGGCGGCCACCCTCGACGTGCTGAGCGAAGGCCGTTTCGAGCTCAGTCTCGGTGCGGGCTGGATGCGCACCGACTACGACGAGTCCGGCATCACCTACGACCCGCCACGGGTCCGAGTCGACCGCTTCGAAGAGGCGGTCACCATCCTGAACGGCTTGCTCCGCTCCGACGGACCGTTCAGCTTCGACGGTGAGCACTACCAGGTGCACGAGCACACCTTGCTGCCTCGGCCGGTCCAGCAACCCGGTCCCCCGCTGATCATCGGCGGAGGAGGAAAGCGGATCCTTTCCTTCGCCGCACGCAACGCCGACATCGTGAGCATCAACGTCAACCTGCGGGACGGGACAGGCGGCCCCGAGACGGCGCCGAACGCAACTCCCGAACGGACCCGCGAGAAGATCGGGTGGGTGAAGGAGGCGGCAGGTACGCGCTTCGACTCGCTCGAGCTCAATTCGCTGATCGGGTTCGTCATGATCACCGACGACGCGTCAGGCGATCATCGAGGCGATGGCCCCCCACTTCGGGATCGACACCGAAGGACGCGCTCCACATTCCTCTGGCCCTCATCGGCACCCTCGACGAGATGGTCGAGGAACTCCGGTGGCGCCGCGAGGAGTACGGGATCTCGTACTGGTCGATCGAGGCGGACAGCTGGGAGCAGCTCGCACCGGTGGTGTCGGAGCTGACCGGCACCTGAACTCCCGGCCGGCTCGGTCCGGCCTGTGCTTCCCGCCCCGCTCAGCCCGACCCGGGCCCGGTGCCCGCGCCGACCGTCGCACGCTCCAAGAGCCGCAGTCGCGCGCTGGGCGGGTCCGACCATCGACCGCTACATCACCACCACCTTCGACTGACGCTCCTCAGACAGAGTGAGGTCGCCCGGTCGACGACGCGACTCAGGCGCTGGTTCGAGTGACCAGTGGTGGACCGTCGAGTGCACAGTGGACGAGTGGGACCGGTGGAGGCGGTGCGGCCCGGCCGACCTCGGTCGGGAGCCGCGTGGGATTGCGGATACCGAACGCCGCGCCGACACCTGCCGCAGACACGCGACGCCTGCGGCGATCGACGCAGTTCGGAAGCCGTGTGCCAGCTGGACGGGATGGAGGTAGCTCGACCCGGTGATACCGGTCAGCGCGGGCAGCACCGCCACCGCGAGCAGGCCTCCGATCCGGGCGACGTCGTTGTTCACCGCAGAGGCGATACCAGCCTGTTCGGCGGGCGCCGACGAGAGCGCCGTCGCGGTGAGCGGGGCGACGGTCGCGGAGAGGCCGAGCCCGAAGACGAGCACGGCCGGCAAGACCCCGGTGAGATAGGACGTGTCGGAGCCCACACGAGAGAGGAGCACCAGGCCGACCCCGACGATCATCGGGCCGACGCTCATCTGCAGACGCGGGCCGATACGACTCGCCAGGCGGCCCGAGCGAGCGGAGAGCAGGAGCATGATCACGGTCAGGGGTAGCAGCGCGATCCCTGACTCGAGCGGGCTGTAACCGCCGACGATCTGGAGGACGGTGGGCAGGAGGAAGAGCGCTCCGCCGAGGGCCGCGTAGACCACGAAGGTCACCGCGTTGGTCACGCTGAACTGTCGCCTCTTGAACAGTCCGGGAGGCAGCATCGGTGTGGGCGAATGAAGCTCGACCGCGACGAACGCGCCGGCGGCGACCGCGCCGCCGAGGAGAGGGAGGAGCACCACCGGCCGGGCCCAGCCGAGCGAGGGCCCACTCATCAGACCGAAGGTGATCCCGCCGAGGGCGAGAAAGCCGAGCACGGCACCCTCGAGGTCGATTCGGCCCCGAGCTTGCGGATCGCGGCTCTCGGGCACGTGCCGTGACGAGATGAGCAGCACGGCCGCGCCGAGCGGAAGGTTGATGAGGAAGATCCACCGCCACGACGCCGCAGCGATCAGGAAACCGCCGAGGAACGGGCCGATCGCGGTGGCGACCCCGCCGAGGCCGGTCCAGGCTCCGATCGCCCGTCCACGGTCGTCCTTGTCGAAGGAGGCCTGGAGGATGGCGAGGCTCCCGGGCGTGAGCAACGCGGCCCCCATTCCCTGGAGGATCCGCAGCCCGACGAGCACCGCGGTGCCCGGTGCGAGCGCGCACGCGGCCGAGGCCACGGTGAACCACGCCACTCCGATCGTGAAGATCCGGCGCCTTCCGTAGTGGTCACCGAGAGAACCGCCGACCAACAGCAGCGCGGCAAGGGCGAGCGTGTATCCGTTGACCACCCACTGGAGGCCCCCGAAGGAGGCGTGGAACTCCCTCCCGATCGTGGGAAGTGCGATGCCCACCACCGTCGCGTCAATCGAGGCCATCCCCGAACCGAGTACCGTCGCGGCGATCACCCAGCGCCCGGTCGACGAGCTGTAGCGGAGGTCGGGCTCGACGCTGGTCACGCTCGACACTCACGATCGGCGAGCACGCTTCGGCCAGCTACGCTCGCGGAGTTCGTCAGGTGAGCCGGGAAGACTGGTCGGCAGCGAGACATTCGCGTGGAGACCCCGACGAGGCACTGCGGACCACTTTCTGGCTGGTCCCCTGCATCATGATCGTCGTTGCGCTCGCACTCTTCGGGGTCACGTTCGCGATCGACCTCGCTGCCTGCCACCATCAGCTGACCCTTCCGTTCTGGTTGCGCACCGGAAGCACCGACGCCGGCCGCCAGGTGCTCATCGCGATCGTGGCCGCGATCATCACCGTCATCGGCGTCGTCGTCTCGATCACGATCCTGGCGCTGACCCTTGCCTCCCAGCAGTTCGGTCCCCGCATGTTGCGGAATTTCGTGCGCGACTTCGGCAATCAGATCACGTTGGGCGTCTTCGTCGGGACCTTCGTCTAGTCGGTGGTCACCCTCGGGTCCATCACCACCACGCCCGGCACCCAGTTCATCCCCACCTTTCCATCTCGGTCTCCGAGGCGCTCCTCCTCGTCGACCTCGGCGTCCTCGTCTACTTCATCCACCACATCGCGAAGTCGATCCAGCTTCCCGAGGTCATCGCAGGGATCGCCGAAGACCTGTTCGTCGCGATCGACACGGAATTCCCTGCCTCCGTCCTACCGGTCGAAACGAGCGCACCAGACGATGCAGGTCGGAGCGTTCCGGACCTCCTCGAGCTCCTCGACCAGCGTGGTGGGACGGTGCGCAGCGCCGAGTCGAGCGTCGAAGAAGAGAGCGACCTCGAGGACATCCGGGTGCGCTACGGCTACCCGGTCACGACGACCCGGCGGATGCGGAATCGCCGCGACCTCGCGATCGAGCCGGGTCAGCCCGGCTCGCACCCGGGCTGTCCGCCCGGGTACGTTGGCCACCGAAGCCGTCGAGCACCGGGGGCTTCGTGCGAAAGGAGCGAGGGAATGGCCGATCTGCTCTTGGCCGACGAGCGCGAGGCCGTCGCGAGTGCGAGCCGCCACCTCGCGGAGGCCGGACTGGTGATCGGGACCGCGGGGAACATCTCGGCTCGCCGCGACGACCTGGTCGCGGTCACCCCGACCGGCGCGGATCTGGCGACGGTGACCGCCGAGATGGTCACCGTCATCGACCTCGACGGCCAGATCGTCGACGGCGAGTTGGCGCCGACCTCCGAGGTCCCCCTCCACACCGGCATCTACGCCGCCACTCCGGCGCTCGCCATCACCCACGCCCATGCGATGGCCTCGACCGCTCTCTCGTGCTGCCACGACGAGCTCCCTCCGCTGCATTACAGCAGCCTCAGCCTCGGCGGTGCGCCCCGCACCGCGCCCTATGCCACCTTCGGATCGAAGGAGCTCGCGGACAACGTGGTCAAAGCGCTAGAAGGTCGCAACGCCGCGATGATGCAGAACCACGGATCGATCGCCTACGGGGCGACCATGGACCAGGCCGTCGAGCGCCTCGAGCTGCTCGAATGGCTGGCCGAGCTGTACTGGAGGGCTTCGTCGCTCGGGACGCCGCGGGTCCTCACCGACAAGGACTTCGAAGCCGTCATCATGCAGGCCATCTCCGGCGGGTACGGCGCGATCAGGAAGGTGAACAAGGACGAGGAGTGAGCGGAGCGCTCGCCGCCTCCGGTCGCCTTCGTCGACGCGAACCGATCAGACCAGAGCGACTCGGGAACATCCTTCCCGGTGCGGTGAGCCGTCCTCCACTGCGCCGCACTCGTGACAGAGCCGATCCACCCAACACGCGGCTTCCCCACCCTCTCCGTCGACCGGTAGGTCGCGCTCGGCGCCCCGGCGGACTCGGGCGCCGCTTTGGCCACGACGCGGTGCTACGTCGAGTCAGATCCGGCTCGACGGCGGGTACGGCGAGCTCAGTCGAAGGCGAGTATCCCTCGGATGATCTTGCCCTGGCGCAGGTCCTCGTAGCCCTCGTTGATCTGCTCGAGGGTGTACCGCTTGGTCACCATGCCCTCGAGATCGAGAAGGCCGTCCCGGTAGAGCCCGAGCAGGTTCGGGACGTCGACCTCCGGCCGAGACGAGCCGAAGATGGATCCGACCAGCTCCTTCTCCATCACCATGAGATCGAGCATGCTCATGGTGACGTCCGTCTCGGTCCACGGATGAACGTTGGTCACCACCACACGGCCGCGTTTGGCGGCGAGCGCCATCACCGAGGCGAGCAGCGCGCCGCGGCCGACCGACATCGTGCAGATCACGCGCTGGCACATGCGGCCCTGGGTCAGCTCCTGGATCAGCGGGAAGGCTTCCTCGATGCTCGCCGCCACGTGGGTCGCACCGAAGCGCTGAGCCTGGTCCCGCTTGAACCCGACCGGGTCGACCGCGACGATGCGGCGAGCCCCTGCCAGGCGCGCACCTTGGACCGCGGCCGAACCGACACCGCCGACGCCGAGGACCGCGACGTCCTGGCCGGGCTCGACCCGGGCCCGGTGGACCGCCGATCCCCACCCTGTGCTCACACCGCACGCGACCAGGCAGGCCAGCTCGAGCGGCAGGTCGTCGTCGATCTTGATGAACGACTGCTCGTGACCGACGGTGTGACGCGCGAAGGTCCCGAGCATGCAGAAGATGCGGAGGTCGTGACCGCGGGCGTGGTGGCGAGCCGTCGAATCGGTCACCTGCCAACCGTCGGCGATGTACCTGCCACGGTCGCAGAGCCCCTGGTGACCTTCGACACAGGAGGGACAGTGTCCGCACGGCGGCAGGAAGCTGGCGACCACATGATCACCTGGCTCCATCGTCGTCACGCCCTCACCGACCTCCTCCACGATGCCGGCCCCCTCGTGGCCACCGATCATCGAACCGAGGAAGGGCATGTCGCCGGTGAGGAAGTGCTCGTCGGAGTGGCAGAGACCTGACGCAACCATGCGGACCTGCACCTCGTTCCGCTTCGGAGGGTCGAGTTCGATGTCCTCGACCTCCCACACCCGGCCCGGCTCCCAGAGCACCGCCGCCTGGGTCCTCACGACGCACTCCTCCGCGATCGTGGGGGACGCCGCGCGAGTTGTGCGGTCACGAGGCGAAGGATATCGGCAGCACCTGGGTCTCGGACGGGTCGGTGGAGCTCGAGTTGTTCACGATGATCGAGCAACCCCGATGAGTGGCGTCGCACGTTCCGTCACCGACCGCTCCCTCGACGACTCGCATGGTGAGCGAGCCGGATCCGCGGGCATCGGGATAGAGGATCTTGCCGTTGGAGAAGTCACACCCGGACGAGTCCGCCGACGCGATGTCGACCTTCGAGCACTCGAGCACGTTCACCACCTTCCCGGGGGTGTAGCCACTCCATCTGACCGTCAGCGTCTGCCCGGCGGAGAGCCCGGTGTCGGGGGTCACGGTCGCGTGAAGGTGGACGACCGGAGCCGGAGGAACTGGAAGGCGGGACTGCGAGCCGACCGTCCCGTCGAAGGTGACGCTCGTCGCACGGCTCGTGCCGGCGGAACCGATGCGGGCGGCAGCGCCCGGCTGGTGACGAAGGTAGGCGTCGAAGAAGTCGGTGGTCGTCGCCATCACCTCGGCGGACGATGCCGCGGAGAGCCCCGCGGCCGATTGGTGGGATCCGTCGTGGATCGTGAGGAGACCCTTGGGTCCTCTCGCCTGGTCGAAGACGAGCACCGCGCTGCGGTAGGGCACCAGCTGGTCCGCGGTTCCGTGGACGAGGAGGAGCGGTGGTGCCGAAGGGAGGTCATAGGTCCCCGAACCGAAGCCTTCGGTCGTACCGGCCATGACGACGGCCGCCTTCACCCGCGGATCGCGACAGCAGGTGTTCGCCACCAGGCCGAGCACGGTGATCGCTCCGTTCGAGTGCCCGGCCGCGCCAATCTCGTTCCGGTCGACGAGGCCGGCGAGGGTACCCGTTGGCTGAGCGTCGAGCGCCAGCACCGAATCGATCACGAAGCTCATATCGGCCGGTTGGTTCACGATGTCGCCGCCGTCGGGACCTCCCGGAGTGGCACTGCTCGACAGCGGGAAGAGCGGTGCGGCCACCACGAACCCGGCCGATGCCCAGCCGGCAAGGACGGAGGAGTAGTCCTCCGGTGCTCCACCGAGGCCGTGTGCGAAGACGATGAGTGGGTAGGGACCGCCGCGACGGTCCGGAGCCGCCCCCTTCACGGGCTTCTTCGATGCGGGACTCGCCGAGGGGTAGTAGAGGGTGCTCACGAGGGAACGGGAGGGAAGTTGCGGGGCCGAACCCCAGGCCGGCGTCACCCGGTGGGGATCGACGAAGGTCTCGCTCAGCATGCCGACCCCGTACCCCTTCGACGGGACCGTGCTCGGCTCACTCGTCCCGCTCCCCGCCGACACGGAGGAGCATGCAGCGCCGGTGCCGAGCACGAGAACGCCCACCGCGATCACCGCAGCGCGGGCGGCACGCCGACTCGGAGGCGTCCGGGCGGCTCGCTTGCGTTCACCCCGTTCTCTCACCGGAGCACGAGCGTAGACGCCGGCCTCCCGCGGAGCGCGATGACCCGACCGACTCGGCGAGGGAATCAGCTCTCGACGTTGAACGACTCGCGCAGCTTGGCCAAGCTTGCGGCCAGAAGCCGCGACACGTGCATCTGGCTGACTCCGATGCGCCCGGCGATCTGCGACTGGGTGAGTCCCTGGACGAAGCGGAGCTCGAGAATCTGTTGCTCGCGCGCCGGGAGCTTGGAGAGCGAGATGGCGAGCAGCATCCGGTCCTCGGTGCCCCCGTACCCCGGATCGGTCTCGCCGAGCCGGTCGACGAGGGTGCCCTCCTGTCCGTCAGGGGCATCGATCGACGAAGTGCGGTAGCTCTGTCCTGCCTCGAGCGCCTCGAGGACCGCGTCGACGTCACACTCGGCGGCCTCGGCCATCTCCGCCACGGTCGGAGGACGCCCGAGCTCGTGTGCCAGAGATTCCACGATGTGACCGAGCTCGAGGTAGAGCTCCTGGACCCGTCTCGGGGCTCGAATCGCCCAACCCTTGTCGCGGAAGTGCCGCTTCAGCTCGCCGATGATGGTGCGGGTCGCAAACGTGCTGAACTCGACTTCGCGGCCCGGATCGAAGCGGTCGACGGCCTTGATCAGCGCGATGGACGCGACCTGCACGAGGTCGTCCTGCGACTCGCCGCGATGCGAGAAACGGCGGGCGAGCTGCACCGCGAGTCCGAGGTGGGCTTCGACCAGCTCGTCGCGGACGCGTTGATTCCGCGAGACCGCGAATTCCGCGAACTTGGCCCGGGTCCCCTCGCTCGGTTTTCCGGTACCACCCATGGGCCCTACTGCCGGATTCGCCGTTTGCGTAGCCAAGCCTGCTCGTAACCTCCGTCCTGTCGCTTGCCGTGCTCATCCACCAGCGCGTCGAGAATGCGGTCGGAGAGACCCTCGGACAGGTCGGGTCGAGAACCGTTCGGCGGCACCTCGCTGGTCGAGGTGAAGCGGCACGAGATCTCGACGAGGTCGTCGGCGCGTTGGAGCTCGATGTTCAGCCGACCGTGATCCCCCTCCTCGATGAGCGACACGCAGAGCTCGTCGACCGCCAGGCGGAGATCGTCGATCTCCTCGAGATCGAAGCCGGCCCGGGATGCGATGGTCGCGGCGGCGAAGCGCGCCAGGACCAAGAGGTCCGCACCGACGGGATCGACAGCTCGACGACCTCTCGCTCCCTCATGCGCCCACACTCCTCGAGGCAGTGCGGCTCCGGAGTCTCATGCCGACGTGGCTTCGGCGAGGCTCGAGTGGATGGAGAACAGTCCGGTGAGGCCGGTGATCTCGAAGATCTTGAGCACGCGAGGGTCTGCGATGACGATTCGCATCTCGCCTCCTGCCTCGTTGACGCGACGGAGGCCGCCGATCAGGACACCGAGTCCGGTCGAATCGATGAATGTCACGTCGCTCAGGTCGACGATCACCATCCGGTGCTTCCCGATCGCGTCCTGAAGGCGGGTTCTCAGGGCGGGAGAGGTCGCCAAGTCGATCTCGCCCGCCGCAGTCACGATGACGCTTTCGTTTCGCAGGTTCTCACTCACGTCAGTCGGCACGTCTTTCCCAGCTGTTGGTTCTCCCGCCGCGTGGATGACCGAGTACCGCCCACGCCAGCGTCATGGTACGGCAAACCAACTCGGTCCTCCTCACACGGAACGCGCGCCACCGCACGCTTGCTCACATCCCGTACCCCGCTCGGCGACGCCCAAACGTCGTGAGCTCACTACCTGGTCCGACGAGAGGCCCTCAGGAGGAATCCTCCAGCGGGCGGTACTGCACGCTCATGCGTGGGCCGACCGGCTGTGTCGACTTCGGGACGCAGTGCTCCCACGTCCGCTGAGTGGATCCACCGAGGACGAGGAGATCGCCGGCGGCCGGCTTCAACTGGACCGAGCGACCACCACCTTTCGGTCGCAACAGAAAGCGCCGCGGCGCACCGAGCGTGACGATGGCGATCAACGTGTCCGCCTCGGTGTTGCGGCCGATCCGGTCCCCGTGCCAAGCCACGCTGTCGTGGGCATCGCGGTAGAGGCACAACCCGGCGGTCGCCAACGCCTCGCCGCCCTCGCCGGCGTAGTGGTCCCGTAGCACGTCGAGCGCCTCCTGCAAGGGTGGTGCGGGGAGCTGGTCCTCTTTTCCGTAGAAGGCGATCAGGCGGGGGACGTCGACCATCCGCTCGTACATCCAGCGCCGTTCCTCGCGCCAGGGAACCGAGTCGGCGAGGTCGTGGAACAGGGTGTCGGCGCCGCGCATCCACCCTTCGACCATCTCGAACCACGCACCGCTGCCCAGATCCACCCTCCGCCCGGGTACCAGCGGGCCCGGGCCGACGTCGTCACCGGCTGCGAAAAGTGACCCCTGCAGAACTTCCATTCGAGTACCAGAATAGACGAACACACGTTCGTCTGGTCCGTCGGCTCGCCGGTCTCACTCCGGCTGCCGCCTTTCGGCGTTTCGAGCGCCCTCGCGAGGGGTAGCAACAGTGCAGGTGCTAGTCCCAGGCGCCTCGAATGACGGAACCCCCGATCCTCCGCCCCGGGGGTTCTGTCGCGTCAGCGGGACGATGCGAGCGCGGAATTGCGCTCAGGAACCCTTCGAGAAGCGGTAGCCGGCGGTTCCATTGCGACCGCCGACGGTCGGGCCCTCCCCGTTCACGCCCGACCAGTGCGAAGGGGGATCGCTCGCCGGGAACGACTCCTCGATCTCTTCGTCGAGCTCGCCGTCCTGGCCCCCCTCTGGAATCTCGCCTTCGTCCTTCTTCGGTTCGTCGGCGGGGCCGGTCACTCCGGCATGGTATCGCCGTCGTGGCCTTCGTACTCCGGAGGGGTCGTCTCGTCGCGGGCCGCTCCGCCTTCGTTCTGCAAGGGTGCAGCACCGTCGGGACTTTCCACCGGACCTGTCTTTTGCTCGTCGACGGGACCTGCGGTCTGCTGTTCGACCGGCCGCTCGCTTGGTGGAGCGGTGGAGTGGCGGGGGTCGCAGTCGCCGCGGCGGGGGCCGCCTCAGGAACGGGTGCCGGACGCACCGTGCTCACGCCGGCGGGGGCGACCTCCTGCGACGTTTCGGCCGCGTAACCAGGCGCGACTGTCTCGGAGCCCCATGCGATGCCGCCGACGACCGCCAGGATCAGGCCGGGACCGAGCGCATACCCGACGACGTAGGCCAGCTCACGCAACGGGCTCGCGTTGAGGAAGTACGCCTTGGTGCCGTAAAGGACGGGCCAGGCAAGGGGTCCGATCGCGAACCACGCGCCACTCGCAACGGCGAGGACGCCGATCAAACCCAAACCCACGGAGGTCCGGCTCCTCGCTGCCGAATAGCCCATCAGGGTGATGCCCACCAGACAGCCGACTGCACCGGGAATCAGCGCGAGCAATGCATGACTGAGATCCCAATACCAGGATCCCGTACCGTCCGCGCTGAAGCCGAACGTCGGACCGACGAACGGGACGATCCCTCCCCAGGCCGACACGATGAGTGCCACCATCCCGGCCAGGAACAAGCGGAAGGACCACGAATGCCACTTCACCTCCCGTGTCGCGTGACTTCGGCGCCGTTCTCGAGCGGTGGTACCGGTGTGGTCGATCGCGAGTGTCATCTCGGCTCCTTTCGTCGACGTAAGAACGTGTGCGTCGTTTTCAGAGCGCCAAACCGACAATTACCCGTCCGCTCCATTCGAAAAACTTGGTGGCCGGCGGGGTGTGCTGCAGATCCGAGAGGGGTACAACGTCTCCATGACGGTTGACCCGGTACCGGATGCCGACCTTCAAGAGCAACGCGAGCCAGAGCGAGACGTTCGACCTCCCCACGTTTCTCGACCCGATGAACCCGAGGCCGACGTGCTCGAGCAGGAGCTGCCCGCGGACTCGGAGGACGAGGACGAAGAGGCGGAACACCGCCACGTCGGCGAAGAAGTCGGCTGGCTCGAGCGTTACCCCGAGTAGTTGGCACGCTCACTGCTCCCGAGGCTCGGCGGCCGGAAGGGAGGCGGTTCGGATACGGCCGTTCGAGGCAGTCCGGTTGCGAGCCCGTTCCCCGATGCGGAGTCGCGGATCCACTCGGTGAGAATTGCCAGCCGTCCGACGATGGTCCGGGTGGCGGGCAGGTCTTGTTCGCTGACCCCTGGCTCGAAGTCGCGGATGGCCTCATAACGAGGGCCCATCGCAGTGCGTCGCGCGGGCGGAAAGGATCCGATCAGCAAGGGAACGACCTCTGCCTCTTCGTGACCGATGTGATCGGCGACCGCGACCCGTAGCCGGGAGAGCTCGAGCTCGAATGGTCGGCCGGCCTCCGGCCGCTCGTGTTCCATGTCGAAGACCCGCTCGAGGATCTGGCCCTCTTCGTGGAGGAGCCCTCGGGCGAGCATCTCCCCTTCGGGAAACTCCCCGATAGCCGGGTAGACCACCAACTCCATGGCGAGCTCCCGTCGCACGAGTCGATCGGCCACCGGCCAGAATCGAGTTGCCTGCTCGGACTGCCGCAGCCTCGCGATCCCGTACAGGTCCGTGAGAACCGACCGGTGGTCCTTCTGCACGCCCGCCACGACGTCCTCGGCACTGCCCGGCATCACACTCCTTCCGAGACGGACGCGATTCCCTCTGGCGTCTGCTCCAAACAAGCACCTGTTCAGCGGCAATTCATCGCACGGATTCGGTCCGTCGATGGCGGCGCAAGGGTTGGTTCGCCCCGGTTGCATCTCGAGGTCGCCGGGACCGTCAACGGAGGAGCACGTTCAAAATGAGGCGGTTGGGTATGGTGAGCGGGAATGCACGAAGTGGAGTGCGCCCTCTCCAACAGCGCCGAGTCGGTACGGCTCAGCCGCAGCGTCGTGCGACGCATCCTTGCCTCGTGCCCGCCGGAGTTCGTCGAGTCGGCCTCCCTGCTGACCGACGAACTGGTGACCAACGCGATCCGGCACGGTCGGCCGCCGATCGTGCTCACCATCCGCTTCGATGCTCAGATTCTGGTCATCGAGGTCGTCGACTGCGGTCCGGGACAACCCGTCCCGCGTCAGGTCGATGCAAGCGCAGAGCGTGGAAGAGGTCTTCGGATCGTCGACGAAGTGGCCGACGAATGGGGCGTCCACCAATTGCCGGAGGGGAAGCGCGTCTGGTGCAGGCTCGCCCTCCGTACTCCTGCACGCGTTCAAAACCGAAGCTCGGTCGACGGGATCTGAGCCGGCCCCGGGTGGCCCACACAACCGCCCTCACCATCCCTGCGGGCGCGGTGCCCGCCGACCGGGCGTCACACGGTCTGAAGAGGCGATCGCATCACCGCGAGGATCGCGACATCGTCATCACGAGAGTCTTCCGTGATCAGCCGTGAGGTCACACCGTCGATGAGCTCGCGGGGATTTCCTCGAGGCGATCGCTCGGCAGCTTCGAGCAGGAGTCGTAATCCTTCGTCCGGATCCCTGTCTCGCCGCTCGATGAGACCGTCGGTGAAGAAGAGGATCGCGTCGTGGCCGATCGAAACGACCTGTTCTTCGAACTTGGCACCGACGACTCCGAGCGGTGGACCCGGCGAGAGCGGGAGGCTCCTCACTTCCCGGGTACCGATGAGCACCGGTGCCAGATGTCCTGCGGAAGCCACCACCAATCTGCCGTTCGAGGAGTCGAGGTGGGCAACGAGGACGGTCGCGATGTGAGAGATGTTCGAGGCCACCATGAACCCGTTCAGTCGAGTCAACGCTTCAGAGGGTCGCGCGCCTTCGGTCAGCAATAGAGAGAGGGCGGACCGCAGTTGCCCCATCACCGAGGCAGCGATCATGTCGTGACCTTGGACGTCGCCGACTACCAATCCGGCGAGGTGCTCACCGAGGCGGATGGCGTCGTACCAATCTCCGCCGACTTCCACCTCGTCGTCGGCAGGCACGTAGCGGGCGGCGAGCGAGAGGCCCTTCACGGTGGGCAGTCGTTCCGGGAGGAGACGCTGCTGCAGCGTGTGAGAGATGCGCCGTTCGGAATCGTAGAGACGGGCGTGCTCGACGACACCGGCGATCTGCTCGCCGAGCTCTTCGACCCCTTCGAGGTCGCGCTCGGAGTAGCGGCGGCCAGATCCGGCGGAGACCAAGGTGACGGTGCCTCTCACCTGCTCCCCGACGATGAGGGGAACCGTCATGTAGGAGGTGAACGAGAGGTCCTTCAAGATCTGGAGGTGGCGATCGTCCCGCGAGGTTGCTCGCAGAAACTCCTCCGACATGTGCGGAGACCATCGTGACACTCCCGTGACCATCACCTCGGCGCTCGGGTGCTCGCCGTGTGGATCCGGTGGGTAACGCTTCTTCAAGGCCTCCGCGAGCCGTTGCTTGGAAGGGTCGGCGTGGCGGGCGGCGAGACGGCGGATCACTCCCTCTTCGTCGACCACGTCGATCAGGCAGAGATCGCCGAGAGCCGGAACCGCAACCTCGGCCAGGCGGTCCAGCGTCTGAGCGAACCCGGTCGCCTCCGACACGACCCGATTGGCCTCGAGGAGGAACTCGAGTCGCCGCTGCGTCAACTCGAGCGTGGTGACCAGGGCGTCACGTTCGGCGGCCTGTTCGAGTGCATGGAGGATCTCCCCGACCGGGCCGCTGATCGCGCTCACCAGCTCGATGAGCTCGGTATCGGGCTCTCTCCGCGTCCGGCTCATCATCTTGACTGCACCCAGGCATTGTCCGGCGTAGCGGACCGGGAACGCACAGGCAGTCACCAGACCGTCCTCGAGCAGCGCTTGACTCGAAAGGCGGTCCTGAGTCCCCAGGTCGGTGAACCAGACAGGAGCCTCCCGCTCGAGAACCAGATGCGCCAACCCGCCGACGTCGTGGGACGGGTTCCGACGCTTTTCATCCACATAGTGGGTAGCGGGGTCTTCGGGAGTCGTCCACACTCCGCGGCAGATGAGAGAACCGTCGGGTTCGAGTCCCCAAAGTGCAGCGACGTCCCATCCGAGACGGCGGCAGAGCGAGGACAGGACCTGCTCGGTCGGCGCAGCACTCGACGATGCAGTGAGGACGTCGAGCAGCTGTTCGGTGAAGGCGGTCAGTCGCTGCAGCTGCACCCGTTCATTCGATCGGAGAACGCCGATCAGGACGGCCTGACCCATGCGGCTCACCGCGACGCTGACAACCAGCTCGACGGACACTTCGTTCCCCTTGCCGGTTTGCAGCAAGAGGGCGTGGCGCACCCCCAGGTTCTCGCTCGATTCGCCCGACACCACCTGCTCGGCCCGCGCCAGCCACTCGGCCTGCCCAGGCAGAAGGATCCGCGAAACCTGATGACCGACGAGTTCGCCGTGCCCGAATTCCAGCAGGTGCTCGGCTGCCGGGTTGAGATACAGGATCCGGCTCTCGGCGTCGAGGATCAGCAGGCCATCCGCCAGCGCATCCACGATGCGTCGGATGTCGTCGGGGGGCCATCCCGGATCGACCCGAATCGTCTCAGGGTCCATTGACTGACCTGTGGATCGAGGAACCTGCTCCTCCTCACTCCGATGCCGGACGTCTCCGTTCCGACCAGTGAATCGTATCCGACCGGTTCTGATCCTCGTCCGGGCCTCGGGTGGGCACGATGGGCGCAGCTATGCTCTTTGCCCGATCCGGTCGACGAGGGAGAAGCTCTCCCTGATCATCCGACGGAGGAGGTCTCGAGTCTGCGTCCGCACCCACAGGTAGAGGTGGAGGTGCTGGCGCCCGAAGCATCCACGGGGGCGCCGGTGATTGCGATCAGGGGCGAGGTAGACCTCTCGAATGCGGCGTCGTTGCAGAGCGAGATCGACGAGATCCTCGGGGGCGACTCGAACCGGGTGGTGCTGGACCTTGCCTCGCTGACCTTCATCGACAGCAGTGGCATCGCCGTTCTGGTGCGACTCCTCAACCGAGTCGGCTCCGTGCAGGTCCGGAATCCGACCGCGGTAGTGCGGCGGATCATCAAGGTGACCGGTCTCGAGGAGCCCTTCGGCCTCGGGGGATGAGTCGAGGGCGAGGTTCCGGTCTTGTCCGGTCTGCCGCTCTCGGTTGGTTCAGGTGGAGTGTTCGAGCGTGCTCTGCTGGCCGGAAGAAGGCGCAGAATGCTCCACGAGATCGGGGAACAGGCCGGCGTCGAAGGCTTGGACGAAGGCCCGCACCTCTGAGGAGAGCCGGACTCTGATCGAGGGCCGACCCTTGCTCAGTTGCACGTGCACCGTCGGCCCGGGCACCGAAACAGTCACCGTCTCGGGATCGGCGCTGACGACCGCCCGTAGATAGCGAGCGAGCGCACACTGCTCGTGACTTCCCGGAATCCCCCTGACCCCGTGCTTGGCGAGGGACTCCGCAATTGCGTTGTGGCTCGCCCCGAGGTCTTCCACGAGATCATTGACCGCTCGTCGAATGGATCGTCGGCTTCTCAACGCTCTCACCTCCTGCTTCGTCGTTGACCGATCCGCATCTTGTGCGATCCACTGGAGAGTCGGACCGATTCGTCGCCGCGCGGTCCGGACCAATGCGACCCCTTCGACCACACGCCGGGTGGAGCGACGGAGCCATGGCGCCGAACGCGTGCCCTCGCATCATGCGCGCCGATCGGGCCGAACCGCAACCCCGCGCCCCGATCGTCGGGGGCAAAGTGGGCCGACCGTGGGTCACCACTGCGGGAGAAAGAAAAATCGTCACCGGGAACGGCGGTGGCCTTCCTCCTGTACACGCCTTACTCCTCCCCCGCGAAGGTGCCGCTCAAACCCCGTCTCGCCGGTCCCCAGGGTGCCCACCCGTCGTCGGCAAGAACGCCCCAGCCCGTGGATTCCGAGGACGCGCACGGCGCCTTCTGACCTACAGTCGATGGCGATGCCGTCGTCCACGGACGAACAAGGCGGCGGACCGGAGCTTGCCCCGCGGCGGAGCGTCGCTCGCGTCGGCCGCGTCCACGCCCTGACGGTCTGGATCGTGATCGGGGGCCTGATCGTCACGGCTGCGCTCGCGGCAATTTCCAAGGTCAACTACGACCGGACCGAGCAACGTCTCCTCACCCTCGACACGAAGCTGACCGCGAGTGCGCTCACTTCGAGCGTATCGACCGTGCAGAACCGCCTCGAGACGGCCGCGGACGAAGCGGTTGCCACGGGCGGCAACCCGTCGAGCTTCGACAGGTTCGTCGGCAACTACCTCACCGGGGGAACAGGGTGGGACACGGTGTCACTGTGGCGCCTCAGCTCCCCGCCGGTTCTCGTCGCCCATGCGGGATCGAGGCCGCTCATCGCTGATTCCCCGAGTCGCACGACCGCAGTCTTCGAACAGGCGACGCGGACCAAGTCGTTCGTCGTGACCAATCTCATCTCGGGGCATCAGCGTCTCGGCTACGCGTTCTCCGAGCAGAGCCCGCGTGGAACCTTCGTCGTCTACGCCGAGAGCGTGCTCCCTGCGAATCACAGGCTGACGATCCAGACGGGCTCACCGCTCTCGGATCTGAACTACGCGCTCTACCTCGGTTCTCGACAAACGGGCTCCGCACTCCTCGCTTCCACTCCGATCCAGCTTCCCTTGTCGAGTCCGACCTCGACCGCCGAGATCCCTTTGGGGAGCAATTTCGTCCTGACCCTCGTGATGTCGCCCCGCCTCTCGCTGGCCGGCACCGTGGCGGGTTGGCTGCCCTGGCTGGTAGGCCTGATCGGGATCGTCTTCACCGCCGTGGTCGCGGTGATGAGTGAACACCTTGTTCGCCGACGTCGGCGCGCCGAGGACCTTGCCGTGCAGAATCAGCTTCTCTTCCAGGCGCAACGGACCACCGCCGAGACCCTGCAACGCTCCCTCCTGCCCCAGTCGCTCCCCCACCCGGAGAATCTCGACCTCGCTGTGCGCTACGTCCCGGGCCTCGAAGGCATCGAGATCGGGGGGGACTGGTACAACGTGACCGACGTCGGCGGAGGGAGGTTCTTCTTCGCGGTCGGCGACGTGTCCGGACGTGGACTGACCGCCGCGGCGCTGATGGCCGAGCTCCGATTCGCGATCAAGGCATACGTCGCCGAGAACCCCGAGCCCGGGGAGGTAATGGCCCGTATCAGCAAGCTGAGTCGCATCGGTGACACCGGCCACTTCGCCACGGTCCTCTGCGGTCTCCTCGACACCGCCACCAGAACGGTGACCTTCGCCAATGCCGGCCATCCGAACCCGGTTCTCGTCGTCGACGGCCATGCGGAGCTCCTCACCACCTTGACCGGTCCTCCGATCGGGGTCCGGCACGATCGCTACCCGACGGTCTGCATCCCGGTCGCGCAGGGCGCCACGCTGATCGCCTACACCGACGGGCTGGTCGAGCGCCGAGGCGAGTCGATCGACAAGGGTCTCGAACGCCTCTGCCAGGTCAGCGCCAAAGGTGGTCCTCTCGACCCACTCCTCGACGGGCTCCTTGCCTCGCTGGTACCCCAGGGCTCCTCCGACGACATCGTCCTCGTCGGCGTGCACTGGAACTGATCGTCTCGAGAGATCCGCCCAGGCTCAACACTTACCGGCGGTGAGCGTCACCGTCACCACCGACGCCGAGCCGTTCACGACATCGAGACGTGACGATCCGGGCGCGGACGTGATCCGACCGCCGGTGACCCTTGCGCAGTAGCCCTTCGGGTAGTGGGTCGAGACCGGGACGACGACCACGGTCGGAGCCCTGACCGTCTTGTCCGCGCGGTACGCCAGCGAGAACGCACCGGTCGCCGGATCGAAAGACATCGACGTCGGAACGCCGGCGACCGCGGTGGCGTAGGTCTGGGAGAGGACCGACAGCTGGGAGGGAGTGGCGGCCCGAGGAGGCCACAGCGCGGACGAGTGGGATCCGGTCGGGTCGTCGTAGTTGATCCACTGCCAATAGATCCAGCCCACCAAGTTGGCATCCGCATCGGCGGTGATGCGACCCAGATCGGCCGTATCCGTCGTCGCGCCGAACTCCGTCAGCAACTCGGAGGGACCTCCCGGTTGTGCGGGTGCCGCGTCGTTCGCTCGTTCCTCTGCGTGCTGGGTGAACACGTAGCTCTCGAGAGGACTGCACACCGAACCGAATTCGGGCGGCTCTGGTCCGTTCGGCACGTGCAGGAAGCAGTAGTCGTGGAAGTTGAGCACCAGGTTCGGGTAGTCCATCGCGCCGATGTGGTTCGGGACGCCCGAGTCCGTGCTGTAGTTCCCCTCGTAGGCCACGAAGTGAGTGGGGTCGGCGGCTTCGATGCGTGGGATGAGGCCCTCCGACGGATCGTCCGCCGGGCAGCTCACCTGCTTGCCGTCCTGATCGAGCCCGGGGTCCGTGCGCCCGGTGTAGAAGCATTCGAGCTCGGCGTCGAAGGACGGGCTGTTCGGTTGCGCCGAGAGACCCGGGCCGTAGGGTTCGTTGAACGGGTCGTACCCGATCACCCAGGGATTCCCGTGATAGTGGGCGGCGACCTTGGCCCACACCGAGTCGAACTCCCCTTGGAGGTTCCCGACCACGTCGTTGCTCCAGAAGTGGCCGTACGCCTCGGTGACCCCGGGCCCGGTGTAATTCACGCTCCAATCGGCAACGCCACGTTTCGGTTTGGGAGTGATCCCATCGGTGCAAACGGCCCAATTGGGCGCGCCTTCGCCCGCGAACGCCTCGTTGTAGACGTCCTGGTGCATGTCGAGGAGGGAGTAGATCCCGTAGCGAGCGAGTAGCGCGATCGTCGCGTCGAGCCGGGTCAGATACGCCTCGAAGGTCGACGAGTCGAACTGGCCGGATCCCGATGCCCGCGGCGCGCCGGGAGCACAGATGGCCGGGTCGTTCGGGGAAGCGGTGCCCGGTTCGAGGCCCTTCCAGATGATCCCCAGCCGCACTACGTCGAAACCGAGCCCCGCGATCCGTTGCGCCTCGGCCGGGGTCACGACGTTCGGTCCGGTTCCGGTCACCTCGACCTCGTAGGGGGGCACCTTGTCGACGAGGTTGACCCCGTGGAGCAGCACGGCCCGACCTTGCCGGTCGACGAGGAAGGGACCGCCCCGAGCGCGCAGTGGCCCGACCGGTCCGCTGGCAGGGTTGGGCGGCGCAACCGTGGACGCCGCGGGCGCCGATCCGCCACACGAGGCGAGCGCCGAGGCGAACAGCCCGACGGCAGCGCACGACGCGGCCAGCCGAGCTCGAGACGCCACGAGACGCACGTACAGACGGGAGTGACCAGGTGGCTCGTCTCCTGTCGCTCCGGTCGCCCCCACCACGACCGAGAGTCTGGCCGATCGGGAGAGATCGAGCGCGGTCCCGGTAACCTCGGTTGCGATCGGCGCCCTTCGGCCCGTCCCCTCTTCCCGTGGTTTCCACTTCATCGATCGACCAGATCCTCTCGGAGGTACGTTCCTGCACCCGGTGCGAGGGTTCCCTTCCCCAGGCACCCCGTCCCATCCTTCAGCTCGGCCGGACCGCGCGACTCCTGATCGTGGCGCAAGCCCCCGGACGGCGCGCCCACGAGGCCGGAAAGCCCTTCGCAGACCCGAGCGGGGGCCGGCTTCGGGACTGGCTCGGCGTGAACGAGGAGCTGTTCTACGACGAGGAGCGGGTGGCGATCTTCGGGATGGGTCTCTGCTTCCCGGGAACGGGAACGAGTGGCGACCTCCCGCCGCGACCCGAGTGCGCCCCGACCTGGCACGAGCAGTTGATCCGGTCGCTCCCGGACGTGGCGATGACGCTGCTGGTCGGTCAGTACGCCCACCGGTGCTACCTCGGTGGCGC
Source organism: uncultured Acidimicrobiales bacterium (assembly GCA_963741055.1). Classification (GTDB taxonomy): domain Bacteria; phylum Actinomycetota; class Acidimicrobiia; order Acidimicrobiales; family RAAP-2; genus Bog-756. Next base: position 929 of record CAVUGU010000008.1, on the reverse strand, counting down.
GCTCTCGGTGAGCGAAGCCGTTGCCTCCTGGAGAGAGCGGTGGCCGTCGATCGTCCCGCTGCCACACCCGAGCTGGCGGAACAACGGGTGGCTGCGTCGGAATCCATGGTTCGACGACGAACTGATCCCCGAACTACGTGCCACGGTCTCGGGGATCCTCGGAACGTGACTCTCTCCGGCAGGGCGCCCGCAACCAGGCGCTCGTCCAGCCGGACGGAGGTCGGGAATTTTGGGTGGATCAGTAAGATCCGTAGGTCATGAAGGGGGTCGAGTCCGCCTGGCCGAAGTATCCCGACTACCGGATCGACCTGGTCCCGTGCCGAGGCACGGCGAGAGTGCTGGTCGGCGACGTCGTGCTCGCCGAAAGCGATTCGGCGGTGCGTCTCATCGAGACGGACCACGTCGAACGGCTCTACTTCCCCGAGAAGGACGTCCGCCTCGAGCTACTCGAGCCCACCGATCATCACTCGGTCTGTCCCTTCAAGGGTGAGGCGTCCTACTGGTCGTTCGCCAAGGGCGATCCGGCGGTCGAGAACGTCTTGTGGACCTACCGGGATCCGTTCGAGGAAGTAGCCGGCATCGAGGGGTACCTGGGCGTGTACCACGAAAAGGCCGTCGTCGAGGTGGAAACCTCCTGGCCGGACTCGAGGACGTCGCTCAACCGGTTTCCGGCCTGGGGTGACGAGACCGACCTTCTCGCCCTGATCGAGCCGGTCCGACGGTGCGGGAGGGTTCGTCGCGGCCGGCTACCACGATCTTTCCCGAAACGTGGTCGAGGGTGGACAACTCCTCGCACAGGCGATCGTTGCTGCCGGTCGGACGGTCCCGGATCAGCGGGTGACCTGGGCGTCGATGAACTTCGTCCGAGCCACCGCGCTTCGACGGCCCCATCGGGCTGTCGGTCAATCCCTCGCGGAGAGGTCGCACCT
>CAVUGU010000007.1:0-247142 GCA_963741055.1 uncultured Acidimicrobiales bacterium | reverse complement strand
TAGGGTGCGCCGACCGAACGAAGGGACACAACACATGTCAGAACCCCTACGACCCGACACCTCCGAGATGGCCGCGGTGCACAAGGTCTTCCGGTCCTCGTTCGGTTCGGCCTCGGACCTCATCGGCTCGGCAAAGGGAGACGATGCGCGCCGCGCTCTGATCGCCGACTACTACGCGAATGTGATGTGCTTCCTGGAGGTGCATCACGACGGTGAAGAGGACCTCCTCTTCCCGCTCCTGGCCGAACGGGTACCGGAGCAGCGCGATCTGGTCGATCAGGCGACGAGCGACCACCACAAGGCCCTCGCTGCTCTCGAGGACTCGAAGGGCGCGCTCGCTGCATGGCAAGAGAACGGTGACGCCGAGTCGGCGAGCCTCGAACGTTCGCTCGCGGCACTCGACGGAGTCCTCTGTGCGCATCTCGACATGGAGGAAGCCCAGATCGTCCCCCTCGCCGGCGACCATGTGACCGTCGAGGAATGGGGGATGCTGCCGGCGCACGGGTTCGCGAACTTCACCGGGGACAAGATCTGGCTGATCCTCGGGTTGATCCGCGAGAACTTCACCGACGAGCAGCGGGCCATCATGCTCGCCCACATGCCGCCGCCGGCGGTGGAGATGTGGCAATCGATGGGCGAGGCGTCCTTCGACCAGATGATGGCCGAGGTGCGCCAGAACGGCTGACTGCCGCCATCGATGGCGGCTGGCGCTCACCCGCTTCGGACGCGCTCGCCGTTCTCCCCGATCTCCTCGACGGTGACGATCTTGGTAGAGCGATTCGGGTAGGGATCGGGATAGTCGACGACCCGGACACGACCCGTCGGCAGGTACCGCCCTCCGTCGATCACCATCCGCGGAACGTACGGGTCGAGGCCCATGCTCCGGAAGATCCGTGTCGTTGGCTCCCAGATCGAGACCCGCTCGTGCCAGCGGAGCAGGTCGAGCTTGCGAAGCAACGCCATCAGCAAGACCAGGGTGCCGGCCAGCACGCCGGCGATCACGGCACCGAAGATCGATCCCCCCGGCAGGACCGCGATCAGTCCCAGCAGGACGACGAGTAAGAGCAGCAAGGAGACCCACTCGAGGGTGGAGAGCGATTGGCCGACCGACGACTCGGTGAGCGATCGGTATTCGGTCATCTCGATCGCGACCCGTGACACTTCTCGGTAGAGCAGCTCCTGCTGGCGGGTCGTCGGGTTCAATGCGAAGACTCCCTCGGTCAGAGCGACGAACGAGGGCATGGTGATGTGGTTGTCCACCAACCGGTAGTCGATCTGGTCGGTCAGGTGGCGGTCGATCAGACCGCGGATCCTTGTGCGCGCCTCGGGAGAGAAGATCTCCACCATCTGATGGAGCGAGAGGAGACACGAGTTGCTCTTCGAGATCAGGTCCTGCACGAGTGCCAGACGTTCGCGGGTACGGACGATGGTGAACGCCAGGAGCACGCCGTAGAGGAAGGTGGCCACACTGGCGAGACCGATGTCGACGGTGACGTCCCCCCGCCTCGTCCCCACCACCCACGACGCGACGCGCGACGAGCACGCCGACGAGCACTGCCGGCTCGATCGAGTGCTCGCCGTCGATGACCTCACGAAACCACCGGTCCACCCCGGCGCGGAAGCTCCCCATGGACGTGCACCCTAAGACCAAGGAGAAAGGTCTGGCTCGTCACGCCCGGTCACGCTGCGTCGGGTACCAGCTTGCTCGTGCAGTACTTACACCTCGTCGCTCCCTCCGGCAGGTCGTCCGAGAGACGAGATGAACGAGCCGAGGTCGATGCGCTGGCCATTGAGGGTCCAGCCGAGCCCGGAATTGGCGGCGCCCTTCCCTGCCGCCGCGTTGACCAGGGGCGTGATGATGCTGTCGGTGAAGGACTTGATGAGAGTGCTGAACGCGAGGGCGATGACGAGCCCGACCGCGATCACGACGAGCTCTCCTTGCATGAGGAAGTTCCTGAAACCTCTGAGCATGGCGACTCCGATCTGCGATGGCGTCGAGGGACGTCCCGTCGCATCGGGTCTATCAGCCCACGGTCCGGCGATCACCCCTCGACACGGCGGAAACGCTCCGGCCGGAGGTAGCGTGAAGAGGTGGACGGCGAGCGATTCGGACCGGTCGACTTCGACCATTTCCATCGCGAGCGCCTTCCGGCACTGCTCGAGACGTGCGGACCGCTCTTCACGGCTGCGGACGCCGCGGCCCTCCGTCCCATCGCCTTCCGCCTGGAGGACGGGCGCGCCTACACCTACGTACCCTCGGGTCGTACCTTCTCGGTCGAGCCGGGCTGCGACCGCGCCGAGACGGTGGCCACCCTCCCCGAGGAGGAGTGGCACGATTTCGTTTGGGAGCTGCGCTCGGCCTTCGCCTGCTTCTATGCGGACCGCCTCTCGCTCACCGGCAAATTCGGCCAACTGGTCAGATGGGAGCCGCCGCTGCGGGTCGCCCTCGACGGACAGGTGGTCTACGACGTCGACGATCCGCCACCGGTGCTCGACGGCTCGGGGCAGCCGGTCGACCTGACCGCCACGTTCGGGCTCTCCGACGAGGAGTCCGAGATCGCGGACTTCCTCGACCGGACCGGCTTCGTGCACCTCCGCAACGTGCTGGACGCGGCCGAGGTCGAGGCGTTGCGCGTCGAGGTGGACCGGGCGGTCGCAAGGGCACGACCCGACGACCGTCGCTCGTGGTGGACCGTCGTCGACGGCGAGGAGGTCTGCTGCCGGGTCAACTACTTGAACGACCAGTCGCCGCTGGTTGCCGGACTCGGGGACGACGACCGTTTCCTCCGGATCGCCGGGCTCGGTCGCGCCGATCTTCGGGACGCACGTGACCGTCTCGACGGGAACGGGGTGGTGATCAAGGTGCCGGGCGCCGGCGAAGGACTCGCCGACCTGCCGTGGCACCGCGACTGCGGGATGGGGGGCCACCCGGTCAAGTGCCCGATGCTCAACGTCGGGATCCAGCTCGACGCGGCCACCCCTGCGACCGGACAGCTGGAGATGATCGCGGGCTCCCACCGGGGGACCTCTCGCCTCCCACGTGAGAAGGAGGCGACCCGACTACCGGTCGCCTGTCTCTCGACCGAGCCCGGTGACGTGACCGTCCACTTCGGGCACACCTTGCACGCCGCGCCACCGCCGACCCGCCGAAGTGGGGCCGGCCGGCGGGCGCTCTACCTCTCGTTCGTGCCGCCTCGTACCTTCCAGATGGTGGGGCCCGGCCAGGGGTACAACGACGTCCTGTTCACCCGCGACGAGGGCCGGGTCCGGCACGTCGACCAACTGACCTGAGCCGCGTGGCACACGTCCAGGTCCAGTTCGCGATCGACGACGCCGAGCGCGCCGACGCGATCGTCGAGGCCCTCCTCGCCGACCGACTGATCGCCTGCGGGCAACGGACCGGCCCGATCCACAGCCGCTATTGGTGGGAAGGCGAGCACGAAGAAGCCGACGAGTGGTTGGTCCTGATGAAGACCCGGGCAGATCTCGCCCCGGCGGTGGTCGCCGCGGTCATCGAGCACCACCCCTACGAGACACCCGAGGTGGTGACGCTCGACTTGGTCGGCGGCGCGGCCGGCTACCTCGCATGGATCGACGAAGTCACCGCACCGGCCGACGGCCGGCACGGGCAGACGTCGGGATGATTCGGGCGGTCAGGCCGCCTTCTCGAGGATGTGCACGCCGCAGGCCGAGCCGAGACCGATCACATGAGTGAGCCCGACCCGGGCGCCCTCGATCTGACGATCGCCCGCTTCGCCGCGGAGATGGGTCGCCACCTCCCAGACGTTGGCGACACCGGTCGCGGCGATCGGATGGCCCTTCGACTCGAGCCCACCCGAGACGTTCACCGGGGTCGACCCATCGCGCCAGGTGGCCCCGGACTCGAAGAAGTCGACCGCGCCCCCCTGCTCGCAGAGCATGAGGTTGTCGTAGTGGACGAGCTCGGCGGTCGCGAAGCAGTCGTGCAGTTCGACCAGGTCGAGGTCGGACGGGGCGACCCCGGCCTGCTCGTAGGCCTGCGTCGCGGCGTTGCGGGTCAGGGTGTTCACGTCGGGGAGGATCTGGCACGCCTCCTCCCACGGGTCGGTCGTGAGCACCGAGGCCGAGATCTTCACCGCGCGCCGCTGCTGCTCGGTCGAGAGGGTCTTCAGCTTCGCCCCGCTCACCACCACCGCGGCCGCCGCACCGTCGCAGTTGGCCGAGCACATCGGCCGGGTGTTCGGGTAGGCGATCATCACGTCGCCCATGATCTCCTCGAGGGTCATCTTCTTCTGGTACGCCGCGAGCGGGTTGAGCGTCGAGTGTGCGTGGTTCTTCTCGGCGATCTTGGCGAACAGCTCGAAGCTGGTCCCCCCGTAGCGGTGGCCGTACTCCATGCCGATCTGTGCGAACACGCCCGGCATGGTCTCGGTGCCGATGCGGCCGTCGACCGGGGCCACCGCGCCGTAGCGGCCGGAGGGTTCCCAAGTGTCGGAGTCGCCTTTGCGGCTCCCTCCGGACAACAGTCCCGCGCCCGAGAGCTTCTCCACCCCGAAGGCCAGACCGACGTCGGTCTCTCCCGCCTTGACCGCCATGCACGCGACCCTGAGCGCGGTCGCACCGGTCGCACAGGCGTTCGCCACGTTGTAGACAGGTATGCCGGTTTGGCCGAGCTGCTTCTGCAGCTGCTGGCCGATACCTGCGTTGGCCGCCATCAGGTTGCCGGCGCCGATCATCCCGACGTCCTTCATGGTCACGCCGCCGTCGGTCAGCGCGCCGAGCACCGCCTCGGAGGCCAGGTCGACAATGTCCTTGTCCGGGTGCTTCCCGAACTTGGTCATGTGGATCCCGAGGATCCAAACGTCGTCAGCTGCCATCTCGACCTCCCAGCGGTTCGAAGCCGAAGCCGATCGCTTCGGTTCCATTCTCATCCGTCCCGATTGCCTGGGTGGCCAGGCGCACCGGCATGCCGAGTGTGACGTGCTCGGGATCGGGTTCGACATTGATCAGGTTCGCCCGCACGCTCGTGCCCTGGCAGTCGACCAACGCGGCGACGTAGGGAACCGGCACCCCCGGCGCGGCGAACGCCACGATGGTGAAGGCCTCCACCTCACCGGTGGTCGGGACGTCGACCTTCTTGAACTCGGTCTTGCCGCAGCTGGCACAGCCGTTCCGGCGGTCGAAGAAGCGTGCGCCGCAACTCGTGCATTCGTTCGCCTCCAGATGGGGCTCGGGGTCGAGCACCAGGTAGTCGACGAGCGGGATCTGCTCGGCCATCGTCACCATTCTCCGATCGGGCCTCTCCAATGTTGCGGCGCCACCGTAGCGGGAGCGACCTGTACCTGCTACTCGCGGGCCACAAGGTCGTCACCTATCCTCGGCGAATGGAGCTTGCCGGAAAGGTGGCCGTGGTCACCGGCGCGGCGTCGGGGATCGGGCGGGCGATGGCACGGGCCCTCGCGGAGAGTGGTGCATCGGTCCTGGTCGCCGACGTGGACGTCGATGGCGGGACCGAGACGGTCGAATCGGTGGCCGAGGCCGGAGGAACCGCCGCGTTCGTCAGGACCGACGTGCGTCAGCTCGGCGAGATCGCGGGATGCTCGACGCGGCGGCGGAACACTTCGGCGGGCTCGACGTCCTCTGCAACAACGCCGGCATCGTCTGCGGGGAGCCACTCTGGCCGGCCACTCCGCCCGAGCGGCTCGCGGACCAGGTGACGATCAACCTCGGGGCGGTCATCCTCGGGACCCGCCTCGCCCTCGACCGCTTCGGCCCCGAGGGAGGGGTGGTCGTCAACACCGCCTCGATCGGCGCGCTGCTCCCGCTCGAGGACGAGCCCGGTTACTCGGCCACCAAGGCCGGCGTAGCCATGTTCACCCGCGCCTGCACCGGCCTGGCCGCCACCCGCCGGGTGAGGGTGAACGCGATCCTCCCCGGTCTGGTCGAGACACCTCTCCTCGTCAAGTCCGGCGACGGCTCGAACGAGGCGGGGTGGGCGACGATGGCACGAGGGTTCATGCCGATGCTCACCCCCGAGTACATCGCCGGCGAGGTGCTCGAGATCGTCAACGACGACACCGTCGCGGGACAGTGTCGCATCCTCGGCGAGTTGCCCGACTTCGTGAAGGAGATGGTCGAGACGCCCTTCACCTCCTGAGCCGGAGCCGACGGCGGAACCTGGCCGCGTCATCCGGCCGGGTCGGGCGCTCCCCGCGGGCCCCGGATCCGGGTCCGACGGCCCTCCCGGTCGATGACCAAGACGTCTTCGGGCCGGATCTCCTCCCAGAGCAGGAGCCAGGGATTGCAGAGCAAGGTCCCGTCGGGCTGGCGGTAGGTGATGTGCCCGGCCAGATGGTCGTCGTACCCCTCCCGCCAGAGCGTGCGAGCGAGGAGGACCAGCTCTTCTCTCGGGCTGAGCTCGAGCAGCAGGTCGCGCGGCGAGGTCGCGACGCAGCGTTCGATCACGGAAGCGTTTCGGGAGGGAGCGGCCACCGGTAGAGCCGTGCTGCGTTCTCGTGGGTCATCTTGCGCAGGTCCTCGACCGGCAGGTGACCCCAGCAACGCTCGATCACCGCCTGGGTGTCCGGCCAGGTCGAGTCGCCGTGGGGGTAGTCGACCTCGACCATGATCCGGTCGACGCCGATCCGGTGACGAGTGCCGATGGTCGACGGATCGTCGATCGTGCAGAACCAGAAGTTCCGGGCGAGCACGTCTGCCGGCAACAACCCCGAGGCGTCGTAGTCGGCGCCGTACCCCGAGCGCTCGACGATGTTGTCGAGCCGGTCGTGGAGCATCGCCACCCACCCGATACCGCCCTCGCTCATCGCGATCTTGAGGTCGGGGTAGCGGGCGGGCACGCCCGACCAGATCCACTCGGCGCATGCGGTGAGCGACATCTGCCCGAAGAGCGTCGCGCCCAGGCCGACGATCGGCTCGAGGGAGGACAGGTCGGAGGGGAACTCGGGCATCCCCGAAGAGCCCACGTGGAGCGAGATGACCGTGTCGGTCTCGGCGCACGCGGCGATCACCGGATCCCAGTAGTCGGTGAAGAGGCTCGGCAGACCGATGCGGTGCGGCCGCTCCGGAAAGGTCACCGAACGGAAGCCGCGGGCCGCGTTGCGGCGGATCTCCTCGGCACCCTTCTCCGGGTCGGAGAGGAAGGTGATGCCGTTCGGGATGATCCGGTCGGGGTACGGCTGCCACCAGGCCTCGTAGTGCCAGTCGTTCCACGCACGGGTCACCGCCAGACCCAGCTCCGGATCGCTCGCGCCGGAGAAGACCCTCCCCGAAAAGCCGGTGATCATGGACGGGAAATTGAGCGAGGCCCACACGCCGTTGATGTCCATGTCGGCGATCCGTGCGTCGATGTCGAAGCACCCCGGCCGCATGTCCTCGAAACGGGTCGGTTCCACCTTCACGCACTCGGGACGGCGACCCGCGACCGCGTTCTGACCCACCTGCGTGTAGCGCTTGCCGTCGAATTCCCAGACCTGGTGGCCCTTCGAGGTCTCGACGATCCTCGGCGCGAGGTCGGCGAACCGCTTCGGGACCCGCCCCTCGAACATGTCCGGCGGTTCGACGAGATGGTCGTCGACCGAGATGACCGTGTAGCGGACCGGTCGCGGTTCCGGATCCGGGAGCAAGGTGTCCCGTCGGGTGACGACGGTCAAATCGCCCTCCCCACTTCGCGGATCGTGTCCGGCCGCACCGCGCGGCGACGGCGAGAGGTCACCCCTCCCTGGCCTTCTCCATCCGCTCGACGAGGTTCGGCGGCATCACGTCGTAGTGGTCGTGCTCGGAGCGGAACCGGCCGCGACCCGCGGTGAGCGAGCGCAGGTCGATCGCGTAGCGCTGGATCTCGGCGGTGGGCACCAGCGCGCTGATCTTTTGTGCGCCGCCGGCCACCGTGTCGGTGCCCTGTACCCGGCCGCGGCGCGAGTTGAGGTCGCCGAGCACCTGGCCCTGCATGCTCGCCGGCACGGTCACCTCCAGTAGCGAGATCGGCTCGAGCACCACCGCCCCGGCTTTGGCCATCGCGTCCTTGAAGGCGAGCGAACCGGCCATCTTGAAGCTCATCTCCGAGGAGTCGACCGGGTGGTACTTGCCGTCGTAGCAGGTCACCTGCACGTCGACCACCGGAAAACCGTGCACGCCACCCTGTGCCATCGCCTCGAGCACGCCTTTTTCGACCGCGGGGATGTACTGACGGGGGATCGCGCCGCCGACCACCTCGTCGACGTAGTTGAATCCCTCGCCCCTTCCGAGCGGCTGGATGCGGATCGATGCGACGCCGAATTGGCCGTGGCCTCCGGACTGCTTCTTGTACTTGCCTTCGGCCTCCGCGTTGGAAGTGATGGTCTCGCGGTAGGGCACCAGCACGTCCTCGGTCGCCACCTCGACGCCGAACTTGCGAGACAGCCGTTCCGCGGTGACCGAGAGGTGGGTCTCTCCGGTGCCGCGCAGGATGGTCTGGTGGGTTTCGTCGACTCGCTCGATGAGCAGTGCCGGATCCTCCTCGTGGAGGCGCCGCAGCCCGGTCATCAGTTTGTCCTCGTCACCCTTCGACTTGGGCCGGATCGCGATGGACAACGCCGGCGGCTCGGTCGCCGGCGCGGGCACCACCAGCTTGGTGCCCTTCGGCGCGAGCGTGTCGCCGGTCGCGACGTCGGCCAGCTTCGGCACCGCGACGATGTCCCCCGCCACGGCCTCGGTCGTCGGCAGGGTCTCTTTCCCTCGCAGCAGCTCGAGCACGTGGAGGCGCTCGTCGTGCTGGGTGCGCTGGTTGGTGAGCACGGTGTCGGGCTTGATGGTCCCCGACACCACTCGCAGGAGGGAGATCTTCCCGACGTAGGGATCGGAGATCGTCTTGAAGACGCGGGCGAGGATGCGCCCGCTCGGATCGCACGCCACCTCCTCGAGCGAGTCACCTTCCTGCACCACAGCGGGTGGCATCACGTCGGGGGTCGGTGCGATCTCGGCGAGCAGGGAGGCGAGTCGATCGATCCCGACACCGGTCAACCCCGACCCACACACCACCGGGAACACCACTCCGTCCACCACGCCGGTCGCGAGCGTGGCCTCCAGCTCTGCGGTCGTCGGCACCTCGCCTTCGAGGTAGCGCTCCATCAGGTCGTCGTCACCGACCACGATGCCCTCGACCAACTGGTCGCGCACCTGGTGCTCGGTGGCGGCGAGATCGTCGGGGATCGGCCCGGCTGTGGGAGGAGCCGTTCTCGTAGATGATCGCGGTGTCGGTCAGAAGGTCGGCGATCCCGCGGAAGTCGCCCTCGCCCCCGACCGGCAATTCGAGGGGGGCGACACCCGCACCGAACCGCTCGGCGAGCTCACCGAGGACGCGGTCGAAGCTGGCGCGCTCGCGGTCGAGCTTGTTGACGAGCACCATTCTCGGGAGCCCGAGCTCCCCCGCGAGCTCCCATGCGGCCTCGGTCTGGGCCTCGATGCCCTCCACCGCGCTCACCACGACCACCACCAGATCGGCGACCGAGCACGCGGCGCGCACCTCCCCGAAGAAGTCCGCGTACCCCGGGGTGTCGATGATGTTCAGTCGCACGTCGCCGACCACGACCGGCGTCATCGCGAGCGAGAGCGACATGTGGTACTTGACCTCTTCGGGCTCGAAGTCGCTCACCGTCGAGCCGTCGTCGACCTTGCCCTGCCGGGAGATCGCGCCGGTGGCGAACAGCAGCGCCTCGGCGACCGTCGTCTTTCCCGATCCGTTGTGCCCCACCAGGGCGATGTTGCGGATCCCGCTCGCCGCATTCCCTGCGTGGCCCGCGACTTTCGGCGAGACGCTGGAATCGACGGCGGTCATCTGCGCCGCCTCAGATCCGGGCCCGGCGGACACCACCGCCCGGCAAGCCCTCGACGAAGATGCTGTCGCCCCTGGTGGTCTGCATACGCACTCCCCACTCCCACCTGTGACTAGCCATCAGATCACAAAATCGGCGAAACGGCGAGTGGAATTTCGCGCCGATCCGCCGGCGAGGATCCCGGCGCGCGAGCGCAGAGACCTCCAGGTCACGGAATTCCGGCCGGCTGTGGTGCCGAGTCCGCCAGATCCGCCGACTCGTCCGCCGCGGCGGCGCGTGCGGCGAGCTGGCGCGGACGCTGGTAGAAGAGCCAGAACAGGGCGGCGGCGAGCAGCACCGCTCCGAGCGTCCAGCCGAGTGCCGTCGTGCTCAACCCGACGTACTTGAGGCCCGACGCGAAGATCACGAAGGTGATCACCGGACGCACGTAGCGATCGGGGGCGCGCGACGAGATGAGGGAACCGGCGAACACCGCGGGGACGCTCCCGATCACCAGGGACGCGGTCACCGAGAACTCGACGTGTCCGAAGGCGAGCGCACCGAGCGCTGCGGCGATGGTGAGCGGCACCGCCTGGGTGAGATCGGTTCCGACCAGCTGGTTGGCGCCGATCAGCGGGTACGCGAACAGGAGCAACACGATCATCAACGAGCCGGAGCCCACCGAGGTCATCCCCACGATGAGCCCGCCGAACATGCCGATCAAGACGGTGACCAGCGGGCGCACCTGCACGTCGTGCACGAGGGCCTGACGGGCACGACCCTGGCGGCGGTCGAGCAGAAGGCGCACCACCATCGCCGCCGCGCCGAGCAGCAACGCGGCGCCGAGCGCTTCTTCGATCTCGGTCTGCGCGGAGGAGGTCTTGGCCAGCAGGTGGAGGATGTACGCGCCGAGGAAGGCCATCGGCACCGAGCCGATCACCATCCATCCGACGAGCCGCAGGTTCACCGTCCCCTTGCGGAGGTGGACGAGTGCCCCGATCGGACGCATGACGACCGCGGCGACCAGGTCGCTCGAGATGGCCGCGGCCGGCTTCACCCCGAACAGCAGGATCAGCATGGGGGTCATCAGTGCCCCCCCACCTGCGCCGGTCATTCCGACCAGGAACCCGACGACCGCGCTCCCCAGCACGATGTACGGATTGATGCCCACGACGTCCCCCCGATTGCTTCGACACCCCTCGTCCGGCGCCCTGTGTGCGGAGCGTCCGGAAAGACAAAGTCTACGGACTTACCGGGTTTTGTCCAGGGGCCCACGCGGCGGCCGGCAGGGTCAGCCACTCCTCTCCCATGGCCCCCATGGCGGCGCCGATATACATCGATATACATCACGTGATGTCACCACCCAGAGGAGAGTCCTCCGAAGGTCCCGGGCCCCTCGCCGGTCAGGGCCCCCTCGCACAGGAACCACCAGGTCGAGCGCCGGCACGCCGGCTGCCGACTACCCGGGAACCGACGGCGCGACCCGCCGAGCGCCTGTGGGATATTGGCAAGTCGATCCGCACGGCACGATGCCGGAGCACCGAAGGGGGTCCCGTGTCTGAGCGTTACGTGATCATCTCCGCAGACGGGCACTGCGGCCTCCCGCTCGCGGAATACCGCCCGTACCTCGAGTCGAAGTTCCACCCGGCCTTCGACGAGTGGCTGGCCTTCATGGAGGACGAGCGGGCGAAGAAGCTCGACTCGAACTTCGAGTACATCATGGGCTGGGAGACCTCCAACGAGGAGGGGCTCCGCGGTGCCTACGACCCGGCGGTGCGTGACCGCGAGCTCGACCAGGACGGCGTGTCGGCCGACGTGCTCTTTGCCGACGCCGACGCGGTCACCGGGATGGGCTCACCTCCTTTCAACGCCGGGCTCGCGGCGGGCGAGATCGACGACCCGGACCTCGCCTTCGCCGGCGCACGAGCTCACAACCGGTTCCTCGCCGAGCTCTGCTCGACCAGTCCGCACCGCCGAGCGGGGATCGCCCTCGTCCCGGTCTGTCACGATCCGCAGCGCGCGGTCACGGAAGTCGAATGGGCGGCCGCGCAACCGGGAATCCGCGGTGTGATGATCCCGACCATGTGGCGCGACCGGGCGCCCTACAGCAGCGAGGTCTACGAGCCCTTCTGGGCGGCGTGCGCAGCGGGCGGTCTGCCGGTGCACACCCACTCGGGTGAGGCACCGAAGGAGGAGTACAACGACCACCTCGGCATCTATCTCGCCGAGGTGGTGTGGTGGGCGGCACGGCCGTCGTGGCACCTGCTCTTCTCGGGGGCGTTCGAGCGCCATCCCGACTTGAAGTTCGTGGTGACCGAGGCGGCGGCCTACTGGGTGGCCGACTACAAGTGGAAGTGGGACCAGTACATGGGCGGCGGCCACACCACCAAGAAGATGGCCGCACTGCTCGAGGGAAAGATCTCGAAGCTTCCCTCCGAGTACTTCGGAACCAACCTCTTCGTGGGTGCCTCCACCATGTCCAGGGAGGAGATCCGCCGACGGCACGTGCTCGGGCTCGACGCGGTGATGTGGGGCACCGACTACCCGCACCCCGAAGGCTCGTGGCCGAACACCGCGGTCAAGTTGAAGGCCGACTTCTCCGACGTGCCGGTCGCCGAGACGCGCCAGCTGCTCGGCGAGACCGCGGCCCGCGTCTACGGCTTCGACCTCGACGAGCTCGCTCCGGTCGCGGAGCGGGTCGGTCCGACCCCCCACGACCTCGGGCAGGACCCGAACCTGCCGGCCGACCCCGACGCACCGGCCACCGCCAAGTGGTGGCTCCCCGAGTACGGCATCGAGCCCACCCGCTGATCAGAGGGCGGCCGAGGGTTCAGCCGGCTCGGGCGGCTTACCAGGCCCTGAGCACCTGAGTGGTGTCGAAGGCGTTGGAGGTCGACTCGGCCGGATAGTCGGCGTCGTCGATCGGCGCGGCGACTTCGGCGACCGTGGGTCCGAACCGTGCGGCGAGCGGCGCCAGAAAATCGAGGTCGAAGCCGTAGAGCTCGGCCGCGTTGGTGCCCACGCAGCGCTCCACGACGTCGGGGTCCTCCCCGGCGAAGGCCACCCGCAGCGCTTGGCGGCTGAAGGGCCACGTCCCCTCGGAGTGGGGGTAGTCGTCGCCCCACATGATCCGGTCGGAACCGAACTCGCCTCGCAGCTCCGACTCGGAGGACCGGAGGAACGACGCGCCGATCCAGACGTTTCGGGCGAAGTACTCCGAGGGCTTCATCGACATGCCGCCGGCGGCCGCGCCGAAGAAGACCGCTTCGGCGGCACCTCCCCCGGCCATGCGCCCGTAGAACCAGTCGAGGGTCTCGAGCCCGCGAGGGAGCCACGCGACGCCCTGTTCGGTGAGGGCCACCTTCAGGTTGGGGAACCGCTCGAAGACGCCGCCGAAGATGAGGTGCCAGAGCGGGCGGTGGCCGAACCAGGGGAGCTCGACCAGCATGATCGCCCGGGCGAGCTCGAGCTCCCCGTAGTCGGGGAGCCCGGTGCCCGAGTGGATGTTGATCACCAGGCCGAGCTCCTCGCAGAGCCGCCAGAGCGGGTCGTAGTGAGGATCGAACAGCTCGGGGAGACCGGAGTTGGGCGGCACCGAGGGCAGCAACACGCCGGCCAGGAGGTCGACGTGTTCGGCCGCCCACCGGATCTCGGCGAGCGCGTCCTCGAGCCGGTTGGCGAACACCTGCACCACGCCCGCCCGCCGTCCGGGCGCGGCGGCGCAGAAGTCGGCGAGCCAGCGGTTGTGAGCCTGCACACCGGCGAAGCGACGCTCGTAGTCGGCGGGACCCGGTGGCAGCGCGACCAGGTTGCCCTCCTCGAAGAACGGCGGGACGGTGTTCGGGAAGAGCACCTCCGCGACGATCCCGTCGGCCTCGTGCTCGGCGAGGCGACGCTCCGAGTCCCAGTTGCGGTAACGGATCGGTGCGAGGAGATCGGCGAAGGGGACCTCGTAGGTCGCCGCCCAGGCGTCGAACTCGTCGTGGAACTTGGAGGCGAGGTACGGGCGGTAGTCGGTGACGTCCGCGCCGCAGTGCGAGTCGGCGGTGATCACCGTGTAGCGGCGGTCGGCGTCGACTCCGTTGGCGGTGGTGTCCGGGGTGTCCGTGGCGAGGTCCATGTCGGCTCTTCCGTTCAGTGCAGCAGCGTCGGAGGCAACTCTGCCCGCGCGATCGCGTCGGCCCGCGCCGCCAACAGGGGACCGAAGCGTTCCGCATCCGGGCCGAGGACGTACTTCCCCTTCGCGAGGTCGTCCAGGACCTGGTCGCCGAGCCAGTCGAGGTCGACGACCTCGGCGGGCAGTCCGGCCGACTCGAGCTGGGCCTTGAACTCGGCGAACGTGGTGCCGGGTGCGGCCGGGCGCGGGCGGACCCGTTCGAGCTCGGCCGGACGGTTGCGTGCGGCCGTCCAGAGGCCGGTGTCGAGGAGGCCGCCCCCGGGATAGAAGACGTGCGCGGTGACCGGTGCCTCCACCTTCTGCAACTGATGGGCGACCGCCTCGATGAAGCAGCTGACCGCCGCCTTCGACGCGGCGTAGACGCTGGCGTAGGGCACCGGTGCCACCCCGCCGTCGCCCGAGGAGGTCGCGATCACCCGTGCGGGGCTTCCGGCGTCGAGCATCCGCGGGAGGAAGGTGAGCACGGTCGCCGCCAAGCCGATGACGTTCACCGAGAAGCACCATCGCCAGTCGTTGACCTCCTGCTCCCAAGGGAGGCCGCCTCCTCCCGAGGTCACCCCCGCGTTGGCGAAGAGCAGGTCGCACCTTCCCTCGTTGGCGTAGACGTCGTCCGCGAGTGCGACGATCGACTGCTCGTCGGCGACGTCGGTGCGTACACCGCGCACCGGGCCGAGCCACCCGAGCTCGGCCACCGCGGTCTCGAGGGCGGGCTCTTCGACGTCGGCGACGACCACGGTCGCGCCCCGGTCGAGCAGCGCGTGGACGAGTCCCCGGCCGATGCCGCCTGCGCCGCCGGTCACGACGGCGACGGCCCCCTCGTACTCCACGTTCACTCCTCTCCGGTCGGAGAGAGGTCGTCGTAACGCTGGTGGAGGTACGGGACGATCCACTCGGCGGGGACGGTCGAGTGGATCCGCCCGCGTTGGATCGCGTTGCGCTCGCCGACGGTGACGTCGAGGAGGGAGCGGACCGGAAGGTCGGCGACCGGGTCGAAGCGCGAGTCGCGCAGTACGAGCTCGCCCTCACAGGCCTTCACCCACCGCACGGTCTCCTCCCGCGTGCAGTAGACGAGGCTCGGGTCGCAATCGAGTCCCTTGCCGTCGGGGGCCGGCAGTGCCTTGAAGTAGAAGTCGGTGCGCACCTGCTTCGGCGGCGGTTCGAGGTCGCGGGTCACCTGTCCCCGGAACTCGGCGAAGGTGACTCCCATCCGGGTCATCGCCCCTCGCACCGAGTCCCCGTCGAGCTCGACCACGACCTCGCCGATCTTCTTCGGCTCGCCGAACGTCTCACGACCACCGATCACCGACTGCTCGGTGCTCATCGGCATCACCAGGCAGTAGTAGCCGGTCTCCTCGTCGTGCACGCACTGGACCGAGAAGCTCCCTGCTCCGAAGGCGCCGATCCCCGGGATGTCGACGCCGGCGAAGGTGACCTTGACGAGCGGCGTCGACGAAGGTTCGAGGGGTGGGGGCAGCACCGATGCGACCACGTCGGGGTCGGTCTGGTAGGTCACGACGAGCATCGTCGACCAGGCACCGACCGACGTCTTCTCGACCTCGCGGCTGTGGATCTGATCCGGCGTCTTCGCCGCGTACCGTACGGCCATCCTGGTCCCCCTTCGTCGGCGGCGGAGCCGCCCATGGGTCTCGCTCCGGCATCGTCGCAGTGGGCGGTGACCTCGTCAACCCGCCGAGGCCGACCGACCGGTCACCCGAGACGACTGGCGACGACCTCGTCCTCGTCGATCACAACCCCTCGACCTCGATCTCGCGTCCCTCGGTCGCCGACGCGCGGATCGCGTCCACCACCGCCATGTCGAGCACGCCGTCCACGAAGGTCGCCGCCTGCGGTTCGGCCGGCGGCGTCCGACCTTCGATCCGGTCGCGCAAGACGCCGGCGAGGCGGGTGTAGGGACCGAGGTCCATTCCGTGCGAGATCATCCGCTCGTACGCGGTCGAGACCAGTCCCTCGGGAAGGGGCGGCGCGAGACCGGTCGGGAGGTCGTCGGGAACCGGCAGGGTGGTCGTGCCGTCCGCGGTCGCGACCTTGACCGTCGGGCTGACCCCTTCGATCCACGCCGTTCCTCGCGTCCCGACGACCCGCGTGATCACCACGGGCGGACCGAGGTCCCCCGAGGTCGACTGCAGGATCCCCGTCGCCCCGGATCGCATCCGGAAGTGGACCGCGAACGCGTCCTCGGCGGTCATGTCCGGGCGCGCGATGTGCGGCAGGGACGCGCTGACCGACTCGAACTCACCGAGCGTGACCCGCAGCTGGTCGATGAGCTGGGAGCCGTGCGCGCCGAGCCACCCGCCTCCCTGGTCGATCGCCGCCCACCAGGACGGCACCTCCGCTGCGGAATCCGCGAGCAGCGGTACGTGGAGCATCACCGTCGCCATGCGAGCCTCGCCGATCGCGCCGGACCCGACCGCTCGGGCAAGACCGGCCTGGCCGGCGTCCCAGCGGAACTCACACCCGAGCAGGTGCACGATGCCGGCCTCCTCGGCCGCGGCCAGCATCGTGCGTCCCTCGGCGGCGTCGCGGGCGAAGGGCTTCTCACAGATGAGGTGCTTGCCCGCCGCGATGGCCTTGAGCGCGATCTCGGCGTGGGTGTGCGGTGGGGTGGCGATGGTCACCGCGTCGAGATCCTCCAGCGCGAGTGCTTCGTCGACCGAAGAGAGGGCGAGAGGGACGTCGAACAGCGCCGCCCGAGTCTTCGTCTTCTCGGGGTCGCGGCCCACGACCGCCGCCACCTCGATCCCCGCACCGCGCAGCGCGCGCACGTGGGTCACGCATCCGAACCCGGTGCCGATCACCACCGCACGGATCATCCGGCCTCCCTCAGTACTCGCCGTGTGGCGTCGGCCGCGCGTCGAGCCGCCTCGTCGCTGGGCAGCGCATGGAGCGAGTCCGAGAACACCTCGACCCCGATGGGCGCGGTCGTGCCGGTCGACCGGAGTGCGCCGACGATGCCGACGAGGTCGAATTCGCCCTCTCCGGGCAGCTCCCGGTCGTGGAGCGTCGCGTGCAGCAGGTTCTCCTCGGCCGCCTTCGGGCCGTCGTCGAGCTGCACACCGAGGATCAGCTCGCCGGGGAGCTCGGCCAGTTCCTCCGGCGAGTCACCGGCGCGCACCAGGTGCCACGAGTCGATGTTCAGCCCGCCGTTGCGCTGGTCGGCGAGCCGGACCACCTCGGTCGCGGTGGCGAGATCGGGGATCCTCGACCAGGGCAGCCACTCGAGATGGACGAGCATCCCGTGGTCGTCCGCACGTTCGCACAGGCCGGCGAACGCTTCGGCCGCGTCCTCGGTCGACCACTCCCCACCGAAGACGTCGACCGCATTGAGCGAACGCGCTCCCAAGACGTCGGCGAGCGCGAAGAGGTCCGCCTCGCCGAAGCCGAAGACGTCCTCGCTGTCGAGCGAGGGCGGGATCGACACCTCCGCCGCACCCGGTAGCCACCACCAGGCCGGGTCGACCTCGGCGACGAACAGACCGTGGTCGGCGAGCATCAGCCGCAGGTCCTCGTCGCTGAGCCCCTCCGCCCGCGCCGCCGCGTAGTCGCGACCCCACATCGAGATGCCGGCGAAACCGGCGCCTGCTGCCGCCGCGACCCGCTCGGCGAACGGGACGCCTCGCCGCAGCGTGCCCGAGCAGAGGACGAGGCTCTCCTCGGACATCAGTAACCGGCCTCGAGGTCGACGTGCCCGCGGAGCGGTGCGCCGTTCCGGTACCGGGTGAGGTTGTCGGCGAAGATCTCGAAGGTTCGGACGATCGTCTGCGGTGAGGACCACGACACGTGCGGCGAGAGATGCACCCGGGGATGCGCGTACAGCGGGTGACCCGCCGGGAGTGGCTCCGGGTCGACCACGTCGAGGGAAGCCAGGGCGACCCGCCCGTCGTCGAGGGCGGTGAGGAGCGCGTCCTGGTCGATGAGGGACCCCCTCGAGATGTTGACCACGTGCACCCCGGGCTTCACCTTGCCGAGCGTCGCCTCGTCGAGGAGGCGGCGCGGTCGAAGCCGTCGCCGGCGCCGCGAGCACCAGGTGGTCCGAGCGGGCGAGCAACTCGTCGAGGTCAGGACCGACGGTGACTCCCGGTATGTGGGAGGGACGATCGGTGCGCCGCAGCCCGAGCACCTCCATGTCGAACGCGAGCGCCCGTTTGGCGACGGCGGAACCGATGGCCCCGAGGCCGACGACACCGAGCGTCTTTCCGTCGAGGCTCCCGAGCGTTGCCACGTTCCATTCAGGAGGCGGCTCCCGAACCCAGGTTTCGGGGAGGCGCTTCTCGAAGGCGAGCATGGACGCGAGCACGAACTCGGCGATCGCAGGAGCGCTCGCGCCCTTCGAGCAGGTCACCGTCCTGCCGGCGAGCGCGTCGAGCGGGAAGCCGTCGACACCGGCCCCGAGGACGTGGACCCATCGGATCCCGTCGGCGAGCGCTCCCTCGATGGCGACGCGCTCGTCGTTCAGGGTCACCAGCACCTCGGCTCTGTCGTCGGCCGCGTGGCCACCCGCCGCGACGAACTCCGACCCGGGCATCGATCCGCGGAGCCCGACCAGGATCGCGTCACCGACCTTGCCGCCGTGGACCGCGATGACCGGTCCTTCCTGTGGGCTCGGTTGGTTCACCCGGCCAGCACGTCCTTCAGCACACCGGGGGTGTGCACCGCGGCGAGCGTGTCGTCGAGGTACCCGGGCGCCTCGTCGGTCTCGACGAACCATCCGGTCGGACACATGGTGAGGATCTCGACGAAGGAGAAGCCCGCACCTGCCCGCTGGGTCTCGAAGGCACGGAGCAGGTAGCGCTTGGTCCGGGCGACGTTGCCGGCCGAGTTGACCGCGCCCCTCGCGACGAAGGCCGCCCCGTCGATCTGCGCGAGCAACGGCGCGAGCAGGACGGGGCCACCGTGGAGGCGCAGGTCGCGTCCCTCGAGACTGGTCTTCGTGCGCTGACCGAGCACGGTGGTCGCGGTCATGTGCCCTCCGGTCTCGCCGAACACACCGTTGTTCAGCATGACGCAGGTGACCTGCTCGGCGCGGGCCGCGGCGTGGAGCACCTCTTGGAGGCCCTCGCTCACCATGTCGCCGTCTCCTTGGATGGTGAACACGAAGGTGTCGGGTCTCGCGCGCTTCACCCCTGTTGCGAGGGAAGGCGCTCGGCCGTGCAGCGCCTGGAGCACCTCGAGGTCGAGGTTGTTGGCGAACGCGGTGTAGCAGCCGATCCCGAAGACGGCGATCGCGCGGTCGGTGAGACCGAGCTCCTCGACCGCTTCGACCGCGCACCGCATCGCCACCGGCTCTCCACAGCCGGGGCAGAGGTGATGTGCGCCCACGTCGATGAGCGACGGCGTGAAGTCGTCGACCAACTTCGCCGGAGCTTCGGGCGGTCGGTCGGTCGGGAGGAAACTCACCGGGTGGCCTCGATCCGTGAGGCCAGCACCTCGACGTCGAGGTCGGGCGCGATGCCGAATCCCGAGCTGTCGAGACTGAGGCCACCGATGAAGTGGACCGGTGCCCGGTCGAGCACCGCCAGCCGGACGTCGTCGACCATCTGCCCCTGGTTGTTCTCGTAGACCGCGACCGACCTCGCCCCGGTCGCGGCCCGGGCGATCACCTCCGAAGGGAAGGGAAAAAGGGTGATCGGGCGCACGTACCCGGCGGCGATCCCACGGGAGCGGAGCTCTTTCACCGCCGCACGCACGTAGGTCGCCGGTGAGCCGAAGGCGACGACGACCACCTCGGCGTCCTCGGTACCGGCCACCTCGGCGAGCGGCTCGACGCCGGCCACCATCTCGGCGGTGGCTGCCGCGCACGCCGCGTAGTGGGTGGCCAGGTCGAACCCCACGTCGTGGCGCTGTTTCACCGTGCCGAGGAAGGACACCAGCTTGGCCCGGCCGGTTCCGCCGGAGGTGCCGTCGAGGGCCCACTCGGGGCGTTCGGGCGAGCGAGCCGCCGGCAGCGTCACCGAACGCGCGGTATGGGCGAGGTAGTAGTCGCCCATCACCACCACCGGATTGCGCCAGCGTTCCGAGAGCTCGAAGGCCATGCCGACCAGCTCGACCGCCTCGCCGGCGTCGGCAGGCGCGAGGACCAGGTGGCGGTAGTCACCGTGGCCGCCGCCACGGGTCGCCTGGAAGTAGTCGCCCTGGGCACGGGACATGTCGAGGACCACGAGCGGGAGGCGGGCGAGGGTGATCTCGGCGAGCGACTCCTGCATCAGCGAGAGACCCTGTCCGGTCGAGCCGGTCGCGGCGCGGTGCACCGGTGGCGGCCGCGCCCCAGGCCATGCCGACCGCTTCGAGCTCGCTCTCGGCGTTCATGCAGACGCCCGCCGACCGAGGGCAGCAGGCGGGCCATGTGCTCGAGGACTTCGGTGAAGGGTGTCATCGGGTAGCCGGCGAAGAACCGGCACCCGGCGGCCACCATGGCTCGGGCGATCGCCTCGCTTCCCTCGAGGAGACGCCGGTCGGAACGCGGCTCGGCAGGCACCGTCGCGGTCGCGGACCCGGTCATGCCGGCAACTCCTCGGGCGTGTCGAACTTGTAGACCTGAAAGACGAAATCGGGGCAGATCTGCGAACAGGCGCGGCAGCCGGTGCAGCCGGCGCGAAGACGCGGGTAGCGGTAGCCGCGGCCGTTCACCTCGGCGGTGGTCATCTCGAGCACCCGTGGCGGGCACGCGTCGATGCACAGGTTGCACCCCTTGCAGGCCTCGACGTCGATCACCACGGTCCCCCGAGTGGTCACCGTCGCGTCCTCGCTCACGGCGCCGCCACCGCCTGGTCCTCCCACGCCGCCTCCAGACGATCGGGCGCTGCGGCGTAGCCGCTCCGCAGCGCGCGCTCGTTGACCTCGAGATGCTGCGCGCGATACGCGGGGAGCAGCGACCGGGTGGCGTCGATCAAGGACGCGAGCCCGACGAGACGCGGTGGCACCTGCGCAGGCGGCGACCATCACCATCGAGGCAGTCATCGAATTGCCGGCCTCGCGTGCGAGCTCCCCCGCCGGAACCTCGACGATCGTCGCGTCGTGCAGCCCCGCTTCGAGCGCCGGCAACTCGGTGGTGAGCGTCGGGTCGAAGAAGGCGAGACCGTTCGGTCGCAGTCGAGCGAGCGAGGTCGCGGCGTGCTCGTGGTGCATGACGAGGACCGCCCACGCCCGGCTCACGGTCGGCGGGGACTCGATGGGCGCGTCGGCGACCACCACTGTGGTTGCGGTCGCGCCGCCGCGCATCATCCCCGCGTAGCTGCCGAAGAGCTGTGCCTCTCGGCCTTCGATGACCGCGGCGTGGGCGAGCACGGCAGAGGCGAGCTGCACCCCCTGCCCGCCGATCCCGGTCATGAGCAGCTCACGCTCCATAGATCGCTGATTCTAGAAATACAGAACGCTGTTCTGCAACTGCTCTCGGTCGCTTCGAGGTCGGCCCGCGGAGCCGGCGGCTGGGCAAACCCCCAGGTGAGAGCCGGACCAGAGAAGGGAGTCTCGGTGAAAGGGGTCCCGGTGGGGATGCCAGTTGTCGCACCTATGACATCGATATACATCACGTGATGTATATGCCCGGAACCAACCCTCCCTTGGGGGCCGGCCCTACGTCTCCGCCGGCCGCTCGGTGGCCAGCTGCTCGGCCAGCAGTCGCCGTTGGATCTGCCCGGTCGAGGCGGTACGGGGCAGCGCGTCGACCACCCGGATCGCGCGGGGCTGTTTGAAGCGCGCGAGGTGGCCGGCGCAGTGCTGCTGCAGTGCCTCGAGCGTGGGGGGATCCGAGCCGGACTCGGTCACCACCACTGCGCAGACGATCTCCCCCCAAGTGGTGTCGGCCAGACCGATCACCGCGACCTCGCGGATCGTGGGCAGGGTGGAAAGCACCTCTTCGACCTCGCGAGGCGCCACCGTCTCCCCACCGGTTCTGATCACGTCACGTGCCCGCCCCACGATGCGCAGATAACCCTCGTCGTCCTCGTCGGCGAGATCACCGGTCCGGTACCAGCCGTCCACCAGACACGCGTCGGTCGCCGAGGCGTCGTCGAGATAGCCGTCGAAGAGCGTGGCGTTGCGGACCCACAACTCCCCGTCCTCGGCGACCCGGACCTGGGTCCCGGGAACAGGGACTCCGCAGCTCCCCGGCTTCCGTTCGATGTCGGCGTGGTCGAGGCTCGCCACGCTGCCTGCCTCCGTCGAGCCGTAGAAGACCCGGACGTGCGCCTTCGGCAGGGCTGCCGCGATCTCTCGCAGCAACTCGACCGGCGTGGCCGAGGTGCCGGTATCGGCGAAGCGGACGGTCGACAGCGCGCCCTGGTCGGGGCCCTGCGAGCTCGTCGAGAACGCGGCGCCAGACGCCGGGGATGCAGTTCAGCCGGGTCGCCCCGTGCCGTTCGACCGCCTCGACGATCTCCTCGGCGGTCGCGGACGGAGACCAGCACCACCGCGTCGCGGGCCTGCCACTGCTGGAGCGCGATCGTCCACGCCCCCATGTGGAACAACGGATAAGGGCAGACCATCGCGCCGCGCGGCTCGAGAAGCGCACCCGGGTGGCTGCGCAGATAGTCGACGCGGTGGGAGAGGACCGCGCCCTTCGGGGCGCCGGTGCTGCCACTGGTGAAGAAGACCACGTGCGGGTCGTGCTCGGCGGGCCCTTCGACCTCGAGCGGCGACCCGGTGAAGCCGTCTGCGGACTCGAGCAGTGCACCGAGCTCGACGACCGCGGCCTTGCTCCGTCGCAACCCACCACTGGCTTGCACGACCAGGTCGGCACGTGCGCTGGCGACGATCGCGCCGGCTTCGTCGTCGCCGAGCAGACCGTTGATCGGCACGAAGACGGCCCCGAGCTTGGCCAGCGCCGCGAAGATCGGCACCGCGTCGAGGTTCGTCGCGCAACGGAGCGCGACCCTCGAGCCGCGTTCGACGCCCTCGGCGGCGAGCGCACCGGCCACCTGGTTCGACTTCGACTCGAGCGAGGCGAAGGTGAGCGTCCGGTCGCCGAGTGCGGCGGCGACGCGGTCCGGTACCGCCCGTGCGGCGTTGGCGAAGATGTCGCCGATCCGGAGAGGTGGTGGTTGCAGCGCTCGGCTCCCGTCTTCTCGCGCTTTCCGGCCTGCTCTTGCCGATCGAGAACGCTGATCTTAGAGTGGAGCAACGCTGTTCGACCAGGAGGTCAGCCCCCGTTGCCGGCACCGATGACCGAAAGCCTCGCCCGTCGGGCCCTCGAGCGCTCGGTGGCCGATCGTCAGGTTCGGTACGAGCGCGAGGTGCGGCGCATCATGGAGGCCACCTACGAGCTCATCGAGCAGACCGGAAGCCTCGAGCCCTCCCTCCGCGACATCCTGGCCCACGCAGGACTCTCGACCCAGGGGTTCTACCGCTACTTCCAGTCGAAGGACGAGCTCATGCTGGTCCTTCTCGACGAAGGACGTCGGCGTCTCGTCGAGTACCTCACCCATCGCATGCACGCGGCGCGCTCGCCGCGGGAGAAGGTCGGCGCGTGGATCGCCGGGGTGCTCGCGCAGGCATCCGAGCCCCATGCGGCGGCCCGGTCACGCCCCTTCGTCGCCAACGAGGACCGCTTGGCCCAGTTGTTCCCGGCCGAGCAGCAGGCCTCGGTCGACATGCTCGTCGACCTTCTGGTCGATGCACTCTCCGACCTCGTCGCCGGCTCCGAGGACCCCGAGCAGTTGCGCCGGGACGGGGAAGCGATCTTCCGGCTCACCTTCGCCACCTTGGAGGCCCACCTGATCCGGGGCACCCGACCCACCCCCGAGAGCGTCGAACAGCTCATCCGCTTCTGCTTACGGGGTGCCGGCGCGGAGGAGGCGGCGTGACCGGAGAACGTGCTCTCGGCGACGTCGGGACCCGGGTCGTCTTCGAGGACGACCGGGTGCGCGTGTGGCAGGTTCGCCTCGCTCCGGGTGAGGAGGGCGACGTCCACCGCCACGACCTCGACCATCTCCTCGTGCAGGTCGCCGGCGACCGGATCGCGGTGGTGCCGGAACCCGATTCCGAGGGTCCTTTTCGCGAGTACCTCGAAGCCGACGTCGTGCCGGGCGCGGTGGTGCCGGTCCGCCGCGGCGGAGTCGAGACGGCCCGCAACGTGGGGAAGAAGGACTACCTCGAGGTGGTCATCGAGCTGAAGGATCGCGGCCGACGCCCCAGGACTGACCGGAGGAGCTGCTCCGCTCGCATGCCTGCCGCCGGCGGAGGCGTGGGTCGGCGAGGGCGGGCGGCGTCCAGCCGGTGTCGGCGGAATTGACGTTGGTGCCGGGCGGGACGATCTCGTCGATCCGATCGAGCACCGAATCCTCGAGGCGGATCGACGGCGCGCCGAGCTGGGTCTCGAGCTGCTCCATCGTGCGCGGCCCGATGATCGCCGCGGTCACCGCCGGATGCTCGAGCACGAAGGCCAGCGCCAGGTCCACCAGAGTGAGGCCCGCCTCGTCGGCGAGCGCGCCGAGCGCGTTGACCCGCTCGAGCTTCTCCTTGTTGGCCGGGAGGGAGAGGTCGTAGCGATCGGGGATCATCGCGGAACGGCGGCTGGTGTTCTCCTTGCCCGCGCCGAAGCGACCCGACAGCCAACCGCCGGCCAGCGGGCTCCACGAGAGCACGCCCATGCGGTAGTTCTGCACGACCGGGAGCACGTCCCGTTCGATCCCCCGCACCAGGATCGAATACGGCGGCTGCTCGGTCATGAAACGCTCGCGCCCACGCCGGTCGGCGACCCACTGGGCCTCGACGATCTGCTCGGCAGGGAAGGTGGAGCTCCCGAAGGCACGGATCTTGCCGGCGTGGACCAGGTCGGTCAGGGCGCCGAGCGTCTGGTCGACGTCGACCGTCGGATCCGGCCGGTGGATCTGGTAGAGGTCGATGTAGTCCGTCCCGAGGCGACGCAGGCTGTTCTCGCACTCGGCGACGATCCAACGGCGCGAGTTCCCCTGTTCGTTCGGATCCTTCCCCATCGTGCCGTGCACCTTGGTCGCGAGGACGACCTTCGACCGGTCGACGGAGGCGAGGGCCTTCCCGACGATCTCTTCCGATTCACCGGCGGAGTAGACGTCAGCGGTGTCGACGAAATTGATGCCGGCGTCGAGCGCACGGTGGATGATCCGCACCGACTCGTCGTGGTCGGGGTTCCCCCACGCGCCGAGCATCATCGCGCCGAAGCAGAGCGGGCTGACCTTGATGCCGGTGCCGCCGAGAGTCCGCATCTCCATCGCGCTCACCTTAGGACCGCGCCTTCGAAGTCCGATCTCCGGGCTCTTCGAGCTGCTCCATGAACTCGAGCCGGATGCCGCCCGGAGCGTCGACGAAGGCGATCCGGCGCTTCCCGAAGGTCCCCTCGACGATCGCCGGCCCCCAGAGCACCTGGTGGCCCTCGAGCTCGGCGTCGAGGTCGTCGGTGAAGAGGGCGGGGTGGAGGAACCCTTCGGTGGGAAGGTCGACCGCGTCCTCGTAGATCGCACGGGTGAACAGGGTGATCATCACCGGGCCGAGGAAGACGTCGGCTCGTTCCCCACCGCCCCACTCCATTCGGTCGCGCACCGTTGCGCCTGCCGACTCGTAGAACTCACAGGCACGGTCGAGGTCGGCGACCTTCACCGCCAGGTTCGCAAGTCCGGTCACAGCCACGGCGCCTCCCCGATCACGTCGACGGACGCCGAGTGTAACGACGCGCGACTCGGTCGCCGAGGGGTCCGGATCGCCGATACTGGTACGAACGCCGATCGGGTGATCGCCCGTCGAGCGAACCCTCGCATCGAGGAGATCGGGGACAACGAGGAGAGAGCATGGACACCGTCGAAGACCTCGCCCGTGAGCTCGGGGCGCTCCGCCGCAGGGTCGACGCTGCCGAGGGCGTGTTGCAGATCCAGGAGTTGAAGGCCCGCTACGGCGAGCTGGTCGACGCGCGCTGCGCGGGCGGTTCGCTCGTCCCGCCCGACGAGCTCGAACGGCTCGGGCGCGACATCGCCGCACTCTTCACCGAGGACGGTGTCTGGGACGGTGGCCCCGCCCTTGGCCGAGCGGTCGGACGCGAGGAGATCGCGGCCCGCCTCGCCACACCCAGTCTCGATTTCTCACGCCATCTGTTCGTGAAGCCGCGGATCTCCGTCGAGGGTGACCGTGCGGCTGCCCGCTGGGACCTGCTCTGTCCCTGCCGACGCCTCGACGGACGGTCCTTTTGGATGTGCGGGTACGAGGACGACGT
The DNA here is from genome assembly GCA_963741055.1 of uncultured Acidimicrobiales bacterium. Classification (GTDB taxonomy): domain Bacteria; phylum Actinomycetota; class Acidimicrobiia; order Acidimicrobiales; family RAAP-2; genus Bog-756. Next base: position 220,981 of record CAVUGU010000007.1, on the reverse strand, counting down.
CTACGAGCGCGCCGGGTCGGGGTGGCTCCACCGTTCGATGCGACTCACCACGGTCTTCATGGCGGCGCCCGGAGCGAGTTGGGAACGGATCCTGGGCTGAGGTCGAAAAGCGGGCCGTCGGCGGACCCGAAGCCGGCTGCCGGCCGCAGCGTCAGGGAGCCTCGCCCGCCCGAGGACGGCGGAGGGTCGTTGCCCGGGACGCCGTCGTCGAGGACGTGCTCGGTCCACGCCGTCCCGGACCAGTACCGCTGCTCGTGCTTGACGAAGGGGTCGGTGAACCACCCTGCAGGAGTGCCGGTCGTGTTGCTCGCCGTTGGGGTTGGTTGGCGGTGACGTCGGAGCCGACCCTGGTGGGGAGGGGTGCCCGACGAAGAAGGAAGGCGGAGCCTGCGGACGGCGCGGCGCCCCCCTTCTCCGTCCGGACGCGAGCGCGCGGAACACGATCAGCGCCAGCGGAACCAGGACGATGAACCACGAGCCGTGGCCGTACCCGGAGTACATACCTCTGCAGTGTACGGCGGCCCGATTCGGCCCATCCGTCGGACCTCGAGCCGGTCGGGCGGGCGGCCCGTGCATCCACGTCAGGCGCCGGTCGGCTTCCTACGATTCGGGGTGCGGGGAGCGGTCGGCGACGGCGTCGGAAGCTGAAGAGTATGTCCACTGGGGGAGCACCAGGGGGGCGGCGGGGCCATCGGCGGGACGATGGCACGGCTGAGACGCGCGATCCTCGTCGCCCGAGCGATCTCCGGACGCCCGCCCTCGTCGTTCTGGCGGTGGCCTCCCTGCTCGAGGGGTACGCGTCGCTCGGCGCCATCGATGCGAGCGACCTTCGTCGTCCGTCCTGGCGGGTGCCGCCCTCTTCGCCCTCGGTTGCCTGGCGCTGGCGATCGGGCTGACCCGGCCGTCGCCAGGCGAACGGCACACCTCCGCCGAGCGCTACCTGCTGTGCGCCTCGGCGCTGCTCGCCGCGATCACGCTGGCGATCGTCATCGGCATCCCGGGACTCGGCCAAGAAGCGGCGGGTGCTTCCGACCTGCTCGTCGCCATCACGGCGTTGATCGCGGCAGGAGCAGGCGAGCGCCGGAGCGTCCGTCGCCGACACGCGGCGGACCACCCCTCGAGGGTCCCGGCGGAGACGGTCGCCTCGGTGAGCCGAGCGCACGCCGCGGCCGTGGCTCCGCGTCACTTCGGCCGTTCGTTCCGCTGAGTCGCGCACGAGGTCGGGTCGTCCCGCCCGTCAGGATGCGGGGCGCAACCGCGGTGGACAGTTCGCGCGTGACCCACCTATTGTCGCCCGAGTAGGCAGCTGACCGGTCTCCTGGCGCGCTTGACGGCGCGAGTCGACACAACCGGGACCGGAGAGGACGCGCAGATGGCCAGCCAAGAGCGTTTCGGCGGCAAGATCGGGCGCACCTTCTCGGAGTCCACCCCCTGGTGGCCGAGTGACCCCCACCCGCCCGCGGGTGCGCCGAACGTGGTCCTCGTGCTCCTCGACGACACCGGCTTCTCCCACTTCAGCTGTTACGGCTCCGATCTCGCGACCCCTGCGGTCGACCGGCTCGCCGCAGGAGGACTCCGCTACACGAACTTCCACGTGACACCTCTGTGTTCGCCGACCCGCGCCGCGCTGCTCACCGGGCGGAACCACCACACCGTCGGGATGCGGTCGATCTCCAACTTCAACACCGGCTTCCCCCACATGCGCGGCTCGGTCACCCATCACGCCGCAACCGTCGCGGAGGTCTTCCGCGACGAGGGCTACGCGACCTTCGCGCTCGGGAAGTGGCACCTCTGCTCGATGGAGAACGCCTCGGCCGCCGGGCCCTACGACCAGTGGCCCTGCCAGCGGGGCTTCGATCGCTACTACGGGTTCCTCGAGGGGGAGACCGACCAGTTCCATCCGCAGCTGGTCTACGACAATCATGCGATCTCACCGCCCGCCACTCCCGAGGAGGGCTACCACCTGAGCGAGGACCTGGTCGACCGGGCCATCGGGTTCGTTCACGACACCAAGTCGATCCGGCCCGACCGTCCGTTCTTCGCGTACGTCGCGTTCGGAGCCTGCCATGCACCTCACCAGGCACCGGCCCCCTACCTCGCGCGCCACCGGGGGCGCTACGACGACGGGTGGGACGCCGCGCGGGATCGCTGGTTCGCGCGCCAGCAGGACATGGGACTGCTCGCGCCGGAGACCCTGCTCGCGCCGCGCAATCCGGGTGTCGAGCCGTGGGACAGCCTCCCCGAGAACCAGCGCCGGCTGGCCGCTCGTCTCCAGGAGGCCTTCGCCGGCTTCCTCGAGCACACCGACCATCAGATCGGTCGGCTGGTCGCGGCGCTCGAAGCGCTCGGCGAGATGGACAACACGCTGTTCCTGCTCCTGTCGGACAACGGCGCGAGCCAAGAAGGCGGTCCCTTCGGCGTGCTCCACGAGATGAAGTACTTCAACCTGTTGGTCGAAACGCCCGATGAGGCGGTCGCCCACCTCGACGAGATCGGCGGACCCCACAGCCACGCCAACTATCCGTGGGGCTGGGCACAGGCCGGCAACACTCCCTTCAAGTGGTACAAGCAGAACACCCACGAGGGCGGGGTGCACGTTCCCCTGATCATCCACTGGCCCGATCGAATCAGCGATCAGGGAGGACTCCGCGATCAGTTCCACTACGTGACCGACATCGTCCCCACCATCTACGACCTCCTCGGCGTCGAGGCGCCAGCCGTCTATCACGGCGTGGAACAGCTGCCGCTGGCCGGCGCGTCGATGGCGTCCACCTTCGACGCGCCCGACGCACCGAGCAACCGGAGCGTGCAGTACTTCGAGATGATGGGTCACCGCGCGATGTACTCCGACGGGTGGAAGGCGGTGACCCGCCACCAGTCGGGAGTCCCCTTCGACGCCGACAAATGGGAGCTCTACCACCTCGACGAGGACCGCTCCGAGTGCAACGACCTCGCCGGGTCGATGCCCGAGAAGGTCGACGAGCTGGTCGCACTGTGGTGGGAGGAGGCGGAACGCTACGGCGTTCTACCCCTCGACGACCGGACCATCGAGCTGTTCGGCGCCCGTTACCGCGACCACTCCCCCCACCCTGTCGATCGCCACTACCGCTACTTCCCGCCGATGTCGCCTCTTCCGGCCCAGGTGGCTCCCGCACTCGGCTCCCGTGGTTGGGACATGACCGCCACCATCGAGCGGACGGCCGGTGACTCGGGGGTGCTCTTCGCCTCGGGCACCGAGAACTCGGGCCTCAGCCTCTTCGTCCAGGACGATCATCTGGTCCTCGACTACAACTGCTTCGGCGACCATCAGATCGTGGTCTCCGAGCGCGGGTGTCCGGTCGGCCCCTCGAAGCTCGGCGCCCGGTTCCGGCGCAAGGGCAGAGGTGGGGAGATCACCCTGGTGGTAGACGGGGCGACGTCCGGCCCGATGGAACTGCCGTTCGCCATGACCATCATGTCGAGCGTCGGCGCGAGCGTCGGCTTCGACGACGGCTCCGCGGTCAGCGAGCGCTACCGAGGGCCGTTTCCCTTCGAGGGCACCTTCCTTCGACTCGACGTCCAGCTGCTCCCACCCGAGGGAGCCGGCGGTGCGGGCGGCGGGGACGAGCACGCCCGCTCGGAGGAGCGCTCGGCGATGTCCCGGCAGTGAGGTAGGCCCCGTCGGGGTCGGGCCCACCCGGGAGCCTCAGCCGGTGAACTTGGCCGCGGCCCCCGCGTCCACGTCGATCACCGACCCGGTGATGTGACGGGCTGCGTCCGACGCGAGAAAGACCACCGCGGCGGTGACCTCCTCGGGTTCGAGCCACGGAACCGGCTGGACGTGGAGCGCGGCCATCCCCGGCGCCACGTCGTCCATCTCCGGATGCTCGAGATCGGGCCGCATCAACCGGTAGAGGGTGTCGTTGTGGATCATCGGGGTCGAGATGTTCCCCGGCGCGACCGCGTTGACCGTGATCCCGAAGTGGGCGAGCTCGTAGGCGGCCGACTTGCACAGCCCGATCACGCCCCACTTGGAGGTCACGTACGCCGAGACGCCCGGATACCCCGATCGCCCCAGCATCGAAGAGATCCCGATGATCCGGCCCCAGTTCTGGCGCCGCATATGGGGCGCCGCGGCGCGGATCGAGTTGAACACGCCGGTCAGGTTGGTGTCGATCGTCTCGCTCCACTGCCGGGCATCCATCGTCAGGAGCGAGCCCATCGCGGACACTCCGGCGTTCGCCACCAGAATGTCGACGGAACCGAGCACCTCCGCGACGCGGTCGACGAAGGCGACCATCGCGTCGAGATCCCGTACGTCGGTCACCGACGTCATCGAACGTCGTCCGTGCTCTTCGACCAGGCGGGCGGTCTCGTCGAGATCGTTCGGGCGGGCGAGCGAGTAGCCGATCGACGAGAGGTCCTCACAGAGATCGCAGACCGCGACGTCGGCCCCGAGCCGGGCGAGCTCGACCGCGTGGCTCCTTCCCTGACCGCGCCCACCGCCGGTGATCACCGCGACCCGACCCGCGAACGGAAGTTCGCTCCCGTTCTCGCTCACCGTTCGCTCGCTCATGACGCCTCCGGGCCGCGTCGGGACCCACCGGCGGCCGGACGAGCCTAGAAGAGGAACGGAACCGCAGCCCCACGCGACGAAGGGGTCCGGACCGTCTCAGGCGCTCCGTCCCCACGCGCGCAAGACCTGGCGGTACCGCCGGTCCCAACGCTCGTAGGTGTGACGCAGTACGCGACCCGGCCACGAGCCCGGCAGGAGCTCGCCGGGCAGCAGAGGATCAGCCAGCAGGTGACGGAGCACCGCGGCGGACAGCTCGAAGCCCGGCGCCAGGTCGTCCGGATCGCGAGGGGTGAGACGGTCGAGCTCCCCTTGCAATTGCACGGCGCGGGCCGCCCAGCCCTCGAGGTCCCAGAGGCTCGCGGCGAGCTCTTCGGGCGCCGCGTCGGGCACGCCCGAATAGAGCGCGAGGTCGGGATCGTCGGCGGGGTCGGGACGGAGCTCGACGTTGTCGGGCCGGAGCCAGAACCCTTCGCGTTGTTCGGCCAGGCGAGCGAGGAGCAGCCGCTTGCGTCGCGCGGTCCGCTCCTCCGCCGAGCGCCCGGGGGTCACCGAGACGACCATGCGCCACTCGCCCTTCCACGGAACCGAGGTGCCGAGCCGGCTCTCGTTCTGGCGCGCCTGACGCTCGAGAAGGTGCCCCGCCAGCCGGTACCGGCCTGCGCCGTCGGTGGTGACCTCGCCGCCGGCGACCATCCGGCTCAGCGCGACTCGAGCCCGGTTCTCGTTGATCCCGAAGAGCCCGGCGAGGTGGACCAGATGGGAAACCGGCAGTTCAGGAGGGTCTTCTCCGAGCAGCGCGCTCGCCAGCACCGATCGTGCCGTCAAGGGGATCTTACCGTCTTGCATCATCTGACGCAGAATTGTAATGTCTGGGCATGGCTACCACGATGGTGCCCGACGCGAGCCGGCGTCCCGACGTCTTCCCGACCGAGCGACTGCTCGACAACGGGATGTGCCGGCCCGAGTTGCGAAAGGACCTGCGCACGATCGACGACGCGCGCAACGCGCTGAGCGTGGTGTCGGTGTGGTGCTTCGTCGCGTTGGTCATCGGAGGAGCCGTATGGCTCGGCTCGCCGCTCGCCTACCTCGCGGCGTTCGTACTGATGGGACCGATGTACGCACGGTTCGCCATCCTGATGCACGAAGCCGCCCACAAGCTCCTCTTCACCAACAAGCGGATCAACGACTTCGTGGGCACCTGGTTCATCGCCTACCCGACGTTCACCCCGATCTCGATCTATCGCCGCGGCCACTTCTCGCACCACCGCGAGGAGTTCGGCCCGGGAGATCCCGACATCCGGTTCTACGGCGGCTACCCGAGCGATCGGCGTGCACTCGGACGACGGCTGGTGCGCGACGCAGTGGGCATCTCGGGCTGGAAGAACTTCACCCCGTTGTTCAAGTCCCTGAAGTCGAAGACGTTCCGGCCGATCTCCCTCTCGATCCTCTCGGTGCAGGTGATCCTCTGGGCGGTCCTCTGGGCGACCACCGGCAGGTGGTGGATCTATCCGCTGCTCTGGTGGCTCCCCTGGATGACCCAGTGGCGCGTGCTCAACCGGCTGCGGTCGATCGCCGAGCACGGCGGGCTCGAGTCGAGTGGCGACCGCCGGGTGACCACCCACAACGTGCGCCAGAGCTGGCTCGCTCGTTTCTGGTTCGTGCCTTACCACACCGGTTTGCACCTCGCGCACCACGTCGACATGGGAGTTCCGTGGCGCAACCTACCGGCCTTCCACGCAGAGCTCGAGCGTGCGGGTTACGTCACCGACGCGCTCACCTATCCCAACTACCGGTCGCTCTGGAAGACCCTGGCGTCGTCCGGAACCCCCTGAGTCAGGTTCGGCGACCCCGCATCGTCCGGTAGCGGTCGACGAGTGCGGCGGTCGAGCTGTCTTGACCCGCGAGATCGGGCGGCTCCGCGCCGGTCAACGCCGGCGCGAGCTCCTTCGCCATCGCCTTGCCGAGCTCGACGCCCCACTGGTCGAAGGAGTCGATGCCGAAGACGGCGCCCTCGGTGAACACCGTATGCTCGTAGAGCGCGATGAGCTGACCGAGCACCGAGGGCGTGAGCTTCGGGGCCAGGATGGTCGACGTCGGGTGGTTCCCCGGCATCACCTTGTGCGGCACCAGCGCGGGAGGAGTTCCTTCGGCTGCGACCTCCTCTGCGGTGCGTCCGAACGCCAGAGCCGCCGACTGGGCCAAGCAGTTGGCCATCAGCAGGTCCTGTTGGTCGCCTTCGTCGTGGGCCGACTCGGCGAACCCGATGAAGTCGGCAGGGATCAGCAGCGTCCCCTGGTGGATCAGTTGGTAGAAGGCATGCTGGCCGTTGGTGCCCGGCTCGCCCCAGAAGATCTCCCCGGTCGCCCCCCACACCGGCGACCCGTCGCGGCGCACCGACTTCCCGTTCGACTCCATGGTCAGCTGCTGCAGGTAGGCCGGCAGGCGGGCCAGGCGCTGCGAGTACGGGAGCACCGCGTGGGTCTCGGCGCCGAACAGCTCGTGGTACCAGACGTTGAGCATGCCCTGCAGGATCGGCAGGTTCTCCTCGACCGGGGCGGTCGCGAAGTGACGGTCGATCTGGTGGAAGCCGGCCAGCATGTCGGCGAAGGCGTCCGCGCCGATGGCCACCATCAGGGAGAAGCCGATGGCGGAATCGACCGAGTAGCGGCCGCCGACCCACTCCCAGAATTCGAACATGTTGTCGGGGTCGATCCCGAACTCGGCGACGCCTTCGCGGTTGGTCGAGACCGCGACGAAGTGACGGGCCACCGCCTCGTCGCCGGCGTCCGAGCCCTTCGAGCAACCAGTCGTCGCGCCGCGGTCGCGTTGGTCAGCGTCTCGAGCGTGGTGAAGGTCTTCGAGCTCACCACGAAGAGCGTGGTGGCCGGGTCGAGGTCGTGGGTCTTCTGGTAGAGGTCGATCGGATCGACGTTGGAGACGAACCGACAGCTCAAGTTCTCCGCCTTGAAATCGGCGAGCGCTTGGTAGGCCATTGCGGGACCCAGGTCCGAACCACCGATCCCGATGTTGATCACCGTCGCGATGGGTTGGCCGGTCTGACCGGTCCATTCGCCGGAGCGGATCCGACCGGCCACCTTCGCCATCCGATCGAGCACCTGGTGCACGTCGGGCACCACGTCGCGGCCGTCGATCTCGAAGTGGGAGCCGCGGGGCATGCGCAGCGCGACGTGACCGACCGCGCGGTCCTCGGTGGTGTTGATGTGCTCGCCGGCGAACATGGCGTCACGGAGCGCCTCCACCCCGGCTCGGCGAGCGACCGCGGCGAGCAACGAGAGGGTCTCGTCGGTCACCCGGTGCTTGGAATAGTCGAGCAGCAGGTCGGCCACCGCGAGCGTCATCCGTCTGCCACGCTCGGGGTCATCGGCGAAGAGGTCGCGCAAGTGCCGGTTGCGCAGATCCGAATAGTGCTCCGCCAGGCGACGCCATTCGTCGGTGGTCGAGATGTCCACCAGGTCGCTCAGGTCCATGGTTCCTCGATCCTGGCGGCACCACCGTGATCGCCGCGCCCTCGCATGCTAGAGGGCGGGCGCAGCCGCCGACTCCGCCGCCACAGCAGAAGATCACCGACTGATTACCTTTCCGCGACGCGATGATCGCGTCACGTTCACCTGGGCTCCTTAGGGTGCCGGTGATGGCTGCGAATCCGATCGTCCGGTGCTCGTGCCCCGCCGTTGGCGCATGGCCGGACGGTGCGCCGATCGGCTCGCCCCGTCCGGGGGCCTGGCCCCCACCGCCTCTCACGGCGACTCTTCCGCATCACCGCATTTGCGGGACGCTGCGTGCGTCGCGGCAGCTGTCGTTGCCTCACGACCGCACCCCGAGCGGCGCCGACCTTGCGCGCTCCGAGTGCGTGGAGGTGCGGCGTGACCACGACCCTCCTGTATCGCGAAGTCGAGGCGGGCGCCCTGCCGCCGGATGGTCATCCGACCGTCCTGATCATCGACGACGACCCCGCATCGCGTGATTCGATCGCCGCGACCCTCTCGGTCGAGGGCTTCGACGTGGTGGCCGCGGCCGACGAGCAAGAAGGTGCCGCGCTCGTCCTCTCGGCCCACCCGTCGCTGGTCCTGCTCGACATGCAGCTCGCCGACTCCTACGGCCTCGCCGTGTTCCGGAGGATCTCCGAGCTGGCTCCCGGCCTCCCGGTGATCATGGTGACCGCCCGAGGCGACGAGCTCGACGCGGTGCTCTCGCTGGAGGCGGGCGCCGCCGACCACATCACCAAGCCGGCTCGCCCGCGAGAGCTCACCGCGCGCATCCGGGCCGTGCTCCGGCGGGTGGGGCAGCAACCTCCGGCCGAGGTCTTCGCGGGACCGAGCGGGACCTACGCGTTCGGCCCGGTCGCGATCGATGCCTCCTTGCGAGAGGTGACCGTGCGCGGCCGGCTCGTCGAAATGTCTCGCAAGGAATTCGACCTCCTCGCGTTGCTCGTCTCCGAGGCGGGACACGTGGTCACCCGGCGCCAGTGCATGGACCGGATCTGGCGTGACCGCAAGCGCGGCGACAGCCGCACGCTCGACACCCACGTCAAGCGCCTTCGCAAGAAGGTCGAGCTCGAGCCCGCGGATCCCCAGCACATCGTGACCGTGCGCGGGATCGGCTACCGGTTCAAGCCGTAGGAGTCCGCCCGACGCCCTTTCGCCCCAGTCACTCCCCCCTGGTTGCAGGAGGTGTGCGGGCGGACCCCCACGGTTTGAACGACGAGGCGTGATCCAGCCTGCCGGCCGCGCCACGCCCTGCTTCGCCGCTTCCTACACTGAAGGCGGCGATGGAGCTCGCCGGAACCGCCGCTCGTGGCTGATGGCTCCTACCGGAGAGGTCGGTCGAGCACGGCAAAGGAGCGGCGGTGGGGTCCGAACCCGGGGTGGTCGCCAGCCCGACGCGGTCGCCCGCGTCCTCGCCATCGGCTTTGGTGGCGCGGCTCGGGACCCTCGCCCGCTACGGAGCCGACCGGGCCCTGCCGGCGGCGACGACCGCCTTTCCCTGGTCGACCTTCCTCGTCAACGTCGCCGGCTCCTTCGTCCTCGGCGCCATCCTCACCCTGGTCGTCGAGCGTTGGTCGCCCACCCGGTTCGTGCGGCCGTTCGCCGCCATCGGGTTCTGCGGGGGGTTCACCACCTTCTCCACCTTCGCGGTGGAGATCGTCCAGCGCGGCCAGCACGGCCGGGTCGGCCTCGCGGCCGCGTACCTCCTCTTGTCCCTCCTCGTCGGCTTCGCCGCTGCCACTGCGGGGATCGCCGTCGTGCGCGGACACGTGCTCGGAGTCGGCATCGGTCGCAACATCCCCGATCCCGACGACCTCGGTGTGCTGTTCCCCTTCGACGACGACGAGGACGGAGAGCCGGTGGACTCGTGATCGTCCTCGGACTCGTCGTCGCGGGCGCGCTCGGCGCCGTGCTCCGATTCGCGGTGGATCACGCCGTCCAGCGACGCGCGCGCTCGGATTTCCCGCTCGGCACGCTCGTCGTCAACACGACGGGCTCGTTCGTCCTCGGACTCCTCGTCGGAGTGGCCGACCATCACGGTCTCTCGTCCGCGTGGTTGACCGTGCTCGGCACCGGGCTCATCGGCGCGTACACCACCTTCTCCACCTTCACCTTCGACACCGTGCGGTTGCTCGAGAACGCAGAGTGGTCGCCGGGCGCGGCCAACGTCGCGGTGTCCGTCGTTCTCGGTCTCGGTGCGGCCGCCATCGGCCTGGCGCTCGGATCGCTCACCTGAGCCGTGCGTTTCGCGAAACGATCACCGTGCGATCGCCCCAGGTTGGCTTGGCGTTCATCCGGCTCCCGTAGGGTCCCGCCGGGAGGTCGCCCCCGCCGATGACTGTCGTCGACGAGAGGACAAGAGTGCTGGTGATCGAGGACGAAGAGTCCTATCGCCAAGCGCTCTCCGCGGGACTCGGCCGAGAGGGCTTCCAGGTGGCAGTGGCCGCCGATGGCACCGAAGGACTGCGCCTCTTCGCGGACCACCAACCCGACATCGTGCTCCTCGACATGCTGTTGCCGGGGATGCACGGCATCGAGGTCTGCCGCCGCCTCCGCTCGCAGTCCTCGGTACCGGTGGTGATGGTGAGCGCGGTCGACGCAGAGCTCGACGTGGTGCTCGGGCTCGAGCTCGGCGCAGCCGACTACGTGACCAAGCCTTTCCACCTCCGTGAGCTGGTGGCGCGCATGCAGGCCATCCTCCGCCGGGTCTCACCGCCCGAGGACCCGATCCCTACCGCCGAGGTCGGCGAGTCGGCCGGTGGGAACCAGGCCGCCCCGGCCAGCGGCACGGCGGTGTTCGGCGCAGTCACCTTCGACTTCGCCCGCCGCGAGGTGCGCGTCGAAGGTGACCAGACCCATCTGTCGAGGCGGGAGTTCGATCTTCTCGCCGCTCTGCTCTCTCCGGCTCGCCGGGTGAGGACACGAGCCGAGCTGATCGACCTGCTCTGGCCCGACCGCGAGCTCTCCGACTCGCGGACCCTCGACACGCACATCCACCGACTGCGCGCCAAGCTCGAGCCGGATCCCTCCGATCCGCGATTCATCGTGACCGTTCGCGGGGTCGGCTTCCGGCTCGAGCCCGATGGAGCAGGGACCGCGCCTTCTGGCTCTCAGCCGAAGCGTCCGTTCACGTAGTCGAGCGTTCGGGGATCCGACGGATCGCTGAACATCTTGGCCGTCGGCCCGGTCTCGACCAGTTCTCCGCACCGGTCCTCGCCCATCAACAGGAACGCGCAACGGTCGGAGACCCTCATGGCCTGCTGCATGTTGTGGGTCACGATCACGATGGTGACCCGGTGCTTGAGCTCTCCGACGAGCTCTTCGATCCGTTTGGTGGCGATCGGGTCGAGTGCCGAGGTGGGTTCGTCCATGAGCAGCACCTCGGGTTCGACGGCCAGCGCCCGGGCGATGCAGAGGCGCTGCTGCTCGCCGCCCGACAGGGTGGACGCGTGGGCCTTCATCCGGTCGCGGACGCTGTCCCACAGCGCGGCCGCGACAAGCGCCGATTCGGCTGCCTCGTCGAGGAGCGCCTTCTTGCGCACGCCGTTGAAACGGAGGCCGGCGACCGCGTTCTCGTAGATGCTCATGCTCGGGAAGGGGTTCGGGCGCTGGAACACCATGCCGACCTGCGACCGCAACAGCGTCGGGTTGGTGGACGGCGCGTAGACGTCCAGGTCGCCGAGGAGGACACCTCCAGTAACCGATGCCATGCGCTCGGTGTCGTGCATCCGGTTGAGTGCACGGAGCACGGTGGTCTTCCCCGAGCCAGAGGGGCCGATGAGCGCGGTGATCTCGCCCTCGAGGATGTCGAGGCTCACATTGCGCACGGCAGGGTGACCGGCGAAGGACACCGTCAAGTCGCGGAGCCGCATGATCGGCACGCCCTGCGGTTCGCCGCCGACGAGCGGCACCTCGGTGACGAGCTCGAGATCACTCGAGGTCTTGGCAGGTCTCGGTTCGATCATCGCTTCCTCTCCCGTCGGAGGAATGCTGCAGCCAGCCGGCTCCCGATGCTCAACACGAGGACCACGACCAACAGCAACAGGGCGGCGCCCCATGCGATCTGAATGAGATCGGGATAGGGCTGGCTGCTGTCCGAGTAGATGACGATCGGCAGTGCGGCCATCGGTTGGGTGGGGTTCCACTCGAGGTACTGGCTGCCGAAGATGGTGAAGAGCAACGGCGCTGTCTCGCCGAGACCTCTGGCGATCGCGAGCAGAGTGCCGGTCACGATTCCAGGCAATGCGGTCGGGACGATCACTCGGCGTGCGATCGTCGCGCGCCGGGCCCCGAGCGCAAGCGCCGCCTCTCCGAGGTGACGCGGGACCCCTCGAATCGCGGTCTCCCCGGCACGAATGATGATCGGCAGCATGATGAACCCGATCGCGAAAGCTCCGGCCAATCCGCTGTAGCCGCCGGTCGCCTTGACGATCGCGATGTAGCCGAAGATCCCGATGGTGATCGACGGCATGCCAGTCATCACGTCGGCGACGAAGCGGATCGCCCCCGCGACCTTCCCGTCGGACTCGGCCAGGAAGAGTCCGCACAACAGCCCGAACGGCACGGTCACCGCCGTCGCGATGGCGGCGATCTCGGCCGTGCCGACGATCGCGTTGAAGACACCGCCGCCGGGGACGCCTTCGGGGGTGGTCGAGTTGGTGAAGAAGTCGGCGTTCCACGCGGGGAGACCCTTGGCGACGACGTAGCCGATCACGGCGACCAGTGGGACCACCGCGACCGCGAGACACGCCCAGCAGATCCCGAGGGCCACCTTCGAGGTGACCGTGCGGCGCCGCACCGAAGTCGATGCGATCGCCTGGATGGTGCGGCGCCGCTCGAGGATCGGGTCAATCGTGGCGTCGAGAACGAGTGCACTCATGCCACACCGACCGCCGCGGTCCCGCCGACTTCACCGGCCGTGGCTCTCACGAGAGCCCTCGCCGCCGTGTTGACCCCGACACCGATCACCAAGAGCACCAGCGCCGCGCCGAAGAGGGCGCTCAGCTCGGTCCCGTTCGCCTCGCCGAACGTGTTGACGATGAGCGAGGGGATGGTCGCGGCCGTCGACTTGAGCGAATGTGGGATGAACGGTGAGTTGCCGATCACCATCGCCACCGCCACCGTCTCACCGAGGGCTCGCCCGGTCGCGAGAGTGAAGCCGCCGAGCAGCCCGGTGCGCGCTCCAGGCACCACCACCTTGCGCAGGACCTGCCAGCGAGTCGCGCCGAGCGCCATCGCTCCTTCGACCTGGTCGGTCGGGACGACAGCCAGCACGTCGCGCGAGATGGCCACCATGGTCGGGAGGATCATCACGAACAGAATCACCCCCGCGAGTAGGAGCCCGACCCCCACGTTGGGGCCGTTGAACAGACCGGTCCAACCGAAGGCGGAGGTCAGGAACGGTTCGACGTGCTCACGGAAGACGGGAGCGAGGACGATCAGCCCCCACAGCCCGTAGATCACGCTCGGAACAGCAGCAAGCAGTTCGACCGCTGTCCCGAGCACCGGCCGGATCCGCTGCGGGACGAGGTAGGCGAGGGCCAACGCCGTGCCGAGCCCAATCGGAAGCACCAGCACCACCGCGATCGCGGTCGTCGCCAGCGTGCCGACGATGAACGGAAGCAGCCCGTAGTGACCGTGGCTCGGGTCCCAGGTCTTCTGCACGATCCACGAGAAACCGAGCGTCGAGAAGGCAGGGCGCGCCTGGACGACGAATGAGATGACGAACCAGACGACGAGCGCGGCAAACAGCAAGCCCGTCGACGCGAGCATCGCCTTGTAGGGACGGTCGGGCAGTCCGAACCGCCGGCCGCTCCCTGCCCTTCGCTGCGCCGGCTTCGCGGCGGTGTTCACGATGGTGCTGTCTGCTCCCGCTCAGTCATGGCGGAGCGCGCTCGTGGGGGTCACTTGGTGAGCAGGGTCTGCCCGCTCGGTCCGGTGACCGTCAGGAGCTGGGTCCGGTTGTTGTTCTGAACCGCCGGCGGCAGCACCACGTAACCGAGGCTGGTCGCGTAGGCCTGGCCGCCACCGGTGTGGGTGGTCCAGTCGAGCACCTTGACGGTCTGCGCCCCCGTCGTGGCGCTGGTCTGCTTCTGCAAGAGGATCGCCCAGCTGTAACCCGAGATCGGATAGCTGGTCGCGCCCGGCGAATAGACGATCGAGAAGTCGGTCGCGGTCACACTGGTCTTCTGCGCGGCATCGGCGGCCACCGTCGAGATCGAGGGTACGACGTAATTGCCCGCTGCGTTCTTGACTGCGGCGAAGGTGAAGTTGTTCTGCAGCGCGTAGGCCAGTTCGACGTAGCCGATCGAGTAGGGGGTGGACTTGATGCTCGCCGCGACGCCCGAGTTCTTGGGGGTCTGCACCGCGGTGGAGGGCCAGCTGATGGTCTTGCTCTTCCCGAGCGTCCACACCGAGGGGGCGGCCGTCGAGAGGAAGTCGCTGAAGATGTAGGTCGTGCCGGAGCTGTCGGCCCTCACCTCGGGCACGATCGCGTTCGACGGCAGGCTCACCCCCGGGTTGAGCGAGGTGATCTGCGAGGCGTTCCAGTTCTTGATCGACCCGTCGAAGATCCCCGCGATGGTCGGGGCGTCCAGGCGGAGCCGCGTCGTCACCCCCGGCAAGTTGTACGAGACGGTCACGCCCCCGAGGATGTCGGGGATCTGGATTACCGGTCCTGCGGAGGCCGGCACCTTCGCGAGGTCCGAGGAGCTCATCGGGACGTCGGAGGCAGCGAAGTCGACCGTCCCGGCCTGGAAGGCGCTGATCCCCGCCCCGCTCCCGACACCCTGGTAGTTGACTTTGAGTCCCGGGTTCTTCCCCGTGTAGCCGTAGAACGCGGCTGTTGAAGAAGGGCTGGACGAACGTCGAGCCAGAGGAGTTGAGGGTCCCCGCCGGTGCCTTCAGATCGGCCGACAGATAGGACGAGTTGCCCGAGCTGAGGTTCCCGCCGGCCGCGGTCGTCGTGGTCGAGGAGGTCGACGACGAGCTGCAGGCCGCCAGGAGTGCTCCCGCGGCCACGAGGGCGGCAACGACCATGGTCGCGCTTCACGGCGGCTGCTTGCTGATGGGCGGGTGGCCTTTGGAGCGTTCATAGGTGCTCTCACCTCCGTCTTTCCCGCCTCTGGGTCGGCGAGCAGACCGGGGCGCGCACGTCTGCGCACGCCCTTCGTGGACCGTATCCATCGCAGGTGAACGGACGGCAAACCGTGGATGAACGAGCCGCGAACATCAGATGCTTTTTCCACTCAGCGCGGTTTGCCTGGCGGCACCGGGGCGACCCCGGGCCAGGGGCCGGCTCCTTCGAGGAGGGAACCGGAGGCCATCTACATCACGTGAATGTAGATCGATGTCACCAGCCCGACCCAACCCCCGGGGGAGCCTCCGGCCTGCCTGGACCTGTCGGGCTCTGGCCTGCTCGAACGCTCCCCGAGTCTCACCCGAGCAGGGCCCCTTTTCGGGCGATTCGTGGGGACCTCTGCGGGGGCCCCGCATCCCCCCTGGCCAGGGCCGTAGGGGAATACACGTTCGATTTCTCTGTTTACTGATCCGAGGGCCCCGGATCCGGGGTCCGGTGACGTCCGGAGGATCGATGGACCCACTGACTGAAAATCTGCCACTGCTGCCCCTTACCTCGGGTGTGATGCTCCCGGGCATGGTCTTCACCATGGCCCTCGAGTCCGACGAGGCCAAGGCCGCTGCCGGCGCCGCCGAGGCGTCGGGCGGCAAGCTCGTCATCGTGCCCTTCATCGACGGGCGCTACTCGGCCATGGGAGTGATCGCCGAGGTGATGGAGCGCGGCGAACTTCCCGGCGGGCTGCCCGCCGTCGCGGTGCGCGGGATCGACCGTGCCCGCCTCGGCACCGCGGTGCCGGGAACCGGCCAGGCGTTGTGGGTCGAGGTCGACCCCGTCGTCGAGGCACCCCCGACCGAGGACGCCGTCGCGCTCGCCCGCGAGTACCGCGCCGTGCTCGAGAACATCCTGCTGTCGAGGGGAGCCGGCCGACTGGCCGAGCGCCTCGCCGACATCACCGATCCGGGCCGGGTCGCCGACATGGCCGGCTACTCGCCCGACCTGTCGCTCGAACAGAAGGTGGAAGTGCTCGAGACGGTCGACGTCGAGGCGCGTCTGCGTCTGGTCATCGAGTGGGCACGCGAAGTGCTCGCCGACTTGACCCTGCGCGAGCGCATCAAGACCGACGTCGAAGAGGGCATGGAGAAGACCCAGCGCGAGTTCCTCTTGCGCCGCCAGCTCGAGGCCATCCGCAAGGAGCTCGGCCAGCTGAGTGACGGCGACGAGGAGGATCCCGACGACTACCGGTCGAAGTTCGACAAGGTGGCGCTGCCCGAAGAGGTGCGCAAGGCGGTCGATCGCGAGATCGACAAGCTGGAGCGCACCAGCGAGCAGAGTCCCGAGCGCGGCTGGATCCGCACCTGGCTCGACACGGTGGCCGAGCTGCCCTGGGGCAAGGAGTCCGAGGATCAGGCTCGACATCAGCGAGGCCTCGCGCATCCTCGACGAGGATCACGACGGACTGCGGGACGTGAAGGACCGCATCCTCGAGCACCTTGCGGTGCGCAAGCTGCAGGCCGACCGTGGGCTCGAGCCCGCGAGCGGCGGTCGCGGTTCGGGGAGCATCCTCGCGCTGGTCGGACCGCCCGGCGTCGGCAAGACGTCGCTCGGAGAGTCGGTCGCGCGCGCCCTCGGGCGTTCGTTCGTCCGGGTCGCGCTCGGCGGGATCCACGACGAAGCCGAAATCCGCGGCCACCGTCGGACCTACGTCGGTGCGCAGCCGGGCCGGTTGGTCCGCGCGCTGCGCGAGGCCGGCACCTTCAATCCGGTGATCGTCCTCGACGAGGTCGACAAGCTCGGCGCCGACTGGCGGGGTGACCCCTCGTCGGCGTTGCTCGAGGTCCTCGACCCCGCACAGAACCACACGTTCCGCGACCACTACCTCGAGGTCGAGCTCGACCTGTCCAAGGTGCTGTTCCTCGCGACGGCCAACGTGGCCGAGACCATCCCCGGTCCGCTGCTGGACCGGATGGAGGTCATCCGGCTCGACGGCTACACCGAGGACGAGAAGGTGTCGATCGCGCGCCATCACCTCTTCGAGAGGCAGCTGGAGCGCGCCGCCCTGACCGCGGACGACGTCGTGATCACCGACGATGGCCTCCGGGTGATCGTCGCCGACTACACCCGTGAAGCGGGAGTCCGCTCGCTCGAACGCGAGCTCGGGCGCCTCCTCCGGAAGGTCGCGTCGAAGATCGCCGCCGGTGAGTCGGTGTCGCCGCTCCTCATCGACGGCCCGGACGTGCGCGGCTGGCTCGGACGGGCGCGCTTCTTCTTCGAGGGCGCCGATCGCACCGCCGTGCCCGGCGTGGCGACCGGACTCGCGGTCACCGGAACCGGTGGCGACGTGCTCTACGTCGAGGCGTCGATGATGGAGGGCCCCGAGGGGCTCACCCTCACCGGCCAGCTCGGCGACGTGATGAAGGAGTCCGCGGAGATCGCCTTGTCCTACGTGCGCTCACACGCCGTGGATCTCGGCATCGACCCGTCGGTCTTCTCCGGCACGCGCTTCCACTTGCACGTGCCGGCCGGCGCCATCCCGAAGGACGGCCCCTCGGCGGGGGTCACCATGACCACCGCCCTGGTCAGCCTGTTGCGTGACCAGCCGGTCGCGCCGGTCGTCGGGATGACCGGTGAGGTCACCTTGCAGGGTCGGGTCCTGCCCATCGGCGGGGTGCGCCAGAAGGTGCTCGCCGCCCACCGCGCCGGGCTCACCACCGTGGTGCTGCCCGCTCGGAACGGGCCGGACCTGGAGGACGTGCCCGAGGCAGTGCGCGACGAGATGACCTTCCATCTCGCCGCCGAGATCGGCGACGTCCTCGCCGCGGCCTTCGTGCCGGCGGGTCCGGACTCGGCCGGTACCCCCGAGGTGGCCGGTGCCCCCGAGGTGCTCGCCGCCTGAGCCACTCGCGACCGAGTGACGACGAAACCCCGGGCTTTGCGCCCGGGGTTTCTCGCGTTCGCGCTCAGGCCGGGCCGACGAACTCGGTGATGATCCGGGCCAGCTCGACCGGCTGGTCGCCTTGGATGCTGTGGCCGGCACCCTCGACCACCACCACCGGGTCGCCCGGCCGGCGCCGCCGGAACTCGGCCACGTCCGCGTCGTCCACCACCGGCGAGAGGCTCCCCCGCGCGAGCATCACCGGGACCGCGATGCGCTCGAGGTCGTCCCACTGGGAGCCGAAGTCGACCGCCTCCACGTGCAGGCCGGTCGTCGCGGACGGCCTCCCCAACTGATGGCGCCAGGTCCACCGTCCGTCCTCACGCTGGACGGCGTTGTGCAGGACGCCCCGGCGCAACGAGGACTCGCTCCTCGTCGGGTTGAACTGGATGGTCCGCTCGAGGATCTCGTCGAAGCTCTCGAACGATTCCGGCCCGGCGAGGAACGCGGCGATGTCCGACGCCTTGTCGTGGTTGACCCCAGGGGTGATGTCGACCAGCAGGAGCATCCGGACCAGCTGCGAATGGCGAGTGGCGAGGGCGATCGCGGTGGCGCCGCCGAGCGACATCCCGACGACCGCTCTGGCCTGCGGAGCGAGCGCCTCGACGACCTTCGCGACGTCGTCGGCCATCGAGGCAGGATCGAGGCTGGCGGTGCCGGCCGGCCAGTCGGAATGGCCGTGACCGGGCAGATCGATCGCGACGAGCGGCCGCTCGAGGGCGAGCGCGACGGTGTCCCAGGTGTGCGCGTTCTGGCCGCCGCCGTGCAGGAACACCAGCTCGGGCGAGCCCTCTCCCCAGATCAGGGCGCTCAGCCGGCGGTCGGTCCCCACCTCGACCGAGGTGCGGGCGACGACCGGCTGGCCCTTCCACTCGAGTCCGGCCTCGCTCGCGTTCTCGGCGAACATCGAGAACTCGTCGTAGGGAGCGGCCGGCCCGGGGCTCACGATCCCACCTGTGGCCCTCGCCCGCGCCACGCGTCGACCAGCTCGCCAACGGTGTCCTCGGCCATCGGCCCCGGAGTGTAGAAGCCGATCCGGTCGACCACCCCGCCGAACCGGGCCGAGACCTCCGCGGCCACCTCTTCGGGCGTGCCGACCGCCGCGATGGTTTCGAGCACCGTGTCGTCGATCACCGTGGCCATCTCCTCCCAGCGTCCGGTCTTCGTGAGCGTAGTGAGCTCTCCCTGCAGCTCCTCCCACCCTTCGACCTCGAGCACCGGCCGGTAGGAAGGGGTCGAGGCGTAGAACGCGACCAGCCAGCGCCCGGCTTCCCGGGCCGCACCGAGCTCTGCCTCGTCGCGGCCGCAGCAGACGATGACCTCGCCGGTGACGGTGAGATCGGTGCGCACCCGGCCGGCACGATCGAGGCCCTCGGCGATGGCCGGCTGTGTGCGCTCGCGGAAGTGCGCGGCGGTGTTGAAGGGCATGACCAGCACCCCGTCGGCAACCTCCGCGGCGAGTCGCACCATCTGCGGGCCGAGCGCGCCGAGCGCGATCGGTGGCATCCCGAAGGGATGGGGACCCGGGTTGAACAGCGGCGGCATCAACGTGTGGGAGGTGAACTCGCCCCGGAACTCGAGCGCCTCGCCGTGCTCCCACGACGAGTAGATCGCCCGCAGCGCGGCGATCAGCTCGCGCATCCGTGCGACCGGACGATCGAAGGCGGCGCCGTAGCGGCGCTCGACCTGGGCGCGGACCTGGGTCCCGAGGCCGAGGGTGAAGCGCCCCTCGGAGAGGAGCTGCAGGTCGTAGGCCTGGTGGGCGAGCTGAATCGGGTTGCGTGGGAAGGCGATGGCCACGTTGGTGGTGAGCTCGAGCTCCGAGGTGGCGGCGGCGGCGAGCACCAGCGGGGTGAAGACGTCGTGGGGCCCCTCGAAGGTGAACACCCCGTCGACCCCGATCTCCTCCAGGCGCCGCGCGTTTCCCGCGGCGTCCTCCAGCCCGCCGAGCGCGGTGTCGAGCCTCACCGGGTCATCGTCCCACGCCGATCGGAGAGAAGGCCGCGTAGGCTCGAGTGCGACGTCTGCGGAAGGAGACAGTCATGGCGGTGGCCAACCCGTACCTACGCGACAACTACGGACCGGTCCGCACCGAGGAGACGGTGACCGATCTCCCGGTCACCGGCACGTTGCCCGACTCGCTGAACGGCCGTTACCTCAGAAACGGACCGAACCCGATCGGATCTCCGGACCCTGCCACCTATCACTGGTTCACCGGTGAGGGGATGGTGCACGGGATCCGTCTCGGGGACGGCGCGGCGCGCTGGTACCGGAACCGCTGGGTCCGCTCGGCGGACGTGGCGGCTGCGCTCGGGGAGCCGGTCCATGCCGGACCGGTGGTCGAGGGGATGGACTTCGCCGCCAACACCAACGTGATCGCGCACGCGCGACGGACCTACGCGATCGTCGAGGCCGGCGCGCGCCCCTACGAGCTGACCGAGGAGCTGGAGACCGTCGGGCCGTCCGACTTCGACGGCACCCTTCCCGGCGGGTACACCGCCCACCCCAAGCGTGACCCGGTGACCGGCGAACTGCACGCCATCTCCTACTACTGGGCGTGGGGCGACCAGGTGCAGTACACGGTCGTCGACGTCGGAGGACGGGTCCGACGGATCGTGGACATCCCCGTCGGAGGACCGGTGTCGATCCACGACATGTCGCTCACCGAGAGCTACGCGGTGATCTACGACCTCCCGGTGCTCTTCAGTCCCGAGGCCGTCGCCGAGGGCGCGCTCGTTCCCGTACCGCTGGTCCGAGGAGTACCGGAGCAGGGTCGGTCTCCTGCCGCTCGAGGGGGGCGCGGAGGACGTCGTCTGGTGCGACGTCGAGCCCTGCTACGTGTTCCATCCCATGAACGGCTTCGACGACGACGGCGCGGTGGTGGTCGACGTCGTCCGCCACCCGAAGATGTTCGCCACCCACCTGACCGGCCCCGACGAGGGCCCCCCGGTGCTCGAGCGCTGGCGGATCGATCCGGAGGCGGGAAAGGTGGTGACCTCCCTCCTCGACGATCGGCCCCAGGAATTCCCTCGGGTCGACGAGCGGGTGGTCGGGCGCGAGCACCGGTACGGCTACAGCGCCGGTCTCGACACGGGGAAGGACGAGGCGTACCTCGCACTCGGCGGGTCCCTGGTGAAACAGGACCTCCGGTCGGGTACGAGCGAGGTGCGCCCCATCCCGGGCGTCGCCGGCGAGGCGATCTTCGTCCCCGAGCACGACACCGCCGGTGAGGACGAGGGCTTCGTCCTCAGCCTGATCTACGACCCGGCCCGCGACGCGAGCGACCTGTTGGTCCTCCACGCGCAGGACTTCACCGGGGACCCGGTGGCCGTCGTCCACCTGCCGGTCCGAGTGCCGTACGGCTTCCACGGGAACTGGTCGCCCGACGATTCCTGAGCCGTGACGCCGGGTGCCACACTTGGCCCGATGGCACCCCGGATCTGCACCCCCGACGAGGCGGTCGCGGCGCTCGAGACCCGCGACACCATCGGCTTCGGGCTCGGGCCCGCCAACCCCGACACCTTCCTCACCGCGCTCGGCCGACGGGACGACTGGGAGGATCTCGTGCTCGGGGGTGCGCTCCTCCTCAACTACTACGAGGTCCTGACCAACAAGTCCGTCTCCTATCGGTGCGGCTTCTTCGGACCGGCCGAGCGCATGCTGCTCGCGCAAGGAGCCAACATCGACCTGGTGCCCGGCGGCTTCCGGCAATTCGCGCCGATCCTTCGCCGCTACGACCCGAGGGTGATGGTGGTCCAGGGTGCGCCGCCCGAAGACGGAGCGATCAACCTCTCCCTCCACCTCGGCGCGACGCGCGACGAGCTGCTCCTCGCCGGTTCGGACCCCGACCGGCTGCTCATCGTGGAGGTGAACCCGAACCTTCCGCGAACCTGCTCCCTGCCGCCCGAGTTCACCAACACCGTCCCCCTCGACCTCGTCGACATGGTGGTGGAGGCCGACGGCATGCCCTACACCCTCCCCGAGATGCCACCGGACGACATCGATCGGGCCATCGCCGAGGAAGCCCGCTCCTTCGTGGGCGACGGGGCGACCCTGCAGATCGGGATCGGCGCGGTGCCGAACATGGTGGCTCGGCTGCTGGTGAGCGGACCCGGTGGTGGTTACGGCGTCCACAGCGAGATGTTCACCGACGGTCTCATGGAGCTCCACCTCGCGGGCAAGGTCACCAACGACGCGAAGAGCATCTACAACGGCGTGTCCATCACCACCTTCGCGCTCGGCTCGAACAAGCTCTACCGCTGGCTGGACCGGAACCAGCAGGTCGCCTTCGTTCCGGTCCAGGTGGTCAACGATCCGACGGTGATCGCCGAGAACCACGCGTTCGTCTCGATCAACGGCGCGCTGAGCGTGGACCTCTACGGCCAGGTGGTGGCCGACGCCATCGACGGCAAGCAGATCTCGGGAGTCGGTGGTCACGAGGACTTCGTCGCCGGAGCAGAGATGCGCTTGGACGACCATTCCCTGGTCTGCATCCGGTCGACCGCGGTGGCGAACGGGGTCACCCGCTCCCGCATCGTGTCCCTGCTCCCCGAGGGATCGGTGGTGTCGACACCGAGACACCACACCGGCGTCGTCATCACCGAGTACGGCACGGCCGACCTGGCCGGGCGGACCGTGCGCGAACGGGCGGCCGCCCTGGCGGAGATCGCGCACCCCGACTTCCGCGACGGCCTCCGCGAGGCCGCCTCCACCTTGGGTCGGCGCTGACCTGATGGCGTCTCGAAGCGAAGGGGCGACGCTCTCGCTCGCCACCTTCAACGTGCACATGGGCGTCGACGGGTGGGGTCGGCCCTTCGACGTGGTGTCCGAGTGCGCGGCACTCGACGCCGATCTGCTGGTGCTCCAGGAGGCATGGACCCCGATCGACGACGGACCGGGTACCGCGGCCGCCATCGCGACCGGGCTCGGCTACCGGATCGTCGCCGAAGCCTCACTCGCCCGGGGTCGCCTCTACGAGCCGGTCGCGACCTCGAGCCGTCGCTGGTCGCCCTTCTTCGGCCAGCTCCGGATGATGCGTCCGGCCCACCGGCTCGACGGCGAGCGCGAGGGGGGAAGATCCGGCCGGGGGCGCCGGGCGAGCGTGCGCGGGCGATGGGGCATCGCACTCCTCTCCCGGATCCCCGTCGACGATCCGGGCGTCCTCGACCTCGGCACGCTGCGACGGGACGCGGCGAGGCGCGCGGTGGTGAAGTGCACGACCGTGCTCGGTGGTCGCACCGTGTCGGTCTTCGGCACCCACATGTCCCACATCACCCACTTCTCTCCCGCCCAGTACCGCCGCCTCGCCGGTCTGCTCCCGCCTGCCAACACCCCCTCCGTGCTCGCCGGCGACATGAACATGTGGGGGCCGCCGGTCAACTCGTTCTTCCCGGCGTGGCGGCGGGCGGTGGTGGGGCGCACCTGGCCGAGCTGGCGACCGCACAGTCAGCTCGACCACGTCCTCGTCACCCCGGCCCTTTCGGTCGCTCGACGCGCGCATCGCACCGGCGTCAGGTTCCGACCACCGCCCGGTCGTCGTGACCCTCGGGCTCGCCTGACCGCCCGGTTCACGCACCCGACGGGGCCGTCGTCGGCCGGAGTAGGTTCGCACGGTGCCCGACGCGCTCGACGGCTTCGAGAAGACGAGCTTCACCTCCGAGGGCACCACCCGCACCGTCTACCGCACCGGGTCGGGCCCTGCGGTCGTCGTCTGCAGCGAGCTACCGGGAATCACCCCGAACGTGGCCAGGTTCGCCCGCGCCGTCGCGGAGAAGGGCCTCACCGCGGTGATGCCGCATCTCTTCGGCGACGACGGCCGTGCGCCGACGGGCGGCTACACGATCGGCTCGCTGACCTCGGCCTGCATCTCACGCGAATTCGCCGTCCTCGCGACCGGAAAGACGTCTCCGATCACCATCTGGCTCCGCGCGCTCGCCGCGGACGAGCACCGACGGTGCGGCGGACCCGGTGTCGGAGCGGTCGGCATGTGCTTCACCGGCGGGTTCGCTCTGGCCATGATGGTCGACGACGTGGTGGTCGCGCCGGTGCTCTCCCAACCGTCGCTGCCCTTTCCGGTGAGCCGACGCCACCGGTCCGATCTCGGCATCTCCCCGGCCGACGCCGAGCGGGTACGCGAACGGGCCGCCTCGGGGACCTGCGTCCTCGGTCTCCGCTTCAGCGGTGACCGCATGAGCCCCGAGGCACGCTTCGACCACCTCCGCGAGCTGCTCGGTGACGCGTTCGTCGCGGTCGAGCTCGACTCCTCCTCGGGCAATCCGCACGGCCACAAGACGATGGCCCACTCGGTGCTCACCGAGGATCTCGACGACCGACCGGGGACGCCGACCCGCGACGCACTCGACCAGGTCCTCTCCTTCTTCGCCGAACGCCTCCTTCCATGACCGGCGAAGGCGAGCTGACCGGCGCCGCGGCCGAGTGGCTCGAGCGGGGGACCTTCCGCACCCTCTGCGATCGCCGCATCTTCACCGTCGACGTCGCGCCCGGTGGCTCCGAATCGCAGCCACCGTTGCTCGTCCTCCACGGCTTCCCGACCTCGTCGTTCGACTTCCACCTGGTCGTGGACCAGCTTGCCGCGTCTCGTCGTGTCGTCCTCTTCGACATGCTCGGCTACGGCTTCTCCGACAAACCCGACCTCGCCTACCGACTCGACCTGCAAGCCGATCTCGCGATGGCGCTCACCGCAGAGCTCGGGATCGACCGGCTGTCGCTCCTCACCCACGACATGGGGGACACCGTCGGCGGCGAGCTCCTCGCCCGCCAGCTGGAGGGCGCCTGGGAGGTGGAGGTGGTCGAGCGGACCCTGACCAACGGCAGCATCTACATCGAGCTGGCGCACTTGAGCGCCGGCCAGGAGTTGCTCCTCGCCCTCCCCGACCAGGCGCTCGACCCCGCGCAGGCCCCCGACCGGGCCGGGTTCACCGCCGCACTGGCCGCGACCTTCTCTCCGCAGACCGTCGTCGACCAGGGGGAGCTGGACGCGGCCTGGCAGCAGGTCGCCCGCGACGGGGGCAACCGGCTCCTCCCGCGGACCATCCGTTACATCGAGGAGCGCCGGCGCAACCAGGACCGTTACACCGGCGCGATCGAACGCCATCCCTCGCCGCTCACCGTGGTGTGGGGCCGCGACGACCCGATCGCGGTGGTGGAGATGGTCGACCACCTGCGCGCGGCGCGTCCCGAGGCCACGATCCAGATCCTCGAAGGTGTCGGCCATTACCTGACGCTCGAGGCTCCCGAGCGATTTCTCGCCGCCCTGACCTCAGGCACTGACTGACTCCTCGGCGGTCAGCGCGTGCAGAGGACCTCGCCGAGCACGACGGCGAACCAACCGTCCGAGGACGCGGCCCACCGTCGCCACCCGCCGGCGAAGGACTCGAGGTCCTCTCGGCTCGCGAGCCCGGCGGCCTCGAGCTGCTCGGCAAGTGCCGACTGGGTGAAGCGGTCCGCCCACAGCCCTCCCCACCACTCGCGCTCGGCGGGTGTGGCGAAGCACCAGACCGACGCGGAGGGAACCACCTCGGCGAAGCCGACCTCGTTCGCCCAGTGGAGGAGCAGTCGGCCGGCGTCCCAGTTGGCCCCGTTGACCCGGGTGAGCGCGCCGTAGGCGGCGATCGCCCGGTCGAGATCGACGTCGCCGGGGTAGAAGGTGAACGTCGGATAGTCCGAGTCGCGCACCGCGACCGTCCCGCCCGGCTCGCAGACCCGGCGCATCTCGCGGAGCGCAACGACCGGGTCGGCGAGGTGTTGGAGGACCTGGTGCGCGTGGACGACATCGAAGCTCGCTTCGGCGAAGCCGAGGTCGAACACGTCGCCGACCTCGAAGGTGACGTTGCCGAGCCCGCGCTCTGCCGCGGTGGCCCGGGCCAGCTCGACGACCTCGGCCGAGGCGTCGATGCCGGTGACCGCACCCGGCGCGACCCGGGTCGCCAGGTCACAGGTGAGGGTGCCCGGTCCGCATCCGACGTCGAGGAGGTTCATGCCGGGGACGAGACGATCGAGGAGGTACGCGGCGGAGTTCTCCGCGGTGCGCCAGCGGTGGGAACGGAGCACGCTCTCGTGGTGCCCGTGCGTGTAGCGAGCCTCGGTCACGACCGCACCTCCGGAACCGGCCGGCCATCCTCCAGGTAGACGAAACCGTCGGCCGCGAGGGCGGCGGCCACCCGGCGCCTGACCGGTCCACTGAGCAACTCGGCCGCCTCGGTCGGGGTGGCCCAGCGATGGTCCTCGAGCTCGCCCTCCTGGAGGACCAGCCCGGCTCGGCGCTCCGCTCGAACCGCGCCCCCGTCGAAGAGGAACCGGACCCCGCCGTGCCGCCGGGTCTTCGGTCGGAGGAAGTCGACACAGACCAGTCGTCCGCTGGCCAGCACCAGGCCGGTCTCTTCGCGTACCTCGCGTCGGCATGCCTCCCAGGGGGACTCGCCGTCGGCCTCCATCTGACCGCCGGGGATCGTCCACCCGGCCTTGTAGGTCGGCTTCACCACGAGGATGCGGCCGTCCTCGTCGAAGAGCAGGGCGCCGGCGGAAGCCGGGACCCGCGGGAGCACGAACTCGGTCACCCGCCCATCATCGCCCGACCGGCGTCGAGACCGTGTCGATCCTCGGGCGACTACACCCGTGCCATGTTGTCGAAACGCGCGTGGTGCCCGATGAAGGCCAGGTGGGTGTGGCCGGTCGGGCCGTTGCGGTGCTTGGCGACGATGATCTCGGCGGTCCCCTGGGTCTCGGTCGACTCGGGGTTGTAGATCTCGTCGCGGTAGATGAACAGGACGACGTCGGAGTCCTGCTCGATCGAGCCCGACTCGCGAAGGTCGGCGAGGAGGGGGCGCTTGTCCTGGCGCAGCTCGAGGTTGCGCGAGAGCTGGGAGAGCGCGAGCACCGGCACCTCGAGCTCACGGGCCAGGATCTTGAGGCCCCGGCTGATCTCGGAGACCTCGACCTGTCGGTTCTCCGCGCCGTGGCGCCCGGTCATCAGCTGCAGGTAGTCGACCACGACCAGACCGAGCCCTTCGCGGCTCTTGAGGCGTCGGGCGCGGGCGCGGATGTCCATCACGGTCAGCTGCGGGTTGTCGTCGATGAAGACGGGCGCGTCGCTCATCCGGCTGATCGCGTTGCCGATCTTCGGCCAGTCGGTGTCGCGCAGCCGTCCGGTGCGCATGCGCGTCGCGTCGACACGCGCCTCCGCCGCGAGCAGGCGCTGGGTGATCTCGAGGTGGCTCATCTCCATCGAGAAGAGAAGCACCGGCTGGTGGAGCCGCACCCCGACGTGCGCGACCACGCCGAGCGCGAAGCTGGTCTTCCCCATCGACGGACGGGCACCGACGACCACCAGGTTCGACGGTTGGAGCCCCGCCAGCATCTCGTCGAGGTCGACGTACCCGGTGGCGAGGCCGGTGACGGTCTCGTCCCTCCCGAAGAGCTGCTCCAAGTGGTCGAGGCTCTGGCCGAGGAGGTCCCGCAGCGGGGCCATGGAGTCCACCACCCGGCGCTGGGCGACGTCGAAGACCAGGCTCTCGGCGCGGTCGAGCACCTGGGAGACGTCCTCGGGGACGCCGTACCCGAGCTCACTGATCTCGCCGGCGACCGACACCAGCCGGCGAAGGAGGGCCAGCTCCTCGACGATGCGCGCGTAGTACTCGGCATTGCCGATCGAGGGGGTGTTCGCCTGCAGGGAGACGAACACCGACGGGTCGCCGATCGCTTCGAGCAGCTCACGTCGCCGCAGCTCCTCGGTCACCGTCACCCAGTCGGCGGGCTCCCCCCGGCTGAACAGCGAGGTGATCGCGTCGAAGATGTATCCGTGGGAGGTCTTGTAGAAGTCCTCCGCACGGCAGATCTCCATCGACGCGGCGATGGCGTCCCGTGAGAGCAGCATCGCGCCGAGGACCGACTCCTCGGCCTCGAGGTTGTGAGGTGGGACCCTCCCGGCCGACGTCGGTGCGCCAGTCCGCGGAGCGCCGAACTGGCGGGCGCGCACGTCATCGATCGCTTGGGACATGATCCCTCAACACTCATCCGATCGGACTGTGGAGCAAAAGACCCGCTTGTTGAGGAAATAGCCGTGGAAGCATGTGGACGAGCGGTGGACAAGCACCGCGGTGTCGCGCTTTCGGTGGGCCACCGACGTCATCATCACCGCGGGTTGTGACGCGGACGCGGACCCCGGTCGGGGCAAGCGCCTGCGAGGTGCGGGGTCAGGACCCGGCGACGACCTCGACGGTCAGGTCGAACTCGACCCCGCCGACCAGTTCGACTCGAACGGTGTGGCTCCCGAGCGTCTTGATCGGTTCGTCGAGGACGACGTCCTTGCGGTCGATCACCGCCCCCACCTGCTGCTCCACCTCTCGCACGATGTCCGCCGAGGAGACCGAGCCGAAGAGACGGTCGCCGCTGGCCCGGGCCGGAATGGTGACGGCGGTACCGACGAGGAGCCGGGCCACCGTCTCGGACGATTCGCGGTCCTTCGCGTCGCGCAGGTCCCTCGAGCGGCGCATGGCCTCGGCCTGGCTCTCGATGCCGGTGGTCGCGACGATCGCCTTTCCGGCCGGGAGCAGGTGGTTCCGGGCGAATCCGCCCGAGACGTCGATGATGTCGCCGCGTTTGCCGACCCCGTCGACGTCGCGGCGGAGGAGGACCTTCATCCCTCTGCACCGTCCTCGGTGGCAGCGTTGTCCCCGGCGGGCGCGGCCTCGCCGTCGCCCGTGCTGCTCTCCTCGACGAGCACCACCT
The DNA here is from genome assembly GCA_963741055.1 of uncultured Acidimicrobiales bacterium. Taxonomy (GTDB): domain Bacteria; phylum Actinomycetota; class Acidimicrobiia; order Acidimicrobiales; family RAAP-2; genus Bog-756. Next base: position 192,164 of record CAVUGU010000007.1, on the reverse strand, counting down.
CGTCGCCGGTCGCCTCGTCCTCGACGAGCACGACCTCCTCGCCGCCTTCGAGCTCGATCACCTGGGCCTCGAGCACTTCGGTCTGCCCGCCCCGGGCGCCGGCGCCACCACTCGGCCCGCCACCGGGAGAGGACGGCGCCTCGTCACGACCACGCCGTCCACCGAAGCCGCGTCGCGGCCACGTCGCCCACCGGGACGCTCGGTGGTGGTCCGCTGCGTGTAGGGGAGCAGGACCAGCTCGCGTGCGGTCTTGATCGCGACCGCCACGTCGCGTTGGTGCTGGGCGCAGTTGCCGGATACCCGCCGGGCACGGATCTTTCCCCGATCGCTCATGTACTTGCGGAGCATGGAGACGTCCTTGTAGTCGACCCACTCCACCCGGTCCTTGCAGAGGGCGCACGGCTTCTTCTTGATCCGCCGGCCGGCGTCCTTCGAGGACCGTCGTCCCGATCCTCCTCGGTCGTTGCTCCTCGCCATGGCTAGAAGGGCTCCTCGCTGTATCCGTATCCCTGCGGCTCGGCGGGGGCAGCCGCCGCCGCCTCCCCGGCTCGCGCCGCGCCCCCCGCCGTCGCCGGGGCCGCGCCGTTCGTTCTTGGTGACCTGCGCGGTCGCCCAGCGGATGCTCGGGCCGATCTCGTCGGCGACCACCTCGACCTTGGACCGTTTGTCCCCGTCGGGGGTCTCCCAGCTGCGCTGCTCGAGCCGGCCGGTCACGATCACCCGGGAGCCGCGCGCCAGGCTCTCGGCCGCGTTCTCCGCCATCTCGCGCCAGCAGACGATGTCGAAGAAGGAGGTGGCCTCCTCCCACTCCTGGGTCTGGCGGTTCTGCCACCTGCGGTTCACCGCGAGACCGAAGCTGGTCGTGGCCTGCCCGGTATTGGTGAACCGGAGCTCGGGATCGCGCGTGATGTTCCCGACCAGGGTCACGCTGTTGCCGTTGGCCATCTCAACCCTCCCCGTTCGCCGCCGCCGCGGCCTGTCGTCCGGCCACCTTGTCCGGAAGCCTGATCACCTTGTGCCGGATCACCTCGTCGGCGAGGACGAGCACCCGCTCCATGTCCCCGACCGCGGGTGGTTCCGCCGTGAGCTCGATGATCACGTAGTAGCCCTCGCGCTTGTGCTGGACCTCGTAGGCGAAGGTCCGCCGCCCCCAACGCTCGACCCTCCCCGGGTTGCCGCCTTTCGCCCGGAGCGCGTCGAGCGCGCGATCGAGAACCCCGTTGACCGCGGCCTCGTCGGCAGCGGTGTCGAAGATCACCATGGTCTCGTAAGGCCGCACCTGCGGCTCACCTCCCTCTGGACCGGCCCATCGTTGGCCGGGCTCCACCAAGTGGAGCAGGTCGGAACTGACCGGACGACCCGCGGGGGGCGCCCGAGCAACGGGAGCCTAGCGGGTCCTCAGTGGTAGACCTCCGCGTCGGAGGGGAAGGCGCCGGTCCGGACGTCCTCGGCGAAGGCGGCGACCGCCTCGACCGCGGTCTTCTCGAGCTCCGCGTACCGGCGAACGAATTTCGGCACGGACGGGGTCAGACCGACCAGGTCGTGGAAGACCAGCACCTGTCCGTCACAGCCCGGCCCGGCGCCGATCCCGATGGTCGGGACCTCGAGCATCTCGGTGACCACCTCGCCGACCCGCTCGGGGATCCCCTCGAGCACGACTGCGAAGCAGCCCGCGGCCGCGATGGCCTTCGCGTCGGTGGCCAGAAGGTTGGCGGCCACCTCGTCCTTCGCCTGCACCCGATAGCCGCCGAGCGCGTGCACCGACTGCGGGGTGAGGCCAAGGTGCCCCATCACCGGGATCTCGGCATCGACCAACGCCTCGATCATCGGCACCCTCGAGTGCCCTCCCTCGAGCTTGACCGCCTCGGCTCCCGCTCGGATCAGCGAGGCCGCGTTGCGCAAGGTGTCCACCGGCTCGAGGTGGTAGGTCATCCACGGGAGGTCCGCCACGATGAGCGGGCGCGGTCGCGCCCGGGCGACCGCCGCGGTGTGGTGCGCCATGTCCTCGATGGTGACTTGAAAGGTGTGTTCGTAGCCGAGCACCGTGTTGGCGACCGAGTCGCCGACGAGCAGCAGGTCCACCCCGGCGGCATCCGCGATCCGCGCGCTCGGCGCGTCGTACGCGGTGACCATCACGAGGGGGGTGCTGCCGTCACGGCGTTTCGAGGCGCGCACCTTCGGCACGGTGACGGGGGCAGAGCGGGACTCGGACATCGAGGTCCTCCTGATCGACCGTCCAGCGCCCGAAGGCTGCCGGCGGCATGGCCGGTGGCGGAGCCACCGTGGATCACAGCGTGAACCCAACTAATGGTAGCGCCTCGGTGGGTGGGGCCGAAGGGCCGCCAGGGCGGGGTCCCGTGAGAGTCTTCGCCACAGGCGCAGGACTGACACCCGGGCGACCAGTCACCGAGCACCGCTGGCTCCTGGAATGCCGAGGCCGCTCCCACCCGGGACCGCCGCTCGCTGCGATGGCATGCTGCACCGGTGGGAGCCGTCGGGTGAGACGAATCGCGCTCATCGCGCTCCCGATCCTCGTACTGGCCGTCATCGTCTTCTCCGGCACAGGTTCTTCAGCCGCCCCGTCGACAGGCGAGGCGTCTCACGACACCCACCCGGTGGACCTGGCGACGCCGATCGACATGGGGGCAGGGGTCGCCCACTCCTCGGCCATTGTTCACGTGGGCGACGTGCGCGTCGAGGTTCTGAGTCTGGGCCTCCTCCGTCTCGAGTACTCCCCGTCGCAGCATTTCGAGAACAGCCCCACTGTCAACGCCCTCGACCGACGGATGCCGGTCCCCCGCTACTCCGTCTCCAGCTCGGCGGGCTGGCTGACCGTGCGGACGTCCAGCGCCACCTTGCGCTACAAGCTGGGATCGGGGCCCTTCACGCCGCTCAACACCTCGCTCCAGATGTCAGACGGAGGTCGGCCTTCGACTGCGGCGCCCACCTGGGGGTGGGAGTGCACCTCCGGCGAGGTGTGCCAGGCGGGCGCGGCGACGCTCGGCGGGGGCGCCACTCTCAGCCAGACCTTTGCCGGGTACCAGAGCACCGCCGGCTACGCGGGGTTCTTCGTCAATGCCGGCGCCAGCGTCACCTGGCACGTCCTCGGGGCCACCGCAGGTCCCGCCACGGTGTCGCTGCGCTACACCAACCTCGCGACTCCTCCACTGACACCGGCCTCGAGCAGCCTCGACCTCGAGGTGAACGGCCGGCTCCAGCAGATCATCGATGCCGCTCCGACGGCGGCGGCCGAACCGTGGACGACCTTCACCACCACGGTTCCCCTCGAGGCGGGTTCCAACTCGATCGAGGTGGTCGGCACCACTCCGGACAGCTTCGATCTCGGTGTCGACACCCTGGCCGTCGGCCCGAGCATCGGACCGCCGCCCGCGCCGACGTCGAACGGACCTCTCGGAGGCTGGTTCCGGGGGTTCGACACCGATACCTACAACGACCTCCCGACCTGCGGACCCGGACAGTCCGGTGCGACCTGCCAAGCCGGTCATCCAGCCGCTCAACACCGACGGTCTGCTGGACACGGCGGGATGGCGCCTGCTCGACGACACCCAGAGCGCGCTCTGGACCGCGAAGGGATGGATCGAACCGCGGCCCGCACACGGTGACGTCGAGGACGGGTACCTCTTCGTCTACGGAAAGGACTATGCCGGTGCCCTGCAGACCTTGGCGGAGCTCACCGGTCCCGCGCCGCTCCTTCCTCGGAACGAGTTCGGCGTCTGGTACTCCGACTACACGCCCTACTCGAGCAGCACCATCGAGCACTCCCTCTATCCCGAGTTCGTCTCCAACCAGGTGCCCCTCAACACCCTCTCGCTCGACACCGACTGGAAGGCGCCGAACGACTGGAACGGCTGGGAATGGAACCCTTCCCTCTTCCCGTCTCCGTCGTCGTTCCTCGATTGGGCGCACGCCCACGGCATCGGCGTGACGTTGAACATCCACTCGAGCATCGACGACAACGACCCGAAGCTGCCGTTGGCGGAAGGCATCGCCGGCAACTCCCTCGCGGCCTCCAGCTGCACGAACGGGAACTGCAAGGTGTGGAACTGGAGCTCGGTCCCCCAGGCCCAATCCAATTTCGAGCTCCAGCAGAGCTTCCAGAAACAGGGCGTCGCCTTCTGGTGGCTCGACTGGTGTTGCGACGACTCGATCGTGTCCTCGCCGGGCCTGACCCCCGACGCGTGGATCGGCCACCTCTACGCGCAGGACATGGTCAATCTCGGCGAGCGCGGCTTTGTGCTCGCCCGCATCGGAGGATCCAACGGCAATCCCCAACAGGTGTACCCGGCGGGACCGTGGTCGGACCACACCTCGGCCATCGCCTTCACCGGGGACGCGTGGGGCACCTGGAACACCCTCTCGACCGAAGCCGCCCTGGTCCCCGACGAGGCCACCATCGGCGAGCCGTACGTGAGCAGTGACGTCGGCAGCTATCTCGGTCCGCCACCGAGTCAGTCCGGGGCCGATCCCCCCGATCTCTACGACCGCTGGGTTCAACTCGGGACCTTCCAACCGATCCTCCGACTGCACTCCAACAACGAGGACCGCCTTCCCTGGCAGTACCCCCAACCGGTGCAAGGGATCGCCGAGTCCTTCCTCCGGCTCCGCGAGTCCCTGCTCCCTTACACCTACACCTTGGCCGCCGAGGCCAATCAGACCGGACTGCCGATGGCACACCCGCTCTACCTCGACTACCCCGACCAACCTTCCGCCTACGAGAACCCGACCGAGTACCTCTACGGGCGGGACATGCTGGTCGCGCCGGTCACCTCGCCGGGGGACGTGGCGTCGACCACGGTCTGGGTCCCGCCGGGCCGGTGGGTCGACTTCTTCAGCGGCGCCACGTTCACCGGGCCGTCGACCACCACCTTGTCGGTGCCGCTCGACCAGATGCCGGTCTTCGTGCGCCAGGGCGGAATCATCCCCGAGCAGCCGTCGAACGGGGGCACCGGGCCGCCGCGTGCGCTCACTGCCATCGTCTACCCGGGAGCGACGGGGTCCTTCGATTTCTACGGCGACGCGGGCCACGGGCTCGGCTACACCAGGGGTCAGCACACCGAGACCCTCCTCACCACGTCCTCGAGCGGGAGCGTCGGCGGAAGACCGGCGGTCCGAGTCACCGTCGGCGCCGCGCACGGGAGCTACCCCGGCGAACCGAGCTCGGTGTCGACCACCGTCGAAATGATCGACGTCACCCGACCGGACCAGGTCACCCTCGACGGTCGGAACCTGAGCCACTCGAGCACGTCCGGCCCACGCTGGTCCTATAGAACTTCGAGCGCGACGCTGATCGTCGACATCGGGTCCCGGCCGGTCGGGCAGGCATCGAACATCGTCGCAATCGGCGCCACGACGCAGAGCTCCTGACCGATCAGGGGCGGCCACGCGCCGGTCGGCCCCGCAGCGGTCAGCCGGTCGGGCGCCCCCGGGCCGCGGCCCGGGCGGGTCCCGCACCGATTCCCTCACCCGCCGGGTACATGCGCACCAGGTGGTTCCACGAGCACTCGGCGCAGACCTCGACCACGTAACAGACCACCGGGTCCTTCCGCCTCCAGTACCGCGCGAGCTCGGCCTTGGTGGCGACGCACCGCCCGCCCGAGGGAAGTCGTGCGCCGAAGACGAAGGTCACGTCGACGAGGACGGCGTCCTCGCAGATGGGGCAGTTCTCCCCGGTCGCATCGCCCAGGTTGCGTGCGCACCGAACGAGCTCGGGATGGGCGTCGCAGACGTCGAGGCGGGAGAGCCGGCCCCGGCGATACTCACGGACCACCGCATTACGGGCGAGGGCGTATTCGACCTGCCCACCGGCGGGAGACGTCTGCACTCCTGCGGCTGCTCCGGGACGGAAGCTCACTGCGTTCAAGGGTACCCGGCCGGCGGTCCTCGGTCCGTAGTCCGGCGGGCCCGATCTGCCCCGGGCCGGGAGGGCCGGACCCCACCGGGCGGTAGGCACATGTGTTGCACTGATATATCGAATTGATATATCGTCTCCGGCATGCGTTCGCTGAACCCGACCCGATCCGCCCACCCGGGCTGACGTGCTCGAGCTCGCCATCCTCGGACTCCTGCTCGAGCAGGAGATGCACGGGTACGAGATCCGCCGGCGGTTGCGCGACGAGCTCGGCCTCTTCGCCAACATCTCGTTCGGCTCGCTCTACCCCGCCCTGTCGCGTCTCGAGGCGAGCCACGCGGTCACCGTCACCGAGTCGGGTGGCACCGGCCCGGTACCCCCGATCCCGTCGACGGGCTCGCTCAGCGGCGAGCGGGCGGGCCTTCGCGCGCGGCGAGCGGGGACCGGTCGGACGACCAAGCGGTCGCGCAAGGTCTACCGGATCACCGACCACGGCCGCGAGCTCTTCGAACAGCTCCTCGACGCGGAGGAACCCGCCGGTGCCGACGACGCGCGCAGCTTCTCGTTGCGCCTCGCGTTCGCACGTCACCTCGCGCCTCAAGCCCGCCTCGCCCTGCTCGAGCGGCGTCGGGCGCAGCTGACCCGCCGTCTCGCCAACGATCAACGACGGGCCGCCGGCAGCGGCCTCGACGACTACACCCGCTCGCTCGTCGAGCACAGCACCGAGGCGACCGAGCACGACATCGCGTGGCTCGACCGCCTCATCGACGCCGAGCGTCTCCAGCAGTCCACCACTCGACCGCACCGCGAGTCCCGTCGGAGGGACGCGGTGCCGACAACGAAGGGAAATCGTCCATGAGCACCATTCGCGTAGCCGTCGCCGGCGTAGGGAATTGCGCCAGCTCGCTCGTCCAGGGTGTCGAGTACTACCGAGCCGCCGACCCGACCGACACGGTCCCCGGCCTGATGCACGTGGTGCTCGGCGGCTACCACGTCCGCGACCTCGAGTTCGTCGCCGCCTTCGACGTCGACGCCTCGAAAGTCGGTGCCGACCTCGGCAAGGCGATCTACGCCGGTCAGAACAACACCGTCCGGTTCGCCTCGGTCGGCGAGCTCGGGGTGACCGTGCAGCGCGGGCCGACGCTCGACGGTCTCGGCACCTACTACCGCGAGATCGTCGAGGAGTCCCCGTGCGAGGCCACCGACGTGGCGGCCGCTCTCCGCCGAGCACGTGCGGACGTACTGGTCAGCTATCTCCCGGTCGGCTCGGAAGAGGCGCAGCGCTTCTACGCGGCCGCCTGCCTCGAGGCCGGCTGCGCGTTCGTCAACGCGATCCCTGTGTTCATCGCGTCGGATCCCGAGTGGGCACGCCGGTTCCACGAGGCCGGGCTGCCCATCGTCGGCGACGACATCAAGAGCCAGGTGGGCTCGACCATCGTCCACCGCATCCTGACCCGTCTCTTCGAGGATCGCGGCCTCGCCCTCGATCACACCTACCAACTCAACGTGGGCGGCAACATGGACTTCAAGAACATGCTGGAGCGCAGTCGTCTCGAGTCGAAGAAGGTGTCGAAGACCCAGGCGGTGACCAGCCAGATCGAACACGGCGCACTGCCGGCCGACGACGTCCACATCGGACCCTCCGATCACGTCCCGTGGCTCCAGGACCGAAAGTGGGCCTACATCCGCATGGAGGGTCGCAACTTCGGAGACGTCCCGCTCAACCTCGAGCTCAAGCTCGAGGTCTGGGACTCCCCCAACTCGGCGGGCGTGATCATCGACGCGGTGCGGTGCGCGAAGCTCGCTCTCGACCGCGGGATCGGCGGCCCGCTGGTCGGTCCCTCCGCCTACTTCATGAAGTCGCCCCCCGTGCAGTACCACGACGACGAGGCGCAACTTCTGGTCGAGTCCTTCGCACGGGGGGAGCCGGGGCCGAGCTGGCCCGCAGAGGCCTGACCCTCAGGCCTTTCCGGCCTGCTCCTTCTGCTCCTTCCACCACTCGTCGAGCCGGCGGCGCGCCTCGCCCTCGCGAGCGGACCTTCTTCGAGACGCAGCTCGAGCAGGTACGAGAGCGCTCTCCCGACGTCGCGCCCCGGACCGATCCCGAGTTGGCCCATCACCTGGTCACCGTTGAGATCGGGGCGGATGGAGTCGAGCTCCTCCTGTTCGCGCAGCGCGGCGATCCGCGCCTCGAGCTCGTCCATCCTCCGTCCGAGCGCCTTCGCCTTGTTCGCGTTGCGGGTGGTGCAGTCGCAGCGGGTCAGCTCGTTCAGCCGGTCGAGGAGAGGACCCGCGTCGCGCACGTAGCGACGCACCGCGCGATCGGTCCAGCCGAGGCGGTAGGTGTGGAAGCGCAGATGCAGGTTGACCAGATCGGTCACGACGTCGATCTCGTCGTTCGGGTACCGCAGTGCGGTCATCCGGGCCCGGGTCATCCGGGCTCCCACCACCTCGTGATGGTGGAAGGTCACGCCTTCGTCGCCGAAGGCCCTCGTCCTCGGCTTGCCCACGTCGTGGAAGAGCGCGGCGAGGCGCAGCAGCCGGTCGGGCTGCGTCTTGTCGACCACGGCGAGGGTGTGGGCGAGCACGTCCTTGTGCCGGTGGATCGGATCCTGCTCGAGCGCGAGTCCCGGCAACTCCGGGAGGAACTCTTCGGCCAAACCGGTGCGGACCACGAACCAGAGGGCCGTCGAGGGCTCCGGCAGCACCATGATCTTGTCGAGCTCGTCGCGGATGCGCTCGGCCGAGACGATCGAGAGCCGCTGGTGGCCGCTTCGCACCGCTTCGACCAGCTCCGGCGCGGGCTCGAGGCCGAACTGCGCGAGGAACCGTGCCGCGCGCAGCATCCGCAAGGGGTCGTCCGAAAACGACACGTCCGGCCCGAGCGGGGTGCGCAGTCGGCGCGCGGAGAGGTCGGCGAGGCCGCCGAAGGGGTCCACCAGCTCGAGCTCGGGGAGGCGCAGCGCCATCGCGTTGATGGTGAAGTCGCGCCGCGAGAGGTCGTCTTCGACCACGTCGCCGAAGGCCACCTCGGGCTTGCGCGAGTCGGGCCGGTACACCTCGGCGCGGTGGGTGGTGATCTCGTAGGTTCGCCCGCCCCTGCGGGCGCCGATGGTCCCGAACCGCTTGCCCTGGGTCCAGACCGCGTCCGCCCATCCTCGGAGGATCGTTTCGATCTCGCTCCGGCCGGGCGTCGGTGGTGAAATCGAGGTCGTGATCGGGTCCCGGGGTCGCTGCGCCGTCGGCGACGATGGCGTCGCGCACCGACCCGCCGACGAGGTAGAGCGAGTGTCCCGCCGAGCGGAAGCGCTCCGAAAGATCGCCGGTGGCCTGCACCAATGGTTGCAGTCGCTCGGGGAGCACGCCGCCGAGGGTAGTGCGGCTGGCCTAGGCTGCCGTCCGGAGTGGATCGGGAACGAGGCAGCCTCCGCCCCGGCGGCAACGACCCGCGCGGTGACACGCCGCACGGGGAGTCGCCCGCCCCGACCATCGGGGTGACACTCTCCCGTACCCGCCGCTGGTGCGCCGGCGCGCTCGCCGCCGCCATCGTGTGCACGCTCGTCCTGTTCGCCGGCGGAGGCGCTGGCGCTGCCAGTCCGCATTCGCGGGGCAGCACGGGAGGGGGCGCCTCCCCGCTGGCGCTCCTCTCGCAGTCACCCTGGGTCACCCCCGGCCAAGCCTTCGACGTGCATCTCCATGTCGGAACCGGCGCGGGGAGCGCATCGACCCTCGCCGTCTCCGTGGCGGTCTATCCCTGCCTGACGAGCGTCTCGGCCTTCGATCAGTCGCTCGCCTCCTCGGGGCCGACCGGCACACCCCTCTCCGCGACAGCCTCTCCCCTCCCGCTCACCTCGTTCCGTCCGCTTCTCGGTGGGGGGTTCGACCTCTCGATGCCGGTCGCGGTCGGGGCGACGGCACCGGTTGCCGCGGCGCCTTTCACGATCACGCTCGCCGCGACCGGCGGCCAGTGCCAGTCGTACCCGTCGGGCGTCTACCCGGTGCGCCTCGAGCTCCTTCCGGGCGGGAACCAGATCGGTGCGCTCACCACCCACCTCGTCTATACGGAAGCCGGACCGACGACCGAGCGCCTTCGGGTCGCGGTGGTCCTTCCTCTCCAGACCACCCAGGGGCCCGCGGCCCGACCCACCACCGCCGAGCTCGCCGCGCGGCCCGACTCGGCTCTCGCCTCGCCGTCGACCGCGGCGCTCGCCGGAGTGACCGGCGTGGTGAGCGCGCTCTCCGCCGACCCGGCCGTGCCGGTCACCCTCGCCGCGAGCGGACAGACCATCGGCGTGCTCGCCGACACCGCGCATCTGGCGACCCTCGACCAGCTCGGCGCGCTCGCCGCCGCCACCCACCAGTTCCTCGCAGCGCCCTTCACCCCGGTCGACGCGACCAATCTGGTCGCGTCGGGTCTGGGATCGGAGCTCTCGACCCAGGTCGCGCGTGGCTCGGACGCGCTCTCCTCGGGTGTGCCGCACGGGTCCGGCGTCTCGCTCCCTACCCCGGCAGGAGTGGGGGCCGGCCTCGGCGCCTGGGTCACCAACGACGATGTCGACGACCCGACGCTCACCGCGCTGGCCGCGGACGGTTACAGCCAGGTCGTGCTGCCCACCGACACCGTCGCTTCTTCCCCTACCAACGGATCGACAGCAGAGACGTTCGCGCTCGCTTCGGGAAAGGGATCGGTCACCGCGGTCGTGTCCGACGGCGACCTCGCGGCCCGCTTCACCGACGACACCGGCGATCCGGTGCTCGCCGCCACCCAGCTCGCCTCCGAGCTCGCGCAGCTCTACTACGAACGGCCGAACGACGTCACCCCCCGCGGCGTCGCGGTGGTCGCGCCGAACGGCTGGAGCGACGACCCCTCCTTCGTCACCACCCTGCTCGGCGCCCTCCAGAACAACCCGATGGTCGAGCCGGTGACGCTCTCGTCGCTGTTCGCGCTCTTCCCCTCGACCACACCGTGCCGGGGCGGCTGCCGGTTGACCGCCTCGGGCACGAGCGGCGGGTTGCCGGTCACGGCCATCCGCACCGAACGCCAGCGCATCGCCGCGTTCGCGACCGCCGCGGTGGGGGCGAAGCCGCTCATCGAGGAGCTCGGCGATCTCGTGCTGGCGGGTGAAGCCGAGCAGCTCCATCCGTCGGAGCAGTCGGCGGTCCTCGCCAACACCGCGGCGGCCCTCGACGCGCAGCTCGGCCAGCTGGTGGTCGCCGGCGACCGAACCGTCACCTTGACCTCGCAACAGGGGACGCTCGAGGTCACCATCGTCTCCAACGCGTCGTACCCGGTCACCGCGACGCTGACCCTCAACAGCGACAAGCTGCTGTTCCCCAACGGCACCACCCAGTGGTCGCAACCGAACACGCTGCTGCTGCCCTCACCGCACACCAACATCGTCCCGGTCAAGGTCACCACCCGGGCCTCGGGCACCTTCAAGGTGGACATCACCCTCCATTCCCCCGGCGGTGCGCTGCTCCTCTCGAGCGGTTCGGTCGACGTGCGGTCGACCGCGACCTCGGTCGTCGGGATCGCGCTCACGGTCGGGGCGGTCCTGGTGCTCGGGGGCTGGTGGATCCGCACCTCGCGCAAGCGCCGCAGGAGGCGCCGCCAGGAGGAGACCGGCAACGAGTCGCTCCACGACCTCCAGCCCACGGCGGTCCCATGACCGAGATCGACGTCGACGGGATCCCTGCGTCACCGAGCGGCGAGCCGACGGCGCCTCGCCGGGGCCACCGTCGGCATGGCGATCGGCACCCTGCTGTCGCGGATCACCGGGGTCGGCAGGGTCATCGCCCTGTCGGCCGCGGTCGGGGGCGGGCCGTTCGCGGACGCCTACAACCTGGCCAACACCACGCCGAACATCGTCACCGACATCGTGGTCGGCGGCGTCCTGTCCGCCACCTTCGTCCCGGTGTTCGTCGCCCGGCTCACCACCCGCCGTCGCGAGGACGCGTGGGAGGCGATCTCGGCGGTGGTGACCGTCACCGTGACCGTCATCCTCGTTGCGACGGTGGCCTTCTTCTTCCTCACGCCCACCATCATCGACCTCTACACCGTCACCAACCGCCACGCGTACGTGCACGAACAGCAGCAGGTGGCGATCTTCTTGCTCCGCTGGTTCGTCCCGCAGCTTGCGTGCTACGGGCTGATCGCGTTGTTCACCGCCCTGTTGAACACGAGGGGCAAGTTCGCGACGCCGATGTTCGTCCCGATCGCCAACAACTTGGTGGTGATCGCGGTGCTCGCCTGGTTCCACGCGATCGTGCCCCATCCGAGCTTGGCGTCGATCGACGCGAATCACCGGGGGCTGGTCCTCCTCGGCTTCGGCACCACCCTCGGCGTCATCGTGCAGGCCGCGTTGCTGATCCCTTCGCTGCTCCGTGCCGACCTCCACCTCCGATTCCTCTGGGCCCCGGCCCACGAGGCGATGCGGACGATCAGCCGCCTCGCCGGCTGGACCTTCGGGATCGTCCTCTCCAACCAGGTGGCGCTCTTCGTCGTGCTCGCGCTCGCGGACGGGGCGAAGGTGCCCGGCGCGGTCTCCGCCTACACCTACGCGTACACCTTCTTCCTCCTCCCCTACGGAGTGGTCGCGGTCTCGATCATGACCGCGGTCGCCCCGTCGCTCGCGGCCCGTTGGGCCCTCGACGATGTGCCCGCGTTCCGGCACCGCATGGCCTTCGGCCTTCGCGCCATACTCGCGATCATCATCCCCTCGGCGGTCGGGATGCTGATCCTGGCGCACCCGCTCATCGACCTGGTCCTCCTCCACGGCGCCCAGACCGCGGCTCCTGCCGATGCCACCGGAGCCGCGCTCGCGATGTTCTCGCTCGGCCTGCCCGGCTTTTGTGTGTTCCTCTACATGGTGCGGGTCTTCCAGTCGATGCAGGACACCCGCACCCCGTTCCGCATCTACCTCGTCGAGAACGCGATCAACGTCCTCCTCGCGGTCGCCCTCGTCGGCCCTCTCGGTGTCCGTGGGCTCGCACTGTCGGTATCCATCGCCTACACCGTGGCCGCCCTCCTCGCGTTGTCGGTGGTCCGTACCCGGGTCGGTGGCCTCGGGGGCGACGACCTCACCGTGCCGCTTCGCCGCGTGCGTCATCGCGTCGGGGGTGATGGCGGTGGTCACCGTGGTGGCGGTGAACGTGAACGGAGCCTCCTCGGGCGTCGCACTGCTGGGGCGCGTGCTCCTCGCGGTCGTCGCGGGCGGAGCGTCCTACGTCGCGACGGCCGCGTTCCTCGGAGCACGGGACGCAGCCCGCCGGCGAGGGCGGCGCGGTGGGGCGCCGCCGGCCGGTCCGATCCCGCCGAGCGGTGGCACCCCGCCTGGCGCGGGCCCGTCGCCGGGTCCCGTCGCGCGCCCCGCCGACATCGCGTCGGCCGGTCCGTTCCGTGGCAAACTCGACGGCCAGCCGGACACCCCGCCGGTCCGCCTCCTCGGTCCGGTCCGAGAAGGTCCGCGCAACGTCGAGGGCGAGGAGGAGTCCCATGGCCAAGATCCGGGTCGTCACCGATAGCGCGTGCGACCTTCCGGCCGCGATGGCGGCCGACAACGGGGTCACCGTCGTGCCGTTGTCGATCCGCTTCGGCGAGGAGGAGTTCGTCGACGGGACCACCCTCTCCTCGGAGGAGTTCTGGGCGCGGTGCAAGGCGAGCCCGGTCCTCCCCGAGACGTCGGCCCCCTCACCCGGCGCGTTCCAGACGGCCTTCGAGGCCGCGGCCGACGAAGGGTACGACGGCGTGCTCTGCCTCGACCTCTCCGCGGGCGTCTCCGCGACCTACCAGGTGGCGAACACCGCGGCCAAAGCGGTCGGTGAGCGGATCCCGGTCCGAGTCCTCGATTCGCGCTCGCTCACCATGGGTCTCGGGCTCATGGTGCTGGAGCTCGCCGAGCTCGCGAGAAACCGAGCGTCGCTCGACGACCTCTCCGCGCGGGTCGAGGAGATGATCCCGAAGACGACCGTGGTCGGCGCGGTGGACACCCTCGAGCACCTCGAGAAGGGTGGTCGCATCGGCGGCGCCCGCGCGCTGCTCGGTTCGCTGCTCTCGATCAAGCCGGTCGTCATCCTCGCCGACGGCGTCGTGGAGGAGGAGTCGAAACAGCGGACGAGAGGTCGCTCGCTCCGCTACCTCGCGGACAAGGTCGAGGCGGCGGCGCCGATCAGACGACTGGCCGTGTGCCACGGAGCCGCCGCCGACCTCGACGAATTCCTCAACCTGATCAAGGGAGTCGAGACCGAATACCCCATGTTGGTCACCGATCTCGGACCGGTCGTCGGCACCCACGCCGGCCCGGGGACGATCGGCGCCTGCTGGCTGAAAGCGGGCTGAGGGGACCTCCCCGTCGGCGCATCGGAGTCGCGTGGGAGGCGGCTTCGGGCCTCCGGCCCAGGGTGCCCGACTAATCTCCCAGCATGGATCCCACGTCCGACCAGCACGCGGCCCGCGGGTTTCGGGCCGGCTTTGCCGCCGACCTGCCGGCCAAGGCGACGGAACGGATCGACCAGCTGGTCGACCTCCTGCGCGACAAGTCGGTGCGGCCGCTCACCCTCGCGGCCCGGGCGATCATGTTCGGGGTCATCGTGTTCGCCGCGAGTGTCGTCACCGTGACCTTGCTGTCGATCACCTTCGTCCGGATCCTCACCGTCTACGCCTTCGACGGTCGGGTCTGGCTCTCGGATCTGGTGGTCGGTCTGCTGTGGGTCGCCGCAGGTCTCCTGCTCTGGTGGCAGCGGACCGCCACGGGGTGCCGAGGCAGGCCGATCCTCGTGACCGAGGCACGCCAGGTGGTGATCGTCGGTTCGGGGCCGGCCGGACTCACCGCGGCGATCTACTCCGCCCGAGCGATGCTCTCGCCTCTCGTGGTCGAGGGGGAGCCGTCCTCGACCACCGACCAACCCGGCGGCCAGCTGATGCTCACCACCGACGTCGAGAACTATCCCGGGTTCGTCGAGGGGATCATGGGACCCGAGCTCATGCAGACCTTCCGTGAGCAGGCCGCTCGCTTCGGTGCCGAGCTGCTCACCGCCAAGGTCTCCCGGGTCGATTTCGGGACGCGTCCTTTTCGCCTGTGGGTCGGCGATCCGAGCGCAGACGAACCCACCTACACCGCCGAGTCGGTGATCGTCGCGACCGGGGCGCAGGCGTTGATGCTCGAGCTCCCGAACGAGGAGCGTCTCCTCGGGTACGGGGTGTCCACCTGCGCGACCTGCGACGGGTTCTTCTTCCGCGGCAAGGACATCGCGGTCGTCGGCGGCGGGGACTCCGCCATGGAAGAGGCGCTTTTCCTCACCCGGTTCGCCGAGACGGTCACCATCATCCACCGGCGCGGGGACCTGCGCGCCTCCAAAGTGCTGCAGCAACGCGCCTTCGCCAACCCCAAGATCCGGTTCCGGTTCAACGCGGTGGTCGTCGACGTCCTCGGCGAGAACACGGTGAGCGGCGTGCGGATCCGCGACACCGAGAGCGAGGAGGAGTCCAGCCCTCGAGGTCGCCGGGGTCTTCGTGGCCATCGGACACCGACCCAACACCTCGCTGTTCGTCGGACAGCTCGAGATGGAGGAGCTCGGCTACATCCGGACCTTCGACGGGACCCACACCAGCGTCGACGGGGTGTTCGCCTGCGGCGACGTCCAGGACGAGCGCTACCGTCAGGCGGTCACCGCCGCGGGGTCGGGTTGCATGGCCGCGATCGACGCCGAACGGTGGCTCGAGGAGAAGCAGGCCACCAAGTCCTGAGCGCCAGGGCTGCCCGTGGCACGACCGGGGGAATGGATTCACCTGATCGCACGTTGACGTAGCGTGGCCGGTGGCAGGTGCCGGTCGAACAGGGAGACCGGCCGGGAGGAAGATTCGGCATGAGCGCAAAGATCACAACTTTGAGCGACGCTAGCTTTGACGAGCATGTCAAGGCTTCGGACGTCCCCGTGCTGGTGGACTTCTGGGCCGAATGGTGTGGCCCATGCAAGATGATCGCCCCGGTACTCGAGGAGATCGCCACCGAGCAGGAAGGGAAGCTCGAAGTGGCGAAGCTCAACGTCGACGACAACCTCGACGTGAGTCGGCGCTTCGAAGTCTTGAGCATCCCGACGCTCATCCTCTTCAAGGATGGGGAGCCGGCAGCCCGGATCATCGGGGCGAAGGGCAAGGGCCAGTTGCTCCAGGAGCTCTCCGCGCACCTCTGAGCAGCTGGGTCGAGCCGGAGGGGCCGTCGCTTCATCGACGGGGGGACGAGCACCGAGTCCGGCGTGCACGCTGACCAGGACGTCTGCTTGAAGCTCGGGGACCACGGTCCCGCGGTCGCGGATCTCCAAAACCGTCTCGACGCACTCGGTTTCTCGAAGGGCCTCGACCCCGACGGGTACTTCGAAGAGGGGACCAGAGCCGCGGTCGAGGGTTTCCAGTACCGGCGCGGACTGCGCGTCGACGGTCTCTGCGGCGGACAGACCTGGTCCGCTCTGGTCGAAGCCGGTCGCCAGCTGGGGGACCGCTTCTTGTACCGGAGATCGCCGATGCTCCGCGGCGACGACGTCGCCGAGCTGCAGCAACGACTGAGCGCCCTCGGTTTCGACACCGGCCGGGTGGACGGCATCTTCGGCGACCTGACGTCGGCCGCGCTGAGTGAGTTCCAGCGGAACGTCGGCCTGCCGGTCGACGGCATCGCCGGGGCCTCGACCGTGTCGGAGTTGCTCCGCTTCGGGAGCCGGCACGGAAGCTCGGAACTGGTTGCGTCGGTGCGCGACCGCGAACGCCTCCGCGCCGCGCCGCGCACCCTCCTCGGACGGCGGGTGGCAATCGGCGAGGAAGGCGGCCTCGGCGCAATGGTTGGCGCGGTGCGCCGGCTGGTCACGAGCCACGGTGCGGAGATCACCACCCATCACCATCCCGACGGTTCGATCCAGGCGGCGGAGGCGAACGCCAGCGAGGCAGAGGTCTACATCGGATTCCGCCTTGCGACCGACCAACCGCACTGCTCGACCGCGTACTACGAGGGCTACCGATACTCGTCATCCGGCGGGCGACGATTGGCGGAGCTGCTCGAGGGAACCGTCTCGAGCTCGCTCGGGGTACCACCGGGTGGCGTTCGTGGGATGTCGGTACCGCTGCTTCGCGAGACCCGGATGCCGGCTGTGATCTGCGAGATCGCGCCGGCAACCGTGGTGGTCGAGCGTGGCGCGAGTATCGCCCGGGCGGTCGTCGACTCGCTCGTCGAGTGGGTCGACACACCCTGGGATTGAGCGGAGCCGATCGATGGCCACTCGGTTCGACCTCTACTTGAGACCGGGTACCGCTCCGAGGTAATCCACAACCTCATGCACAGGGTGTGGACGGTGCTCTATCGAGGGTTCAGAGATCGGATCCTCGACTCCGGGATGTGCCCCTCTACCTGGGTATTTATCCGTTATGTCACGACAGCACCACGGAGAGTGGTCGATCTCAACCACTTCAGCGCGCCGCCTGGCCCGACCATGAGTTTGTAGATGCGTTCGAGGTCCTCGAGCGTGGCGAATTCGACGACGACCTTGCCCCTCCGTGACGTCATGTCGACCTTGACCCGTGTGTTGAGATAACCCGACAGGAGGTCCTCGAGCTCGAGGATCCCAGGAGGCGGGAGACGCCGCCGGACCGCCCCGGCCGGATCCGCATCACGCTGACCCGGCGCCGCACCGTCGGACTCGCGCTCTTCCGCGAGAGCACCTTGGGTCTGCTCGACGTGGTCGCGGACCAGATCCTCGATCGCTCGGACCGTGAGCCCTTCGGCGACGATGGTCTTGGCGAGCACCTCTTGGTAGCCGCGGTCGGGCGTCCCGAGGAGCGCACGCGCATGGCCGGGAGAGATCTGACCCTCGGCGAGGAGCCGTTGGACGCCGGTCGGGAGCTGGAGCAGCCGCAAGGTGTTGGTCACCGCGGTCCGACTCCGCCCTACCCGGGAAGCCACCTGATCGTGGGTGTAGCCGAACTCCTCGATCAGCTGTTGGTACGCCGCCGCCTCCTCGAGGACGTTCAGATCCTGCCGGTGGAGGTTCTCGACGAGGGCCCGCTCGAGGCTGTGGCTCTCCTCCGCGGTCTGGACGAGGACCGGGATGGTGTGGAGGCCGGCCCGCCGGGCGGCCCTCCAGCGGCGCTCGCCGGCGATCAGCTCGAATTCGTCGGCGGCCTCGCCGCCCACCTGGCGGACGAGAATGGGCTGGAGTATGCCGAGCTCCTTGATGGATGCCGCCAGCGAGGACATCGCCTCCTCGTCGAAGTTGGTCCGCGGCTGGCGAGGGTTCGGCTTGATGCTCCCGATCGGCACCTCGCGTAGTGCCGTCGACCGGTCGCCGGTTACCTCGGTCGGGATGAGCGAGGAGAGACCCTTGCCGAGCCCGCTACGACGTGCCACCGCTGACCTCCTTGGCTAGCTCACGGTAGGCCACGGCCCCGCGAGACGTCGGGTCGAACGCGGTGATCGGCTGTCCGAAGGAAGGAGCCTCGGAAAGCCGCACGGTGCGGGGAATGATGATCCGGCACACCTTCGTCCCGAAGTGCTCGCGGACGTCCTCGGCGACCTCGTCCGACAGCTTGGTCCTGGCGTCGTACATGGTGAGGACGATGGTCGAGATATCGAGTTTCGGGTTGAGGTTGGAAGCGACCAGGTGCACATTGCGGGTGAGCTGGCTCAAACCCTCCAGTGCGTAGTACTCGCACTGGATCGGAACGAGCACCTCGCTCGCCGCCGCGAGGGCGTTGACCGTGATCAGTCCGAGCGACGGAGGGCAGTCGATGAGGACGTAGTCGAAGTCGTCGATGACCGACTCGACGGCTCGGCGCAGTTTGAGCTCTCGGCTGAAGGCCGGGACCAGTTCGATCTCGGCACCGGCCAGTGCGATGGTGGCAGGAGCGACGAAGAGGTTCTTCAGCGAGGTGGGCTCCACGCAGTCCTCGAGGGAGGTGTCGCGCATGAGGACGTCGTACATCGACTGTTCGAAGTGGCGTGCGTCGATGCCGAGGCCGGTGGTTGCGTTGCCCTGGGGATCGAGGTCGATCACCAACACCCGGAAGCCCAGCTCGGCCAGCGCGGCCCCGAGGTTGACCGAGGTGGTGGTCTTGCCCACTCCCCCCTTCTGGTTGGCGACGGCGATCACCCTCGGCAGCGCGTTCCCCGAAGCGGCCTGCGCGGCAGGGCCGTCCTCTGCCACAGGCTCGGCCACCGGATCGCTCCCCACGGATCCGAGCGCGCGCCGTCCCCGCGTCGCTCTCCTCGGGCTCGACCACGGTCGCCACTGGTGCGGTCGCCACCACCACTGGCTCGGACTCGGGCGGGGGAGCCGGGGGCTGGTCGAGAGGTTCGACGACCTTTACGACGGGAATCTCCTCGGTCCGCGTCCGATCCCAGCCATGCGTGGTGTCCAGATCCTCTGCGGGCGGCTCGGAGACGCTCAGGGCTTCCGAATCCACGAGATCGCTTGACGGGCTGGCGGGCAATCCCTCGTGTTGCGGTTGAGGGTTCTCGGCTCCGTACCGCCGCTCTCCGCGGCGTCGACCGAGTCTGGAGCCACCAATCGAACGGTAGTGCTGCCGACGGTGTCGGTGTCGACGCCGGATCCTCGTTCTTGAGACTCTGAGAAAGGACCCTTGTTCCGCCGCCTGCGGCCGCGCATCAACGAGGACTCGAGTGTGCAGGATTCAAGGACCTCATACTCTCCCTCGGCCAAGGTGAGGTCAAGCCTTTTCCTCGACGTTTCACGTGAAACGCTCGGATTCGCCTTGCCGCGAGCAGCTGGATCGCACCGTGCAGGAGGGTCGAACCCGGGACTGCGAGCAAGCCGCGGTTTCTCCGTCAGAACGGATCGAGCCCGATCTGGAATCGAACCTCGGCGTTCCGAGACCAGCCCTCTTCCACGATCCGCTCGAGCTCGGCGCTCTCCGGTCTCCCGGACTGCCAGACGGCTTGCCGAGACTTGCCGAGAGCCGCGCCGATCTCCCTCCAAGTACGGCCTTGGCTCCGGGCGGCTTGGATGGCTCTCCGCTCGACCGCCTTGAAGTATCTCTGGAAGAAGGCGACGGCCTCGAGGACCTCCGTCGGATCGGGTTCGGGGCTGGTGCGAAGAGCTTCCCAACGCTCCCACGAAAAGGCTTCGGCCATTGGCCCATCCTCCGGGTTCGGGAGACCCTTGTCAAGAAGAATTGACGACAACGAGAATCTCCGCTGCGGCCCCGCCGAATTCCGACTCGAGAACAGGCAGCCTCTCCGGCGGATCGTTTCACGTGAAACCCCTCGAGTCCCGCTCGGCAGGGATCGCCTGGGAACTCTCAGCCGTTCAGAAGAGAGGTCGCTTCGAGGGGACCCCGTCTCGGCGCGGGAACCGGTCCGGCGTGCTTCGGCGTTTCGGCAAGACCCGGTAGTTGAACCGATCGTCGACGCGAGTGGCCTCTCCCCGACCGAGCCCGAACTCTGCCAGGCCCTCCTCCGGCCAGCGCGAGCTCCCATCCTCGTCGGGCGGCTCCGAGACCACGAGGATCCCCCGGTTCGCCAGGAACGGCGCTCCGCACTCGGCCACGACGGCCGGCGCCCCGAACGAACGCGACGACACCCCCTCGAAGCGCCCGCGGTACCGGGTCTGGTGGGCGATCCCCTCGGCCCGACCCCGAACCACCTCGACCGGGCCGGCGGCCCGCGAGCTCTCTGTTCCCGAGCGCGCGAGCTCCGACTTCAAGAAGTCGGCGCGACGCTCACTCGCCTCGAGAAGGACGACTTCGGTCTCCGGCCATGCCTGGTGCAAGACGAGTCCAGGCAGCCCCCCTCCGGACCCCAGGTCGAGCACCGAGTGAGGAGGCCTTCCGAGCGAGGACTCGAAGGTCTGGACGAATCCCAGCGCATGGTCGATCTGTGCTTCGATCTCCGCCGAGCCGCCGAGCATGCCGAGCTTGGCAGCACGCTCGAGGGTTTGGCGCAGCCCGCCGGTCAGCCGCGCCCGGTACTCCGAAAGCATCCCGCCGGCCTTACCCGGCCAGCTGGATCACCACGTACCTCTCGGGCTCGACCCCCTCGGACCGGGTCTCGACACCGTCCATCTCGTTCACCGCGTCGTGGATGACCTTCCGGTCCGCCGGCGGCATTGGCTCGAGCGCCCGCTCCTCGCCGCTGCTCCTCACCTCGGCGACGATGCCTTCCGTGAAGCGTCGAAGCGCGGCGGCCCGCTTTGCCCGGTACCCCCCGACGTCGACGAGGATCCGATCGGTCCGCGTCTCCGACTGCCGCTGCACGAAGGTCCGGGTCAGATCCTGGACTGCGGCGAGTGTGGCGCCACGTGGGCCAACGAGCAGACCCAGATCGTCACCGGCCGCCGACACTTGCACCGTGTCCTCGTCGAGCTCCTCGTAGTTCACGTCCGCCTCGAGACCGAATTCGCGGACCAGGCCGGCGAGGAAGTCTCTCGCCACCTCGCCCTGCTGCGCCAGCGTCAGTGATTCCTCCATCGTGTTGCCCTCGCTCTCTCCGGTGGTGCCCACGGGCTGGTGGGCGCTCTCTCGACGTTCGGTTCCCTGGCTCGCCGACCGTCGTCCCCGTGAGCGACGGCGTCGGGCAGCGCCGGAGTTGGTTCCGCCGGAGACACTGTCGTCTGCTGCGCTGCCGTTTGCCTCGACCTCGCGGTTCCGCTCAGCCGCTCCGTTCGTCCGCTTACGCGGACGGCTCTGCGAGCTGCTCCTGCCACGCTCGCTCCGTTGAGCTCCCTGGTCTCCGCGGTCAGCGTTTGCGCCATTCCGCCGAGTCGATCCCTCGCCGCTTCGCGAACGACCTTGTCCGTTCCGGCCACGGTCGGACCTTTGCCGTCTGCCGCGCTTGGGCGGGGGAGCGACCGGACGGACCCGCGCCTGGACCCGGGCCTCCCCACGTTGGCGTCCGAAGAGCCCCGCTTTCGGTTCGCTGACGATCACGAACTCGGCATCGTCCTCCGCGACACCGAGATGATCGAGCACGATCTCCTTCGCCTCGGCGAGCGTCTTCCCGCTTGCTTCGACCCACTCCACGTCCTATCGCGCCTTCCTTGCCCTCTTCGACTTCGATCGTGGGTGCTCCTTCGGGTTCGGAGCCTGGTCCCCTGCACCACCCCCGGCGCTGGGACTCTTCCGTCCGTTGCTCGATCCGCCCGACCCTGACCGCTGCGGCCGATTGCGAGCTCGACTGGTCCGTTGGCCTTCGCGCCGTTGGTTCGCGCCCCCTGGTCCGAGCCGGTGGAGCCGTTCGTGCCCCCACGCGTCTGGGCGGGCCGGTCCGAACGAGTCGGCTTCGGGAGTTCCTTCTCGGTCCGATCCGCGGCCGGTGTCTTCGGCCCGGTGCGTTGGGCGCCCTTGCCGGCGGCGGGTGCGGGCGGTGGTCCCGCCACGATGCCCTTCCGGAACAGCACCTCTTGCGTCCCGATTCGGATCGCACTCGAGACGATGAAATAAACATTTATGATAGCCGCCACATTTAGATAAATAAGTCCAAATATAAGCGGCATATACTTCTGCAGTGCTGCCGCTTGCGGATTTGCCTGAGCGGCCTGCGGATTACGGGCGTTGAGACGGGACATCTGCAGGTACTGGAGGCCCACCGCGGCGAGGACCAGAATCAAATAGGGGATCGCCACCCACAACGAGCTGTGGTGCGAGAGCAGCTTCTCGGCGAAGTTCATCCCGAACGAAATGAGCTGGCCGTGGGCCGCCACGATGTCGTGGTAGATCTTGGTGTCCGGATTGATGTACCGCGGCACGGCACACACGCTGGTGGTGCAGTGGCTCGGAGTCGACGAGTTGATCGATCCGCTCGCCGTCACTGTGTAGGGGATCGACGCACCCTTCGAAACCGTGTTGGTCATACCCCGAATGACGCTGTAGAGAACGAAGAAGGCCGGCATCTGCAATAGCATGGGAAGACAACCCGAAGCCGGGTTGACATTGTGCTCTTTGTAGAGCTTCATCATTTCGTCGTTCATCTGGGCGCGATTTTCGGCACCCTTGTACTTCTGCTGCAGCTTCTTCATCTCGGGAGCGAGTGCCTGCATCGCTGCCATGTTCTTCGTGCTCTTGACCGTGAGCGGTGTGAGCACGGCCATGATCACGATGGTGAGCAGCGCGACGTCGATCGGGTAGTTCGGGATGAGGGCGTAGAAGAGCGCCAGGATGGACCCGAACAGGTCCAGAAGCGGCTGGAAGATCTGGCCGATCGCGTGGACGAACGAGTTCTCGGCGGCAGGGAGGACTCTCATCGCGCCCTCCGCTCAGGCACCGGGTCGAAGCCGTGCCCGCCCCAGGGACCGCAGCGACCCACCCGGCCGATCGCGAGGAGCGTGCCTCGGCCGGCTCCGTGGCGCATGATCGCCTCTACTGCGAACTCCGAGCAGGTCGGGACGTACCGGCAGCCGGTCGGGCGTCCCGAGCGGAGCGCCTGGTACCAGCCCGCCACGGCGAGGAGGCCGCGAGCGGCAAGGCCCGGCGTCGGCCGGGCTGGGTCGGTCTCCACTCGGGGACGCTCGTCTGT
Organism: uncultured Acidimicrobiales bacterium; assembly: GCA_963741055.1. GTDB lineage: Bacteria > Actinomycetota > Acidimicrobiia > Acidimicrobiales > RAAP-2 > Bog-756. Next base: position 168,785 of record CAVUGU010000007.1, on the reverse strand, counting down.
CGCCATGCTCATCGGGCCGCGACCTGCTTCGAGCCCTGCCCGGCTCGTTCCTTTGTCGCCCGCTCTACTGCCTGGCTCATCGCCACCTTCAGTTCCTCGTATCGGAGGTTCGGCCCTCCTGGGCTCGCAACCACCATGTAAGCGCCTACCGGCAGGTTCGGCGCCTCTTCGCTCACAATTGCCCGCAACCTGCGGCGCAGGCGATTCCGCACCACCGCATTGCCTACCCGTCGACCGATCGCGTACCCGACCTCGGGCCGGTCCCATCTCGGTTGCGGCAGGTAACTGACGGTCAGGGGACCGCTTCGCCCTCGGCGGCCAGTGCGTCTGAGCTGCTCGAACGTTCGCCTGGAACGGATCGACCCGCACGCCCGGCTGCCCGAGCTCCTGGTCAACCCGCCAGTCGGTGACGCCCCTTCGCCCGACGCGCCTTGATCACCGCGCGGCCGGATTTCGTCGACATCCGCTTGCGGAACCCGTGTGTCCTCGCGCGCTTGCGCACGTTCGGTTGGTACGTCCGCTTCATTCATCCACATCCTTCCTGGCCCTGCGCTGCGGACGTCGTCGTCCCGATCGGCAGGGGGCCGGGTCACCGGCAACAGGGCATTCCGCCGCATTCTACGCTCCTGGCCGCCTTCCCTACTAGTCGACGCAGCCTCCGGCACGCACCGTGGGAGCGGTGTACCGTTCCGACCAACGCAAGCCGCGCGACGGGTCTGACGGGTCTTCGATCCGCCGTCCCCGCCGGTTCCAACGAGTACGACGACATCTGACCGAATCCAGCACAGCCCCACCTGGCGCAGAGGGTGGAGCGTCCACTGCGAGCACTCGTCCACACCTGTGGATAACTTTGTGGACCGGCGACGCTGTCCGAGGGCGGAGGCCCATGTGAACCGCACTGAGGACTTGTGGACATCGTGCGCCGAGGCGCTCCGGGTGCAGGTGTCCGATGCCACGTGGCAGGCATTCCTCTCTGGGATCACGCCGCTCACCGTCGCGGACGACGAGATCGTCCTCGCGGTCCCGAACTCGCTGATCAGGGACCGAGTCGAGTCGCGTTTCCTCGCGTTGATCCAGGACACGGTCGCGGGGACCGTCGGTCGGACCGTCATGGTACGCCTCGAGGTCGTAGCCCCTTCCTTCGAGTCCGTCGACGAGCCGATCGGCGACACCGAGCAAGGCTTGGACGGGCTGCCTCGGGCAGTTGCCGGCGACCGGCCGGGGCCTTGGTCCGACCGCGACCAGCCCGCCGATCGGCCGACAGCGACCGGCCGCCAGTCAGGTCCGTGGCCGGTTCTCGACGCTCGCTACACCTTCGAGACCTTCGTCATCGCCTCTTCCAACCGTTTCGCCCATGCGGCAGCCCAATCCGTTGCCGAGGCCCCGGCTCGGTCGTACAACCCGCTGTTCATCTACGGTGACGCCGGGCTCGGCAAGACCCACCTCCTCCAGGCGATCGGCAATTACGTCCTCGAGAACTTCACCGGTCGACGCGTGCGCTACGTGACGACCGAGACCTACATGAACGAGTTCGTCGACGCCATCCGCACCAATGCCACCACGGCCTTCAAGCGGCGATACCGCGAGTGTGACGTCCTCCTCCTCGACGACGTCCAGTTCATGGAGGGCAAGGAATCTCTTCAGGAGGAGTTCTTCCACACCTTCAACTCCCTCTACGGAGCATCGAAGCAGATGGTGATCACTTCGGATCGCCCGCCGAAGTCGATCGCCACCCTCGAGGACCGGCTCCGCAGCCGCTTCATGTCCGGTCTCATCACCGAGGTCCAGCCACCCGAGCTCGAGACCCGTCTCGCCATTCTCCAGACCAAGGCCGAACACGAGCACGTCGCAGTGCCCGACGACGTGCTCGACTTCATCGCCACCCACGTGACCCAGAACATTCGCGAGCTCGAGGGAGCCCTGATCCGGGTCACCGCGTTCGCCAGCCTGAATCGCCAACCTCTGACCCGCGACCTCGCTGAACAGGTACTTTCCGACATCGTCGCCGCGGACCAACCCCGCCGTATCACCCCTCAGGTCATCCTCGAGGCCACGTCGGAGGCGTTCGGCTTCTCGGAGGACGAGCTCCGCGGGCCCAACCGTCGGCGGCCGCTCGTCACCGCTCGGCAAGTGAGCATGTACGTCTTTCGGGAACTCACCGACTTCAGCTACCCGGCCATCGGGCGAGAATTCGGCGGGCGCGACCACACGACCGTCATGCACGCGGTCGACAAGATCTCCATGCTCATGAAAGAACGTCGCCAGATCTACAACCAGGTCACCGATCTCATCGTCACCATCCGGAGCGGGTCCTAAGTGCTCGGCAACGCCTCTTTGGCGGTCTCACCTGCGTCTATCCAGAGGTTGTGCACGATCTGTGGACAGGGTTGCTCCTGGCTGGGGCAAATCTGTGAACACAGGTGAACTTGTCCATAACCGGTTACGGGCAGCACACCCTCCTGGCAACCTCGCTGTGAACTACGGGGACAGAGGGTGGAGAGCGAAACCGCTTGCCGACTGGGACGCGGCACCTTTATCCACAATCCACAGGGCTTATTACCATCACTACACAAATTTAAAGAAAGACAGAAGGCAGTGGGACGGGAAAACGCACGAGAGAGGACCACGGCGTGAAGTTTCGGTGTGAGCGTGACTCGTTGGTCGAAGCGCTGACCACAGCCGGTCGGGCGGTGAGCTCGCGTACGTCGACGGCCGTGGCCCTGGGAGGCCTTCGTTTGGAGGTGGCCGGTAACCATCTCTCGATCGTCGGAACCGATGTGGATCTGACGGTGCACGTGGCGACCGAAGCGATCGGGATCGCCGACGGGGTCTGTGTCGCCCCTGCCAAGCTGCTGGCCGACATCGTCCGGTCCCTCGAGCCGGGGGCGGTCACCGTCGAATCGGACAGCGACAAGGTCGAGATCGGGGCGGCGCGTTCACATTTCGGTTTGCGGACCTATCCGGTCGAGGACTTCCCTTCGCTTCCGGAGCCTCCGGCACCGGCGACGTTCATCTCGGCTTCCGCGTTGGCCGGTGCGTTGCGTCAGGTGGTCCGTGCCGCCTCCAACGACGACGCACGACCGTTGCTGACCGGCGTGCTGATCGCGCCGGAGGGGAGCGGAGTGCGTCTGGTGGCGACGGATTCCTATCGGCTGGCTCTGCGGGACATCGAAGGGAGCGATGCGTTGGCCGAAGGCGCGGGGATCCTCGTGCCGGCACGGGCGTTGATGGAGCTACAGCGGCTCTCGGGACTGAGCGGGAGCGGGAAGGAGACCGGGACGACATCCGACGGGGGTTCCGAGGAGAAGAAGCCGGACTCGGAGCCGACGGTCGGTCTTTCGATCGGGGACCACGAAGTCACCTTCACCAGCGGCGAGGTCAGGGTGTCGACCCGGCTGCTGGAGGGGACCTACCCCGACTATCGGCAGCTGATCCCGTCGGAATATCCCAACCGTCTCCACGTGGGCAAGGACTCGCTACTGGACGCGCTGCGCCGGGTGAGACTGCTGGTGAGGGACAACACCACGCCCGTCCGCCTGTCGATGCGCCAAGGCGGCGTCGATCTGACCGTGGTCTCCCAGGAGGTGGGTGATGCAAGCGAGACCGTCGACGCCGATTTCGTCGGCGACGAGCTGACCATCGCGTTCAATCCCACCTACCTCATCGACGGCGTCGAGGCCGTCGCGGGAGACGAGGTACTCCTCGAGACCGTCGACGCGACGAAACCGGCCACGGTGCGTTCCGGCGAGCAGACCAATTTCCGGTACCTGCTGATGCCGGTCCGAGTCTCCTAGGGGACTCACACCCGCCAAGCGTCGCCTCGTGCAACTCCTCTCACTCGAGGCCAAGGACTTCCGGAACATCGTCGAAACCTTCGTCGAACCCGATCCCGACGGAACCACCGTACTGAGCGGCCTCAACGGAGCCGGCAAGACAAGCGTGCTCGAGGCGGTGTACTACCTGTCCACGCTGCGGTCGTTCAGGAGGGCACCACGCGACGTGATGGTGCGGCGGGGCGCGGAGTGCGCGATCGTCCGCGCGGTGGTCGGTGTGGACGACCGAACGATCAGCATCGAGGCAGAGATCACCGCAGCCGGCCGAGCAAGGACCTTGGTGAACCGCCAGCCGGTGCGTCGGCGGGCCGATCTGCACGACGCGCTGCGCGCGACCCTCTTCTCGCCGGAGGACATCGGTGTGGTGCGGGGTGGCCCGGCCGAGCGACGACAATTTCTCGACGACGCGGTGGGGATCCTCGATATCCAGGCCGCCCGAGGGGTGGACGAGGTCGAAAAGATCGTGCGTCAGCGCACGGCCCTTCTTCGGGCGGCGAGCCGTCGTTTGCGCGCGGAGGAGGTAACGACGCTCGACGTGTGGGACGCCCGTCTCGACGAGATCGGGCACGGCGTTGGTCGAGTCACGGGAGGGATTGGTCGCGGATCTGTCGCCACTGGTCGGGCAGCACTACTCGAGGCTCGCTGGAACCGAGGTCGTGGTCGGACTCGAGTACCGACGGTCGTGGCAGGGCCGGCTGCTCGACGCGCTCCAACGTGTCCGTGACGGACGACCTCGTTCGCGGTGTTTCGTCGGTCGGCCCACACCGGGACGAGCTCGAGCTGTCGCTCGACGGGCTTCCCGCCCGCACCCATGCGTCCCAGGGAGAACAGCGCTCCCTGGCGCTCGCACTCCGCCTCGGGGCGCATCAGCTGGCGACCGACCGGCTCGGCTCGGCCCCGGTGCTCCTCCTCGACGACGTCTTCTCGGAACTGGATCCGCTGCGATCGAAAGCGCTGCTCGCCGGACTGCCGCCGGGGCAGGCCCTGCTCACCACCGCACTGGCCGGCGCGCCCGACATGCCGAGCGCCCGGATCTACCGGCTCGAGGCCGGAGGCCACACCCTCCTCGTGCCGCAGAAGGAGCAGCCGGAGTGAGTCCCCCGAGACGCCCCCGACGCCCCGGTGAGGACCCTGGGCCGAGACGCCTCGGGCACTCCCTCGATTCGGTCTCTCGTGGACTCGGACTGGAGGACTCGAAGGAACTCGGAGCCGTGTTCGCCCGTTGGGAGGAGATCGTCGGACCGGCGATCGCCGAGCACGTGCAGCCGTACCGGCTCGATGCCGAGGCGCTCGTGGTGACCGTCGATCACCCGGCGTGGGCAACCCAAGTTCGCCACCTGAGCGAATCGCTGCTCGACCGGATCGCCGAGCAAACCGGCGCGACGAGACCGCCCCGACTGGATGTCAGGATTCGCCGGTAAAGGGCCCTTTTTCGGACCCCGAATCGGCCCGTCGCGACACACCTTCGGGCTACAATGGAGTATCGGAATCGGGAAGCTGCCGCAGTCCGGTGAGTGCGGGGTCCGCACCCCGGATCCGCCCGGCGCACTGGTTCCCGTTCAGTCTTACGGAGTTGAAAGGGCGCGCCTGTGGCGCTGAAGACGGAGAGCGAACCGACCACTCGACGGGGTTCCTACGAAGCAGAGGACATCACTGTTCTCGAGGGCCTCGACCCGGTCCGGAAGCGTCCCGGGATGTACATCGGCTCGACCGGGCCGACCGGTCTGCACCACCTGATCTGGGAGGTCGTGGACAATTCGGTCGACGAAGCCATGGCCGGCTTCGCCACCCGGATCGACGTCACGTTGCTCGCGGATGGCGGAGTGCGGGTCGTCGACAACGGCCGGGGGATCCCGACGGGAACCCACAGGAAGTTCAAGGACCGCTCCGCGGCCGAGATCGTCATGACCACCCTCCATGCCGGGGGAAAGTTCGGAGAAGGGGGCGGTTACAAGGTTTCCGGCGGCCTGCACGGTGTAGGTGTGTCCGTCGTCAACGCGCTCTCCACCCGGCTGGTGCTCGAGATCGACCGTGAGGGGCAGCACCACGTGATGGAGTTCGAGCAAGGCGGCAAGCCGCGGGGCAAGCTCGAGGTGACCGGCCCCGCGCCGCGTGGCCGGACGGGGACCACCATCACCTTCTGGCCCGACCCGAGCATCTTCGAGGAGATCGAGTTCCGCGCCCAGACCGTGGTCGAGCGACTTCAGGTGATGGCCTTCTTGAACAAGGGTCTCGAGATCCGTTTCGTCGACGAGCGGTCGGACGCCAAGCCCGCGCAGACCTTCAAGTACAAGGACGGCATCGTCGACTACGTCCGCCATCTGAACGCCTCCAAGGAGGCGCTCTTCCGCAAGGTGTGCGCGTTCGAACAGCGTGAGGAGTCGATGGAGGTCGAGATCGCGCTCCAGTGGAACACCGGCTTCTACGAGAGCATCCATTCCTTCGCGAACGGGATATCGACCATCGACGGTGGTATGCACGAGGAGGGCTTCAAGAAGGCCCTCACCAACGTGGCGAACAAGTACGCGCGGGCCAAGGGGACCTTGCGCGAGAAGGACGAGAACCTTCTCGGCGAGGACATCCGAGAGGGGCTGACCGCCATCGTCTCGGTGAGGCTCCAGGACCCTCAGTTCGAGGGTCAGACAAAGGCCAAGCTCGGAAACGTCCCGGTCCGCTCGCTGGTGGAGCGGGCGACCAACGAGAAGCTCAGCGACTGGTTCGAAGAGAACCCCCGCGAGGCGAACCAGATCATCCAGAAGGGTCTTCTCGCCGCCAGGGCCCGAGTGGCCGCGCGATCGGCCCGCGACCTCACCCGCCGGAAGTCCGCGCTCGACGGTGCGGGTCTGCCGGGCAAGCTGGTCGACTGCTCGTCGCGTGATCCGCGAGAGAGCGAGTTGTTCATCGTCGAGGGCAACTCCGCCGGCGGCTCGGCCAAGGACGCGCGGAATCCGAGGACCCAGGCCATCCTCCCCATCCGCGGCAAGATCCTCAACGTCGAGCGTGCCCGTATCGACAAGATGCTGAAGAACACGGAGATCCAGGCGCTGATCTCTGCGATCGGCGCCGGGCTCGCCGAGGATTTCGACGTCACGAAGATCCGGTACCACAAGGTGATCCTGCTTGCCGACGCCGACGTCGACGGTTCGCACATCCGCACCTTGCTCCTCACGTTCTTCTTCCGGCAGATGAAGCCGTTGGTCGAAGGCGGGTTCGTCTATGTGGCGCAGCCCCCGCTCTATTCGACGGAAGTGGGCAAGGAGAAGATCTACCTGAAGGACGACGCGGCCAAGGCGGCGTTCTTGGAGGAACATCCCGACCACAAGAAGGAGTTCCAGCGGTTGAAGGGACTGGGCGAGATGGACTTCGCGGAGCTGCGGGACACCACCATGGACCCGGCGCGGCGCTCGCTCCTCCAGGTAGCGGTCGAGCAGGCCGCCGTGGCGGACGAAGTCTGCTCGGTGCTGATGGGCGACGACGTGGACCTGCGCCGTCACTTCATCCAGACCAACGCGAAGGACGTCCGATTCCTCGACTTCTGACCGGAGGGTGCGGGACCTGCGTCCGGCCCGCGGAGACGCCGTGCGGGATCACCGATCTTGGTGGGTTCCCCCGAGCCGGTGGACGACGGACTGAACCGAGAGAGGCGGGGAGGCTGCATGCCGAGGCGTAACCGCGGCGACGAGGGCGCGGGAACGGAGACCGAACAGGACGTCTCGGGCTTCATCGAGCCGATCGAGATCCAAGAGGAGATGGAACGCTCGTTCCTCGAGTACTCCATGTCGGTGATCGTCTCGCGGGCGCTCCCCGACGTGCGTGACGGTCTGAAGCCCGTTCATCGCCGGATCCTCTACTCGATGTTCGACCAGCGACTCCTGCCGGACCGTCCGCGAACGAAGTGCGCCAAGGTGGTCGGGGACGTCATGGGCTCCTACCACCCGCACGGCGACTCGGCGATCTACGAGGCACTCGCCCGGATGGTGCAGGACTTCTCGATGCGCCATCCACTGATCGACGGACACGGCAACTTCGGCGGCACCGGCCCCGACGAGGGGCCTGCGGCCATGCGTTACACCGAGTGCCGTCTCGGGGCGCTGGCGCTGCAGCTGATGGAAGGCATCGACCAGGAGACCGTCGACTTCGTCCCCAACTACGACGCGACCTCCGAGGAGCCCTCGGTCCTGCCCTCGCGGTTCCCCAATCTCTTGGTGAACGGTTCTCAGGGGATCGCGGTCGGGATGGCCACCAACATCCCGCCGCACAACCTCGGCGAGGTCATCGACGCCGCCACCCATCTGCTCGAGCACCCCGACGCGACGCCCGACGACCTGATGGCCTTCGTGCACGGCCCGGATTTTCCGACCGGAGCGTTGATCCTCGGGCGCCAGGGCATCCAGGACGCGCTCGCGGACCGGTCGCGGCTCGATCAAGCTCCGTGCGGTCGCGGAGGTCGAGGAAGGGCGAGCGGGAGAGACCCGGATCGTGGTCTCCGAGATGCCGTACCAGGCGTCGATCGCGGCGGTGTCGAAGAAGATCGAGGAATCGGTGCGCGCCGGCGATCTCGACGGGATCGCCGAGGTGCAGGACGACTCGGCGGGCGGCAAGACGCGCCTCGTCATCAGGTTGAAGCGGGACGCGAACGCGAACGTCGTCCTCAACAACCTCTTCAAGCAGACGCCGATGCAGACCTCCTACAGCGTCAACGCGGTCGCGTTGGTCGACGGGGTCCCTCGGACCCTCAATCTCGCCGAGATGCTCGGTCACTACGTGGCCCACCAGGTCGAGGTGGTGACCAGGCGATCGCAGTTCCTGCTCGACAAGGCGCGAGCCCGCGCGCACGTCGTGGAGGGCTTGCTCAAGGCCATCGACATGCTGGACGCGGTGATCGCGACGATCCGTGCCTCCGACGACCGTCCCGCCGCGCTGGTGGCACTGCGCGCCGATCCGTTCGACTTCTCGGAGGAGCAGGCGAACCACATCCTCGACATGACCCTCGGGCGCTTGACCCGGCTCGGGCGCACCAATCTCGAAGAAGAGCTGACCAACCTGCAGGCCGAGATCGAAGAACTCGAGGGGATTCTCAGCAACCCGGCCAAGTTGCGCCGGGTCATCGCCGACGAGCTCGGGGAGATCAGGGAGAAGTTCGCCAACGAGCGCCGTACGCAGATCACCCACGATCCGGGCGACATGAACGTCGAAGACCTGGTCGAGGACGAGGAGATCGTGGTCACGCTCAGCCGGGCCGGCTACGTGAAGGCGGTTTCCGCCGATGCCTTCCGCACACAGGGCCGCGGCGGTCGCGGGGTGCAAGGCGCGAGGTTGAAGGAAGAGGACCTGATCGACGACGTGGTCCACACCTCCGCGCACGCCCACCTGTTGTTGTTCTCCAACCGGGGGCGGGTGTTCCGCCTGCGAGCGCTCGAGATCCCGATGAAGGAGAGGACCGCACGGGGAACCGCGCTGGTCAACCTGTTACCCCTCGCTCCCGGCGAGGCCATCCACGCGATCATCGGGACCCGCGACTTCCCAGAGGACAGCTTCTTGGTGTTCAGCACCAAACTGGGCCAGGTCAAGAAGACCGCCTTCGCCGAGTACGACAAGTCGCGTCGCGAGGGATTCATCGCGATCAACCTGCGAGAAGGCGACGAGCTGGTCCGGGTGATCGAGACCCACGGCGACGACGACATCTTCATGGTCACCCGGTCAGGGATGACCATCCGCTTCTCGGAGCAGGACGTGCGCCCGATGGGGCGCGATGCGGCCGGCGTCCGTGGGGTCCGGCTCAAGGCGGGGGACGAGGTGGTCTCCTGCGACGTCGCCCGAGACGACACCGACATCCTGATCATCACGGACGCGGGATATGGCAAGCGCACCAAGCTGGAGCGGTTCAACCGTCAGACCCGAGGCGGGCAGGGGGTGCGGGGCATCCGGTTGACGGCGAAACGCGGACGGGTGGTGGCTGCGTTCATGGCCGGCCTCGAGGACGAGATCATCCTCATCTCGACGTCGGGAATCGTGATCCGGACCGCGGTGCGGGAGATCGCCTCACAGGGGCGGGACGCCACCGGGGTGCGCGTCATGAACCTCGACGAGGGCGACGCGGTGGCCGCAGTGGCACCGGTCGCGGGCGAGGGCAACGGAGATTCCTGAGACCTCCCGAGCGGCGGTTGCGGAACGGTGGTGGTGTAGCGTCGTGAGCCGGTTTCCGGGGCTATAGCTCAGTTGGTTAGAGCGCAGCACTGATAATGCTGAGGTCGCAAGTTCGATTCTTGCTAGCCCCACTCACGCCCGTTGCTCCACCGAGGAGTTACCCGGAGCCACCCTCCGCGCTTTGAAGTGCATCTTGGGCTGCCTGGAGATTCCTCTCATCGTTTGCGAGCTTCTGCGAGTCCGTGTTGACCCGCTGCCCGTCGCTCAGCGCCGCGGAGCAATCCGAAGCTTCCTGAGTCCCGTCAGACGAAGCGTCATCGCCGCTCGCGTTGTCCTGTTGAACGAGGCCTTGATCCGCCGAGCAATCGTTGTCTGACGCCTGAGCGGTTGCCTGGTCTGCGGCCAACGCCGCTTGGTCCTGGTTCACTTCCTGCTGATCCTGTGCAACCGAAAGCTGATCGGCCTGCACGACGGGGTTGGGGGTCGTGGGAGTGGGAGAGCTCGTCGGGGGCGGTTGCACCGGGCCGGTCGTCGTGGTCGACGCTTTGCCAGAGGCATTCCGGGCCGTGGACGAGCCTTGCGGAGTCACCGTCAACTCGCTGCTCGTACAAGCTGCACAGAGTGCGGCGAGAACGAGGATCGCTCCGAAGGCGAGGTTGCGGTTGACCATCTGAAAGTACCGAGTTGGCGCGAAGTGGGTTTCCGTCGCCCGGCCTCTCACACTACCTCTGGCTCGATTTCACCGGCCGTCGCGCCCCTTCGGTCAAGCTCGAGTCGCCAAGCCTCGTAGGTCGGATTCCGAGTCGTGTCCCAGGCGCTCGATGAGCCGACCGCTCAGAACGGGTGGGCGCTGCGACCGGCCCACTTCTCGGCGCCCGCTCCGAAGGTGGCGATCACGCCGCTTCGCTGGTCGCCGGACGTGGCTGCAATCCCGCGGCCCGATAGATGGCATCGATGACCTGCATGTTGGCGATCGATTCCTTGGGCGGCGTCAGCGTCGGGGCGCCTTCTTGCACGGCAGCTCGAAACGCTTCGAGTTGATAGTTGTAGGTGGGACCACCCTGCACCCGCTCGTGGTGCTTGCCGTTCGGTCCGGTCACGGTGAGCCGGTTGAACATCTGTGGAGTGGTCGGGTTGAAGACTCGCATCGACCCCTTCGAGCCGGTGACCATCACCCGCATCCGCAGCAGGGTCGATGACCACATGGAGGTGAGGATGCCACCCGTTCGCCCGTCGGCAAACGAGAACTCTGCCTCCATCCGGCGGTCCACCTCCGGTGAGCGCAGGAGCGCGGACGCCCGAACCACGGTCGGCTCGGCGCCGGCCAGTGTCCGTACCATGTGCACCGGATAGCAGCCGGCGTCCATCAGCGCCCCACCGGCCAACGCCAGCTGCCATCTGATGTCCTTGAACAGCGGGAGCGGGAAGCAAAGCGCTGCCTCGATCCGCTGCACCTCTCCGAGCTCACCGCTGCCGACGACCTCGAGCATCCGGGCGGCCATCGGGTGGTACCGCCAGTGGAACGCCTCCATCACCACCAGTCCGGAGGTGTCCGCGGCCGCGGCGACTCGTTCCGCCTCGGCTGCGTTGGCGGTGAAGGGCTTCTCGCAGAGCACGTGTTTGCCCTGTGCCAGGGCTCGCATCGTCCAGAGGCCGTGCAGGCCGTTGGGCAGCGGGTTGTACACCGCATCGATCTCGTCGTCCGCCAGGAGCTCGTCGTAGGTCTCGTGCACCTTGGGAATGTGGTGCTTGCCGGCGAACGCCCGGGCCCGGGACGGGTCTCTCGCGGCAACTGCGGCGCACACGACGCGCTCGTTGGATGCACACGGCTTGATCAGTGCCGAGGGCGCAATCCTGGCGGCCCCGAGACAGCCGATCCGAAGCGGTTCCATCGCCCCATGTTGCCCCAGGGCGTTGCTCCCGCCCGAGGACCCTTGCGGGTCGTCGGCGGTCCGACGCGGCCCGAGGTGGCTGCGCTGGTCCGCCAGGCGAAGCCGTCCTCAACCTCAACGGCCGATCTGACGATACGAAGACCATGAAGACCAAGTGGGACCGTGATTTCGCCTTTGACGTCGGCGACACCGAGCGGCACCGCGTCGAGGTCCATTGGGGGCAGTGGCGCGGTGACACGGAGATCCTCGTCGACGGTCGCGAGACCGTCCGGACCAGACACCTCTTCGGCATCAGGCTTACCCGTGGGTATCACCTCGACGTCGGCGACGCCGAGGTGCACTCGGTCACCGTCGAGAAGACGCGGCGAGTCGTGTTGGGCGGCTTTCGCCACCAGACGTTCCGCGCGGTCGTGGACGGTCAGGTAGTCGGAGAGTTCTGACTCCTTCAGCCACCCACATTTGATTCCGCGGCGACCCTTCGAGCACCCCGTGCGGCCCCGCGTCGCTCGTAGGCCAGGGTCCAAGACGCGACCCCATAGTGCCTGCTGAGGACAGCTCTCCGCTCTCAGCCCGACGGGGCCTTGTGCCAACGTGGAGGCGGCGTCCGGACGGACGACCGGCACGCGAGAGGAGGCGTCGATGTCAGCCGAAGGTCCGCGACGCGGAGTGGTGGTCGTCACGGGAACCGGCGGAATGGGTCGTGCCGTCGCCCGGCGACTGGGAACCGGCCGTTCGCTCGTGCTTGCGGATGCGAGCGACCAGCAGCTGCAGGACGCGGCCGAGGCTCTGCGTGCCGACGGTTTCGACGTCCACCCGGTTTCCGTCGACGTCGCCTCTGAGCGCGAGGTGGCAGCGCTCGCGACGGCCGCGTCCGACCTTGGCTCCCTTTGCTCTCTCGTCCACACTGCCGGGGTGTCCCCCGTCCAGGCGACGGCTCGGCAGATCGTGGACGTCGACGTGATCGGCACGGCCCGGATCCTCGACGCGTTCGAAGCGCTTGCCGAGCCGGGCACGGTGGCGGTCTGCATCGCGAGCATGGCAGGGACGATGACGACGCTTCCGCCGGAGGCACTGGAGCAGCTCGCGGTCACGCCGACCGACCAGCTCCACGCCCTTCCCCTACTCGACCCGGCGGAAATGAACTCGGGGGTGGCCTACGGCCTCGCCAAACGGGCCAACCAGGTACGGGTGCAGGCCGCGTCCGTCGCGTGGGGTCGACGCGGCGGCAGGGTCGTCTCGGTCAGTCCGGGGGTCATCCACACCCCGATGGGAAGGGCCGAGCTCGCGGGTCCTTTCGGAGAGGCGATGCGCGACATGATCGAGAGGTCCGGGACCCACCGGGTCGGGACCCCGGACGACATCGCCGCAGCTGTCGAGTTCCTGTGCAGCCCGGCCGCTTCCTTCATCACCGGAACCGATCTGCTGGTCGATGGTGGGGTCGTTGCCGCCCTCGCCACGCCGACCGGAGCCGCCACCTAGCTCAATCCTCGTCGGACAACTCGGTCGAGCCCTCCTCCGCGAGCTGGCGATCCGGGATGAACCACATCACGGCGACCAGCGCGAAGAGGGTGTAGGCGATGTAAGGGCTGAGGAACGCAAAGCCGACGCCGACCGCGTACATGAGGATCGAGACGTTTCCTTTGAGGTTGGACCCGGTGGCCCGCGCCACTGCCGAGTCTTGTCCGTTCGCTCGGATGATCGTCCTGACCAAGATGGTGAACGCGATCGCCGCACCGAGGGCGACGATCCCGTAGCTCGCGGCAGGCCAGTGCGCGGAGTAGTTGGCCCCGACCCACTCGGTGACCACCGGGATCAGTGACAACCAGAACAGCAGGTACAGGTTGGACCACATGACTCCGCCGCTGATGTGGTGCGTCGCCCGCAGCAGATGGTGGTGGTTGTTCCAGTAGATCCCGATGAAGGTGAAGCTGAGGATGTAGATGAGCAGTTCCGGCAGTCGGTGGCCGAGCGCGGTGAACGACGAACCGTTCGGTGTGCGGAGGCTGAGGGCGGTGATGGTGATGATGACCGCCATCACCCCGTCGCTGAACGCTTCGAGGCGGCTCGTGCCGATCGTGACCGCGCCAGGTCGCCCCCCGGGTTCGGTCGTCTGACCGGTACGGTCGTCCGGGAGAGCGCTCATCCGCGCCGCGCCGGCAGGCCGCGCCGGCCGCGTCGGCCGCGCTCAGCGGTCGACACCGGCCTCGTCTGCGGCCGAGAACTCGAGGACGACCCGTTTCGCCACCGAGTCGAGGACCGCGGTGTTCTGGTAAGGGCGGGACACCAGCATCGCTCCCTCGAGCGCGGCGATGATCTCGTGGGCTGCTTCGTCGGGGGACCCGGTGAAGTGGAGATCGTCGGTAGCCCGTCCGTCGCCGAGCAGGTTCGCCAGCCAGCCCTGGTTCTCGTCGAAGAAGACCACCACGGCATCGCGCATGGCCGTGGGAAGCGTCTCGTACTCGGCCGCGAGCATCCCGCAGAGGCACATGCGCTCGCTTCGAAGAACCACACGGTAGAGATCACAGTAGGCACGCAGTTTCTCGAGGGCGGGCGCCTGGCGGCCGTCGATCTCGACGAGCGCTTCGCCGAAGCGTGCCGAATATCGGCGGATCAGGCTTTCGCCGAGCTCCGCCTTCCCGGGGAAGTGGTAGTGCAGCGAAGCCTTGGTGATGCCCAGCTCCGACGCGATATCGGCGTAGGAGAAGCCGTTGAAACCGCGGCTCTGGACCAGCCGCTCGGCGATGTCCAGGATCGCCGAGGCGGTGGGAGACGTCGCACGGTCGACTTCCTTCGGCATGGAGACTCGCATCTTGACACCTATCTACTGATTGGTCAGACTACCTATCAGTAGATAGGTCTTGGACGATCGGCGGGCACCATGGGACATTCGAGCGAGCATCGAAGTTTCCGATGACCACCCTCGAGGTGGTCGAGGCGTTCGGCACGGCGTGGACGGGCCACGACCTCGACGCTGCGCTCTCGTACCTCAGCGACGACTGCGTGTTCGACGCCACCGGGCCTGCTCCCGACGGCGCTCGTCACGTCGGACTCGATGCGATCCGCTCGGCCTGGAAAGCCATCTTCGACGACTCCTCGTCGAAGTTCGAAGTCGAGGAGACCTTCGGGTCAGGAGATCGTGTGGTGCAGCGGTGGCGCTACGAGTGGGGGACCGGGCACGTCCGCGGCGTCGATCTCTTCAAGGTCGTGGACGGACGGATCAGCGAGAAACTGTCGTATGTGAAGGGATGACGGAGAACGCCGAGGAGAACTCAGTGTTGCAGAGAGAAGTCGAAATCAGACGAGCAGGAAGGAGAGTCCCATGAGCCGAAAAGTCGCCGACTGCCGTGACTTCCCGAGTGAGATCGGATGCACCCTCACCATCTCCGGGGAAGAGGACGAAGTGGTCTCCGCCGCCGTGCAACACACGGTCGCGGTCCATGGTCACGAGGACAACGCCGAGCTGAGGAACTGGCTTCGGGAGAATCTGAAGGACGAAGTATCGGTCTGAGCGTCGGGCGCGGCCCCGGCGCCTCCGAAGCTCATCCGTAGTGCTGCGCGGCGGGCCAGGCCTCTGCCCACGAGATCCTCTGTCCGGTGCAGAGCCAGATCGGCTCGCCGCGCTCTTCGCTCCAGACCCCGTTGGGGGTGGCCACCGTTCCGGCGGGCGTGACCTGCGAGAAGATGCTGAGGAGATAGCTCTTCGACAGGTTCACGGCGATCGTCGTCGATCCGTCGCGAGCGCCCGCGGGACCCCACCACCAGTAAGAGTTGTGACCGCTGATGGCGTGGGGCAGCCCGTACTCCGATCCGTACTGATCGATGGCCCCGGCGGCCCCGTAGTCGCCGGTGAAGACCACCAGATGCGCGCGCTGATCGGCGGGAAGGGTTGCCGCGATGTCGGCGATCTGGTGGACGAACTGCGGCCAGCCGACCGTCGCGCTCAGGTCCTTGTTCGACGTTGCCGATCCAGGATCCCTTCGGCATTGCGTTCTCGGGGAGGACGGGGAGTGTGACTGGTAGGGCGAGCACCAGTCCGACGAGCATGAGCGCCACCCAGCCGCGCAACCCGCGCGGTGGTTGCTTGGCGTCGAGTCGCTCCTCGGCCCACACCCCGCCGAGCGCGAACAGCACGAAGTAGATGCCGGCCAGGTAGTAGACCTTCGCCCCGGTCAGGGCGAACAGCGCGAGCAGTACCAGGTAGGCGATCCCGATCGGCTTCGTCGAAGGCGATGCGAACGCCCGGCGGAGGCCCGCCAGCCACAAGACGATGAGGACGGGCCCGACGACGAAGAACTGTGCGGGGATGAACTCGATTGACGCTCCGAGACTCGAGTTCTCGCTGTGCAGACTGTGCAGCATCGAGAGGGCGGCCCAGTCGTGCTGCGCGTTCCACACGATGTACGGCAAGAAGATGGCGAGCGCGATCCCCGCACCTGCCCACACCCAGGGACTCAACAGCACCCGTACTCGTCGGGTCAGCAAGAGTCCCACCGCGAGGCCGACGAGGAGGAACCCGACGTTGAGCTTGTTCATCAGCCCGACACCGGCAAGCAGGCCGATCACCACCCAGAGCCGCTGGTCGTCGGTTCGCAGGAAGCGCAGGAAGACGAAGCTGATCGCCGCCCAGAAGAACATGTCGAAGGGGGTCGGAGACAGCAGGTGGAACGCGCCGATGACCTGCGGCGAAGTCGCCGCGGCCAACGCCGCGATCGCCTGTGCCTTCCGGCCCCCGCCCAGCTCGCGGGCCATGAGGGCCGTAATGACCACGGTGGCGCCGCCTGCCAGCGCAGGGAACAGCCGGATCACGGTGGGCGAGGTGCCGAACAGGTGGGTGGCCACCCAGGCGACAACCGGAACCAGTGGGGGCTGGTCGACGTAGCCCCAGTCGAGGTGGCGGGCGCAGGCAAGGAAGTAGAGCTCGTCGCGATGGAAGCCGTAGCGCGCGGACAGCGCGAGCTCGAAGGCGACGAAGGCTACGGCGATCCCGAAGACCCAGGTGCGCGAGAGAGACGGGAGCGGCCCGGCCTCCGGTGCGACCGACGGTCGCGACGGAACTCGGGCGGTCGTCGTCATTGCGAGGACCCGAGAAGCGCCGCGCAGGCGAACTCCACGACGGTGGCGCGCGCCACGCTGTCGTCGTACAGCTCCGCGTCACGACCCTCGTGCCGGTGCCATGCGAACCAGGAGATGCTTTCGGAGATGAGGCGAGCCGTCACTCCAGCGTCCGGCATGGAGCGAAGGTAACCACTCTCCGTGCGCCGCTCGAGGTAGCTCGCGAACCTCCCGAAGTAACCGACCCGGGTCCGTCCGAAGTAGAACTCCTCGATCTCCGGAAGCTCGACGGCGCATCGTTCGATCACCGCGAGTACAGGCCACAGGCGTTCCTGGATCGAGTAGCGCTCCTCGATGACCCCTCTCAGCTCCGCGGCGATGTCGATTGGCTGCTCGCGGCGGAGCGCCTCGCGGAGGGCAGGAATCGGAACCGCTCGGAGGCTCTCCTCGATCACCTTGACCGTCTCCCCGGGTCCCGGGAGTCGGGAGCGGCAGATGGAGGGCCTCGTCGTCGAGGAGCCCGAACCCGTGCAGGAAGACCAGGTGGAAGAGCGCTTCTTTGCTCTCCACGTAGGTGAAGACCGACCCCGACGACATCCCCGCTTCGGATGCCACGTCGGCCATTCGTGTCCCCCGGTAGCCGAGGCGGCCGAAGACCCTCGTGGCGGTCTCGGCAAGTGCTGCCAGTCGCTCCCTCGACGGGGCCCGGGTCATGAACCAATTGATAACTGACTGACTCAGTCAGTCAAGTGAATTTGCTTCGGGCATTGGTTGGTCGTCGATCGCCCCTGGTCAGCGGCATCATCGTCGGCGCGGAATCGGTCCTCGCCGAGCCAGCGGGCTCGGAGGCGTGGGGCACATTGGCTGCGGGGACGTTTGACACTGTCAAACGCTCGCCGAAACACAGTGCCCATCCGCTCCTCTTGGCACCAGGCATCCCGCTCCGAGGACCGATCGCCCTCGGTTCGAGAGACGCCGCCGACCCGAACCGATCGCTGGATCGCGGATTACCTTGACCGGCATCGAACTCGCAGCGGAGATCCGGTCGTCGAATCACGGATTTCCGGCCCATCCACCCGGACTCAGCGGGAACCTCCGACCGACTCGACGGGTCCGCTTGAAGACCACCCACGAGATCAGCGTCGGGACGGAGGTCTCGGAGGGCAGCTACCGCTATCTCCTGACCCGGCGGTGGAGCTGCGAATCGCTGCTTGCGTTCGTGATGGTGAACCCGAACACCGCCGATGCCACGACAGACGACCCGACCATCCGGCGTTGCGTCGGGTTCGCACGTCGTGAGGGCGCCGGAGGGATCGCGGTACTCAACCTGTACGCGCTCCGCTCGCTCAGGCCGGTGGGTCTGCTCGATCACCCGGACCCGGAAGGGCCCCACAACCAGCAATCCTGGGCGAAGACACTGAACGACGACCACGTGGGCGCCGTGGTTGCTGCCTGGGGCGCCTCCGCTCCGAGAGGACTGCCGGCCTCGCACGCCCTTGACACGCACCGATCCCAGGAGTGGCTCTGTCTCGGTCGGACCGCGGACGGCTCACCCCGCCACCCGCTCTACGCCCGGGCCGACACTCCGCTGGTGTCCTGGAGCGCAGCCGACTGACGGATCACGACGTGCGACGGACCTCCTGTACGAGGTAGCCGTTGCCATCGGGGTCGGTGAAGCTCAGAAACGAGTTGTAGTCGCGATGTTCCGGATCGGCACCCGGCTGTTGATCCCCGTCGACGAAGTGGAAGATCTCGGAGGCTTCGACGGTCCGCCTCGCCAGCTCGGCCCGCGCCGCCTCGACGTCCTCGACGACGAGGTGCAGACCCTGCAGGCTTCCCGCCGCGTCGGGATTCTTCATGAGGGCGATCGCGCACGCCGAGCCGGTCGGCGAGACCTGGACCACTCGGAAGTCCTCGCCGGCCCGGTGGTCGACGATCAGGTCGAAACCGAGCTGGTCGACGTAGAACGATTTGGCACGGTCCACGTCCGACACCGGCACGACGATCAACTCGAGTTTCCACTCCATCACGACCTCCTTCGGCGCCGTCCGTCCTCGCGGTCGGATCACTAGCAAGACCTCGTGCGGATCGTAGGTCGCAGAAAGTTCGACGGGGCAACCGCGACGCCGGAGTGCTCCGACAGTGAAACCATGTGCTACGTGGTGACCCTGCGGCCGATGGGCGAGGTGGACCTGCAGCTCGTCGAAGGCTGGCTGCAAGAGCCGCACGTGGCCCGCTGGTATCTGCAGGGAACGACGCTCGAAGAGGAGCTGGCGGATTGCCGCGAGTCCCTCAGGGGAAGGCATCCGACCCACCTCTACGTCGTGGAAGACGAAGGGCGCCCGATCGGCTGGTGCCAGTGGTACCGCTGCGACGACTATCCGGATCATGCCGCCGCAGTCGGCGCGGACGTCGGCGACGTCGGCATCGACTACGCGATCGGTGAACCGACTCAGGTTCGCGTCGGCCGGGGCACCGAGTTGATCGCGACGCTGGTCGCGCTGGTGCGAGGCATCCATCCGTCGGCCGGATTGATCGCCGATCCGGACGCCACCAACGCCGGGTCTCGGCGCATCCTCGAGAAGAACGGCTTCGTGCTGATCGGCGAGCGCCCGGTGCCGACCGAGGCGGTCAACGCCCCGATGGCCATCTACCGCCTGGCGGCGCCGACCGGTTAGTCCGGCTCAGGGACCGCTCGAGGCCAGGGGTACCGGCCGGGCGAGGCTCCAGCTGAAGGTCTTCGGGATGTCCTCGAGCGACACGGCCGTCGAGAGGTCGGCGACCGTCGGCCCGACCCGGTCGGCCACCTGCTGGAGGAGATCACGATCGAAGCCGTAGACCTTGACCGCGTTGAGCCCGAGCATCCGGCGGACGTCCGATTCGGGCATTCCGCCGAAGACCTGGCGGAGGATCAGCCGGTGGACCGGTGCCGCGCCTTCGAGATGTGGGTAGTCCGCGCCCCACATCAGGCGGTCGATCCCGATCTCCTCGCGCTGCTCGGCCTCGGAGCGCTTCATGAGCGAGCCGCCGAGGAAGACATGGCGATCGATGTAGTCGGCAGGTCGCATCGAGAGGAAGGAGCGCACCGGTGCGCCTCCGTGCGTGTCGAAGAACGACTCCATGTCGCGGACGAGTGAAGGCAGCCACTGCACGCCGTTCTCGGTCACCACGACCTTCAGGTTCGGGTGGCGATCGAAGACACCCCCGAAGATGAGGAACCAGAGCGGTCGGCGGGTGAAGACGAAGACCTCGTAGAGGCCGAGGTAGCCACCGTGCTTGTCGTCGTAGAGCTGCTTCGAGTCGGTCGCCGACCCCGAAGCCCCGGTGTGGAGGTTGACCGGCAGGTCGTACTCCTCGCACGCGCTCCACAGCGGCTCGTAGTACTCGTCGGCATACCCGGGGAGCCCCGACTTGATCGACATGGCCGGAAGCATGAGCCCGCCGAAGAGGCCCTCGCCCCGCGCCCAGGCCATCTCCTCCACTGCACGGTCCATGTCGTGGAGGTCGATCGGGATGGTCCCCGCTCTCCGCCCCGGCGCGGCCGCGCAGAACTCGGCCAGCCAGCGGTTGTAGGCGTGCAGGGCCGGCCAGACCACCTCGAGGCCCTTCGAGGTCTGGGATCCGAGGTACATGGCAGGCGAGAGCCCACCGGTGAGGATCGGCCCCGGGAAGACCACCTCCGCGTGGATCCCCTGCTCCTCGAGGACCGCGAGCCGCCGCCCTCCGGCGTCGGAGGCGAAGACCCAGTCCGCGCCGTACTGTGCCAGCCACTCGCTCGCCGCGTCGGTGTCCACACCCATCCCCGACAGTCGTCGAGCCGCGACCGCACGCACCGGATCGGGATCGTCCGACTCGCCTGGGTCGATGCCGCCGAACATGGGGATCGCCACCGAGGAGAGGTCTCCGAACCCGGCGACCTGTTCGCGGTAGCCGGGATCGACGTAGGAGAGGAACTGGTCGAGATCGTCGGGAGCGGCGTGCGCGTCGGCCGACACCACCACGTAGGGCTTTCCCGATACGAGCCCGTCGCCGTTGCGATCTACCGATCGAGTTCGATCTGTCAACCGACCATCTCCCCCGGCGCCGACGCGGGTTGGTGACGCCGTGACGGTCGCAGACTACTTCGGTCGGCCCACCGGGTCACCAGGGCTCACCGGATCACCAGGGATTCCCGTAACGATCGCGATGGGCGCGCTCGCTGACCGGAAGCCGCCGAGGCGGACCGGGCCGACGTTCCGGCCAGCCGAGTGGGACGACGGCCATGGGGCGCACCTTCTCGGGCAGCTCCAGGATCGTCGGTCAGCCCGCCGGGAACGTGGGTGGCCAGTGTGGTCATCGCGGAGCCCAGCCCGAGCGAGGTCGCGGCGAGCAGGAGGTTCTGCACCGCGAGGTAGACCGAAGAGGCGAGCGTGGATTCGTGCGCGATGGTTGCGTCCCCGCACACCACGACGATGACCGGCGCCGAACCGATGCCGCCCTCCGCACCTCGGTCGACCTCGGCCAGCAAGGGCTCGGGCAGCCGGCCGACCGACTGCTGGCGTGCCCCCGAACGCCAGATGCGTCGAGTCAGCTCGGCGATGTGCGCCCGCTGATCCGGATCGCGCACCACCACGAAGACCCAGGGTTGAAGGTTCTCCGCGCTCGGCGCGTGTGTCGCGGCGAGGAGACAGCGCTCGACCAGATCGTCCCCGACCGGCTCGTCGGAGAACTGACGCGTCGCACGCTGGCGGAGGACGACCTCGAAGAAAGTCGGCTGGCGGCCTTCACCGGCGTCAGGCATCTCGCGGTGTTCACGTTCATCGGCTTCCTTTCGTCGCTGCTGTCGCCGGTGCGAACGTAGCCCCGCACCGAGGCGGGACGTGGCCGACGAGGCTTCACTAGAGTCGCCAGGGCAGAGCAGTCCCACCAGGAGCAGGACGAGAGCACGACATGGTCATCGATCTCTGGGTGAACGCGATCTCCGGGAAGGCGGCGGCCAAGTTCCTCGACCAGCCCGGGTTCGGCGCGATCGAAGGGTTTTTCGGCAGCGACGTCCGAGGCGGCAACTCGCCACTCGACCTCATCGGCGAGATGGACCGGCTCGGGGTCGACCGGGCGGTGCTCACCAGCACTCTGACGTCCGTCGACGAGGAGACGCTCGCCTTCGTCGAGACGCACCGCGACCGGATCTGGCTCGCCGGTTCGTCGGACAAGCCGGAGCGGCCGCGACGCCAGAGCTCGGCGATCCGTTCGCGGGTGGCGGAGGGGACGCTCGATCTGGTGCGGGTTGCACCGCTCGTCCATCAGTACCCGCTCAACCACGCCCTCTACTACCCCCTCTACGCGACCTGCGAGGAGCTCGGCGTACCGGTGTCGATCAACATCGGCATCCCGGGCCCGCGGGTCCGCTCGGGCTGCCAGGACCCGGTTCTCCTCGAGGACGTGCTCATCGACTTCCCCGACCTGGTGGTGATCGGCGCCCACATGGGCCATCCGTTCGAGGAGCTGCTCATCGAGTACCTCTTGAAGTGGCCCAACCTCTACCTCTCGAACTCCGCCTACCTGGCGAAGTACATGCACCCGGCGCTGGTGAAGTTCATGGGGTCGAGCCGTGGCAGGGGCCGGGTCCTCTTTGCGTCGGACCATCCCTTCCTGCCCATGGAGCGCGCGCTGGAGGCCGCCCGTGCCCTACCTCTCGCCGAGGACGCACTCGCCGAGTTTCTGGGCGACGCAGCCGGACGCATCTTCGGCGAGAAGGCGGACGACACCGCGACAACCGGTTCGGCCGGCTCGAGGTAGGAGGAGGCCCACCGATGCAGGATCACCGCTTCGACTTCGTGGTCGAGGGAACCCCCGAGGAGGTCTGGGACGTGATGTGGCGCCCCATGCGGCGCGGAGTTGTTGCCGACACGGTGACCATCGAGGTGTACCACCCCGGCGACGAGCAGGGGAACGGCCTCGTCCGTCACTGCACCTTCCCCGTTCCGAACTACCTGCTTTCCGGCGGCAAGGGGCAGTCCTGGGAGTGGATCACCGAGGCCGAGCGACCCGTCTCGTGGAAGTACGACGCCATCGGCAAACCGCTCTGGTCGAAGGCGTCTGGTTGGACCCGTCTCGAGGGTCTCGACGACGAGAAGACCCGCGTCCACTTCCGCGAGACCTACCACGCGTTCAACCCGGTGATGCGTGCGCTGTTCGAGCGGCGCGTTCACCACTTCATCTCGAAGGACAACGACCGGTTGATCGAGGCCTCGATCGTCCACTCGCTGAAGCGGTTCCGCGAGAAGAAGAACGAGAAGAGCCAGAAGAGCGAGAACAAGGGGACCGTCGCCTGAGGCAGTCGGCCCGAATCACCATCTACGACGACCCGAAGCGGTCCCACTCCCAGGACATCATCGACTCGTAGGGCGCGGCCAGCACGACTCGCACGGGAGCATCGGCCCATGCGCGCTCGACGTACTCGGCAAGCCGCTCGCCGACGACGGCGGGCTCGTCGTCGAGGTAGCAGACCGTCATCCGGAACGCTCCCTCGCTGAAAGGCGGGCGGCGGATCGCGGGCGTGGTCGCGAACGCCCACGCGCCGGCCACCCCCGGCACCGAGACGAGCCCCGGGAGCATCTCGACATGCTGCCGCTGCAGGTACGCGTCGCGGACGTTCGTGCTCGGTCCCCTCGACCGGCTCCTCGACGACCAGGTAGATGCCCCGGTTGGGCCGGAACGGCACGACCTCCGCCGACACCAGCGCCCGCGGCGCGGCGTGGGTCTCCAGCAGCCGCAGGGCACCCACGTACTGAGCAGGTAAGGCGCCGGCGAAGCGGCCGAGCTCGGCGAGGTGGCGCCCGAGCGTGAAGAAATCGTCGATGGTCTGATCGACCGGGCTCCCCATCAGGTAGCAGACCACGTGGTCGACCATCGCCCATCCTTCCGTCCCGGCCACCCGGACCGCCCGGCAGGCGGGGGTCGCGGCCCAGCGCTGGGCGAACACCAGACCGGGGAGCTGGTACTGCTCGGGCATGTGGTCGAGCTGGTGCCACTCGAGGTAGGGACGGTCGTCACCGGTCGGGGAAGGATGACTGATGGAGAAGAAGCCGACCTTCACCCGGTTCATCGGAACCCCTCCTCCCGCGCGACGACCGCCATCGCCTCGAGTTGTTCGAGGTAGTGGTCGAGTGAACGATGCACGAACGAGAGCTGCACCCCGGTGGCCCCGTACCCGCGCAAGCGGTCGAGGGTGCGACGCGCGCTCTCCGGGTCGCCCACCGGGTCGGCAGGACGGCCGTTGCGCAGGATGACCTCGATCGGTCGCTCCCTCGCCGCCCACGCCTCGGTCGAGCGGGCCTGCTCGAGCATCGCCTGGAGCTCGACCGCTCCGATCCCGAAGGGAACCCAGCCGTCGCCGAGCTCGACCGCCCGTCGCAGCGATCGGCGGGTGCGCCCTCCGATCCAGAGGGGTACCGACGTCTGCATCGCGCACGGGTCGAGGATGACGTCGACGTACCGGTAGTACGTGCCGTCGTAGGCCGGGCGGGACTCCGCCCACGAGGCACGCAGCGCGGCGATCGCGTCGTCGGCCCGCGCGCCGCGGTCGTCGAAGGGTGCCGACAGGACCTCGAACTCTTCGCGCAGCGAACCGACGCCGAGCCCGAGGATGAGCCGTCCACCGGAGATGCGGTCGAGGGTCCCGTACCGCTTCGCGATCTCGAGAGGGTGGTGGTAGCCGAGCACCAGCACGTTGGTCGCGAACTTGAGCGAAGTGGTCTGGGCGGCGAGGTAGCCGAAGGTCGCCAGCGGGTCGTAGTAACGGCTGCCGCGGGCCGGCGCGACGTCGGCCGGCACGATCACGTGCTCGCTGCAGGTCAGGTGGTCGTAGCCGAGTGATTCGGCGAGGCGGGCGATCGCCGCGACGTCGTCGATCGAACCGTCGACCTCCCATTCGGCGTGGCCGTCGGGGAGCAAGGTGAGCACCGGGGTGGTGATCCCGAGCCGCCACGAGGCCCCTCCGGCCGCCACGTCCCCCCTGGCTTCGGGGATCGGGCGCTCGCTGTCAGCCTCGGGTGCCACCGTCTTTCCTCCGGGCGGTCGCGGGTGCGGGCGATGGTAGCAGCGCGGGCTCCGTGACCGACCGGTGCGGATCGGACCATAGCCGAACTCAGAGCAGAGAGGGAACCGCCGCCTCCACCAGGTTCGGTCCCGGCGTGGCGAGCGCTCGGGACAACTCCTCCACGAACGCCTCCGCGGTCTCCGCTCGGGCCGCGTGGAGCCCGAGGCCGGTCGCCAGGTGGACGTAGTCGATCGAAGGATGACCGAGGTCGAGCATCTCGCGGGCCCGTGGCCCGGGCGCGTCCGCACCGACTCGGTCGAGCTCCATGTTGAGCACCGCGTAGGAGTGGTTGTTGAGGAGGACGGTGGTCACGTCGAGTCCGGCCCGCGCCATCGTCCACCACGACTGCAGCGTGTACAGCGCGCTGCCGTCGGCCTCGAGGGCGATCACCCGTCGGTCCGGCGCGGCCACCGCGGCACCGACCGCGACCGGCAGGCCCTGGCCGATTGCGCCGCCGGTCAGGCAGAGCCAGTCGTGCGGCGGAGATCCGGCGGTCGCCCCCGGGGCGAAGAGGCCGGCGGTGTTGCCCTCGTCCGAGACGATGGCACCCTCGGGAAGGAGCGCGCCGAGCGCTTCACAGACGCTCCTCGCGGTGAGCGGACCGGTGGGTCGAGTCGGAACGGCGACCTCCTGACGAGGTGCGGTGCCGATCCGGACGTGCAGCATCTCGGCGAGTTCGGCGATCGCTGCTCCGACGTCGGTGCCCGCGTCGGCCACGGTGTGCACGGTGCAGCCCTCGGGAACGAGGTCGCTCTCCTTTCCGGGATAGGCGAAGAAGGAGACCGGGGAGCGGGCGTCGAGCAGCACCAGATGCGAGATGCCCTCGAGCTGCATGGCGGTGAACTCGGCGAGGTAGGCCAGACGCTCGACGGGTGGGCGACCCGCGCCACGCTCGAGGCGCGCGGGGAACGTCTCGGCGAGGAACTTGGCCCCGGTGGCGGCTGCGATGTCGGCCGCGGTGCAGAGACTGGATCCCGAACAGCTTCGTCCACCGATCAGGATGGCGCATGGCTCCCCCGAGCGGAGCGCCGCGGCGGCCGTGGTGAGCACCTCTTCGTCGGGTGGTGTCCCGTGGGGGAGCGGCTGGGTCCCGCGGTCGGCACCGTGCACGACCGCGCCCCCTTCGGACCACGACACGTCGGCGGGGAGGATCAAGGTGGCGACCGAGCCGGGCGGCCCGACAGCGGCGGACAGCGCGGCGATCGCGTCCTTGCTCAGATCCGCGGTCGACTCCGACGTGAGGACCCACGACGAGACGTTGCGCGCCACGGTCTCGATGTCCGACTGGAGCTGTGCGTCGTACTGGCGGTGGTACACCGCATGGTCGCCGACGATGTTGACGACGGGGCTGTGGGCGCGCCGAGCGTTGTGCAGGTTGGCGAGGCCGTTGCCGAGGCCGGGCCCGAGGTGGAGCAAGGTGGCCGCAGGTCTCCCGGCGACCCGCGCGTAGCCGTCCGCCGCGCCGGTGGCCACGCCCTCGAAGAGCGCGAGGACGCTGCGCATCGCCGGCACGTCGTCGAGCGCCGCGACGAAGTGCATCTCGGAGGTGCCCGGGTTCATGAAGCAGGTGTCGACCTGGTGGTCGACCAGGGTGCGGATCAGGCCCTGTGCGCCGTTCATCGGGACACCCACCGCTCGTCTGCGGAGGCTTCAGCGTCCGTGGCGGGGTCGAAGATGGTCCCGGGATTGAGGATCCCCTCGGGGTCGAAGGCCTCTTTGATCCGGCGCATCAGGGCCAGCTTGACCGGGTCCTCGAGCTCGATGAAGTACGGGCGCTTCTGGATGCCGATGCCGTGCTCACCCGAGACGGCTCCGCCCATCGCACAACCGGTCGCGATGATCTCGTGCAGCAGCCGATGGCGGACCTCGGCATCGGCCTGCCAGACCGAGAGATGGACGTTGCCGTCGGCGGCGTGCCCGCAGCCGACCACCAAGGCCGACGCGGCCGCGGCCTGCGCGCCGACCGCGTCGAGGAAGGCGGGGAGCGACGCCCGCGGCACGACGACGTCGACGATGTCGTCCGCGCCGGCGGCCTTCGCCGCCCAGAACGCGCGCTCGCGGGCCTGGATCATCCGGGTGCCGGCCTGGGACGGCAGGACGTAGACGTCGAGGGCGCCGAGGTGTTCGATCAGCTCGGCGAGCGCTTGGGCGTCCTCTTCGAGCCGGTCGCTCCGGTGGCTCTCGACGACCACCACCAGGTAGGCGAGCGCCGCGTGCCGCGACGTCCTCGGGGATTCCGAGCTCGACCGACGCGTTGGCGGTGACCGAGGCCATGGTCACCTGGTCGAGGTACTCGACCATCAGCGGATCGAGTCCGCTCGCGACGATCGGCGGCACCGACGCGGTGATCTCCGCCAGGGTCGCGAAGGGCGCGAGGAGGGTGACCTGGTGCTCAGGTCGGGGGTGGAGACGCAAGATGGCCCGCGTGACCAGCGCGAGCGTGCCCTCCGAGCCGATCACCAGCTGGGTGAGGTCGTAACCGCTGGTCGACTTCACGAACTTTCCGCCCGCGGAGATCACTTCACCGGTCCCGAGCACCGCTTCGACGCCGAGCACGTGATGGCGGGTCACGCCGTACTTGACGGCTCGCATGCCTCCGGCATTGGTCGCCACGTTGCCCCCGAGGCTCGCCGACTGCTCGCCAGGGAAGACCGGGTAGACGAGGCCGTGCGGCGCCAGCGCCGCGTCGAGCTCGGCGAGGGTGACCCCCGGTTCGACGACGGCGACGTGGTTGTCGAGGTCGATCTCGACGATGTGGTTCATCCGCTCGAAGGAGACGACGATGCCACCGTCGACCGGGACGCACGCACCGGACATCCCGGTTCCCGAGCCACGCGGGGTGAGCGGCACGTGCCGTGCGGCCGCAGCGGCCACGATCGCCGCGACCTCCGAGGTACTGGCCGGCCGCACCACGGCACGCGGGTGGCCGATGAGCCCGCCGAGGGCTTCGTCGTGGGTGTCCTCTTCGCGAACGGCGGGACCACGATCGACGTGGGTGACGCCGACGATGGCCTACGAGTTCGTCCTCGATCGGACGCAACTCGGAGAGCGTGGAGGTCGCGCCCGCTGCCGTGCGTGCTCGCGCCATGGGCCACCCTCCTGGTCGGCGTACGGCGCCACGCTACCAACGCCACCGCTGCGGCGGTTCGGGCAGAGCCGCGCCCGCGCGGTGCCCGACCGAGCAATCGGTCAGATCACGAAGGCGGCACGAAGGTGTAGGTGAAGGGCACCACGTGGGGAGTCGCGAGGAAGACCGTCTTGCCTTTGATGGAGATCCCGACGAGCACCGACGACGACCCGAGCTCGACGGTCATGGTCCCCTTTGCCGTTTCGGAGAGCGATTTACCGGCGGGCTGCACGGAGCTGACCAGAGGGATCGACGACTGCGAATTGGTGATCTGGACCCAGCACGGACCCGAGGTCGCGACGTTGACGGTGAAGTGGGACGTGTTGACCGAGTAGGCCTCCCCGGTCGGACCCGCGAGCGCGAGCTCGACCGCGCTCGTCTGATGGTGGTGTGCGGCTGGTGCGGTCGTCTTTGGGGCCTGCGTCGCCGAGGCCGGCTGCGTCGGTGGTCCCGACGGCGTCACTGCCGGGTGTGGGTTCTGCGAGCCCGGCTCGACGACCCGGAGGATGTGGGAGCTCGCCAACCACTGCGGGTGCCACTGACGGATCCCGAGCCCGACCAGGGCGGCGAGGACGAGGATGCACGCCAGCCAGGTGACGAACTTGAGCGACCGGGGTGCCCGGAGCTGGCGCCGGGCCCGGGCGACCGCCCTCCTGCTGTGCCGTAGCTCGCGACGGGGCACGACGGGGAAGGTGCCGGTCGGCGGACCGGTGGTGACTTCGTGGGCGTTCGGCCCCGTGCCGGTCGGCGAGGTGGAGCGGCCTCCGACCTTCGGGACCTTGCCGGTCTGGGTGAAGGCCCGCAGGTGGTCGGGTCCCGTCGTCACCGCGGCGACCACGTTGGCCACCGGGGCGCCGGCTTGCAGCGACGCGTAGGGCGACGCCGACCAGGCGTCGATCATCTTGAGGGCGAGCGAGTCGCCGTCGAGCCCGAGAAAAGTGGCGTACCGCCGCAGGGTGGAGATGGCGAGCGCCTGGTCGGGCAGGCTGGCCAGGTCGCCGCTCTCCAACGCCTCGAGCTGGGTGATCGGCCGGCTCAGCCGGTCGTGCACGGCCAGCAGGGAGAGTCCACGCTCCTCACGTGCGGTCCGGAGGCGCTTGCCGATCTCCACGATGGTGGCGATCGCCTGCTCCTGCTGATCGTCGCGTCGGCGAGTGGTTCCGCCGCGTGGCCGGATCACCTGGCCTCTCCTGTGTCGATGCTGTGCAAAGCGTACCTGCTGGAATTTTGAATTCGGCACACGATGGGCGAATCATGAGAAAGTCACCGCCCGCCCGACCCGCAACGCCGTCTCTCCGGGGAATGTTGCGAGCACAAGTATTGTTCCACAGAGTGCAGGGTGGGCACTGAATCGACGAGGCCAACCGAGCAGAAGGCACGGTGACCCTGCGAAAGAGGAGGTGGGCAGATGCCCGCAATCAGTGTCGACGACGTCAGCGCACTCCCGAAGATCCGCACGGTCGACCGCGCCACCACGACCGCGAGGCCGGTGGTGTCGGTCACGACCGCACCGGCCGGTTTCGAGGGGGAGGGGTTTCCGGTGCGCCGCGCCTTCGCGGGGGTGCCCCAGCACCTGCTCGACCCCTTCATCCACATGGACCAGATGGGTGAGGTCGAGTACGCGCCGGGCGAGCCCAAGGGCACGCCGTGGCATCCGCACCGCGGTTTCGAGACGGTGACCTACATGATCGACGGGACCTTCCAGCACCAAGATTCGATCGGTGGCGGTGGGTTGATCACCAACGGGGACACCCAGTGGATGACCGCGGGCGGCGGCATCCTGCACATCGAGGCGCCGCCGGAGGAACTGGTCGCGTCGGGAGGGCTCTTTCACGGCATCCAGCTCTGGGTCAACCTGCCTCGGGTCGACAAGATGATCTCGCCGCGCTACCAGGACATCGGCGCCGGCAACATCGAACTGCTCTCGTCACCCGACGGTGGCGCGCTCATCCGGCTCATCGCGGGCGATCTCGACGGACACAAGGGTCCGGGAGCAACCCACTCGCCGATGGCCATGGCCCACCTCACCCTCGCCCCCGGCGCGCAAGTCACCCTTCCCTGGCCCGAGGAGTTCAACGCGCTCGATCTACGTGCTCGGCGGCAATGGAACGGTGGGCGAGGAGGCCCGACCGATCTCCACCGGGCAACTCGTGGTCTTCGGTGACGGCGGCTCGATCAGGGTGGCGGCGGCAGCCACGCAGGAATCGCGGTCACGCCGGAGCTCGACGTGCTCGTGCTCGGTGGTCGTCCGATCGGCGAGCCGGTCTACGCGTACGGCCCCTTCGTGATGAACACCAAGGAGGAGATCGCCCAGGCCTTCGAGGACTATCAGGCCGGTCGGCTCGGGACCGTCCCCGCTGAGCACATCGGTTCCTGACCGGCGGAGCGAGCTGCCTCGGGACCGAGGGGCACCCGTCCGGTGACCCCGAGATCGGAGCGACGCAGTCGGAGCGTGTCCAGCCAGTAGCGGACGGTCCAGGTCGGCCAGTTGTTGGTCACCCGGCCCGCTGCGTTCTTGTACCAGTTGTGGCACGCCGCGACCCACGGAGTCCTCGTCATCATTCCCTGCTTGCGCCGATCCTCCTCTTCGTACGCGTCCCGCCCGACGGCGACGAGGGGGGCCGACGTAGCTCCCATGGCGCGGGTCTGTACCGCGAGCGCTTGGAGGATGAGATTGATCTGGCGCTCGACCATGAAGAGGATCGAATTGTGACCGAGGTTGGTGTTCGGTCCGTAGAGGAGATAGCAGTTCGGGAAGTCGGGCACCGCGGTTCCGAGATAGGCCCGTGCGCCTTCGGCCCACTCCTCGCGGAGGGTCCGTCCGTTTCGTCCGGCGACCGGTAGGTGGCCGAGGAAGTCGGTCGACTCGAAGCCCGTTGCGAAGACGAGCACATCCGCGCGGTGGCGCACACCGTCGTTGGTCACCACCGCATCGGGCTCGACATGGTCGATGGGTTGGTCGACCAAACGGACGTCGGGTCGGCTGATCGCCGGATACCAGTCGCTCGAGAGAAGGATCCGTTTGCAGCCGATGGGGTAGTCGGGCACGATCGCTTCTTCCGGGAGCCGTTCGGACACCACCTCGTCTCGGATCGCCTTCGCGACGAGTCGGCTCAGCGCGCGGGAAGCACGGCTGTCCCGGCGGAAGAAGAGCCACCTCACCTCCAGTCGCCAGTAGATCGACCAGCGATAGGCCCGCTCGAGGATCCGCGACCGCTCGAGGAGCCGACGCTCTGCCGGGCGGTACACGCGGTCCTTCTTCGGCACCACGTAGTTCGGACTGCGCTCGAACACGACGAGGCCGTCGCAGGCTTCGGCCAGGAGCGGTACGAACTGGATCGCGCTCGCGCCGTTGCCGACCACCGCGACGCGTTTGCCGGCCACGTCGCAGTCGTGGTCCCACCGGGCCGAGTGCCACATGGGCCCTTCGAACGATCCCAGCCCCGGCAGCGCGGGCACGTGGGGGACGTTGAGCTGTCCGCAGGCGAAGATCACCGCGTCGGCGTGCAGCACCTCGGACGGCCCCTCACGCGGTGCCAGCTCGAGGGCCCACTCACCCCGGTCGTCGTCGAACCGCGCCGCGGTGACCGTCGTGCCGAGACGCAAACGGGAGCCGAGCCCGAACTCCTCGACACACCGTTGCGCATACCCCAGGATCTCGGGCTGCTCGGCGAACCGGCGACTCCAGTCGGTCTTCGGCGCGAAAGAGAACGAGTAGAGGTGCGACGGCACGTCGCAGCTGCACCCCGGGTAGGTGTTGTCGCGCCAGGTGCCGCCGACACCGTCGGACCGCTCCACGATGGTGAAGCGTCTCGACGCCCGACCGGAGCAGCTGCATGCCCATCGCGAGGCCGGAGAGTCCGCCGCCGACGATCACCACGTAGGGAAGGGGGCGGTGCTCGGCCGCCGCTCGCCGCGCCGCACCTCCGAGCGTCCTGCGTCCGACCTCGAGACCCATCTCGTCCTCCGGCGATCACATCTTCGCGGTCCGCCTTCCGCTTACCCAGCAAGGCTCGCGCGGATCGCGACCGAAGGGTTTTCCTCGGCGATCCGGACAGCCAGGAGGGCATCGCCGAGTTCGTAGACTGCGGAGCGGCGGGTCGGAAGAGTCGGGGGTGGACACCGCCCACGAGTGGGGGAGGCATGGATGGCCGAGGCGTTGGCGACGGCACCTCCCGAGCCGCCTTCCGCGACGCCGGCGCTCCCTCACCGGCGGGTCCTCGTGATCATCGGGGCGCTCCTGCTCGGCATGTTCCTCGCCGCCCTCGACCAGACGGTGGTCTCGACCGCGCTGCCGACCATCGTCGGCGACCTGCATGGCGCCTCTCACCTGAGCTGGGTGGTGACCTCCTACCTCTTGGCGTCGACGGTCTCGACACCGCTCTGGGGGAAGCTCGGCGACCAGTACGGGCGCAAGTTCTTCTTCCAGGCCGCGATCGTCATCTTCCTGGTCGGCTCCGCGCTCTCGGGGCTCAGCCAGTCGATGGTCGAGTTGATCATCTTCCGTGCGCTGCAGGGTCTCGGAGGGGGCGGACTGATGATCGGCGCGCAGACCATCGTCGGCGACGTGGTTTCCCCCCGCGAACGGGGCAAGTACATCGGCCTGTTCACGGCGATGTTCGGAGTCACCACGGTGATCGGCCCAGTGATCGGCGGCTTCTTCGTCGACACCCTGGGCTGGCGCTGGATCTTCTACATCAACATCCCGATCGGCGCGGTCGCCCTCGCGGTGACCGCGGTCGCACTCCCGGGGACACTCAGCCGGGCTCACCGGGTGATCGACTACCTCGGGACTGCATTCCTGGCACTCGCCGCGACCTGCCTGGTCCTCTTCACCAGCCTCGGCGGGGTGACCTACCCCTGGGGTTCACCGGAGATGGTGGCACTGGCGATCGCCGGGGTGGTCTTCACGGTCGCCTTCCTCTTCGCCGAGCGCCGAGCGGCCGAGCCGGTCATCCCGCTCAACCTCTTCCGCAACGCGGTCTTCGGCGCGTCCAGCGCGATCGGATTCGTGGTCGGTTTCGCCATGTTCGGCGCGTTGACCTTCCTCCCTCTCTTCTTCCAGGAGGTCAAAGGGGTCTCGCCGATCGACTCGGGGGTGCGGCTCTTCCCCTTGATGGGCGGGCTCCTGGTCGCGTCGATCGGGTCGGGCCAGCTGGTGAGCCGGTGGGGGCGGTACAAGATCTTTCCGGTCGTCGGGACCGCGTTGATGACGCTCGGTCTCTACCTCATGTCCACCATCGGGGTGGTCACCGGATCGTGGGTCATCGCGGGATACATGGCCATCTTCGGGTTCGGGCTGGGCCTCGTGATGCAGGTCCTGGTGGTGGCGGTCCAGAACGCGGTGCCCTACGAGGAGCTCGGAACCGCAACCTCGGGGACCACCTTCTTCCGTATGATCGGAGGCTCCTTCGGCACGGCGGTGTTCGGAGCCATCTACGCCAATTTGGTGGTGACCAACATCCTCCGCGCGCTGCATCTGACCAGCGCGCCGCACGGGTTCAGCCTGAACGCCGAGAATCCCTCTGCGATCCAGCACCTTCCACCAGCGGTGCACGTCGGAGTGATCACCGGCATCGCCCAGACCATCCAGACGGTCTTCCTGATCGGCGTCCCGATCGGTCTGGTCGC
Source organism: uncultured Acidimicrobiales bacterium (assembly GCA_963741055.1). Lineage (GTDB taxonomy): Bacteria > Actinomycetota > Acidimicrobiia > Acidimicrobiales > RAAP-2 > Bog-756. Next base: position 135,023 of record CAVUGU010000007.1, on the reverse strand, counting down.
GTTCGCGCTCAGCTGGACCTTGCCGGAGGTCGAGTTGCGCCGGTCGATCCGGACCTCGGAGCCGGCCGAGCATCTCGGAGTTCCCGAGCCGCGCACCTCGCTCGGGGAGGTCCAGCGGATCCTCGAGCGCGTGGCCAGCCGCGAGAACCGAGGTGAGCTCTACGAGACGTTGGCCGGCCGTGCCGGCCTCCAACTCGAACCGCGGGAGACCTGGACGCTCTACCGATTGGCGGAGACCGGTGAGTGCACCCTCGAGGGGTTGAGCTCGAAGCTCGGCGTGCCGGAGGAGCGCATCGAACCCGGTGTGCACTCGTTGGTGCGTGACCGGTTGGTGGAGGAGGTGAATCCCGACGGCGACGGGTGCACGCTCGTGCTGACCCCTTCGGGCACCGACGCGATCGAGCGATTGACCGAGGCGCGGCGCGCCTCGATGACCGACCTGCTCGAGGGGTGGAATCCGGAGGACCATCCTGAAGTGATCGAGCTCATCCACCGATTGGCGGCCTCGTTGCTGGCCGACGACGACAAACTGCTCGCCGAGGCCCGGGCGGCCGCCGGCTGAGGTGCTCCAGCCGCGACAGCGACCCTGCGTGCAGTCAGGTGGTCGCGGTCACCGAGGGGGGAGCAGTAGGTGCCGACGGAGGCGACCGATCGCGCGTCGAGGAACCCGCAGAGAGCTCGCGGTAGTGCTGCCGCCAGATGAGCCGGTAGACGCGGGTCCAGCGGGGGATCGAGCGGAGACCGGGAATGAAGGGGAGCAGAGCCAACCCGAGGGTGAGCACCACCATGATGGCCCACACCTGCAGGTCGGCGTTGGCGGAGGTCTTCATGGGGGGGACCTGGTACCAGAGCGTGTAGAGCCAGAGCCACGCCTGCCCCGGGTAGTTGCCGGTCTCGTTCATCATCCCCCACTGGTCCCCCGACAGATGCTGGTTCTGGGCCAGGTCGGCCAGGTAGGTGCCGTCGGCGATGAACAAGAGCGGCTTCGTGTAGTCGGTCCCGTAGAACTGGTGGCTGGAGATCAACGCGCCGTCGAGTGCCCCGGACCGAGCCATCGACGTCAGTCCTTCGATCATCGGACCGACCGGCCCGTAGCCGCCGGCCGGCAGGTGCAGCGTGCCGTCGGTGAAGGCCGCATCGGAGCTAGCGATGGCCTTCTCGTAGGCAGAGGTCCATTTCTGCTGCTGGTCGGTCGAGGCGGCGGTGTACCGGTTGACGGCGGCGTCGAGGTCCGGTCGATCGGGCAGGGTCCGGAGAGGTGCGATGACGTAGTCGTTGGCGGTGTCGATCGGGTGGGTCACCCCGAGCCAATTGGCCGGTGAGAACGGACCGATCGACTGGGGGCTGCCGTTGTCGTTGTACGGGGGCCCGTAGGTCGCGGTGGCGCTCGTGCCGTCGAGCTCGGTGATTGCGGTCTGGGCGAAGTCGATCGGGTTCGTCGTCGACCACGACTTGATCGTGACCGGCTTTTCGTCAGGCGAGGAAAAGACGATCGCCAACCCGACGACGACGATCACGACGACCACCAACGCGACCAGGAACTCCTTGACGATGTCGTAGGGCACGTACGGTCCGTGCCACTCCTCGACGTCGCGGTCGGGCTTGAACCGCCGGACCTTCACATGGCGCGGTCCTTCGGAGGTTGCGTTGCGCTCACGTCCCGGCCTCGGGCGCCGTGGGTGCGTCGACGGGTGCGGCGGTCGCGGCCTCCGGCACGTGGGCATCGGAGTGGATCCCCGGTTCGACGTGCTCACCCGGCCCTGCGAAGGGGGGTACGACACCACGGCGACGCACCAGGAGCACGTGGATCCCGACCAGGACGACCACCGCGAGAGGGAGGAGCACGATGTGCCACATCAGCATCTGGCCGAAGTTGGTCACGTTGAAGATCGCTCCTGCGCCAGTCGCGTTGATCCCGTCCTTCGCCTGTGTGCTGATCCACTGCGAATCGAAGTTCTGTTGGGACAGGTAACCGGTGAAGGCGGCCCCCACCGACACGACGAACGAGACGACCCCGGTGATCCAAGTGGCCCGGCGCTTTCCTCGCCAGGCAGCCATGAAGAACTTGCCCCAGAGGTGGATCACCATGCAGAAGAAGAAGACCTCCACACTCCAGAGGTGGATCGAGTTGGTGAAGAGCCCGACCGACGACTCGTGCCACCACGAAGGTCCCATCACCGAGAGCACCAGGCCCGAGAGGATCACGACGACGAGGGCCGAGATGGTGAGGACGCCGAACACGTAGATCCACGACGCGACGTAGGCCGGCTGGCGGTCCGGCATCAGGCGCTGCGGCGGCAGTGCGTCGACCGCGGCCCGTCGGAGTTTGGCGGTGAGTTGGTCGGCGTCCTCCGGGTGCTCCTCGGCCACGCTCGCAGAGGTGTCGGTCTCGATGGTCATGACCGGCCCCCTCCTGGCCTCTTGAAAGGGATCAGGATGGCCGCGACGAAGACGACCACCATGAGACCGATGACGACGAGGTTCGCCACGGAGATCTGGATGAACCCCCAGTGGACGTAGTGACCGGTGTGGTTGAGGTCGACGAGGCCGAGGGTCCATGTCAACGGCAAGAGCCAATGGGTCATACCGCGAACCTCCTCTCCTGGTTAGGCCATCCAAGACCGCTCCGGACAGCGATTCCATGGGAGCTAGCTACGTTCGAATAGGGACCAAGGTACCTATTCGGGCCCTCGACGAAGGTGATCGCCTCGGAAAGGACGATTCTCCCTAGTTGGGTCCCCGTGCTCGGCTACAGAATCGACAGAGTGAGTATGTACGTGGAGGTTCTGTCGGGCGCGTTGGAGACGTGGGTCGCGGACCTTGGCGAAGATGATCTCCTTGACTACGTGCTCGCTTGTCTCGTGGCGCTGCCCTCACCCGCGGACAAGGCCGGCGAGGGCAGCCGACGCCGCCCTCGCGGCCCAGGTCGCCTACGACCGCGCTTTGATGAAGCTCGCTTCCGCCTACGAGATCGAAGTGGAACTCGGGGCGCTACGTCCAGCCGGCGGTGGAACGGCATCGGCTCGAGGCGGCCTTGGCGGGTCGGGGAATCGATCTCCGTGCCCTGGTGGTCCAGCGACGGATCGGTTGAGAGCGTCGCCCTGCTACTGGCCTGACCGAAGCTTCGTGGCGTAGATGGCCGCTTCGGTTCGGCTGGTCATCTTGAGCTTGCGCAACAAGGTGGTGACGTAGTTCTTCACGGTGTTCTCGGAGAGGAACATCGTGTCGGCAATCTGCCTGTTGGTCTTTCCGTCCGCGATGAGGTCGAGGATCCTGCCCTCCTGCGGGGAGAGCGAGGACCGAGCCTGCTCGGTCTTCGGGGGGTTGGCGATACGCTCCACCACCCGGGCGACGGCCCGCGGGTCCATCAACGAGGCACCGCTCGCGACCTTCTTCACGTCTTCGATCAGATCTCGTGACTTGATCTGCTTGAGCACGTAGCCGGCAGCTCCTGCCATGACGCTCGCGTACAACGCCTCGTCGTCGGCGAAACTCGTGAGCATGAGACAGATCAGGTCGGGCGAGGCAGAGCGCAGCTCGCGGCAGACCTCGATGCCGCTTCCTTCCTCGAGCCGGACATCGAGAATCGCTACGTCGGGCTTGGCCAGCGGCGCCCGGGCCAGAGCCTCGGCCGCCGTGGACGCCTCACCGACCACCTCGATCTGATCGTCACTCTCCAGAAGGGCGCGGATGCCTTCTCTCACCAGTTCGTGGTCGTCGAGAAGGAACACCCGAATGGTCACTGCTCCATTCTGCCAGCGTCAGGAGCAGCAGAAGGCGCCCGGTGCAGCCGATGGACCAGGCCCTACGATCCGAGAGGTGCCGTACACCCGCGTCAACGACCCGGAGAAGCTGCGGCGGCTGATCGCGGCAGTACTGATGATCTCCGCGGACGTCGATCTTCCAGAGCTGCTGCGGCACCTGGTCGAGGAGGCCAAGTCGCTCGTGGAGGCCCGCTTCGCCGCGCTCGGTGTCCTCAACACGACCCGGACAGGACTCGAGCAATTCATCACGGTCGGGCTCACCGAGGACGAGGAGGCTCGGATCGGGGAGCGGCCGACCGGGAGGGGCGTCCTCGGACTTCTGATCACCGAACCGAGGCCGCTTCGCTTGTCCAATTTGGAGGATTCTCCCGATCGCTACGGGTTTCCGCCGCACCATCCTCGGATGACCTCGTTCTTGGGTGTTCCCGTCCGTGTCCGAGACGAGGTCTACGGCAACCTCTACTTGACCGACAGGACGGGCGACACCGGATTCACCGACGAGGACGAGGCTCTCGCCGAGGCCTTGGCACTCGCGGCCGGCATCGCCATCGAGAACAATCGGCTCCACGATCGGGTCCGGCTGATGAGCGTTCTCGATGATCGGGAGCGGATTGCGAGGGATCTCCACGATCGGGTCGTTCAGCGGGTGTACGCGGTCGGGATCGGCTTGCAGGGAGCGACGAGATTGCCGGAGCGCGACCTGGTGATCGAACGAATCACTCGTGCAATCGATGATCTCGACGCCACGATCACCGAAATCCGATCCGCGATCTTCGAGTTGGGTGAACCGGTTCTCCCCGGTGGTTTGCGACAAGGCGTGGTTCAACTGGTGGAGGAGATGGCCCCGATCCTTGGATCCCGACCCGAAGTGAGCTTCTCCGGGCCCGTGGACAACGAGGTGCCTCAGGTGGTCGGCGACCACGTCCTGGCGGTCGTGCGAGAAGGCTTGTCCAATGCCGGAAAGCACTCGGGCGCGACCCGGTATGCGGTCAAGCTGGCGGTCGACGATCGGGTGACACTCGAAGTGATCGACGACGGGGGCGGAATCGACCTCCCTCTTGCCGGGTCCGGGCTCGGTCTGGAGAACATGCGTGATCGCGCGAAAAAGCTCGAGGGCACCTTCGAGATCCATCCGGGTGAGGAGGGCGGCACGCGGCTCGTGTGGTCGGTGCCCCTCCGAAACGGACCCGGGTAACGGTTCCGAATCTCTCGAGATGTGACCTTCCTACGTAGTAGGTCTGCTGCGTCGCGGGAAAGCTGTATGTGGGAACCATCAGATGACGGGAGGTGTCGACATGGGACCCGTCCTCCAGGATCTGCGATCGTCATCGGAAGAGGAAGACGAAGAGGCGCCGAGCCCGCAAAGCGACGGCGAGGAGCAACTGCGCCAACAGGCCATTCGACGGATCGGGCAGAGGCGCCACTTCCACGTCGAGCTCGTCGTTTCCGGCGTCGCCATGTTCCTGCTGGTGCTGGTGTGGGCAGCCTCCGAGTACCACAACGCCGGCGGTTGGCCCACCGGAGGCTTCAGCCAGAGCTCGGGTATCCCCAACGTGTGGAACTTCTGGATCGTCTACCCGCTGGTTGCCTGGGTCCTGATCATGGGTGCCCGGGCGTGGAGGGTGTACCGCAACAGGCCGATTTCGGAGGGCGAGATCGAGCGCGAGATCGAGCGGATGAGAGGGCGCGGTCGATGACGGCGCGATCGACGAGGACGCTCGAGCTCGGCCGTACTGCGCACGCCGACGGCCCGGACTGGAAGATGAACCCGGACTGGAAGATGAACCCGGACTTGGAGCTCTGGGTCGACGGTGATGGCGATCTGGTGCAGGTGACTGCGGAGGGAACCCTCGACGACCGGACCGCGCCGTGCCTGGTCGGGACGATCGAACGATTGGCCAGGGACGGACATGCCGAGATCGTCATGGACGCTCGCAAGCTGCAGATCCGTGGGACCGATGGTGCAATGTTTCGGAGAGTCAGCCAGTCGCTCGCATCCTTGCGAGTGAGCGTCGCGTGGAGCTGAGTTTCTCGACGGCTGTCCTCAGGAGGGGACCGCGTCCGAGCTAGCTGTCGGGGCCGTCTCCCGCAGGCGGACCTCTGTGCGAGCGTCTGCGCCACTGGCGTCGAGTCCGAGCAGCGCCGCGCCGAGCACCGGCGGTCCTTCGAGCCGGCGGAAGCGCGCCTTCGATGCGACCCGGCGGACCCCCTCCTCGACCGGGTCACGGAGGACGGAATGTTCGCTGTCGAAGAGCCCACCACCGAGCACGATCTCGATCGGCTCGTCGGTCGCGCCGAGACGCTCGACCGTGGCGGCGCCCATCGCCACGATCTCCTCGGCGAGGAAGCCGACCGCACCCGCCGCCGCGTCGTCGCCCTTTGCCGCGGCGTCGAGGCACACCTTGGCCAGCTCGAAGAGCCGGCCGTACTCGAGCGAACCTGTGTAGACCGCGGTGAGGACCGATTCGGGATCGGGGAGTCCGAATTGGGCGGGCACCGCGGTGGCCAGCACTGTCGGTCCGCCGCGTCCGTCGCGCGAACGCAAGGCGAGGCCGAGGGCCCGGACACCGAGCCACGATCCGCCGGCCGCGAAATCGCCCGAGAGCTCGGCGAGCGACGGGAAGCGCACCACCGACCCGTCGCGGCCGAGGCCGACGCAGTTGAGCCCGGATCCGCAGACCACCCCGACGCCCCAGCCCGACTGCGCGCCGGCCCGGAGCACCGGCATGGTGTCGTTGTGGAGGAGGTCGACGTTGCTCCATCCTCGTGCAGCGATCGCCGGTGCCAGCCGTTCGAGATCGACCGGCAGATCCACGCCCGCCAGGCAGTACACCCCGGTCAGTGCCGCGGGGCGCGTGCCGGCCGACCTGCCCGACGCGACGAGCGCGGCGTCGATGGTCGCGCCGAGCGCGTCCAGCGCGCCGTCCATCCCGGAGAACTGATGATTGGATCCCTCACCGCGGGCCGCCCCGAGCACGGTGCCGTCGGCACCGACGAGCCAGACGTCGGTCTTCGACGCTCCGCCGTCGACCGCGAGCAGGGCCGGGGTGTCACGCGATCCGGTCACGAGAGCGGAGGAGTGGTCGCCACCCGATGATGTTACGTTCGGCAGGTGATGGGCTTTCCTCGTCGGATCCGGCCACCCCTCCGCTCGTCGCTCGCCTGACGCCGTGGGGACCAAGGTCGCCGTCGTCGGAGGGGGGAGCACCTACACCCCCGAGCTGGTCGACTCGCTCTGCGCGCACGAGGACCGGTTGGTCGTCGACGAGCTGGTGCTCCTCGACCCCGACCCCGACCGCTTGGAGGCCGTCGGTGGACTTGCCGGCCGCATCCTCGCCGAACACGGCTGGAAAGGCCAACTGGTCACGACCGCGGACCGGCGACGGGCGATCGACGGGGCCGACTTCGTCGTCGTGCAGTTGCGTGTCGGAGGACAGGCCGCGCGGCACACCGACGAGACCGTCCCGGTCGGTTACGGCTGCCTGGGGCAGGAGACCACCGGCCCGGGCGGCCTGGCCAAGGCGTTGCGCACGGTGCCGGTGGTGCTCGAGATCGCCGAGGAGACCGCTCGCCACGCAGCGCCGGGGGCGTGGCTGGTGGACTTCACCAATCCGGTCGGCATCGTGACCCAGTCGCTCCTCGACGAAGGCCACCGCGCCGTCGGGCTCTGCAACGTGGCGATCTTCGTCCAGCGCCGTGTGGGTCACTATCTCGGAGTCGATCCCGACCGCGTCGAGCTCGAGCATGTCGGCCTCAACCACCTGACCTGGGCCCGGTCGGCCGTGGTCGACGGCGTCGACCGGATGCCCGAGCTGCTCGAGCGGTTCGCGCCCGAGCTCGAGCTCGAGAGCGGCGTGCCGGCCGGGCTTCTCCGGCTGCTCGGGGCGCTCCCCTCCTACTACCTGCACTATTACTACCGACTGGCCGAGAACCTGGCCGAGCAGTCGGCACCGCAGTGGCGGTCGCGGGCCGAGGTGGTCGCCGAGCTCGAATCCGAGCTGCTCGCCGAGTATCGGGATCCGAACCTCGTGTCCAAGCCCGAGAAACTCTCGTGGCGCGGCGGCGCCTTCTACTCGGAGGCCGCGGTCCGCCTGATCGCGTCGCTGCACGCGGGGACGGGGGACGTCCAGGTGGTCGACGTGCGAAACGACGCGGCGTTACCCGGTCTCCCCGACGACGCGGTCGTCGAGGTGCCCTGCACCGTCGACCGTGAAGGGGCCCACCCGTTGTCGCAGCGCACCCTCCCACCGGAGATGTCCGGTCTGGTCCAGCACTGCAAGGCGTACGAGCGCCTGGCGGTGCAAGCGGCCATGTCCGGAAGCCGCGAGACGACGATCCGCGCCCTCGTGGCCAACCCGCTCGTCGGGCAGTACCCGGTTGCCGAGCAGCTCACCGACGCCCTCCTCGAGACCAACCGCCGGTTCCTCACCCGTTTCTTCCCGGAGGGGTGATGGGAGGCGCAGAGGGCAACCGCTCCCCGAACCCGTTCACCTGGCTCTCGCCCCTCCTCGAGCGGCAGCACCGCGAGGACGAGTCGGCGCGTGACCGGTCGAGCATCGACCGGTGGATCGGCCCGGTGCGTGCCTACACGCGCTACTTCACCCCCGAGGTGCGGGGCATCGAGCACGTGCCCGTGGAGGGCCCCGCACTCGTCGTCGGCAACCACAACTGCCTCTTCTACATGCCCGACGCCTGGATCGCCGGGTTGGCGATCCTCGAGCGCCGCGGCCTCGACGTACCGCTCCACGTGCTCGCTCACGACTTCCTCTTCGCGGTGCCCGGGGTCGGTACCTTCCTCCGGAGCATCGGCGCGGTGCCGGCCAAAGGCGGCCGGGCCGAGGCGCTGCTCCGCGAAGGCGGAGTGGTCCTCGACTACCCGGGGGGCGACTGGGAGGCCTGCCGGCCCTGGCGCGACCGGCACGTCGTCGACTTCGGCGGTCGCACCGGCTTCGCGCGCCTCGCGCTCCGGGCGGGAGTGCCGGTCGTGCCGGTCATCGCCCACGGAAGTCACGAGGCGGTGGTGGTCCTTTCCCGCGGGGAGCGGTTCGCCCGAGCGATCGGCCTCGGCGCGCTCCGCCTCGACGTCTTCCCGATCGTGCTCGGCCCGCTCGGTCCGAGCACGGTGCTCACTCCGCCCATTCCGTTGCCCTCGTCGGTCACGGTCGAGTTCCTCGAGCCGATCGAGTGGACCGGGCTCGGCCCGGGTGCGGCGGAGGACTCGCTCACCGTGGGACGGTGTGCCGCGCAGGTGATCGGCTCGATGCAGGTGGCCCTCAATCGTCTTGCCGAGGAGCAGCCACACCCGATCCGGCGGGGAGTGCGCAACATCCTGACGGGAGCCTGGGCGCGCTGAGGCGCGCTGCTCATCCCTGCAGTACCTTCACCGCGATGGACGACGACTCCGAACTGCGCGATCGACTCGAGATCGACGACCTGCTGACTCGTTACGCCACCGCGGTCGACACTCGGGAGTGGGCGCTGCTCGACGACGTCTTCTCACCCGACGCGGTGCTCGACTACCGCTCCGCGGGCGGCATCCGGGGCTCCTACCCGGAAGTACGGACGTGGCTCTCCGAGGTGCTCGGGCTCTTCACCTGGACCCAGCACCTGGTGGTCAACCGGGCGGTCACCCTCGATCCGGAAGGCGCAACCGCACGGTCGAAGTCGGTCTTCCACAACCCGAACCAGATGATCGTCAAGGGTGAGCCGTGGCTGTTCGTCGTGGGCGGGTGGTACCACGACCACCTGGCACGGCTCAACGAAGGGTGGCGGATCACCCAGCGGGTGGAGGAGACCCTCTGGTGGGACCACCCGATGCCCGGACTACCCGCGGAGCCCTACCCGGTCCCCGACGACGCCGGGATCTGACTCAGCCCTCGAGGAGGCGGAACGCGATTCGGCGTCCTCTGGCCTGACCGACCGCGAGCGCCACCCACAAGAAGAAGAGCGCGTCGACGAGGTCCTCCTTGTCGGCGCCGACGTAGACCGGGCGGAGCCCGACGCCCTCGACGATCCTCTCGACGGTGCCGCGGTCCTCCTCGGGCGCCGAGAAGAACATGTCGGCGCGGACGCCGTCGAACACCGGGTCGGCCATGTTCTCACCGCCCAACGTGTTGAACGCCCTCGCATAGCGGACGGTGTCCGGCAGCACCGACCGGCTGTTCGAATCGGTTCCGCCCATCCGGTTGGTCGCGTCGATGACCAGCTTGCCGGCGAGCGCGCCGCCGAACTGCTCGGACAGGTCGGAGACCGCAGCGGCCGGCACCGCGAGGATGACGACATCGGCCGCGGCGAGCGCGTCGTCGACCGATGTCACCGTGGCCGAGGTGTCACCGGCGACGTCGTCCTCGGCGGGGTGACGCGACCCGAACACGACCCGCGCGGCCCGAGCGGGCGAGCGCTCTCCCGAGTGTGCCGCCGATGAAGCCGGTGCCGACGACGGCCACGTCCGCAGAAGAGGCCTCCCGCCGGTCGGCGGTCATGCCGAGCTCTTGGCTCCCGGGCCGTTGTCGGGCTGCTCGAAGGAGACCGCCACCTCGCTCTCCTCGGTTCCGCGCAGCACCCGCACGCTCAGAGTCTGCCCCTCGGCGAGCCCTCCGAGCACGCCGAAGAGATCGTCGGGGGAGAGGAGCTGGGTGCCCGAAGCCTGGAGGAGCAGGTCGCCTTCTCGGAGACCCGCCCGTCCGGCCGGGCTCCCCTCGTCGACTTCGCGGACCAGCAGTCCGTCGCGCTCGGGAAGACCGACGGAAGCTCGGAGCCGGCGTGCTGCGGGACGCGGGTAGAGGGCGACTCCGAGGTAGGGCCGCCGGGGCGACTCGCCTCGGACGAGTGCGTCGACCCGGCCGCGCAGTTCGGCGTCGGCGGAGACGGCGATGTAGAAGCCCTCGCCCAGCCGGTGGGTGTTGACGCCGACCAGCCGACCCTTCGAGTCGACCACCGGGCTCCCGGACGAGCCGCGTGCGAGGGGTGCGGTGTGCTCGATCCCGCCCGTGATCCGACGTCCTCGCGGTCCTCGGAAGGCGCGCTCGACTGCGGAGACCGTTCCGACCGTCACCCGGGTGCCGGCTCCGGCGGTTGCGGTGACCGAAAGGACCGCGTGAACCGATCGCGGCCGCGGTCTCACTCCATGCCAGAGTCGGCGCGTCACCCGTCCCGACCCGGACGACCGCGAGGTCCCCGTCGACGTCCACCGCCGAGACGTCCCCGACCTCACGCCGACCGTCGGCGAAGGTGACCGTGGTCTCCGCGCCCCGGATGTTGTGGGCATTGGTGAGCACCGCCCCGTCGGCCACCACGAACCCGACCCCGCGGCCCGGGTCCTCGTCCGATCCGGACGACGCTCGGGGCCACCCCCGAGGCCACGCCGGCCACCATCTGCTGCAGTTCCTCTTCGAAGCTCATCTCGTCCTCCTCACACTTGCAAATTGCAAGTTACCAGTAACATGGCTTGCAGTGATCGCGATGGGGGAAACTGGCGCTGTGCAGGCAGGATCCGAGCAGCCAGGAGCCGACGAGGGACTCGACGCAGCCCTGACCCGGATCGGTGACCGGTGGTCGTTGCTCGTCGTCGAGCGCGCTGTTCGCCGGGCCGCTCCGCTTCAACCAGCTCCAAGAAGAGCTGGGCGGGATCGCGACCAACGTGCTCTCCCAACGCCTGAAGAACCTGGAGGGCCTCGGCGTCGTCGTGGCGACGCCGTATTCGACCCGGCCACCCCGCTACGCCTACCAGCTCACCGCGTCGGGGCACGAGCTCGCCGGAGCGGTCCGTCTGCTGACCGAGTGGGGCGCAGCCCGATCGGGGGGTGCCACCCGGGCGCCGCTGCACGGCGAATGCGGCACTTCGCTCGAAGCCAGGTGGTACTGCCCGACCTGCTCGCGCACGGTGGCCGACGACGAGCCGGACGACGCCGTCTTCATCTGACGTCGCCTCTGACGCGGTTGCTCAGTCGAGGGTGAGTCCGTAGAGCAGGTTGCCCTCGGCGTCGACGTCGTAGATCTCGACGCCGGTCTCGACGTGGGGAGCGTCGGCGGCGAGTGCCACGGCCACCTTGTTGAGCGCGTTGCGGGTGATGTCGAGAACGAGCTCGACGCGCTGGTCCTCGGTGAGCTCCACGCGCAACGCGGCGACGACGTCCGGGGGGATCGCCGCAGGCGTCCAGATCATCGCGTCGGTGAACCGGATCGCGGCTCGCTCGATCGGGTTCAGGGCGCCGGTGTCGTCGCCGAGGAGCGCGGCGAAGGTCGATTCTTCGGCACCGGCGAGCAGTGCAGGCCTGCTCCGAAGTGACGCGCAGAGCCGGCAGTGGTGCTGACTCGCGCCTCGCAGGCGCACCAGCTCGGTGACGACCGGGTCGAGCGTGTCGAGTGCAGGAACCGAGCGGGTGAACGCATCGAGTGCCTGCCAGATCCCCGGCACCTCGTCGGCCTCCGCCGTCGGCCACGCGCTGGTCTTCTCCCCGACGAGGGCTTCCAATCCGGCACGAGTGCGGGGGAGGAAGTCCATGACGAAGAGAACGGCGGCGAAGTCACCGGCGCCGGTCCCGAACTCCGAGAAGAGCTCGGCCCGTAGTTCAGGGGTGATCGACGCGACGTCGACGGTGAACTGCTCGGCGAAGCGGAGTCCGCACACCTCCCGCGAGGAGAGCCCGTCGATCGAGCGCCAATCCGTCGCGGTCGCGTGCGCCCATCGCGTCGCAGCAAGCGTCGGGCCGGGATCGAGGGGTGAGAGTCCGAGCTCCGCCGCACACACCCGGCTCGCCAGCTCGACCAGGTCGCCGAGCCCTCCCGCGAGCGCGTCGGCCCATGCCGCACGCTCGACCTCACCGATGGTGCGCGCCGGGCCCGGCGCGTAGGCGCTCAACGCATCCATGCATCTCCTCCGCGTCGCCTCGAATGTAGGAGGACCCGACCGCCCCCGCAATCGGCCGAGCGCAGCCGAGCACCCGAGCGCCCGCGCAAGCCGCAGTGCTCTCTGAATCCGGCCCCGGCAGGAGTGCGGGAGGTCCCCGCTGGGTACCATCAGAGCGTCGGCGCCTACCGGGTGCAGCGCGCCCGTCGTGACTGCGTGACGCACCACTCACCACTGAACGGTGCCGGCGGATTGGACCGATGACCTCTGTCGACTTCTCCCTCGATCAGGTACTCGCCGAGCGCTATCGGCTGCACGGTCTCCTCGGGCGCGGCGGGATGTCGGACGTGTACCGCGCCGACGACCTGCTCGGCGGGGGCCAGGTGGCGCTCAAGATCGTTCGTTCCGACGATCCTTCGTTCGCGCGCCGCCTGGTCCAAGAGGCCGGCGCCCTCGAGAGGCTCGAGCATCCGGGTCTGGTCCGTCTGCTCGACGCGGGCACGATCGGCGACCGTACGTACCTCGCGATGGAGCTCGTCGAAGGGCCGACGCTCGTCGAGGTACTCCGCGACGGTCCGATGACCCCGACCCGGGCGGCCAGGCTCGGGCGTACCGTGGCCGGCGCGCTCGCGTACGTTCACCGCGCCGGAGTCGTCCACCGCGACGTGAAGCCCGGCAACGTCATGCTCGACGCGGACGGGACCGCGCGCCTCGGCGACTTCGGCATCGCCCTTCTCTCGGACACCTCGACCCTCACCGCGGAGGGCACCACGCTCGGCACTGCGGCGTACATGGCGCCCGAACAGCTCGAGGACCACCACGTCGGGCCCGAAGCCGACGTCTGGTCGCTCGGCATCGTCCTCTTGGAGTGCCTCACCGGTCGTCGCGCCTACGAGGGAGGTGCGGCCGAGGTCGTCGCCCGCCGCCTTGCCGGACCGGTGCCGCTTCCCTCGAGCCTCCCGACCCCCTGGCGGCTCCTGCTGGTCGGGATGCTCGACCACCGGCCCGACCAGCGCTTGAAGGACGAGGAGGTCGAGGCGCTGCTCTCGGGTACCGCTTTCGACCCGCCGTGGATGCCGGACGCGGAGGCGCGGACCGGAGCGACCAAACCGACCGAGCCGCTTCCCGCTGATCTCACCGCGCTGGACGAGACCAAGGTCGCCCCCGCCGCGATGCTCCCCGTGCCGCCGGACGCGCTCGGGCGCCGGCGCCGGCACAGGAAGCGCATCCTCGCCGAGATGACCGCGGGGGTGCTCGCACTCGCACTGGTGCTCACGCTCTTGTTGGTCATCACCGGCTCGCGCTCGCCGCATGCGACCGCGAAGTCCTCCTCTTCGCACGCGACGTCCAAAAAGAGCGGCGCCGCCTCGACCTCGACCACCACGACGTCGACCACCACGACGCCGGCACCTCCCCCGCCGGGGAGCGCGGCGCTCTCCACACTCGACGACGACGTACAGTCCGCTCTCTCCGCCGGCACCATCGACCAGACCACCGGTTCCACGGTGACCGAGGAAGCCGCCCAGGCGGTGAGCGATGCCGCTGCCGGCCGGGTCCCGCAGGCCACCACCGACCTCGGCCAGGCTGGGTCCGCCCTCGCCCTGGGCGTCGGAGACGGCGCGGTCGCACCCGCTGCCTACTCGCAGATCACGGGTGACCTGGGCGCGCTCGCATCGGCACTCGGCGTCGCCGGACCGACGACCGCGACGTCGCCGACTGCACCGGCGCCCGCCGCCTCACCGGCACCTGCGCACGGAGGGGGACCTCGACGCGATCATGGGGACGGATCAGGGGATCAGAACAGCTGATTCCGACGGGACCGGCCAGGCGACTGCGGGCTGGCGATGAGGAGACGATGATGAGCGAGCAGACCCACTACCGCGAGCCCGGGTGGTTCACCCGGAACGTCTTCAACAAGAGCGTGGCCGGGCTCACCCGGATGGGGGTGAGCGTCCTCGGCAGCCGGGTGCTCGAGGTGCGAGGCCGGACCACGGGCGAAGTCCGGCACACGCCGGTCAACCTGCTCGAGCTCGACGGTCGCGAGTACCTCGTCTCACCGCGGGGCAACGGGCAGTGGGTCCGCAACGTGCGCGCCGCGGGAGAGCTCGATCTGCTGGTCGGCCGTCGCCGGCGTCACTATCGGGCAACCGAGCTCGGCGACGACGAGAAGGTCCCGGTGCTCCGTGCCTATCTCAAGCGGTGGAAGTTCGAGGTGGGTGCCTTCTTCGGTGGGGTCGGACCCGACTCCGACGACGGTGCCCTCCGCGCGGAAGGCACCAAGCACCCGGTGTTCGTGCTCGCGCCGAGCTGACGACCTCGGCAACGGCGAAGCTCAGGTACCGGGGTTCGGTGAGGGGGGAACCGGTGTGGCGCCCGACCCGCAGCCCCGTGGATCCCAGGGCTGGAGGTTCGAGGTCGAGGGCGAGGGAGTCGCGATGGCGCCCGAGGAGGCAGTCGTGGGTGCGGTCGACGCTGCTGTCGTGGTCGGGGCGGCCGCCGGGGCGGTGGTGCTGGTCGGGACCGCAGGCGGTGGGTTGACCGCGAACTGCGAGCCGGTGACGACCGTGACCTGTGCACCGTCGACGACCTTGGTCGGGTCGTAGGCCATGATCACCGATCCCGACATCGAACGGGACACCGCTTCGGCGGCAGCCTCGGTGCTCCCGCTGCGTGAGCCGTAGTAGACGTAGGTCTCCGCCACGTCGCCGACCGGGGGTGTGTCCCCGATCCCGACGGTGTGGAAGCCGAGGGCGGCCAGCGCGGCCGAGGTGTCGCTGGCCTGGTTGTAGGCGCCGGTCCCGTTGAGCACCGAGACCGTCACCGACGACGCGGACGGGAGGGCTGCGCCGGTCATCGAGTCGGTGTTCGGGCCGATGCTGAGCAACTGGTCGATGGCGGACTGGTCCTGGCCCTGCGCCGGAAACTCGACGTCCCCGTAGGCGCCGCCTTCGTAGACGAGCCCTCCTCCGGCGCCGTCGGGGTCGGTGACCACCGCGACCGGCAGGGTGAGCTGCGGTACCCCGTTGATGTTGATCGAGTGGAAGTCGAGCACCAGGTTGGCCATGTCGGACACCGCCCACGACTGGTCGAAGGTGAGGTCGCTCTTCACCGAGTTGATCAGGTTGATGTCGGTGATCGGGTTGCCCAGCCCCTGCTTCGACACCGCGCTCGCCAGCACCCGGAGGAACTCGTGGTCGCGGCGGATCCGGGCCAGGTCGCTCTGGTTCTCCTGGGGCCACGCGTAGGGGTCGTCGGGGTTGGAGTCCGGGGTCTCGTAGCGCAGGTGGCGGGCCCGGACCACCTCGAGCGCCTGGGTCCCGTTCAACTGCACACAGGCGGCGGCCCGTTGGTTGAGCCCCGAGCTCACCGACTGGTTGCCGTTCACGCCCCCGCCGGTCGGAGCCCAGTCGAACACCGAGATCGGGAACGACATGTTGATCCCGCCGAGGGCGTCGACGATGTTGGCGAACTGGTCGAAGTTGAGAGAGACCGCGTGCTGGATCGGGATCCCGAAGTCCTCTTCGATGGCCGCGACCAACTGGGTCAACCCTTGGTAGAGACCCGCGTCGATCTTGTTCGCCCCGGTCGAGCGCGCGTTGGGGATGAACAGGTCACGTGGGATCGACAGGAGCGCCAGCCGGTGGTGGCTCGGATCGGCGTGCAGGATCATGATGACGTCGCTGTTGACTCCGTTCACACCTTGCGAGCAGAGGCCGTACGCGGGGTTCTGCTGGGCCAGCGCGCACCGAGAGGTCGACCCGACCATCAGGATGTTCTCGGTGCCGGCCTCCTGTCCGGTGGTGAGCGCCCCGGCGAGACCGCGGACCTCCACCCGGTTGAGGTCGTGGGTCAGGTAGTACAGGTAGCCGGCCCCGCCGCCGACCAGTATGAGCAGTACCACCAGCGAGATGAGCACGATCCGGCGGACACGCCTCTTCTTGCGGGAAGGCCCGTGAGCCGAGTGCCGCCCGCCCTTCTTCGGCGGCGACGCATTCTTCATCTCGTCGCCGAGCGCGGTCAGCCCCGCGTGGTTCGCCACCGTTTGGCTTTCGGTGGTGGTCTTGTCGATCTCCTGGCCGAGTGAGCGGAGGCGTTCTTCGCTCGTCAGTTCTGCGGCGTTGTCCTGGCTCACTCGGGTCGGGGGCTCCGGGTCGTCCGGCACGACCAGAGATCTGGCCGAGCGTCATCAAGGGGGATCTGTCTCGTCGCCGCAGGGACGGCGGCCGAGACGGCAAATGCTACTGGCAGGGGTTCTCCCCGTAGCGTCACCTGGGACGATGGCCCTTCGGTGCGAGAAGAGGATCGGGGACATAATCGGGTGCGTGACGAGGATCTACTACGAAGACGACGCCGACCCTGCCGCGCTCGACGGAGCCACCGTCGCGGTGGTCGGCTACGGCAACCAGGGACGGTCCTGGGCCCTCAATCTGGCAGACAGCGGTTGCGCACCGATCGTGTGCGTCCGGAGGGACGCCACCCGCGAGCAGGCGGTCGACGACGGGTTCGAGGCGCACGACCTCGACGCGGCGAACGAGGCGGACGTGATCTGCATCCTGGTCCCCGACGACGTCATCCCCCTCGTGCCGCTCTCGCCCGGCCCCCGGTCGTGCGTCGTCGTGGCATCGGGGTACTGCCTCGCGTTCGGTCGGCTCACGCCGCCGGGCGACGCGGGCATGGTGGCGCCGCGGATGCTCGGGCCCGAGGTCCGGCTCTGCTACGAGGAGGGCGTCGGGTTCATCACTGCGATCGGCGTCCACCGCGACGTCACCGGCACCGCACACCAACGCGTCCTCGCGATCGCACGAGCGATCGGCGGCCTCCGCCAAGGGGGAATGGAGCTCAGCGCGCAGCAGGAGGCGGTGCTCGACCTCGGCGTCGAGCAGGTGCTCTCCCCGGCGCTCACCGCGGTCAACAACGCGTTCGTCCAGACCATGCTCGAGCACGACATCCCGATCGAGGCCGTCCTGGTCGAGCTCGTACTCTCCGGTGAGGTCGAACGGACCTACCGTCTGCTCCGCGAAGTCGGTTACGCCGTCCAATCGGAGTTCCACTCGCCGACCAGTCAGTACGGCCAGCTGACCCGGCGGGACCGCTTCGCGCACCTCGACCTGCTGCCGACCATGCGCGAGCTGGCCGAGGACATCGAGTCCGGGCGCTTCGCCGACGAATGGGATGCCGAGCGAGACGCCGGCTACCCGACCCTGACCGCGCTCAAGGCGCAGCACGTGGGTCCGGCGGTGCGTGAGTTCGAGGCCGACCTGCGCAAGCGGCTCGGACCCGGTGTGGGCGCCCGCCCCTGATCAGAGAAAGAGGCAGAGATGGAGACACCCCGCTTCGAGGGAGTGATCGGTGACGACTGGCGGACGTCGGAGCCATGGTGGCCGGCGCCGACCACCCCGCCGGCGGGCGCGCCCAACGTCATCCTCGTCGTCCTCGACGACGTGGGATTCGCACAGCTCGGCTGCTACGGGTCGGACATGGCGACGCCGACCATCGACGGCCTCGCCGCGACGGGAATCCGGCTGACCAACTTCCACACCACCGCCCTCTGCTCGCCCACCCGGTCCTGCCTCCTCACCGGCCGGAACCACCACCGCAACGGGCTCGGTCGGGTCGCCGATCTCGCCGTCGGCTACCCGGGATACAACGGCGAGGTCCCGAAGGAGAACGGGTTCCTCTCGGAGATCCTCCGCCACCACGGCTACGCCACCTATGCGGTGGGCAAGTGGCACCTCTCCCCCGAGGACGAGACCAACATGGCCGCGCCACGCCACAGCTGGCCCCTCGGCCGCGGCTTCGACCGCTGGTACGGCTTCCACGGTGGCGAGACCCACCAGTTCGCGCCGATCCTCTACCAGGACAACCATTCGATCGTCCCGCCCGGCTCCGGCGAAGAGGGGTATCACCTGAGCGCGGACCTGGTGGACCAGGCGATCACCTATCTCGCCGACCTCCGCGCGGTCGACCCCGAGCGCCGGTTCTTCCTCTACTTCTGCACCGGCGCATGCCATTCCCCCCACCACGCGCCCCGCGAATGGATCGAGCGCTACCGCGGCCATTTCGACCAAGGATGGGACGCCTGGCGCGAGGCGGCGTTCGCCCGCCAGATGGCGGAGGGTTTCTTCCCGCCGGGCGCCGAGTTCGCGCCACGACCCCACTGGGTGCCCGCCTGGGACGACCTGCCCGCCGAGCAGCAGCGCGTCGCGGCTCGCTTCATGGAGTGCTTCGCCGCGTACCTCTCGTACACCGACGCGCAGCTCGCGCGGCTGTTTGCCTTCCTCGAGCAGACCGGCGATCGCGACGACACCCTGGTGATGCTGGTCTCCGACAACGGGGCGAGCGCAGAGGGCGGACCCAACGGTTCGATCAACGACAACCGCCTCCAGAACGTCGACCCCGCCGGACCGAACGAGCTGTTGCGTCGGATCGACGAGATCGGCGGTCCGAGCGCGCACAACAATTACCCATGGGGCTGGACGATGGCCGGCAATACGCCGTTCCGGCGTTGGAAGCGCGAGGTGCACGAGGGCGGGGTGGCCGACCCGTGCATCGTGAGCTGGCCCAAGAGGTTCGCCGGTGGGGGTGGGGTGCGCTCGCAGCTGACCCACGCGGTGGACATCCTGCCCACGGTCCTCGACCTGGCCGGCCTCGAGGTGCCCGCCACCATCGAGTACGTCCCCCAGAGCCGGATCGACGGGGTGAGCTTCGCGGGCCTTCTCGCGGTCGACGGGGCGGACGCAGAACCGCACCGCAGGACCCAGTACTTCGAGATGTTCGGCAGCCGCGCCATCGTCCACGACGGGTGGAAGGCCGTCACCTACAAACCGATCGGGCCGCTCTACGACGACGGGATCAGCTGGAACGCGCCCTTCGACGAGGACCAGTGGGAGCTCTACGACGTTGCGCGCGATCCCGCAGAGCTGCGCGACCTCGCGGACAAGGAGCCCGAACGTCTCGCGGAGATGATCGACCTCTGGTGGAGGGAGGCGAGGGACAACCAGGTCCTGCCACTCGACAACCGGGTCTTGCACACGATCGTCCATCCGAAGCCCGACTGGCGCGCTGCCGCGGCTCGAGTGGACCTACTACCCCGGCACCGCACCGGTGCCCGAGAGCGTGGCCGCCAACGTGAAGAACCGGAGCCACACGATCGAAGTCGACGTCACCGTCGACGACGGGACCCCTCCCGAGGGCGTGCTCCTCGCCCAGGGCTCCGCCCTCGGCGGCTTCTCGTTCCATCTCGTGGAGGGGCGTCCCCGCTACGTGCACAACCTCTACGGCAAGGAGCGTCACGTGGTGGCGGCCTCCTCGCCGCTCCCTCCCGGTCGCCACCGGCTGACCTACCGGTTCGAGTACGACGGCACCAATGCCGGAGAAGGATCGATCGAGGTGGACGGCGAGCGCGTCGCAAGCGGGCCGATTCAGCGGTGGACGATCATGGCGTTCAGCGCCACCAACGCGGGAATGACCTGTGGCTACGAGCTCGGCCCCGCGGTCGGCGAGGGTTACCGAGCCCCCTTTGCGTGCACCGCGACCATCCACACTGCGGTGGTGAGTCTGAGCGAGCACGCGCCGCTCAACCCGATGATCGAGTTCGAGCGGATCATGTCCGAGCAGTGACGGCGCAGAGCGCCGCCGGTCACTTCGCGGGGCGGAGCTGCACGGAGGCGTCGGGCTCGTCCACCCGGAAGCTGAAGCTCTCTTCGAGGTAGAGCCGGACCACGTCCGCGTCGTGGTCGAGGTAGCCGATCGAGAGGTCCTCACCACAGTCGAACACGAAGTCACCGCCTCGCAGGCTGAGTACGACGCCGCACTCGACCCCCGGCGCCCAGACCAGCGGACCGTCGAGAATCCTCCGGAGATGGTCGAAGAGGAGGTGGCCACCGTGCTCGGCGGTCTGGACGATCCGCGTGTAGATCCCCGGGCTGAGCACCAGCGCGTAGGGTCCGGCGATCCCGGACTGGCGGAGTCGGTCGACCGCGTCCGCGACGGTGTTCGGATATCGCTCGGTGTCGGCGCCGAAGGTCATCGGTTTGTGCGACGAGGTCTCGGTGACGCCGCGGATGCCGGCTGCCTGGTGGCCGTGGAAGACCGTGAAGTTCTCGCCGACCGCGATCTGGCGCACCGCCTCGTCGAGCTCGTCGAAGTCCGTGTTGGTCGCGCCGCGGTCGATGTCGTCGAGCTCGACGCGGGAGACCTTGAATTCGGCACGCAGCTCGAGGAGTGGGAGCACGCGCCGCTGTGCGGCCACCAGCCCTTCGGAGGGTGAGGCGATCGATGCGGTGCGGCCCAAGTTGGTGGCCGAGTGCGACCAGCCGTTCGGGCCGAGGAAGTCGACGACCTGTCGGGCGGCGAGCTGGGTGGTGAGCCGGCCTCGCGCCTCGTCGTCGACTGCCTGCCACGCCTCGTCGCTGATCGGGGCGAGCTCGCGACGGAGATGGTTCATGACGCCCTCCCTTTGAGGCCCCCGATACCGAGGGAACCCGATGGGACCAGTGCCGCACCGGAACCTTCCGCTTCGGTCTCCTCTTCGGTGATCGGTTCTTCGGTGAACAGGTAGGTCCGCAGATGCCGGTCGAGGGTCGGGTCGCGCCGCCGCAGCCATTCGAGGGTCATCGACGCGTGCTCCTTCTCCTCGTCGCGGTTGTGGGCGAGCACCTGGGCCAGGCTGAGATCGTCCGTCGCGTGGACCCGCTGGTCGTACCAGTCGACCGCCTCGAGCTCCTCGCAGAGCGAGACCGTCGCCCGGTGGCGATCGATGGTTTCCGCGTCGAGGTCGTCGCGTACCTCGTGGAGCCCTTCGCTTGCCATGTCGACCTCCTTGCCCGGACCCTACCCGTGCAGGCAAGAGCGTGGTTCACCGAAGCCGACCGCGTCAACCGGGCCCTCTCGACGTGTTGCCCGACAGAGCCGCGTGTGGTGCGTTGACGCGGTGAGGCCGCCGCAGTAAGTACTAGGAGACAGGGTCTCCGGAGAGTACCTCTGGGGCGGGCGAAAGGACGGCACGAAATGGCGATCGACACCCTCTTCGTGTATTCGGGCACCTACGGCGACGTGAAGGACGCGCTGGCCGACTACGACGCGATCAAGTCGTTGCACACCGAGGCGGGGCTGATCGACGCCTACGACGCCGCGGTCATCGAGCGCACCGAAGACGGAAAGGTCAAGATCGTGAAGAAGCACGAGACGCCCACACGGGTCGGTGGGGTGCTCGGCGGCGGGGTCGGACTCGCCACCGGCCTGGTGATCGCGCTGTTCCCGGCGGTGGCCATCGGCGGTGGTCTGCTGCTCGCCACCGGAGCCGGTGGGGCGATCCTCGGGTCGCTCGCCGGCCACGCCGCGGCCGGTATGAGCCGCGGTGACCTGAAGGAGCTCGGCGAGGGACTCGACGAGGGCCAGGCCGGTCTGGTGGTGGTGGCGGTCGCCGACATGGAGTCGAAGGTGAAAAAGGCGATGGCCCGAGCACAAAAACTCCAGGCCAAGCAGTTGAAGGCGGATCAGGCCGCGATCGAAGCCGACGCCAAGGCCGCGCAGAAGGCGTAGGCCTCGGCTCCGACGCGGGCACCGCGACCAGATCCGGCGATCGGCACTCCGGTGGTGGACGGCGATCCGCTCCTCTTCGACGACGCCCGCGCCGCCGAGGCGGCGTCGACCGGAACGCTGCCCTCGCCGACCGAGATCGCCGCGTTGGTGTCCGATGCCTACGAGCGCTTCCTCCCACGCGACGACGGCGCGGTGGCCGAGTACATCCCCGCGCTCGCCAGGATCGACCCCGACCTCTTCGGCATCTGTGTCGTCGGGGTGACCGGCCGCCGTTTCGCCATCGGGGACCGCACCGTCAGGTTCTCCCTGCAGTCGCTGTCGAAGCCTTTCGTCTTCGCGCTGGTTGCCGAGGTGATGGGCACTCGGAGCGGGCGCGTGCCGTTCTGGGGGTCGATGCCACCGGGCTTCCCTTCGACTCGGTGATGGCCGTCGAGCTGAGCGAGAACCGCACGATGAACCCGATGGTCAATGCCGGGGCGCTGGCAGCGACCAGCTTGGCACCGGGCTCTTCGGTCGCAGAACGATGGGAGTTCGTGCGAAGCGGTCTCTCCCGTTTCGCCGGCCGCGAGCTCGAGATGGACGGGGGGATCTACCAATCGGAGCAGGAGACCAACCTCCGCAACCAAGGACTCGCCCATCTCCTCTACGGCTACGGCCGGCTCTTCTGCGATCCGATCACCACTGTCGACGTCTACACCCGGCAGTGCGCGCTGGTGGTCGACGTCGAGGATCTCGCGGTGATGGGCGCCACGCTCGCCGACGGGGGAAGGAACCCGGTGACCGGTGAGGACGTGGTCAGTGCCGGAGTGGCGAAGCGCACCCTCGCGGTGATGGCGACGGCCGGGTTGTACGAACGCAGCGGTGACTGGTTGTACGACGTCGGCCTGCCGGGCAAGAGCGGGGTGAGCGGAGGGATCGTCACCATCGCACCCGGAAAGGGCGGGCTCGCGACCTTCTCCCCACTCATCGACGCAGCGGGCAACAGCGTTCGCGGTCAGCTCGCCAGCCGGTTCTTGTCGGAGCGGATGGGGCTCAACATCTTCGCGTCCCAGCCCGAACCCGACACCGGCGAACCCGGAGGTGAGTGACCGGCCGGCGGATCAGGCGCGCCGGCCGGTTCTCTTGGCCACCCGTGCGGTGTCGACTCTGCCGCGCCCGAACGCGTCCACCCGTCCCCACCGCCCGGGGATGTCGAGGAGCTCGATCCGGCCGATGCTCTCGGGCACCGCGGGGTCGACCACCAGGTGCTCACCGGCAGGGTGGATGCCGAGCATGGTGCGCAGCAGCAACAGTGGCGCCCCGGTCGACCACGCCTGCGGGCTGCACGCGGTCGGGTACTGCACCGGATACTTGGTCCAGCTCCGGGGGTAGCCCCCGAACGCCTCGGGGAGCCTCCCGTCGAAGAACTCGGCGGCTTGGAGGATCCCCTCCGCGATCTGGGCGGCCTCGTCCTTGTAGCCGTAGCGGCGCAACCCGAGCGCGATGAAGGAATTGTCGAAGGGCCAGACCGTCCCGACGTGGTACCCGATCGGGTTGAAGCGGGCCTCTCCCTCGGCGAGGGTGCGGACGCCCCAGCCGGTGAAGAGTCGCTTCCCGAGCAGGTGACCGACCACCGCCTTCGCCTTGCGCTTGTCGACGATCCCACTCCACAGCAGGTGCCCGTTGTTCGAGGTGAGGGTGTCGACCTGCCGTCCGTCGGGGTCGAGCGCCACCGCGAAGTACTGGCCGTCCTCCACCCAGAAATCGCGGTTGAAGCGCCGTTTGAGCTCGGCTGCCTCCTTCTCGAGGCGCTCGGCGAAGCCGACATCGCGCCAGATCTCGCGTGCGAGGCGGGCTCCGCGGACCTTGGCGTCGTATGCATAGCCCTGGAGCTCGCAGGTCGCCCGCGGGAAGCCCGGCAGCGTGCCGTCGTGAAACGAGATCGAGTCCCACGAGTCCTTCCAGCACTGGTTCTCGAGGCCGGTCTTCTCGTTGCGCCGCTGGTACGAGATGTATCCATTGCCCTGCAGGTCTGCGTAGTCGTCGATCCACGCGAGCGCGGCCCGCGCCTCGTACTCGAGCTCGCGGACCAGCCGGGTGTCTCCGCTCCAGCGTTCGTATTCGTCCATCAGCACCACGAAGAGCGGGGTCGCGTCGGCGTTGCCGTAGTAGGGAGAGTGCGGCCGTTCCTCGAACGCGGTGAGCTCGCCGTAGCGCATCTCGTGAAGGATGCGGCCCGGGTCCTCGTCCCGGAAGTCGTCGAGCTTCGAGCCCTGCCGGGCGGCGAGAGCCCGCAGCGTGGTCGCCGCGAGGTCCGGCGCGAAGGGCAGCGCCTGAAAGCTGGTGAAGATCGAATCGCGGCCGAACAAGGTCATGAACCAGGGAAGTCCTGCGGCCGGGAGCGCGTGGCCGGGGATGACCGGTGCCTCGAAACGCAGCGCGGCGAGGTCGACCAGGCTGCGACGGTAAGTGGCCCGGAGGGAGTCCGAGTCGCTGTGGAGGACGGGCGCGCTCGCCATCCAGGCGTTGAGATTGTGGGCCATCGCGTCTGCCCGGGTCGCTCTCGGCCGTCTCCGGAAGGCTTCCTTCGGATGCATCGACATACCCGGGTGGTTGGTGACCACGCGAAGCTCGGTCGACCACCGCTTCTCGGGGCCGATCGTCACCTCGAAGGTCAGGCCCTTCGGGTCGATCACCGCCGGCTTGTCGGCTCCGATCCACGTCTCGCGTGCGAAGGTCTCCCGCTCGTAACGGAGCACCAGGCAGTCGTCCTCGATGACGTGCGAGTAGTGACCCTTCTTCTTCAGGGCGTCCTTGACCTCGAAGAGATCGGCGAAGTCCGATCCCACCTCGACCCGCATCTCGAGCGTCACCGGGTCGGACCGATGATTCAAGATGGTCAGGGTCTCGTGGAACCCTTGGGACATCGAGCGCCGACGGATGACCGACATGTCGGCGTCGACGTAGACCGTGCCGGTCCCCGGCACCAGGAAGAAGCGTGCCTCGTAGTACTGCAGGTCGTCGGTCGAGAGCGCGTTGAGCCGCTGGCGGTCGATGGTCAGCACCCATCTCGAGAGATAACGGGTGTCGAACGCGAACAGCCCGGTCGGGTCGGTGAGCGAGGCCTCGATGTCACCCCGCTCGTCGCTGACCACGAAGACGTTGCCGTCGAGGATCTGGACGAGTTCTTTGCTCATCGGGCGGCCTCCTTCTGACGCTCGAGATACGTGGCTCGTGAGCCGGGAGGTCCGGGAAGCACGCGCTCGAGGCCGGACATCAGTCCGATGTTCCCTTCGACCCGGAGGATGCCCCGCAACATCGACGCGGTGGCGTTCGCCCGTCCGGTGGCCAGCTTGTCGAACAGCTCGACCGAGCCGTGGATCACCGCGTCGGCCTTGGCGTTTCGGTGGGAGACCGCGACGGTGCCTCTGTCGAAGGTGAGATACCAGTGGGTGGTCCGCCCACCGCCGACCAGGTCGACCCGGATGGTCCCCGACATGTTGTGGAGGAGGGGGATCTCACCTCGCGAGGCGAGGTCCTCGAGGAAGACGGCGGTTGCCGCTCCGGGTTCCGGCATGGGATTCCTCCTCTTGTGTGAGATCAGCCCTCGGTGGGCGCGACCGGGGTTGCGGCACCGCCCGCCGACGCCCGCCCCGACGAGCGGACGCGGGTGCAGGTGGGTGACGTGATGTTGCGGACGGACGACGACGAACGACAGTGCACCCATGGCGAGCGCGACCAGCGCGGTGAAGCCGAACAGGGCGGATAGGCTGACCCCCGCGCTCTGGATGGGGCCCGCACCGAACGCGGCGATCCCGTACCCGAGCTGGTAGAAGGCGATGATGCCGCCCGCGGCCATCGCCGAGACTGCGGCCAGTTGCTCTTGGCCGAAGCTGATGGTGAGCGGCAAGAGCGCGGAACAGCCGAGGCCACAGAGTCCGAACCCGACCACTCCCCACCCGGCTGCGCCGGTCGGCAGCGCGGCGACCAGCACGAACACGCCGGCGAGGACGAAGGGGAGGAGATGAAAGGTACGACGGGTCGCAAAGGTGCGTTGGATCGCGGCGAAGAGCACCCGGCCGGCGGTCACCATCACCCAGAACGCGGTGAGCGCGACCGACGCGAGTGCAGACGACGCACGCAGGTGCGAGGTCATGAGGCTTTCGGACCAGTTGCCGTTCATGGTCTCGCCGATTCCGTAGAGCACGGCGAATCCGGCGAACAACCAAAAGCGGCGAGGGAGCCGCGGTTTGGCGCCGTCCGCGGTCGAGGTCGGGGCGTCGGCGGTCGCAGCAGAAAGGGGTAACCGGACGCTCGTCACGATGAGGATGCCGAGCAGCGCGGCCGACATGACCGGCAGGCCCCACCAGAAGCCGAGCCCGTCGAAGAGGGCGACGAAGACCGGTGCCAGCGCGGTGCCGAGTCCGAGCAGCGCGTTGAGCACGAGCACCGAGCGGTCCACCGCGTCGGGGTGGAAGGCGGCGGTAAACGTGTTGATCGCCGGGACGGTGAGTCCGAACCCGAGTCCGAGCGACGCAGTGGCGACGAGGAGAAGTCCGTAGGCGGCCCCTCGGTCGCTCGTGAAGAACTGGCTGGTGATCAGGAGACCCATCGACACCAGGTCTGCCACGAGACCCGCCAGGAAGACGCGCTTCAAGGTGAAGCGACGGGCCAGGTCGGCCCCGAGGAGCGCCGAGGTGATCGCCGTGATCACCTGCGGTAGGAACATCGCGCCGTACTGGGTGCTCGAGAGGCCGTAGTGGGCGGCGCTGGTGAAGATGGTGCTCGCAGCGGGGAAGGTGACCAGCACGATCCCTTGGACGAGTCCTGCTGCGTAGATCGTGGTCGATTGAGTCCGGTCGTTCACGGGGAGGGCGCAGCTTGGTCCGACAAGGTGGGCTCCTTCGGCTGGTGGTCGTGCGAGGGACGCTCCCGACCAGTAAACACGGCCTTCTCGTCGCGCGGAACAGCCAGAGCTTGTGGAGGCACCAGGCCCCGCGAGCAGCCGGGCATGGGGCGTTTACAATCCGTTCGGTCCGGTCAACGACCGCCGAGGCGGCGGGGTTGTCACTCCATTCCGGGTGGGACCACCGACGGAGGAGATCGATGCCAGAGCTCGACCACTACGACGTGGTGATCATCGGGAGCGGTGCCGGTGGGGGAACGCTCGCCTGGAAGCTGGCTCCGACCGGAAAGCGCATTCTGCTGCTCGAGCGGGGCGGCTACCTACCGCGGGAGCGTGACAACTGGGAGACCTCCGCGGTTTTCGTGAAGGCGAAGTACCACTGCACGGAGGAATGGCTCGACCAGGACGGCAACGAGTTCTCCCCCGAACAGAACTACTACGTGGGCGGCAACACCAAGTTCTACGGTGCCACGCTGTTCCGCCTGCGCCCCGAGGACTTCGGGGTGATCAAGCACTACGGCGGGCTCTCGCCGGCCTGGCCGGTCTCCTACGACGATCTTGAGCCCTGGTACACCGAAGCGGAGCGTCTCTACCACGTGCACGGCGTCGCGGGTGAGGATCCGAGCGACGGGCCGAGGAGCAGTGAGTACCCCTACCCACCCGTTCGTCACGAGCCGCGTATCCAGGATCTCCACGACGACCTGGTGAAGCTCGCCCTCCATCCTTCGCACCTTCCACATCCTGATGCTCGCCCAGGACGAAAAGGGAGATGCGGTCCACGGGAGCGCCTGCATCCGCTGCAACCGGGTCGACGGCTTTCCGTGTCTGGTGGACGGCAAGGCCGATTCCCAGGTGGTGTGTGTCGATCCCGCACTGGCGGCCCACCCGAACCTCGAGCTCGCGACCGACGCGTGGGTGGAGCGCCTGGAGACCGACCCCGGTGGTGGGAGCGTGACCGCCGTGGTGACCAAGTTGGGTGACGGCTCGACCGCTCGGATCACCGGAGACGTCGTGGTGGTGTCGTGCGGTGCCCTCAACTCCGCGTTGCTGCTCCTTCGTTCCTCCAACGACGGGTACCCGAGTGGGCTCGCCAACGGCTCGGATCAGGTGGGGCGGAACTACGTGCGCCACAACAACACTGCGGTGATCGCGCTCTCCCGCACCCCGAACCCGACCCGCTTGCAGAAGACGCTCGCGCTCAACGACTGGTACCTGAAGGGCGAGGACTGGGAGTACCCCTGGGGCAGCATCCAGATGCTCGGCAAGTCCGACGGCGAGCAGCTCCGGGCGATGGCGCCGCACTTCCTGGCCTGGGGAGCAAAGCTCACTCCGGATGCCGCGTTGAACGAGGTCGCGCGCCACGGGGTCGACTTCTGGATGTCGTCGGAAGACCTTCCCCGCGCGGACAGCCGGGTCACCATCGACAAGGACGGGTACGTCCGGCTCGCTCTGCCCACCGACAACAACGAGGAGCCCCTCAGGCGGATGCGAAGGAAGTTCGACTCAATGCTCGCGGACCTCGGCTTCCACAAGAAGTCCCACCAGCGTGGGGTCTACCTCCACGAAGGGATGAACATCGCGGCGACCGCGCACCAGGCGGGAACCGCCCGATTCGGAACCGACCCGGAAACCTCGGTGCTCGACGAGAATTGCAAGGCTCACCAGCTCGACAACCTCTACGTCGTGGACTCGAGCTTCTTCCCGTCGATCGGCGCGGTGAATCCGACGCTGACCATCATCGCCAACGCGTTGCGGGTCGGCGACCACCTCGCGGAACGACTCGCGGCCTGACGGCGCGACGGCCCCACCCTCCCGCTTGCGGGTCTCCTTCGAAGAACAACCGCCTCTCGAGGTCAAGACCTAGGCTCGAGGGCCATGGGCGCGGTACTGGCCATCCTTGCGGCCGTCGTCTTCGCGTTGGGGACCGTCCTCCAGCAGAAGGGCACGATGACCACCGAGGCGACCGAGGACGATCCTCGGTTCCTCCTGCAGATCCTTCATCGTCCGGTGTGGCTGGCGGGTGCGATCTTCCAGGCGTCGGGATGGGTCCTCCAGGCGATGGCGCTCGACCGGGCTTCCCTGCTCGTGGTGCAGTCCCTGACCGCGCTCAGCCTGGTGATCGCGCTCCCCTTCGGCGTGTGGTTCACCCGACAGCACGTCGGGCTCCGCGAGCTGGCGGGGGCCGGCCTGACCTTGGTCGGAATCGTCGTCTTTCTCTCGGGCGGTCAGCCACAGGGCGGAACCACCCATCCGAACGCGGCGACCTGGTGGGGTGCGTGCCTCCTCACTCTCGTCCTCGTGGTGGTGCTCGCGGTCGTCGGGAGCCGGTTCCGCGGTGCGGCCAAGGCGCTCACCTTGGGCGCGGCGGCAGGCCTCGGCTTCGGACTGCAGGCCGCGGTCACCAAGACCTTCGTCACCGAGATCGGCAACGGCATCCTGGCGCTGCTCGCCAGCTGGTCGGTCTACGTCCTGATCCTCTCGGCGGTGAGTGGCTTCGTGCTCCAGCAGTCTGCGCTCAAGACCGGTGTGTTGGCACCGGCGATGGCCTCCACCAACTCGGTGACGCTCTTCTCGAGCGTGATCCTCGGCATCGTGGTGTACGGGGAACGTCTGGCAAAGAGTGGAGCGGGCCATGTGAGCTCCGCGGGGATCGGCCTCTTGATCGCCATCGCGGGCATCGCCCTGCTGGCGGGGTCGGAGGCGCCGCAGCCCTCTGGCACCGCGAGGTCGGTCGAGCTCGATCCCTCGACCACGTGAACTCACCAGAGGTGACGTGAGCACGGCGAGCGTCGTGGCCGCCGATCTCGCGGGCAGCTGGTGGCAGTACCTGCTGCTCTTCGTGGCGGTCGCCGCGTCGTGGGCAGGGGTGCCGTTCATCGGCGCGACCGCCCTCGGTGCGGCCGGAGCCGCGGCGAGCCAGGGCAGTCTCGATCTCGCTGCGGTGGTGATCGTCGCCACTCTCGCGGGTGAGGCCGGTGGGCTCCTCGGCTACTCGATCGGCAATCGCTGGGGGCGCCAGCTCCTCGAGCGTCCCGGCAAGCACCAAGCCGGCCGCCAGAAGATGGTCGAGCGCGGTGAGGTCGCCTATGCACGGTGGGGACGGCTCGCGGTCTTCTTCACGCCCGCGATCGTCTCGGGGACGGCCAAGATGAAGTACGGCCAGTTCGTGCTCTGGAACCTTCTTGCCGCCTTCGGGTTCGCAATGTCGGTCGGGGCGAGTGCCTACGGAATCGGCCGGGTGGTAACCGGCCACGACTCGCTCAAGGACGTAGGGATCCTGGTCCTCGGGCTGGCAGTCGGCGCTCTGGTCGCGGTCATCTTCGTCCAGCGCCGGCACCGGTCCCGATCAGACGACGTCGGCTGAGCGATCGAGAGGCGATTGCGCGGACGTCCCTCGAAACGAGAGGGACGAGCCGCAGGTTCCACCGCCTGGCCAGTCAACCGGCGCGCCGCAGCGTCTGTCAAGCGCCCGGGTCCGCACACCGCAGTGGTGGACGCCCGTGTAACGTTCGAGTCCCAGATCACCGTGGTCCATCCTCTCCACCTTCCGTACGGTTCGAGCACTGACGGCTCCGACCCGGTCGTGATCTCGCCTGAGTCGGCGGGATGGGGGTTCGCGGGACTCCGCATCGTCGAGCTCCCGGCCGGCGGCTCGCGCACGCTCCAGACCGGAGCCGACGAGATGCTCGTGCTCCCGCTCAGCGGATCCGCGTCGGTCGCCTGCGACGAGACGACCTTCGAGCTCGTCGGGCGGGCCGACGTGTTCAGCGGCCCGAGCGACTTCGCCTACCTGCCGATCCGGACCGAGGCCACCCTCTCGACCACGACCGGCGGGCGATTCGCGCTGCCGAGCGCGCGGGCCACCCGTGCGCAGCCCCCGGCCTACGGTCCGGCGGCAACCGTCCCCGTGGAGTTGCGCGGCGCGGGCCGGGCTTCACGTCAGCTGAACAACTTCTGTGATCCGCGCTCCTTTGCCACCGACAAGCTCGTCGCGGTCGAGTGTCTGACCCCCGCCGGCAACTGGTCGAGCTGGCCGCCGCACAAACACGACACGGCGGGTCCCGGCGAGGCGGTGCTCGAGGAGATCTACTACTACGAGATGGCGTCGACCGACGGTGCCGGCATCCGGCGGATGGGCGACGGGTTCGCGATGCAGCGGCTGTACACGACCGACGGCGACATCGACCTCTGCGAGGAGGTGCGCCAAGGCGACGTGGTGTTGATCCCGCGCGGGTACCACGGACCGTCGATGACCGCGCCCGGCTACGACCTCTACTACCTCAACGTGCTCGCCGGTCCGGCGCCCGAGCGGACCATGGCATTCCACGACGACCCGGCCCACCAGTGGATCCGTGCCACCTGGGAGACCGAGCCCGTCGACGCGCGGCTCCCCATCGGGACGAGCTGAGAAGCGACACTCGCGCATACATTCGATGGTCGCCGGGTCGGGAATGCGGGTCGATCGCCGTCGATGGGGGTGCTGATGAACAGGCTGATCCGTGTTTCGGGTTCGGTGGTGATCGGCTTCCTGCTGGCCGTTCCGGTGACCGCAACGGGATCGGTCGCGGAGGGTGTGGCGGCTGCGCAACCTCCCGGGACCGTTCTGCCGGGAACCGACTGCCCGGCCTTTCCTGCCGACGACGTGTGGAACACTCCGATCACCGGACTGCCGGTGAACCCCGACAGCGCAACCTGGCTCGCGTCGATGGCTGCGTCGACCACCTTCCTCCACCCCGACTACGGGCCCTCCCGCAACCCGAGAAAGCCCTACGGCATCCCCTGGCAGATCGTCGCTCCGTCGCAGCCGCTGGTGTCGGTCAAGTTCAGGTACGCCTCGGAGAGCGACCCCGGTCCCTACCCGCTCTCGTCGTCCACGCCGATCGAGCGCGGCTCCGACCGTCACGCCATCATGGTGAACCCGCTCGACCTGCACTCTCTACGAGCTCTTCGCCACCCACTACCACCCGACGCGGCGAATCCACTGCGGGATCCGGGGCGATCTGGAACCTCGAGTCGGACGCGCTCCGCCCGGCCGGCTGGACCTCCGCCGACGCGGCAGGTCTGCCGATCCTCCCCGGTCTGGTCAACTACGACGAGGTCGACGTCGGGAGTCATGGACCACGCGATCCGTTTCACCGCGGAGTGCACCCAGCAGTCCTACCTCTGGCCGGCTCGCCACCAGGCGGGCCAGAACGACACGAGCTGCCCACCCATGGGCGCACGATTCCGGCTGTCGGCCACCTTCGATCTGCCGGCGTCCCAGTGTTCGACCCTGTGCCAGACGGTGATCACCACCATGAAGACCTACGGGCTGATCCTGGCGGACAACGGCAGCAATTGGTTCTTCCAGGGAACCGCCGACACCCGGTGGACCACGACGGAGGTCGACCAGCTGAAGCAGATCCCTGCGAGTGCGTTCGTCGCGGTCGACGAGTCCTGCCTGATGGTCTCCCCGAACTCCGGGCAGGCCTATCAGCCGGGCACCGCGGGGTACACGGCGAGCTGCGGTTGAGGATCTCGTTCAGGCCGTCGATCTCCGGAGCGTCCTTCCCGGCCAGCCCGTAGCATCGGCCTGATGCGACGGAGCCAGAAGGAGAACCCGACCCGCTACGACCGGCAGATCGCCGTGGTGACCGGAGCCTCTTCGGGCATCGGCCGGCAAGTGGCACTCGATCTCGCTCGCCGGGGAGCGACGGTGATCGGTCTCGCCCGGCGTGCCGAGCTGTTGGCCGAGCTGGAGGTGCAGCTCGCGGCGCTCACCCCGGCCAGCGGCACGATCGTCTGTGACGTCGGGAACTCCGACCGCTTCCGCGAGACCCTGCAGGCCATCGAAACGAAGCACGGACGGATCGACGTCCTCTTGAACGATGCGGGTATCGAGCAACTGACGCCGTTCGAGGAGGGGATGTCCGAGGCCTACCGGCAGATCTTCGACGTCAACTTCTTCGGAGTGGTGACCGGAACGCTGACCGCTCTCCCCGGGATGGTCGAGCGGCGCTCGGGCATCGTGGTGAACGTCTCCTCGGACTCGGCCCGTGCGCCCGAACCGCGCCACGGCGCCTACGCGGCCTCCAAGGCCGCGGTGACTGCTTTCACCGAGACGGTGGCGCACGAGGTCGCCCGCTACGGGGTCCACGTGCACGTTCTCTATCCGGCCTGGGTGCCGACCGCCATGGGGATGTCGGGCGTCGAGGACGGAGGCGGTCTACCCCCGAAGATGGTGCGCCGCAGCGAGGAAGAGGTCTCCACGCTCCTGCTCGAGCGGATGGGTGGCAAGCGGATCGACATCAACGCGGCGGCGCTCCCGCTTCTCGCGCCGATCGGCCGCACGATCGCCCCGGTCTCCTATCAGAAGGCGATCCGAAGCCGGGCGCACTGACCGGGAGAATCCCGGTCAGTGCGACTCCCGACCTCGATCAGGCGTTCGAGCCGTTGCAGTTCCCGGCTACGGAGTTGCCGCTCCCCGAGTAGGGATGGTTGGCGTGCTGATGGCACCCGGCGTCGGTGTTGCCGTTCACCGTCGCACCGCCCGGTGAGTTGTTCTCGACCGTGATGTTGTTGGCGACCGTGTTGCCGGACACCGACACCGCACCGGCGCCGCTCCCGATCACCAGGTTGTCACCGATGGTGGCGTTGGAGACGGTCACGGTTCCGGACGTACCGGCCAGGTGGACGGTGTGGTTGACGGCTCCTCCGGTGATCGAGACCGAGCTCGCTCCGGTCGCCGTCACGTCGTTGACGACGGCGGCGCCGGTGTCATCCAGCGTCGCCCCGCTCGACACGGTCACGTTCTTCAAGACGATCACACCGAGCCCGATCGTGCAGGTTTGACCCGTCGGCACCAGCACGTTCTTGTAGGTGCCCGAGGCGAGGGTTCCGGCGCAGTCGGTCAGCCCGGGCGGAACGGCGCTGCCGTTGCACGACGAGACGTTCGGACCGGTGTTGGCGAAGCCGACGTAGGGGTTGTTGGCGCTCTGGGAGCACCGACCCGCCACGGCGTTGGTGGTGATCGTCGCACCGCCCGGCGCATTGTTGGTGACCGAGACGTTGTTGGTGACCGTGTTGCCCGACACCAGCACCGCGCCGGCGCCGTTCGAGACGTCCACGTTGTTGCCGATGCTCGCGTCGGTGACGCTCACCGCACCGGAGGTACCGGTGGCGGTGACGTTGTGGTGCACGCTGCCGCCGTCGATCGAGACCGCAGCCGCGCCCACCGCGTGGACGTTCTCACCGACGGTCGCACCGGTGTCGGTCAAGCGACCACCGCTGGCGACCGAGACGCTCCCGACGACGACCACGTCGGATCCGATGGCACAGGCCTGACCGGACGGGACCGACAGTGCCGGATAGATGCCCGCCCCGAGGGTCCCCACGCACGTCGTGACCCCCGAGGAGCTGCTGGCCGGAGTTGCACGAGGACACGTTGGGACCGGTGTTGCCGCTCCCGGAGTAGGGATTGTTCATGCTCTGGGTGCACTTTCCGGAGACCGCATTGGTGGTCACCGTCGCACCTCCGGGTGAGTTGTTGTTCACCACGAGGTTGTTGGCCACCTGGTTGCCGGACACCGTGACCACCCCGGCCCCGCTCCCGATCACCAGGTTGTCACCGATGGTCGAGTTGGAGACGGTCGCGGCCCCGGAGGTACCGGCCAGGTGGACGTCGTGGTTGACGGCTCCTCCGGTGATCGAAACCGAGCTCGCCCCGGTCGCCAGCACGTCGTTGACGACCGTGGCGCCGGTGTCATCGAGCGAAGCGCCGCTCGAGACGGTGACGTTCTTCAAGACGATGACCCCGAGCCCGATGGTGCAGGACTGACCCGTCGGCACCAGCACGTTCTTGTAGGTGCCCGAGGCAAGCGTGCCGGCGCAGTTGGTCAGCCCCGGGGGAACGACGCTGCCGTTGCAGGACGAGACGTTCGGTCCGGTATTGGAGAAGCCGACGTAGGGATTGTTGGCGCTCTGGGAGCACCGACCCGATACGGCGTTGGTGGTGATCGTCGCGCCACCCGGTGCGTTGTTGGTGACCGACACGTTGTTGGTGACCGTGTTGCCCGACACGACCACCGCGCCGGCTCCGTTCGAGACGACCACATTGTTCCCGACGGTCGCCCCGGTCACGCTCACTGCACCCGACGTGCCACTGGCACTGACGTTGTGGTGCACGCTGCCGCCGTCGATCGAGACCGCAGCCGCACCCACCGCATGGACGTTCCCGCCCACGGTCGCCCCGGTGTCGGTCAAGCGACCACCGCTTGCCACCGAGACGTTCGCGACCACGACCACGCCGGAACCGATGGCGCAGGCCTGGCCGGACGGGACCGAGAGTCCCTGGTAGATGCCCGACCCGAGGGTCCCCACGCACGTCGTGGTCCCGGCCGCGCCTGCGGCACCGGCGGTCGCCGCCACGAAGCCCACGCAAAACAGCGTTGAGATCGTGCCGACGACACCCAGCTTGAAAAAGCGTCTTCCAGCCACCGTTCCTCCCTCTCCGAGATCTCCACTGGATCGACGGGCCACCGCACGGCTCAAAGGGAGCCCGGTCCGTCGACTTTCAAACGTTGCCGGACCGGCGAGCGTTACTCGGAGGAGGGGGTCACGCCTGGAGGTGAACGCTCGCGCGAACGATCGGCGCCGGCGTGGTGGGGCGTCCCAGATCGCCGAGTCGCGGTCCCGAATGCCTCGACGAAGAGGCCCCGGCTGATCCGGCCGGGGGGCAGTGACGGCGCGATCAACCGAGTGTGGAGGTCGGGGAGTTTGCTCCAGTGCGCGGCCGGCCGGACGTGATGGGCCGAGTGATAGCCGATGTTGAACGCGAGCGCGCCGTGCATGACTCCGAAATTGACGTTCGCGGAGTCGGAGGGTGCGTCGTAGGTACAACCCACGTGTTGCATCCAGTTGGTCGCCGGCAAGAAGACCGTCGTCGCGGCCCAGGGCACGAGCAGGAACAGGACCGTGCGCTCGGGGGACGCGATCGCGAGGCTGATCAAGAGAACGGCGGCCGGGATGCAGCAGACCGTGAGCGCGACCGGCTCGCGTTTCCAGACGGAGGGCATGCCGCGTCGCCAGCAACGGCCGGTGGTGGTGAGGCAGTACCGCCGGAAGGACACCGGCCGCCCCGGGAACGACGTCCCGTCTCGATAGAAGGGACCCGTCCAGTCCTCGGGGGAATTTTCGAATCGATGGTGCACGTCGACGTGGAGGTGGCGGTAGAGGGGCTGTGGCACCGCGCTGATGAAGGTCAGGGAGGCATCGACGACGCGGTTGAGTGAACGGACCCGGAAAAGGGGGACGTGAGTGTGGTTGTGCTGGATGATGCCGACCCAACGCAAGGCCAGCGGCAAGAGAACCATGGACCAGAGCGGGATCAAACCGGCGGCCCCGAAGACCATCCAGCCGGCGGTCCCCAGCGTGATCGCCGCCGCGGGCGCGTCGGAGCGATATCGGAGAACCTTTCCGCCGACCGCCGTCACGTCGCAATCCTGCCACTCGCGGGATCGGCTTGCTCAGTCGCAACGGCGGTTGCCCTTCTTGACGGCTTCGCCAAGTCCCACCAAGCTTCGACAGGTCGAAGGAGGCGGTCATGGCGAACGATCCGGTCGAGACGGTACCCCTCGGATACGGCCTGACCCTTGCGTGCTCCTTTCCCGATCTGGACGCCGTGGAAGTCGCCATCAGCTTTCTGAATCGCCGCTTGGTCTGCCACCGGTTCTCCGCGAAGGAACGGGGCGCCCCTCACCGTTTCGACCTCGGATTGGTACGGTTCGAGATCGGCATTTCGGCGAACATGTTCGACGGGGAAGTCACCTTGACCTGTGGCGCCGAAATCCGGAAAGCCCTCGGCTCCGCCTGGCACAGGGTGTTCAAGGGCGAGCGCCGGATCCGGTTCGACCCATCGATCGGGGAGGTCGCCGGCCGCACCGAGGCGGCTCCGCCCCTGAACTCACCCGGTCCACTTTCGGTCCAACTCAGGCCTGTTCCCCGACCGTCCTCCGCTTCCACGTGGACCGAGAGGAGCGAGAGGTGTGCAAGGTGGGCAGCATCGTCAAGCGGGTGATGTTCCCCGACTACCCGCCGTTCGTGTTCAACACCGTCGCCTGCGTCGGGAGCCTTCTCCCCACCAGGCGCTCCGGGCCCGTATGCGGATCCCACCTCGGAGTGCTGGTTCAACGTCTTTTTCGGCTACTACCAGCTCGACTGTCTGAAGTCGGAGTGGTCGCGTCCGTTCGGTTACGCGACCGCGGATCGGGAGCGCTCGACGGTGGTGGTGGAGGACCTGGTCCGGCTCGGGAAGTCCGATTGGAACTGGTTCTCCAACTGGTGTTACGGCGTTCCCTGGGACGCGCTGGTGCTCCACCTCGTGTCTCCCCGCGTCGATCGACGCCGTCGTCAGGGGTCCGGTGGAGATCGGCGAGGCGCGCTGGCACGAGGTGGAGATCAAGGGAACCGAGGTGGCCAGCTGCTACGAGTCCGACGCGCCGGGCGCCGAGAAACTGCAGTGGAACTCGGACGTCTGGGAGGCATGGCGCCGGAGCTTCGGCGCCCCCCGTCCACGCACGGGGCATCCCACGAGCTTCGTCCCCACCCTGGTGGATGCGGTCGTCGACATGTCCTACTGGGACGACCACGAGGCCTACCACACGGTCATCTTCGGCGGGACGGCGCGAACGGGGACCGACCCGAAGTTCCTCGAAGCTCAATTGGACGCAACCCAGGCGCTGATCGCTTCGGAATATCCGGACCTCGGGTTTTCGTGAGCGGCGGGGGTCGGGCCCGGAACTAGGTTCCTTCGCTCACCGTGTGCTCGAGTTCGTCCAAGGTGGCTTTGGCCGCGAGGAGGACCGGAGCCGAGAACCCCTCCGGACAACGCGCGTAGCGGTCGCGGAGCAGCTCGAGAGCCTCGTCGGTTCTGCCGAGTCCGTCCAGATAGGTCGCATAGCTCGTCGCCGCCCGCACTCCGTGCACGGGATAACCGAGTTGCTCGGCGTGGTCCAGCGCCCTGCCCCATTCGGTCGCCGCCTCCTGCGACAACCGACGACCCTCCTCGGCATCAGCGGCTGCGGCGGCTCGCGCGGCGAGCAGCTCGGCCCGGATGCGGTGGAGGTCCGCGTCCCACCAGGGCTGGTTGGTCTCGAGCGACTCGATGAACGCCAAGTCGATGAACGCGCTCGCGGTCTCGAGATCTCCGGTGGCACGGAACGCGTTGGCGACCAGTGCCATGACGGTGGTGCTCCCCCCTCGGTTCCCGAATTCACTGGCCGCCGTCGCCAGTTCGAGCAGCCGGGGAAGTGCCGACGTGTCACCTTTGGTGACGACGAGTTCGGCGGTTTCCCACAGACCCCCGATGACCGCCCACCAGTCGAATCCCTGTTCCTCGGCGAGCTCCCGAGCCCGGCCTGCATCGAGGGAGGTGGCCTCCGACTCGCCACGCTCCCAGTGTGCGGTGGCCCGGAAGGTGAGCGCATAGGCCAGGTTGAAGGGTTGACCGAGTCGTTCCGCGAGGCTCACCGCCTCGTCCATGTGCCGGAGGCCCTGGTCGAGGTACCCCCGCGTCAGGTACCCCCACGCGGCGAAGCAGTTCGCCGCCACGCCGTGGTCGGTCCCGAAGCGCTGCGCGATCACCGCGTGTCGGTCGGGCTGGTAGATCTCGATGGCACGGAGGGAATGCTCGAGACTGTTGTCGGCCTCACCCAGGTAGTGACGTGCGAGGCCGAGCTGCACCCTTCCGAGGAGCTCCAAGGTGTCGTCGTCGTAGACCGAAGCGATGTCGAGCACCCGCTCGGCGAGGGTCGCACCGAGGCTGGTCTCTCCCCGGTTGATGTAATAGATCGAGAGCCCC
Source organism: uncultured Acidimicrobiales bacterium (assembly GCA_963741055.1). Lineage (GTDB taxonomy): Bacteria > Actinomycetota > Acidimicrobiia > Acidimicrobiales > RAAP-2 > Bog-756. Next base: position 96,147 of record CAVUGU010000007.1, on the reverse strand, counting down.
GCCAGAGCCAGTCCGACCCGCTCGTCGTTGCCCAGGTGCTCGCAGAGCTCTCGGGCCCGTTCGTACGCAGTTTGGATCTCGGGGTCCGCGTAGCTCTTCCCCGCCATGATCGCCGACCCGAGGGAGAGCTGCATCTCGATCTCCAACTCGCTGCGGTCGAGGCTCTCGGGCTCGCGCCCGACCAGGGAGATGCCACGACGGAGGAAGAAGACCGCCTCGCGGTGTCCGGACCCTTCTGCCGCCTGGGTCGCCGCGAGCTGGTAGTGCTCGACCGCGTCGCGCCTCGCCCCCGCGGCTTCGAAGTGCCGGGCGATGACCTCCGGGGCGACCGTCGCCCCGGTTTCGAGGCGAGCCCGCAGAAGTCGTGCGACTCGATCGTGGAGCGTGCGTCGGGTGCGATGGAGAAGGGACTCGTAGGCGACCTCTTGGATCAGGATGTGACGGAAGTAGAAGGTCTTCTCCGGCCCACTCTCCTCCTCGACCACGATCGCGCTCTCGACCAGCCGTTCGGTGAGCTCCGCAAGCAGGTCGGGCTCGATGCCCGCCACCTCGCCGAGCAGGTCGAGGCGAAAGTCCCGCCCGATCACCGCGGCGACCTGCGCGACGCCCTTCGCCGGCCCGAGTCGATCGAGGCGGGCGAGGAGGGAGCCCTGCAACGTATGGGGGATCTCGACCTCGGCCAGCGGCGTGGACAGTTCCCACCGGCCCTCCTCGGCAACGAGCATCCCCGACTCGAGCAGGCTCCGCCCCATTTCCTCTGCGAAGAGAGGGATGCCTGCCGCTGCATCGACGATCCGCTCGACGAAGGACTCCGGAAGCGACCGCTCACCGCTCACCGCGTCGACCAGCCGGCGGATGTCGGTCTCCGAGAAGGGCTCGAGCTCGATTCGTCTCACGACCTCGCTGTCGATCCAAGGATCGGCGAAATCGGCACGAGCGGTCATGACGAGAAAGAGGCGGCTGTCGGTGACCCGACCGAGGAGGCGCTCGAGGAGGTCGAGGGTGGTCGGGTCGCTCCACTGCACGTCGTCGACCAGGAGCACCAGGGGCTGTTGCCGGCTGAGGGCGAGCACCCACTCCACGAGCACCTCGATGGTCCGCTCCAACCGACGTTCGGGGCTGAGCGACGGCAGCGGTGGTCCCGGGATCCCCAGCATGGTGGCGACCAGGCCTTCCGCGTCGGGAAGGTCGACGCCTGCCGCCTCCAGGCCGGTCCGGAGGCGCTCGAAGCGGGTCGTCGGGTCGTCCTCTCGCTTCACGCCGATGCCCTGCTCGATCACGTGGACGACCGGCCACAGCACGCTCATCTGCGTGTAGGGAGAGCAGGAGCAGTCGATCCAGCTGAGCTGCTGATCGACCGCGAAGTGTCGCAGCTGTTGGGCGAGCCGTGATTTGCCGACTCCGGGCTCGCCCCGGATGAGCACCGCCGCGCCCCGGCCTTCCGTCAGTCCCGCACACCGATCGGCCAACTCCGCCGCTTCCCGCTCGCGCCCGATGAAAGGAGCGAGGCGGCCGCCGGCCGCCTCGAGGCGGCTGCGGACATCGGTCGGCTCGATGACCCGGAATGCCTCGACCGGCTCGGCGATGCCTTTCAGGTCGAGCGCGCCGAGTGGTTCGAGGAAGAAGAGGCCTTCGACCAAGGCCGTGGTCGCCGCACTGGCCACGACCGAGCCCGGCGCTGCGGCGGTCTGGAGGCGGGCGGCGAGGTTCATCGTCTCGCCGAGCGCCATCGTGGCCCGCCGTCCCTGGCCGCCCATCTGTCCGACGATGACCAGCCCACTGTGCACGCCGACGCGCACCTTGAGCCGGCCTTGGTCGTCGAGCTCTTCCACCGCGGTGACGATCTCGAGGGCCGCACGCAGTGCCTGGGCGGCATCGTCGTCGTGTGCCTCGGGCCAGCCGAACCGGAAGGTGACCCCGTCCCCGCTGTAGCCCTCGACGTCTCCGGCGTAGCGCCGAGCGATCGAGACGGCCCGTTGGTGGTACGCCTGGAGCAAGTCGCTGAATTCCTCGGCGTCGACGGTCGTGGACAGCTCGGTCGACCCGACCAGATCACAGAAGACGACGGTGAGGCGACGCCGCTCGTGCCCGATGCCGGTGACCCGCGGATCGGAGTCGCGTGCGGCATCGTCGGCGGTGACCGCGATCCCACACTGGGGACAGAAGCGCGCCGAGGCCGGCAGGTTGGCTTCGCAGGCCTGGCAGATCGTCACCTCAGCTCCGGGCTGCGAGACAGCGGTTCATCGCGCCGCGGACGAAGCCGGTGTCCCACCGGCGCCCGTCCTCCAGAAGATCGCTGGCGATGTGTTCGAGGGGTTCGAGTACCCCGATGTCCCCATCGGCGATTTCGGTGAAGACGCGTCCGCACAGTGCCCGCCTGCCGGGCGCGCCGACCGGTGCGTAGGTCCACTTGCTGATGAGCCGGGCCGCCGAGCGCTGGGCTTGGCTGAGACCCACACGGTGGGTGGCGGCAGCTGCCTTGTAGTAGCCGAGGTGAGCCGCCTCCTGGTGGCGGATGGGGTCGGTGACCGTGCGGGCCAGGGAGTGCTCGCCCAAGAACGAGAGCTTGGCGCCGAGCCGGGTGTAGGCCTCGAGTGTCAGCCGCTCGTGCATGGCTCCTCGCACGAGGTAGACCAACTTGAGGACGTCGTGGAGCCACCCGACCTGTGCGAGCACGCCCATCGCGCGAAACGTGCGTTGCGCCGTCGAAGGCCCACTCGGCGCTCCTGAAGGCAGCCCCAGTTCGGCTCTGATCGCGTCGAAGATCGCGCTGTGTGCCACCTCGTGCGCGGACCAGACCGCGAGGAAGCGATGGTCGTATTCGTCCAGGTCGGGAAGGATTGCGGCGATGTCGACGGCGTTCTGGGCGACTTCCCCTTCGACCAGGGCGAAGTAGTAGAAGACCTCGTCGAACTGGCGCCGGAGGCGTTCCGGATGGGCGATGGTGAGATCCACGGCCGCGAGAGACATCGCCGGATCCGCTTCGAGCCGGCCAATCCGATCTCCCAGGGCCTCGTCACTACTGATCGCCACCGCACACCGCCGCGCCGAGTGTACTCCTGGTTCTCTGGCTGGGAGAACGCCCCTTTCGTCGTGGCGGTGAGGGTGATTGATCGCTGCGGGGGAGCGTGGTCCTACTCGGGCTTGCGTCCTCCGCCACGACGCCGCTCCACCAAGGCGATCCCTTCGTCGGGGGTCCGCGGCACGTGACCCGCCTCCGCCATCTCGATCACGAAGTCGGTCGCGGCGATGACACCGTTGAGGAACAGCATGTCCTGCTGTTCCTCCGTGAGTTGGAAGTCGGTGGTCGCGACGCCCCCGTTGTCGATGAAGATGGTGCGGCCGGCCGTGGCTGCCGACACCTCGTAGGTGTCCCATTCGTTGGTCATCGTTCGGAGGCAGTGGACTCCGACCGCGACCGAGCTCTCACACGCCTGGGTGGCGGGGAAGGTGGTCTGCAGCGACGACAGTTTGATCCCGATCGTCGGCCACCGTGGCGGGGCGCCGTCGGCACGGTCGAACGCCTCGATGGGGAAATTGCGAAGCATCCCGCCGTCGACCCAGGTGCAACTTCCCCCGGCAAAGTGTTGATCGATCGTTCCGCCGTCCGGGACTCGGGACGGTCACGTCAGCGGGTCGGGCGTCGAAGCGGACCGGTTCGAAGAAGAACGGGATCGACATCGAGGCGCGTACCGCGGGAAGCACCTCCAGCGTGTCGGGGTCCTCGAACCCGTAGATCGGGTAGTCCCACGGGAGTCGCACCAGTCGTTGTCGGGTGATGTCGGAGGTGTGGACGACCAGCCGGTAGTCGTGACCGGACGGAAGACTCTGACCGGGGTCGGCGCCCGCCGGAAGCCGTAGGTCGCCGAAGTGTTCGCAGCCGAGCTCCGCCAGCTTCGGCTGCAGCCACACCGCGAGGTAGTCGCCGGAGTACACACCCATCCGGTGGGTGAGGACGGCTGCGTCGGCCAGAAGGGTCCCGGCCTTGCCACCGTGATGATCGAGGAAGCCATGAAGGTGACCCTCGGGCATGAAGCGGGTGAAGTCCAGATCGTCCATGTACTGCTTCAGCCGAGCCATCGGCACTCCGGCCGTGGTGAGAGCAGCGATCAAGGTCGCCGCGACCGAACCGGCGCTGGTCCCAGCGACGCCGCGGAAGCGGTAGCCCGCTTCGTCGAGGACGAGGACGGCTCCCGTCAGCGCGACGCCCTTGACCCCGCCTCCTTCCAAGGCGAGGTCGGCAACCAGCTCCTTCGCACCGGTGTTCGGATCGAGCCAGCCGTCCGAGTCCAACGAGCGCGACCTTGGCCGAGTCGAACGCGGCCTGCCGGGCGTCGCTCCGTCGGTAGCCGCGGCCCCCCGGTGTCGCATCGACCGAGACGTCGTTGGTTCCCGCACCAACCACCAATGAACGACCTCCTGGTGGACGAGCTGTGGCGTCTGCGCCCCTCGGTGGACGCGGACCCTAGCGGTTCTGCCTCCGACCTGGTTGGACCGCAGGCGGTCCGGTCAGCTGGTGACGGACGGCGACGCCCCGATCGCGGCGGCGACGAAGGCGGCCACCAGAGGATGAGGTCTGCCCGGAGCCGACGACGTCTGGGGCACGTACAGGGTGCCGACGAAGAAGCGGTGCGCCGGCAGCTCCACCACGCGTGCCTCGCCGTCGGCGTCGCGACCGGTGATGGCGAGACCGGCGTCGACCAATTCTCTCTCGTGGTCGGGGTTGAGCCCGAAGTTGCAGTAGTACTCCTCTCGGATCCCTGTCGTCCCGTACGCGGCAGCGGCTCTCGATCCCGCTTCCAACCGAACCTCCATCGTCTTTCCGACGAGCGAGCAGCTGAGCGGAGTCACGAACAGGCGAGACGCGTAGGGGTCGTACTCAGCGTGCTGTGCGTCGGCGAAACCGAGGACACTCCGGGCGAACTCCACCACGATGTGCTGGAATCCCCCGCAGGTGCCGAGCAGAGGGACGCCGTCACTTCGAGCGGACGAGATGGCGGAGAGCGCCCCTTCGAGGTCGCGGTATGGGCTGCCCGGTGCGATCCACAGACCGTCGAACTCCATGGTGAGCCGGTCCTCGTGCACGACGGCGGAGTCGGTCGGAACCCACTCGACCTCGAACGTCCGATCGTCGCGGACGTGCGAGATCGAGGTCGCGATCGCCTCGTGGGTCGGATTGGCGGCTTGGAAGTCGCCGATCACTCCGATTCGTGTCGACACGCCACCTGCTCGGCGTTCAGAAGAGCTTGGTTCCATCGACGTAGCCGAGCTCGAGCAAGGTCGTGCCGGGTATTCGCTTCTCGAGTGCGGCTCGGATCGGCCCGACCTCGGTCGGATACGAGAATCCGGGAAGCCAGTCGTCGTGGTGGGAGAGGACGACTTGGCGCGGACGCGTGTGGGCGACGTGGTCGACGACGAAATCGACCAGCGATCCCTGGATCGGCTGACCGTCGACGTTGGCGCGACCGGCCGCGGCAACGATGGCCACGTCGGGTTGGAGCATGTCGACCACTCTCGTCCAGTGGCCGCTCGTGTCCTGGTAGAGCAGCGACCCGTCGGGAGTCTCGAAGTGGAACAGCAGGGCTCCTCCGTCGCCCCTCGGGCTGTGACCGGCCATGCCGCCGAGAAGGTGGTCGAGCGCGGCTTTGTCCAGGGCGGACGCCATGAACCTGCCGAGCTCGGCCATGCGGACCTGTTGGTCCTGGAGGCTGAGGCCGACGTCGCCGAGGCACACCCGATCGGGAGCGACCATGCCCCGCTGCGACCACACGCAGCTGTGCAGGCTGGGGAACACCTTGACCCGGACGTCACCGCCGAGGTCGACGGTCTCGCCTCCTGCCACACAGAGCATTCGCTCCGGCGCCACCCCGGCCGCCTCCAAGACCCGGATCGTCTCGTAACTGCCGATGAGCTTGGCGGAGGTGTTCGCCAAGATCGTCTCCGCGCCGAAGAGGTGGTCGAAGTGCGAGTGACCGATCACGATCCAGTCGCACTCCTCGACGTCTGCGGCCGACCGCCCGGCGCCTGCTGCCATCGGGGCCCGATCGATGTAGGCGTCGAGGAAGATGGTGAGGCCTGCCGTCCGCAACCGGAACGTCGCGCAGCCGTACCAGTCGAGCTCGGTCGTCACGAACCACCTCCGCGGGCCGAGGCCATCTCACCACACTCCGGACGACTGGGCCGATCTCAGCTGGTCACTCGCCCGATGAGCTCCGCGAACGCGAGCAGGTGACGATCTCCGACGAAGCAGTCGCGAACCCGGTGCCGAGCCCGCTCACCCATTCCGAAGTCGCAGAGCCCGATCGTCGACCAGCAGCGCCACCGCGTGGCTGAACGCATCGAGGTCACGAGGGTCGTCGAGGAGGATGCCGGTGTCGTCGGTGATCTGGTCGACGATCCCACCGACTGCCGAGGCGACGACCGACTTCGCTTTCCACATGCCTTCGGCCACCGTGAGCCCGAACCCTTCCGCGAGGCTCTTCTGGGTGATGACTGCGGCGAATCGCTGCAGTGCGTTGACCGTCAACGCGTTCTCGTCCGCGTCCCCCATGTCGAGGCTCACGATGTGGATCCGGCTGCGGATCGGGCACGGGCAACGATTCCCAAGCGGCAAGGCACTCGCCGAGGATCTCGGCTCCCTCCGGATCGTCGGCGACACCCTCCACTTCGGGACCGACCAGGGCGAGGTGGGCCTCCTCGCGCAAAGCCCGCGGACGTGGCGAATGCCTCGAGGACGCCTCGCCATGTCCTTCAGCCGGTCCCAGCGCGAGATCTGCATCACCAGCGGTGTCGAGACGGAAAGCGTCGAGCGAGCCGTTCGGATCCTGCCGGCACCTCGACCGCCGGAGGAGAGCGACCGGTCGACTTCGGTCCCCGGGAGCAGCCCGAGTCCGTGTCACCCGATCGAGGACAGTCCGCGTCGACATTCCGGCGGTTCTTCGGTGAGAAGGGATCGATGGACGGAACGATGACCGTGAGCTTCTCGCTCGGCACCCACTCGGGGGCGTAGGCTCGACCGCGAGAACACCAGCTCACGACAGGCGGTCAGATACGGTCGGAGGAAGGTCCCATGCCTCCTCCGTCCAGTGGTTCGTCACGTCGGCTCCGACGTGACAGCGCCAGACGACGATCGCACCGCGATCGACCAGTCGAGGTGCGAGCCCCGCCGTCTGCGGATCGTGGAGCGATGACGACGTCGCCTGGCGCAATTCGCCGAGAGATGCGCCCGTCCGTTCTCCTCCAGGACCTCCTCGTAGTGGGTCCTCTCCTTGACTTCGAGGTCGCCCTCGTCACCCTCTGCTCCGTGCAGGCGGTTGTGGATCCGTTTGGTGATCGCGAAGAAGTCGTGGTCACCCTCGATGACCAGCCATCGAGCCGTGACTCCCTGCTCCCAACGCGTAGCCCACGATCGCATGGAGCATCTCCGCCACCCCGCCGCCCACCTCCGTGGAGCTGATGTTCCACAGGGCCCGAGACCGACATCGCGGCGGTCGCCTCGGCGGCTCCCGTCTGGAGCTCGGCGAAGCGGTCCGGAGGGATCAGCGACCGGTACCGGTCGAGATCCCGAGGCGTGACCGGGACTTCACGTGGTTCGAGCACTGTTGATCGCTCCTTGGCGTCGCTCGCCGGCTCACTACCCCTCGTGCCCGAAGGTCTCGAGGGCCGCATCGAAGTCCGTGTTCTCGTCGACCTTCGGGAATTCCTCACGAGTGTTGAGGTGGGGGAAGGGTTCGGCGGGTACCGGCACGCCGAGACGCTCGCACAGGGGCCCCCATCCGTCGCCGGGTTGCCAGTCGACGAGCCGGTCGGCGGGAGCCGAGGCCCGGACCTCGGAGTTGTGCCGGTCGTAGGCCCTTTCCGAGGCGGCCTGGTCGGTCCAGTCGGCAGTGAAGCGGGCGGACGCCACCGCTTTCCACATCTGGTACCAGTCGGCCATCTCCGGAGGGAGATGCGCTCCGTCGATGGCGAAGATCGTCTGACTCGCGCTCTCCCACCATGACTGACTGTCCCTCCGTGTCGACAGCACCACCACCGCGTCGGGGTTGGCATCGAGGATCTCCTGCCAGAAGAGGCACGCGGGGAAATCGGAGGTGGCGCCGTAGTCGGACAGCGTGCCTGTCCAATCGACCTTCCCGCCCTCGGCGGCCTCGCGCCAGAACGACACGTGCTCGGGATGCCCGAAGACCTCGAGCATGTGGTAGCAGGGCTCTCCCACCAGCTGCTCGAGAGCGGTCTTCAGCGAGAGGGTGCCGGTCCGTCCCACGCCCGCCCCGACGACCTGAATTGACATGATCTCTCCTTAGGTTCCGGGCGCGACCCCTCTCGCACTCCCGTCGTTCGACCTCGATTCGACCGCCGAAAACGTCGAACGCGGGACGCTCGACCGAGGCCGTACGTCCGCGTACCACGCGAGGAGGAGGGCGACCGACGCGCCAAAGAGTAGAACGTCGGTGATGCCCACTGTAGCGACAACCGGCCCGATGAAGAGGTTGCCGAGGCCGACGGTGCCCCCGAACCCCATGATCCAAAGGGCCATCACCCGTCCCCTGACCACCTCGTCCACCTCGGCCTGCAAGGTCGTGTTGAGGGCGGTGATGAACGCGAAATAGAAGGCCCCGACCAGCGCGATCACCGGATACGCGGGAGCCGGGCTCCGGAGCAGCGCGAAGGCAGCCAGACAGGCCGCGTAACCGAGGAGCCCCACACGGACGATCAGGGGCTTGGAGACCCGGGACAGAAACGTGCCGATCGAGATCGCGCCGAGGAGCGCCCCGGTGCCGAAGGTGGCGTAGAGGATCCCGTAGTCGGCAGAACGCGGGTCGATGCCGAGGTTGTGGGCGGCGACCGTCGGCATCTGGCCGATGAAGGCGAGAGCGAACAGCGAGAACGTGAAGACGGTGACCAGACAGCGTCCGACCACGGGATCGGATCTCGCGGCGTCGATACCTGCGGTGAGCTCCTTCCAACGGCTGGCCTGGCGCGGACCGGTCGCCGTCGCGGGGAGGGTGACCATCAGCAATGCCCCGATCACGAACAAGTAGGTCACCGCGTTCCCCGCGAAGACCCAGCTCGGTCCCACGAAGTGGAATGCGACGCCGCCGATCGCCGGCCCGATCACCCTGGAGGCGTTCATCTGCGCAGCGTTCAGCGAGATGGCGCCCGGCAAGTCCTCACGACTGACGAGGCCGGGGAGGATGGCCGAGTAGCCAGGGCCGAACATGGCATTGCCCACTCCGATCAGCAGCACGGTGCCGGTGAGGACGACCAGCGACGGATGCGGTACCCGGACGACGAGCGCCAGCACGAACGAGAAGACCAGCTGCTCGAGCGAGACGACGATGAGAAAGCGCTTGCGGTTGACCCGGTCGGCGATCACTCCGCCGAGCATGGGGAACACGAGCGCAGGGCCCAGCTGGGCGAAGATGATCACGCCCACGAAGACGCTCGAGTGGGTGAGGGTGAACGCGTAGGCGCCGAGGACGACGTTCTGCATCCAGGTCCCGATGTTGGAAGCGAACGCGCCGAGGAAGACGGTCCGGAACGTCCGTTGTCGGAGGGCCGACCCGGCCGTACCCCTCCGAAGCGGGCGGTCGCCGTCGACGACCGCGTCCTCGAGCTCCTCGATGGAGACATTCGCGTCCACGGACACGGTTCCGCGAGCTCGGTCTGGCGAGGATCGTCTGCCGTCGGGCGGCAGGTGTTCGGTCATGTCTGAAGGGCGCAGTGGATCTGCAGTGGACGCCTCTCCGCGCCGGCTGGAAAGGTGTCAACGCATCGTAGCTGGGCGAACGAGGAGCGGAGCATGGAAGGCGACGTCCTTTTGGTGTCGCACACCCACTGGGACCGAGAGTGGTACCGGACGTTCGAAGCGTTCCGGGGGAGGCTCGTCGACACGGTCGACCGGGTCCTCGACCAGCTCGACGAGGACCCGGAGTGGCGATTCCTGCTCGACGGCCAGACCATCGTGTTGGAGGACTACCTGGTGGTGCGCCCCTCTCGGCGCGACCAGCTGGTGGCCGCAGTCTCTTCCGGGCGGCTCGCGGTCGGCCCGTGGTACGTCCAGCCCGACTCGCTCCTCCCCTCCGGCGAGAGCCACGTGCGCAACCTGCTCGAGGGTCGTCGGGTCGCGGAGTCGTTCGGCGGGGTCTCGGAGGTCGCCTACGCGCCGGACTCCTTCGGTCATCCCGCGCAGTTCCCACAGGTGTTCGCCGGTTTCGGACTCTCGCCGTTCGTCTACTGGCGGGGCAACGGCGACGAGATCGACCGGCTCGGACCGGTGTACCGGTGGGAGGCCCCGGACGGCAGCGCCGTGCTCACCTACACGCTCCTTCGCGGCTACTTCTCCGCCGCGGGGCTGCAACCCGATCCCGACGTGGCAGCCGAGGGACTGGAAGGGGTCCTCAGGTCGATCGGACCGGTCGAGCGGGCGCCCCTCGTGCTGATGAACGGCGTCGATCATGCGTACCCGCAGCCCCACACCGGCGCGGTCGCCGCGGCGCTCGCCGGTCGCACCGGTCGAGAGGTCCGCCGCGGCGTGCTGGACGATCTCGTCGACGCGGTCGATCCGCACGATCGCCCGACGTTTCGCGGCGAGCTGCTCGGCGGCCGGCTGGCCAACCTCCTACCCGGTGTCTGGTCGTCGCGTCTCGGTTTGAAGCTGGCCAACCGGAGAGCCGAGCGCGCACTCTTCGGCTGGGCAGAGCCGTGGGCAGCGCTCGGGACGGCGCTCGGCCTCCCGGACGAATCGCCGTCCCTGCGCGGCGGCGCGGCGCGCGCTGCTCGCCAACCAGGCACACGACTCGATCGGAGGCTGCTCACAGGACGAGGTCCATCGGCAGATGTCCGGGCGTTTCGCCACCGCGGTCGAGTTGTCCGAGCAGACCACCGAACGGGTGCTGCAGCGTCTGGCCGGGCTCGGCCCGGACCGGCGCATGCCGTGGGACCTCGAGTTCGACGTCGCCGTCTTCAATCCCTCCCCGGTGGCCCGGACCGACGTGCTCCGGATCCCCCTCGACGGATCTCCCCTCTTTCGCATCGCGTACGACTCCGTCGACGTCCATCCGCTCTCGTTGGCCGCAGGGACCGTCGTCGGTTACGAGGCAGACGGCAGGCCGGTGCGCGTGGTCCGCTCCGACGACCCGGCTCGCATCCGCATGGTCGAGGACCTGCCGGCCCTCGACCTCGAGCTGCTCGTCGAGGACGTTCCGGCGTTCGGCTGGCGACGGGTCCATCTCGCCCCGGCGCCCGGCAGAGGAGGACGACGTCGACGACGGCACGACCATCTCGAACGGCATCCTCGAGGTGAGCGCAGCCGGCGACGGGACGCTCACCTTGTCGTCCGGCGATCGGCGGGTGAGCGGCCTGGGCGGGATCGAAGACGTCGGTGATCGTGGCGACACCTACGACTTCGACCCGGTCGACGACGACCCGGGAGCCGTCCTCCGCACGGTGACCGTCGAACGCCGCCGGCACGTCTCGGGCATCCAGCGCCTGGTCGTCACCCGGACCTTCGACGTGCCCGCTTCGGTGGCACCCCAACGCGACCGGCGGGTTTCCGACACAGTCGTGCTGACGGTGCGGGTCGAGGCGAGGGTGGCGCCTTCGGTGGACCGCATCGACCTCCACGTGGAGACGGACAATCCGGCCCGCGACCACCGGATGCGTCTTCTCTTCCCGACCGGCGCCCCGGTCGAGTCGTTCCTCGCCGCCACCACCTTCGACGTCGCGACGCGCACCAACGTGCCGCCTCCGGCCACCGGTTGGTGGCACGCGCCTCCCGACGCGTTCCCGCATCAGGGATGGGTGTCGGCCAACGGGCTCACCGTCGGTGCACCGGGACTCCCCGAAGCCGAGGTGACCGAAGAGGGCGTCATCGCGGTCACGCTGCTCCGCGCAGTGGGGTGGCTCAGCCATCTCGAGCTCCGGCGCCGGCCCATCCCGGCCGGACCGACCCTCGTGGCGCCCGATGCGCAGTGCCCCGACGGGATCAAGGCCGATCTGACGATCCGGCTCGACCCCGACGGACTCCACGACCCCGGAGCGACCGCGGCGAGGGCGGTCGCCGACGAGCTCGGGCTTCGAGCCGTGCCGGCCGGGACCGATCCATTGCTCCCCGTCGGAACAGAGCTGGTGCATCGTCGAACCGGCGTCGGTTGTCCTTTCCGCGCTGAAGCCCGCAGAGGACGGCGACGGGATGATCCTTCGACTCCTCAATCCCACCGACGCCGAAGTCGATGCCACGGTCCATCTCGGTCTGCCCATTCGAAGCGGTTTCGGTTCGTCTCGACGAGACCCCTGACCGACCGGTCGTTCGAACGGCGGGGACCGCGGCTCTCGATCACCGTCGGTCCTCACGCGCTCCGAACCCTGCGTCTACGGCCGGAGGGCTGAGAGGAGCGAGCTCAGGACACCTTGCAGGGCGAGACGTTCAGCACGTCCGCGGGGACCCCGAGCGCCGAGGCGTTCGCGCAGGCGTTGGTCGGTGGCTGTTCCCATACACCGTTGCTGGACTTCAGCAGGAAGGCCGCGGTGTACATCGAGTTGGTCCACGATCCGACGGCCCAACCAGCGCCGCGACGATCACCCGGTGGCGGTGTGGGTCGGTGTGGACCCGTTGGGCTGGAGGATGTCGAAACCGTCCGGGATGTCGAGCATTCCGGGGGCGGTACCCGGCGTGTCGGGTACCCCGTACTGCCACACCAGCGCCTGGGTGGTCGGGTCGACCGCGACCATCCGATTGCGGTAGTCGTCGTTGGTCATGAACACACCGCTCGGCAGCAGTTCGGTGAGCGATGGCTGGTTGAGCTCGCCGAGCCCCGAGGTGGGGCCGTAGCGGTAGAGGATCTGGCCTGCACGGTTGAACTCGAGGATCGCACCCGGGTGCGAGTAGTCCGAGATCAGATAGAGATCCGGACCGATCTGCTGAGGGTCCGACGGATACCCGATCGGGAGGTGGACGGTCCACACCAGCGAGCCCTTGGGTGTGTACTCGCTCACCCACTGGCCGGTGATCTCGGAGACGAGGATGTTGCCGTCGGCAAGCGGGGTGTCACCGTTGGGTGAGCCGACTTCGCTCGGAGGATTGTGTTGGCAGATCCCGTTGGTACCGATCTGTGAGCTGATCGAATGGTCGGGATTGATCACCTGGATCCGGCAATTGTCGGAATCGGCGATGGTCACCTGGCCGTTCTTCAGCAGGTACGCGTCGTCGGGCTCATGGAGGTAACCCGGTGCGGCCGAGGACACGCCGGGGTGGCCGTACTGCCAGAGGAGCTGGCCCGAAGGGAACGCGATGATCACGATCGTCTCGTTCTGCTCCTGGTTGGAGATGATCTCGGTGCCCTGCTTGGCGAAGAAGGCGTCGTCGGGGAAGTAGAAACCTCCGGGCGGCGCGGCGGCGTAGTCGGACGGATAGGTCCAGATGATCCGACCGGTGTCGTCGAGCAACAGCAACCGGTTGTTGCCCCGATCGGCGATCAGAAGTTTGGACCCGAAGTAGGGCGAGCCCGCTCCGGGAGCACCGGCGGTCCCGAACGCCGTATCGGGCGTGAACATCTCGACCGAGCTCATCGGAGTGCCGTTGTTCTCGCCGCCGACCAGCCAGGCGCGTTGACCGACCACCTGCACCGCGCTGTAGGCGACCGGGACCGGGAGCGTCCCGGCGAGAAGCACCTTGCGGGAGTGGGGGTCGAAGGCGAAGATCGAGCGTGACGCGGCGGGTGCGGTCGACGAGACCGGGCTTGCGGTCTCCGTCCCTGCCGCCGGCGCTGCAGTGCCACCCGCCACGTAGACCTGACCATTGATCACGCAGGCCACCGCACCCGCGGTCGCGACCGAGAGATGGCCGACCACCGTCGCGGTCCTCGCGGCGGGATCGACCATCTGGATGGTGTCGACCGCGTTGCCTGCGTCGTGGCCACCTACCGCCTCGCCGCCGAACAGGTAGAGATGGTCACCCGATGTCGCGACCGCGGCGTAACGCACCGGGACCGGAAGGTTCGCCACCACCGAGAAGTGCGAGCCGTCCTTCGTCGCGAGCACCGCGGCATCGGGGTTGGTGCCGTCGTAGCCGCCGACCACGTACGCGGTGTCGCCGATCACGACGGCCGAGGCGTCCGAGCGTGGCTGCGGAAGCTGGCCGCTGACCGTACCGGCGACGGCCCCGGTGGCCGCTGGTGGGGTGAAGCTCTGGATGACCGGCGTGGTGGTGGGGGAGCCACCCCCGAATACCAAGTCGCGCGCCGCCAGCTCGACGCCGGCCGCGTCGTGGACCGGCGAAGCGAGACTTCCGAGCGGGCTGATCGCCCCGCTCGTCGTATCGAGCGAGAAGACCCTGGCGAGCGAGCCTCCCGCCGCGTCGAGTCCACCCGCGACGATCACCGAAGTGCCGGAGCCGGGGAAGAGGACTTCGCGCGAGAGCGGCTGGTCGAGCGCCCAAGGAAGGACACCCGCCTCCACCGCCGGGATGGACGCGGGCTTCAACTTGGCGGCATGCGTCGGCGCGGCGGTCTTCGCAGTCGGTGTCGACGACCCGCCGGAGAAGGCGACGATCAAACCGACGACCAGCGCCGCCACCCCGATCACCGCCGCCATCGCCCGCCGCCGGCGCACCCGCGACGAGGCCGCGCCGGCGCGGAGAGCGAGAATGCCCGGAGCTCGACGCTCCCCCCATCGAATCAGTCACGGTCGTAGTCGCCCCCTGGTGCAAGCGACGCCAGATCGACGGTCTCACCCTTCGGGGGTCTCGCTGCGTCGACACGGGCGCCGAAGGCGGTCATGGTCATGATTGTCGTCCCGATGCCGCTGCCCGGGGGGGAGGCCTCGAGCCGGACGACGCGTCCCTCGGGGTCGATCCACGCGCTGATGGTCAGCTGGGGTGGTGTGGCTCCGCTCCCCCCGAGCGCGTGCTCCTCGTCGCGGAGTGCCGACGCAAAGGCACGACTGCCCGGTCCGGATGCGGACGATGCAGCGGTCGCGAGGTCGACCGTGACGAGATAACCGCTCGCCGACCCACCGCCGATGTCGGTCGTTCCGAGCGGGGCCGCGGCGACCGCACCCCACGCGACCTGGGTGAGGAGGAAATCGGGATTCTTTCCTTCGATCTGGAGTGCGAACTGGTCGAAGGAGGTCGGGTTCGGGATGCGTTCAGCAGGTTCCGCGGCGATCCAGGTGATGCCGTGCGGAAGGCCGACCAGGTCCTGGGGGGGCGGATGGTCGAACACGATCGTGGGTTGGAAGACAACGGTCTCGACACCGGCGGGTTGGCGGATCTGCGCCCGACCCGACGCCGAGGCGAAGCTGAACGATCCGCCACCGGAGATCGCCTTGGCCGACAAGCCGCCGGCGAAGTCGAGCGAGACGGTGGCGGTCAGTCCGAGTGTGCGGGACGCCGCGGTGCGCACCGCGCGGAGGGCGAGAGCCGACGGAGCGGCGGTGGTGGAAGAGGGCGACACGGCGGTCGCCTGCCCGACCGTTCCGGTTGCACCGGCCCCGCATCCGCAAGCCCCGAGACCGAGAGCGAGGAGAACCAGCCAGCACCGGGGGGTGCGACCCGCGGTTGCTGGCGCGGTCATCTGTTCACGAAGGAGGTGTCGCGATGGAATGGCAGGACCAATCGCAGGTGGGGATCACTGGCACGGCGGGGCCTGAACGGACCGGGCACCCGACCCGTACACAGTAGGTGCACTTAAGATCCCTGGGTGCCAACCCCGGGATGTGAGGGGCCTGAGCGATGAGATCTCCACGAGACCTGGCCGGTGGCGCGCCGCGCGGGCTGGTCCTCACGTGTGGCGTGGTCGCTCTGATCGTGCTGGCACCGGTCGTGGTCACCGTCGTCCAAGCCCTACAGGGCGGTGTCTCGTCGGCGGCCAACTCGGTCAGGGCGAGCTCGTCTCTGACCTTGCTCGGCCATACCGCGCTCGTCGCGCTGGTGGCCACCCCCATCTGCGGGGTGTTCGGAGTCGCGGGCGCCTGGTTCGTCGAACGGACCCGACTACCGGGGAGGCGGCTGTGGGCGCTTCTTCTCGTTGCCCCGCTGGTGGTGCCGCTCTTCGTCACCTCGTATGCCTACGCGACGCTCGGCGCGTCACTCACCGGTTTCTTCGGATCGGTTGCGATCATCGGCTTCTCCTACTACCCCATCGTCTTCCTGCTGTGCGCCGCGAGCCTTCGGGTGATGGACCCCGCGCTCGAGGAGAGCAGCCGTTCACTCGGTCTCGGCGTGTGGCGGACCTTCTGGCGGGTGGTCATGCCACAACTGCGCCCTGCTCTCTACGGCGGGCTTCTGCTCGTCGCCCTCGACGCGCTGGTGGAGTTCGACGCCTTCGTGGCATTCAAGTACCAGACGTTCACACTCGACATCTACGCCCAGTACCAGGTGAGTTTCAGCGCATCGGGTGCTGCCGCACTCTCCTTCTTCTCCGTCGTCCTCTGCGTGATCGTCCTCGTCGGTGAGTCCCGGCTCCGCGGCGGTGCCGAGTACACCCGCATCAGCCACGGCGCGCGGCGTGCCACCGACCGCTACGACCTCGGTCGTGCCACGCCGGCCGTCCTCCTCGGCTTCACCGCGTTCGTGGCGGTCAGCCTCGGCATCCCGGTCGGCATGCTCGTCTACTGGTTCACCCAGAGCTCGTCCGCCGCTTTGTCGGGCGCCTCGGCCAGCCTGCACTACCTCTGGCCGGCGACCCTCACCTCGGTTCTCCTCGGGGTCGGCTCGGCGCTCGTCGCGATCCTGCTCGCCCTTCCCATCGCGGTCCTGGCGGTCCGCTACAAGGGCCGGCTCACCACTCTGCTCGAGCGCAGCGTCTACTTGTCCTTCGCGCTGCCGGACCTGGTTGCCGCGGTCGCGCTGGCCTACGCTGCCAGCCATCTGGTGCACGCTCTCTACGGCAGCGTCGCGCTGCTGGTGCTCGCCGAGGCCATGCTGTTCGTTCCGTTCGCGGTCGTCGCGCTGCGCAGCACGCTCGGGCTGCTCGAGCCGGCGCTGGAGGACACTTCCCGCTCGCTCGGGCTTGGACCGCTGCGGACGCTCTGGCGGGTGACCGTCCCGCTCGCCCGTCCGGGTTTTGCCGCGGCCGGGGTGTTGGTGTTCGCCTTCGCACTCGGCGACCTGTCGACCGCCCAGGTGCTCCTTCCCCCGTCGATGTACACACTCGGCACGCAGTTCTCGGCCAACGCGAGGACGGTCGCGTATGCCGCAGCCGCTCCCTACGCGGCCGTGCTCGTCGGCCTGGCGTTGCTGGCGACCTACGTGTTGATGAGCCGCTTCGGCAAGGTCCGGACCCTCGAGGCGCCGTGACCATCGGGGCGCGTCGAGATGGCTGAGCTCCGTTGCGAGCACGTGGCGGCGTCGTACGGGTCGCGTACGGTGCTCCGCGACGTCGACATCGTGGTACCCGAAGGGACCTTGACTGCCGTCCTCGGTGCCTCCGGGAGCGGCAAGACCACGCTGCTGCGGGTGGTCATGGGGTTCACCCGAGCGGAGCACGGGAGCGTCGTCGTCGGCGGGTCGGTGGTTGCCGACGGCCGGACCCACCTCCCGCCCGAGAAGCGAGGAATCGGTTACGTCGCTCAGGAAGGAGCCCTCTATCCGCACCTGAACGTCCGAGCGAACGTGGCCTTCGGTCTTCCACGCAGCGAACGAAGGACCTCGACGCGTGTCGGCGAGGTCCTCGAGCTCGTCGGCCTCGGCCTCGAGTACGCGGACCGCCGACCGCATCAGCTTTCAGGAGGAGAACAAAGGCGGGTGTCGCTGGCAAGGGCACTCGCGCCGCGGCCGCGCGTGGTGCTGCTCGACGAGCCCTTCTCCGGGCTCGACGCAGCGCTCCGGGTCGAGACCCGAGCCGCGGTGTTGCAGGCTCTCGCCGACGAGAAGACCACCGCGGTGCTGGTCACCCACGACCAAGCAGAGGCGTTGTCGATGGGTCGTCAGGTCGCGGTCTTGCGCGAGGGGCGACTCGTGCAGTGTGCACCGCCGTCGGTCCTCTACACCTCGCCGGTCGATCTCGAAGTGGCGCGATTCGTCGGTGAAGCGGTCGTCGTGACCGGACAGGCGAAGTCGGGGAAGGTGGTGTGCGCGCTCGGAGACCTCCGCATCGCCGACGAGGAGGTCGAGGGTCAGGTGTCGGTCATGGTCCGGCCCGAGCAGATCCGGCTCCTCGGCAGGTCTGCGACCGGGGGTCGCCCGTCGTCACCGAAGTGCGCTCCCGCTGCGACGGTCGTCGATCGCACCTACCTCGGGCCCGAGACGGTGGTCCGTCTGTCGCTCGACCGCGTCGACGAGCCGGTACTCGCCAGAGTGCACAGCCACGAAGCACCCGAGGTGGGTGAGCTCGTCTCGCTCGAAGTGTCCGGTCCGGTCATCGTCTATCCGACCGAATGAACGCGAGGAGGAAATCACGGCTCGGTCTGCGATGGCTGGCCATCCCGGTCGGGTTGGCGCTCGCAGCGTCGTTGCTCGCGGCGTGCGGAGGAGGTGGCGGCGATGACGCCATCACCCTCTACAACGGGCAACACCCGCAGCTCACCCAGGCATTGGTGGACGCGTTCTCGAAGCAGACCGGGATCACCGTTCGGGTCCGCACCGACGACGGCATCGTCCTCGCCGACGAGCTCTTGCAAGAGGGCTCGAGCTCCCCGGCCGACGTCTACCTGACCGAGAACTCACCGGAGCTGATGGTCCTCTCCGAGCACCATCTGCTGGCCAAGTTGCCGGCTTCGGTCAGCGGTCAGATCCCGGCCCGCTACAACTCGCCGAGCGGCAACTGGGCAGGAGTCGCCCTTCGGGTGAGTGCACTCGCCTACGACCCCTCGCTCGTGTCGGCGGCAGAGCTCCCGACCACGCTGCTCGCGCTCGCGCAGCCCAAGTGGAAAGGGAAGCTCGCTGTCGCGCCGACCGACTCGGACTTCGTCCCGCTGGTCGGGGCGGTCACCGCGGTGTACGGAACGGCGAGGGCCAGGGCTTGGCTGGCCGGTCTCAAGGCCAATGCGGCGCTCTACCAGGACGACGAGGCGGTGGCCGCCGCGGTCGACCGGGGGCAGGCGGACGTCGGCATCGTCAACCAGTACTACTGGTACCGCCTCCGGCTCGAGGTCGGCCCGGGCAACATCCACAGCCGGCTGTACTACTTCCCGAATCGCGACGTCGGGAGCATCCAGAACATCTCGGGTGCGGCCGTGCTCGCGTCCTCGCAACACAAGACCGACGCGGAGAAGTTCGTCTCGTTCCTCGTCTCCGCACAGGCCCAACGCATCCTCGCCGCCAGCGACGACTACGAGTACCCGGCACGGCAGGGTGTCGCAGCCAATCCGGCGCTGCCGCCGCTCTCGCAGGTCGATCCCGCCATGCTCAGCGTGGTCCGGCTCGGCGACGACCAACGTGCCGCATTGCTGGTCCAGCAGTCCGGCCTCACCTGAGTCGCTGCCGCCCGCTCGGGCGACAACGCCTATGCCACCCAGGGTCTGAGTCGTGCGAGCACGTCGGGGTTGACGACGTTGGTGGGCTCCGTCGAGGCATAGGCGTTGATCTGGTCGAAGATGTCGGCGAACTGCAGCTCCCACTCGTCCAGCGTGACGTAGCCGAGGTGGGGCGTGCAGAGCGCGCGCTCCGATGCGACCAGTGGATCGTTCGGATCGAGGACCGGTTCGTGCTCGAAGACGTCGACCGCGGCCATTCCCGGGTCTGCCGGCATCGAGGGCATCCACGAGGGCGCCCTCTTCGATGAGCCCCGCTCTGCTGGTGTTGACCAGGAGCGAGTCCGGCTTCATCCGCGAGAGATCCGCCGCGGTCACGATTCCCCGGGTGGCGTCGACCAGCCGCAGATGGAGGGTGAGCACGTCGGAGGACTCGAAGAGCGCAGACTTGCTCGGGGCAACCGGGTAGCCCGCGGCGGCGGCCTGCTCGCGAGAGGGTTCACTCGCCCATACGACGACCTCCATGCCGAATGCCCGCCCGTACTCTGCGACCACGCTTCCGATTCGGCCGAACCCGAAGACGCCCAGGGTCTTGGAGCGCAACGTCCTCCCGATCGCCGTCTGCCACCGGCCTTCTCGCAGCGAGACCACCTGTTGAGGGATCCGTCGCATCGCGGCGAGCACGAGCGCCCAGGTGAGCTCGGCCGCGGCGTACGAGGGAGACCCCGGGTGGAGGTCGGAGGAGACCACGATGCCGAGCTCGGTGCACGCTTCGACGTCGATGTGGGGGTAGACGCTCCGCTGGCTGATCAGTCGCAGGGCGGAGAGGCGCTCGAGGAGCGGCCGGCGGATCGCGGTCCGCTCTCGGATGAGGACGAGAGCTTCGGTGTCCGCCAGGCGGTCGGCCAGCACGTCGACGTTCTCGACGTGATCGGTGAACACCGTCACCTCGTGCCGGGACAGCTTTTCGAAGCAGTCGAGGCTTCGGAGCGTGTCGAAGTAGTCGTCGAGGATGGCCACCTTCACTGCTTCCCACCTCCGGGTGGAGCTACTGCTGCAAGAACCCCGCGACGTTGCTCGCCGTGGAGGAGACCTGGGTGAGGTGGATGCCGATCTTGACCGGAACGGTCTCGACACGCGCCGTGCCCCCGGTTCCGAGCTGCCCGTTCTGGTTGCCGCCCCATGCCCAGAGCTGCCCCGACGAGTCGATGGCGTAGGAGGAGTAGCCGCCGGAATTGACCTTGTCGAAGATCACTCCCGAGGGGACCTTCACCGGCACCGGCGAGGTGGCATCGACCTTGGTGCCGTTGCCCACCTGGCCCTTGCTGTTGGCACCCCAGGCCCACGTCGAGCCGTTCGAGAGCAGAGCGACGGTCTGTCCGTTGGTCGCGCCGCTCCCGCCTTGGAACACCTGGCTCACCGATGCCGGCAAGGTGACCATGACCGGCACCGCGCTGTTGGTCGTCGTGCCGTTGCCGAGCTGCCCTGCCGCGTTGTAGCCCCAGTTGTAGTAGTCGCCGTTCGAGAGCAGCGCACCGGAGCCCTCCCAGGAGGAGGTGAGTGCGGTGACACCGACCGCCGGCAGGCCGACGACCGGAGTCGGCGTCGAGGTGCTGTTGGTCGAACCGTTGCCGAGCTCTCCGGCGTCACCGCTGCCGCAGGCGTACACCCGGCCTCCCGAGTCGAACAACGAATGGGTCCGTGCTCCGGTCGCGAGGGTCACGTCACCGAGGCTCAGCTCGACCGGGCGGAGAGCCTCGTGTCCGGCGAGCCCGGTGAGGCAGAGGTCGCCGGTTCCATTGAGACCCCACGCCCACACGTGGTGGGTGGAATCGATGGCGAGCGCGCCGTCGAAGGGCATCGGGTTGGCCAAGGTGGCGATCGTCACGCCAGAGGGGAAATCGACTTGGACCGCGTGGGTCTCGTAGGGACTCGTGGTGCCGTTGCCCAGTTCGCCGTAGTTGTTCACCCCCCACGCGAAGACCTCGCCGTTCGAAGTCAGCGCGTAGCCGTCGGAGTTGGAGGTCGCGATCTGGGTGACCGTTCCGGTGATGCCGGCGACGGGGGTCGGCGCAGTGAGCTCCAGCTGTGCGATCTTCCCGGACGTGCCGACCACTCCCCACCGGTAGACGGTGCCGGGACCGGAGGCCGTTTTCGTCGTGGTGGAGGTCGTCGGGGTCGTGCTCCCGCTGCCACAGGCGGCGAGTGCGACGAGTGCCACCAGCGCACCGAAGATGGGGACGGCTGTGGTCGTCCGGTGTGTCTTCTCGCTTCCCGCACGGCTCATCGGCTCACCTCGGTTCGCCCCGCCGACTCGCACCTCGCTCGGCCGGCGTGCTCCTAGCTTCGCGCTTTCGGGCGAGATCCTCTCCCGTCGATGAGATCGTGGACCGCCTCTCGGAGCATCGCGCCGAGCTCGGTCGAGCTCGCATCGTCGAACGCGTCACCCGTCAGATGGTCGAGTAGCAGCTTGGGCCGCGCCGCCCCGTCTCCGCCGGGCTACCTCGGAGCCGCCTCCTCCGAGAGCAGACCCAACTGCTCGAGCACGCTCAAGCGATCGAAGTACTGACGCAACGAGCAGATCCTGTTTCCACGGAACTCGGCCACGGTCACCCCATAGAGGGTGAGGCGGGTATCGGTCGCCTCGACGACCGATCCCGCGCCGAGCGTGAAGGGCCCGGTGTGGGTCATCGAGACGACCCACTCGGCGCATGCGTACCGACTGCCGGCGTCGAGCGGCGTGACCTCGACCTGCACGTCCGAGAAGGCCTCGTCCCGTCGCTCGGTCTCGGCCAGCAGCTCCGAAAGCGAGGTGGTGCTGAGCCCAGGTGTCCACGCCCTGACGTCCTCGGTGTAGAGGTGACCGACCGAGGCGTCATGGTCGAAGCTCTTCTCGAGCGCTCGGGTAAGGACGAGCGCTCGCTCGTCGTTGGTGGTCACGTGCCGGCGGATCCAGAAAGCAGCTTGGCTTTGGCCCTCGTGAACTCCTGGTCGGTCAGTGCTCCCGAGTCGTGGAGCTCGGCCAGGGACTTCAGCTGTGCGATCGCGTCCGGCTGCGACCCACCGTCGTCAGCGGGTCGGTAGGGCGGCACGCGACGGGTCGAGTCGTAGGCCGTGCGCATCTCTTGGTTGCGGACGTCCTGCTGTACGGGATCCCTCGGCAAGGAATAAGGCATCCAGGTCTGCTCGGGTCGCAAGAGGAACAGCATCGACTCCTCCTTCCAGGTGTCGCCGGTCCGGCGTCGCGAGTCATCATGCGCCACGCGCCGGTGACCGTCCACCCGACGATGACCCCGTCGAACCCGATCTATCGACCCATGGCGACCGGGACCAACCGGTCTTCGGTTGTCGGGGGCGCTTCCTCGGGCGCGGGAGCCGGTGTGGTGGGTTGCGCCGGGAGGAAGCTCGCGGCCAGCACGGCGCCGGCGATCGCGACCGACCCGGCCACCAGGCACCCGACCTCGAGTCCGCGGAGGAAAGCGTCCGACGCGGCCCGGTATACCTCGGCGCCGATCGCTGGGCGACCGAGTGCCGACAACCGTTGTGACACCGTCAGTGCGGCGCCGACCGACTGATGGGTGAGAGCCGACAAAGAGGAAGGAAAGCGTGCAGGCAGCTCGCTGCTGAGCCGGTTGGAGTAGAGGGACGCGTAGACGCTGCCGATGATCGCCACGCCCAAGGTCCCTCCGAGCAGCCGAGTCGCGTCGTTGACCGCGGAGCCCACTCCGGCCTTGTTTTTCGAGAGCGCGCCCATGATCGATTCGGTGGCGGGCGCGGAGGTGAGACCCATGCCGAGCCCGTACACCACCATCTGCATCCAGATGATGGTGTAGGGAATGGTGGTGGAGACCGTCGCCGCGACCCAGCCGTAGAAACCGGCAGTGGCCAGGAGGCCGGCGGTCACGATGATCTTCGTCCCGATGCGGACGGCCAGACGCGTACCGACCACCGAGCCGACCGCCACCGACACCGCGACCGGAAGGAGGTGGACGCCGGTGGACAGGGGATCGTAGCCACGCAAGAACTGGAAGTACTGGGTCATGAGGAAGATGAACCCGAAGAGCGAGAAGAACGAGATGGTGACCGATGCACTGGCTGCGGTGAAGCGCATGTTGCGGAAGAGTCGTACGTCCAGCATCGGGGTGTCGGTATGCCGCTCCCAAAGGATGAACGCGACGAGCAGGACCGCCGACCCGGCGAACCCTGCCAATGTCCTCGTGCCGGTCCATCCGACGTTCGGAGCCTCGATGAGCGTGAAGACCAGCAGTGCCATCATCGCCGTGGACAGACCGAAGCCGGGCAGATCCACCCTTGGTGCCTCCGGGTCCCTCGAGGTCGGAACTGTCACGACGACCATGAGGGCGACGATCACCGCGATCGGCGACATGAAGTAGAAGATGCTTGCCCACGAGAATCGCTCGAGGAGCCAACCGCCGACGATCGGCCCGAGGGCGATCGCCACCCCGGCACTTGCTCCCCACAGACCGATGGCGGTGGCCCGCTCGCGTCGGCCGGTGAAGACGTTGACGATGAGGGACAGCGTCGCCGGAAAGACCATCGCCGCGCCGAGGCCCATCACCGCACGCGCGACGATGAGCTGCGAGGGAGTGGTGGTCAGCCCACCGACGAACGTCGCCACCGCCAGCACCGCCAGTCCGGCGAGCAGCATCCCCTTTCGACCGAGGCGGTCCGAAAGGCTGCCGAAGGTGAGGATCAACGCCGCGAAGACCAGGTTGTAGGCGTCCACGACCCACTGCAGTTCGGTGGTGGTGGCGTGGATCTCCTTCACCAGCGAAGGAAGGGCGACGTTCACGATGGTGGTGTCGAGGTTGACGAGGAACGAGGCGAAGAGCAGCGAGACGAGGATCAGGGGCTTGGTGCGCATACCTGCAGCCTGATCGGATGGCTTTAGAAAGTCAAGTTATAACTTGAAAAAGAAATCCACCCTGGATAAGGTGAACGCGTGAGGTCGTACGGGCAGTACTGCTCGATCGCCAAGGCGCTCGACGTGGTCGGCGATCGGTGGACCCTGCTGATCGTGCGCGAGCTGATCCAGCAGGGTCCATGCCGGTTCACCGATCTTCAGAACGGGCTGCCGGGCATCGCGACCAACCTCCTCACCGAACGACTGCGCGATCTCGAAGGGGCAGGACTTCTCTGGCGAGAACCGGCACCACCTCCGGTGGCGACGACCCTCTATCACCTCACCGACACCGGCCGCGAGTTGGAGCCGGTGCTCACCGCTCTCGGCCGCTTCGGCGTGCGGTACATGGCCGAGCCTCGGGGTGACGAGGTCTTCCGAAGCCATTGGCTGTCGTTTCCCGCGACCGAGTTCCTCCACGACTCCGAACCGACCGGACCTCCGCTTGCAATTCAGGTTCGTACCGGCGACGAGCCGGTCGTCATCGAAGTACGTGGCGGTGAGGTGACGACGAGAGGGGGCTCGGTGAGCTCTGCTGATCTCGAGCTCGACGGAGACCCCGCAGCAGTGCTCGGTGTCCTGGCGGGGAAGGTTTCGATCGCCGAGGCGCGTCGCCGGGGACTCCGGGTGAAGGGCGACACGAAGGTGCTGCTGCGGCTCACAGCCGCGTCGGGCTAGCTCACGAGCACCGGGGCCTCCGCGCGCGTACCATCGCTCGCATGACGGCCGAGAGGGTGGGGATCGCGCTGGTCGGCTGTGGCTCGAACGGCCAGATCCATGCGGACGGTCTCGCCAAGTTGGTGGCAGACGGCGAGATCCGGGCGGTCGCCGCCGTCGATCCCTCCTCCGCCGCGCGGGACGCGGCGCATCGCAACTGCGCCTTCGAGCATCGCGGACCCGAACTCGCCCTGGCGGTCGACGACCCCGACGTCGACGCCGTACTCGTGTCCGGGCCGACGGCCAGCCATGCCGCCACCATCGAGGCGGCGATCGCGGCGGGGAAGGCGGTGATGAGCGAAAAGCCCCTGGCCCCGAGCTTCGCCACGGTGGAGTCGCTGGTCGATCTCGTCGTGCAGTCCGGCGTCGTGGGCCAGGTCGGATTCCAGTCCCGCTTCAATCCGATGTTCACCGAACTCAAGCGTCTCGTCGACGACCAGACGTTCGGAGTGCCACTGGGCTACATGCTCCGCGAGGACCAGTTCTGGCCGACCGGCTCTGTCGTGGCCGGGCACTCGTCCTGGCGTTCGGACCCCGCATTGGCCGGCGGTGGCGCACTGCTCGAGCACACCATCCACGGTTGCGACCTGCTGGCGTGGCTCTTCGGCCCCGCCGCAACGGTGTCGGCGAGGACCCGAGCAGTCTTCGGCTTCGGCGTGGAGGACATCGCAACCGCGCAGCTCACCCACGACAACGAGGTGGTCGGCACCGTGACGACCGCGTTCAACGGAGTCGAGGGAAGGGAGGAGCGGCGGCTCGAGGTGTTCTTCGAGCAGGCCACCGTCGAGATCACCGGCGACTTCATCATCGGGGCGCACGAGGACTCCTTCGTCATCCACCACCCCCGGGCCGACTCCGAGCGTCCCGACCTCGCAGCGCTACGGCGCGAGCTCTTCGCCACCTATGGCGTGACACGCGACGACTTCCTCTTCTACCAGTACGTTGCCGACCGGGCCTTCGTGCACGCCGTACGAGACGGGGGGCCGGTCAGTCCGGACTTCGAGGACGCGCGGCGAGCCCACGCCATCGTCGAGGCGGCCTACCGCTCGGCCGCCGCCGGAGGTGCGGTCACGGTCGTACCGGGAAGTTCGCGGGTACTGCGGAGCTGACCTAGCTGCTCCCGAGACCCTCCAAACCGTCGAGACGGGTGCTCAACCGCTCGAGGTTGCTCACGAAGCCGGGCGAGAGGTGACTCGCCGCCTCGGAATCACCGACTGCGTCGAGGGCACGAAGGAATCGGGTCATCGAATGGGTGAGTTCTTCGGTCGCTGCCTGCAACTCGTCGTGCTCCTTCGCCATCGACGTTCCTCCTTGATCTTGATCCGAGAGAATGGGGATGACCTACGTCGATGGTCGCCGCCAAACTGCCCCCTGTCAACATGCGAGGACGACCTCAGTCCACGCCGGCGAGTGCATCGGGCTTGATGGGGGGTGCGTCGTCGATGACGCTCCGCACGAATCGGACCACGTGAGTGCGGGCCTGGCTGCTCGCCTCCGCCCAGGGCATGACGATCTGGAACACGTGGAACATCCCTGGAGCCTCGTGAGCATGCGTGCCGACGCCCGCCGTGCGCAGTCGCTCGGCGAATCGGCGGATGGGGTCGCGGAACATCTCGTCACCGCCCCAGGAGAGGTAGGTCGGTGGGAACGCGGTGAGGTCGGCATCGACGGCCGACGCCCACTTGCTGTTCGGGTCGAGGCCGTGAAGATAGGAGGAGGTGGGAATGTTCCACGGCAAGATGTCGGTCGCCGCGTTCTCGGTGACCGAGGGTTCGTCGAGGGTCATGTCGACTTCGGGCGAGAAGAGGATGAGCCCCGCCGGTCGCGCCAAGTGCGAGTTGCGGGGCACGGCCTGGACGACCTCGACGGCGAGACCACCGCCCGCGGAATCCCCCACGACGAAGAGACGCTCAGGTGGGACCCCGCGTTCGGCGAGGGTCGCAAGGACCGCGGTCGCGTCTTCGAGTCCGGCTGGGAACGGAAACTCCGGGGCGAGCCGGTAGTCCGCCACGAACACCGCGCACCGGGTCTCCCGGCAGAGGTAGGCGGTGAAGTAGGCGTACATGGTGGGTGAGGTCCCGATGAAGCCGCCGCCATGGAGATAGAGGATGACGCCCTCGGGTTCGGAGCGGCGTGGCTCGTAGAGGATCCCCGGCACACCGCCGAGCTCGATCGAGCGTTGCGACACGTCGAACGAGCGGACCACCGGAGGCATGACCACCTTGCAGAGCTCGTCGAGCAGGTATTCGATCGAGCGGAACTCGGGCACCGGAAGGGAGCTCACGTACCCCATGAACGAGCGGATGACCTCTCGGGTGAGCGTCTCACCGAAATTGGAGAGCGGTGTGGAACGGCCGCGGAGCGGGTGCCGGAAAGGGAGGCGAGCCAGAGCCCCGATCATCTGCTGTCCGAGGACGACCGTGTCGACCGCGACGACGGGAGCAGAGGCGGTCTTGACGCCGGGACGAGTGGCCATCGACACGGGCGGTCACCCCCTTTCTCGGCGACAGTCTCGCAGGAGATCCCTTCTCACGGTCGGGTTGGGCGAGCGGCGATCCCCGAGCGGATCCGGTCCTTTCCGAAGCACCCGTCGCCGGTCAAGAGACGGGCGTGACCTGCCGATATGTAGACGGTGGAGCGAGATCGACCACCTCAGGAGCTCGCGAACTCCATGCTCGGGGCTCTCCTCGCCCATGTGAGAGCGGCCGCAGGCGAGCGGGCGGTCGAGCAGGTCCTGCGGGACGCCGGAGAGCAGCGGACGGCCAGCGAGCTCCAAGACCCGAACGGCTGGAGCACCTATGCGGAAGGGCTGGCGCTCTTCACCGCGGCGGCAAGGGTCCTCGACGACCCGGACGTGGGTCGAAAGGCGGGCATGGAGGTCGTCCGCCGGTACGCCGGCTCGGAGGTCATCACGCTGCTCCGGTCGCTCGGGTCGCCGGCCGAGATCCTGCGGGTCTATCCCGCCATCCAGGCCAAGCAGTCCACGGTCACCAGAGCCGAGGTCATCGACGTCGGTCACGACCACGGTTCTGTCGGCGTGACCACGTCCCCACCGATCATCAGAGATCGGTTGTTCTGTGATTACACGGCGGGCGCACTGTCGCAGCTCCCGGTTCTGTTCGGCATGGCTCCGGCGAGCGTCGACGAACCGGAGTGCCAGACCCTCGATTCTGATCGCTGCGTGTTCGAGGTCCGATGGGACCCGGCCTCCGCCATGGCGGCCCCTTCCGACGTGGAGCACCAACTGACCTTCCTCCGGAACCAGGTGGCACTGCTGACCACCCGGTTCGAGTCGTTGGAAGCCGTCGCCAAGGAGCTGTCGTCGGCACAGGAGGTCGACGCGGTTCTGGCGACCATCACCCGGCACGCCGGGGTGGCCGTGCGGGCACCCCGGTACCTCCTTGCGGTGAGGTTGCCGGGGGAGGCCGACTTGCGCGTCCACCACGTCGGGTTCGCCGAGAGCGAGGCTCGGGCCGTCGCGGAGGAGGTACTCACCTCTGGCGACGATCAGGTCGGGTCCAAGCTGATCGTCGACGTCGCCTCGGCCCGGACCCTCTTCGGCCGCCTCGCTGCCTTCTATCCCCATGGTTACGATTTCATGCCCCAGGAGCGATCCCTTCTCCTCGCGTACGCCGATCACGCGGCGGCGGCTCTCGAGACGGTGTCTGCACTTCACGAATCTCGCGAGCGCAACGCGACACTGAGTGCGCTCCTCTCGCTCGGCAGATCGCTCGCCGAGGTCGCCACGCGACAGGAACTCGCGGAGCAGGTTGCGTCGACGACCCCCGACGTCGTCGATTGTCCCGTGGCACATGTGCTCCTCTGGGATCCCGAGGATGCGATCCTCGTGCGGACCGCGAGCCGAGGACCGTCAACGATGACCTCGGCGGGGACACTTCCGCACGGTCTTCGCGGAGAACGCCTGCCCAGTCGGATGTTGGAGTTCGCCGGACCGGTCAGCGTTTCGTCGAGTTCGGATCCGGTGGTCCGGGGAGTTTTGGAGCTGACCGGCCTCGATCGGGCGCTCGTGGTGTCGCTTACCACCCGCAACGAGTTCATCGGGGTGCTGGTCGTCGGTCCGGCGACCCGGCCCGAAGGGTGGACCGAGGTGACCCGAGAGCGGCTGGCGGGCATCGCGAGCCTCGCTTCGACGGCTCTCGGCGGGCTGACCCTGCTCGACGAGGTCCGCTACCAGGCCTTCCACGATTCGACCACGAACCTGCCCAACACCCGGCTCTTCGAGGACCGGATCTCGCAGGCGATCACCAGTGGGCGCCGGACGGGCACGCGTCACGGGTTCCTCTTCATCGACTTGGACCGCTTCAAGATGATCAACGACAGTCACGGCCACAAGATGGGTGACGACGTGATCCGGGCGGTCGCGACACGCCTGACCGACTGTGTCCGCGACGCCGACACGGTCGCTCGAGTGGGAGGCGACGAGTTCGCCGTGCTCATCTCGGACCTGCGAGAGGAAGAGGACGCCGCGACGATCGCAAGGAAGATCGTGGATGCCCTCGAACGCCCCTTCACCGTCCGGGGCATGACCTTGGCGATCGGTGCCAGTGTCGGCATCACGATCTTCCCAGCCGGGATGGACACCTACGACACCATTCTCTCGCGGGCCGATTCGGCGATGTACGAGGCCAAATCGAGGGGGCGGGGGCAGTACCGTTTCTTCGTGGAGCCGACCAAGAACACCTGAGCATCGCAAGGTACGCGTCCAAAAGATGCGCCGAGGTCCGGCGCCCGAGCAGACTGTCGGGAGATGGCAGAACCACTCTCCACCAGTTACACGACGACGACAGAAGGCAGCTACCTCGCGTACCAGGTGACCGGCGAGGGCCCGATCGATCTGGTGATACCGGTCACGGGCAGCGCCGCCGCGGAACTGATCTGGTACGAGCCCGCGTTCAGCCGGTTCATCTCGCGATTGGCATCCTTCTCGCGGCTGATCACCTTCGACCCGAGAGGCTTCGGAAGCTCGGGGCGCCTGGATGCCGAATCGGTTCCTGCGGTGCAGACCTGGAAGGACGACATCACCTCGGTCATGGATGCGGCCGGCTCCGAATCAGCGGCCTTTCTTGCCTGGGGCGAGGCTGCAGGGGCGACCATGTTCTTTGCGGCCACAACTCCCGAGCGGGTGAAGGGCCTGGTCCTCGTCAACTCCTATGCGCGCTACCTGAGGAGCGACGAGACACCCTTCGGACTTCCCGAGGATCTCGTGTCCTCGTATGTGGGAGCGATCGAGCACGCATGGGGCACCGGAGTCTGTTTCGAGATGCTCGCGCCCGCGATGGTGACGACGGAGGACGCACGGCGGCACTGGGGTCGAGTGGAGCGACTCACCGCCACCCCTGACGTTCTGGCGGCCGCCACGCGGGCGGTGTTCGAGAGCGACGTCTCCGATGTGCTCCCTGCGATTCAATCGCCGTCGCTGGTGATTGCACGGCGAGGGGATCGTCACGTCCGTCTCGAGCACAGCCAGTACATCGCGGATCGAATCCCCGGTGCGAAGCTCCTCGAGTTGTCCGGCGACGAACACATGCCTTTCGCCGGCGAAGCCGATCAGCTCCTCGACGAGGTGGAAGAGTTCCTGACCGGCGTCGCGCCGCGACCCGTCCCCGACCGGGTGCTCGCAACCGTCCTGCTGACCGACATCGTCCGGTCCACCGAGCTGGCCGCCGAATTCGGTGACCGCCGTTGGCGGACGGTGCTCGACGATCACCACGCCGTCGTCCGCCGGAACCTCGACCGCTTCCGTGGCAACGAGATCAACACGACCGGGGACGGATTCCTCGCGACCTTCGACGGCCCGGCTCGGGCGCTGAACTGCGCCTGCGCGATCCGTGACGAGATCCGGACGCTCGGAATCGACATACGGGCTGGCATCCACACCGGCGAAGTGGAGATCCACGGCGACGACCTCGCCGGGATCGGTGTGCACATCACGGCTCGGGTCGCCGGGGAGGCGTCCGCCGGAGAGGTTCTCGCATCGCGCACCGTGAAGGATCTCGTCGCCGGCTCCGGAATCGGCTTCTCCGACCGAGGTGAGCACCAGCTGAAAGGTGTTCCCGGCAGCTGGAGCCTCTTCGGCGTCGACGGCTGATCGAGCGAACCCTCCCGGTCACTCGTCGGCCGAGTGCTCCGAATCGGTGTCACCCGGCCCGTCCGCCAGCACCAGATAGATCCGACGTCGGGTGTCGACCAGGATGTCGCGGACCGCGCTCACTTGCTCCGGAGTGCCGGCTCGCACCGTCTGGGCCATGGCTTGGGCGACGTCGCCCACCAGCCTGCCGAGATCGCGAAGCGATCCGTCGCCCTGGCGCGAGGCCTCTTCCCACGGTGCCGGTTGGCCGCCGGCCTCGTCGGCCGCCGAGCGTCCCTCGTCGGTGAGTTGGAACACCCTGCGCCCCTCTGCGGTGGTCGCGGTCACCAGTCCTTCGTCCTCGAGCGACTGCAGAGTCGGGTAGACCGACCCGGGGCTCGGATGCCAGACCCCGCCGCTCCGCTCGCTGATCTCGGTCATGATCTGGTAGCCGTGCATGGGCTCCTCTGCGAGCAGGGCGAGGATGGCGGCTCGGACGTCACCCCGTCCGGCCTTGCGCCCCCAACGGAATCCCGGTCCGGCAAAACCGGGTCCGGCTCCGAATCCATGACGACGGTGCCGGCCGAAGCCCGGGTACTCACCTCGCTCCGGACCGCGTCCGGCGCCCCGGCCCCGACCACCTGTGCGCTGTCCGCGCCCTCCGGGCTGGGACCAACGGGCCACGTTCCGACGTTTTCCCTGTTCGTTGTCGATATCACTCATGTCTGAATCCTCCGTTATGTTCTCGACGTATAACGATATATCGCCAATATAGCCGACAATCCGCAGCGTCGAATCGGCGGGAGGTTTCGGAGCGTCGGAAGCTAGCGTCAGCCGAGTGACCGAAAGAACCGACGAGGCGCTCTCGGCCTACCGGGAGATGGTCGCGGCACGGGACCGGATCGAGAGGGGCGAGCTTCCATGGTCGGCGCTGGCGGCCTATTTCACCGACGACGCCGTCTACATCGATTCGGCGTGGGGCCGATACGAAGGTCTGGCGGCGATCGAACGGTTCATGGTCGACAGCATGGTGGGTCTCGACGATTGGCGATTCCCCGAGGAGTGGACGGTCGGTGACGGCGACCGGGTCGTGAGCATGTGGTGGAACCAACTGCCGGGCAACCGGGCAGACGGATCGCCCTACCGGGTGGCGGGCCTGTCCGTGCTCCGCTACGCCGGAGACGGCAAGTTCGACTACGAGTACGACGTGTTCAACATGCAGCAGGTGTTGGAGGTCATCTCCGAGAGCGGCTGGAAGCCGACCGGTCGGATGAACCCGCCTCCCGACCACCCGAACCGCGACACGACACCACCTTCTCGGCCCTGACACCGCATGATCAGATCACCGGTCTCCTCGGCGGATGCGCTCATAAGGGGCACGATCGAGCGCTATCAGGAGACGTTCAACTCCGGCGATCGGGACGGTTGGCTCGCTCTGTTCGCGGAAGACGGGCTGCTCGAGGATCCCGCCGGGTCCGAGCCCCGAAGAGGTCGTGACGGGCTTACGGCATTCTGGGACGAGATCCACCCGGCGAAGGCAGCTGAGCTACGACGATCGGTGCGGATGATCCAGGGGCCGGCGGTGTGCGGACTCGAGGCTGCATGGGCGTTCGAACTGCGGATACCGCGTGGCGACAAGAGTGCGGTGGTGGAGATCATCGATCAGGCGAACTTCACCGAAGCCGGGCGCTTGCGTCACCTGCGAGCGTTCTGGAGCGAAGCGACCATCCGGGTCGAGTAGAGAGAGCGGTGATCGTGCATGCAAAGTGACGACGACAAGGCTCCACGCGCGGACCGTGCGGCGCTGGTGGAAGTGACCCGGGTGCAGCCGTTCGAGGCGGAGGTGATCGCGGCTCGTCTACGCGCTTCGGGGATCGAGGCGACGGTGGGTGCCGATTCGCCCTACGAGTCGGTGAGCTTCGCCGAGGGCATCGCGGTCCTCGTGTCCGCGGACGACGTGCAAAGAGCCAAGGCGATCTTGGAGAGCGACACCTAGCTGATATCGCTTTGTGACGTCGGAACCGGTCGGGGGTAGTTTGAACAGCATGGATGAAGCCCGTGCAAAGGAGTTGCTGACCGCCGAGCGCCGGCGACTCGAGCTTGCGCTTTCCGACACCGCGCGTGCCGGGCAGGAAGAGCGTGAGGCGGAGCACGAGACCGGCGACATCGCCGATCCTGCACAGTCGTTCACCTCGCAAGAGGGCGACGACGCCATCGCTGAGGGACTCCGGGCTCAGCTGGCCGCCGTCGAGCGCGCCGAGGCTCGACTTGCTGACGGCACCTACGGTCGGTCCGTCAAGAGTGGCCAGCCGATCCCGGACGACCGGCTGGAGGCAGACCCCGCCGCCGAGCTGACCGCTGCGGAAGAGGCAGCGGCGGAAGTCGAGTAGTCGGCTGATCCGGAGGACGTGCAGCGCATGACCAGCTACGGACCGGACATCTACACCGAACCCGACGGAAGCCCCGACACCCTGGCCAATCTCGGTCCGCTCGCCGGGATGGCCGGCGTCTGGGAGGGGCTGAAGGGTGCCGACCAACACCCGGTGGCCGACGGCTCCGAGTCGAGCCAGTTCGTCGAGCACTACGAGCTGGCCCCGATCGACCGTCAGACCAACGGCCCCCAGCTCTTCTACGGGCTCCGCTACCACACCCACATCACCAAGCCCGGTGAGGCCGAGACCTTCCACGACCAGGTCGGCTATTGGCTGTGGGAGCCGGCTGCGGAAACGGTCACGCTGACGCTCGGCATCCCCCGAGCTCAGGTGCTCCTTGCCTCGGGCCCGGCCGTGGCCGACGCCACCGACTTCGAGCTCACCGCGACCCTCGGGTCGGAGGTCTACGGGATCTTGTCGAACCCGTTTCTCTACAAGTCCTTTCGAACCCGCTCCTATCGGATCCACGTCACCGTCCACGACGACCGGACCTGGTCCTACGAGGAAGAGGGCGTCCTAGAGATCCCTGACCGGGACGAGCCTTTCAGCCACATCGACCGCAACACCTTGACGCGTGTCGCGCCACCGACACTGAATCCACTGGCGACCGAGGCGCTGCCTCTCGCCGCTCCTGACCCCGGCGCCGGCAGCCTGGGTATCGGCTCCCCTCGTGCCTCGGCGCGGTGAGAAAGGGGCGCTCCGGGAACGGCAGTCGAGCGCGATCAAGGCCCGGAGCTCAACGGCACCGAACCGGCGCCGGAAGCTCGACGGGCCTCTTGGTTCCAGCGTGACGACCGCGGCTCTCGGAGTCAAGGGCCGTGTCGGTCTGCAGGTCAGCCTGCGGAGACCTTGGCCTCGAGCACGGGTCGAGACCGCGGTCGAGCGGGAAGGACCGGCCGGTGCGCGGCCCAGGCTCGGACGCGGATTCAGCTCCTCTCGACCCCGAAGGTCGTGGCGATCTTCGCAATCGTTTCGTCCTCGGTGGGGTTCACCGTCTTGGCCGATCGAGCGATGGCGTCGGCGATCGAGACGAACCACGCGGCCACCTCTCGAGCTTCGTCCGCAGGCAGTTTCTTGAGCGCAGCAGCGGCAGGCTGCAGCTCTTGGAGTATGCCGTCGACGGCGGCTTGGGGGGTGGGCCCGCGATGCTGCTTCGCCTCGGCCCGGGCCTCCTTCGTGTTCGCTCCGGTGACGATCTCCCCGATCAGGACGTTCGCCGACGCGTGCTCACCCGGGCGGGTGATGGCACGTGCGCTCGCACTCGCCTCCTTCAGCATCGAGATCGGACCGTGTTCCCCGACGAGGAAGACCGCCTCGGCGATCAGAAGGGGCGCCTCGGTCAGCGCGTGCCATTCGTCCTCACTGAACGCGGACTTGTCGGTCATCTGGATCTCCTCTCGACGGGGCATCGGGTCGGCCGCTCGTCCCTCTCCGCCGACCCTAGCGGGACCAGTTCGGAGCGGCGCTGCAGCATCGGCCGGCGGGAGGGTCTGATCGCTACTGCCGCGTGAGATCCGCGTTGTCTTCCTCGATCGCCACCCGCAGTTCTCGGAGGAGAGCCGAGCGGGCCCGCTGCTTCGTCGAGAGATGAGCCTCGAGATCCAAGGTCGCCAGCCGCTGCGCCGCGGTTGCCGAGGCGGTCGAGAGCTCGGCGGGACCGACCACTTGATCGAGAAAGCCTGCGCTCACGGCGCCCTCTGGGGAGAAGACCTCGGCGAGCAGGACCGCTCGGTTGAACTGTGCGGGTGCGAGTCGCTGCCGGCAGATCTCGATCGCGGCGCGTGGCATGGTCAACCCAATGGCCACTTCGTTCGCAGTGATGCGGAAGTCGCCGGACACGCCCACGCGATAGTCCGCCGACAAGACGAGGAAACTGCCCATTGCGATCGCGTGACCGGAGCACGCGACGACGACGGGGGTGGGGAAGGACAACAAGCGTTCCGCGAGCTCGAAGCCCGCTTTGAGCATCTGAACGGCGTCGGCACCGCCGGCCCTCAGGGTTTGGAGGTCGAAGCCAGCTGAGAAGATGCCCGGCCGTCCGGCGAGCACGACGATTGCTCGGTCCGTCTCGGCACGGTCGAGGGCCTCACCCAGTGCGCCCAGCATTCGGACGGAGAGTGCGTTGACCTTGCCGTCGTCCATGGTGATGGTTGCGACGGAATCGTGAAACTCGTAACCGACCACAGCTACCCCTCGACGCCCTTCGATTCGGCTCATGTTACTCGACAGTAACTTACACGTTCGCCGGGAACCCTGCACGGCGCCGACGTCGACTGCGACTCGGCGGGGGCGGCTCAATTACCTGGGCCGTTGCGCCGATAACAAGGGAAGGGAACCACGAGGTCGTGCGAAATGCCGACGGATGAGAACCAGTTGAGCAGCCGACGAGCAGCCGAGGCCGACGCGTCCGACGCCGCATCGGGCTTCTGGCTGGCCCACATGCGGATCGGCTTCGCGACCTTCCTCGCCGAGAGCCTCGCGGTGCTCGGGTACCTCGCCCTGACGCCCGACGGTCCACATCGCAGGTTGCTTCTCGCCGTCGTCATCTTGTGGATCGCATCCGCAATCCTTGGCCTGGCGATCGCTCCCGTGGTGTGTCGGAGGTCGTGGCGTACCACCTACTCGATCTGTTGGACACTGGCCTCGTCGATCGCGGTCGCTTGCGTGGCGGTACTCGACGGCGGCTCGAGCAGTCCTATCCTCCTCCTGCTGTTCCTTCCGTTGATCTATGCGGCTCTCATGTTCACACCCCTGGCTGCTGCAGCTTGCGGTCGTGGGGGCGCTGGCCTCGTATGCCGCGGTGGTGCTATTCGAACACTCGGGAGGCTCCGACACAGATCGGTCGGTCGTGTTCCTGGCCGTTCTGCTCGGTGGATCCGTGCTGTCCGTGGCAGCCTCCATCAATCGGACCCACATCGAACGCCACGAGAGAGACCTTCGGGCAATCATCACCGAGCTCGCCACCTTCGACGAGTTGACCGGCTGTCTGGTCCGACGGGTCTTTCATGAGCGGGTGGAGGCAGAGATCGATCGGGCGGAACGGTACGACCTGCCGCTCGCACTGGTCATGATCGACATCGACGGGTTCAAGGTCATCAACGACACCTATGGACACGTCGTCGGTGACGCTGTGCTCAGTCGTGTCGGCGAAGTGCTGCGAGAGCGCATACGGACGACCGATCTGGTCGGACGATTGGGCGGCGACGAGTTCGCAGTGCTGCTGCCGAGCACGGATCCACAAGAGGCGTTCCATCTCGCAGAGCGAATGCGCAGCGAGCTGTCGCATGCGACGGAAGTTCCACTGACGGTGAGCGTCGGGGTTGGTGCGCCGAGCAGTCCGCGAGGCATCTCATTCGAGCAGCTCTTCGACGATGCCGACCTCGCGCTGTACTCGGTGAAGCGCGGAGGGCGCAACGCGGTCGCGGTCCGTGAATCCGCGGCTGCGTCACCTCCTTGAGAAACCGGCATCGCCTCGACCACAGGCCGGGGCCTCTCCCGCTAGGCGGACCCGAGATCTGCCTCGAGGAGAATCCGGGTCGGTCACGCGCTGCTGGCTGTTCGGCACTTTCGCGGTCGTCCCTGTTGTGAATTCGCCTTGATCCCTCTACCTTCGAGCTGACGGCGAGCGTCCTGCCCGGCAGGGGCGCTCGGTTGCGAGAAGGAAGAGCAAGGGGGCGGTCGAAGATGCCAGCCGTTGCGAAGCAGTCTCGGAACTTGGTGTTGGCGGCGATGATCTTTGCGGTCGCGATGACCTTCATCGACCAGACGATCGTCTCGATCGCGGCGCCGAACATCCAGAGGGAGCTCCACCTCACCAGCACCGGCATGCAGTGGGCGATCAACTCCTACTTGCTTGCTCTCGCGGCGCTCTTCGCATTCGGCGGGCGATTGGCTGACACCGTGGGCCACACCAAGATGGTGGTGATCGGGGTCATCGTCTTCGCAGGCGCATCGGCCATGTGCGGCCTCACGCCGGTCGGGTCGATCTCCGAGGCTTGGATCGTCACCTTCCGGGCCATCCAGGGAGCCGGTGGCGCGCTCATGTTTCCCGCTGCGCTCGGGATCGTGGTGCAGACCTTTCCCCTACACGAACGTGGAAAGGCTCTGGCTCTCTTCTTCGGGATCGCCGGTGGTCTGACCGCGGTGGGTCCGATCCTCGGCGGTTACCTGACCGAGTGGACCTGGCGGGCCATCTTCTGGGTCAACATCCCGGTGGCCCTGATCGCGCTCGTCCTGATCGCGATCTCCCGCCCGACCACCGACTACAAGTGGGCCCCGATCGATTACAAGGGACTTGCCTTGATCGTGAGTGGGATCGCGCTCAGCATCGTCGGCTTCCAACAAGCGGGAATCTGGGGGTGGTCCAGCGCCGCAACCATCTTGTTCATCGTCGCGGGAGCTCTGTTGCTAGTGGTCTTCGCGATCGTCGAGCAACGGATCCATGAGCCGCTGATGGAGGTCAGCATCTTCCGCATCCGTGCGTTCGCTGTCGAGAATCTCGTTCTCGGTATCTCGATGTTGGTCTTCGTCCCGTTCTTCTTCTTCGCAAGTGAGTACGCCCAGATCTCCCTGGACAAGAAGGCCCAGCAAGCCGGGTTGGTCTTGCTCTACTTCTTCCTCGGCTTCGTCGTGACGTCGCAGATCGGCGGTCGGATCCTCGACCGGAGAGGTGCCAAGCGACCTGTCGTGATCGGCTGCGCACTCGCGGCAGTCGGGTTCGGCATCTGGGCCAGCAAGGTCACCCAGCTCAACTTCTCGTCCCAGATCTGGCCGATCATCCTGGCCGGTGCCGGGATGGGGTTGATGCTCACACCGGCGAGCACCGACGCCGTCAACCGTGCGTCTCGGCTCTCCTACGGCGAAGCAACGGGGATCACCCAGACGGTCAGGAACTATTCGGCCAGTCTGGGGTTGGCCGTGCTGGGAACGGTCCTGGTCTCGCAACTCCGAGACCACGTGACCACGTCGCTCGTCCAGATGGGCGTGCCGCAGGGTCAGGCTTCCACCGAGGCTGGTCGAATCGCCCAGTTCCAATCCTCCGGCAGCGGAGGGAGCAACTCCATCGCCTCGATCCCACATTTCGTCCGCTTGGACTTCGCGGAGGCGTCGCGCACCGTCTTCTTCGCGATGGCCGGGATCATGGCGGTCGCCGCAGTGGTGGCCTTCCTCGGCCTGCAACCCGGAGTACAGAAGGCATCGGACGAACCGGTCGGCGCGGTTCCGGCCGACGGCGGCGACCCTTCGGAGGCCGGTGTCGTCGGTGCGTACCCCGCCGAGGAGGATCCGTACGCTCGCTCCCGCTCCCACCTTCGCGATCATCACGAGCGCTACGAGGAACGTCGTGAGCGACGCCATGACCGCCTGAGTTAGTCGCGGAGTTCCACCGGGATCGAGCGGACCACGGAGCCATCGGCTTGACTGGGACGCGTGGCTGAGTCCATCGCCGAACTGTTTGCCATTCGTGCCGGGGACGACCGAGCCGGGATCATCTTCGAGGACCGGGTCTGGACCTGGGGCGAGGTTGCCGACGAGTCGGCGGCGCGCGCTTCGGTCCTTCGTGCCACCGGCCTCGCCGGCCGTCACCTCGGCATTCTGCTGGACAATGTTCCCGAGTACGTGTTCCTGCTCGGCGCTGCAGCGCTGACCGGCTCCGTCGCCGTCGGGATCAACGACACCCGCCGCGGGGAGGCACTGGCCGAAGACATTCGCCACACCGACTGCGCCGTCGTCCTGACCGACTCCACGAAGGTGAACCTGTTGGAGGACGTCGACGTGGGGGCACCGATCCAGGTCACCGACGAGGCGGAATGGACGGAGCTGGTGGAGAGCCACCGGGGTGCCGGGCTGCCAGCCCCTCTTCCCGGTGGTGATGCGCTCTTCCTGTTGGTGTTCACCTCGGGCTCGACGGGGGCTCCGAAGGCGGTCCGGATGACCCAGGGCCGGGCCCTACGGATGATGGCGGGAGCAGCCGCCGTCTACACGGAACGGGACGTCCTCTACTGCTCGATGCCGATGTTTCACACCAATGCTCTCAACGGGAGTCTCTTCCCAGGGCTGAGCGCGGGCGCATCCGTGGTGCTCAAACGGAGATTCTCCGCCTCCGCGTTCCTCGGCGACATCCGCAGGCACGCTTGCACGTCCTTCAACTACGTGGGGCGCTCCCTTGCGTACATCCTCGCCCAGCCGCCGACCGAGGCCGACTCCGACAACTCGCTGGTCTTCTGCATTGGAGCCGAGGCGTCGCCCAGAGACCGGAAGGAGTTCCGTCGTCGGTTCGGCTGTTACGTGGTCGAGGGGTACACCTCGAGCGAAGGTGGTGTCTCCATCAATCCGTTTCCCGGGATGCCCGACGATGCACTCGGTCGGCCACCGGAGGGGATCGACGTCGCGATCGTCGACCCCACGAGTGGTGCAGAGCGGGCACGTGCCCTCTTCGGCGAGGGTCACGAGCTCCTCAACCCCGCGGAGGCCATCGGCGAGATCGTCCGTCGCGACGACCAAGCGTCCTTCGAGGGCTATTACGCGAACGAGGAGGCCGAGAGGGTGCGGACCCGTGATGGCTGGTTCTGGACCGGCGATCTCGGCTATCGGGACGAAGAGGGAACCTTCTACTTCGCCGGACGCGGGACGGACTGGCTCCGGGTCGACGGAGAGAACTTTGCGGCCGGACCGGTCGAACTCGATTCTCGGACGGCACCCCGACGTTGCCGGCAGCGTCGTTTACGCAGTGCCCGATCCGCGCACCGGCGATCAGGTGATGGCCGCACTCGAGCTGAGATCCGGTGCTGCCTTCGACCCCAGTGCGTTCGCCGTGTTCTTGGAGTCCCAACCCGACCTCGGTACCAAGTGGGCACCGCAGTACGTACGGATCGTCGAGGACCTCCCGGTCACTGCGACGGGAAAGATCGACCGGACCCCTCTCCGCTCAGAGCGGTGGCAGACCTCGGACCCGATCTGGTGGAGGCCTGGCCGAGACCTCGAGTACCTACCGCTGACCAGTGTCGACATCGGCAACATCGAAGCTGCGTTCGACTCGACCGGTCGGCGGCACCTGCTCTCGTGAGGTGCTTGCCCGTTCGGTCAACG
The DNA here is from genome assembly GCA_963741055.1 of uncultured Acidimicrobiales bacterium. Classification (GTDB taxonomy): domain Bacteria; phylum Actinomycetota; class Acidimicrobiia; order Acidimicrobiales; family RAAP-2; genus Bog-756. The sequence goes on along the minus strand of CAVUGU010000007.1, from coordinate 55,493 downwards.
CTGGATGCGATGGCCGGCAGCCTCCAGGGCGGTGATCGCGTCAGCCCGCTGCATCTCGGGTAACAACAGGCAGTCGGTGTCGTAGGTCGAAAGGGCGAAGACGCTGATGCCCTTGTCCCGCAGCGGGTCGACCAGTGCCGCGAGGATGCCGACCGACGCCAGGTCGAGTGGACCGGTCACCCGGATACAGAACCAGCCTGTGGATCGCTGCACCGAGTCGGGAACCCACTCTTCCGGGCAGACGATGGAGAGCTCGTCCTGGGTGCGCGTGATGCTCACCAGTGGGGCGATCGCCTGTGCCCACTCGGGGATCGCCGCGGCTGGGTCCAGCCGTGCGATCGCGAGCCGACCAGATATGGGGTGAAGGTCCATGTGCCGCCGTTTCTAGCCGCGATTTCCGGGTCGCACCCGGGGACCTCGACACTAGTTAGTGAACGCGATCGCTAAATCGAGGGCTGGGAACGGAGTCGGCATCGACGAAGGCCCCGGGCACGTCATCCTCCGCATCTCAGAGGTACTCCTTGCGCCTCATGTACATCAGAGTGAACCAGCCGGCGATCGGCGGGAGGTAGGCGGTGAAGAGTCGTTGCACGAAGACCGCCGCGGTGGCGTCGGTCTACCGAAGCAGCACCCCCTCACTTCCCCGCCATCCCCGTAGGTCGTAGTCGGAGAGCACGGCCTGGATCCTCCGCCGCCTTCGGGGGTCAGCGAGCGGCGAGCAGCGAATCGATCTGTTGATTCAGAGCCTGCTGATCCTCGACGTGGACGTAGACCTCGTTGCTCTTCTGCGGATCAGTGCCCCATGACAGCCCGCCGGAGGCGTTGACGATCGCGCCGCCACCCTGGCCCAACTCGACGAAGACGTCTCGCGGACCTTCGATGGCGTACAGCAGGGTGGGCCCATCCCAGTCACCGTCGCCCGGTGGTCCACAGCCGAACTTCGCCTCGTACACGATCCGCATCGGATTTCGTGGGCCGACGGCCTTGCAGAGATCACCGCCGACCCGGGTCTGGATGCCGGTGAGGCCATCGACCCAGGCGATCGGGGTCGGCCAGTCGTCGTCGGCGACCAGTGTGCGCGTGGCGGCAGGGTCGATCGCTTCGTTGGTAAGGGGCGGCGCACCGTTGGGGAAGAGCCCGTCTTCGATGACGAGCTTCTTCACCTTGGTGGCCACCAACGAGCGGCCGGCGAGCGAACTACCTTGACCGGGCCCCGAGGCCAGCAAGCCCGCAAGGTTGGTGTCGCCTCCGATGGCGACGATCGTCACGCTGTGATCGGGTTGGGCGCCGAGCCGTCGCCGGTAGAGGGTCACCGCGCTCCCGACTTGAGCACTCGACCGGATGGCGTGGGGGAGATCCTCGACCAGGGTGTCCGTGTAACCGTGGGCGGCCGTGTCGGCACTGCTGTCGACAACCGCACCGAGTGGGATGTTCGGATGGCCGTAAGCCGTGTCGATGCCGTCGATGGCAGCCACGGCGATCGGGTTGCGCACGTCCGACATGATGCCGAGGACACGGATGTGGCCACGCTGTTGCAACACGTTGGCCATCCCGACCGCGGTGGCGTCGTCCCACCACAAGGACAGGTCGGTATCGATGATGATCCGGGGATTCGCGGGCTGTGAAGTCGCCGCAGTGGGAGCGACGGTTGCGGACCGTGAGCACGCCGCGACGAGCACCACCGGCAATGCGCAAGCCGAGGCCCTGATCAGGCGTCGGAGTCCATTCTTTGCCCCATCCCCGCGAAGAAACCGCCCTGGCATATCCATAGGTTCTCACCATCAAAACACCCGGCAAGTGCGATGAGATCGATCCGCGCTAGGCCGGACCGGCGTCACCTTCGACGATGAGGTGAAGGGGATGGCCGTCGATCGAACCGACCCGTTGGAGGTGAACGCGCCGTCCGTAGACGGTTGCGAGCGCGAGGACCGAGGAGGCGAGCAGCAGCGCGCCGGCGACGTTCAGTGACAGGTTGAGCCCGTGTCCAAAGGCCCCATAGGCAGCGGTGACCACTTCGTTCACGATGTGGGTGATCGCGGGACTCTTGGCCGTGGCCGCCTTCGCTTGGTTCTGGTAGGTGCCGGTCGTGACCGCGGTGACCACCAGCGATTGGTATGACTTCGGGATGCCGATGGCCGTCAATCGCCGGACCAGCTGGACGGTGAGCTGCGCGTAGACGATGGAGCCGAGAACGGCCACCCCGACCACCGCCCCGAGCTCGCGGAACGTGTTGGTGGTCGAGGAGGCCATGCCCGAATGCTGGGGAGGTACCGAACCGAGTGCGGCCGAGGTCACCGGCACCATGGCCATGCCGACGCCGACTCCGGCGATGAACATGGGCCATCCGATCTGCGCGAACCCGACGGTCGGGGAGATCGCGCGATTGGTAAGGATGATCCCGGCTCCGGCCAGGAAGCAGCCGGTTGCCATCGGGATGCGAGGGCCCCAGAGCGCGACCCACCGCCCGGTGAACAAGGACGCGGCCACCATGCCGACAGCCATCGGCACGAAGTCGAGCGCGAGCCCGAGAGGCGATCTCTGCACGACCACCTGGAGATAGAGCGCGACCATGAAGAAGATGGCAAAGGTCCCGAAGTAAGCAGTGAAGGCGATGATGTTCGACCCGGTGAACGCCGGTTTCTTGAAGTAGCGAACGTTGAGGACGGGGTTCTTCGCAGAGAGCTCCGCGACGACGAAACCGATCGCAGCCAACAAGGAGAAGCCGAAGAGGAGCTCGATCCACCAGGTGCGGTAGCCGTGGGTTTCGCCGAGGATGATGGCGAAGGTGAGCGATCCGAGGGCAACTGCGGCGAGGACGAAGCCGGCGAAGTCGAACCGGGCACCGACCGGGTCGGAACTCTCGGGAAGCACGAACGCTGCGCTCAGCAACGCCAAGGCCCCGAAGAACACGTTGAACCAGAAGATCGCCCGCCACGACCATCCGTAGACCAGAAGACTTCCGATCAGAGGACCGAGGGCGAGACCCAAGCTCGAGACGGCCGCCCAGATGCCGAGCGAACGGGCTCGGGCAGCCCGGTCGGGATAGAGCTGGCGGATCATCGACAGAGTGCCCGGCTCGGACGCCGCTGCCCCCACTCCCATCACCACCCGGCCGGCGATGAGGACATCTACCGTGGGAGCGACCGCGGCGATGACCGAACCGGCGATGAAGACGGCTACGCCCGCGAGCATCACCTTCTTTCTCCCGAGTAGGTCGCCCGCGGTACCGAAGCTCAGCATGAGGCCGGCGAAGGTGAGTGCATAGCCGTTGACCACCCACTGCAGCTGGGTCACCGAGGCGTGGAGCTCGCTTTGGACGTGAGCGAGCACCACCGTGACGATGGTGTTGTCGAGGAAGGTCAGGAAGAGAACGAAGAGCAGAGTGGCAAGGGCCAAAGACTGCGAAGAGGTGACGGCCGCCTTTGCGCTCCGCGACTCACCTACGGCGCGGTCGGCGAGAAGTCGAGCCATCATCGGATCATTGCCAACGTGGTCGCGGACATCGAGTCAATCCGCTCTGCGAGTCGATCCGGTCAGCCGGCCAGGACCTTCGTGACGACGGTGATGTCCTCGGTCCCCAGTCCCTGCTCAGCGATCCCCGTCCACTCCTTGGACAAGGCCGCAAGAACCGAGAAGCGGTCCCCACCCCCTTCCTCGAGTGCGAGGTCGACGTCTTTCAACGCGAGGCCCAGCGGGAATTCGGGGGAGAAGTCGTCTTTCGCGATGCGCTGGAACTTTCCTGACTCCCACTGCGAGACGAGCGGCCCGCCGTCGAAGGCATCGATGACCGAATTCCTGTCGATACCGAGGTGGTCGGCCAACGCGAAGCTGTTCGCGACCCCTTCGGCGGTGAATGCCAGTAGGACGTTGTTCACCAGCTTCATCCGCGAACCGTTGCCGGCCGGGCCGAGCCAGATGGTGCGTCGACCGATCGCCTCGAAGATCGGAGTCACCTTGGGACGAGCTTCATCCGGCCCCGACGCGAAGATGACCAGGGCACCTTGTTCCGCGGGCACGGTGCTGCCGGAGACCGGGGCGTCCACGAAATGGGCATCAGGACTCCGCTCCTTCATCAGAGCTGCTACGCGTTCGGTGCCCTCGACGCCGATCGTACTCATCTGGGCCCACACCGCTCCGGGTCGAAGAGCCGACACGAGTCCCTGTTCGTCCGCGATCGAGTGAACTGCCTGGGCATTGGTCACCATGGTGATCGCCACATCGGCCTCCGCAACCGCAGCGGGCACGGATTTCGGCCACCTCCACGCCTCGGTCCCTGAACGGGATGGTCGCAGTGGGCTCACGGTTCCAGACGACGAGCGGGATGCCCGCTCGGATGGCGCTGTCGGCCATGCCGGTTCCCATCGCTCCGACGCCGAGCACCGCCAGTTTCACCTGTCGTTCCGTCATGCGTTCATCATTTACCCGAGGCTCTTTGGTTGCAATCCCCACGCAGAACCAGGTGGCCTGCGGGTCACTTCACACGAGGACGTAGGTTCAGAGTGGTTCGCTCGCGGTCCGTAGACTGGTGACCATGGAACCGCTCGCGGTGCACCACGTCTCCGTCAACGTGCGCGATGTGGAGGAGACGCTGCCCTTCTACACCGAAGTGCTCGGAGGAGAGGTGCGACACGACCGTCCGGATCTCGGCATCGCAGGGGCCTGGATCAACCTCGGAACCCAACAGGTCCATCTGGTCGAGGCTCCGGTGCCTTCGAACCTCGGTCAGCACTTCGCAATTCAGGTGGCCGACCTCGACCAAGTGGTCGGGGAGCTGCGCAGGAGGGGCATCGAGGTCGGGGATCCCGTCGCCGTCGGCGCAAACCGCCAGGCCTTTCTCTCCGACCCTTCCGGAAACGTCGTTGAGCTCCACCAAGTCGGTGCGCCCGAATAGCAGCTACCGGTCTGCTAGGCGTCGGGGCGTCCCGCCCGTCGTTGTTTCTCGACCGGGTAGGGGCAGTGCCGGCATCCGCTTCCACAGCACTCGCCGCGCCTTTTCAGTGCGGGTGCCGTCATGACCAGATAGCCCGTATCGGGATCGACGTAGAACTCCTCCCCGGCTTCGACTGCCCGCCGGTGCTCGATCATGGCGGCGGGCGGAATTGTCGGGGGCACTCACCGACTCTATGGGTCGATGTGGTTCAGCGATAGATGTTGACAGTGGGATCGAGCCCGAGCCGTCCGGGATCGGCGCGGCCTGTCGAGACCAGGATGAACTGCATCGGATCGCCCTCGATCACCCTGTCCTCGCTCCCGTTGCCGACGAGGAACTCGTCGAGTCCGTTCAGGCGAATGGTGGCGGGATGCCAGCCCTGGTCGGTGAGCACTTGAGCGATGTGCGACACCGAGGGCGCGTGCGCGTCGGTTGACGTGGTCGTTCCCCCGAATGCGACGCGGATGTCGTCGGCGTGGAGGAACGTGTCGAACCAGAGAGACTCGATTCCGTAACCGAGCGTCTGGCCGTTCCCCTGCGGTCCCTCGGCGTTGTAGGCGTCGTCGTCGAAGCTCCCGATCAGGTCGGCCGCGGTCTGTGTCGTCGCGTCGAGCTCCTCGGCCAGGTCGGCCGCTGTGCGCCCACGTCGCTCCTCCACCTGGCGAGCGGTTGCTTCGGGTGTTCCGAGTCCGTCGAGACGGAAAGCGGTCACGTCGGAGAGCTGGCCGACCACATGCCCGGCCACGTCCGCGACACTCCATCCGGCACACCGGCTGGGTGATTGCCATTGTTCGTCGGACAAGCCGCCGAGCAATTCGCCGAACGAGCGGTACTCGACGAGCACTCCGGGTACGACGACGGATCTTTCGAGAGTCATCGGTTCCTCCCAAGGGATGGGCAATCAAGTAACATGCGGTACGCATGTAAGTTACATGCGTACCGCATGTATGGTCAAGAGGAAATCGTCTAACCGGTCGACTCAAGCCGAGCGCTCCGAGTCCACCCGCGCCGCGTTGCTCTCGGCGGCGCGCGACTTGTTTGCTGTTCACGGGTATGCCGGCGCGTCCGCGGAGACCATCGTCGCGGCTGCCGGCGTCACGCGAGGCGCACTGCAACATCACTTCGTCGACAAGCGATCGCTCTTCCTCGCGGTCTACGAGCAAGTGGAGAGTGAAGTGGTCGCAACCACTGCCGAGGCAGGAATGACCGCGGGCCACGACGATCCCCTCGCGGTCCTTCGCGCCGGCTGCCACGCTTACCTCGATGCCATGCTCGATCCAGCTGTCCAACGCATCTGTGCGATCGACGGCCCCGCGGTGCTGTCTCCGGAGACCCGAAACGAGATCACCGACCGCTACGCGCTCGGTCTGGTCCGTGACACCGTTCAAGAGGCAATCGACCGGGGAGAGATCGAAGAAGCCCCGGTCGAGCCCCTCACCAGGATGCTGCTCGCCGCGGTCATGGCGGCCGCCCAGTTCGTGGCCACCGCGCCGGATCCGCTCAGTGCCCGTGCCGACGCTGGGAAGACCGTCGATCTGCTGCTGAACCTACGTGGCGTCCCCGAGGCGCGACAGCGTGCACCGGCGAAGCAGCGACCCGGGTGACACCGAGACCCGCGGTGGCGGGCGAGGCACGATGGGGGTGGATCGCTTGATTGCTCCTGGTCAGGGTCGTACGGTCCCTGGCAGGAGCACACCGCGAGAAGAGAGAGCTGAGCATGGTCACCGAAGTACGCAGCATTGTGCGGGAGGGGGCCAAGTACTGGTGGCTCCCTCTCATCACCGGGATCGCGTGGCTGATCGTTGCCTGGCTGGTGCTCCGACTCAACGAGACGTCGATCACCACCGTGGGCATCCTCATCGGCATCGTCCTGATCGCCGCAGGCGTGAACGAGGCCGCCCTGGGAGCCTTCGTGCCCGGCGGCTGGAGGGTCTTGCACATCATCATGGCGGTGATCTTCCTACTCGGCGGGCTCTGGGCGCTGATCCGCCCGATCAACACCTTCTTCGCCCTCGCCTCGGTCCTCGGGTTGGTCCTGATTCTCTACGGGGCGTTCGAGATCTCCCGGGCGGTCGCGTATCGGGAGATGAACCCCTATTGGTGGAGTGGCTTGATCGTGGGCATCCTGCTCATCCTGCTGGCCTTCTGGGTGTCGGGGTCCGATCGGGTGTATGCGCTGCAACAACGGACCTACCTCATCCTGTTCTGGGTGGGGTTCCTGGCCCTGTTCAAGGGGATCTCACAGATCATGCTCGCGTTCGGTATCCGCAGACTCGGCCACGAGCCGAGTAACTGATCGGTACACGAGTCGAAAGGGGAATGTGTCGTGCCAGACGAAGGAGTTCTCGATCCATGGGTTGCCGAGTGGTTGGAGGCGAACCCCCTTCCGCTCGACGACTTCTCTCCGGAGTTCCTGGCACTGGCTCGCGGTTCGTTCGAGCTACCCGTCACTCGTGAGATCTCCAAGGTGCACGACGAGGTCGTCAGCGGGATTCCCGTGCGCATCTACGAGCACGCTCACCAGCCAACCGGCGCCATCGTCTACTTCCACGGCGGAGGTTGGTGTCTCGGAAGCGTGCCGCTCATGGACGCAGTTGCGCGGGAGCTCGCCTTCGCCACCGGTACGGCGGTCGTCTCGGTGGAGTACCGGATGGCACCCGAGCATCCCTATCCTGCGGCTCTCGACGATTCCGAGGCGGTCACCCGCTGGGCGCTGGCGAATGCGCCGAGCCTCGGCGCGTCGGAGCGGACCGTCATGGTGGCCGGTGAGAGCGCCGGCGGGAACCTGGCGGCTGCCGTCTCTCTGCGGCTCCGTGACGACGGCGCGACGCCCGGCCTGGCCGGTCAGATCCTGATCTACCCGGTCCTCGACGCCCATGGCTCTGCGCACGCCTCGAGGAAGGAGTTCTCCGGTCTCATCGTCTCCGAAAAGGCGAGCGAGTTCTTCTGGACTTCGTATGCCGGCGAACGGGACATCGAACGGGACCCGTTCGCCGCTCCGCTGCACGCAACCACGCTGACCGATCTCCCACCGGCTCTGGTCGTCCTCGGTGGCTGCGACGTTCTACGCGACGAAGGTCGGGCGTATACACAGCGGTTGGACGAGGTCGGGGTCGATACCACCGAGGTGTCTTATCCGGGGCAGCCCCACGGCTTCGTCAACTTCGGATTCCCGGCGGCCGCCGATGCGTTCGAGATGATCGGCGAATGGGCACGGGCGCACCTCGTGGCGACGGAGTAAGCCCGACGAATTCAGCGAAATCGCCGCACCAACTGCAGCAATTGTGTCCGGAGAGTGTCGTCGTCGAAGTCGGAGACCATCGGGTGCATGACTGCGCCGCTGATTGCCGCCATGAACATCGCGGTCTGGAGATGGCTGTCGACTCCTTTCGCGGGACCGATCAGGATGTGGGTGATGCGCTCAACGACTTTTCGATAGGCGGGATGATCGGCGAAGAAGCGCAGCACGACCGGATCGCTGAGTATCACGCTCACCGTCCGGCGGCGGTCGACGGACAGATCGACGATGCGGACGAGCAGCATCTCACGGCGGCGCGCCGGTGAGGACTCCGCCTCCGCAGCGTCGACGACGGCTTGGAGCCGGGCAAGCTCGTCCTCGGCGGCCGCCAACACGATCTCGTCCTTCGTCTTGAACTGGAAGTAGACGGCTGCCTTGGTCACTCCGACCGCGTCCGCGATCATCTGGAGAGAAGTGCCGCCCACGCCTTGTTGAGCGAACAGTTCGAGAGAGGCCGCGACGATGCGGGCCTGAGCCGCGCTGAGTGTGGACGCCTCCGATTGGACTATCGCGATCTGTTCGGCGCTTCGACCCACCTCAGCGAGCCTAACAAGGGCTTGAGGCCCGCCTAGCCGAACGGCTAGTCTGCGGCGGCTGTCGGGCACGGACACGCGGGCCCGAAGACTTGGACCACCGTGAGGAGTCGAGGGAAGGAGCGGTGCGATGACCGAGCCCGATGAGAGGGTCCAGAAGGTGATGGAGGTGCGCAAGGTCGGCGCCGACTACGAGGAGCACCAAGAGGCAGCTCCGCTGGACATCCCCGTCGACCTCCACAATTTCAAGAAGTTTCCGGTGGTCGATCCCCCCGGGGTGCACAAGCCGAGCGGCCCCGACACGCGATCGGAGATCAGGGTCGACTCCAGCGCGGAGCTCCCGGACTACAGCGGGCCGTTTCGGCCCGACCTGCGGTTCTCGGACTTCTCCAACCAGGCCCTCGTCAACATGATCGAGATGAGCGACGAGTACTACCGGGTGTGCGTGGAGGCGTGGGCCGGGGAGGTCGCCAATCGATACGGGGACGATCTCATGCGAGAGATCCAGACCGAAGCGTGGCAAACCATCGTCCTGCCACAGCTGGGTCCGATGCTCGAGGAGTGGATGGAGATCTCTGCCGACCGCGTCGAGGCACTGGTCGCGGAGGTCGCCGACGAGGTTGCCGCAAAGCAGGCGAACGGTGGCGTGGTGACCGTCAATCCGTTCGGGGCGGAGTCGGTGTCGGTCGACCTTCCGAAGGCAACGCTCGTGAAATGGGCGCTCGGCAGCCACGAATACCTTCTCACCGCCATCGAAGGTTGGGCCGGGGACATCGTGATCCGGCTACGGGTTGGATGCGATGTTCTCGATCCAATGGGACCTGTGGAGCGAGATCGTGCTACCCGCGGTGCGCGACCTGAAAGGGCGGTGGATGAAGGTCGGCAACGGCTCGGTCGAAGCCTTCATGAAGGACATCCAGGTCGACGCTTCGTCGTTCCCCGGCAAGGCCTTCGAACTGACCTTCGAGATGCCCGAGTCCGACGTCGGCATCATGACCTTCAACAAGTGCATCTCCGTCGACCAGTGGGAGTCGATGGGTCGGCCCGACATCGCCGAGAAGGCCTCGCACGTCACCTGTCCCGCCTCGATCATCGAGACCGCCAAGATGTACCACCCGAACATGAAAGTGGAGATCCTGGCGATTCCTCCACGCGTCAGCAAAGAGGAAGTGTGTTGCCGGTGGCGGCTGTCCATGCGTGACGAATCGGACCCCGAGTACGTTCGAGTCGAGCTGACGAGGAAGCGCTGAGGCGGGTCCTCCACAACGGGGCGGCTTTTCGGCCGCGCCGTGCAGCCGGAGATGCCCATGGACCCCATCGAGTCGATCAAGCAGTTGAAGGCCCGGTACTTCCGGACCATGGACTCGAAGGACTGGGCCGGCATGCGTCGAGTTCTGAGCGACGACGTCGTGATCGACACAACCGCCTCGGGTGGAGGCGTGACCACCGGCGCCGACGCCTTCATCGAGATGTTGCAGCAGACGCTCGGCGGGGCCGTGACCGTGCACCACGGCCACATGCCGGAGATCCGACTGACGTCGGACACCACCGCGACCGGTATCTGGGCACTGCAGGACACCATCATCTGGCCGGACGGGAGCCGGTTGCTCGGGTTCGGTCACTACCACGAGTCCTACGAGTTGGTCGAGGACGAGTGGCGGATCAAGGAGCTCACCCTGACTCGACTGCACATGGAGATCTCGAATCCACCCACGGGGAGCGAGTGAGACCGACACGACTTGCCTTCGGCCGGTGGTTGATCGACCGGGCGGTCGCTCTAAAGTTCGGTTGGGACACCTGAGAGGAGGTGCCGTATGGGTTCGTCGACTCGATTCATCCGGGTGGCGCTCTTGGCGGCAGCAGCCGTCGCCTTGGCCGCCGCTGCGGGAGCACTACGCGAAAGGCGCCAGGAGGCGGAGCAGACCGTGCACAGCATCCACGATCAGTTGGATGCCCTCGACCCGGCCACGCGAGCTGCAGTCGTGGCGCGACTCACCGCGGACGAGGTGAAAAAGGTCCGTAACGAACGGAACTGATTGTAAGACACCGCGGTGAGTGGAGGAGGGTCGCTGAAGGGAGCCGTCGCGCTCGTCACCGGTGCCAACTGCGGGATCGGGAAGGAAACCGCGGCCGCTCTTGCTGCCGAGGGTGCGACCACGGTCCTGGCCTGTCGGGACGTGACCAAGGCCGACAAAGCCGCTGCCGAGATTCGGGAGGTGACCGGGAGCGAGGACCTCGCGACCGTCCGTGTCGACCTCGGGGATCTTCGGAGCGTCGCCGAGTGCACAGACGAAGTGCTCGAGCGCTTCGAGACCGTCGACGTTCTGGTCAACAACGCCGGAGGGTACTGGGACGCCCGCCACACGACTGCTCAGGGATTCGAGCAGCACTTCGGGGTCAACTACCTGAGCCACTACCTCCTCACCCGGCGACTCCTCGACGCGCTCGGAGCGACCGCTCCTAACCGGATCGTGAGTGTCACGTCTTTCGGGCACCGCGCCGTGAAGGGAATGAACTGGGACGACCTTCAACTCGAACGTGGATGGACGGCTCCCCGAGCGTACGGTCAATCGAAGTTGGCTCAGATCCTTTTCGGTCGCGAGATCGCCCGGCGCTACGGCGGGCTCGGAGTGGTCGCCCATGCCGCGCATCCTGGTGTCGTGAGAAGCAACTTCGCGGCGGACGGCGACACACACGGCATCCAGAAATTGACCGTCCGGGCCTTCTCGGCGTTCGGGGTCTCGCCGAGCACCGGTGCACGAACCTCGGTCCATCTCGCGAGCTCCGACGAGGCGGCACGATCCAACGGGGGCTACTGGGCTCGCAGCAGACAACGCGAGCCGTCGAACGCCGCACGAGACGATGCCGCGGCCCGGCGACTCTGGGAGGTGAGCGAAGACCTGGTGAGCGCGACCGGTGTCCCCATCTGACGCGCTGCCGGAGACGGACGATGCGATCGTGCAGCGCCCGTTAGTCTCGGCCCGTGACCCTCTCTCCGGAAGGCGGCCGGGTGGTCGGCTGCCTGGTGGAGAAACAGCTGACGACTCCTCAGCAATACCCGCTGACGCTCAATGGGCTGTCGTCGGCTTGCAACCAGACCACCAATCGGCACCCGGTGATGGTCCTTGACGACCGGTCCATCGAGCAAGCCCTGGACGAACTGAAGGTTCTCGGCCTGGTGCGGTTCGTGCTGCCGTCGCACGGGAAGTCGGTGACTCGCTACCGCCAGGTACTCGACGAGGCCTACGGGCTGGACACCCAGCGGGTCGCGCTGTTGGCCCTGCTCTTGCTGCGCGGACCGCAGACCGCCGGAGAGCTCCGGGCGAGGGCGGAGCGGATGACCGAATTCGATTCGGTCGGGACGGTCCTCCACGAGCTCGAGGCACTGGCCGAACAACCCGGGGCCCTGGTCCAACTGCTGCCGAGGCGTCCCGGGCAAAAGGAAGATCGGTGGCAGCAGCTCCTCGCCACCGAATCGGGCACGCCGAGCTCCTCGAGTGGACCCGAGGCGGCGGTGACGGCCGGGGGAGATCGCGAGGTGAGCCGCACCTTCTCGGAGGAACGAGAGCCGAGTGGTTCGTCAGTTGGCGCATCGGACGGCGCCGAGAATCTGACCGGGCTCGATCTCAGGATGGACACGCTCGAGGCACAGTTTGCACAACTTCGGAACCAGGTTGCGGCGTTGAGCGACTCGCTCGTCCGGCTCCGCCGGAGCCTCGGCGATGACGATCCTCACCTGGATCAGGAAGCGGATCTGGACCCCCGGTCGTGACTCGTGCTGAACCGGGAGGGAGTACTCGGTAGCTCGCCGACTGCGACGACCGACCACGAACTGCCGCGGCACTCGAGCGTGGTGAAGGATCCCGTCGGTACGTGGATTTCGGCCTCTTCCAGGTCAGGCAGAAGCCATGCCAGGACCGCCCGGAGGACCGCGTCGTGGGTCACGAGGACGGCCACGCCCCGCACTCTTGACCGAAGATCGATCAGCGCGTCCCAGGCACGGGAGCGAACCACAGTTGCGGGCTCTACCCCCGGCGCGGAGTCGAGTGAGCCGAATTTCCTCTCGACGGATCTTCGACTGGATCCGGTCCACCGTCCGTAGTCCCGGTCGATCAGCCGTTCATCGGTCTCGAGGGCGACCCTGGCTCGGTACGCGACTGGTTCGCCGGTCTGCACTGCTCTTCGGAGTGGGCTCGAGACCACCGCGGCGGGAAGTCGTGCGCCGAGCACCTCACCGAGCATCTCGGCTTGCTGCTCGCCCACTCCGTCGAGAGCGGGATCCATCCGGCCTCGCAGCCGCCCAGCCACATTCAGCGGCGTTTGCCCGTGTCTGGCCAGATACACGAGGGTCGCTGACCCAGTTTCAAGCTCATCTCCTTCCGTTCCGGAGATGGTCTCAGAGCTCCGTTCAGCGGGCGAGTGGGCGCGGCGCGGCACCCAGTCAGGTCTAGTCGACGGACCACGGTGGGACTCAGGGAGCGTCCAGGGCGGAGCCGAGCATCGCCGAGGCAAACCGGAACGCTCCCGACGAGTAGACGTCACAGATCTCGAGATCCCCCACGAGAGACGTCTGGCCGTTCGGGCAGAAGTGGATGCCGTCGGGAGCTCGAACGATGTTGGTGCCAGAGGGACCGGTGCACGGCTCGAAGGACAGGCAAGGGAGCGTCCAGGTGAAGGCTCCGTTGGCCATGACTGCCTGGCCGGCATCGTCATAGACGACACCGGTGTTGCTCTGTGCCACTGACTGATAGATGTGGTTGAGAGCGACCACGTTCTGGCTGAGACCGGCGGACTGGTCGAGCGGCAGCCCCACCACGACGACGGTCGTCCCAACACCACGGAAGATGGAGATCGCCGCCTGGAGGTCCTGCTGGTATTTCTCGTAGTACTGGGGCGTCCCGAGTGTGTAGCCGGTCATGCACGGTGTGAAATCATCGCCGGAGAACGCGAGCACGGCCGCGGTGGGCTGCCAGCTCCGTGCGTCCGTGGCCATCATGCCGAGGAAGTCGCAAATCGCGGTACCCCCGAAGGTTCGAATGCGTACCGTTGCTCCGGACGCGCCTGCCAGGTACTGGAAATCCTGGCCGGCCTCGGAAACGAACGAATCGCCGTAGAGGGCGATCCTCGGCGGTCCGGGGGGTGGCAGCAGAGGTGCCGATCCATAGAAGCCGGCGTCGCCGAACGCGAAGACGCCCCCGTCCGCCGCGACCATCCAGTAGCCCTTGCCGTCGGACGTTGCCGCCGTCCCCACCACCGGCTGGTTCAGGTGGAGGTTGCCGGTCGATCCGTAGAACCCGGCGTCGCCGAACGCGAAGATGCCGCCGTCCGCCGAGACCATCCAGTACCCCTTCCCGTCGGGCGTAGCCGCCATCCCCACCACCGGCTGGTTCAGGTGGAGATTGCCGGTCGATCCGTAGAAGCCGGCGTCGCCGAACGCGAAGACGCCCCCGTCCGCCGAGACCATCCAGTACCCCTTCCCGTCGGGCGCAGCCGCCATCCCCACCACCGGCTGGTTCAGGTGGAGATTGCCGGTCGAGCCATCGAAGCCGGCGTCGCCGAACGCGAAGACGCCCCCGTCCGCCGCGACCATCCAGTAGCCCTTGCCGTCGGACGTTGCCGCCATCCCCACCACCGGCTGGTTCAGGTGAAGGTTGCCGGTCGATCCGTAGAACCCGGCGTCTCCGAACGCGAAGATGCCGCCGTCCGCCGCGACCATCCAGTAGCCCTTGCCGTCGGACGTTGCCGCCATCCCCACCACCGGCTGGTTCAGGTGGAGGTTGCCGGTCGAGCCGTCGAACCCGGCGTCACCGAACGCGAAGATGCCCCCGTCGGAGGCCACCTCCCAATAGCCCTTGCCGTCGGGGGTGCGCGCCACACCGACGACGGGGCGGTTGACCTCCAGGGCCGATGCCTCGTGGACCGGTTCGACGACCACCAGGCTCGAGGCGACCAGGCACGCAGCGAGGACCCCCACTGCGATTCGAGATCTTGGTCCCACGGGGCGCGATTCTTCTCGCGTCGGGCGGCAAGTTGGCATCAGGGTCGGCCGTCCGCGGGCAGGCCTCTGCGACCTGGTCGACCTGGGCGAATGTAGTGGGGGTCGGTATCGGCAGACGTTGCCGGAAGCCCACGGACTCTGCGTGATCGAGTCTTCGGACGTGGCGCAGGTGATACGGGTCATGGCAGCCTCTTGTCGGTCCGCCTGGAGGTCAGCAGCTTGCAGAGCGGGCCACTCTTGCTGCGATCGCCGTCGTCCTCAGGTGAAGAGCATCGAATGCCCAAGAGAAGTGCCGGCTTGTTGCCGTTTCGGCGTCAGCCAACCGGTGACGTCGAGATATTCATCGTGCACCCTGGAGGGCCCTTTTGGGCCGGCAAGGATGACGGCGCGTGGTCGATCGCCAAGGGTGAACACGAATCGGGCGAGGACGATCGTGCGGTCGCGCACCGCGAGTTCATCGAAGAGATCGGAGTCGAGGCTCCGTCCGGCAGGACGTTCGATCTCGGCGAAGTCAAGCAGCCGAGTGGGAAACGCATACGCGTTTGGGCGATCGAAGCGCCTGATTTCGTGGTGTCCACGGTGCAGAGCAATGAGTTCGAACTCGAGTGGCCACCTCGGTCTTCGAAGATCCAGAGGTTTCCAGAGGTCGACCGAGCGCAGTGGTTCCCCCTGACGACGGCTCGTACCAAGCTGGTCAAGGGCCAAGTCGAGTTCCTCGATCGACTGACCTCGGTACTTGGCAGTGTTGAGGATTGAGCTGGGAGGTCCTTCTCCGACCTCCGGATCAACCTGGATGCTGTGGGGAGAGGGGCGATCGCGCCACGTCGCGAGGTATTGGACACGCGGTTCCCGCCATCGAACATGTTGGAACCTTCGAGGCGGCAGACGTTGTGTGCGACGTGACTGAGAAAGCCGTCGTTGCGGTCCCGCCATAGACGAAGGCCTCCGCATTGGAGGTCCCCCTCGACGTCGTGATCGTTACTTGCGTGACGGAACCGCCAGAGGAGGGTGGCACCGTCACCGTGCACGTGCTTTGAGTGGGACAACTGGTCGCCGTCGTCTGTCCGTTGAACGCGGCGGTAATCTCCCCGCTCGAGCTGAGAAAGTTGGCTCCCATGACCACGATTTGCTGTCCGGGTTGTCCAACTGCCGGATCCAGCGAGGTGATGATCGGGTCCCCGCTCGCGAGACCGAGAGCTGGGGACAAGGTGGTCGTCGAGGAAGGAGCCGTCGTCGGTACGGATTGAACCGAGGGCGGCGGGACTGAACCTGCCGCAGGGCTGGGCGAACCGGTCGAGCGAGCGGTCGGGCCTCCGGCCGAGTGGATCGGTGCCGACTGGTGTGCTGGAGCTGCTCTCGTCGGAGTGGGTTTCGCGCCCGGGCCGCTCGTCAGCACGAGAACCAGCGCCACAGTGCCGATCGCGACCAGAAGGACGAGTGCACCGATTGACATCGAGAACCGCGGGATCGTGTGACTGACCGCATCTTCATCGGAGCCGGGGCCGATCGGAGACAGGGAGCTGGAACGATCCCCGGGGGACTCCGAGAGTTTCGTGGACGCCAAGGGCCGACCCTGGCTCTCGCGAACCCGGAGCACCGCGGTTTCGATGGCCTGAAGGCCACGGGTTCCCGGGGTGTGCGCGGATCGCTCGGACCCCTGACCCCCTCCTAGGGAGCGCTCCGCCATCGGCCGGTCCATAAGCAAGAGAGCACCATCTGCAGACCCCTCGTGAAGTCCTTCCGTCAGGCGATGGGGATCCCACGCCAGGGGACCCACCAGCCCGCGCCGCGGCATACCCGCGGAAAGTGCGCTCAAACCCCCCAGGAATGGAGTCGTCTCGTCAGCTGTTTTACTCCTGGGGAGTTCTTCGCAGACAAGCGGCAGGTCATCGCGGGTGACAGTTGCCGCTGGACGGCGGAGAATGGGGCTGAGGACTCGAACCCGGGCGAAGGGAGGATGCGTGCCAGAGAACTACAGCAAGGATCCAGGGGCAGTAGCCGAGCTGACCCCGAGGCAGTACGCCGTCACTCAGGAGGCCGCCACCGAACCGGCTTTCGACAACGAATTCTGGGACAAGAAAGAGGCGGGGATCTACGTCGACGTCGTCTCCGGAGAACCCCTGTTTGCTTCGACCAAGAAGTTCGATAGCGGCTGCGGCTGGCCCAGCTTCACCATTCCCCTCGAGTCGGCCAATGTCGTCGAGAAGACGGATGCGAGCCACGGCATGATCCGCACCGAAGTCCGCTCGAGCCATGGGGACAGCCATCTCGGTCATGTCTTCAACGACGGGCCTGTCGAGGAGGGGGGTCTTCGCTACTGCATCAACTCGGCTGCCCTGCGCTTCGTGCCCTACGAGGACCTCGAGGCCGAGGGGTATGGAAAGTACAAGAAGGTGTTCGACGCGCCCGAAAGCCAGAGGAGGTCAGGAAATGAGTGAGCGTACGGAAAGAGCGATCCTCGCTGGGGGATGCTTTTGGGGCATGCAGGACTTGATCCGCAAGCGTCCCGGGGTGTTGTCCACCCGAGTGGGGTACACCGGCGGCGACGTACCCAACGCGACCTATCGCAACCACGGAACCCACGCCGAGGCCATCGAGATCACCTTCGACCCCGACAAGATCTCTTATCGGGACCTCCTTGAGTTCTTCTTCCAGATCCACGACCCCACGACAGTGAACCGTCAAGGCAACGATGTGGGGACGAGTTACCGTTCGGCCATCTTCTACCTTGACGACGAGCAGAAGCGTGTCGCCGAGGACACCATTGCCGATGTCGAGGCCTCGGGACTCTGGCCCGGCAAAGTGGTCACCGAGGTCGTGCCGGCAGGACCGTTCTGGGAGGCGGAGCCCGAACACCAGGACTATCTCGAGCGCTATCCCAACGGCTACACCTGTCACTTCCCACGACCCGGTTGGGTTCTGCCTCGTCGAGGCCAAAGCGTCGCCTGAGGGTGCGGGACGAACAATCCAGCTAACAACTTGACAGGGTCGCAGTGAACGGCTTCGGACCGACCGAGACCGTCAGGTGAACACGGCCTCGTAAGTTGTTTCGTCGTTGCTGGGCAAGACGGGTCCGATGAAGATGTCCAACTCGCCGAAGTCGGGGTTCACAAGTCGGTGAACATCGTGGGTCAGCACCGGGGCTCGGGGCCCGAGAAAGTGAATGGCAAAGGGCTTTTCAGTCTCGGGCGAATCTCCGAGGCGAAGGACCTTCAGGAGAACGATCTTCACAGGAGCTGATCCCTCGGGGTCCACGTCGAACTCGTCGCCGACGAACGATTCGAAGTCGTCGGCGGTCAACCGAGCGAGGTCTCGCACGGCCGCTCCATAGCCATATACCCGCTTCCGAGAGTGCGGACCCTGAAGCCGAGATGCTCCCAAAAACCTTGGGCATCGTTGCCGATCACCACGTCACAGGTGACGGGGAGTGCCGAGGCGTCTGCATCTCGGAGGAGTCGTCTGATGAGCGTCCCGGCAACGCCGGCGCCTCGATAGCGCGGCAGAAGCGAGAGGTCGACGATGTGGATCCTTTCGCCCGACGGGTCTGTGATGAACCGGCCGGCCGCTTGCCCGTTTACAAGGATTACCATCGAGCGTGCAGATGCCCAAACGCGCGCATAGTGACTCGTCTGAGCTGCGAACTGCATCTCGACGAACGACTGACCTGCTGCGTCGTCGGTGGACCAGCCAAGAAGTCTCAGGTCCTCCTCTCGTGTCGATGCGTAGACCAGTTGCAGGAACTCGAGATCTTCAGGAAGACGGGTTTGGCGGGTTCCTATGCGTTGGGTCATGAGACCGTGGAAGCTACGCCGGATGTTCCCCGAAACCGAGCCGAACGCGAGGCTGTCAACTTCGGGACGGGAATACCCCGGAGAGCGCGATACAGGCGTTCACGACCAGCAGAGGTTGCAGGTTGTTGACGGGCTCATCCTCCCCAGCGCTCTCGATCATCGCTGAGTTCATGACGGTACTGGAGTCCGGCGCAGTCGCGAACTCGTCCTTCTTCCCGAGCGCCAAGACGTTGCCGGCCACGGTTTTCGTGGTGCCTTTGCTGTCATTGGCCCGAACCAGGTGGTTGTGGGCGGGAAGCTGAGCCGCGCTCAGTGTCACGGTTTCACTCCCCTCGAGCTCGCCCATGATGTACGAGGAGAGACCCAACCCTTGGCCCTGCGAAACAGGGACACGTCCTCTGAGGTCGGGCAGGGCAAAGTTGCTCGTCCCATTGCCTCCATAGGTCGTGCCAAGGAGGCTGAACAGAGCTGTGTTCTGCGAGATAGGAAGGAGCTGCCCCGCGCACATCGCCCAACCAATCGGCGCAAAGTTGAATCCGAACAGCCTGATCTCGCCTATGAATGGTTCTGACAAGGTCGCCTCCCTGTTCTCTTAGTCATTCGTTGCGGTTGACGACCGCTTCGTATTGGGTCGCATTCGCGACCCGGTCCACCGGTGTAACAAACATGGAGAACGCTCCGACATCTTCGTGACGGAACTCTGCGATCTCATCGATCCTCGGACCGTGCGGGGGTCCAGTGAAGATCAGTGAAAATCGATGCTCGTCCTCGATCTTGCTGACCGGGGAGAGGTCGTTGACCTCGTCGAGGACCAAGTTGGCGAGGTAGGCCCCACCCGTCACCCGGAAGCTCTGTCCGAGGAGCGGCGAGAAGGTCGATCGGGCCAGCGAAACAGGGAGGAGCCGAGCAAACCGTTTTGAAAGCCCAAAGGGCACTGCGCTCAGCAATGCGATCGCGGTAGTGGAACGAAGAAAGGTTCTCCGCGAAATAGAGCCGAGCTCAGCCAACTCCAGAACCCTTTCGATGTCGTCCACGCTCATGGTACGACTACGAGCCGTAGGAGTCCATCGCTGCGCGCGACGAGCGGGCCTGTTTCGGCTCTTCGGAATGGTGCACCGGGTGGTCGACCCGATTCGTCGAGTTCGTTCCTGATCTCCGAAGGAGCAAGAGGGTACGAGATGAGACGAGAACGTGTGAGATGAGTCGACCCGGTCGGTGTTGGCCGGATCGATCAAAGTCCGTGCTGTCTAGTGGGCGCTGACGTTGCTCCGGTAGTTCAAGCCGGCCGTGGACCGATCAGGTCGTGGCGCGTCTCGGCGACCTTTCCGTCGATGACCAGGTAGAGGCTCAGGCCGCGGTAGTCCGATCCGTTGGGCAAGTGGCCGGTCCAGACCGCTGCGACGGTGTCTTCGCGGGCTACCAAGGCATCGATGTCGTACTGAATCACTCCGCCGGCGATCTGGACAGCGTGGTCATAGTCGTCCCTCGCACCCCGCGGTCAGAGGCCGGGCGGGGTGTGGCTCTAGTCGACGTAATCGGACGACACGATCTCGTCGAACCGGTCCGGTTGACCTTCGGTCTAGGCAGCAAAGAACGCACGGACTGCTTCTTCCGGTGTCATGGAACCCACCCCCTTGCAAGACCGCTCAGATCTGTGGTTTCAATGCAGTAGGTCCCGCCAATTTGACGGGACACGTCCGGCCGGTCCCGGTACGGGTTGATCGGTGGGGTGATGCTCTGGTGGTGCAAGCCGGGGCCCCTCGAAGAACTCATTCGTGGTGTAGCTCCAGAACCAGTCTTCGCCAGGCTCGAAGCTTCGGATAACGGCGTGACCGGACGAGCGTGCGTGAGCGGTGGCATGTTGGCTAGGCGAGTTGTCACAACACCCAATATGCCCGCACTGCGCACACCGGCGGAGGTGAAGCCACCAACCACCAGAGTCCAGGCACTCGACGCAGCCGGTTCCGCTGGGTGGTACGTCAGGAACAATGGACGAATCGCTCATTGAACGTGGTCGGCGATCATCCGCGAACGCCCAGCGATGGACCGCTCTTGCCGGGAACCGGTTTCACGGTGACGACTGTAATTCCACATCGTTGTGGCGCAAAGACCGACTGATTGGCCTGGTCGAGTCCGCGCACCTCTCGGCATCGACCGGAAGACATTCAGGTCACGGGGCCGGAGACGACGATTCGGCGGACTGAAGCTCAGAACGGCGGGCGATGCTCAGGGCTTAGAGAGAGGCTCGAGAGACGGTCGAGCATCGGAGGACGACAAGACGCGCTTCGCTCATCCAGTACGGCCGATACCAGAACGCCGAGCGCGACCAAGAGGTCGCTGGCTCCGAGCGTTCGCGAACCAACAGGCCGGGGAAGGAGGAACACCGCGAACGTCGCGGTGAAAAGCAGCGCTCGAGCGACGACAAGAGATCGTACCGAGCTCTGATGGTGGCGACCGCCGGCCGAATCGTCAACCAGGGTGATGACGATGAGGCTTGCCCCAGAGAAAAGCGCCACAGCCATGGAACCTCGAAGATATACCGGCGAGCCGATCGCTCCGAGCTGGGCGTATCCCTCGAAGATGATGGCGCCGGCCACGAGAACCATTGCCGGGACACGGAAGCCGTCGTACCGACGGCGAGACTGATGTCGCCAAGAAGTTGCGGCGTACTGTTCACCATTCACCATGGTGCACCTCTCGGAGTGCCTCGGTAGCGGTCTGGCGCCACCGAGGGGCCCTTGTTCGCCTTTCTTTTTTGCCTGTCAAACCACGTCGCCGAACGGCGACGCCCGCACAGGCTGACGGCTGAAAAAAGAAACTCTGTCTCCGCCTGTCGCCTGGATAACCGGCTCCCGCCGAAGGGCAACCATAGCGAGTGCAACTCCGAGTTGCAAGGGACAATGCAACTCGGAGTTGCAGGTGATAGGCAGGCGTCGAGCGCGAGTCCCGCATCCTGTCCTAGGCCTTGAACTGGGGATTCTCATCGGGAGCTTCCCAGAGCCAGTGCGAGACGGTTGAGCTGGCTGACTTACGTAGAGGGCAGTGGCCCAGCCCCGCTCCCGCTCTCTGCTCCGGCTACCGACGAACCATTGACGGAAATCGAAGCGAGGAGATCTCCCTGGTCGTTCCTCAGGAAACGTGATCAGTGAGAGCGGACGGCTCGACGGCGCCGTCCGTTGTCGACGGTTCCCAGTCGGGGTCGAGTTCGAAGAACGCCTCGGACAGGGCGTCGACCGCAAGGCCCAGCAGGCTCCACTCTTGACTCGCCCTACCAGGACCTGAAGGGCGCACGATGCCGTCAAAGTGTTCGGCGTTCATCCGCTCGCGAAGAAGGAGCCCTTCAGTCAGTGCCTCGGCAGCGATCGTGAACTGGCGAACCGTCAAACCGTATCGGAGGCGATAACCCAAGAGGTCCAGAATCAGCTGGTAGATGGCGTCCAGATGTTTTGTTACTGATTCGTAGGACTCTTCAAGCGCCGATTCGATCCGGAGGCTGTTTTCGGACTCGGGGCCAATCGCCGTCAGCGCCCAAACGGCGATCCACCGAGAGAACTCCTGTGAATGGCGGAGGGACTCCATCTGGACGGCGCTCCCGACACGGCACAATTCGCGCAGCGCCGACCTCCGAGAGTCTTCAGAGGAGCTGTCGACACTCGTGAGAATGGGAGCAACCGCCATCAGGGTGTTCTCGATCTCGGTCGAACTGTAAGCGCCTGCGATGCTCACCAAAACGTCGGTCGCGAACTCCGCTTGGCTCTTCCAGACGCGACCGATGATCGAAGCATTGGTTACGTAAATACCTTCTTTGGTTTGGACTCGTTCGCGCGCTCGCTTGAGAGTGAGCATCTCGCCTCCCGTGCCCAACCCGTCTTCGCGCACGATGGCACGGCCAGCTTCGATAAAGAGCGCACGCAACTCATCGCGAGTGAGCTTCCGGCGACGCGTTGTGGTCATCGCCGTCCTGCCGGCACCCAAGATTGGTCGCACGGCGTTCTCGACTCGGTTGTACGGCGATGGATCACATGGCGACTCTACATCCCGGTTCGCGGAGTCCTGTAGATCTCAAAGTATCGTCCGGCCCTCGTGAACAGGGAGTTCATGCTCTCCGCGAGTGGATGTACACGCTGAATGGCTCGAGCC
This sequence comes from uncultured Acidimicrobiales bacterium, assembly GCA_963741055.1. GTDB lineage: Bacteria > Actinomycetota > Acidimicrobiia > Acidimicrobiales > RAAP-2 > Bog-756. Next base: position 32,803 of record CAVUGU010000007.1, on the reverse strand, counting down.
TCACCCGCCTTCGTCGGTCTCTCCGTCGGAGCCGTTGAGTCAATCGAGGTTTGTCGCTGTCAGCGAAGCGAACCACCACGCTCAGGGCTCGCAGCGTGGGTGCGGACCGAGCAACTGTTGTCACGGGCCGATGTAGTCGATAGTGACTTAGTATTGGGGAAGTAGAGGTGCGGAAGGTGGGTCGATGCCTCATTGGCCGCAGTAGCGCCCGTGCCAACTACCTGGAAGAGGCTTCGGGATCCGGAACGATGGCTACATTGCAGCCGACCAGGCGAAGCCGACAGGAGTTACGCACGACACTCGTCGAAGAGGGCCGCGAGATCGTGCTCACAGAGGGACTTGAGGCTGGCTCGAGCAATCTGACCTTCAAGAGAGTCTTCGATCGGATGGAAGCGAAGACGGGCGTGAGGGTCACCAACGCATCGGTGATCGGTCGCATTTGGGAGAATCAGGCCGAGTTTCAGGCGGACGTGTTGGTCAGCATCGCGCGGGACGAGGCGCGTCGGGCACAGGGCAGCGGAGTGCGCGTGATCGCAATGTTGGCGGCTCTGGACATGACGACCCCAGAGTCCCGAGCGGAGGCTCTTCGTCAGGTGTGTCGGGTTGAAGGCAACGCAAGCAGTGCCGCCATCGACCAATCAACCAACTGGGCGCTCTGGCTCAGTGTCGTTGCGATGGCGAATAGCTCGGCGCAGCCGGACCTGCGGGCGCGAATCAAGGAGGCTCTCGCGGACGGGTACGTCTCGGTCACCAGATTTTGGAGTGACAACTTCACCGTTCTGAGCGGCCTGCTCGGAGTTCGGATCCGGCATCCCTGGACGATGGACGACTTCAGCACGGCAGCCATTGCCTTCGCCGAAGGATGCGCACTTCGTCAACTGGTGAGTGACCGCGTCGAGATGACGATCCGGCCCACTGGCCCCAATGGAGAGAACCAGGAATGGTCTCTCTACGCTGTCGGGATGGAGGCTCTCGCCCATCAGTTCCTCGAACCAGACCCGGACTTCACGCAGGCGGATGGGCTGGAGCGCCACCAGGGCTGAGGCGGATGCGAGGGTCTTGGGCGGGTGCGACCAGCTGCCCAGTGATTGCTCTCGGCGGGGGGACGCCGACAGGCCCCTACGGCCTGTCAGGTCCACACCGCCGGTTCCCGCCTGACAACCGGTTCCCGCCTGACCGTCACCATACCTGATGCAACTCTAAGTTGCAATAGCAAATGCAACTTCAAGTTGCACGGCACTCCACGGGGGCAGCGACCGGATTCGGGGAGCCACAAGCAGACAGATGGCTAGAAGCTGTCTTAATTGCAACTGAGAGTTGCTACTGCCCTTCCGGGACTCTGAGGCAGCTCCACCCGATCCATTACGAAGGACAGGCAGGGATCCCCACTCCCTCGCTCAGGTCGCGGCTCCGAATGTCGTTCCCGGGAAGCTCGCCGCGCGCGAATCGATGGCGCGAGAGGGTCCACGAACGCGGGCGTTGACACCTTTCCATCACACGGCCCGAGTTGACCCAGTGAGGGATCTCACGACTATTGGTTCGGTCGGGCAAAGCAAGGGAGTGGGGGGCGCGGAGCCGAACCGCATCCGCGTCATTCAACCTGTTCATTTTTCGGTGAGATTAGGCTGGTGCACGGAGGAATCACCAGTGACCACCCGTCGCCCGAAGGTCAGCAGGGACGACACCCGCAAGATGTTCATTGAAGCTGGTCGCGCCATTTTGCGCGAGGAAGGTTTGGGCACGGGGGAGGTTCTCACTCTCAAGAGAGTTTGCGAACGGGTCGATTCCGATTTCGGAATTCGGTTCACCAATGCGTCGATTATCGGACGAATTTGGAAGAATCAGTTCGAGTACCAAACGGAAGTGTTGGCGACGATTGCGGCCGACGACAGCAACGTCGAGGTTCAGGCGTCACTCGATTTGGTGGCGCCACTCATTGTAAGTTTGGACACGACCTCTGAGAAATCGAGAAGATGGTCCCTCCAGGAGCTGTGCCGAGTCGCGAGTGCCGTTCACATGGACACCCTTCGGCAATCGACGGACTGGTCGCTCTGGATCGGAATGTGGGCGATCACGGCGGTGGGCTCCGCGCCCGAACGTCGACGACGGGTTGACGAAGCGCTTCAGGCTTCCTACTCAGACGTCACCGAGCAGATGGAGGGGATCTATACGGCGCTCCTCGGCCTTCTCGGTTACCGGCTTCTACCCGGTGTCACCACTCGTCAGTTCACAATCGCTGCAGCGGCCCTTGCCGAGGGCTGTGTCTTGCGCGACCGGGTGGATTCTGCACAGATGAACGGCATTTGTCGACCTACGGGACGCGATGGCGAAGACCAGGAATGGACACTGTTGGGCATTGCGTTCGATGCCCTCACCAAACAGTTCTATGAGCTCGACCCCGATTGGGTGCGACCCGAGGACGCGGAGCCATCCTCTCTCGACGGCTCCGACAGCCTGCCGCCGGAGCCGTCGCGGCTTCCACGGAAGCGCTAACTGGGCCTTGCTTCAGCCGGGGCGATCAAAGCCCCATTGAACTCTCGGAAGCTGAACTCTGGTCAGAGCTGGGCCAGGACGGTCTTGGTCCTGAGGTAGCCCTCGATGCCGTCCTGCCCGTTCTCGTAGCCCCACCCGGACTGCTTGAAGCCACCGAAGGGCATCGCGGGATCCCACATCATCTGGCAGTTGAGCGTGACGGTGCCGGCGTCGATCCGCTTGGCGAGTCGATGTGCGCGAGAGATGTCTTTTGTCCAGGCCGCGGCCGAGAGGCCGTAGGTGGTGTCGTTGGCCATGGCGACGACCTCGTCGTCATCGTCGAACGGCGTCACCGCCACGACCGGCCCGAAGATCTCCTCCTGATAGAGGCGCATCTCCGAAGTGACCTGTGCCAGCACGGTCGGGTGCACGAAGTAGCCGGTGCGATCGAGGCGATGACCACCGATCACCACCTCGGCGCCTTGGCGCTTGCCCTCGTCGATGTAGCCCATGACACGTTGCAGTTGCCGCTCACTGATGATCGGCCCGCTGTGGACCTTTCCTTCCTTCGGGCCGCCGAGTCGGATCTTGCCGGCCAGAGTCGCGATGCCGTCGACCACCCGCTCGTACACGCCACGCTGCACGAAGACGCGTGAGCCCGCGACACACGCCTGTCCGGAGTGGATGAAGATGCCCATCGCCGCGGCTGGGATGGCCCTGTCGAGGTCAGCGTCGTCGTAGATGAGGACCGGTGACTTGCCACCCAATTCGAGCATGACCCGCTTGAGGTTGCCGGCAGCTGCCTTCACGATGAGCTTGCCGACCTCCGTGGACCCGGTGAAGGCGATCTTGTCGACGTCGGGGTGCTCGATGAGTGCTTGCCCGGCAGTGTGGCCATAACCATTGACCAGATTGACGACGCCATCCGGCACGCCTGCGTCGGCCAGGATCTTCTCGAAGACCAGTGCCGACAGCGGGGTCTCCTCTGCCGGTTTGAGCACGCTGCTGCAGCCGGCGGCGAGCGAGGGTGCAAGCTTGGCCGCCGCGTTGAACGCCGGGCCGTTCCACGGGATGATCAGTCCGACGACACCGGCGGGTTCCTTGATCGTGTACCCGTGTACCGACGCGTCGATGCCCGTCAGCCCGCCCGACATTCGGACGTCATGGGAGATCCCGTTGATCTTCGTGCACCACCCGGAGAAGTAGCGGAAGAATTCGACGGTTGCTGCCATGTTCCGCTGTGCCTGGGGCAAGGGCATGCCCGTGTTCAACGAGTCGAGCTGGGCCAGATCGTCGGCCTGGGCCTCGAGCAGTTCTGCGACTCGCCACAGCACTTGGGCCTGCTCGGTCTGAGGCTTCTGGTGCCACACCCCGGACTCGAACGTCTCCCGAGCCCGGGCGACTGCTTCGTCGATGGCTGCGGCGCCACCGTCCACGAACTCGGCGATCTGCTGTTCGGTCACCGGGTCGACGATCGCGATGGTCTCGCCCTCGCCCGGGCGCTCACGAAGCTCCTCGATGGTTGCCTCTACCGTCATGCTCGCTCGCCTCCGTGGCTCTTGTTCGTCAACGGGGCCCTGCCCGCCTCGAGGACCCGAGTCCTGAGCTGCTGAGCACTCGCTCAGCGCTCGGTGACCGAAGGTAACCCCTGGACACCTCCGGCGACAAGCGAAAACGAGGTCTTGACGGCCACACAGAGGTTCCGTACCGGGGCCCTCTCCGGGCCTCGGGCTTCCGTGGTTGCTGCGGAGGAGCCGCTTCGTCAGACGTTGCGCGGACCCTCGAGTTCTGGGGACGTGCTCGGGCTGACCAGGTATCCCTGCGGGGACCTGGCCGTGCGAGCGGAACGGACGGCGTCCGCAGCGACGGCCTACTGTCGCGCCGTCGGCGACCAGAAGGTCAGGAAGGAGATGATGATGGGAAAGCTCGACGGCAAGGTGGCCTTCATCACCGGAGCCGCGCGGGGGCAAGGCCGGAGCCACGCCGTCCGGCTCGCTCAAGAGGGCGCCGACATCATCGCCGTGGACATCTGTCGGCAGCTCGAGTCGGTCTTCTACCCGATGGCGACACCCGCTGATCTCGAGCAGACCGTCAAGGAGGTCGAGAGGCTGGGCCGTCGGGTCGTGGCCCGCGAGGCCGATGTCCGGGACATCGAGGAGCTGCAGCAGGCGTTCGACGAGGGAGCGTCGGAACTCGGGCCGGTAGGGATCGTCGTGGCAAACGCTGGCATCGGACCGGCGGGCAAGGCCTCCGACCAACAGCAGTGGGACGAGGTGATCGGGGTCAACCTCACCGGCGTTTGGAACACCGGGCGCGTCGCCATCCCGTCCATGATCCGGAACGGCCACGGCGGCGCAATCGTGCTGACGAGCTCCACCGGCGGGCTGACCGGGGCACCAATCGACGTGGCCGGCATGCTGGGCTACACCGCCGCCAAGCACGGTGTCATCGGCTTGATGCGTTCGTGGGCCAACGCCCTGGCGCCCCACTTCATCCGCGTCAACAGCGTGGCACCGACCACGGTCCGAACCCCCATGGCCGGAGACGGGAACGTGGCCGAGATCATCGAGCGCGTCCCTCAACTGGCTGGCTCGCTGACCAACGCCATTCCGGTCGAGGCGGTCGAGGCGATCGACGTGTCGAATGCGGTCCTCTGGCTCGTGTCAGATGAAGCTCGCTACGTCACCGGCTCGGTCGTCCCGTCGACGCAGGGAACCTCAACCGGCGATGACAGCCGGAGCAATCGAACCGGTCACCTCGTCGGGAGTCAGCTCCGAGCCTTGCGGATCTGACCTCGTTGGCGCGCCCTCGCCGATTTGTCGAGCACGGTCTTCCTCAACCTGAACGCACCAGGTGTCACCTCCACGCACTCGTCCTCTGCGATGAACTCGAGCGCTTGCTCCAGTGAGAGCTCGACATGCGGCGTGAGCCGGATCGCCTCGTCGGCCCGCGCTGCCCGGATGTTGGTCTGCTTCTTCGCCCGGGTCGGGTTCACGTCCATCTCCTCGTCGCGGGCATTCTCGCCGATGACCATCCCTTCGTAGACCTCGCAGCCCGCTCCGACCAGGAGCATGCCGCGCTCCTGGAGACCCATCAGCGAATAGCCCGTCGTGAGGCCTCGGCGGTCGGCGACCATCGACCCATTGCGCCTCGTCCCCAGGTCGCCGTGCCACGGCGCCCAACCTTCGAACACGTGGTGGAGAACTCCGGTTCCGCGCGTCTCGGTGAGGAACTCGGTGCGGAAGCCGACCAGGCCTCGCGTGGGTGCCCGGTAGTCCAGCCGGATCCATCCGGTCCCATGGTTGACCATTTCGAGGAGCTCGCCCTTGCGCAACGCCATCAGTTGGGTGATCACACCGAGGTAGTTCTCAGGCGAGTCGATTGCCACTCGCTCCATGGGCTCGTGTAGAACCCCGTCGATCACCCGAGTGACCACTTCGGGCTTCCCCACCGTCATCTCGAAGCCCTCGCGGCGCATGGTCTCCACCAGCACGGCCAGCTGAAGTTCGCCCCGACCCTGCACCTCCCAGGTGTCGGGTCGCTCGGTTGCCAGCACCCGGATCGACACGTTGCCAACCAACTCGGACTCGAGGCGTCCGAGGATTTGGCGGGCTGTCAACTTGCTCCCCTCGGCACCAGACAGCGGGGAGCTGTTCACTCCGATCGTCATCGAGAGGCTTGGCTCGTCGACGATGATGGCGGGAAGAGGTCTCGGGTCGTTGGCATCGGTCAGCGTCTCTCCGATGGTGACTTCGGCGATTCCGGCGACTGCGGCGATCTCGCCCGGTCCCGCCTCGTCGACCTCGATCCGGTCGAGCGCGTCGGTGAGATAGAGCTCGCTGATCTTCGCCCTCTCCATGGTTCCGTCGAGCCGACACCAACCGACGGTTTCACCCTTCCGGAGTGTTCCGTTGTGGACGCGGCAGATGGCCAGCCGTCCAACGTAGGGGGACGCGTCGAGGTTGGCGACGAGAGCCTGCAGAGGCGAGTCTGGGTCGAACTGCGGCGGTGGGACGTGCTCGACGACGGTCCGGAAGAGTGGTTCGAGATCGATTCCTTCTCGGTCGCGATCGATCGATGCCCATCCTGCCCTCGCGTTCGTATAGAGGATCGGGAAGGAAATCTGATCTTCGGTCGCATCGAGGTCGAGGAATAGTTCCTCGACCTCATGGACGACCTCGTCGATGCGTGCGTCCCCGCGGTCGACCTTGTTGACGACGAGCACGACCGGCAAGTCCGCCTCGAGGGCCTTGCGAAGGACGAACCGTGTTTGAGGCAGCGGGCCCTCCGAGGCGTCGACGAGGAGGAGGACCCCGTCGACCATGGTGAGTCCTCGCTCGACCTCGCCGCCGAAATCGACGTGGCCCGGGGTGTCGACGATGTTGAAGGTGACACCGCCGTGTCGGACGGTGGTGTTCTTGGCAAGGATGGTGATGCCCTTCTCACGCTCCAAGTCACCTGAGTCGAGCACTCGCTCGTCGACGGCCTCGTTGGCTCGGAAGGCCCCTGACTGCCAGAGCATGGCGTCGACCAGAGTGGTCTTGCCGTGGTCGACGTGTGCGACGATCGCCACGTTGCGGATGTCATCGCGGGTCAACAGGGGCACGAGAAGACGAGGCTACCGGTCGAATCTCGCCGTCTATTCGCCAAGACCACAGGTCAGCGGTCCGGATGGGATTTTCAACCACTCCAAGGTTTGTGTTGCGTCCCTGATCCCATGAGGGGAAGGGGCGTAGCCGGGGGTGAGCCGGGCGGTCCTTTCGCGGGGCCCGGTCCGGTGTTCGGCTGTATGGCCCTGCAGTGACCGTGGCGGGTCTCGGCGACGACGGGGTGCTCTCCACCGGAGTCCGCTCGGCAATGCCATCCAGGAGTTTCGTGGCAGAAAGAGGGCGTTGATCGGAAGGGTCCTCGGTGGGAGGGCCCCCCTGCCGGTCCAAAATGGGCGCTGACCGGGCTCGGACGTTGATGGCCGTGTCCCCGGCGCGCTATACGGGGCGTGGGCTTGTGCGTCGATCGGACGGCCGCCGTTCTGAATCGTCGTCAATCTGGACCCGGGAGGCTGGAACGATGTCGATGTTCGATTACGACACCCGTCCGGTCACACCGGGGGTCGTATTGATCGATAGCGGGTCGTCGCCCGCCGCGTACCGGATCCGCGATTTTCTGAGTCGGAACGGTCGGCCCTACGAATGGGTCAATCTCGACGACCGAGAGAGACTTCGGACGATCCTTGGCGGCAGCGAAGTCGACACGGCAAGCCTGCCGATCTGCATCCTCCCCGACGGCAGGCGGCTCGGACCTGCCACCGTCGAGGAGGTGGCTGAGGGCCTCGGGATGCTCACAGGCCCGATTCGGTCGGAGTACGACCTCGTCATCGTGGGCGCCGGGCCTGCGGGCCTCGCGGCTGGCGTCTATGCCGCGTCGGAAGGACTCCGCACAGTGGTGGTGGAGGCGGTCGCCCCCGGTGGCCAAGCCGGCACGACGTCGATGATCGAGAACTACTTGGGCTTCCCGAACGGCATCAGTGGGAGTGAATTGGCGACACGGGCAGTAGCGCAGACTCGCCGCTTCGGCGCAGAGATCCTCTTGGCTCGCTCGCTGGCAGGAGTGTCTCGGGACGGCTCCACCTACGTCGCTCGACTTTCCAACGGAAGCGAAGTTCGAGGAAGAACCCTTCTGCTTGCCAGCGGTGTCGAATGGCGCCGCCTCGAAGTTCCCGGCATAGAGGAGCTGCTTGGTGCCGGTGTGTACTACGGAGCCGGGCCGAGTGAGGCGCTCGGCTGTGTCGGTGGACGCGTGGTGATCGTCGGAGGCGGCAACTCCGCGGGGCAGGCCGTGGTCCGGTTCTCACGGTATGCGGCGCAGGTGACTCTCTTGGTGCGAGGTCCCGATCTGACCGCGTCGATGTCGAAGTACCTGATCGACCAAATTGCGGGCATTCCCAACGTCGAGGTGCGGACGAGGGCTCAGGTCGTGGGTGTCGAGGGGTCCGGCGAGTTGCGCGCCGTACTCATCTCGTCTTCCGACGATCCTGAGCCTCGGTCGCTGAGCACGAACGCATTGTTCATTTGTATAGGCGGTGCTCCGCGGACAGAAGGGCTGGGTGGACTGGGGCTGGCAATGGATGACGCCGGTTACCTTCTCACCGGAAGCGAGGTCAATGGCGTTGCCGAAACCGAAACTTGGCCGCTCACTCGCCAACCGCTTCCGCTGGAGACGAACCTGCCCGGTCTCTTTGCGGCCGGTGATGTGCGGCATGGGTCGACCAAGAGGTGCGCCGCGGCCGTTGGAGAGGGATCGATGTCGGTTGCGCTCGTACACCAGAGGTTGGCGGAGGTGGGAGGTGAGTGACGGTGGAACAGAATTGAGCCGTCTGGCGGACTCGCCCTACGCCGAGTTGGCCTCACCCGATCGCGTAGCAGCGGTCGCTCAAGCACTCGAGAAAAACGGCGTACGTACCTTTGTGGTCGAGCGGGGAGCCGATGCAAAGACACTCGTCGAATCGCTGCTCGATGATGGGGCAGAGGTGTTCAACAACACATCACGAACACTCGAAACGATCGGCGTTGCTGACGAGATCGAACGAGCCGGTCGCTACGAGCCCCTTCGTCTTCGCCTCTACCAGATGGATCGAGAGATGCAAGCCCGAGAGATGCGCACGATCGCCGCGTCACCTGAGTTCATCGTCGGTAGTGTGCACGCGGTTACTGACGAGGGCGCCTTGCTCATCGCTTCTGCGAGTGGAAGCCAGTTGGGGCCCATCGTATCGGGGGCCGGCCACGTCATACTCGTGATCGGTGGCCAAAAGATCGTCACCGACGTTGACGAGGGCATGCGACGGATCTACGAGTATTCCTTCCCGCTCGAGGACGAGAGAGCTCGTCGCGTCTTGGGCGTACCGAGCGGAGTGAACAACGTCTTGATCATCAATCGGGTGACCGTCCCCGGCCGGATCACGGCGATCCTGGTGAATGAGTCGCTGGGGTTCTGATCCCTGCGCCTTGTGACCGTTGTCCGGAAGCGGCGGAGCAGACCCGGGCTGGTAAGACCCGAGTCGTACACGGTGGCCAAAAAGGGATCTCAGCTGACCAGTTCGTCGACCTCGAGCCGCTCCTCGGGGGACAAGACCCACGAAGTAGCCGCAACGTTGCTTCGCACTTGCTCCATCTTGGTCGCACCGGCGATCACCGATGACACGACCGGATGGGCAAGCAGCCATGCGAACGCGAGCTCGAGGAGGGAGTGGCCGCGCTGTTCAGCCCAGGCAGTCAGCTTCTCCACCTTGTCGAAGTTCTCCTCCGACATCACCGCCGTCCCCCGACCGCCCCAACGCTGAAGGCGAGTGCCTTCGGCCGGATCGACGCCTCGTCGGTACTTGCCGGTGAGTAGGCCGCTTGCGAGTGGAAAGTAGGGCAGATATGCCATCCCGAGCTTCTCGCAGAGCGGCAGCACCTCGGCTTCGTCGCCGCGGGCCAGCAAGTTGTAGTGGTTCTGGACGCTGACGAATCGGGCTCCCGTCGCCGCCTCGTATGCCTCCTGGATCTGAGCAGCCGAGAAGTTGGAACAACCGATCTCGCGGACCTTGCCCGCTGTCACCATCTCGTCCAGGACCAGGAGCGTGTCACCGATCGGTGTCTCCGGATCGGGCCGGTGGATCTGGTAGAGGTCGATCCGATCAGTGGCGAGCCGCTTCAAGCTGGCATCGAGTGCGCGCCGAATGTAGGCGGGTTTCGCCCCGCCGGTGCCTTCCTCACCCCGCACGGGGCTGCCGAACTTGGTGGCGATCACCACCTGATCACGCCGGCGGCCCAGGGCGCGACCGAGGCGTTCCTCGCTCTCGCCGTAGGAGTCGGAGGTGTCGAAGAAGTTGATGCCTGACTTCAGGGCAGCATCGACCACCGGTGAGATCGCGTCGGCTTCCATTCCCATGCCGAAGTTGTTGGTGCCGAGTCCGGCGACGGTGACCTCGAGCGATCCAATCCTTCGCGCTTCCACGTGCCCTTGCATAGCACGAGTGAACCGGCACGTTCCGAAGTCAACTGCGGGCGGAAACTAGTCGGCAAGAGGACAAGTTCTTGCAGACCAGATTTCCGGCACCCACGGGTTCATGGTCTTGCCGGACTTCGCACGGTCAGCAGGCGTAGTCACCGTCGAAGGGACCGAGGCTGCCCTGGACTAGGGTCACCCGCCCGCCGGTGAAGGTCGGAGTCGCGCACGCCGGCGAGGGGGCGGTGAGCCCGAGCCCAGTTGCCAGCCACTCGGCCGCTGAAGCGTTGAACGCACCGGCGATCTGGGAGTACTGGTACCCAGTCGAGTAGATGCCGGGTGTCACGCCGGCCCTGCTCAACGCTGTGACGGCACCAGCGATCACCTGGTCGTTCAGGCCGGTGTCGGGCGACCACGCGTTGCCGGTCTCGACGTCGAGCCACATGCTCCGCGGCGAATGCCCGGCCTGGTGGGCCCGCCCGAGAGCGTCCGAGGCGGCGTTGAAGCCGTAGTTGAACGAATCGCACGCTGCCGCGCCAGGCGAGCAAACGCCGGAAGGCCCAGAAGCGAACTGGGAAGGGTTGGTCGGATCGGGTGCGTTGAGGTTCATGTAGACGGAAAGGTTGGCGCCGGCCCACGCGGCCTCCTGCGCGAAGCACGGATTGCCGGTGAAGGCGGTGCCGTCGTTGATCCCCACGATGGCCAAGGCGGACGGTGCTGGGTAAGGGCCGGAGCACTGCGGCCACGAGATGTCGTAGCCCACGACGCCAGGTGCCACGGTGCCAACGGTCCGGGGGGCGGCGGAGCCGGCGGCGCAGGCGGCGGTGTGGAAAAATTCCCGCTCGAGCCGAAGAAATTGGTGACCCCGGGACCGGCTGCCATGGCGACGATGGCATCCCCCTGAGGTACGTCGCCCGCGGCCGAGCCACGGAACGACGCGTCACCGAAGGCGAACACGCCCCCGTCGGCAGATGCGAGCCAGTAGCCCCGGCCGTCGTGCGCTGGGGGTCAGCGCGATGACCTTGGCGGCGACTGGATGGCCCGAGAGCGATCCGGCGTAGCTGGCGTCGCCGAAGGAGAAGACTCCGCCATCGGAAGAGGCCAGCCAGTAGCCGTGACCCGAGGGGGTCGGCACCATGTGCGACCACCCGAGCGTTGAGTTGGCGACCGGCGAACGATCCGTGGAAGACGGCGTCACCGAAGGCGAACACGCCCCCGTCGGCCGAAGCGAGCCAGTAGCCCCGGCCGTCTTGCGTGGGTGCCAGGGCGACGACCGGCGCGGCCAGCGGGTGGCCCGAGAGCGATCCGGCGTAGCTGGCGTCGCCGAAGGAGAAGACGCCGCCGTCAGAAGCGACCAGCCAATAGCCGCGTCCCGAGGGAGTGGCCGCCATGTCGACCACCCGAGCGTTGAGGTCGGCGGCCGGCGAGCGACCCGTGGAAGACGGCGTCCCCGAAAGCGAAAACCCCTCCGTCGGCAGCCGCGAGCCAGTAGCCCCGGCCGTCGGGCGTGGGTACCAGATCGACCACCGGGGCATCGATGCCAACCGAACCGAGCGAGGAGTGGAACGGCGCCCCGCCGTAGGAACCGACCTCGCCTCGCCCGCTGGCGAGCCAGTACCCCGGCGTCGCGGTGGACAGATGTGTGCCGGCCACAACCGCGTGTTTGCTTATTGCGGCCGCGGCTCGGATGGGTGGCGGAGAGGAGCGGTGGTTAGTGGCGGCTTGGGCGGGTATGGAGAAGAGCGTGATGCACGCTGAGGCCATCGTTGCTGCGAGAAGAGCGCCACAGCACTTCGCGATGCTGGCGGCGCAAAGGGTGAAGAGCACGGCTGTGCCGCGCGGATGCATTGAAAAAAAGTGGGGGTGACATTTCCTTGACCGGTCGGGTGCGCAACTGCGCGACCTGACCCCTATCTGGTTGGGTGGACCCCACGTCGATGCATTCAAGGCCCCGGCCGATCACCTGGAAGGGTGGTACGACCTCGCTCTACAAGCCGGGTGTGCTAGCGGGTGTTACGTCCGGTGACAGGTGGTTGCTGCGTCGGTTGCTCCTCGTGCAGGCACGCGCCGATCACCGCTCACGTGATGCGGGAGGATCGCTCCGCGACTCGAGGAGTTCGGCCGGCGGGTGCCCCTGCGATCAAAATCGAGCATGAAGGTACCGGAGTGTTGAGCTCGCCCAGATTCACCCTCACGCACCGCGGTCGGCCCGCGCGTAGACGAGTCGAAAGTGCTGGTGAGGCGCGAGAGCTCTTTTTCTCTGCCAACACGTAGCGCGCGTCCGCTTTCGAGCCCACTGCTCACCGGCCCGGTGCCTTGCCGTCGGGGTCGATTCGCGGGGCTCTCCTGCCAAGCCGAGCGTGCTTTCGTTCAGACGTCGCAAGGACCTAAGAACCGCCCGGCTCTGCCTGGTGGTATCAGCCGGTGATTCCCCTGGTGAGCGCGTCCACAATGACCAGCGACATCACGGCGGTGCATGAATCCGCGGCGCAGTCCAGTCGGTCTTTCGTCTTCCTGCTGGCGGCATTGCTGATGTGTTGTCCCTGGTCAAAGCGGAAGACCGACGTCTTCGGCACCCGTACTCGGGCCTTTGAAACCTGAGCCATATCGGTGGTCTTCACGCGAGAACCCGACCGAGTCGGATCTACACCGGAGGCGTGGCCGACGGCGGCGACCAGTTCGGGTCTGGTTCGAGGAAGTGCATGAGGAGACCTTCCAGGCCGATGGCGAAGAGTGTCCACTCCTGGTCTTCGCCGTTGGGACCGGTGGGCCGCAGGATCATCCCCAAGTGGGGATCGACGTGTTGGCGCAGTGAGCACCCTTCGGCAAGCGCACCCACGGCAACGCTCAATTGGCGGAGCGTCAGCGGTGCCTTGACCCGCATGCCCACAAGGCCCGCCAAGGCCGCATAGCCGCCCTCCCAGAGCGTGGTGAATCCTTCGTAGCCCTCCAGGAGCGCAGCGCGGATCCGCTGCTGATACTCGGTCTGTTGGCTGCCGACGTTGTCGGCCGTTGCCATTGCCCACACTGCAATCCACATCGACCAGTTCGGCGACTCGAGCAGCATGAAACTGTTGGCTGATCCACCGACACGGCACACTTCTCTCAGGGATCTCGAACGCGCCTCTGGAGTCGAGAGGTCGAGGCTGTCGAGTAGAGGTGCGAGTGCCCGGATGGTCTCATCGAATTCTCCGAGTGCGTCCTGACCAGCGATGGTGGCCAGAACGTCGGCCTGATAGTCGGCTTGGTTGTCCCAGACCCGGCGGATGATCGAGGCATTGGAAAGTTTCACACCGGTCTCCGCATCGATACGCTCGAAGACTCTTTTGAAACTGAGGGTGTCGATGCCGAAGCCGAATCCATCTTCGATGACAATGAGGCGACCCATCTCGAGCATCAGAGCGCGGAGCTCATCGCGGCTCTGCTTTGGCTGACGTTTCACGTTCGGTTGGCTCATTGCTGCTCGCTGTTGCAGACGGAGCGCTGCAGTTGTGCTGGAGCCACGGGGCGCGACACTACTCAACGCGCGCTCGGCCCTCACTCTGATAGGCGGGCGTGATGGTCTCCCAACTCACTGCAGTAGGAGGTGCTTCGGTTCGACGGCAGCGACCCGCCGAACTCTCCAATGGAATCCGTGGTGATTCCCCCATCCTCGGCCGACTTCGAAACGGAACCGCTCACGCTACGCCGGCACTTCGATGGCGGTACTTTCGGCATTGGTGTCGTGGGAAGAGTGTCCGCCCCCACCTCATCCCCCTCCCGCATGCCCGGAAGAAACAGGAACCCCAACGTCAGCGCGGCTCCCGCCGTCCCCGCAAGAACAAGGGTCGTTCGGGCGCCGAGCACATGCGTCACTGGAGCAGTGAGCGCATAACTGAGCGGGAGAAACGCGGTGGACACGAACCAGTCGATGCTCGACACCCTGCCCATCATTGCGTTGGGAACTCGGCGCTGCTTCAACGTCGCCCAGACCACGGCACCGAAGACCTCGGCTCCGTTGACGATGACCGCCGCGACTACGAAGCCCCATAAGTGTCGTGCAATTCCGTATCCCGCGATACCGAGAGTGGCAACCGTCCACCACAGATAGATCCAGACCACGGGCCGACGGGGATCGCGAGCGCGCCCCATCAGGAGGGCAGCGACGAGGGCGCCGATTCCTCCAGAAGCGAGCACGAACCCGTAGGCAGAAGCTCCATAGTGAAACGAATTCCGCAACACGTAGGGAAGTAGTACTTGGGTCGGTCCGACGAAGAGCAGGTAGGTGAGGGCAGCCGACAGGAATGTTCCCCACAGCCATACGTGGTGGCGGACGTAGCGCAAGCCTTCCCGAATATCCCGATTGAGGCTTTTGACTCCCTTGGCGGTCGCTGCGCGTTGTAGTCGTGGCATTCGCGATACGCAAAGTGCGCTGAACGCGAAGGTCATCGCATCGAGCCCCAGAGCACCGCCAGGGCGGAGAATCGCGACGGCTAACCCACCGACTGCTGGCCCGGCGAGCTGGAGGGCTGCCGGGCGGACAAACTGTTCGAACGCGTTGGCCTGGGTGAGCTCGTTCGCGGGAACGAGTTGAGGAACGATCGCGTCGAACGCCGGCGAGGCGAAAGCGGTTGCAGTTCCAATGAGTCCTCCGACCACATATAGCTGCCACAGATGTGTGCTGCCGTTGTGACCGTTACCGCCAGTGCGCCGACAGCGAGTGCGCGGCTGACGTCAGCCCAAAGGAGGACCGCTCGTCGGGAAAGTCGGTCGGAGGTAGCGCCGCCGACGAGCAGCAGCAGCACCTGGGGAAGAGAGATGGCCACTCCCACATACGCGAGCGCGGCGGGTTGGTTCGAGAGCGTGTACGCCTGCCAGGCGATGGCTACGAGAAAGATCCCGTCTCCCAACAACGAAACCGCCATGCCCATCCACAAGAGGCGGAATCCGCGTCGACGCAATGGAGAAACCAGCGGCATCGGACTCGCCCTTCACAACGTCACGGTGATGTTCGCTGCATCCGAAATTGGCTAGCGACGTCTCCGAGGACTTCGTTCAGTTGGGCGACTTCGTCGTCCGAGTTGGCAGCGGTCATTTGGATCCGAAAGCCCACCTGCGACTTTGGCACGAGGGGATAGGCAGCCAGGGTCACGTAGATTCCCCGATCGAAGAGGAACCGACCCACCTTGTCGATCTCGTCACCTTCTCCGATGGGGAGCTCGATGATGGGAAGTCCTGATCGGTTGAGCGTCACCAAACCAAGCTCGCGGATCCGATCGAGCACCTGCGCGGTCTTCTCGCAAAGATCCGATCGAATGTGTCACCTTCAACAGCATTGACGCGAAAACCGGCGAGAACTGTCGCCAAAGAGGCGACCGGAGATGGCCCCGAGTAGAGATACGGCGCCGCTGCGACCTTCAAGTGATTTTTCAGTCGAGTGGGAAGTGCGAGAAAGGCAAGGAGCGACGAATAGGATTTCGAGAAGCCACTGACCAGAATGACGTTGTCGTAGGGCAGGTCGAAATGGCGAACGATGCCGTTCCCGCGCCTTCCGTACGGCATTTCGGCGGTGGGGTCCTCGCCGATGACTCCGAACCCGTGCGCGTCATCGACGTACAGCAAAGCGTCGTACTCACCGCAGATGCGGACGTACTCTGGCAGATTGGGAGCGTTACCGCTCATGCTGTTCACTCCGTCCATGCAGACGAGACGGGAGCATCCGGTCGGGAGGGAGCGAAGAATCTGCTCCAGGTCTTCCGGGTCATTTGTTCGCATGCGGCGGAACGTCGCTCCGGCGCCACGGGCGATGACACAACCGTCGTAGATCGTCTTGTGCGCTTGGGCGTCGACGATCACAGCACCCTGTCCGGCAAGGAGGGGGATGACGGCGGAATGAATGATGGTGATGGTCGGGAGCAGGAGTGAGTCGGGTGCCCCGAGGAGCTCGGTGAGCTGCTCCTCGATGTCGACGTAGAGCCGGGGATTCCCGAGCAGTCGTGACCAGCTGGGGTGCGTGCCCCAGCGACGTAGCTCGTGTTGTACAGACTCGATGATCTCTGGATGGAAGTCGAACCCCAGGTAGTTGCAGGAGGCGAAGTCGCAAAGCCACTGGTCGCCGATTCGAATCTGACGGCCCCTGACCTCGTCGATGACTGCGTCCATCATCGGGTGAGTGGAACGAAGCCGTTCGAGATCGTCCCAACGGTGGTCGCTCCTGACGACCTCGGAATGCGGCCGTAGCTCGCCGTCCCACTCGCTTGTTTCGAGTTCAGGTGTCAAGCCGGTCGTCATCCGACCGTCTCCTCCGCGGGCAGTGGGTCTTCGACCGGGGGAACCTGCCGGTTTCCGGATAGATATCCGGCCGTCTCATTCGGCGGAAGCGGCTTCCCGAGATAGAAGCCCTGGCCCAGTTGACAGCCGAAACGGCGCAGCGTCTCGAGTTGGCGCGCCTGCTTCGATTCCTTCGGCGACCGTCTGCAGGTTCAAGGTGTTGCCGAGCTGAATGATGGTGTTTGCGAGCACCCCATCCTCGACGACGTCATCAACGAAGGCCTTGTCGACCTTCAAGATGTCGATGGGGAACCGTTTCAAGTAGCTGAGCGAGGAGTAGCCGGTCCCAAAATCGTCCATGGCGAAGGACACGCCCAACCTCTTGAGCTCCCGCATCTTTTCGATGACGGACTCCGAGTCCTGCAAGAGCACATTCTCGGTGAGCTCGAGGACGAGATACTGGGGGTTGAGATCTGCGTCTTCGAGAGCACTCGCCACGTGATCGATGAAGTCCTCGTGTTGGAAGTGCTTGATCGAGATGTTGACGTTCAAGTTCAGGTTGCGGGCGGTCAAAAATCGGGTTTGCCACTCGCGGACTTTCAAGCAGGAGGTTTGGAGGACCCATCTGCCGAGAGGAACGATCAGGCCGGTCTCCTCCGCCAACGGGATGAACTCGAGAGGGGCAAGAAGGCCCCTTTCGGGGTGGCGCCACCGGACCAGCGCCTCGAACCCGTCTGTGCGGCTCCCTTCGAGACTGAGGATCGGCTGATAGTGCACTTCGAACTCTCGGTTGTCGACGGCACGCTGCAAGTCGGCAGTCCGCTCGAGCCGTTCGACCACCGCCATCTGAAGCTCGGGCTTGTACACCTGGTATCGGCCTTTCCCGAGTGCCTTCGCGGAATACATGGCGACGTCGGCGGCCTGGATGAGCTCGGCAGGCTGCTCCGTCCCCGACGCGTTGAACGCGATTCCGATGCTCGCGCGCACGTGAATTTCGTGATCCCGGATTTGAATGGGCTCGTTGAGATCGGTCAGGATTCGGGTGGCGACGTCGCATGCCTCGTCCGTGCTGACGATCTCCTCCATGAGGATCGCGAATTCGTCTCCGCCGAACCGGGCTGCGGTGTCGCCACTCCGCAGCGAGTTGGTAACACGCTTCGCGACCTCGACCAGGAGAGCGTCACCTGCAGCGTGACCGAGGCTGTCGTTGACGACCTTGAAGTCATCGAGGTCGAGGAACAGGACCGCAAGTGACGCCTTCGAGCGTTCTGACCGCGCCAATGCGTGTTCGAGACGGTCACGAAACAGCGCTCGGTTGGCCAAACCGCTCAGTGCATCATGGAATGCCTGGTGTTTGAGTTCCTCCTCGAGATCTTTGCGCTCGCTCACGTCCCGCAGGGTGAGCACGATTCCGTCGACGGCCCGGTCACTCAAGAGATTCTTGGCAACCACCTCGACGTACCGCAAGGAACCGCTCTCGTGGTGGACGCGCCACTGAGCGGTAACCGAGGCACCCTCTCGGAGCGCGACGCCGGAGATGAGAGCCAGGGCCGGCTCGACGTCGTCCGGATGGATCAGATTGGTCAGCGGGGTCCCTTCGAGAGAACCGTGCGCATAGCCGAGCGTCCGTCTGGCGGAAGGCGTCTGATAGGTGATCGTCATGTCCGGCCTGATGATCAGGATGACGTCCGATGCATTCTGTACAAGTGTCTGGAAGCGAGCCTCACTCCTGCGCGCATGGATCATCTCGGTCATGGCCTCGCGATCCACCGCCAGCTCCACTACTGCTGCGAGGGCTTCGATCGAGCCGAGAAGTTGCGGTGGGAACTTGCCTTTGCTTCGAGCCGCGATGAGTCCGTGAGGAGTGCCGGCGGGTCCGATCTGGCACAAGATCGCCTCCCCGGCAAGGTCGTTGTCGGACCTATCGCTAACGGAAAGCGGTGCGTCGACTACCCAGGTCTCCAGTCGACCGGCACCACGACCGGGCAGCTTGTCGCCTCGAATCAGTTCGAGATAGCGCGGTAGGTCGGCCGAGCCGTCGCCCGATCGTGCTGCCACCGTCAATCCCCCTGAGGGATCGAAGTCTGCCAGCACGATGTCGACGATGCTGACCTGTCCTGACGTCAGCGCAGTGAGACCGGCCATCGTCGCCGTGTTGATCCCCTCCCGGCCAGATGCAGCGACAAGCTCGGCGGCCGATTTTCGGAGAACCTGCTCTCTCGTCTCTGCTTGTTCTCGCTCCCAGACGACGCCCGCCATGCGAATCAGCACGAGGACGAACATCAGACCAGCTACCACTGCGACCACCGGCGCATCGACCGGATTGCCCAGCCTCGCTTCGATGAGGAGCACGAACGGTGCAATGAGCGATGCGGCCGCTAGAAGGGCGAGACGGGTTCGAGTCATCCGTGGCGCTACCGCTGGTCGTCGCTCCGAGAGTTCCCTCATCGAGGGGTGCAATGCGGCTGCTCCCCAGCACGAATAGAAGAGGATCCATCCAAGGTCGATCGGATTGCCGTCGCTCCAGTTCCACGCGGGATGCAGGTTGGCCAAGCCGTACAACGTGTCCGAGAGGAGAGTGCCCAACGCCCCGATCGCGAGCAGCCGTCCGGCTGGGATGCGGAAGCCGCCGGCGCTCCAGAGGTGGGCCAGCATGGCGAGAACGAGAACGTCGCCGAGTGGATACCCCGCCGCCGTCAACCTTGCGAGCAGGCCCCCCGGCGCGCGCACGTTCGGACCGATGAGGAAGATCCACGAGAGCAGACCGACGCCGAGTGTGACCACGACCGCGTCGATGAGACTCGCGCGGTCGCCTCCGGGCACTCGCGCGCGCAAGAAGAAGCAGACCGATCGCCAACACCGGGTACATGGTGATGTAGATCGCATCGATGAACGACGGAAACGGGATCTGCTGTTGCCCGAGAATCTGATGCCAGAACTTGTAGATGGTGTCGCCGGCGATGAAGAGCAGGACGCCGCCGCCGAGAAACCACCATGCGACCGGGGCCTCGGGTCGATTCCGCCAGACGCCGTAGAAGATCGCAGCAACTGCCGACAAGCCGATCAGCGCCCACACGAAAGGCTGTCCGTTCCACTCCATCCAGGGAAGGAAGCCGAAGATCAGGGGCTTCTGAGGAGGGAGCCCGAACGGAAAGTAGACGAGGGCAAGGAAGCCCTCGAGCGCGAGGAACCAGCGCCAGGCATTCTTGGACGTGGTCTGCCGGCCCTCTTGCCTGAGCGGCGGGTCCGACGTTTCCCAGTGCGAAATCTCAACCGCCGACACGGTCCCCCCCACGGCGCCCTTGTCTACATATCGGCAAGAGGGGGCGACTGCTTAACCCTGATCTACGGCTGAAATGCGGCTTTGCCTTGTCCTCGGGGACGTCTCGTGCGGCGTTTCGGCCGTGTGGGCCTCGAAGACCCGCCGGTCAGGTTTGAGCCAGGGGAAGACGACATTTCAGCACCGGCACCCTGGGCGTAGTCTCCTTGGAGACCGCTGGCTGGAAGGAGGACCCGTGAACGACGTCCCCGTGCGGCGCTTCTTCGATGCGGATAGCCATGTCCTCGAACCGAATGACTGGCTTCGTCCCTATGCCGATCCGGCTATCCGCGACCGGCTACGCACGCTCGCCCATCCTCAGGCGCCGAGCAACGAGGAGGCCGCCGACATCGTGGCCCGGCGCAGCTCGACCGATCGGGAGCACCTGTGTGGCACCGGATACAAAGCGTTCGGTGCGTGGAGCCCGACCGAGCGGAGCGCCGTGCTGGACGAGTTCGGCATCGATGCTCAGCTCGTCTTCTCCACCTTCGCCCCGGGCCAGTTCCTCTCTGACGATCTCGATCTCCTGTACGGCGGGGTGCGAGCGCACACTCGTGCCTTGGCCGACTTCTGCTCGCATGATCCCCGGTTGCTCGCGGCGCCGCTCATACCTTTCACCGACGTCGATCGGGCGATCAACGAGCTGGAGGTCGCCTTGGAGACCGGTTGTGGCGCGATTTTGGTCCAGACCAGGGCTCCCTCGAAGAAGTTGGGTCCGAGCCACGTCGCCCTCGATCCCTTCTGGGCCCGCCTCCAGGAGGCCGATGTGCCCTTTGTCACTCATGTCGGGACCGGGGGTCGGCTGGTGCCGACCGGATATCGGGAGAACGGTCGGGCGGTGCCACCGGACTTCCTCGGAGGGGGAGAGAACATCCGATCCAAGGACTTCATCAATATCGGCTATTGGCCGGAGAACTTTCTCTCGGCACTTGCGCTCGATGGTGTCTTCGAGCGATTTCCAGGGTTGCGAGGCGCGTCGATCGAACAAGGTGCTGAGTGGGTTCCGGGCATGCTCAAGAAGCTTGACGGTGCGATGCAGTTCGCTCGAACCGAGCCCGATCTGGCTTCGCTACGGCTCAAAGCGAGCGAGTACATCGCACGTCAGGTGAAGTTCACGCCCTTCCCAAAGGACGACGTCGGATGGGTCCTCGATCAGGTTGGGCCGGAGCTACTTCTTTTCTCGACCGACTATCCCCATCCCGAAGGTACTCGCGACCCCTTCGACCGCTTCGATGCCCATCTGGGCCGCTTCGACACGAGGACCCAGGATCGCTTCTATGTGGAGAACATGCGAGAGCTCCTGGGATCGGCCAACCCTGCATGATCTCGAGCACACTCCGCCGTCATCTCACACTCGAACCTCAAGAGCCCGCCCACACGATCAGGATGGTGGAGATGAGCGCACAACCACCGATACCAACGTGCCTGCTCGAAGTCGATGAAGACGAGCGCGTCGCGTCGATAACCCGACTCAAAGATCTCTTCGGCGACGGAGCGATTTCGTACGAACGCTTCTCTGCCGTCTTGGAGCAGGTCTTTGCCGCCTCCAACCGCGCCGAACTCCGCGGTGCAATGGTGACGCTTCCACCGTTGGTCCGACTTACACCACCCTTGCTGCGGTTGCGGATACCTCTGATCGTGCGAGCAGCCGAGGGAGGTCTGCGCTTCGGTCCGGGCTGGCAACTCGCTTCCGATACGACCGTAAGCACCGGCGTCGGTACCACCCGTGTCGATCTCACAAGAGCCTGCTGGGATTCCCAGGACATCACTCTCCGTTTGGGGACCTGGGGTTCGATCGAGGTCCTCGTGCCGAGAGGAGTCGCCATCCAGCTCGCCGGCGGGTCGCGCCCAGTCGAGCTTCGATCGATTTTCCCAGCTGTCCCGGGCGGTCCCGTACTGAGGATCTCGACATTCGGGCCAACCGGAATGATCCGGATAGCCCAGACTGATGTTCACGGCACCGGGCGGGCTCATGACAGGGGACGAAGGAGAAAGGTCTTGAGGACTCGATGACGGCGCGCCCGGAGGAGCTGCGGCGCCGCTGATCCGGATGGCTCTCGTGACCGATTTTGGTCACCAGGTTCGCCAGGAGTCGCCCATCTTGGCCAGGACGATCCAACCCCTGGCCTCCTCATGGCATACCCGATAGAGTTCGCGTCACAACAGCTACTCAGGGGCGCACCCCAAATGGTTGTGCTGATCGTCGTTATTGTCATCGTTGTCGTCTTGGCCCTCGGCCTGTGGGGGGCCTACAACGGTCTCGTCAAGAAGCGCAACCGGACCCAGGAAGCTTGGTCCGAGATCGACGTCGAACTCAAGCGCCGTCATGACCTTGTTCCCAACCTGGTTTCGACGGTGCAGGGCTACGCCGCTCACGAGCAGGGGACTTTCGAGGCCGTCACTCAAGCCCGAGCCAACGCTGTCACCGCTGGAGCGACAGGTGATCTCGACAAGATCGCGCCGGCAGAAAATGCCCTGTCCGGAGCGCTTCGCTCGCTGTTCGCGGTAGCTGAGAACTACCCCCAGCTACGGGCAGTGGAAAGCTTTCTTCAGCTGCAGGAGACGCTTACTGCCACCGAAGACAAGATCGAGTACGCCCGGCGCTACTACAACACCAGTGCCCGCGACTACAACATCGCCCTGCAGTCGTTTCCGCGTAACTTGATCGCTGGCTCGTTCGGCTTCAAGGCGGTTGCGTTCTTCGCCGCCGACGAAGATGACCGTGCTGTGCCCCAAGTCACTTTTCCGGGGGTTGGTTCCGGTGGACCCGGCTCGAGCACCGTCGGGACCCCCCCTTGCCACTGGCTCAGAAGGCCTGCCGCCGGCCTCGGGGCCCGAGGGATCTGCACCAGCCGGCTGATTCGCCGACCGAGCGGCACGGCAGGTCAGACCGACTGCCCAGAGGCGATCTTCTCGAGTTCGGCGATCCTCTGTTCGATCGGCGGGTGGGTGTCGTAGAGGCGGTGGTACCAGGTTTCGTGGTGCTGCAGCGGATCATCGATGCACATCGCCGCGGTGGCGTGGTTCATCTTCTTGAACGGCTTGTCATTCTGCTGCAGCTTCTTGAGGGCGCTGATCAAACCAGCCGGGTTACGGGTCAGCTCGACACCGCTCACGTCGGCCAACGACTCGCGGCGACGCGAGAGGGCCAAACGAATGAGCGGGCCGAAGAGGAAGCCGACGACGGCCAGGAGCACACCGGCGCCGACGATCACCAGCACGAGCTGGTTGCCTCTGTCATTTCCCCCTCCACCTGCGAAGAAGGCGCTCCGCCAAAGGACGCTGGCGAGGAGCGCGGCTAGGCCGATCATGGTGCTCACCACCAGCAGCAGACGGATGTCGTGGTTCTTGATGTGGCTCATCTCGTGGCCGATCACGCCCTCCAGCTCTTCGCGGTTCATGATGGCCAGCAGGCCGGTGGTGAAAGTGATCGCGGCCTTGTCCGGGCTGACACCGGTGGCGAAGGCGTTGGGCGAAGGGTCATCGATCACATAGACCGTCGGCTTGGGGATCCCTTCCCCAATCGCCAAAGACTCCACCAGGTTGTGCACCTGTTGGTAGCGGGCAGGATCGGCGGGCTCGGCACCGGACACTCGGAGTACCAGGGAGGCCCCGGAGGTCAAGGAGTAGAGGATCCCGATCACGGCGAGGATCGCGCAGATCACGACACCGACGATGATCGGAGACCAGCCGTAGTTTGTCGATGTTGCGGGTACGGACCCGTTGTAAGTGGTGGGATGGTAGAAGGCCTTGAAAAGCAGTCCACCCGCCACTCCGATGCCCAACCAGATCAAGAAAAACGCGACGATCACGAGGACGGTGCGGCGCTTGTTACTGGCGATCTCGCTGTACACATGACGAATGGTACGGGGTATTCCAGCCTCGCGTGCCAGTGCGGGGATCACGTGTCAGTTCCACGAACCCCATCCGGCCAGGTCATGCGGCGAGTCGGTGGAACGGAGCAGACCGAAGACTCTGTCTCCGAGGTGGCTGGGCAGGGTCGGGATCGATTCGTGCTCGCCCACAACAGGAGCGTCCACACCGGGCCCGCGGCTTCGTCACGCCGAAGTCGGCCTTCGACGCACCTACCAGCCGAGCGGACTGCCCCGCTATGCGGTTCGTGAGGGTTCGGATGTCCCACGATGATCCGCGACAACACATCGGTCGGTGGGGTACCGACGTACCCACTCCCACCTGGGCGTGGGCGCCGCCAAACGACCCCGCCTTCCACGCTGAGGGCCGCGATCTTCCACATCGTTGTTGACGCAAAGTACCGGGGCATCGTCCTAGTCGGGCTGTTGGATGACATTTTCGGTACCTCCAAGGACTGGAGCAACGAGATCGCGTCGGCGTCATCCGAGAGATTTGTGGACCCAGGAGTCTGAGGTCCGGGCTGATTGCCCGGAAGCGCCTCGGGGCTCTTAGGGCGTCGCAGATCCGAAGAACGGCGCGTCGAAGGCGAAAATGCCCCCGTCGGATGCGACCAGCCAGTACCCGCCGGTCACAGCATCGGGGGCCATGCCGACCACCGGAGCCGAAAGCGCGAGCGCGCCGGTCGAGCCATGAAAACCGGCACGGCCGAAGGCGAAGATCCCTCCGTCGGAGGCAACCAACCAGTAGCCAACTCCACCAGGAGCGACGGCCATGCCGTTCACCGGTCTGTTGAGTGAGAGGGAACCGGTCGATCCGAAGAACGACGCGTCGAAGGCGAAGATCCCCCCGTCGGATGCAACCAGCCAATACCCACCGGTCACGGGATTCGGCGCCATGCCGACCACCGGCTTGTTGAGCGGGGTCCCACCCATCGAGCCGCGGAATACGGCATCCCCGAATGCGAAGATGCCGCCGTCCGAGGCCACCAGCCAGTACCCGCGCCCGTCGGGTGTCGGCGCAATATCGACAATCGGCTTGTTAAGCGGGTAGCCGGCCATGGAGCCGTAGAACGGGGCATCCCCGAAGGCAAAGGCGCCTCCGTCGGACGCCACCAGCCAGTAGCCGTGGGCGTCGGCGGTGGCGACGATATGGGCGATGGGCGCGTTGAGCGGCCGACCAGCCATCGAGCCGTAGAAGCCTGCATCTCCGTCCGTTCGCACCTCGCCCGCGGTGTCGGTAATCCAGTAACCGTTCCCATCGGGTGTCGACGCCATCCCCACAGTGGCGGAGTTGAGGGTCTCCGGGGTTCGGACCACCGTGATCGCGAGCGTCGCGGAACCCGAGAACCCTCCGCTCCCGACAGCCTTTACGACGAAGGAATAGGCGCCCGCGGCAACCGGGGTGCCCGTGATCGTGCCGGTTGCTGCGTCCAGCGAGAGACCGTAGGGCAGAGCTCCCGACGTCAGACTCCATCGATACGGCGCGGTGCCACCACTTGCCGTGAGGGTGGTCGCGTATGGGGCGGATTGCGTCGCTGCGGGAAGTCCCGTCGTTGTGACGGTTGGAGGAACCCCGATGCCCGTGAAGGTGACGTCATGTTCTCCGTGCCCGTCATCCGCAGTGATCACCCATTGGTCACTCGTGTTTCCCGCCCCCCGAGGAGCGAAACGTACCGATTCCGTCAGACTCGAACCGGCCGACATCGTGGTCCCCTCGGCCAAGCTGGTTAGGGCAGTGAAGGTCCCCTTCGCCGGTGGCTTGGACTTGGAGATCTCGAGGCTGCTGCCCCCGGTGTCGATCAACTTGAACGTCTCGACCGCCGACTGACCGAGATCGACGTTCCCGTAGTTGATCGAGGCTGGAGTGACGGTGAGGACAGACGGAGCGGTCGAGTTTCCTGTCAACGTGACGATCTCGTCACCACCGTCGCTGTCGACCTCGAGAGAGCTCGAGTAAATGCCCACCGCGGTTGGCGAGAAGGTGACGTTGACGAACACCTCGGCTCCCCCAGAGATGGTGCCTCCCGCAGACGGGGCACCAGACGTGTCGAAGGGAGCATCGGGCAGCTCGACCGACGAAATGGTCAACGGCGAAGACCCACTATTGAAGAATCCGACCTCTTGACTGGTCTGCGATCCGGGAGGAATGCCGCCAAAGCTGATGCCGTTGGTGGTCACTCCCAAATCGGGGCCCGACTCCTCGCCGGTGGCGGAGAGCGGAATCTGTGCCGTTCCGTTTTCCTCCGTGGTGACCGTGACGCTTGCCCCAGCCTGACCGCTGGTGGTCGGGGTGAACGTGACCGGGACGGTGAGGGAGTCGCCGGTGTTGAGTTGAGCCGGCAGGGAGGGAGAGGGTGCGCCCAACGTGAACGCGCCGGGGGAGACGCTCAGCCCGGAGATCGTGATGTCGGCATTCGCGGTCACGCTAAGGGTCTCGGAGGTTGAGTGACCCACGACCGTCGTGGGGAAGGTGGGAGAGGCTGCCGTAACCGGAGAGGGAACGGGCGATCCGAACCCGAGCACACTCCCAGCGCGAGTACCCACGTAGACGCGGTTGCCGCCGATCCCCGGCGGGTTGAACTTGGAAGCCGTTCCGACCGGAGCGTTCCAGACCTCCTGGAGGACTCCGTCGACCGGTACCGGGTTGTACGCACGAAGCTGGGCGCCGATGCCCGAAGCGTCGGGAGACCACACGACCCACATGAGTGCAGAGCCCGAGGTCGTGCCGTTCGAGGTGACCACCGGGGCACTCGAGCCGAACCCGAACGCGTCCGAGGACTGCCCTGCCAGACTCAACGTGGGGTTCCCCGAACCGCTGAGGCCGTACTGATAGGCATCCATGAAGCCGGTCGAACCGCCCCCGCTCGGAGATCCGGACGCCGTCGGGATGTAGACCCACCCGCCGTCGCCGGGCCAGACGGCCGGGCTCGACCAGACACCGCCGTTCGGGCCGTACCGACCGACCACGTCGTCGGTGCCGGAGGGACCCTCGCCCTCGCCCCCGAGGTTGTCTCGGTTGAGCAGATAGACGTAGCCCTCCTTCCCGACCGCGACCGCGAGGTTCGGGATCGACGGGGTCCCGAAGTACGGGCTCGGTAGGGCGAGCGGGCTTCCCGAGCCGAAGTCCAGGTCGTTCCCGTCGAGAGCGGGCGCGTCGTAGGGAGCGAAGAAGTCGACTGTCTTGAGGCTCCCGTTGGGTTGCACGTCGACCCGTACGACCGACTCACCAAGGTCTGCCGGAGGATGGTCGCCAGGGATAGTCCCGTTCGGGGTGTCCCCGGCGGAGATGCCGTTCCCGGTGCTGAACAGGATGGTGCCCGGCCCGTCGGAGACAAGCCCGCCGCCGGACATCCAGATCCCACCGCCGGCCGATGTGCCATTTGCCGCGTCGGTCCACAGTGTGCTGAGCGTGCCGCTCTCGGACACGCCGACGATCCAACCCTGATAGCCCCCGATGTCGCAGTGGGCGGCGAACCCCACGTAGACCACTCCGCCCAAGAGGAGCAGCCCCGCACGTTGATTCTCCAGTTTCGGAGTGAAGGTCTGTTCCGGGTCGTTGGCGGCGGTGCCTTGGATCTCGACCGGAAAGCCGGACTCCTCCTCACCGTCCTTGTCCAAGTTCAGGGCGTGCATGTAGAAGGCCATTGGCCCTGAGGAGTCGGAGACGAACTGGAGGTCCACCAAATACTCGGTATTGGTCGACTGGTCGACCACCGCGGTCGATTCGATGCCGTAGGTGTCCTCGTCGGCGCACCCGAGGGTGCTCTCCGGAACCGGTGAGCCGAACTGCCGGCTCCAGAGGATCGCGCCAGTTACAGGGTCGAGCCCGTAGGCGTAATCGTTCTGCGTATTGACCAGCACCTGGTTGTCGTCGAGCAACGGCTGTCCGTAGACCTCTCCATCGACCGATGTGTCGAAGAGCTGTCCGAACGTTCCGCTGTTCAGGACGCTCGGTGTGAGATCGGTCTGATCCGGGTACCACCCGGTCCGGAGATTGTCGGCACCTCGGGTCGCGCCGTCAGTCGGGGTCGTGGTAGCCGCGACCGGTCGCTGCGAACCGATGCCGACTACCACCACCGCCGACATCAACAGCACCAGGATCGAGCCGGACGCGATCATGCTTCGGATGCTTCGCTTCGCCATCCGCCCTCGTACCTTTTGAACCGTCGCCGCCTCCAAGTGATTCGTAGCCGCCTCCGTCGCAACCGAGCCTCCGCCGACTTGCCTCACCATTTCAAGATCACCTCGGGGAGCGTTGGAGAGTTTCCCATGGCGAACGGCTGCTCTCAATTGTTTTTTTGGGCGCTCGCACGTTTCCGTTGCGTTTGTTTTCACGAAGGGGTGACGCATCGCGAAGGTTTCGCAGAGGGTCGATGCTCAGACGGTCGCGCATGGTGGCCTTCCGGCCACCGTTCGTCCCCATTTCGCGAAGTGAGGACGCTGGGCTCGTGTCGTTGCCCGAGTTCGTCGTCCCGCCTTCGGGGTCATCCTGAGTGATCCGGATGCGAGAGGTACTCTTTTGGGCGCAACTGGCTTTGCATCATCGGCACACGTTGCATTTGCCGAGCGATCGACGGTGAGTCCCGACGAACGAGATGGCGTTCCCCTGGCAACGTAGCGGACACTGCAGCTCGAGGATCGGCCGACGAGCCCGTCTGGCGGCAGCGATGGCGCTCGCACCTCTCGCGATCATTGCCGCGTGCGGGGGCGAACTTCAGGCGAGCCCGACCGTTCGCGTCCTTCCGGATCCGACGGCGAAGCCGGCCGCATGGTCCTGGACGGCGTCGTGCCCGTTCGTTCCCAGCGCAGGCAGCGCATGCCAGAGTTCGTACCCCGAGCTCTTGCATGCTCAGCTGGCCGGCGACGAGTGGAACCTCGGCGACGCTTCGGGGTCGCCAGGTGCGGTCAGGATGTCGATCAGCTCGGAGGGAAGCCTCGAAGTCCGGGGGGATTTCCCGGACGCGCCTCCCTGCACGGACTCCGACTGCATCGCACCGAGGGCGGACACCTGGGTGCGCGGTTACCCGAGTGTGCTCTACGGCTTCAACCAGTGCAACGCGGGCACCTCACCGGCCCCGTCTCCAAGCTTTCCACTGCCACTGCGAGTCGATGCAATCGCTCCGGACCTGATCGGCACGACCGCCTATTCGGCCGACCCGACCGATGCCACCTACGACGTCGCTTACGACCTGTGGCTCAACCACAGTTCGACGCGAACTCCGTGCCGCACATCCGGCACGATCGAGGTCATGGTCTGGACGGCTTACGACGACCGTGCCTTGTTGCCTGCAAGCCTGAGAATCGGAACCGCGAGCTCACCTTATGCGATCGACGGGACGGCTCATGCCGCTAAAGACGCGTGGTCGGTGTACGCGAGCAACGTCTACAGGGACGGCCGGACGGCACCGTGGGGCGGGACCTTCTGGTTCGTGTTGAACAAGGACGATGCGGTGGACCACGGAACGGTCAGCGTCGATCTCAGCTCGGTGCTCGCCTCGGTCGGCCGACTGCTCCAAGACGACTACGGATGGGACAACTTCGAGCGCTCCTACTGGCTCGACACCATCCCCTTCGGGATGGAGTTCGGTCCAGCGAACGGGACGCTGACCGGAGCGGGCTCATCCTC
Source organism: uncultured Acidimicrobiales bacterium (assembly GCA_963741055.1). Lineage (GTDB taxonomy): Bacteria > Actinomycetota > Acidimicrobiia > Acidimicrobiales > RAAP-2 > Bog-756. Next base: position 3,279 of record CAVUGU010000007.1, on the reverse strand, counting down.
GTTCTCGTTCAGCGTCTCTTCTTACTGTCTCGACCCACGCTCGACCATCTCGGCCGCGCCCTGTTGAGGGCCGACTCCCTGACACTGGCGCGGTCAGCCCCGTGATCGAGGCGTAACGACCGTGTCCACATGGGTTCCCTGCCCGGGCGGCGCAGCCGGTCGAACCGTCCGGACCACCGCAGTGGGCGCTTGTGCCTTGCGTCCATGATTGTGCACAGCCCGCCCGAACAGCCCGATCGGCGCCGCGATCGCTGCAGCAGTCGCGGCGAGAACGACCAAAATGGTGGCCATCACCGCGAACCCGGGCCGGCGGCCGCGGCGACGGCCCTGGCTCCGTTCCTGCGACCTCTGCTGCTCGAACCTGCGTCGGTACTCGGCTGCAGGCACTCGCTGCGCTCTGAAATTCCACAACGACGCTATCGGGGCGCAGGCGAACACGGTCGCCTGGACCACGACGATGAAGATCAGGATGACCGGTGGGTTGGTACGAAGGGCCAGCACGATCGCTGACGAGTAGAGGGCCAACGCGAGCAACGTCTCCCATCGGCTCAACCGAAGTGCGTCACGCAGCCGACGATTGGCCGATCCGGACTTCGCGGTCCGGAGGAAAACACCCTCGCGTCGGGTGATTCCCTCGAGGCACGCACGAGCGGTGACGAGGCAACCCGAGAGGTTGATCACCAGCGACATGAGTGCGCGTCGTCCTGAGATGTTGGTCCACTGGAGCAGATTCCACGTGGTGCCGATCGTTGCGATCAGCACCAGCGATATAGGCAGGACCGAAAGCGGACCGGCGAGGGGCATGAACACGAAGTCCGATCCGGACAAGATGAGGCCGGTGATCACCAGCAGGACCAGGGCGAAGACGACCATCAGCAGGTCCCTTGCCCAGCTCATAGAGCCCATCAGGTAGTCACGCCTCTGGTCTGCGCTCAGATGATTGTTCGCTGAACGGTTCCAGGGCATGAGGTTTCGCCAGTGAAGGCGGAAGATCTGCATGGCACCGAAACACCAGCGGTGGCGCTGGGTGTTGAGGCCCGCATAGGACGGCGGCACGACCCCACGACCGAAACAGCGCGGCACGTACAGGCCGGACCAGCCCGACTCGAGCGCACGAAGGGAGGCTTCAGTGTCCTCGCTGATGCACCATTCGTTCCAGCCGCCGATCTCGTCCAGCACGCTCCGACGGAACAGACCCATCGTGCCGACGAACGGCACCGAATTGCGTTCGTTCCGAGTTGACATGACTGCAAGGTAGAAGCCCTGATAAGAGTCCACGCACGCGGTGTAATAGGCGCTCCCTTCGAAGGCACGGTTTCCCTCGAAAGTCTGGAGGAAGCCGAGCCGCGGATCCGCAAAATAGGCGACGGTCTCTCGCAGGTAGTGCGGTTGGACGACATCGTCGGCATCGATCAGCCCGATGATCTCTGCGCGTGGGTCGGTGTGCTGACGGAGCGCCAGGTTGCAGGCACCAGACTTATACCCTGGCCACGGCGCGACGTGGACGAACTTCACTCGATCCCGATGGCGGCAGTACTCTTCCACCGGTCCGTAGATGGCCAGATCGGTTGTGTTGTTGTCGACGACTACGATCTCAAAGTCCGGGTAGTCGATTCGCTCTGCCGCCTTGATGGTCTCGATGAGCATGTCGGGCGGTTCGTTGTACGCCGGGATGTGCAACGAGACCATCGGCTGGTACTCGAGGTCGACGAGCGGCGGTGGCAGCGCGTGACGAGTTCGGCACATGACGTCGCTGATGTAGCTCACGTTCGAGATCCAGATGAGGAGAGCCGCGAAGTCGAGAGCGAGGAAGAAGGATGCGGTCGCGGCTTCTGCAGTCGAGTGAGTGGCAACGGAAGCGATGAATGCCGCGTACGCGAGGAAAGCGAGACTCGCTCCTAGGAACGACGAATAGAAGATCTGCCCGACCAGGTTGCAGTCTGGCTTGAGGACGACCACCGTCACGGTAAGTAGGACCAGTGCGAGGGCCGCAGGCTCGAGCCCTCCCGCGGTGATCCCCCAAATGGCCGAGGTGAGAACGCAGGAGACGACGGCGAGAGTCGTGGCCGCCACGGTCGCCACGACGACCTCGGTCAGTCTCGAACCGGTCCACCCGAAACGGTTAGGCAACTGGCGCGCAGGACTGAGCACCAGCACCGTCGCGAGTATGAGCTGCACGAAGCAGACGACGAAGAGGTCGTAGAGATCGAGCCCGGCTACCACGCCGCACCTTCACCTTCCGGAGCGGGCCCGCCCTCCCATCCGCTGCTCAATGCGGCCCAGGTCATCGGATACCCGGGCGGGGTCGGATCGGGCTCGGATCCGCTCCCGGAGGTGAGGTGACTCGAGCGGCTCCGACCGGTAGCCGAAGACCGGTCAGCCGCGGATCGTTGGGGCAAAGATACTGTGCCTCCTCAGAAGCGTGGGCTGGCGTCACGCTTGGCGAGGACTCTGGATCCTCGTATTCCTCCGCGCACGGGACGATGACGGGCACATGAGCTGCGGCGAGAACCGAAGTCTCGATCGGGACCGGTGGGCCGAGTGCGTCGACGCTCGCGAGAAGCTCGACGCCGGCCCCCTCGCTTCGAGCGCGCGAATCGGAGGTCCGGGAGGTGCGGCCGAACACTGTTCGTAGGCCGCCCGATCGTCCTCGAGTCTTCCTTGGAGCGAGACGTCGAGTGTGCCGACGACGGTTGCGCCGACGCGTACGGCCCACCTCCACCGACCAGGCCCTTCGTTCAGCCGACGTCAGATCCGACCAATTAGCGGGCATTCTCCGGATCAGCGAAGGCCGCCATTCGAGGGGAGATGGACCGTCAGGCAGGTGAGCCCCCCACTGGGCAGCTATCTCCTCGGCCCGATCAAGGGTTATCTCCACGCCGCTCGGGTCGTAGGGGAGATCGAACAGACCAGGATCGGTCTGCCAAACGGAACAGCCGACACTGATCGCTTCTGCTACATCCGGCCAGCGCACACGTGCGAGCAGAATCGGCTTCGCATCATCGTTCAGCGTGACGTACCGGATCTCCGACAAACCGTACATCTATGACTCCGCGTTTGCTGCGTGTCCACCGCCATGTTCCCCGTCACGCCGCCATGTGATCCAAGGTGGAGTGCATTCGGAACCGAATGAACGTAACAAGTGCAAACGCACACTGTCCAGAGCCAAATACACAAAAGGGCGTCGCCGCATCGCTCAGAATCCGGCCTGATGGCTCGAAAGGCCTCCCGTCTGACGTATGGCCCACCACAGCACGCAGTGCCACTCTCACTTTCCGT
>CAVUGU010000006.1:0-34731 GCA_963741055.1 uncultured Acidimicrobiales bacterium | reverse complement strand
TCGAGCTCAGCCCGAGAGAAGAGCTGGTCCTCCTCGCACGCACGCTCTGGCGGGAGGGCTACGACGACCATCTGGCCGGCCACATCACCTACCGCCAGCCCGACGGGACCTTGCTCTGCAATCCCTGGCTCCTCCTCTGGGAGGAGATCCGGCCCGAAGACGTCTTGGTCATCGACCGGGAGCGCCGTCGGACCCGGATCCGGGGCCCGCGGGGAGCACCCGACCCGGCCGCCTGACGCGGCCAGGTTCCGCCCCGCTCCGGCCCTCCGGCTCAGGAGGTGAAGGGCGTCTCGACCATCTCCTTCACGAAGTCGGGCAACTCGCCGAGGATGCGACACTGTCCCGCGACGGTGTCGTCGTTGACGATCTCGAGCACCTCGCCGGCGATGTACTCGGGGGTGAGCATCGGCATGAACCCCCGTGCCATCGTCGCCCAGCCCGCCTCGTTCGAGCCGTCGCCGGACTTGGCGAGGAGCGGTGTCTCGACCAGACCGGGAAGGATCGCGTTCACCCTCACCCGGCGGGTGGCGGCCAAGCCGGTGCAGGCGCGGGTGAACATGGCCACGCCGGCCTTGGTGGCCGAGTAACCGGGCTCGTCCTCGAGCGGGAGCAGCGCGCCGATCGAGGCGGTGTTGACGACCACCCCTCCCTCGGGGCCGAAGCGGTCGAGGGCGAGGCGGGTCCCGAGGATGACCGCCCCGAGGTTGATCGTCACCTGGTCCGCGAGCCGCTCGGGCGGAGTGGCCGGCCAGAGTGGCTCCCCGCAGACGATCCCCGCGTTGTTGCAGAGGACGTCGAGCCCGCCGAAGTGTTCCGCCGCCGCGTCGAGCATCGCCGCGATCTCGCCGAGCTGACGCACGTCGGTCCTGACGAACGCGGCGGTTCCTCCGGCCTCGGTCACCGATTCGACCGTCTCGGTCCCGCCATCGACGTCCACGTCGGCGACCAGGACCGATGCACCACTCTCCGCGAGGGCCCGTGCCATCGCCCGCCCGATCCCCGACGCCGCGCCGGTGACCACGGCCACCTTTCCGGCAAGCTCCATTCGCCGAGGATAGGTGACGACCTTGTGGCCCGCGAGTAGCAGGTACAGGTCGCTCCCGCTACGGTGGCGCCGCAACATTGGAGAGGCCCGATCGGAGAATGGTGACGATGGCCGAGCAGATCCCGCTCGTCGACTACCTGGTGCTCGACCCCGAGCCCCATCTGGAGGCGAACGAATGCACGAGTTGCGGCGCACGCTTCTTCGACCGCCGGAACGGCTGTGCCAGCTGCGGCAAGACCGAGTTCAAGAAGGTCGACGTCCCGACCACCGGTGAGGTGGAGGCCTTCACCATCGTGGCGTTCGCCGCGCCGGGGGTGCCAGTTCCCTACGTCGCCGCCTTGGTCGACTGCAAGGGCACGAGCGTGCGGGCGAACCTGATCAATGTCGAACCCGATCCCGAGCACGTCACACTCGGCATGCCGGTGCGCCTGGCCACCCAGGCAATCGGGACGGATGAGAATGGAACCGAAGCGATCGGCTTCGGCTTCGAACCGCTGGGAGGTCGAGATGGCAGCTGACGACGTTTGGATCCTCGGGATCCACATGACCAAGTTCGGGAAGCACCCGGACAAGGACATGGTCGACCTGGCCTCCGAGGCGGTGCTCGGCGCGCTGACCGACGGCGGCGTGACCATGAAGGACGTCGGGATGATCGGCGCCGGCAACCTGATGGCGGCCAACGCAGGTATCGGCCAGCAGCTGCAGAAGCAGCTCGGCCAAACCGGCATACCTGTCTACAACGTGGCGAACGCCTGCGCGACCGGTGCGACCGCCCTCCGGGTCGCGTGCATGGCGGTCAAGGCGGGAGAGACCGACGTCGGTCTGGCCTTCGGGGTGGAGAAGCTCTCGGGCGCGGGACTGTTGTCCGGAGGGAGCCGCAAAGGCGACTCCGACACTTGGGAACCCTCCGGCCGCTACGGCGCGGTGGCCCCGGTCGACGGCCGCATCGGCACCGAGACCATGCCGGGCGTGTTCGCACAGATCGGCATGGAGTACGGCCACCGCTACGGGGGGACCAGCTTCGAGCTCTTCGCCAAGATCGCCGAGAAGAACCACGCACACTCGACGCTCAACCCGCTCGCGGCGTACCAGAAGAAGATGACGCTCGAGGAGATCATGGGCGACGTGATGATCGCCTACCCGAACACCCGGCCGATGTGCTCGGCCAACTGCGACGGTGCGGCGGCCGCGGTGGTGGTGAGCGGGGCGAAGCTGAAGACCCTCTCGAGTGAGCAGCAGCGGCGCGCGGTGAAGATCTCGGCCTCGGTGCTCACGACCGACCCGTGGGAGGAGGCGTGCCAGATCCTCCCCGACGTGAACACCCTGACCCGCAACGCCGCGACGCAGGCCTACGAGCAGGCCGGGGTCGCCCCCTCCGACCTCGACCTGGTCGAACTGCACGACTGCTTCGCGACCGCCGAGCTCGTCCACTACGACAACCTCATGCTCTGCGAGCAGGGGGGCGCGGTCGACTTCTTCGAGTCAGGGGCCACCTGGCGCGACGGGTCGACCCCGGTGAACGTCTCGGGTGGGCTCGAGTCGAAGGGTCATCCGATCGCCGCGACCGGTGTCGCCAACGTGTGGGAGGTGGCGACCCATCTCCGCGGCGAAGCGGGCGATCGTCAGATCGAGGGCGCCCGGGTCGGGCTCACCCATGTGATCGGTCTCGGCTCGGCCTGCGGCGTGCACATCCTCGAGAAGGCGGCCTGACCGCCCGAATCAGGCGGACGTCTGCCCGTGCCGGCCGTCGGCCGGTGCGGTGACCTCGTCGATCCATGCGAGGTAGTCGGCCGCGCCGCCGACCAAGTCGAGCGTGACCACCTCGGGTGTCTCGTAAGGGTGGTGCTCGATGACCGCGGCGACCACCGCCGGGGCGAGATCTGCCCGGGTCTTCATCAGCACCAGCCACTCGTCGGCTTCCTCGCGCTCGCCTTCCCACCAATAGCGGCTGTGGATCGGGCCGGTCCGTTGGCCGCAGGCGATGAGTCGGTCGGCGAGGAGGGTGTCGACGATCGCGTCGGCGCGCTCGGCGTCATCGATCGCGAACTGGACCTGGACGTGTGCCACGCGGCTCAGGTCAGTTGGTCGACGTGCCGGACCCGCCCGTCGTCGCGGGTGAACAGGACGTCGTTGTACCCCTGGCCCGGCCCCACCATCTCGAAGGTGCGAGGCGGCACGAAGGAGAGGTAGAGCGCCCGCCGGCCGGCCCCGCTGCGGCGGGTCGGCGGTGGCGCGGCGTGCAAGGTGTGCCCGAAGTGGACGGTCACGTCACCGGGCTCGGTCGAGAGACGGGCGACCGGTAGTCGGGCGGCCTCCTTGTCGTGTGGGAGGCGAGAGGTCCCCCGGTGGGAGCCCGCGATCATCGCCAGCTGTCCGGTCGCAGGGGTGGCCGCGTCGAGCTGGATCCCGACGTTGAGCATCGGGCATTTGACCGGGTGGCCCCCCATCCCGCAGTCGCGGTGCCACGGCAGGTCGGCGAGTCCTTCGCCGGCGCCCGGCACCTTGATCACCACCCCGTTCCCGTCGAGACGGTCACGTGCATCGCGAAGATCGGAACGACCGAGCGCGGCGATCCGGAGGAAGCGGTCGTCGTCCCCGAGTCCGGCCACCAGCGGCGACTGGTCGTTCAAGTAGTTGACCCGGCAGCAGACCTCCTCGCCGTCGACGACGGTCCACCACGAGCGACGGTCGTCGGGCCGTGCCCCTGCGACCGCCCGGTCGACCTCGACGCGCAACGCCTCGACCTCGGTCGCGTCCAGCACGTTGCGAAGGTGCACGAAGCCGGTCCGGTCGAGGAAGTCCGCGATCTCGGACTCGTCGTCGGAGAGCCCGAACGTGGCGGTCAGGTCGACCGGCTGCCCCGAGCCATCGAGCACCGGTGGCGGGTCGTCGACGTCGTAGACGACCTGACCATCCAGGGCGACCCGCAGCGGCGGCTCCCATCTGACCAGTTGGCCGAATTTGCCGGTGAGCGAGAGGCGGTCCGCATAGAAGCAGGCGAAGGCCGAGCGCAGCTCCCAGACGAAGTCGTGCCACTCCTCTTCGGGGAGGGTGGCCACCGTCTCGGCGCGGTCGCAGCCCGGCTCGACCGAGAAAGTACGACCCGAGGGTACGTAGGTGTAGGCCCGCCCGTCCTCCAGGCGGAAGGCGATCGGACGGAGGACCGCGGCGTCCGCAGCCGTGAAGAGCGGTCCGCACGTCTCGAGCAGTGCGGGAAGGCGCTCGCGATGGAAGTGGTCGAAGTCGACCGGTCCGAAACGCTCGCCGTCCACCTCTTCACGCTACCTCCGGCCGGAGCGTTTCCGCCGTGTCGAGGGGTGATCGCCGGCCCGTGGGCTGATAGTCCCGATGCGACGGACGTCCTCGACGCCATCGCAGATCGGAGTCGCGCCGGAGGGAGCGACCAGGTGCAAGTACTGCACGAGCGAGCTGGTATCCGACGCGGCGTGACGGCGCGTGACGTGCCAGACCATCCCCCTTCGTCTTAGGGTGCACGTCCATGGGGAGCTTCCGCGCGGGGGTGGACCGGTGGTTCCGTGAGGTCATCGACGGCGAGCACTCGATCGAGCCGGCAGTGCTCATCGGCGTGCTCGTCGCCGTCGCGTCGTGGTTGGTGGGGACGAGACGGGGGGACGTCACCGTCGACATCGGCCTCGCCAGCGTGGCCACCTTCCTCTACGGCGTGCTCCTGGCGTTCACCATCGTCCGCACCCGCGAACGTCTGGCACTCGTGCAGGACCTGATCTCGAAGAGCAACTCGTGTCTCCTCTCGCTCCACCAGATGGTGGAGATCTTCTCTCCCGAGGAGCGCACAAGGATCCGCGGTCTGATCGACCGTCACCTGACCGACCAGATCGACTACCGGTTGGTGGACAACCACATCACCATGCCCTCGTTCGTCGCTCTGACCGAGGGAGTCTTCGCATTGAACCCGACGACCCGCCAGCAGGAGCTGCTCTACCGAGAAGTGTCACGGGTCGCGATCGAGATGACCGAGTACCGATCGCTCACCGAGTCGTCGGTCGGTCAATCGCTCTCCACCCTCGAGTGGGTCTCCTTGCTGCTCCTCCTCGTCGTCCTGCTGGGACTGATCGCGGTCCTGCCGGGGGGATCGATCTTCGGTGCCGTGATCGCCGGCGTGCTGGCCGGCACCCTGGTTTCGCTGATGGCGTTGCTTCGCAAGCTCGACCTGCTCCGCTGGCACGAGCGGGTCTCGATCTGGGAACCGACGACCCGGATCTTCCGGAGCATGGGCCTCGACCCGTACGTTCCGCGGATGGTGATCGACGGAGGCCGGTACCTGCCGACGGGTCGTGTCCGGGTCGTCGACTATCCCGATCCCTACCCGAATCGCTCGACCAAGGTCGTCACCGTCGAGGAGATGGGGGAGAACGGCGCACGCGTCCGAAGCGGGTGAGCGTCAGCCGCCATCGATGGCGGCGGTCAGCCGTTCTGGCGCACCTCGGCCATCATCTGGTCGAAGGACGCCTCGCCCATCGATTGCCACATCTCGACCGCCGGTGGCGGCATGTGGGCGAGCATGATGGCCCGCTGCTCGTCGGTGAAGTTCTCGCGGATCAACCCGAGGATCAGCCAGACCTTGTCACCGGTGAAGTTCGCGAACCCGTGCGCCGGCAGCATGCCCCACTCTTCGACGGTCACGTGGTCGCCGGCGAGGGGGACGATCTCGGCTTCCTCCATGTCGAGATGCGCGGAGAGGACTCCGTCGAGTGCCGCGAGCGAACGCTCGAGGTCCGCCGACTCGGCGTCACCGCTCTTTTGCCATGCGGCGAGCGCGCCCTTCGAGTCCTCGAGCGCTGCGAGGGCCTTGTGGTGGTCGCTCGTCGCCTGATCGACCAGATCGCGGTGCCCCGGTGCTCGTTCGGCCAGGAGCGGGAAGAGAAGCTCCTCTTCACCGTCGTGATGCACCTCGAGGAAGCACATCACATTCGCGTAGTAGTCGGCGATCAGGGCGCGGCGCGCATCGTCTCCCTTCGCCGAGCCGATGAGGTCCGGGGCCGAACCGAACGAGGACCGGAAGACCTTGTGCACCGCGGCCATCTCGGAGGTGTCGGGTCGTAGGGGTTCTGACATGTGCTGTGTCCCTTCGCTCGGTCGGCGCACCCTAGCTGTCCGCCTGTGGCTGTCGCATGGCGGGTGGACGAGGAGCGCCCTTCAGGAGGGAGAAGCGACCTCGTGATGAGTGACCGCGAGAACCGCGGCGAGAAGGCCGGTCCCCGAGAGGAAGAGACACGCTGCTTCGAATCCGGTCGAGACTGCGTTGGCCGTCAGCAGATGGTGGGAGCCGGCGGCGAGCACCAGGCTGGTGAGTGCCAGACCGAGCGCGGTCCCGAGCCCCCGGGTCATGTTGAGGATGCCACTCGCCAGGCCGGCCTGTTCTCTCGGTGCCGACGCCATGATCGCGGCATTGTTCGACGGCGTGAAGAGCCCGAGCCCGAGCCCGATCACCGCCAATCCGAGGAGCAGGCCGGTGCGGGAGGGCTGGACCACACCGAGGTAGGCGAGACCCGCTGCGCAGAGGGCCATGCCACCTCCGGTCAGTGGGCGCGGGCCCACCCGCTCGCCGATCCGCCCGGCGAAAGGTGCGGTGCACCCGAGTGCGAGGGGAAGCACGGTCAGAGCGAGGCCGGCTTCCGCAGCGCTCCGGCCTCGGGCGATCTCGAGGAAGAAAGGTATGGCGAACAGTGTGCCGAACAGCAGCAGGTATGAGAGAAGCCCGCTCGACAGCCCGACCGAGAAGGATCGGCGCCGGAAGAGCGCTCGATCGACCATCGGATGGTCGGTCCTCCCTTCGTGAACGATGAAGGCGAAGGCTGCCACGACGGCGAGCGCGGCGAGGGAGACGACCACCGGCGAGAACCATCCCCAGGCATTCCCGAACGAGATCACGACCAGCGATGCGGCGACGGCGGGAACGAACAGGGCAAGGCCCTTCCAGTCGTAGGGGACCCGATCCTGCAGCTCGCGGCTGCGGGGAACGAAGATCCAGGCCGCCGCGACGCCCAGGAGGCCGGCGGGGACGTTGACCAGGAAGATGAGGCGCCAGCCGCCCACGGTGAGAAGGAGTCCACCGACAACCGGGCCGAGTGCGAGACCGAGCGCTTGGGCCGCTCCCTGGATCCCGATACCCCTCCCGAACCGGTGTCGCGGCAGAGCCACGTAGATGATCGCCACGCTGTTTGCCTGCAACATGGCCGCTCCCGCACCTTGAACCACTCGAAAGACGTCGAGCAAAAGAAGAGTCGGAGCGACGGCGCAGAGTCCGGAACCGAGGATGAACACCAAGAAGCCATAGGTGTAGAGGAGCTTGCGCCCGATCATGTCGGCGAGGCGGCCGACAGCCGTGACCCCGGCGACGAGCACGATCAGGTAGCTCAGGCCGACCCAGGTCACCGCGCCGATGCTTGCGTCGAAGGTACGCCGGAGGGTCGGGAACGCGACCGTCACGATGCTCGCGTCGAGCTGGCCCATGAATGCGCCGATGCACACCGCGGCGAGGGCGTAGTAGTGCGCCTTGGGCCGGTCTCGCACCCACTGGGGACGCCTCGGCTCGGCCAGCCAGTCCCGGTTCGGCTCCGTTAGTCCTGATCGTTGCCTGGTCGGTCCCTGATCCGAGGACGGGCTTTTGGAACGCACTGAACCAGGGTCCACGAACACGGATGAACAGTCAAAGTAGTAAATTGCGAATTATCTATAAGCGTTCACCTATCGATTTGCGACGGTTGGACATCTTTCTCGCGGTTGCCGCAGAGGGTGGCTTCACCGCGGCGGCCGATCTCCTCGAGATGACCCAACCCGCCGTCTCTCAGGCCATCCGCGAGCTCGAGACCACATTCGGCACCTCGCTGTTCCACCGGCTCGGTCGTTCGGTACGGCTCACCCCGGCCGGCGAGGCACTGTGCGACCCCGCCCGCCAGGCGAGACGGGACATCGAGATCGCCCGTGCAGCAGTGGAGGAGATCGCGGGAGTGGATGCCGGACGCCTCGACATCGCCTGCCTTCCGACACTGGCAGTGGCACCACTCGCCTCGTTGGTCGGCGATTTCCGGGAGGCGCATCCAGGGATCGTGATCGTCTTGGCAGATCCGACCGACACTGCCGAGCTCGTGGAGCTGGTCCGGTCCGGACGCTCCGAAATCGGGCTCGCGGAAGAGGTGCACGTGGAGGGACTCACAACCGTGCCGCTCGGTGAACAGGACTTCCTCGTCGTCCTACCGCCCGGAAGCCGTAGCGGCGGTCCGCTGCCGTTGGAGGAGCTTGCCGATCTGCCTCTCGTTGCGCCTCCCGCGGGAAGTTCCACCCGGGGACTGCTCGACCAGACGTTCGCGCCGCTGGGGCGATCCCCGCGAGTCGTCGTCGAGGCGGCACAGCGCGAGGCACTCCTCCCCCTGATCGTCGCCGGTTCGGGCGCGGGGCTGCTTCCCGCGCCCCCTGGCCGATGTCGGGCGAGGTCTCGGTTGCGTGGTGGTCGAGCCACGACCGCGTGTCTCGCGCTCCATCGCTCTGATTCACCGGAGCGGTACGCTCACTCCGGCTGGGCGGCGCTTCATCGAGGTGTCAGAGAGGTCGTAGCGAGCGTGAAACACCGAGACTGAGCACAAAATCCGACTGACGTCGAGGTTCGATGCCTCGGATTCGACCGTGCGACGAGGTTGCACGAGCTGGCCGGTCCTACGATTGTCCGGTCCGCTGCCCGCAAAACTGAGGAGTCGCGTGCCAGTTCTCGAAGTGTTCGCGGACGTCGTTTGCCCGTTTGCGCACGTCGGTCTTCGGCTGGCGAGACAGCGTCGTGACGAAGTGGGATCGATCGGGGAATCGATGTGGATTCGAGCGTGGCCTCTCGAGCTGGTCAACGGCAAACCGCAAGACCCCGACACGGTGGCTCACCACATCGGCGAGCTGAAGGAGCAGATCGATCCCGGACTGTTCGCCGACTTTCGTCCCAGCGCATTCCCTGCCACGACCCTGCCGGCGCTCTCACTTGCCGCACAGGCGTACCGACAAGACCCGGCAGTCGGCGAAGCTGCCAGCTTCGCCCTTCGCGATGCGCTCTTCGAAGAGGGGCGAGACCCGTCGAGGGCCGACGTCTTGAGAGACGTCGCTGACCAAGTGGGCTTGGAGGACATGGCCCTCGACGACGATCACCGCCTGGTGTTTGACGAGTGGCACGAGGGTCAGCGACGAGGCGTCGAAGGTTCGCCACATTTCTTCTGCAAGGGAATGAACAGTTTCTGCCCCTCTCTCGATATCGCGAGAGACGAGCGAGGGCACACCCGAATTCGACTGGATAGAGCGCGGCTCGGCCGGTTCCTCGATGCTTGCTTTCTCGGGGACGACAATCGGGCCGGTCAGGGCTAGGGTCCGGTCGGGTCGCCGAGGAGAGCGGGCGACGGGAATCGAACCCGCGTTCTCAGCTTGGGAAGCTGATGTTCTGCCTCTGAACTACGCCCGCGATCGGGCGTCACACTATCGTCTGGCCCCGACATGGTTCTCTCCGACCGCTCCATCCGGGAGGCCCTCGCCTCCGGGAAGATCGGGATCGATCCCCTGGAAGAGGGGTGCATCCAGCCCTCCTCGGTCGACCTTCACGTCGACCAGTACTTCCGCCTCTTCCGCAATCACACCAGCCGGGTGATCGACGTGCGCGAGGACCAAGAAGACCTCACCGAGCTGGTCGACATCGGGAACGAGGCGCTCATCCTCCACCCCGGCGAGTTCGTGCTCGGGTCCACCAAGGAGAAGGTCACCCTGCCGGTCGACCTGGTCGCCCGCCTCGAGGGAAAGTCCTCGCTCGGCCGGCTCGGCCTCCTCATCCATTCGACGGCGGGCTTCGTCGACGCGGGATGGGACGGCCACCTCACTCTCGAGCTGTCGAACGTCGCCAACCTTCCGATCACGGTCTACCCTGGCATGAAGATCGGCCAGATCAGCTTCCTCGAGATGACCACTCCCGCTGACCAGCCGTACGGCTCGGCTGGACTGAACTCGAAGTACCAGGGGCAGTGGGGGCCCACCCCGAGCCGCTACGCGGACAACTTCCCCTCGTGATGCGGCCGGCAGTACCAGCGGAGTGCGGTAGGACGCCCGCCCGTAACCATCGAGGAGGAACGTAGTGCCCGTCAGACTCGCCGTCGGCCTCGGCATCACCGTGGTGATGTTCGCCATCGCGGGCCGCCGCTTCTACTGGCTCTTTCGCCTCATCTCGGCGGGCGAGCCGGCCGTTCCGCCCCGGAACAAGGACGTTCCGTCGCGGGTCGAGGCCGAGGTGGTCGAGGTCGGGGGGCAACGCAAGCTGCTCCAGTGGACGGTGCCGGGACTCGCCCACTTCTTCACCTTCTGGGGCTTCACCATCCTGTTGCTCACCATCCTCGAGGCCTACGGCTGCCCTCTTCCAGCGCGACTTCCACATCCCGCTGATCGGACACACCGCGTTCATCGGGTTCGTCGAGGACTTCTTCACCTGCGCGGTCGTCGTCGCCCTCTTGGTCTTCGCCATCATCCGGATCGTGCAGTCGCCGAAGCGGGAGGATCGCCGCTCGCGCTTCTACGGTTCCCATACCGGCGCGGCCTGGATGGTCCTCCTCTTCATCTTCGGTGTGATGGCCACCCTGCTCCTCTACCGGGCCGCCCAGGTCAACACCGGCAACTTCCCGTACGGCTGGTGGGCGTTCGCGTCGCACGGGCTCGCCAGCCTGCTCCATCCGCTCGGCACCGGCGTCAACAGCGTCATCGAGACGGTGGCCCTCCTCGCCAACATCGCGATCATCACCGGCTTCCTCGTCTTCGTGTCGTACTCGAAACACCTCCACATCTTCTTGGCGCCGATCAACGTCGCGGCCTCACGGCGCCCTCGCGCCCTCGGCGCCCTCGCCTCGACCCCGGACCTCTCGATGGAGGACGTGGGTGAAGACGACGAGGTGGTGGTGGGAGCCGGTCGGATCGAGGACTTCTCGTGGAAGCAGCTCCTCGACTTGGCTACCTGCACCGAGTGCGGTCGCTGTCAGTCTCAGTGCCCGGCCTGGAACACCGACAAGCCTCTCTCTCCGAAGTTGCTCATCATGGACCTCCGCGACAACCTCTTCGCCTCGGCGGACCGGGTGATGGCGAAGAACCGGGCGGCCGGCGTGGAGCTCGACACCCTGGTCCCGACCGTGATCGAGCCCGACGTGCTCTGGTCCTGCACCACGTGTGGCGCCTGCGTCGAGGAGTGCCCGGTGGACATCGAGCACGTCGACACCATCGTCGACATGCGCCGCTACGAGGTGCTCATCGAGTCTCGCTTCCCCACCGAGGCCAGCACGATGCTGCGGAACATCGAGAACCAGGGTGATCCCTGGGGTCTCGGCTCCTCGAAGCGGACCGATTGGATCGACGCGCTCGACTTCGAGGTCCCGGTCATCACCGGTGATATCCCCGACGACGTCGAGTACCTCTACTGGGTGGGCTGTGCGGGCGCGCTCGACGAGCGGGCGCGCAAGGGCGCACAGGCCACGGCCCGCATGCTGCATCGTGCGGGGTCACCTTCGGGATCCTCGGACCGAAGGAAAGCTGCACCGGTGACCCCGCACGCCGGCTCGGCAACGAGTACCTCTACCAAGAGCAGGCTCGCTCCAACATCGAGACCCTCGAGGGTGTCGGCGCGAAGAAGGTCATCGCCTCCTGCCCGCATTGCTTCAACACTCTTCGAAACGAGTACCCGTCGCTCGGCGGCGACTTCGAGGTCATCCATC
This sequence comes from uncultured Acidimicrobiales bacterium, assembly GCA_963741055.1. Classification (GTDB taxonomy): domain Bacteria; phylum Actinomycetota; class Acidimicrobiia; order Acidimicrobiales; family RAAP-2; genus Bog-756. Next base: position 22,935 of record CAVUGU010000006.1, on the reverse strand, counting down.
ACAGTCAGTTGCTCGAGCATCTGGTGTCGGAGGGGAAGATCACTCCTGGCGGTGGGTACAAGGGAACGGTGACCTACCACGATCCTTGCTATCTGGGGCGGCACAACCGGGTGTTCGACGAACCGCGTTCGGTGATCGACGCCATTCCCGGTGCGACCCAGGTCGAGATGCGGCGTTGCCGCGAGAAGGGCTTCTGCTGCGGCGCAGGTGGCGCGCGAATGTGGCTCGAGGAGAACCTCGGCAAGCGGATCAACATGGAGCGGACCGACGAGGCCCTCTCGACGGGCGCCGATGTGGTGTCGACCGCGTGCCCCTACTGCATGATCATGCTGGACGACGCGGTGCGGGCCAACGCGAAAGAGGACGAAGTGCGGGTCCTCGACGTCTCCCAGCTGCTCGAAGAGTCATTCGGCGAACCGGCGGCCGTGGCGGCCGGGACGACTGCCAGCGAGGACGGCGACCCGAGCGCCGCCGAATCGGTTCAGTCGTAGGCGCGGGCGTCCGCGTCGCGGAGACGCTCGGCCATCGCCGCGAGCATCTTCCGCGAGATGGTCGGGACCGCCTCGAGCAGGCTGTTGAACTGCCGCTGCGAGAGGACGAGCACGTCCATGTCCGTTTCGGAGATGACCGATGCGGACCGAGGGCGCCGGTCGAGCAGCGCGAGCTCGCCGAAGTGACTCCCCGGGCCGAGGACCGCGACCTTCCTGCCGTGGCGGGAAACCCGGGCCGAGCCGCTGACGATCAGGAAGAACTCGAGCCCGATCCGTCCCTCTTCCACGAGGACCTTGCCGGCCGGCACTTCGACCTCGTCGCACGAACTGCGGATCTTGCGGAGCTCGGCCGTCGTGCAGCTCGAAAACAGCCAGATGGACTTGAGATCGGCGGCCTTCGGATGGGCGGCAGATCGAGAGGTGAGTCGCGGCATGACGGGAGCCTACCTCGCACTTCCCCGGCGGATCAGGGTCGTTCCCCCTGCGTAGCGAGCCTGCATCGAGGTCAGCACGGCTGCTGTTGCTACCATCCCCCGATCTGTCGCGTGGCCGGAGCGGGCTCGGAACGAGTCGATGTGGGTGCCATGTGGAAGGGACGAACGCAGCGATGATCGCCCCGGAGCCGACGGCTCCCCGAGATCCCCGAGTGGCCTACCCGCCGTCCGACCCGCCCTCTCCGGGCGGAGCCCGACGAAGCGCCGAGCCGATCGGAACGCTCCGTGGGGCTGGAGTGAACGTCGACACCCGGCGGGCCGCCAGGGTGGCGGGTCTGGCCGGGCTGATCGCGATCGCCGTGGTGGCGGTGGTGCTCTTCGTCGCGGGTTACCAGAAGAACGCCCAGATCTCCAGCTTGCAGACGCACGGCATCGCGGTCGAGGCCAAGGTCAGCGGCTGTATCGGCTTGCTCGGTGGCAGCGGGAGCAACGCGGCCGGATACAACTGCACGGCGACCTACGAGTACGGCGGGCAGCACTACGCCGAGGGCATCCCGGGGACCGAGCAGTTGCTCGCGACCGGATCGACGATCAAGGGAATCGTCGCGTCGGACGACCCGGCACTCTTCTCGACGCCGGCGGCACTCGCCGGTGAGCACACCTCGGCTCGGGTCTATGTCGTTCCGGCGGTCCTCGCCGCGCTGTTCGTCGTCTTGTCGGCCGTGTGGCTCGTCATGTGGCGCCGAGGCCGCTCCCCGGACCGGAGCGCGACGTGACCGGGCGAGGGCCGCTTCGACCACCCACTGCCTCGCGGGTTACCCTTTCGCATGCCCGCAGCTGACAGCGGACCCCTCGACGAGGCCGACGCGTCACCGCGAAGCCTCTGGCAGCGGTTCGCCGACCTGGTCCGCAAGCCGGACGACGACCGGCCCTCTCTCGGTCAGCGATTGACCGGCGCGTTCCTCAGGGCCGACGCGAACGCCGCCCCCAAGCCGGAGCCCACGACGGTCGAAGAGCTCGAGGAAGCGGTCAAGCGAGCAGACGACAAAGAGCGCCTGATAGGGCTCATCGCCGCACCACTCGCGGCGCTGATCGGGTTGCTCATCACGAGCAGTCTCGCGGCCAACACGGCGAAGGGCACCCACGACTCCGCGTACTCGGTGCTGGGGGTTGTCCTCTTGGCCCTTGCGTTGGTGATGCTGGCCATGGCCTGGTGGCGGAAGCGCCTCTACCTCGGCATCGTGATGGCGCTCTACGGAATTTCTGTCTTCAACCTCCGGTTCTGGGGATTCGGGGTGCCCTACGTGCTGGTAGGTGCCTGGTACCTGGTGCGGTCCTACCGGCTCAACCAGAAGCTCAAACTGGCCCGTGAGGAGGCGCCCTCTCCTGGCGCTTCCGGCACGTCGCGTTCTCCCCGGGCGTCCAAACGGTACACGCCGCGGACGCCGCCTCCGGGCAAGCCGAAGACCCGCCGGGACGTGCGCAAGGCCAGTTGAGAGCTGGCGCTGGGCCGCCTCGGTGAGGCTGCCCCCGAAGTCGGCAGGTCCAGGCCGAGCGATCTCGCATGATCCCGTGGCGGGCCACCCGCTCGTTGCCCCCATCCCTGTCGGCAGGATCCGATGGCCCTATCGGCAGGATCCGATGGCAGTTCACGCGTTGGTAACACTGGCGTGACGGTGCCGAAATCCCCACGCTGCATTGTTTGCGGCGGCAGAGCGAATCTGCCCGTGTCTGCCTACCTACACCCGAGCTCGCACGAGTCGGGCGGAGTGGAGGTCGACGCACGAGGCAACGGAGGAGAGGAGCACCCAACTCGTGCTAGCTGCATTAACTCAAGTCCCCTACCCGAGTTGGCTCAACCCGGCCGACAACACGTGGCAGCTCACCGCTGCCACCTTCGTCGGCTTGATGAGCCTCCCGGCACTGGCCGTGCTGTATGCGTCGATCGTCCAGAAGAAATGGGCGGTCAACGTGCTAGCCATGATGTTCGCCGGATTCTCGCTGGTGATGCTCGCCTGGTGGCTCTGGTCCTACAAGATGGGATTCGGCCCCAACTCGATCGGAGGTGGCATCAAGAACGGGGTGCCGACCCAGTTGTCCGGTGTCGGAGGCTGGACCCACTTCTGGGACAACTTCGTCGGTAAACCGGGTCCGATCACCAGTCCGCAAGGCGAACAAGGCCAAGCGGTCTCGGCGGCGAACACCGCTCATCCCGTTCCACTTCCCGACCGCGTCGTTGGCGTTCTTCCAGTTCGTCTTCGCCGCGATCACCCCGCTCCTCTTCCTCGGAAGTGTGTTGGGGCGCATCAAGTTCCTTGCCTGGTGCCTCCTCGTACCGCTGTGGTCGACGTTCGTCTACGCGATCGACGCGTACCTCCTCTGGGGCGGCGGCTACTTCGCGCAGGAAGGTGCCCTCGACTTCTCCGGAGGCTTCGTCATCCACATGTCCGCCGGAGTTTCGGGATTCGTCGCGGCCTGGGTGCTCGGGCCGAGACTCCTACGAGACCGACAACATGCATTACCGAACAACCTGGTGATGGCTGCGGTTGGCGCCGGCATCCTGTGGCTCGGGTGGAACGGCTTCAACGGCGGTGACCCCTACTACGCGGGCGCAGACGCCGCAGCGGCGGTGGTCAACACCAACCTGGCAACGGCAGCCGGCGTCATGACCTGGATCGCCATGGACGCCTGGCTCAGCAAGGAACGAAAGCCGACCTTCCTCGGCGGCGTGAACGGCATGATCTGCGGATTGGTTGGCATCACGCCCTGCGCGGGCTGGGTCAACGGGTACGGCGCGATGCTCATCGGCCTGATCTGCTCCGTCGGTCGTGTGGGTGGCCTGGAACTTCCTCTCGAAGGTCGCACCATTCTCGAAGGTGGACGACGCGCTCGGTGTGGTCTACACGCACGGGATGGCGGGCCTCCTCGGAGGTCTCTTACTCGGCCTGCTAGGTGACCCGGGGATGATCGAGTATCCGTGTGGCAAATTCGTGGCCGGTCAGACCTATGCACCGACATCGGCCGGCTGTACGCCCTTCTCGGTGAACGGCCTGTTCTATACGGGGTCGGCACACCAGTTATGGGAACAGTTCCGAGCCGCCATCTTCGTCATCATCTGGTCCGCGCTGATTACCTTCATCCTGATGAAGATCATCGGCTTCGTCCTCAGAGGCGCCCGCTACAAGGACGAGGTGCTCGAGGTCGGCGATCTCGCCATCCACGGCGAGGAAGCCTTCCCGGAGGCGACGCTTGCCGAGCGGGTCGGCGTCATGTCGATGGCCGACCACTCGAGCTCGGGAGACTCGGAACCGGACGGATTCATACGGTCGGGCGATGAGGTGGCAGTAGTTGACGGCGAATGGCACATCCGCGAGAGCTAAGGACGAAGGAGAGAACAACACAATGAAATTGATCGTGGCGGTGCTCAAGCCGTTCAAACTCGACGAGGTGAAGGACGGATTGAAGGCCCACGGGGTCAACGGGATGACACTCACCGAGGCGCAGGGTTTCGGGCGCCAGCGGGGTCACACCGAGGTTTACCGGGGAGCCGAGTACGAGGTCGAGTTCGTGCCGAAGATCCGCCTGGAGGTTCTCGTGGAGGACTCTCAGGTGGACGAGGTCACCTCGATGATCGTCGACACCGCGGGCACCGGGAAGATCGGCGACGGCAAGGTGTGGGTGTTGGCCGTCGAGGAGGTGATCAGGGTCCGCACCGGCGAACGGGGTGCCGACGCACTCTGAACGCTCTTCTCGGTACCCCGCCGGAGCCGTAGGGGCCGGCTCCAACCTGCACGAAGGGTCGGCTCTCCTGGGCCGGCCCTTCGTCGCGCCGGTCTTCAGCCGGTCGGGGTGTGGACGGATCTATGCCCAGCCGGGAGGTCGAGGAGGGGTGGTGAGCCCGCCCGGGCCGCCGGTGCCGCCCGGGCCACCGGTGCCGCCGGGGTAGGGCGGAGGTGCCGGGCTGAGCGGAGGTGCCGGGCTGAACGGAGGTGCCGGGCTGGCCTGCGGATAGACCTGAGTGGCACGACCGGGAAACAAGTCGCCGATGATGATCGCGATCGAGCTGGCCAGCGCGAGCCAGGCGCCCCAGCTGAGCGTGATCGCAAAGACCCCGTCAGCAGACGGGCGCACGAGCATCCGGTACACGATGCACAGCGCCGCCGCGAACCCGATCAAAGCGAGGGTTCCGCGCGGAGCCGACTGAGTCGTCGTCCCGGTCACGCGCACGATCGTCACGAGGATGTCGATTCCCGCGAGGACGAGGAGCACCACGCTGATGTACTTCATGACCTGGTGCGAACTGACCGTCCCCAACTGCTTGCCGACCAGCGAACCGAATTGGCTCCCGACGCTGTTGGCCGTGCTCTGAAACGCCGAGTTGCCGAACTGCTGGGCCACACTGTTGAGGTTCTGCTGCGCCGCCGCGACACCGCTCGCAGTGAAGGTGACCGCGTAGAACGGCAGAAAGACGGCGATCGCGAGCACCACCCCACCGCCCAGGGTGAGCACAGATGGCAATCCCTTCCGATCTGTCGCCATTCGATCCTCCACGGGGATGACGTGAGATCCTCAATTGGCATATCGGCAGGTGTTCCCCCAGCTTGAGAGGATTTTGCTCGTACGGACCGGGTGGCTCAGCCCGCTTGGTGGCGCACCGCCTCCGCTGCCGCGGCGGCCGCGTCGGGGTCGCCGAGGAAGTCACACGACACGACGTTGAGATCGTCGGTCAATTCGTAGACGAAGGGGATTCCCGTCGGGATCTCCACACCGACGATCTTCTCGTCGCTGATGTCCTCGATGTGCTTGCGCAGGGCGCGGAGGCTGTTCCCGTGCGCGACGACCAGCACGGCACCATGTCGCGGCCCCTCTACCCGGAGGTCGGGGACGATGACGTCCTCCCAGTAGGGCACCACCCGTGCCACGACGTCCGCCAGGCACTCGGTCAAGGGAAGGGCTTCGAGTGGCACGTCGCGATAGCGCGGATCGCCGGCCGGGTCGTGCGGGTCCCCACGTTCGAGCGGCGGTGGAGGCGTGGCGTAACTGCGTCGCCACGCCTTGACTTGGGCGTCGCCGTAGCGGGCCGAGGTCTCTTTCTTGTCGAGGCCCTGAAGTGCGCCGTAATGACGTTCGTTCAGCCGCCAGTGCCGACGCACCGGCAACCAACTCCGTCCCACCACGTCCAGAGCGATGTCGGCGGTACGGATTGCCCGGGTGAGCACCGAGGTGTGGAGGATCCGAAGGTCGAGCTCGGCCTCTGCGAGTAGCCGGCCCTGACTCGCGCGCTTCTGACTCCCCGAGCGGCGAGAGGCCGACGTCGTACCAGCCGGTGAAGAGATTCTCGGCGTTCCAGGTCGACTGGCCGTGACGAAGAAGGACCAGGCGGAGCATCGGCCGAGCGTATCCCGTCCGGCTCAGGGCCCCTCAGCTGGGGCGTGACGACTTCTTCGAGCGCGTTGCTTCGAATCCGGTGCGTCGTCGGCCGGATTGGTTTCGTTCGACCGATGAGTTCCGAGCGCCGGAGCCGTCCACCTCATCGATGTCCCAAGTCCTCTTGGACCGGTCGCCGCTAGGCTCCGAAGCCGTGGCACTTCGTGCCCCCCTGATCGAGTCCGACCTCGAGCCGTATCGGCGGGAGCTCACCGGCTACTGCTATCGCATGCTCGGTTCGGGGTTCGAGGCTGAGGACGCAGTCCAAGAGACGATGGTTCGCGCCTGGCGCAACGCGGACACCTTCGAGGGCCGTTCGACGACGAGGACCTGGCTGTACCGCATCGCCACCAATGTCTGCATCGACATGGGGCGACAGGTGCAGCGTCGGGCCCGGCCGATGGAGATGGGACCATCGTCGCCTCCCGATGAATCCCACCTCGGAGGCGTGCTCCCCGAGGCAGCCTGGGTGACGCCGATACCCGATGCGAGCGTCTCGCCGGAGCTCGCCGACCCGGGCGAGATCGCCGAGTACCGCGAGAGCATCCGACTCGCGTTCGTGACGGCTCTCCAGCACCTCCCGGCTCGTCGAGCGCGCCGCGCTGCTCCTTTGCGAGGTGCTGCGCTGGCCGGTCGCCGAGGCGGCCGAGTTGCTCGAATCGAGCGTGGCCGCGGTCAACAGTGCGCTGCAGCGTGCTCGCGCCACCCTGGCGAAGGTCACGCCTGACGCTCACGCCGACCCGCTGGACGATGCCGACTCGGAGCTCTTGGAGCGCTACGTCGACGCGTTCGAGCGGTACGACACCGACGCGCTGGTTCGTCTGCTCCGAGCTGACGCCATCCAGTCGATGCCGCCCTTTGCCATGTGGTTACAGGGCGCGACGGACATCGGGCATTGGATGGTTCAGCCCGGCCCGAGCGCCTGTCGCGGCTCGCGCCTCCTCCCGACCTCGGCGAACGGCTCACCTGCGTTCGGGCAGTATCGACCCGATCCAGATGGTGGGTTCGCGCCCTGGGCGATCCAGGTGCTCGAGATCTCAGGGGGCAGGATCGCCGGGATGAGTCTTTTCCTCGACCTGCTCGACCACGAGCGTCTCTTCCCCGCCTTCGGCCTCCCAACCCATCTCGACGGGTAGGCCGCTCAGCTCGAGAAGCTCGTCGAGCTCGGGCGAGACCTCGGAGAGCACGACGGAGCCACCCTCGCGGCCGGCCCACAACGCCAGCCGCGCCACCTCATCGACCGAGGCGATGTCGGGACTGCCCGGTCCCTCGAGAATGTGGTGGACCCTGACGGCGCCGTCGGGTCCGAGGACGGTGACACGGCACCATCGCTGTTCGGCTCCCATCGCGGGATGGACGGGGCAGGTGCCCCGAACTCATCGAACCCGGTGAGGCCTGATCACGAGTAGGAATAGCGTCAGAGGATCCGATGAGTTCCTTGGTCGGACGACGTCTCAGAGGGGTGACCAGGTGGATCGGACCGGAAGGAGCCACTATGCCCACTCGAACAACTGCCCCCCTCGGATCGCCGTGCTGGGCTGACCTTTGGACTTCGGACGTCGAGGGGAGTCGCCGCTTCTACGGTGAGCTCTTCGGCTGGGAGTCCGACGATCCGGATCCGCAATTCGGCGGTTACTTCATCTTCAATCTCAACGGCGTCCAGATCGCCGGAGGGATGGGCGACATGGGCGAGGACATGCGCGCCAACGACACCTGGAAGGTGTACTTCAACACCGACAACATCGAAAAGACGATCGAGGCTGCCGAGGCGAACGGCGCGCAGATCGTCTCGGGCGCGATGGCGGTTGCCGATCTCGGTATCCAGGCGGTGCTCGTCGACCCGAGCGGCGCCGCGCACGGTATGTGGGAGCCCAAGTCCTTTCAGGGATTCACCGTCCTCAACGAGCCCGGTGCGCCGAGCTGGTTCGAGTTGATGACCCGCGACTACGAGGGAGCGCTCTCCTTCTACCGCACCGTCTACCGCTGGGAGACCGACGTCGTGGACGACTCGGACGAGTTCCGCTACACGACCGTTCGGAACCCCGACGGTGAGGGGGAGGTCGCCGGGATCATGGACGCGTCGGCGTTCCTCCCCGAAGGCGTGCCGTCGAACTGGAGGGTCTACTGGGAGGTGGACGACGTCGACGCCGCCATCGGCACCGTCACCGGTCTCGGCGGCACCGTCCTCATGCCGGCACAGGACACGCCGTACGGGCGGCTCGCCCAGGTGGCCGACCCGGCGGGTGCGGCGTTCAACCTGCGGAAGCCACCCAGCTAGGACCCGAGGGGCCCTCTTGCCCGAAGCGACTGGGTTCGAGGACCAAGCGCGAGGACCGAAAGCTGAAGGAGGAAGGAAGTGGGTGGCTCCGCGCCCGGGAGATTGACAGTGTCAAACAGCCGAGCGGACAACATGCTCTGGGTGGACCGGGCCCGTGGTCCACAGGAGAGCTCTTGTGGACCGGAAGAGGGTGCCGCCGAACAGGGCCGTTGTGCTGCAGAGGTCGTTCAGGGGCGCGAACAAGGCCCGGAGCTAGGCGTTAGGCGGAGCGCGCTAGCTCGACGGGCCCTGTTAACAGGTCGAGCGTAAGGCAACGAATTAGGCCGGTCAAACGTTCGTTTGGAAATTGACAGGGCACCCGACGATACCCGGGAGGGCATCCGCCGACAGGAGAGGGAAGGGCCGGGGCGAGCGGGAGCTCCGAAGCCCGCCCGGTCGAGCGAATTAGCCCCGTACGCTGGGCGGAACGGGCCGGATCGACCCGACGGTAGGGTTCGTCGAAGCGGGAGCGCGCTAGCTCATTTCAGGGGTAGCTGGTCCGCCGACGGGGAGGGCTTGGGCCCTCCCTCGGCGCGTCAGAGCCCGATCCGAGGGCGACAACTGCACCGAAAACCGCCCTGCTGATTGACTGGTTGGGTGCGGGTGAGAATCGCTCTTGGCGTAGCGGGCGGAGTGCTGGTCCTCTTCGCTGTCCTGGTTGTGCTCGGCGCGGTCCAGGCGCGGCAAAGGGGGGACGCGGGATCGGCCGACGAAGTGGGGCTTGTCGGGGTGCTCCTGGTCGTGGGCGGACTGTGGGTCATCTTCCGAGCGGTGCGCCCGCGGCGTCGCGAGCCCGAGGACGGGACGCAGACGGCACCCCCGACCTGGGATTGAGGGTTTCGCCACCCCGAGTCGGGCCCTTGGTCGTGCCGACTTCGGGCGTGAGGGCAGTGGGGAGCTCGAGGGCAGAAGCCCACGCCGCACCAAAAGTGGCCCCTACCAGGAGGTTTCTAGGTGCAAAGCTCCGCATGGGCGTGGAATAGACCCGCTGTCAAAAAACTTGAGCACAGTGCACTCAAGTTTGCTATAGTTAGAAGCAGGCTGCGATGGGAAGAAGCAGTAGTGGCAAGAAGGGCGGAAGCGGACCGAGCGATCACCGGGCTCGGACAACCGACACGAGCGCCCGGCACCGAGGCTTTCACCATCGAACGGATCGGATCAATGAAGACGCCCTGCGAGGGCGAGGAGTAGGAGGAACACGATGGCCAAGGCTGTAGGAATCGACCTCGGCACCACCAACTCGGTGGTTGCCGTACTGGAGGCCGGCGAACCGACCGTCATCCCGAACGCAGAGGGGGGACGAACGACACCGTCGGTGGTCGGGTTCGCGAAGTCGGGCGAGGTGCTCGTCGGCGAAGTGGCAAAGCGTCAGGCGATTACCAACCCTGAGCGCACCATCAGGTCGGTCAAGCGGCACATGGGAACGTCGTGGAACGTCGACATCGACGGCAAGAAGTACACGGCGCAGGAGATCTCCGCGCGCATTCTCGGCAAGCTGAAGCGCGACGCGGAGTCCTACCTCGGTGACACGGTCACCCAGGCGGTCATCACCGTCCCTGCGTACTTCGACGACGCGCAGCGCACGGCCACCAAGGAGGCGGGCCAGATCGCCGGCCTCGAGGTGCTCCGGATCATCAACGAGCCGACCGCGGCCGCGCTCGCCTACGGACTCGACAAGGAAGGCGCGGATCAGACGGTGCTCGTCTTCGACCTCGGCGGCGGGACCTTCGACGTCTCGCTCCTCGACATCGGTGACGGCGTGTTCGAGGTCAAGGCCACGTCCGGCAACTCACAACTCGGCGGCGACGACTGGGACCAGCGCATCATCGATTGGCTGGTCAAGACCTTCAAGGACACCGAAGGCGTCGACCTGTCCACCGACAAGATGGCCATGCAGCGCCTGAAGGAAGCCGCGGAGAAGGCGAAGATCGAGTTGTCCTCCGTCCAGGAGACCCAGATCAACCTTCCCTTCATCACCGCGACCTCCGAGGGTCCGAAGCACATGGACGTCAAGCTGAGCCGCGCCCAGTTCAACGAGTTGACCGCGGATCTGGTCGAGGCAACCAAGGGACCCTTCGACCAGGCGATCGCCGACTCGGGGCTCTCGAAGTCCGACATCGACCACGTCGTGCTGGTCGGCGGATCGACCCGTATCCCTGCGGTGCAGGAGCTCGTCCAGTCGATGACCGGCAAGGAAGCCCACAAGGGCGTCAATCCCGACGAGGTCGTCGCGATCGGGGCCGCGGTGCAGGCCGGCGTGTTGAAGGGTGAGGTGAAGGACGTCCTCCTCCTCGACGTGACGCCGCTGTCGCTCGGCATCGAGACCAAGGGCGGTGTGATGCACCGACTCATCGAGCGGAACACCACCATCCCGACCAAGCGGAGCGAAGTGTTCACCACCGCCGACGACAACCAGCCGTCGGTCGAGGTCCACGTGCTCCAGGGCGAGCGCGAGATGGCGATGTACAACAAGACGCTCGGCAAGTTCCAGCTGGTGGACCTGCCGCCCGCCCCTCGGGGCGTGCCGCAGATCGAGGTCACCTTCGACATCGACGCCAACGGCATCGTGCACGTCTCGGCCAAGGACCGGGCCACGGGCAAGGAGCAGTCGATGACCATCACCGGCCAGTCGGCCCTCGGTAAGGACGACATCGACCGGATGGTGAAGGACGCCGAGGCGCATGCCGAGGACGACCGTCGCCGGAAGGAAGAGGCCGAGGTCCGCAACAACGCCGACTCGCTCGTCTACCAGACGGAGAAGCTCCTGAAGGACCAGGGCGAGAAGTTCCAGGGCGACGAGAAGGAGAAGGTCGAGTCCGCGTTGAGCGGCCTGAAGGACGCACTGTCGGGCTCGGACGTCGAGGCGATCAAGAACGCCACGGACTCCTTGCTCGCCGCCAGCCAGACCTTCAGCCAGCGCCTCTACGAAGAGGCGTCTCGGTCCGAGGGTGCGGCTCCCGGTGGAGCCGTCGACGCCGACGATGCGTCCGACGACGAGGTCGTCGACGCCGAGATCGTCGACGACAAGGAGTGAGCCGCTGATGGCAGGCGGTTACGACTGGTACCCCGGTCGCGCGAGGAACCCGAACCCCGGTGGGTTCGGGAACCGCGCGGGCGGGGGACCGCACGGTCGGCCGGGGGCACCCACGAGTGGGGCGTCCGGGTCCGGGGAGGAAACCCTCGGCCGGAACCCCGCGCCGTCGGAGGACGACGAGGTGGTCGACGCGGAGATCGTCGGCGACGAGGCCGGCGACGCGGCCCGAGGCGACCAGTCCCGGGGCCAGCGGTCCGTTCGGTGCCGGCGATCCGTTGACCGTCGCGCTCGACGAGCGTGACGAGTACCTCGACGCGCTGCGCCGGCTCCAGGCCGAGTTCGAGAACTACAAGAAGCGGGTCGTCACGCAGCAGGCCGATCAGGTCGCAAGGGCCGCGGCGTCGCTCGTCGACAAGCTGCTGCCGGTCCTCGACACGCTCGATCTGGCCGCGGAGCATCTCGGTGACGCCGAGTCCACCGACGGCAAGGCACTGCTGGCGGCTTCCAGCCTCCTGCACGGCGTGCTCAGCAAGGAAGGGCTGGAGCGTATCGACCCGGTCGGCGAGACGTTCGACCCGAACGTGCACGAGGCGGTCGGTCACCTCCCCGACGAGGAGGGCGCCGAGCAGCACTCAGCCGGTGCCGGCACGGGTGTGGCGGCGGGGCCGGTGGTGGCGCAGGTGATGCGTCCCGGTTACCGGTGGAAGGGCTCGGTGGTGCGGCCGGCCATGGTGGTCGTTCGCGGCTAGCCACCGCGAGCGAACGACGACGAGAGGACGAGTGACGAGGCACGGTGGCGCCGCAACGCGAATGGTTCGAAAAGGACTACTACAAGACTCTTGGCGTGCCGAGCACGGCGACCGCCAAGGAGATCACGCGCGCCTACCGGAAGCTGGCCAAGCAGCACCACCCCGACCAGAACCCCGGCGAAGAGGAGACCTTCAAGGAGATCACCGCGGCCTACGACGTGCTCGGCGACGCGGACCGTCGCAAGGAGTACGACGAGGTCCGGGAGATGGGCCCGGTGGGCGGGATGGGCGGCGGCGGCTTCCCGGGAGGCTTCGGTGGTGGTGGCACGACCTTCCGGGTGGAGGACGTGGGCGACTTCGGCGACCTCTTCGGGGGCCTGTTCGGTCGCGGGCGTCGTTCGAGTACCGGTGCGACCGGTGCACAGCGCGGTGCGGACGTCGAGACCGAGGTGCACCTCTCCTTCGAGGACGCGGTCAACGGGGTGACCACGTCGGTCAACCTGACGACGGACGCGCGGTGCCACACGTGTCACGGGTCCGGGTCGGCTCCCGGCACCCATCCGACCACCTGCCCGATGTGTGGTGGTTCGGGCACGCTCCAGGACAACCAGGGCCTCTTCTCTTTGAGCCAGATCTGTCCGGAGTGCGGCGGCCGTGGGACCATCATCACCTCGCCGTGCCCGACCTGTGGAGGAACCGGCGTCGAGCACCGCAACCGCTCGGTGAAGGTGCGGATCCCGTCCGGCGTCGAGTCGGGGCAGCGGATCCGGGTGAAGGGACGTGGCGCGGCCGGGCGAGGCGGAGGACCGAGCGGCGACCTCTACGTGGTCGTGCACGTCTCACGGGACAAGGTCTTCGGCCGGCGTGGGCGCAACCTCACCTTGACGGTTCCCGTGTCGTACGCGGAGGCCGCGCTCGGCACGACGCTCACGGTCCCCACGCTGACCGACTCGGTGACCCTCAAGGTGCCGGCCGGTACGCCGTCCGGCCGGACCCTCCGGGTGCGCGGCCGCGGTGTGCCCGCCGGGAAGAAGGACCCGGCCGGGGATTTGCTGGTCACCATCGAGGTGGCGGTACCCGAGTCGCTCTCCGAGGAGCAGCGCGCGGTGGTCGAGGAACTCGCGAAGGTCGTCGAGCCGCCGGCTCGCGACACGCTCGGAGTCTGAGATGAGCGACGAGCGCACCACGAAAACCGACTCCCGGAGCGACGGACCGGCGCGTGCGAAGGGCCGCTCCGACTCGCGGGCGGTCTACGTGATCTCGGTCGCGGCCGAGCTCACCGGCGTGCACCCCCAGACGCTCCGCGTCTACGAGCGCAAAGGTCTGCTCGACCCGAGTCGCACCAGCGGGGGGAGCCGGCGCTTCAGCGATGCGGACCTCGATCGGCTCCGCCACATCCAAAGCCTCACCAACGCCGGGCTCAACCTCGAAGGCGTGCGCCGGGTGATGGAGCTCGAGGCCGAAGTGGCCCTGCTGCGCAAGGAGCTCGCCACCACCAAGAAAGAAGCAGTCGAAGCCGTGGCGCGTGCCCACGCCAAGTACCGGCGCGAGCTGGTGCCGCTTCGACAGTTCCCCGTACCGACCCGACCGGCGCGCCGGCCGGCCCACGAATCCGGAGGTCGATCATGAGCCTCAATCCTGATCGCTGGACCTTGAAGACCCAAGAGGCGCTCTCGGGCGCGGTCGAACGTGCGCGGGCGGCGAACAATCCAGAGGTCACCCCCGACCACCTCCTCGCCGCGATCCTCGACCAGACCGACGGCATCGCGACACCGATCCTCGAGCGGGTCGGCGTCGAGCCCGCGGTGGTGCGCAAGCGGGTGGCCGAGGATCTGGCGCGCCTGCCCCAGGCGGTCGGCGGCGCCGAGCCGGGGATCAACCGCGTGCTGCGCGACGTGCTCGCGGACGCCGATGCGGCTCGCAACGAGATGGGTGACGACTACCTGTCGGTCGAGCACCTCTTGCTCGCGATGGCCGACCGGATCGGGGTCAGCAGGGACCAGCTGCTCAGCGCGCTGCGCGACGTGAGGGGGAGCCACCGGGTCACCTCGCAGAACCCCGAGGAGAGCTACCAGGCACTCGAGCGCTACGGACGGGATCTCACCGCGCTCGCCCGCCAAGGCAAGTTGGACCCGGTCATCGGCAGGGACGAGGAAGTTCGCCGGGTCATCCAGGTGCTGTCGCGACGCACCAAGAACAATCCGGTGCTGATCGGCGAGCCCGGTGTCGGCAAGACCGCGATCGTCGAGGGCCTCGCCCAGCGCATCGTCGAAGGCGACGTGCCGGAGGGCTTGAAGAACAAGCGGGTGATCGCGCTCGACCTGAGCTCGATGGTGGCGGGCGCCAAGTACCGCGGCGAGTTCGAGGAGCGGCTGAAGGCCGTGCTGAAGGAGATCACCGACTCCGAGGGCGAGATCATCACCTTCATCGACGAGGTGCACACGCTGGTCGGCGCCGGAGGCGGGTCCGAGGGGGCGATGGACGCCGGCAACATGGTCAAGCCGATGCTGGCGCGCGGCGAGCTGCGGATGATCGGGGCGACCACCCTCGACGAGTACCGCCAGTACATCGAGAAGGACGCCGCGCTCGAGCGCCGCTTCCAGCAGGTGTTCGTCCCGCCGCCGTCGGTCGAGGACACCATCGCGATCCTGCGCGGGCTGAAGGAGCGCTACGAGGTGCATCACGGGGTGCGCATCCAGGACGCCGCGCTGGTGGCGGCCGCGGTGCTGTCGGACCGCTACGTGACCGGACGGTTCCTACCGGACAAGGCGATCGACCTGATGGACGAGGCGGCGAGCCGGCTGCGGATCGAGATCGACTCGATGCCGACCGAGCTCGACGTGGTGACCCGTCGCATCCGCCAGCTCGAGATCGAGCGGATGGCCTTGGAGAAGGAGACCGACCCGGCCTCCGCGGAGCGCCTCGAGCGCCTCGACGAGGAGGTGGCCAACCTGAAGGAACAGGCCGCCGCCATGACCGCCCACTGGCAGTCGGAGAAAGAGGCGATCACCACCATCCAGTCGCTGAAGGGTGAGCTCGAGCAGTTGCGCATCGACGCGGAGCGCCTCTCCCGCGAAGGCAACCTGGCCGAGGCCTCGGAGATCACCTACGGCAAGGTGCCCGAGCTCGAGCGCCGGATCGACGAGGCGACGCAGCGTCTCGACGACCTCCAGAAGGACCAGCGCTATCTCAAAGAAGAGGTCGACGCCGAAGACGTCGCCGAGGTGGTCAGCCGGTGGACCGGGGTTCCGGTCAGCCGGCTGTTGGAGGGCGAGGTCGAGAAGCTGATCCGCATGGAGGACGCGTTGCACGCGCGCGTCGTCGGGCAGGACGAGGCGGTCTCCGCGGTCTCGAACGCCATCCGCCGCAGCCGGGCCGGGCTGTCGGACCCGAACCGGCCGATCGGTTCGTTCCTCTTTCTGGGGCCGACCGGCGTCGGCAAGACCGAGCTTGCCCGCGCCCTCGCCGACTTCCTCTTCGACGACCAGCGGGCGATGATCCGGATCGACATGAGCGAGTACCAGGAGCGGCACACGGTCGCCCGACTGGTCGGCGTGCCGCCGGGCTACGTCGGCTACGAGGAGGGCGGTCAGCTCACCGAGGCGATCCGGCGCCGCCCCTACGCGGTGGTGCTCCTCGACGAGATCGAAAAGGCCCATCCGGACGTGTTCAACGTCCTGTTGCAGGTGCTCGACGACGGGCGCCTGACCGACGGGCAGGGGCGCACGGTCGACTTCACCAACACGGTGCTGATCATGACGTCCAACATCCGCGGCGAGCCGATCGACTTCTTCAAGCCGGAGTTCGTCAACCGGATCGACGAGATCGTGCGCTTCCACCAGTTGTCCGAGGCCGACCTCGAGAAGATCGTCATCATCCAGCTCAACGGTCTGCGCACCCGCCTCGCCGAGCGGAGGCTCTCGCTCGAGGTCACCCCGGCGGCCGAGGCGTACCTGGCCAAGGCCGGCTACGACCCCGACTTCGGGGCGCGGCCGCTCCGCCGGGTGATCCAGCGCGAGGTCGAGGACCCCTTGGCGCTCGCCCTCCTCGAGGGCCGCTACCCGGAGGGCTCGACGGTCACCGTCGACGAGCGCGAGGGCGGGATCGTCCTGACCTGAGCTGCCCGGAGCGCGCCGATGCCGCCCGGCCCTCCCCACCGGGTCGCCGGGGGCCGGAGGGTACAATGGTGCGTAATCCGCATTCTGTGACGGAGGAGTGGCGCGTGCCGGCAACCGTGGTCGTCGGGACTCAGTGGGGCGACGAGGGGAAGGGAAAGCTCACCGATCTCCTCGCGAAGGAGATGAACGTGGTCGTCCGCTACCAGGGCGGCCACAACGCGGGCCACACCATCGTGGTCGACGGCGAGACCTTCGCCCTCCAGTTGGTCCCGAGCGGCGTCCTCTACGACCACATCACCCCGGTCATCGGCAACGGTGTGGTGGTCGACCCGGTGGTCCTCCTCGAAGAGGTCGACACCCTGGAGGCGAAGGGCATCGACACCTCGCGGCTGACCGTCAGCGGGAACGCCCATCTGATCATGCCGTACCACCACGAGCTCGACCGGCTGACCGAGCGCTATCTCGGGAAGAACAGCCTCGGGACGACCAAGCGGGGGATCGGCCCGGCCTACGCGGACAAGTCCTCGCGGGTCGGGCTCCGGGTGCAGGACCTGCTCGACCCCAAGATCTTCCGGCAGAAGCTCGACGTGGTGCTGAAGGAGAAGAACGCGATCCTGGCCAAGGTGTACAACCGGCTGCCGCTCCGCGCGGACGCGATCTGCTCCCTCTACATCGACGAGCTCGCCCCCCGGGTCGCGCCGATGGTGGCCGACACGGTCGGTCTGGTGCACGAGGCGCTCGAGCGCGGTGCGAACGTCCTCCTCGAAGGAGCCCAGGCGACCTTCCTCGACCTCGACCACGGCACCTATCCGTTCGTCACCTCGTCGAACCCGGTCGCCGGCGGCGCGTGCACCGGAGCCGGCATCGGCCCACGCGACATCGAGCGGGTGATCGGGATCGCCAAGGCGTACGTGACCCGGGTGGGAAGCGGTCCGTTCCCGACCGAGCTCACCGACGAGACAGGCGAGACACTGGTCGAGCTGGGCCACGAGTACGGCGTGAACACCAAACGCCGTCGGCGCCCCGGTTGGTTCGACGCAGTGATGATGCGCCAGGCGGTTCGGCTCAACTCCCTCTCGGAGGTGGCGCTCACCAAGCTCGACGTGCTCTCCACCTTCGACACGGTGAAGGTGTGCGTGGCCTACGAGGCGAACGGCGAGCGCTACACGCTGCCGCCGTACCACCAGTCGGTGCTCCATCAGGTCACTCCGGTCTACGAGGAGCTGCCCGGATGGAAGACCGACATCTCGGCAGCGACCGAGACCGCAGACCTGCCCCAGGCCGCGCGCGACTACGTGGGCTTCCTCGCCGAGCAGGTCGGGCACCCCGGTCCGATTGGTCGGAGTGGGCCCGGGCCGCGAGCAATTCGTCCGCTTCGCGGCATGAGCGACGGGTCGCGTCGACAGGCGGTCACACCCGGCACCGTCTGTGTGATCGGTTCGGGGGGGCGTGAGCACGCGCTCGCGGTCGCGCTCGGGCGGAGTGCGGAGGTGGTGGTCACTCCCGGCAACCCGGGGATCACCGGCGTCACGCCCGAGGGACACCGGATCTCGAGTGTCGCCGCAGCGCCGGAGGAGATCGACGCCGACCTCTACGTCGTCGGCCCCGAGGCACCGCTGGTCGACGGCCTCGCCGACCGGTTGCGAGCCAAGGGTCGGCTGGTGTTCGGGCCCGGCGCGGACGGCGCCCGCCTCGAGGGATCGAAGGCCTTCATGAAGGAGATGCTCGCCGAATCGGGCGTGCCGAGCGCCCGCTTCGCGGTCTGCTCGGAGGTGGACGAGGCGAAGGCGTTCCTGCGCTCGCTGCCCGGGCCCTACGTCGTGAAGACCGACGGGCTGGCCGCGGGGAAGGGCGTGCTGGTGACCGGTTCGATCGAGGAGGCGACGGACGACGTCGAGGCGAAGCTCTCCGGTCGGGCCTTCGGTGAGGCCGGGCGCAGTGTGGTCGTCGAAGAGGGGCTAACGGGTCGCGAGTGCTCGCTCCTCGTCCTCTGCGACGGGCGACGGCTCGCGCCGCTCGCGCCCGCGCAGGACTTCAAGCGGATCGGCGACGCCGACACCGGTCGGAACACCGGCGGGATGGGCTCGTATTCGCCGGTCCCCTTCGTGGACGACGAGATGGTCGACCGCCTGGTCGACGAGGCGGTCGCGCCATTGGTAAACGCGCTGCGGGCGAGGGGTATCGACTACCGGGGAGTCCTCTACGCGGGATTGATGCTCACCGAAGACGGCCCGAAGGTGCTCGAGTTCAACGTGCGCTTCGGCGATCCCGAGACCCAGGTGGTCCTCCCCCGACTGGTCGGCGACGTGGCGGCGCTGCTGGCCGAGGTCGCGGCGGGCGAGCTCGTCTCGGTGCCGCGCTTTTCGACCGACGCGGCGGTCTGCGTGGTGCTGGCTTCCGAGGGGTACCCGGAGGCGCCGCGGACCGGCGACGTGATCCAAGGTCTCGAGGCTGCGGCGGCACTCGTTGGGGTGAGCGTCTACCACGCCGGGACCGCACGCTCGGGGGATGACGTGGTCACCGCGGGTGGGCGGGTCCTCGGGGTCACCGGCGTCGGCGGGTCGCTCGCACTCGCCCGCGAGCGCGCCTATCGCGGCGTGGACGCGATCCACTGGCCCGGCGTGCAGGTGCGTACCGACATCGCCGCCGACGCCGCCGCGTCCGAGCGCAGCGCCGAACGGGTCGCGCTGTGATCCCCCGCTACGCCCCCGCCGAGATGGCCGAGCTCTTCACCGACCGCGCCCGCTTCGCCACCTGGCTCGAGGTCGAGCTGCTCGCGACGGAGGGTTGGGCCGAGGTCGGCGAGGTCCCCGCAGAGGTCGCCGCCGCGTGCCGGGCGCGCGCGCCGAAGGTCGACGACGCCTTCGTCGAGGAAGTCGCCGACCGCGAGCGGGTCACCGATCACGACGTGGCTGCCTTCGTCGACGTGGTGCAGTCGGCGATCGGCCCACCCGAGGGATCGTGGATCCACTACGGGCTCACCTCTTCGGACGTGGTCGACACTGCGCTCTGTGCGACGCTCACCGAGGCTGCCGACCTGTTGATCGCCGCGGCTTCCCAGCTGATGGGCGCCCTCCGGGCCCGAGCCCGCGAGTGCATCGACACCCCGGTGACCGGCCGCACCCACGGGATGCACGCCGAGCCGACCACCTTCGGCGCCAAGTTCTCGCTGTGGGCCCTGCAGGTCGGACGTGACGTCGAGCGCCTCCGGCGCGCACGCGAGCGGGTGGCGGTCGGGAAGCTGTCCGGCGCGGTCGGCACCTACTCGAACATCGACCCGAGGGTCGAAGCCCACGTCTGTCGCTCCCTCGGCCTGGTGCCGGTACCGGCCACCCAGGTGATCGCCCGCGACCGCCACGCCGAGTACCTCTACGCGTGCGCTTCGGTCGGCACCACCATCGAGTCGATCGCGACGGAGGTCCGCCACCTCGCCCGGAGCGAGCTCGGCGAGGTCGAAGAGCCGTTCGGGGCGGGCCAGAAGGGCAGCTCGGCGATGCCCCACAAGCGGAATCCGGTTTTGTCGGAGCGGCTCTCGGGCCTGGCGAGGGTGTTGCGCGGCTATCTGTCGGCCGGGCTCGAGGACGTCGCCCTCTGGCACGAGCGCGACATCTCCCACAGCTCGGTCGAGCGGGTGGTGCTCCCCGACGCCTCGATGCTGACGCTCTACATGCTGCGCAAGGCCACCGGTCTCGTCGAGGGGCTGGTCGTCCACCCCGAGCGAGCCCTGGCCACCCTGCTCGACGGCAGCCACGGGCTGGTGTTCAGCCAGTCGGTGCTGCTCGCGCTGGTCCGTGCGCGGGCTCGACCGTGACGCCGCCTACCGCATCGTCCAGCGCGATGCTCGGACCGCCTGGGAGGAGGGCCGGCCGTTCCGGGAGGTGCTCGATGCGGACCCCGAGGTCACCTTGTCGCCAGCTGCGCTCGACGAGGCGTTCGACCTCTCCCGTACGCTGCGTCACGTCCACCGGTTCACCGATGCATTGGAGGAGCTCGACCCATGACCTCGTCGATCAGCGACCCGCCCGCACTCATCCAGTCGGGGAAGGTGCGTGAGCTCTACGACGCAGGAGACGGTCGGCTGCTGATGGTGGCGTCCGACCGCATCTCGGCGTTCGACGTGATCATGGCCGAGCCGATCCCCGAGAAGGGCCGGGTGCTCACCGCGATGAGCGTCTACTGGCTCGACGAGCTGTCGGACCTGGCACCGAACCACTTGATCAGCGCGGACGTCGCCGACTTCCCCCCCGGTGCGGCGCTCCTCCCCGGCGGTCTCGAGTGGCTGGCCGGCCGTTCGATGCTGGTGCACAGGGCCGACATGCTCGACATCGAGTGCATCGTGCGCGGCTATCTCGCCGGGTCCGCCTACAAGGAGTACGAACGAGAGGGCACCGTCCACGGGATGCCGATGCCGAAGGGCCTCCGTCATGCCGACCGGCTGCCCGAGCCGATCTTCACGCCGTCGACCAAGGCCACCGAGGGCCACGACCTCAACATCGGGATGAAGGAAGCCGCCGATCTCGTCGGCAAGGAGGCGGCCGAATCGGCGGCCGAGCTCTGTCTCGCCGCGTACGGGCGGGCCTCCGCCAGGGCCGAGCAGCAGGGCATCGTCATCTGCGACACCAAGTTCGAGCTCGGTTACATCGACGGCGCACTCTCCATCTGCGACGAGGTGCTGACCCCGGACTCGTCGAGGTTCTGGCCGGCCGACGACTGCGCGCCCGGCACCAACCCGCCGTCGTTCGACAAGCAGCCGCTCCGCGACTGGCTCGAAACCCAGCCGTGGGACAAGAAGCCTCCGCCTCCGCCCCTCCCCGAGGAGATCGTGTCGGCCACCTCGTCCCGTTACGTCGAAGCCTACGAGCGCATCTGCGGACAGCAGCTCTCGGAATGGTTCGGAGGAGAGCGCGGGGGCCGATGAGCGAATCGGCGACGGGCGCAAACCGCTACGCGGTGCTGGTCGAGGTCCGGCTCCGCGAGGGGATCGCCGACCCGCAAGGCGCGACCATCGAGCGCGCCCTTCCCGCACTCGGGCTCGAGGGGGTGAGCGGGGTGCGAGCCGGCAAAGCCTTCCGCTTCGAAGTCGTCGCCGGTAGCGAGACCGAAGCGCTCGCACGGGCCACCGTCGTCGCCGACCGACTGCTCGCCAACCCGGTGATCGAGGAGTCTTCGGTCTCGCTCGTCCCGACCGGGGCCACCGTCTGATGGCACCCCGGGTCGGCGTCGTCACCTTCCCGGGGAGCAACTGCGAGCACGACGTGGTGCTCGCATTGGAGCGGCTCGGCGCGGTGCCGACCTGGTCTGGCACGGCGACTCCTCGGCCGAAGGGTACGACGCGCTGGTGCTCCCCGGCGGATTCGCCCACGGCGACTACCTACGGCCCGGTGCGATCGCCCGGTTCTCCCCGGTGATGGCGGCAGTCAGCCGGTTCGCCGCGGCGGGCGGTCCGGTGGTCGGCATCTGCAACGGCTTCCAGGTGCTGACCGAGGCGGGGCTGCTGCCGGGAGCCCTGCAGAAGAACCGAGGGCTCCGTTTCCTCTGCACCGACGCGATCGTTCGAGTCGAGTCGAGCGACTCAGTGCTCACCGAGGGACTGGCGGTCGGGACCGAGCTGTCGATCCCGATCAACCACTTCGAGGGCAATTACACCTGCGATCGCGAGACGCTCGCGGCGCTCCGAGCCGAGGAGCGGGTGGTGCTCCGCTACGTGGACAACCCGAACGGCTCGGTCGACGACATCGCGGGCGTCTGCAACGAAGCCCGCAACGTGGTCGGGCTCATGCCGCATCCCGAACGAGCCTCGGACTCGCTGCTCGGCTCGGCCGATGGTTTGCCACTGCTGCGGTCACTGCTCAGTGCTGCCGCCCGTGGGTCAGCCGGCGCGGCATCGGTGCCGGTGTCGACGACACCCGCCTGACGAGGCTGAGCCCGTACCGGCAGGCCGGGTTCAGCCGCGGGTGCGGGGGATCTTCGCCTGCTGGAGGACCGCCGTGGTCACCCCGACGGTTCGCCACGCGGAGTAGGAGATGCCTTTCGTTCGCCGTAAGGCCGCGCGACCTTGACGAAGGCCTTCTCGAGCGAGCCGAGGTCGACCGTCTTGCCGGTATGGGCGAGCTCGGACTGCAGGCGCTGCTTCTCTTCGACCAGGTGGAGCTTCGACAACGGCTCGGCGTCGGGCAGGGTGGCATCGATGGTCGCCAGGCGCTTCCGGCGCATCGAATCCGGGGTCCGCTTCCGGCCACGCTTCTCGGCTTGGGTCGTACTCCAGCGCCTCGAGGTCCGACGGACCCTCGACGCTCCTTTCACGACCCTTGGCGACGCTGCCTTGTGGCTGCTTGGATATTCGGAGTCTTCTTGCGGGATTTCGT
>CAVUGU010000005.1:0-365584 GCA_963741055.1 uncultured Acidimicrobiales bacterium | reverse complement strand
GATCGGTACGCTGGCGGCAGTGCCGCGCTACTACGTGACCACCCCCATCTACTACGTGAAGGACGCCCCGCATGTGGGGCACGCGTACACCACGGTGAACGCCGACGCGCTCGCCCGGTGGCATCGCCTCGTGGGCGACGAGGTCTTCTTCCTCACCGGCACCGACGAGCACGGCCAGAAGGTGGCCCGTGCCGCCGCGTCAGAGGGGGTGGCGCCGCAACTCTGGACCGACCAGCTCGCGGCCCGCTTCGCCGAGGCGTGGGCGGGGCTCGACATCGCGTCTGACGACTTCATCCGCACGACCGAGCCGCGGCATCACCTCGCGGTCCAGCGCTTTCTCGGGCGGATCTACGAGAACGGCTTCATCTACGAGGACCTCTACCGTGGTCTCTACTGCGTGGCGTGCGAGCAGTACTACACCACCGACGAGCTGGTAGACGGCGAGCTCTGCCCGGTCCACCGCACCCCGGTCGAGCACCTCGAGGAGCAGAACTACTTCTTCCGGCTGAGCGCGTTCGAGGAGCGCCTGATCGACTGGTACGAGGCCAACCCGTCCGCGGTCGTCCCCGAAGGGAAGCGGAACGAGGCGCTGAGCTTCATCAAGGGCGGACTGCGTGACATCTCGATCACCCGGACCTCGATCGACTGGGGGGTCGGGGTCCCCTGGGACGAACGCCACGTCTTCTACGTGTGGTACGACGCGCTGGTCAACTACCTGACCGCCATCGGCTACGGCGACGACGAGGAGCGGTTCAGGGCCTGGTGGCCGGCGGTGCACCACCTGATCGGCAAGGAGATCATCCGTTTCCACTGTGTGTGGTGGCCCGCGATGTGCATGGCGGCCGGCATCGATCCGCCCGCGCACGTACAGGTTCACGGTTGGTTGTTGCTCGGAGGCGAGAAGATGTCCAACTCGAGCGTCAACCAGATCGCGCCGGCTGAGCTCACCGCAGAGTACGGCGTCGACCCGGTCCGCTATCACCTGCTGCGGGACATCCCCTTCGGCAGCGACGGCGAGTTCTCGGCCGAGGGGATCACCGCCCGCTACAACGCCGACCTCGCCAACAACCTCGGCAACCTGGTCTCACGGGTCTCGACGGTGGTGGGCTCGAAGTGCGGCGGCATCGGCCCGGCTCCCGACCCCTCGAGCCGTTTGGCCGGAGTCGCCGAGGCGGTCGTCGCCGAGGCCGCGGCCGGCTGGGACGCGGGCCAGCCCAACCTCGGGCTCGAGGCGACCTGGCGTCTGATCCGCGAGACCAACGCGGAGCTCGAGGCGACCGAGCCGTGGAAGGCCGATCCGGGACCGGAGGTGGACGCCGCCCTCGGGAGCGCACTCGAGGTGCTGCGGATCGTCTCGATCCTCGTCGTGCCGGCGATGCCCACCACCGCCCAGGAGATCTGGCGAAGGATCGGCCTCGAGGGACAGGTGGCCGACCAACGGCTTCCCGCCGCGGCCACCTGGGGCGGCTACCCGGCCGGCCGCCCGGTGGAGAAGGGCGCTCCGCTCTTCCCCCGCCGCAAGGCCGAGGCCTAGGAGGTCCCACGTGGCGGAGGCGGTGGTCGAGTGGTTCGACTCCCACTGCCATCTGCAGGAGGAATTCGCCACCGAGTTGACCCCCGGCCCCGAGTCGGAGGGTCCTCACGCGACCCCGCTGGCCGCGGCCGTCGCACGTGCCGCCGAGGCGGGCGTGACGAGGATGGTCTGTGTCGGAACCGGCGAGGCGACCTCGGCACAGGCCATCTCGCTGGTGCGGGAGATGCGCCATCCCGACTCGGTGGCGGTCGCCGAGGGAGTCCGGCTCTGGGCCACCATCGGGCTGCACCCCCATGACGCGATCGAAGGAGTGGACTCGCTCGACGCCCTCCTCGCGGAGGAGGTCGGTCGCCGTGCTTCACCGCTCGACCAGGTGGTGGTCGCCATCGGGGAGTGCGGCCTCGACTACCACTACGACCACTCGCCGAGGCCCGTCCAGCGCGAGGCGTTCGCGCGCCAGATCGAGCTCGCCAACGATCATCGCCTGACCCTGGTCGTCCACACCAGGGAGGCCTGGGACGACACCCTCGACATCCTCCGGGCGGCAGGCGTGCCCGAGCGCACCATCATCCACTGCTTCACCGGCGGACCCGAAGAGGCCCGCCGGTGCCTCGACCTCGGTGCCTCCCTCTCCTTCTCCGGCGTCGTGACCTTCAAGAACGCCGACGACGTCCGAGAGGCCGCCCAGCTGTGCCCGACCGACCGGCTCCTCGTCGAGACCGATTCGCCCTTCCTCGCGCCGGTGCCCCACCGGGGGACCTTCAACGAACCCTCGAGGACGCCGCTGGTCGGGGCGTCGGTTGCCAAGGTGAAGGGCCTTCCGACCGCCACGTTGGCCGCTCTCACCACGGCCAACGCCCTCTCCATGTTCTCCCTGTAGAACCCGCGCGATCGGCGGCCGGTCGGCCGCCGGAGGCGGATCTCCAGGTCGATCCGGGTTTGCCCGCCGGCCCGCGACCGACCTAGCCTCTTGGCGCGGCCGCCTAGTGCGGTCGTTCTTCATTCGACGCCATTGTCGGAGGTGTCTCGCGAGTCGGGACGGTTCGGAGGAGCCGGCCCGGGCCGCCCGGTCGGGCGGTGAGGCCTGCGACGGAGACGTGGTGTCGGCACTCTCCTGCGGGTACAGGTGACGAGCCCCACGAGGAGAGTGGAGTCCTGAGGACCAAACTTCGAAGGAGCGGCCGGCCCGGTGCTGCGCTCGCCCTCTGCGGAGCAGTGCTGTTCATCCCGTTGCTCTTGATCCGGAGCGGTCCGTCGGCCTCCGCCTCGCCGGAGACCGCACCTTCCGCCCGCCCACAGGCATCGGCCGCGCCAGAGCGTCTCCCTGTCGATTCGGCGACCTCGGAACGATCGGGCCGAGGGACCGCACACCACGTGTCCGCCGGCCGCCCCGGTCCTGCGGTGGCGGCGACGGTGGCCTACGACACGACGGTTTCCGGCACGGTCCCGGTGGCACCGACCCGGGCGCCACGGGTGGCCCAGCGGAGTTCGCCGAAGGCCTCTCAGCTGGTGGTCGCCGCCGCGCCGCCGACGACGGATCCGCCTCCCGACCCGCCCCCTCCGCCGGTCACGACGACCACGCTCGCTCCGGCACCGGCGACCGGTGAAGGCGTGGTGACCCATGGGATCGTCACCTACTACGACCACCCAGCCGGGCGGTGTGCGAGTCCATGGATCCCCTTCGGCACCACGGTCACGATCACCAATCCTGCGAACGGCGAGTCGGTGAGCTGCGTCGTCGACGACTACGAGACCGACACCTCGCGTTCGGTCGACCTGGCCACCGCGACCTTCGCCGAGATCGCCCCGCTCTCCCAGGGAGTGATCGACGCCGAGCTGAGCTGGTGAGTGGGGGTCGACGAGGTGACACACTGACCGAGTGACCCATGGCCGAGGCGACATCCGAGAGATCCTGGTCGCGAACGACCTCCGGCCCCGGCGCTCCCTCGGTCAGAATTTCGTGGCGGACGCGAACACGGTTCGTCGGATCGTGCGGCTGTCGGGAGTGGCTTCCGGTGACCACGTGGTCGAGGTCGGAGCGGGGCTCGGTTCGCTCACCCTCGCCCTTGCCGAGACCGGCGCAGAGGTGGTCGCGGTCGAAGTCGACCCGGCGGTCCTGCCGGTGCTGCGGGAACAGGTCGAACCGCGAGGTGTCCGGGTGGTGGAGGGCGATGCCCGCACCCTCGACTGGGACGAGCTCCTCCGCGAGGCCGGCTCGTGGTCGATGGTGGCGAACCTCCCGTACAACGTGGCGGTGCCACTCGTCGTCCGGGTGCTCGAGGAGGCGCCGCGGATCGTCTCGTTGCTGGTGATGGTCCAGCGCGAGGTGGGGGAGCGTCTGGCGGCCCGGTCCGGCGAGGCCGCCTACGGGGCGGTGTCGGTGAAGGTCGCGTACTGGGCGACTGCCAAGGTCGTCGCACGGGTGCCGCCGTCGGTCTTCGTCCCACGACCGAAGGTGGAGTCGGTCGTCGTGCGCCTCGTCCGTCACGGTGCCGAGGGCGGGCGCGATGGTGCGTCGAGGTCGCCGGCGGGGCCCGGCAACCCGGCCTACGACCGACTGTTCTCGGTGGTCCGGGCGGGTTTCGCCCACCGACGCAAGATGTTGCGCCGTTCGCTCGAGGGTGTGGTCGAGCCCGCTGCCTTCACCGCAGCGGGGATCGCTCCGACGGCGCGGGCCGAGGAGGTGTCGCTCGAGGGGTGGGAGCGGCTGGCCGGGTGGGAGCCCGGGGGGCCTCGGGGAGCCCGGGGAGGCGTGATCGGCCGAGAGGTGGCCGGTACCGGCTCACGTGGAGTCTGCAACGGTCGAGGTCAGGGCACCCGCGAAGCTCACGTTGTCCCTCGAGGTCACCGGAGTGCGTCCGGACGGCTACCACCTACTCGCCGCAGAGTTTGTCACTGTCAATCTTTTCGACACGCTCTACATCGCCGGCGGAGCCGAGCCAGGTCTGACTGTCACCTATAGCGCCGGCGGCGAGACCGAGACTGGCGAGAGCGGCCGGAGCGGCGCTGCCGACCAGGGCGGCCACGCCGACAAGGAGCCTGACTGGCCGTGGGACCCGGTCTCGGTCGACCCTGACAACCTCGTCCGGCGTGCGCTCGAGGCGGTCGGCGTGCGTGCGTCGATCCGGCTGGTCAAACGGATCCCTCCCGGTGCCGGACTCGGGGGCGGTTCGGCGGACGCGGCAGCGGTGCTCCGGTGGGCTGGGCGGACCGACGTCGAACTGGCCGCGTCACTCGGTGCGGACGTCCCGTTCTGTCTCACCGGGGGCCGCGCTCGGGTGAGCGGCATCGGCGAGATGGTCGAACCACTGCCGCACCTCGAGCGAACCTTCAGCCTCCTCGTCCCTCCCTTCGGGATGGACACCTCGGCCGTCTACAAGACCTGGGACGAGCTCGCTTCGGAGCGACACGGGGGCTCGGAGCCCGCTTCGACGAACGATCTCGAAGCAGCGGCGGTCCGGCTCGAACCCCGATTGCTCGAGTGGAAGGAGGCGCTCGCCGCGGCAAGTGGTCGGCACCCGCAGCTCGCGGGAAGCGGTTCGACCTGGTTCGTCGAAGGTCCGGTCGAGGAAGTGCCGACCATCCAGCACGCGGGCGGACGCTGGCTACAAGTCGGTTCCGAACGGGGCCTGCTGGCGGAGGTCACGACCACGCCGCGTCTCGACGCAGGAGGCCGTTCGGTCTGATCGAGGGGTGCCGGACTACTTGCCGGCGGCCCGCCGCTGCCAGCGGGTCGCTTTCAGCATCTTCTTGTGCTTCTTCTTGCGCATGCGCTTCCGGCGCTTCTTGATCAGGGATCCCATGTCGACCGGGGACGCTAGCCGACCTCACCCGGACGGTGCCACGCGCCGCAAGCCCGGTTCACCTCCCACGCGGCGGCAGCGGGGTCTCGGCGTCACCGTCCGGTCGGGCCGTTCGAGGAGCTCGGGGACTCGACCTCGGGAAGGGTGAAGCGGAACAGGGCCCCGCCTCCGTTGGCTCGCTGCACCGTGACGTTTCCGCCTTCGTCCCGGGCGACCTGGGCCACGATGGCAAGACCGAGACCCGACCCGGGTCGGCCACGGGCGCTCGGCGCACGGTAGAAGCGGTCGAAGATGTGCTCGGCATCGCTCTCGTCGACACCCGGCCCGTGGTCGCGGACGACGACGACTCCTGCGGCGCAGGTGACCTCCACCACCCCGCCGTCCGGGCTCCATTTGAGGGCGTTGTCCAACAGGTTGTCGACCGCCCGACTGATCCGGGGCGGCGAGCCCGAGACCCAGTTCGGCGCCACCGAGGTGTCGAAGGCCACGCCTCGACTCCTTCCGTGAGTCGTCGCGATCTCGACCGCGTCGAGGACGATGGTGTCGAGGCGGATCGGTTCGGGGGTCGGGCGCGGCTGTTCGCCGCGTGCGAGCTCCGCCAGGTCGCCGACCAGAGTCGTGAGCTCGTCGAGCTGGGTGAGCACGTCGCCGATCAGAACCTCGCGTTCTTCCGGTGCCAGCTCGTCCATGCGACGGGCGACCTCCATGTTGGTCCGGAGGCTGGTGAGCGGCGTGCGGAGCTCGTGGGAGGCGTCGAGCACCAGCTGGCGCTGACTCTCACGTGAGGTGTCGAGGGCGTTGAGGAGCTGGTTGAACGCGCGCCGCAGCCGGCCGAGCTCGTCGGGCCCTCCCGGGTCGAGACGGCTCGACAGGTCGGTGGTCTCCGTCAGGTACTCGATGTTGTGGGTCAGGCTGTTGAGCGGTCGCAGCACGGTCCGACCGACGGCGAGTCCGAGCATTACGGCGAGGGTGACCCCGACCAGCACGATCAACCAGAGTGCGATGGCCAGGTTGTGCAGTTCGTGGTTGACGCCGGTGAGCGGGGTGGTGATCTGCAGCGCGCCGCCCTGGGTCAGCTCGACGAAGGGCGAGACACCGTTCAAGATGCCGTCGTTGTAGGTGTAGCCGGGTGGGAGTGCGGTCACGATCTGCCGGATCGCCACGTTGTTGAGGGTCGCCGAGAAGTAGGCGTCGGTGCCCTTCCCTTGGCTGGCCGCGACCGATTTGACGGTGTCGTTGATCGGCAGGACGACCGGTTGGCTGGCTGTGCCGGAGCTGAAGGCGACCTGAGTGCAGTTGCCGATGGTCGTTGTGCTACAGGCGTTGGTAATCGTCGGCGTCCCCGGACTCTCGAGCAAGGCGTGCGCCTCGCCGCTGAGTGACACGTCGATGGAGCCGACCAACGAGTTGTAGGCGACCAGGTAGGTCGCGATGGAGCCGAGCACGACCACGACCAGCACCGCAGCGGTGGCCGCGAGCACGAGACGGGTGCGGAAGGTCATGGTTCACGCAGGACGTAACCGACTCCTCGGGCGGTGTGGATCAGACGGGGCTCGCCCTCGAGCTCGGTCTTCCGCCGGAGGTAGCCGATGTAGACGGCGAGGGAATTGGTGCCCGAGTCGAAGGTGTAGCCCCACACCCGGTCGAGGATCAGTTCACGGGTGAGGACCTGGCGCGGGTGGCGGAGCAACAACTCGAGCAGGTCGTACTCGATGCGGGTCAGCGAGAAGGGCCGGTCGCCCCGTTTAGCCTCACGGGTGACCGGATCGAGCTGGAGATCGCCGAAAGCCAGCACCTCCTCGGAGGTGTCCTCGGGCCGGCGACGCAACAAGGCCCGGAGTCGCGCGAGGAGCTCGGCCAGGGCGAAGGGCTTGACCAGGTAGTCGTCGGCGCCGGCGTCGAGTCCCTGCACCCGGTCGTTCACCGCGTCCCGGGCGGTCAGCATGAGCACCGGCGTGTCGTCGCCGGCAGCCCGAAGACGGCGGCACACCTCGAGGCCGTCCAGGGTCGGGAGGCCGATGTCCAGCACGACCGCGTCGGGAGGGCGCACCGCGATCTGCTCGAGCGCGATCGGGCCGTCGCCGGCCAGCGAAACGTCGTAGCCCTCGAGGCGGAGTGCACGGTTGAGCGCACCGCTGACGGCGGGATCGTCGTCGACGACGAGCACCCTCATCGGGCGGCGAGCCTACTTCCGGGCCTGTTCGAAACCGTCGCACCGCATTCCGCAGGGATTGTCCGGTGCTGCGGTGCGCAGGTCGTCACAGCAGTCGGAGGGTTTTTGCGTGCCCGGAGGTACCCTGACCGTGGTGCTGCCATACGGCGGTCGATCCGGGGTAGTTCAATCGGCAGAACGCTGGCCTTTGGAGCCAGATGTTGGAGGTTCGAGCCCTCCCCCCGGAGCGTCGTCCCGGAAGCACTGCATCCGGTGCCTCCGGGTCGACGACCGACTTACGGTGATGTGACCTGGTTGGACGACCCCGAAGCCGCGCCGGTGCCGATCGCGTTGGTGGCCTTCACCGTGAACGTGTAGCGGTCACCGGTATGCAGCCCGGTGATGGTGATCGGGCTGCCGGCTCCCGTTGCCGTCTGACCTCCCCGGACCGAGTTGGTGACGTCGGTCGCGGTCACGGTGTAGCTGGTGATGGGCGATCCGCCGTTCGAGCCGGGAGCGGTGAAGTTGACCACCGCCTTGCCGGCACCCGAACCAGCTGTTGCCGTTCCGATCGTGGGTGCGCCCGGAACGGTGGCCGGGGTGACCGCGTTGGATGCGCTCGACATCGAGCCGGTGCCGACCCCGTTGATGGCCGCAACCTTGAAGGTGTACGACGTCCCGTTGGTCAGTCCGGTCACGACCTCGGTCGTGGCGGTGGAGACGAACGTCTGCGGTGTCTGGGCCGATCCCCCGACGTAGGGAGTCACGGTGTAGCCCGTGATCGCCGAGCCGCCGTTGCTCCCCGGAGCAGTCCAGGTCAAGGTGGCCTGGCCGGTCCCTGCAGTCGCCGTGCCGATGGCGGGCGCGCCGGGGACCGTCGGTGTGGTGACCGAATTCGAGGCCGCGGACTGTGGGCTCGTGCCGATTGCGTTGGTGGCCGTCACCGTGAAGGTGTAGGCGGCTCCCGACGTCAGTCCTCCGATGTTGGTGGAAGTGGCCGACCCACTCGAGACGGACTTTCCGGTGCACGACGGACACGCCGGGTTCGGAGTCACCGTGTAACCGGTGATCGGCGAGCCGGGGTTCGGCGGATCGGTCCAGCTCACCGTCACCGTCCCGTTGGGCTGGGCAGCGGCTGCCACGTTCGTGGGTGCTGTCGGGGGACCCGGAACGGTCACCGGGTTCGAGCGACTGGAGGGATCACTGGTGCCGAGCGAGTTGGTCGCAGTGACCGTGAAGGTGTAAGTGGTGCCTTGGGTCAGGCCGGTGACGGTCCCCGAGGTGGCTCCACCGCCCGCCACAGACGTCCCCGTGCACGACCCGCACGGCGGGTAGGGGATCACCGTGTACCCGGTGATCGGGGATCCGTTGCTGGACGGGTCGGTCCAGGTCACGGACACCGTTCCGTTCGCGTTGGCAGTTGCCGCGTTGCTCCCCAGGATCGGCGGCGACGGTGCCGTGGCCGATGGGTATCCCGGAAGTCCACCGGTCGCCGCCGAGCAGTACTGGGTCAGGAAGGTCCCCGCGGGCGAGCCGTAGGGGGCGGGCAGGTTGGGGCAGACGACTTGCCCCGACGCACCGCCTGCGTTGGCTGCGACTCCTTGGAGCACCCACGACGCGGTGGAGGGGACCAGGTAGCTGGGTGGCGAGATGAAGTCGAGCAGCGGGTCCCAGGTGTAGTGCTTCACGTAACCGGTGACCGGTGACGTGCCGTTGAAGGTGCCGACGGGACCTCGTGCGTACTGCTGGATCGAACCGTAGACGGTCAGGTTCCCCTCGGTGGCGGCGTCGCCGTAGTTGTTGACCACGAACGACTGATTGAGCGCCAGGATCGCTGCGTCGATGGTGATCCCGTTCCCACCGTTGGAGGGATCACAGGTCGCACCCGGGGTTCCGGAGCAGCTGGGAGCGACGGTGGGGTTGCTCCCACTGGTCGAGGCCAGCAGGGGACGGCCGATCTCGGCGTAGTTCTCCGCGATGAGGCCCAGCGAATCGTTCGTTCCGCTCTTGTTGTACGGACAGAACGTCGAACCGCCGTCGCCCGTCGTCCAGCTGCAATCGTTGTAGGTGATGTTGCCGTCGACGATGAGGTTGTTCGCGGTCCCGATGGTGAGCTGTCCCGACAAGCTGCCGTTGACGAAGGCGTCACCCTCGGAGTTCGGCGAGCCGGTCTGGCCGTAGTAGCAGCTCGAGCAACCTCCGGCCGTGACCTGCGCATAGGGTCCGTAGGACAGCGCGGGGCTGAGGGTGTTGGTCTGGCCGAGGTTGCCCGAGGAGGAGCTGGTGTAGTTGCCGCCGCTGTAGGCGGCCGAGAAGGCACCGGTTCCGTTGGCGGATTCCGTGGTCGCGCAACTCGCGGTGGCCTGGAAGGTCGGAGGCGTCGTGGCCGGAGTCACTGCCACCGGAGTCGACAGTGTCTGCGCCGAGCAGGATCCGATGACCGCGGTCTGGGTCTGGCCCCCGTTCTTGGTGGTCTGGCTGAACGCAACGGTCGCACCGTTGTTGATCTGGTTGCTGACCGAGGTCACGGTTGCGGTCAGGGTGATCGACTGCCCGGCCACCGGAGGGTTCCGGCTCCCGGTGAGGGTGGTCGCGGTGTTGTTGATCGGATCGTCGAGCGGGTTCGCCCATTGCTGGGTCTGGCTCGCTGGCGCGTTCTCGACGAAGACGACGCCGTTCGGTGGGAGCGGCGCCGTGCCGTTGTTCGGGCAGTTGTTGAGGTTGCTGGGAATGTTGTTGTTGTCCCAGGTCTGGCCGCTCACCGAGCTCTCGATGGTGTCGGGGCTCACGATGGTCATCGTTCCGTCGGGGTTCAGCTTGATCTGGGTCGGCCCGGAGTAGAGGCAGCCACTGTGGGAGGCGATCACTTGCAGCTGGGTGTCGGTGGCGGGCGGGGTCTCGACCGCGTGGTTGTCCGAGCTGTTGGTGGTGTCGTAGAGAGCGACGCTTCCGTCAGCTGACGCGCAGTTGGCGTCGCTGCCGTTCATCCCGTAGGTGCTGTTGACGAACAGACAATGGGGATCGGCCGTGGTCACGGACGACGGCGCGCCGGTGAGGCCGAAAGACGGCGAGGAGGTAGGCGTGCCGGTGCCGGCGACGAAGACAGAGTCGTTGGTGTAGACCGGCCCGAACAGGTAGTCGGCCGGACCGAAGTAGACGGGCCCGCATCCGGCGCCGGCGCCCGAGATGTTGTAACCGAGTTTCCAGTTGTAGTTGCAGTTGCTGTAGTTGCCGGTCGAGCTGTAGGACTCGTAATTGCTCCACCAGACGTTCTTCAAGAAGCCGTTGCTCGGGGTGAGCGTGATGCTCTCGGTTGCGAAGAGGTAATGGTTGGCAACCGTCGGGTCCTTGGCGGCCCCCGCCACCTCGACGGTCAGACTGCTCAGGGCATTGGTCACCGGGTCGAAGGCCGGTTGCGGATTGCCGAATGCGTAGTACTCGGGGAATCCACCCTGCGACGTCGAGTCGGGAACCGAGTTCCACTGGCCGTAGTCGATGCCACTGCAGGTTCCCACTTGGTTGGTGTTGCTATTGCACTGGGCGAGACTCGGGTTGGTGTTCAACGCCGTCCAGTAGGCGTTGACCCCGGCCTCGAGAGCCCGGTTCGCGTAGATCTCGACCGACTTGGCCTGCTGGAGAGGATCGGACTGGTTGACCTCCGACACCACCAGGGCCGCGATCGAGCTGGCGAGGACCGAGATGGCGATCACCGCTACCAGCGCGGCCTGACCGAGGTCCTTGCTCGTGGACCTGCGGTCGTCGATCGACCGCTGCCACCACTGCGTCACACACTTCAGTGCTGATCCGAACATGTTGTTCACCCCACTACAGCCGTGTACTGGTACGGATAGTTGACGGTGCTTCCATCGACCCCGGTCGGCGGGTATCGATAGACCACCGTCTGGTTGTCGACGTTGCCGTTGGTGCCCGAGCCGGGGGCCGCGACCTGGAGATCGATCGAGATGTCCTGGACTGCGTCGAGGGGACACGCGATGGCCGTGGTCGGGTAGGAGGCGTTCGGGGCAGCACATGCGGTGACCGACTGGGTGGGGGTCACATAGCTGTACGGGGCGGCGTTCAGAGCGGTGAGTTGGTTGTTGTAGATCGCGGCGCTCGAGATCGGCACCGCAGTGCCGGGAGTGTCCAGAATTTGCGGCCAGGCCGGGTCGAGCATCCCGTATCCGAAGATCGGATTGTTGGGAACGCCGCCGGTGTTGTCCGCGGGGCTGTTCACCACGTCGAGCGCGTTGGTGATCAGCTTGTAGGTGGTCGGGTACTGGCAGGTCGGACCCGTCCCGACGCCGGGGCAGGTCGAGATCCCGCTATTGACAATCGGGAGGTACCGGCGCACCTGGAAGGAGCACGGACTCGCTGCGGTGCATTTGGTCGGGGTGACCGAGGGATTTGCACTACTCGGAGCGGTCACCGGATTGCCGTTCTGATCGACCTCGACGGCGACGATCTTGGCCGGTCCCGCCGTCGTCCCCGCGGAGGTCAGGTTGTTGTAGGCCGTTCCGATGTCCGCATAGAACTGGACCCCGAAGCTGAGCGACGTCGTTCCGAATTGGGAGAAGCCCGGTGTCGGGACGCCGCCGTTCACTGGTGCCGGTTCGACCTCGGCGCGCAGTAGCGCTTGGACCGGGGCCAAGGCAGGCAGGGCTTGGTCGTACTCTGCGTACTGGCTGGTCACTGAGCCTTCGATGTTGGTGATCACGCTCATCGTGACTCCCACCAGAGTGAGGACGATGAGCATGAAGGTGGATGCCAGGGTCAACTCGACGAGGGTCACCCCGGTGTCGTCGCGGGATCGCTGGTGCCACCGTTCCTTCAGCGCGGCCAGCCGTGTGCGAGGGGAGATCATGACGGCACCACCACCGGGCCGGGTAGGGAGATCGAGGTGCTCGCGCCATTGGTCAGTGTGACGGTGTTGATTCCCAACGCAAGGGTCACCGGGTCGGGTAGTCCGGTGTTCGGATCGGGGTAGGTGACGGCCGTTCCGTTGACCGTGTAGGTGTAGGTCCCGTAAGGGATCGAGTCGTGGCTCAACCCTTCGGCGTCCGTGGTCGGCACTCTGTAGGTGTCGGCCGCACACTGGGTGGAGGTGAGCCTGACCACCGCGCCGCTGACCGGGCTCCCGTTGGCCGGATTCACCACCTCCAGGGGCAGGAGTGAAAGCGGAACGGTGACCGAGGCGGTACCTCCCGGCGGGGCTACGAGCGCTGCCGTCGCAGAGTTGGTTGCCTCGGCCGGACAGTCACCGGCGGCGATCGAGTACCCGGTCGGCAGCGGGTAGAGCACGCTCGGCAGGCTCGTGGCGTTGGTCGGCGTGGCTTGCGCCTGGGTGATCTGTGTCGTCCAGCTCGGAGAACCGGCGGGCGAAGTCTGGAGCGGAATCCCGTTGACCACGTTTCCGGAGAACGAGGAGGGAGTCTCCACGTTCCAGGAGTTGTCGTTCGGCTTGGAGGCGGTCACGATTACCGGGCCGCCGGCGGTCGCGGCGGTCGCCGCGCAGTCGGAGCCACTACCCGGTGCCACGCAGTCGAGGCCGGTGTAGTAGAGGACCGGTGAGCTGGTCGGTGTGGTGACCTGATTCCAGGCCCATCCACCGTTCAAGGTTCCCTCGAGCAGCTCGCTCGGATTGGACGATGACGTCGTGTTGCCCGCGACCACGCAGTCGGCGGTGTCACCCCCGGAGGTCGCACCGCACGCGACCGAGGTGACCGAGGCGACCGTGGTGGGGATGCCCGGATATCCACTCGGAGCCTGTGCCCAGTCGTCCGGCGAGGCGGTGAGGTCACCGGTCCACACCGCGGGCCCACCGGTCGCGCCAGTGCCGATGGCCACGCAATTGCTGGACGTGCAGGAGAGCCCGGTGACCGATTGCATGCCAGAGGGGAACGTGGACTCGTTGTCCCAGGTGTCAGGACCGCTGTTCGCGACCGAGGCGGAGAGGATGGTCGGATCGGTGGCACTGGTCGAGTCGCCCGTGGCGATGGCAAGGCACTCGGTGCTGGTCGGACAGGTGATCGCCCCGACCGACGTCAGGGCCGGAGGTGGGCTCTCGAGACTGAAGGTCGGCGTCCAGCTCGGATTGCTGGCGAGTGCTGACGGGTCGCCGTCGAGTCGGAGGATCCCCGGCGACGAAGCCCCGCCGCTGACCGACAAGGAGTCGCCGACCATGCAGGTCGTCGTCGTCGGGACGCACTCGACCGACGACAGGGAGGTGAAGGTCGACGACGGCGGGGCGATGGCCACCCAGGTGTCCTGCGAAGGAGAGGTCTGACCGACTGCACCGGCAAGAAGGACCGGCCCGGTCGCGGTCGTTCCGATCGCATAGCAGCCGTTGTTCGAGGGACAGCTCACGGCGGTGACGTCGGTCACCCCGGCCGGCGGCGTGTCGGCGGAGGTCGACCCGAGATCCGACGAGGTGGTCAGAATCACACCGACGTTGTTCCCCGCGCTCCTCTTGTAGCCCACTGCGACACAGGTCGGGGAGCTTCCCGTGGTGCACGCAACTTGGGACAGGTCGGTGGCAGCGCCGAGGGTGGTCGACGACCAGGTCGACCCGTCCCCACCCCACGCAGCGACCGCACCCGAGGATCCGTTACCCGTCGTCAGGCAGGTCAGAGAAGAAGTCCCGGGACAAGTGACCCCACCGTCGATTGCCGATGCGCCGCCGTAGGAGATGGCACTCGTGATCCCCTCGTCGAAGGTGACGGTGGTCGCGGTCTCGTTGGTCACGTAGATCGTCTCGGGCGAAGGGGGGCTGAAGGCGGGTGAGGTGTTCCCGCTCGGGTCCACGAAGGGAGGGCTCCCGACGTAACCGGCCAACGTCCCGCTTCCTGGCTGGTCGATCAACAGGTTGTAGGTCCCCGGAGGAATCTGCGCGAAGGCACAACCGTTCGCATCGGGCTGCAGCGTCAAGGGCGAGGCGAGCGATCCACCCGAGACGGTGATCGCGACGGCCTGCACGCGGGTGGCGGGCAGATTGCCGTGAACGTCGGTCGCCGCCGAGTTGTTGACTTGCACCGCGAGGAACCCGTCGGTCTGGAGACCCGGCCTCGGATAGTTGATGTTGGTGGTGTCGGTGACCCACTGTCGTTTGCTTGCCCAGGACACCTTCACCTGCAGTTCGATGACGCCGGGATGGCTCGAGCTCGGCGGCTCCTCGTCGGTGCACAGATCGGACTGCCCGGTCACCGACACGTAGGAGTACTGGGACTGGACGATGAAGGGGGTTCCGGCGAGGGTCGACTTGGGCGTGATGGTTCCGGGTGGCGCGGTGGGGGTGACCCAGGAGCTGGTCAGAACCGAACCGTCGGGCTGAGTCGGAGGTGACGAGTTGGAGAGGATCTCGACCCACGAGTCCGCGAGCTGGATGGCGGCTTCCTGTTGGCGAGCATTCGCCGCCCCGCTCACCGCCGAAGTGAGTACGTAGGTCAACGGGACGAGGGTGATGACGAGGATGATGAGCGCGATCACCACCTCGATGAGCGAGATGCCCTCGTCGCCGCGGTCCTCGCGGAGGCGACGCATCGAAAGCGCACGCCGCGCCGCTACCCGAGTCGGGTTCGCCGTGGCCGGGTTCCGGCCGGCGGCCCTCCGGGTCAGTGGCGCGCGTGGAGTCGACCGCTGAGTGACCCCTCCCCTCAGCGGAGCGTCAGCAGCGCCGCTACGCGGCGTGCGCCCTCCGTGCCCCTCGTCGCTGTTCATTGCTCTGAGACCACGCTACGAAGCCAGGGCGCGCTTTCCCACGCGTAATTCCACCTGTTCGGAGGGGGTGTGAGCCTGTGACTCACGCCTGTGAGGTGCGGAGACCCCGCCGGAGGGCCCCGCGGACATCCTCAGCCCGAGGGGCTGAGGATGTCCCTCAGTACGACTTGGGCAGACCGAGTGAGTGCTGACCGACGAAGTTGAGGATCATCTCGCGGCTGACCGGCGCGATGCGGAGCAGGCGGGTCATGCCCCACATGTCCGCGAGGCCGTACTCGGTCGACATCCCGTTCCCGCCGTGGGTCTGGATCGCCTGATCGAGCGCGCCGAGCGCGGCCTCGGCGGCTGCGTACTTGGCCATGTTGGCGGCCTCGCCGGCTGCGGGTGAATCGCCTGCGTAGTCGTAGAGCCAGGCCGCCTTGTCGGTCATCAGCCGTGCGAGCTCGACCTCGATCTTGGACTTGGCCAGAGGATGGGAGATGCCTTGGTGGCGCGCGATCGGTGTACCCCAGACCTCGCGTGTCTTCGCGTACTCGGCAGCTTTGGCGAGCGCGTAGCGCCCGATGCCGTTGGCGGTCGCGGCCGAAAGGATGCGCTCGGGGTTGAGTCCGACGAAGACCTGGCGCAGCCCGTCTCCCTCGGTCCCGATCAGCCGGTCGGCCTCCACCTGCACGTTGTCGAAGAAAAGGGTGAACTGCTTCTCCGGCGCAGTGATCTCGACCGGGAGCACCTGCTTGTCGAGTCCTGGCGTGTCGACGTCGACGACGAAGAGGGAGAGCCGCCCGCGGCCGGTGTCGGGGTCGACGCCCGATCGGGTGACGACCAGGACCGCTTCGCACTCATCGACGCCCGAGATGTAGTACTTCGATCCGTTGAGCCGGTAGAGGTCCCCGTCCTTCGTCGCGGTGAGCCCGAGGTTGTGGGAGTTCGAGCCGGCGTCGGGTTCGGTGATGGCGAAGGCCATCTTCAGCTCTCCGGTCGCGAAGCGGGGCAACCAGCGCTGCTTCTGGGCGTCGGTGCCGAACCTCGCGATGATGGTGGCGCAGATCGCCGGCGACACCACGATCACCAGCAGCGGGCATCCGGCCGCGGCAAGCTCCTCTTGCACCGCGGCGAGCTCCAAGATTCCCCCGCCGCCGCCTCCGTACTCCTCGGGGACGTTGACCCCGAGGAAGCCGCCCTCAGCCACCGCGTCCCAGAGTTCGGGGGTGCGCTCGTCGGCATGGGCCTTCGCCACGTAGTACTCGTGCCCGAACTTCGACGCGATGGACGCGACCGCTTCTCGCAGCATCTGCAGCTCGTCGGATTCGATGAAGTCCATGGCGTTCCTCCTTACTCCGTGCCGTGGTCCGCCAGCAGCTCGATCGGTATGTCGACCAGCCGGCTCCGAAGGTACTCCCCGAGTCCCTTGGCCTGAGGATCGGGCCGGGTCGAGGCGGCGACCCCTTCGCCGAGGAGCCCGACGACCACGAAGTTGAGAGCC
Source organism: uncultured Acidimicrobiales bacterium (assembly GCA_963741055.1). GTDB lineage: Bacteria > Actinomycetota > Acidimicrobiia > Acidimicrobiales > RAAP-2 > Bog-756. The sequence continues at coordinate 348,899 of CAVUGU010000005.1, read as the reverse complement.
GAGAGGTTGGGGAAGCGGTAGCGACGGACGTCGAGACCGTCTGCCTCCGGAAGGAGGCTACGGAACCGCTCGGTGGTGAGGAACGAGTCCAGCCAGTCCCACTCCGCTGCCGTACGGGTCCAGAGCCCGACGTTCGCGTTGCCACCTTTGTCGCCGGATCTCGCGCCGACCAGGGTGCCGAGGGGGAGCCGACGCTTGGCGATGTCGCTCCGGCCATTCCGGTCGCTGCCCTCGTCCTCACCGGTCGTTGCGGCCGTCGGGGGGCCGCCGCCGAGGTTGGCATCGTTTCGGACCTCGACCCGGCGCCCGTCGGCGTGCACAACCGTGGGCACCACCAGCTCCGCGGGGACGAGGGCCGGCCAGAAGACCCCGTACGCCGCGGCGTCCCCGGGAGGCGCCGTCAGATGCAGCCCCGGGTAGCCGGCCAGCGCGAGCTCGGTCGCCGCGCTCGAGAACCGTCGCCCGACCCGCTCGTGATCGACGTCCTTCACGGTGATCCGCAATTGGGCGGTTGCCTCGGCTTCGGTCGGGGCGTCGACCTTGTCGGTGCGGACCAGCTGTGCGTCGAACGCGCCGAACTGACCGCTTCCGCCGAGTGCCTTCTCGAGCGTCCGGATGGTCAGCGCCGCCTTCTCTTCGATCTCGAGCCCGGTCAGAACGAAGGTCATCGAATTCCGCCACCCGCCGAGCAGGTTGATCGAGACCTTCAGGTCGCGCGGTGCGGGCCGGCCGGTCGTCCCCGAGATGCGCACCCGGTCGGGGGTAACTGCTTCGAGGTGGACCGCGTCGAAGCAGGCGACGACGTCGGTGTTCGGGTACTCGGGCCCGGCGATCTCGTAGAGCAGCTGTGCGGTCACCGTGCCGATCGAGACCGTTCCGCCGGTGCCCGGATGCTTGGTGATCACCGAGGAACCGTCGGCCGCGACCTCCGCGATGGGGAAGCCGGGGTGTTCGAGATCGGCAACCTCGGTGAAGAAGGCGTAGTTGCCACCGGTCGCCTGCGCGCCGCACTCGATCACGTGGCCGGCGACGACCGCGCCGGCCAGCCGGTCCCAGTCACTCGGCTTCCACCCGTGGTGCCAGGCCGCCGGCCCGACGACGAGCGACGCGTCGGTCACCCGTGGGCAGACCACCACGTCGGCCCCGCCGCGGAGGGCCTCGACGATCGGCCAGCCGCCGAGGTACGCGTTGGCCGACACCACCTCGCCGGTGGCGGTGGCCAACGGCTGGCCGGTGTCGAGATGGTCGAGATGCTGACCGGCCTCTCTCAAGTCCCCGATGCGGGCGAAGAGGTCGTCGCCCTCGACGTGGGCGACCGACACCGCGACGCCCAACCGATCCGACAGCTGACGGACCTGGTCGGCGAGGCCGCCGGGGTTGAGACCGCCTGCGTTGGTCACCACCTTGATCCCGCGGTCGACGCAGGTACCGAGCACCTCTTCCATCTGGGTGAGGAACGTGCGCGCCCATCCCGCCGACGGGTCGCGCTGGCGCCCCTTCCAAAGGATGAGCATGGTGAGCTCGGCCAGCCAGTCACCGGTCAGGACGTCGATCGGTCCGTCTTCCACCATCTCGCGCGCCGCGGACAGGCGGTCGCCGAAGAATCCCGAGCAATTGGCGATCCGCAGCGGCTCGCTCATCGGCCTTCGCCACCTTCGCCACCGCCCTGGTCGGCGTCCACGATCGCGAGGACGCGACCTGTCTCGACCTGGTCGCCTTCGGCCACCTCGACCGACACCACCGTGCCGGCTGCTGCGGCGTGGACGGCGTGCTCCATCTTCATCGCCTCGAGGACGACGAGAACCTGGCCGGCTTCGACGACGTCTCCCGGAGCGACCGCCACCCGCACGACACCGCCCGGCATCGGCGCGAGGGCCGAACCGGCGGCCGCCTGCTCGGCACCGGCCGGGAGCCGCTCGTGCTCGACCAGGGTGGAACTCCCGTCGGGTCCGTCGACGTAGGACGTCGCGCCGACCCGCTCGACCCGATAGGAGCGAAGGACGCCTCGCTCGTCGGAGAGGTCGACTGCCCCGGGGGTGATCCTCGGCGCCGCGAGACCACTCGGCTCGCCGTCGACACGGAGGATCGAAAGCCGTCGACCGCGCCGGTCGAACGCGTAGCCGACCGACACGGTGCCCCGTCCGGACTCGAAAGCCACCTCTTGCACCGCGGCACCGTTGTTGCGGAAGCCGCTCGGCACGCTCGGCTGCACTCGGGCGTCGTGCCGCCGCGTCGGATTGTGCGGCGAGCGCCGCGGCGACCGCGTGACGGGCGAGGGCTTGATCGTCGGCGAGGGGCGCGGCGAGCCGCTCGAGCCCGTGTCGCTCGAGGAAGCCGGTGTCCGTCTCGCCGGCCACGAACGCGGGGTGACGCAAGGTCCGGACGAGCAGGTCGCGGTTGGTGACCACCCCGTGGATGCGGCTTGCGGCGAGGGTCGACGCGAGCGACGCGCTGGCCTCGACCCGGCTCGGCGCATGGACGATCACCTTGGCGAGCATCGGGTCGTAGTACGGACTCACCACGCTGCCCGAACGGACCCCGGTGTCGACACGGACGGTGCCTCGCCTGGCGATCTCGAAGCGCTGCAAGGTGCCGGTGGAGGGCAGCCACTCCTTCGCGGGGTCCTCCGCGTAGAGGCGTGCCTCGACCGCGTGCCCGAGCGGCCCGCGTTCCGCGGCATCGTGGACCTCGCGGGGGAGGGGTGCACCGGCGGCGATCAGCAGCTGGAGACGGACCAGGTCGAGCCCGGTCACCGCCTCGGTCACCGGGTGTTCCACCTGCAGGCGGGTGTTCATCTCGAGGAAGTAGGGATCGGTGCCCTCGCCGTCGCCCGTTCCGACCACGAACTCGACCGTCCCCGCGTTCACATACCTCACGGCTCGGGCCGCGGCCACCGCCGCCTCCGACAAGGTCGACCGGAGCTCGGCCGTGATGGTCGGTGCGGGGGCCTCCTCGATGATCTTCTGGTGGCGCCGCTGGATGCTGCACTCGCGTTCGAAGAGCGCGACCGTCTCGCCGAAGGAGTCCGCGATCACCTGCACCTCGATGTGACGTGGCCCCTCGAGGTACCGCTCGAGGAAGACCGTGTCGTCCCCGAACGACTGCGGCAGCCTCGCGTCGTGCCGACGAGAGGGCATCGGCGAGCTCCTCGGGCCCGGCGACGATACGCATGCCGCGCCCGCCACCCCCGGCCGAGGCCTTGACCAGCAATGGCCAGCCGATCGCCTTCAGCTCGGCCTCTTCGGGCAGCGCGTCGCCGACGGTGAGGGAAGGCAGCGTCGGTACCCCCGCTTCCCGCATGAGCTCCTTCGCGCCGATCTTCGAGCCCATCGCCTCGATCGCCGAGGCCGGTGGTCCGACCCACGCCAGCCCGGCCGCGGTCACCTCTTCCGCGAAGGCGGCCGACTCCGACAGGAACCCGTAACCCGGGTGGACCGCAGTGGCCCCGGTGCGCATCGCCGCCTCGAGCAGCAGATCGCCGCGCAGGTAGGTTTCGGCGGGGAGGACGCCCGGTAGACGCACCGCGAGGTCGGCCTCCTCCACGTGCGGACTTTCCGCGTCGGCGTCGGAGAAGACCGCCACCGTCGAGATCCCCATCGACGACGCAGTCGCGATCACCCGACGCGCGATCTCACCGCGGTTGGCGACGAGGAGGCGATCGATGAGCCGCCGCGGCGTCCTCGCCTCGTCGTTCCGCTCGCGCCTCACGGTCGGAACACGCCGTAACCGCGGGTGCCGGTGATCGGCTGGTTGTCGATGACCGACAGGCAGATGCCGAGCACCGTACGGGTGTCGCGCGGATCGATGATGCCGTCGTCGTAGAGCCGTGCGGTGAGGAACAGGGGGAGCGACTCGGCCTCGATCTGGGCCTCGACCATCTCCCGCATGGCTGCGTCGGCCTCCTCGTCGAAGGCCTCGCCCCTCGCCGCCGCGGACTGCCGGCCCACGATGGAGAGCACGCCGGCCAGCTGGGCCGGGACCCATCACCGCGGAGCGCGCGTTGGGCCAGGCGAAGAGGAAGCGTGGCTCGTAGGCACGACCGCACATCCCGTAGTTGCCCGCGCCGTAGGACGCCCCGATGTTGACCGTGAGGTGGGGGACCGACGAGTTGGAGACGGCGTTGATCATCATCGCCCCGTCCTTGATGATGCCCCGCTGCTCGTACTCCTTGCCGACCATGTAGCCCGTCGTGTTCTGGAGGAACAGCAGGGGGACGTCGATCTGGTTGGCCAGCTGGATGAACTGGGTCGCCTTGTGGGCTTCCTCGGAGAAGAGCACGCCGCGGTGGTTGGCCAGCACCCCGATCGGATAGCCGTGGATCGACGCCCACCCGGTCACCAGGCTGGTGCCGTAGAGCGGCTTGAACTCGTCGAACCGGGAGCCGTCGACGACCCGGGCGAGCACCTCGCGGGGATCGAAGGGCACCTTCGGGTCGGCGGAGGCGATCCCGAGCAGCTCCTCGGGATCGTGGACGGGCTCGTCGGCGGCCATCGAGGGGCCCGGGCCCTGCTTGCGCCAGTGGAGGCGGCTGACGATCTGGCGCCCGATCCGAATGGCGTCGAGCTCGTCGGTGGCGAGCTCGTCGGCGAGGCCGGAGATCCGGGCGTGCATCGAGGCGCCGCCGAGCTCCTCGTCGGTCGATTCCTCGCCGGTCGCCATCTTGACCAGGGGCGGGCCCCCGAGGAAGACCTTGGAGCGCTGCTCGATCATCACGATGTAGTCGCTCATGCCCGGCACGTATGCGCCCCCTGCGGTCGAGTTGCCGAAGACGAGCGCAATGGTGGGGAGCGCGGCCGCCGACCGCCGGGTGAGGTCGCGGAAGGCCCGTCCACCGGGGATGAACAGCTCTGCCTGCGCCGGGAGGTCGGCGCCGCCCGACTCGACCAGGTTGATCGAGGGAAGACGGTTCTGGAGCGCGATGTCGGCGCCACGTGCGCCTTTCCGGAACGAGAAGGGGTTCATCGCGCCGCCCCGCACCGTCGGGTCGTTCGCCGAGATGAGGCATTCGGTGCCCTCCACGACGCCGATGCCGAGGATGGAAGCGGCGCCGACGTGGTACTCGGTTCCCCATGCCGCCAGGGGGGCCAGCTCGAGGAACGCCGAGTCGCGGTCCAAGAGGAGCTCGATCCGCTCGCGGGCCGGCAGCTTTCCGCGCTCGCGGTGTCGGGTGACGTAGCGCTCGCCGCCACCGGCGCGAGCCTTGTCGAGTTCTGCGGCGACCTCGGACAATGCGGTCTCGAGCGCGAGGTAATTGGCGCGGTACGTCTCCGAGCTGGGGTCGACGTTGGTGGCGAGGACGGGCATGAGCGTGGTTCGTCGACGGTCCGGCGACGTGCGGCGACGAAGGAGGCTCCGGGTCGCACGTTGCGTGCCGACGTGGGAAGAATAGGCCCATGGCCCGTACGACGGCACCGAGCAGCCCCCGACCGCTGTCTGCGGTCGTGCTGGCGGCGGGAGAGGGGACTCGCATGCGGTCGACGCGGCCGAAGCCCCTTCATCGGCTCTGTGGCAGGCCGATGGTGCTCCACGTCCTCGACTCGCTACGCGATCTCCCGGTGACGCGCGTGGTGGTGGTCGTCGGCCATCGTGCGGAGTGGTTGACCAAGACGCTCGTCGAGCACGCACCGTTGGGACTCTCGATCGAGTTCGTCGAACAGGGTGAGCCGCGCGGTACCGGGGACGCGATGTCGGTGGCGCTGACCGGCCTGCCCGACGACGAGGGCGGCGAAGACGGCGACGTGGTGGTCCTGCCGGGCGACACTCCGCTGCTCCGCCCGGTGACGCTCGCCTCGCTGCTCGAGGCACACCGGATCTCGGGGGCGGCGGCCACTCTGCTCACCGCGGTCGTCGAGGAACCCGCCGGCTATGGGCGGGTGGTCCGTGGACGCGACGACGCGGTCGCCCGGGTCGTCGAGCACGACGACGCAACCGACGAGGAGCGGGAAGTCCGCGAGGTCAACACCTCGATCTACTGCTTCAAGCGGGGCGTGCTCGCGCCCGCGCTGCGCCGCCTGACCCCGTCCAACGCGCAGGGCGAGTACTACCTCACCGATCTCGTGACCGTGCTGTACGAAGCGGGGCACAACGTGGGGTCGGTGGTGGTCGAGGACCCGATGGAGGTCGCCGGCGTCAACGACCGTGCCCAGCTCGCCGTCGCCGAGGCCGAACTTCGAGACCGGATCAACGAGCGGTGGATGCGCCGCGGGGTGACCATGTGGGATCCGCAGACCACCTACGTCGATGTCGACGTGACCCTCGAGCCGGACGCGGTGCTCCTTCCGGGCGTCATGCTGCACGGCGAGTGCGTGATCGGCGCGCACGCGGAGATCGGGCCGAACTCACGCCTCGTCGACACCACGGTCGGCGAGGGCGCGGTGGTCGAGTCGAGCATCTGCCGCCGTGCGACGATCGGTGCCGACGCACGGGTGGGGCCCTTCGCGGTGCTCCCCGAGGGGACCGAGATCCGAGCGGGTGCGGTGGTGGGCCCATCGTCACAGGAAGCGGACCGCAAGGCGCGGTAGCGTCTTTCCATGGAATTCACCCCACGCCGGCGATTGGTGCTGGTGTCCGGCCGTTCCCATCCCGAACTCGCCGCCGAGATCGCAGGACAGCTGGACGTCGAGCTCGGTGAGGCCAATCTCCGTGAGTTCGCGAACGGTGAGATCCACTGCCGATTCGACTCGTCGATCAGGGGTGCCGACGTCTTCATCGTGCAGACCCACTCCGTACCGGTGAACGACTCGATCATGGAGCACCTGATCATGATCGACGCCGCCAAGCGAGCCTCCGCCAAGCGCATCACCGCGGTCTGCCCCTACTACGGCTACTCGCGTCAGGACCGCAAGGCGACCGGGCGCGAGCCGATCACCGCCAAGTTGGTGGCGGACATGCTCTCGGCTGCCGGCGCCGACCGGGTGATGAGCGTGGACCTCCACTCGGGCCAGATCCAGGGCTTCTTCGACGTCCCCTTCGACCACCTGATCGCGGCCCCGGTGATGGTCGAATACCTCCGCACCCACCGTGAGGACGACCTGGTGGTGGTCGCGCCCGACGCGGGTCGGGTCAAGGTGGCCGAGCGTTACAGCCAGCATCTCAACGCCGACCTGGCGGTGGTCCACAAGCGCCGCCCGCGGGGAGTGGCCAACGAGGTGCAGGCGCTGCAGGTGGTGGGTGACGTCGACGGGCGCCAGTGCGTGCTGATCGACGACATGATCGACACCGCGGGCACCATCGTCGCGGCGGCCGATCTGCTGGTCGAGCGGGGCGCAGGGGAGGTGTGGTGCATGGCGACCCATGCGGTCCTCTCCGACCCGGCGGTGGACCGCCTCAAGAACTCGTCGCTGACCAGGGTGGTCGTGACCAACACCCTGCCGATCCCGCGGGACCGCTGGTTCGACAAGCTCGAGGTGCTCTCGGTCGCGAAGCTCATCTCCGACGCCATCGACGCGGTGTTCGAGGACACCTCGGTCTCGGAGATCTTCCACGGAGAGAACCTGGTCTGAGCCTCGCTCCCCGTGAGGAAGCGCCGCCTCGGGCAGCGCTGCCTCGGGCGGCCTGCCGATTACCATCGCCGGTACTGCAACGCCCCGCCGTGGCGTCCTCTCGGCAGAGGGTCACGACCGTGCGGTGGGGTGACACGAGAGGGACGACGCGTTGAGCATCGAGACCGCGCGGACGACGACCGAGGGGACCCTCGGTGTCGTTCACGTCCCCAAGTCCGGCGGGATCGCCGTCCGCACCGTGTTGCGCGAGCTCGACGGCAGCCATGCCACGGCGCCTTACTTCGACCGCGAGCTGGTGGCGAGCGTCGACGTCGGAGTCCTCCCGCCCTCGACCCGTGACGACTTCGTCGAGGACGGTCAGCTGCGGGAGATCTGCGACGAGCACCGCCTGGTGATGGGTCACTACTCGGGCCAGCTCCTTCTCGATTCGGGTTGCCGCACACTGGCGCTGCAGGTGCGTGAGCCCCGTTCGCGGGTGCTGAGCCTCTACCGGTACTGGCAGTCACGACCCGACGAAGTGGTCGACCAGTGGGGCGAGTGGGGCCGGACCGCACTGGTGAGCGCGCGGGGGAGCCTCTCCGAGTTCCTGCGATCACCTCACATCTGGCCGGCGGCCGACAGTGCGATCGCCCGTCAATTGCTCCTCCGCCGGACCCCACCCGACGCCCGGGCAGCCCGTCGTCTGACGCGCAAGGCGCTTCACGGCGAAGGGTACGAGTCGATGCGCGCGCACCTCGAGATCGTCGAGTGGGCATCGGAGTCCCAGAGGTTCGTCGAGCGGATCTGTGCGTTCCTCGACGAGAAGACCGACGTCACCGTCCACCGCGAGAACGAGACGCCGATGGAAGGCGAGGTCGAGGTGCTCGACCGCAAGAGCCGCGAGGTGCTCGAACGCCTGCACGCGTTACGACCGGGAGCTGGAGCAGAGACTGATGGACGACGGCCTCCTCGAACTGCGCTCGGCGGCGGCGCTCGACGCCGAGTTCGAGGAGACGGCCGAGCGACTCGGGGTGACCTCGGGCTGAGCTCCTCGGATTGCGGTCCGAGCGAGCGCCTTACCAGGTGCGTTCGAACCCGAGTAATGTGATGGGCCGCCGGAAGGCTGTTGCCCGTCCTGCGGGTGCTGCCCGCGGTCCGGCCCGATCTCGATTCTCCCGAGGAGACCCTCATGCCCGAAGTCACGCTCGTCGCCGAAGCCGGTCGTACCATCGGTTCGCGCTCCACCCGGCGCCTTCGGGCGGCGGGCAAGATCCCTGCTGTCGTCTACGGGCACGGCTCCGAGCCGCTCCCGGTCGCGGTCGGTGCGAGGGACTTCCAGCTGGCCATGTCGGGGGAGGCGGGACTCAACACCCTGCTCTCCCTCGAGGTGGACGGGAAGGACTACCTGACCCTCGCCCGTGACATCCAGCGCCACCCGTTCAAGAACGTCGTCACGCACGTCGACTTCCTGATCGTCCGGCGAGACGAGGTCATCAGCGCCGAGGTCTCGATCAACCTGGTGGGCGAAGCGGTCGAGGTGCAGCACGGCGACGGCATCGTCGAGCAGCTGCTGTTCTCGCTTCCGGTCAAGGCCAAGCCGGCCGACATCCCGGCGTCGGTCGAGCTCGACATCTCGGAGCTGACCATCGGCGACGGCCTGCACGTCTCGGACATCGTGATCCCCGCCGGTGTGGAACTGGATACCGACCCGGCGACGACCGTCGTCGTCGGCCAGCCGCCACGGGTGCAGGTCAGCGAGGAGGAGGCCGAAGCGGCCGCCGAGGGCGAGGGCGAGGCACCTTCCGAGGGCGCAGCCCCCACCGAGGGCGCTCCCGCCGCGACGGCCGAGGCCGAGTCGCCCGCGGAGGGCTAGATCCTGCTCCGCAACCGGCGGCGAGCGAGCCGCACGGGAAGCCAGGTCGACCTGCTGGTGGTCGGCTTGGGCAACCCGGGTGCCGAATTCGAGGGGACCCGACACAACGCCGGCGCCGACGCGGTCAGGCTTCTCGCCGAGCGGCACGGCGGCCGGCTCCGTTCCGAGAAGGGCCTGTCGTCCCTCGCCTGCGAAGTGCGACTCGGTGAACGCAAGGTGATGCTGGCGATCCCGCTCACCTATATGAACGAGTCGGGGCTCGCGGTGGCGCCACTGGTGCGCCGGGCAGGGCTGGAAGAGGACGGCGCGCTTGGCTCCCGCCTGATCGTGGTCCACGACGAGCTCGATCTCCCGCCGGGTCGAGTGAAGATGAAGTCCGGCGGGGGCAACGCCGGCAACAACGGGCTCAAGTCGATCGAGCGTCACCTCCACACCGGTGACTATCTCCGGGTTCGCATCGGCATCGGAAAACCGCCGGGTCGTCAGTCGGGCGCCGACTACGTCCTCAAACGACCTGCGAGGGCCGAGCGCGAGCTCCTCCAAACCGCGATCGAAGAGGCGGCGGACGCAGTCGAGTCCATCGCGGACGTCGGCTTCGACGCGACGATGAGTCGGGTCAACGCGGTCGACTGAGATGTCCGCCTGAGATGTCGGCCGACGGCGACCTGGTCATCGCGGTTCGCGACCTGAGGAAGTCCTACGGCGCCACGGCAGCGCTCCGTGGCATCGACTTCGAGGTGGCGCGTGGCGAGGTGGTCGCGCTGCTCGGGCCGAACGGTGCCGGTAAGACGACGGCCGTCGAGATCCTCGAGGGATACCGCGAACGTGACTCGGGAACCGTCTCGGTGTTCGGGATGGACCCGCAACGGCGCGACCGCGGGTTGCGCGACAAGGTCGGCATCGTCCTGCAGGAATGCGCAGTGGAGCCCTACTTGACGGTCACCGAGGCGGTCGAGCAGCGAGCAAACCTCTACCCGCGTCCAAGGGCGGTCGGTGAGGTCGTCGAGCTGGTCGGCCTGGAGCAGAAGGCACGCTCGCGGGTGAAGAACCTCTCCGGAGGCCAACAGCGCCGGCTCGACCTCGGTCTCGCCCTCGTCGGGAACCCCGAGCTCATCTTTCTCGACGAGCCGACGACCGGCTTCGACCCCTCGGCGCGGCGAGAGGCATGGGACGTGGTGCGCGGGCTCTGTGCTCAGGGACGGACGGTCGTGCTCACCACCCACTACATGGACGAAGCGCAGGCGCTGGCCGACTCGGTCACCGTCATCGCGGCCGGCCGGGTGGTCGCGTCGGGTTCCCCCGACACCCTCGGGGGGCGCGACCGGGGCGAGACGACCGTTCGCTTCGAACTGCCCGAGGGCGTGGCTCTTGCCGAGCTTCCCTTGCCGGCACGACATGGTCCCCCAACTTCGCGGTGAGTTCGTCGAACTCCACGTCGCCGAGCCGACCGCGCTCTTGCACGCGCTCACCGGCTGGGCCGTCGGCCGGGGCGAGGTCCTCTCGGGGCTCGCCGTCGACCGGCCCTCGCTCGAGGACGTGTACCTCTCGCTGACCGGAGACTCGACCGGATCGGGGACTCAGATACCGGCGACTCGAAGACCGGAGACGAGCCGCAGTGAACGACCTGAAGGTGGCCACGGAACAGGTCCGCTACGAGCAGCTGGCCTACTGGCGGAACCCGATGGCCGCGGTGTTCACCCTGATGTTCCCGGTCATCTTCCTGATCATCGTCGGGACCTCCGGCGGTAACTTCCGCGTGCCGGGCACCACACTCAGGTACGACCAGTACACGGTCGTGGCGATGCTCACCTTCGGTCTCATCGCGGCGTGCTACACGAATCTCGGGATGACCATCTGCAATCGCCGTGAGATGGGCATCCTCAAGCGGATGCGCGGCACCCCCATCTCGATCGGCTCCTACGTCGGCGGGATCATGGGCAGCGTGCTCATCAACGTCGCGATCCTTACCGTGCTCGTCGTCGGGCTGGGCATGTCCTTCTACCATCTCCACTTCCCGTACCATCCGGCGGCGGCGCTGCTGACCCTGCTGGTCGGCATCGTGACGTTCTCGGCGCTCGGGCTCGCGGTCACGGTGATCGTGCCCAACGCGGACGCGGCACCGGCGGTGATCAACGGGATCTACTTCCCGATCGTGTTCATCTCGGGCGTCTTCTACCCACTGAGCAACGGCTCGGTCCTGACGAAGATCGCCGACTACTTCCCGGTCCGCCACATGATCACCTCGCTGGTGAGCTCGTTCGAATCCGGCCCGGGGTCGGGTCTTCGAGCGGGGGACCTGTTGGTGATGTTGGTCTGGGCGGCGGCCGCCCTCGTGGTGGTGGCCCGGCAGTTCAGTTGGGAGCCGCGCCGGCCTCGGTGAGCCCACCCGAGGTCCGAGACGCCGCCGGTACCCTGGCCTGGTGAGCCTCCGCTCGCTCCCTGCCCTCCTGCGCGACGAACCTGCGATGACCGAGGTGATCGGCGCGCCCGCTGCGACCCTCGCGGCGGCCACCCCTGCCCAAGCCTTCGTCCTGGCCGGTATCGCCCGACTCGGCACCCGCACGCCGGTGCTCGTGATCACCCCCACCGGGGCGATCGCCGATCAGCTGGCCCACGACCTCTCCGAGTTCCTCGAGGCCGGCCTCGGCAACGACCGGGGCGAAGACGCGGGCGGACCGCCGGTCGTCGAGGTCCTCCCCGCCTGGGAGACCCTTCCCTTCGAGCGGGTGAGCCCGGATGTCGCGACCATGGGCCGACGCCTCCGTCTGCTCTGGCGCCTCGGCGACCCAGCATCCCGCCAGGTTCCGGGCGACCCGCCCGACGACAGCGCAGGTGGGAAGGCTCCCGCGATCGTGGTCGCACCGGTCCGGGCCGTCCTTCAGCGACTCGGTCCCTGGCGGACCGCCGCCGAGCCGATCGTCGTCCGCAAGGGCGACCGCGTGTCCGTGGACGAACTGGTCGAACGCCTCGTCCTCCGGGGCTACCGGCGCGAGCCGATCGTCGAAAACCGCGGCGAACTGGCGGTACGTGGCGGCATCGTCGACGTCTTCCCCTCGACCGAGGAGGCACCGGTGCGGATCGATCTCTTCGGCGACGAGGTCGACCGGCTCACTGCCTTCGACGTGGCCGACCAGCGATCGACCGGAGACCTCGCTTCGGTCGAGCTGTTCGGGTGCCGGGAAGTGCTTCCCGACGAGGCGATGCGCGCCAGGGCGGCCAACCTGGTGGGCGAGGCACCCTGGGGGCGTCACCAGTGGGAACAGCTGAGCGACGGCGAGCCTCTTCGACGGGATGGAGTCGTGGCTGCCGTGGTTGTCACCGGAGGAGGCCCTGGTGACCGACCTCCTCGCCGGCGACTCGCTGGTGGTGCTCGTGGAGCCGCGACGCGTGCGCGACCGCGCCCACGAGCTCCTCGAAGAGGAGACCGCGCTCGCCGACGCGCTGGCCTCGACGTGGGGCCTCGAGGACGGGGTGGACGCGCCACGACTCCACCTCCCCTTCGACCGGCTGCTCGCGGACACCGATGCGGGTGTCCTCTCGTTGGTGCCGTCGGCCGAGGGACCCGACGTACCGTTCGTCGAGTCCCGTGGCTGGGAACCGATTCTCGGCGATGCCTCGAAGTTGGCCCTGCAGATCTCCGGGCTGGTCGAGTCGGGGTACTCGGTCGTGCTCTGCTCCCCGAGTCTCGGCGCGGCGGACCGGACGTCGGAGATCCTCGCGGCCGAAGGGGTCACCGTGCAGGTGGTGAGAGACGACGTCGGGCAGGTCGACCTCACCACCCCGGGTGCTCGCCTCGTGGTCGCCGCGCTCGATCGGGGCTTCGTGCTCCCCGAGAAGCCGGGTCGCGGTGTTGACCGAGTCGGACGTATCGGGACGGCGCCGACCCCATCGTCAAGCACGGGCCCGCGCCCGGCCGGTCGACGGGTTCTTCGACGACCTGGCGCCCGGCAACTTCGTCGTCCACCGACAGCACGGGGTCGCCCGTTACGGCGGCATGGTCACCCGCACCATGGGTGGATCGACTCGCGACTACCTGTTGCTCGAGTACAGGGCGGGGGACAAGCTCTACCTCCCTACGGACCAGATCGACCTGCTCACTCCCTACGCAGGTGGCGACACGCCCACGGTCAGCCGGCTCGGCGGCTCGGAGTGGCAGCGGGCCCGCGCCCGGGCGCGCGCCGCGGTGCACGAGGTCGCCGAGGAGCTGGTCGCCCTCTACCGCAGGCGCCTCCAGGTCGAGGGCCACGCCTTCGGACCCGACACTCCCTGGCAGGCGGAGCTCGAGTCGTCGTTCCCGTTCGTCGAGACCGTCGATCAACAGCGAGCGATCGAAGAGGTGAAGGCCGACATGGAGCAGCCGCGTCCCATGGATCGCCTGGTCTGCGGTGACGTCGGCTTCGGCAAGACCGAGGTCGCGATCAGGGCCGCGTTCAAGGCAGTTCAGGACGGTTACCAGGTGGCGGTGCTCGTGCCGACCACGTTGCTCGCGACCCAGCACACCCAGACCTTCGCCGACCGTTACGCACCCTTCCCGGTGAGGGTGGAGATGCTCAGCCGCTTTCTCACCGCCGCACAGACGAGGGAGGTGCTCGCTGGCCTGGCCGACGGGTCGGTCGACGTGGTGATCGGGACCCACCGATTGCTCGGGAACGACGTGACCTTCAAGAAGCTCGGGTTGCTCGTGGTCGACGAGGAGCAGCGCTTCGGGGTCACTCACAAAGAGGCGATCAAGGCGATGACCGAAGCGATCGACGTCCTCACCCTCACTGCCAACCCGATCCCGCGCACTCTCGAGATGGCCCTCACCGGCATCCGCGATCTCTCGATGGTCAACACACCGCCGGCTGCCCGCCGCCCGATCCTCACCCACGTGGGCGAGTTCGATGTCGCGGCCGCCTCCGAGGCGATCCGCCGTGAGCTCCTACGAGAGGGCCAGGTCTTCTACGTCCACAACCGGGTCGAGGACATCGACTCGGTGGCGCAGCGTGTGCAGGACATGGCGCCCGAGGCGCGGATCGCGATCGCGCACGGCCAGATGGACGAGGGCTCGCTCGAGAAGGTCGTGCTCGACTTCTGGGAGGGCGCCTACGACGTCCTCGTCTGCACGACGATCATCGAATCGGGGATCGACATGCCGATGGTCAACACCTTGGTGGTGGATCGGTCCGACCTGCTCGGTCTCGGTCAACTCCACCAGCTGCGCGGGAGGGTCGGTCGCGCCGGACAGCGCGCCTACGCATACCTCTTCCATCCGGTCGACCGGGTCCTCTCGGAACAGGCCTACGAACGGCTGAGAACGATCGGCGACCACAACGAGCTCGGGTCGGGTTTCAAGATCGCGCTGCGCGACCTCCAGATCCGCGGTGCGGGGAACCTGCTCGGTCGCGATCAGTCGGGCCACATCGCAGCCATCGGCTACGACCTCTACGTCCAGCTGGTCTCCGAGGCGGTGGCCGAGCTGAAGGGCGAGCCACCGCGCCAGACGGTCGAGATCTCCCTCGACCTACCCGACGACGCGCACCTACCCCCGTCCTACGTCGAGGCGGAGGACATCCGGCTCGAGGCCTACCGGCGCCTGTCGACGGTGCAGAGCGCGGCCGAGGTCGCCGACGTACGTGCCGAGTGGGAGGACCGCTTCGGGCCGCCACCCGCGCCGGCCGCCGCGCTGCTCGACGTCGCGCTGCTCCGGACCGAGTGCATCCGCCTCGGCATCACCGACGTGAGCGTGGCCGTACGCGGACGAGGCGCGGCGAGTACGGGGGGAACCGGTGCGGAGGCCCTGGCGAAGATCTCCCCGATCACCCTTCCCGCCTCGGCGGAAGTGAGGCTGACCCGATTGGTGCCCGGGGCGACGGTGCAGGCTGACCTCCGCCGGCTCCTCGTTCCCGATGGAGGCGCCCTCGAAGGGAGAGCGGTACGCCCGGCAGCTGGTCGATCTCTTGGACAAGTTGGTTCCCGCCGAGGCTCCGGCCGTCGACGAGAAGAGGTCGGTCGGCGACGAGAAGAACCGCAAAGCGGGATAAGAAAGCGCTGCGCAGCCGCGCCCCGCGGCAGTCGGGAATTCGCCCAACCAGTAGCATCGCCAGCCGTGAAGCGCCTGGTCCCCGGCACCGCGACGGTGCTCGTCGTCCTCGCGGCCGGGTTGGCCGTGTCCGCCTGCAACGTCGTCCCTTACGCAGCTTCCGCCAACGGTACGACGATTTCGGTGAACGATTTGAACGGCGAGCTCCACACGCTGCAGTCGACCGCGGCAGGAGCCTGTCTCGAAGAAGTCCAGAGCCCGACCGCGACGCCACCCGGCGAAGGAGCAGGGGGACCGGGCACCTACTCCATGGCCTACGCCGACGGGGTACTCGACAATCAGCTCGCGGGCCTTCTGGCCAGCCAGTACGCGTCCTCCAAAGGGATCACCCTCTCCTCGTCCGACCTGGCGACCGCGAAGACCGACCTCGAGTCGACGCTCGACGGCGCGATCTCGACCGAAGTCCAGCAGGCGGGTACCTCCGGGACCTCTTCGAGTTGTCAGTTGGGCAGCTGGCGCGGCGATGACCGGCGCCCAGGTGTTGGCAGGCCTGCCCTCCGATGTGGCGAGTGACCAGATCCGCAATCAGGCGGTCGACGAGCGACTCCTGTCGAACGGCGCTCGCATCACCGACCAGGCCATCGCCGCCTACTACCTGGCCAACCAATCGCTGTTCACCCTCGATTGCGTGAGCCTCATCGCCACGAGCACCCAGGCGGAGGCGCAGCAAATCGTGACCAAGCTCGAGGGCGGTGCGAACTTTGCCGACCTGGCCCGCACGAGCTCGATCGACCAGACGACCGCGGCGAACGGCGGTCAGGTCGGATGCGACGTCACTCAGGCCCAGGTCGAGCAGGCGCTCTCGCTGCAGAGCGTGACCGCTGGATCGCCGATCGCGCCGGTGCAGGACCCGAACACCGGGGACTGGGTGGTCTACGAGGTCACCAGTCAGTCGGTCGAGCCTCTGTCGTCGGCTCGGAGCCTCGCTCGTCGCGAGCTGTTGCAGGCCAGTTCCAACGTCGACCGGGTCAACGCGGAGGTCCTCGCCTTCGCCCGGCGCTCCGACGTCGCGGTGAATCCGCAGTACGGATCGTGGAAGACCTTGACAGTGGTGGCACCGATGTCGCCTCCACCTCATTCGCTTCTGTCCGCGTCCGGAGGGACGCCAGCCGGAGACGGCTGATGAGCCGCCGCTCGGCGGCGTAAGCAGGTGGCAGTGCGAGCACATGACAAGCCGCGGATCGACGTCGTCGGGCTCGGGCCGGCCGGTCCCGAGCTGATCACGACCGAAACGCGAGCGCTCCTCGACCAGGGCGGCCCGACCTTCCTCCGAACGAGTCGGCATCCGTCCGCGGCCGGCATCAGCGGGACTGCCTCCTTCGACCACCACTACGAACAGGCGGGGACGGTCGAAGAGGTGTACCTCTCGATCGTCGACGACCTGGTTGCCGCGGCGATCGCCGAGGGCCGTGTGGTCTATGCGGTTCCCGGTTCGCCGTCGGTGGCAGAGCGGAGCGTCGTCCTGCTCTCCGATCACGACGCGGTGCGATCAGGCGAGGTCGATCTGGTGGTCCACCCGGCCGTGTCCTTCGTCGACCTGGCGGCGGCGGGCCTCGGTGTCGATCCGGTGAGATCCGGTGTCCGCTTGGTCGACGGAGAGACGTTCGCGGTGGACGCGGCAGGCGAGCGCGGACCGTTGCTGGTCGCGCAATGCTGGTCGCTGGCGATCCTCTCGGAGATCAAACTCGCGGTCGAATCCCGTCCCGATCTGCCGGTCACGGTGCTCCACCACTTGGGACTGGCCGACGAGCGCATCTGGGACGTCCCCTGGGAAGAGCTCGACCGGAGTGTCCAACCGGACCACCTCACTGCTCTGTGGATCCCGGAGCTGGCTGCTCCGGTTGCGCGCGAGTTGATCGCGCTCGACGAGCTGGTGCGGACCTTGCGCCAGCGTTGTCCCTGGGACCGCGCCCAGACCCACGCCTCGCTCGCCCGACACCTGCTCGAAGAGACCCACGAGGTGCTCGACGCGATCGACGCGGTCGCGGCCCTCGACGCGGTCGAGTCCGAGTTCTCAGCCGTTGACGCGGCGACCTCGGCAGATCCGGCCACCTCGGCTGCCGCGGTGGGGCACCTCGAAGAGGAGCTCGGCGATCTGCTCTTCCAGGTCTACTTCCATTCCAACCTGGCGGCGGAGGAGGGGAGGTTCACCCTCGCTGACGTCGCGCGCTCGGTCCACGACAAATTGGTTGCGCGTCACCCTCACGTCTTCGCTTCGGCAGGCGACCGTACGAACGAGCAACTCGCGTCCGATTGGGAGGCGATCAAGAAGCAGGAGAAGAGCCGGGCGAGCGTGACCGAGGGAATCCCGACCACCCTGCCCGCTCTCGCGGTCGCCGCCAAGCTCCAGAGAAAAGCGCTCGCGGTCGGCATGGTCCTGCCATCGGTCGCCGACGACGCGCTCCGGATCGCAAACGGTGTCGCCGGACTCGAGTCGGACGCGCGGACCTCGGAAGGTGCCGCCCACGGATCACCGACCGAGACCCCGAGCCCGACCGACGTGTCGCAGATCGGCGAGCTCCTCTTCTCGCTGGTGAACCTCGCCCGGGTTCTCGGAGTGGATCCCGAAAGTGCGCTCGCGTCGCGGGTACGACGCTTCCGCACCGAGGTCGAGCGCTACGGTTGAACCTCCGTCCACCGGCGTCCTGGCGGGAGAATGCCCAGGTCGGGAAGGAGTCGGTGGTAGCTTCTCCACACCGGAAACGGGAGTGTCGGCACCGTGAGTTCCATCGAACAGATCATCGGCCGCGAGGTTCTCGACTCGCGCGGCAACCCGACCGTCGAGGTCGAGGTCGTGCTCGACTCGGGATCGGTGGGGAGGGCGATCGTGCCATCGGGCGCGTCGACCGGATCCCACGAGGCCGTCGAGCTCCGCGACGGAGAGGAGCGCTACCGCGGCAAAGGCGTGCGTGAGGCCGTCGCCCACGTCAACGGTGAGCTGGCCGCGGTGCTCGAGGGAATGGACGCGCTCGACCAACGCGCGGTCGATCTGGCAATGGACGATGCGGACGGGACGCCCAACAAGGCACGGCTCGGCGCGAACGCCATCCTCGGGATCTCCCTCGCGACCGCCAAGGCGGTCGCCGACGAGCTCGGTGTTCCGCTTTTCCGCTCGGTCGGTGGGGCCGGAGCGCACGTGCTGCCGGTCCCGATGATGAACGTGCTCAACGGAGGCCTGCACGCGGACAACTCGGTGGACTTCCAAGAGTTCATGATCATGCCGATCGGGGCCGCCTCCTTCTCCGAGGGACTCCGTTGGGGTGTGGAGACCTACCACTCGCTGGCCGGAGTTTTGAAGGTGCGCGGCCTCTCCACCACCGTCGGGGACGAGGGTGGATTCGCACCGAACCTCGAGTCGAACGAGGAAGCCGTCCGCATCCTGGTCGAGGCCATCGAAGCCGCGGGGAGAGTCCCCGGGGAAGAAGTGGCCATCGCGCTCGATCCCGCGGCGAGCGAGCTGTACAAGGACGGCCACTACGTGCTGAGCGGCGAGGGCCGTTCGCTCGGTCCCGCCGAGATGGTCGACTACTGGGCCGAACTAGCCGGCCGCTATCCGATCGTGTCCATCGAAGACGGGATGGCAGAGGACGACTGGGACGGGTGGGCGATCCTGACCGAGCGGCTCGGCGACACCGTCCAGCTGGTCGGTGACGACATCTTCGTCACCGACGAGGAGCGGCTCCGGCGAGGCATCGAATCGCACACGGCCAACGCGATCCTCATCAAGGTCAACCAGATCGGGACCCTCACCGAGACGCTCGACACCATGGCACTCGCGACCCGCTCCTCGTACGCATGTGTGATGTCGCACCGCTCGGGTGAGACCGAGGACACCACGATCGCCGACCTCGCCGTGGCGACCAACTGCGGCCTGATCAAGACCGGCGCTCCTGCCCGGTCGGACCGGGTCGCGAAGTACAACCAGCTTCTGCGCATCGAGGAATGGCTCGGAGAGTCAGCCGCGTACCCGGGAGCGGCCGCGCTCGCGACACGAAGCAGCGCACGATGAGCAGGGGAGCCCACGCACGGACGCGCGAGAACCGCCAACGCGCGGTCCGCCGGTCTCGCTCTCGACGGCCGAGTGCTCGGTCGGCGGCGACCGGGAAGACGAAGAAGCAGAGCGCCGCTTCTGCGCGGAAGCCCGCTGCGAAGAGGAGGCTCGGACTTCCGCGTCGCGCTCGGCGGCCGAAGTCCGGCTCGGCTCGTGCCGACCGCCGGAACCGGGTGCCCGTCGTCCTCGCCGCACTGGTGGCAGTGGTCATCCTCGTCGTCGGCTTTCCGGCCTCGACCCTCTGGGCACAACACGGGCAACTGGCCGCAGCGTCGGCTCAGCTGGCCGGGCTCCAGCACCAGAACCGCATGCTCACCGAACAAGAGCATCAGTTGAGCTCGAACGCCGAGATCGCCCGTTTGGCGCGCCAGGACTACCAACTGATCCCAAAGGGCCAGACCCTCTTCGACATCCTGCCGCCGGCAGGCACCCGGAGCACGACGCCCGACTCGGCCACGACGGGCGATCCGGCCGATCAGCCACTGGTCGCTCCGTCGGACGCTCCTTCGATGTCGCCCGATCCCGGACTGCCGTCGGGTGTCGCGGCGACGCCACCCCAAAAAGGTTCGGGTGGCGCGTCGGGCGCGGCGACGGGCAGTTCCGCGACCCCGTCGAGCTTCTGGTCACGGGTGAGCGACACGCTCGAATTCTGGAAGTGATCTCCGCTGCCCGCCGCTGCTGTGCGTCTGATGTCCGCCGCTGATGTCCGCCGCTGACCCGGCCCCCCGTCACCCCGACCCCGACACCGACTCACCGAGCGAACGCGATGTCGAGCTCGTCACCTCCCAACTCGGTCGCGAACCGGCGGGCACCTTCGCGGTGGTGGTGCGCGCCGAGGACGGTTCGCCGGCGGTGATCGCCAATCCGCCCTTCCTCTTCGACGGCACGCCGATGCCGACCCGCTACTGGCTGAGCGATCCGACGCTGCGGGAGGCGGTGAGCCGGCTCGAGTCCGCAGGTGGCGTGCGCGCGGCCGAGGAGGCGGTCGACGCCGATCGGCTCGCGGACGCCCATCTGCGCTACAAGGCGGAACGCGACGCACTGATCGCCTCCGAGCATCGCGGCCCGCGCCCGTCGGGCGGAGTCGGGGGGACCAAGCAAGGCGTGAAGTGCCTCCACGCGCATCTCGCATGGTGGTTGGCGGGCGGCGACGATCCGGTAGGGGAGTGGACCGCGGGTCAGATCGGCCTGCACATGGAGTGAGGGTGGTGCCGCACCAGGTGTGGTGGATCTGCCGTCCACCGTGGTAACAAGGATGGCATGCGTCCGGGCGGCGCGGTGGCGGCCATCGATTGCGGGACGAACTCCACCCGCTTGTTCGTCACGGACCCGTACGGCGCGCCGCTCGAGCGACAGATGCGGATCACACGGCTCGGCGAAGGTGTCGACGAGACCGGGATGCTCTCGCCCGAGGCGATCGATCGCTGTCTCTCGGTGCTCAGGGACTACCGCAAACTGATGGACCGCTATCACGTCCGGCGAGGCAGGGTCGTCGCCACCTCGGCCGCGCGGGATGCGTCGAATGGGGAGGACTTCCTCGGTCCGGCGGCCGAAGTGACCGGTTACCCGGTCGAGGTCCTCACCGGTGTCGAAGAGGGACGGCTCTCGCTGACCGGAGCGCTCTCCGATCTCGACAATGCGGAGGGACCCTTCCTCGTGCTCGACATCGGGGGAGGGTCGACCGAGCTCGTCGCCGGCACCGGGCCGGAGGACCCCGAACTCGAAGTGGACTCGCTGCAGATCGGTTGCGTCCGGGTCACCGAGCGCTACCTCGGATCCGACCCACCGACTGCGAGCGAGTTGTTGAGCGCGGAGTCAGCGGTCTCGAAGGAGCTCGACGAGGCGGTGAGCGAGCATCCGCGTCTACTCGGCGCGTCGCCGCCTGATCGGCCTCGCCGGAACCATCACCACGCTCGCCGCGCTCCGGCTGGGACTGACCGACTACGAGAGCGACCGGATCCATCATTCGATCCTGACGGTGACCGACGTGATGGACTGGTACCGGACCCTCGCATCGGAGGACCGTTCGGCACGGCTCGACCGCGCGGGGATGGTCCCTGGCCGCGAGGACGTGATCGTCGCGGGTGCGATGATCCTCGCCGCGGTCATGACCCGTCTCGATTTCGATGAGTGCCTGGTGTCCGAGGCGGACATCCTCGACGGACTCGTGGCGAGCCAATTGGCCGCCGGCTAGCGCTCCGGAGCTCGTTTCTGCCGAGGTCGATGTAGGAGTGGCCGACCTGGTGGAAGATAAGCTCACGCCGTTCCGGTGAGCGAGTTCGAGAAGAGTCCGAGGAGTTTGATGCTGGACGTCGACGGGCAGGTCATATCCCAGGAAACCCTCGTCCAGCGGGTCAACGACCTTCTCGCAGTGATCGACGCCGCCGGGCTCCCCGTGACCGAAGCCCGCCACGCCGGCCGCGACGCTGACACCGGTCCGGTCCTGCACGCGATGAGCGTGGCCCACGGCGAGCTCAACCCTCCGGACCTGAGCGGGGCCCGTGGACCGAGGGGTCGGGTCGGTTCCCTGGTGAAGCGAGTGGTCCGGAGACTGACCAGCTGGTACGTCGAGCCGCGGTGGGTCCTCCAGAAGGACTACGACGGTCAAGCCGTCGTCCTCGCCTCTTCGATCGTCACCACCCTTCGGCGCGTGGATGCCGAGCTCGACGACTTGCGACGCGAGAATGCGAGGCTGCGGCTCCTGTCGGTGACGGCGAACGAACGGGTGCGGCGCGCACTACAAGAGCTCGACGACATGCGCGGGGTGACCTCCGAGCTGCGGAAGGTCTTCGAGGGGTTCGCCATGAAGGACGACCTGCTTCCGCTCTCACGAGAGCTGTCGGGACTCGTCGACCGGCTCGGGGCGATCGGCGTCACCGGCGCGGACATCGACTACGCGGGCTTCGAGGACGTCTTCCGAGGAGAGTCGGGGGAGGTCCAAAAAGCTCAGGAGCGGTACCTGACCCTCTTCCCTCCGCCGTCCGAACCGGGCCTCGTCGTCGACATCGGGTGTGGCAGAGGGGAGATGCTCGAGTTGCTCCGTCACGAAGGCCACGAGGTACTCGGTGTGGACACCGACGCCGGGATGGTCGACGTCTGCACGAGAAAGGGGCTGCCGGCCGTGGTGGACGACGGCATTCACTTCCTCTCGCAGACGGAGGAGTCTTCGCTGAAGGGGATCTTCTGTGCTCAGGTCGTCGAGCACCTGATCACGCCCGAGCTCGAGCAGCTGGTCCGGCTGGCCCTCCGCTCGCTGCGAACCGGTGGCGTGCTGGTCGTCGAGACGATCAACCCGAGGAGCTCGTTCGCCATCGGCAACCACTTCTACGCCGACACCTCACATGTACGACCGGTGCACCCGGAGACGCTCCGATTCATCTGTGAGCAGGTCGGCTTCAGCAGGGTCCAGTTGGAGGAGCGCTCGCCGCACCCGACGCTCGCTCTGGCCGACCGACTGCCCGACGACGCGCTGGGCGAGGCGGTCGACGAGCTGTTGCGCAACGTCTTCGGTTACCAGGACTACATGATCGTCGCGACGAAGTGAAGCGCTACAAGGGCGTCCACCAGTTCCATTCCGGGACGGCGATGGGCGACGCGATCACCAACCAGATGCTGCAGTTGCAGGTCGTCCTCCAGGAGATGGGTTACCACTCGGAGATCTTCGCGGAACATATCCCCCCGGCTCTGACCGGCAAGATCCTCTCGATCCACCACTATCTCGGATCCGAGTCCGAACTTCTTCTGGCTCATCACTCCATCGGGCACGACGCGTTCGACGACGTCCTCGCCCTCCCGAACGACATCGTCGTCGTGTACCACAACGTGACTCCGGAGGAGTACTTCGTGGACGAGGGAGTCCGCCGCTACATCCAACTCGGAAGAGAGCAACTGCGCCTGCTGGCGCGAAGGGCACTCTTCGGCGTCGCAGTCTCCAACTTCAACCGCCGCGAGTTGCTGGCCGCCGGATTTCGCCGGGTCGAAGTCCTACCGGTGCGGGTGGACTTCAGCGAGTTCGTCCAACCGCAGCGCCACCAGGCATCGGACGACTGGCTGTTCGTCGGCCGCCTGGTCGGGAACAAATGCCAGCACGAGTTGGTCACCGCCTTCTCGCTCTACGTCGACGCCTTCGGGAGCGATGCGCGTCTCGTGTTGGTGGGTGATCTGTCAGATGAGGAATACGTCGGAACCGTGCGCGCGGAGGCAGCGCGTTGTGGCGTCAAGGATCGGGTCGCCTTGCTCGGCAAGGTGTCCGACCGCCAACTGCGACTCGCCTTCGCAGGTGCCGGAGTCTTCGTCTCGATGAGTGAGCACGAAGGTTTCGGGGTCCCGATCCTCGAGGCGATGGCGGCCGGGGTCCCGGTCGTCGCCTTCGGCGCCGCCGCGATCCCCGAGACGATGGGTGGGGCGGGTGTCCTGTTGCGCAGCAAGGAGCCCCCACTCGTCGCGGCCACGGTACGGGCGGTCCAGTCGGACCCGGATCTCCGTGAGCGGTTGATCGAACGACAATTCACGCGGGTCCAAAGAGTCGGTGCGTTCGACATCCGGCATCTCCTCGAGCGGATCGTGGACCGAGCCGCTGGCTCGAAGCCACCTCTAGAGATCCAGGTGCAAGGTCCCTTCGAGACCAGCTACAGCCTGGCGCTCATGAACCGGAAGCTCGCTCTCGGACTCGATCGAGCACCCGAGCTGGCGGTCTCGGTCTACGCGACGGAGGGACCCGGGGACTACGTGCCGGCAGAGTCCGACCTGGCAAAGGTGCCAGAGGCTGCAGCCCTCTACCGTCGAGCGGAGCTGGTGCCGTTTCCTGATGTCGTGATCCGCCAGATGTACCCACCACGCGTCATCGACACCCCGGGAGGGATCACCTGCGAGTACTTCGGATGGGAGGAGAGCCTCGTTCCGCCGGAGATGGTGGACGACTTCAACCGGTACCTCGACGGGATCGGCGTGATGTCCGAGTTCGTGCGGGAGGTCCTTCGTGATTCCGGGGTCACCGTGCCGATCTGCGTGGTCGGCAACGGGGTCGAGGCGCCCGACCCCTCGGCAACCACCTCTGCGCCCGAGGTGAACAGTCTTCGAGGTTTCCGGTTCCTGCACGTGAGCTCGGCCTTTCCCAGGAAGGGCGTGGACGTCCTACTGGAGTCGTACTTCGAGGCGTTCGACGGAACCGACGACGTCTCGCTGATCCTGAAGACGTTCCCCAACCCTCACAACGAAGTCGGAGCGATCCTCGAGCGTCTCCGTTCGACCCATCCGAATCCGCCGGACGTCCGATGGATCGACCGCGACCTCGACGACCGCGAGATCGAGGGTCTCTACCACCTGGCCGACTGTTACGTGCATCCCGCCCGTGGTGAGGGATTCGGACTGCCGGTGGCAGAGGCCATGGCCGGCGGCGTACCCGTGATCAGCCTCGCCTACTCGGGGCTTGCCGACTTCGTCTCGGAGGAGACTGCCGCGACCGTCCCCTTCACCCTCGAACCGGCGCAGAGCCACTTCGACATCGACGGCTCGCTGTGGGCGGAGCCGGACCGGGTGAAGCTGACCGAGGAGATGCAGCGGATGGTCGCGGACCCGAGTTCGGCCGTCGTGGCCGAGCGCGTGCGCAGAGCCAGGGAGCTGGTCACGACCCGCTTCTCCTGGGATGCCGCGGTCGGTCGTTGGGCTCGCTTCCTCTCCGACCTGGAAGAAGGGTCGGGTGCTCTCGAGGTGGCAATGGTGACGAGCTGGAACCACCGTTGCGGCATCGCCGAGAACTCCCGCTACCTCGTGGGCCACTCGAGGGACCGAGTCGACTACGAGATCTTCGGCGAGGTGGGCATCGAGCCGATCGACCCGATCGCCGAGCTCGGCGTGGTCCGAACCTGGAAGGACCGTTGGGAGCCCGACCTCGATGCACTGGAGGATGCACTCGGGCTCTCGACCGCGGAGGTCGTCCACATCCAGTTCAACTTCGGCTTCTTCGAATTCGGCAGAATGGCCGAGCTGATCGAGCGACTCCTCGACGACAAAGGCGTCGTCGTCACGCTCCACCGGACGCTCGACTACGACGACCGCGGTGAGTTGCTGAGCCTCCGCCAGATCCGGGACACGCTGGCGAAGGTCGATGGTCTGATCGTGCATCAGGAGGTCGACGCGTCCTATCTGGCGGAGATGGGTGTGGTCGACAACGTGACGATCATCCCGATCGGTACCGCCCCGCCGCCCGTGCTCTTGCCGGTGGAAGCTCGGGAGCATCTCCGAGTCGGGTCTCGTCCGATCGTCGCCACGTTCGGATTCCTTCTTCCTCACAAGGGGACGCTCGACCTGGTCCGGGCGGTGGACGCTTTGCGCACCGAGCTCCCCGACATCCTGCTGCCTCGCGCCCTGTGCGAGCTATCCGAACATCGAGTCCAAGGAGTACGAGGCGGAGCTCCGCAAAGAGATCGCGGAGCGCGGGATGGACGACAACGTCTTGCTCATCACCGAGTACCTTCCCGACGAAGTCGCACGAATGCTGCTCCGGGCCGCCGACGCGATCGTCCTGCCGTACCAGAACACCGGCGAGTCCTCCAGCGCAGCGCTTCGATTCATCCTTCCCCTCGAGCGAGCCATCGTCGTCACCGACGAACCGATCTTCTCCGACTCGCGCGACGTGGTCCTGACCGTCGACCGCACCGACCCGGTCGGCCTCGAAAGTGCGCTTCGCCGGGTCCTGCTCGACGGGTCGCTGCAGGATAAGCTCGCCGCCCGTGCGTCTCGCCGTGCCCGGTCCCTCCGCTGGGACCGGGTCGTCGCCGATCACCGAGACGTCTACCTGGCGGCGAAGGGGTCCGGCCGGTTACGACGCGACCGACGCCGGGTTGGTCCCCGTCCTCTCCTGAGGTGACCTGGTGACGGTGGACACCGCGGGGGTTGGCAACCGACCACCGCACGTCACACGACGACCGGGCAACGCCTCCTCGTTGAGTGACGCGGTTCCAGGCGGCGACGTCGACGGCGACCGACCGACCGAGACCTCCTCTGCCGGCGACACGGTACAGGTCGATCGTCGGCGCGAGCGCATCCTGCGCCAACGGTGGTCGATGCTCCGTGGCGCGGGCGCGATCGTGATCGGGTTGTGGTTCGTCGGATTGGTCACCTTCTCGACGATTCTCTACGGACGCAACTTCGTCGGGCAGGATTTCGGTACCTACAACCAGGCGTGGTCGCTGATCGGACAGGGCCATCTCAACCCCTTCGTGACCGTCTACGGGCCCTACACGTTTTTGAAGAGCGACTTCGAGCTGATCATCTGGCCGCTGGCGCTTCTCCACCTCGTCTTCCCCTCTTCGTTGACGCTGCTCTGGATCCAGGACATCGCGGTCGCGGGAACCGGTCTCGTCACATATCTGTGGATTGTCGACTACCTCCAGAGGAAGAAACTGCGATGGACCGTCGGCGTCGGCGTCGCCATCGTGGTCCTGGCGGTGATCGTGGTGAACCCGGAGGCCTATCGGACCCTCCTGTTCGATTTCCACATGGAACCGCTCAGCGCGTTCTTCCTCGTGCTCGCGGGGCGCGACCTCTGGCGCGGGCGCGGTCGGAGGGCGTGGATCTGGGTCGGTTTGACGCTGCTCTGTGGATCCTTCGCCACGGTGACCCTGATCGGGCTCGGCCTTTCCGCCGTTCTTGCAGGGAGGGACTCCCGTCGCCAGGGTGTGCAGATCATCGTCGTCGCTCTTGCCTGGTCGGTCTTGATCTCGCTGATCGGGGCGAACGCAGGATCGGGCATCGACGTGAGCTATTCGTACCTCGCAGGGCGGAACACGCTGCACGGCGCGTCCGGACTTGTTGTGCTCGTGGTCGGGATGGTGACCCATCCCTCACGTGTCATCGATCAACTGCACCATCGCCTCGGCGCCATCTACACGTTGATGAAACCGGTCGGAGTAATCGGACTGGCGTCTGCGTGGGGTTTCGGCGTCCCCTTCGTCGTCCTCACCTGCAACGCGCTCAGCGCCCAGTACGGATTCATCTTCGAACCGTTCCAGAGCGCGGCGGCGTTTCCCTTCCTGCTGTTCGGCACGGTGACGGTGCTGGTCTGGCTGGCCCAACGCTTCAAGTACGGGTGGGCCCCAGGCCTCCTCGTCGGGCTCCTCCTGACCGTCCAGGCCTTGACATACGGGGTCACGACGTCGCCGGGCAGTGTGCGTTGGGCGATCGACCAGGTAACTCCGGGCGCAAGCTCGCAGCTGGACCGGGCGCTCGCGCTCACTCCAACTCGGGCCGAGGTCTTCGCCGCGCACGGCATCATGGGTAGGTTTTCGGCTCGCCCGTCCGTGTATTTCCTCAAATCGGGTCACACTTACCCGATCAGCGAGCGAGAGGTGGTGTTCGTGATCGACCCGGCACACGACCGCGCTTCGCTTGCGGACAACAACGCCTACATCAGTTTCGTGCGTGATCAGCTGCACGCTCGAATGTTGACATCGGGGGACGGAGTGTGGGCCTTCGAGTGGCAACCACCCAAGGGGACTACGCGTCTGACCCTCCCGCCGCCGATCGGCTCTGAGGCTTGAAACCAGTCGGCGTGCAAACGCGACTATCGCTTCCAGTCAGCCCATAATCGGAATTCACCCGACGACACCTTGGGGGGTCCGAGCGCGCTCGTGAACATCGAGGTGACCTGATCACCTCCCCGGACCGCGCGGTCCACGATCACCAACCGGACGCGATACACGTCGAGGACCTCTCGAACCTCGACAAGTAGCTGCTTGGTCACTGCTGGTGACCCTCCGTAGGAGACCAAGGGGTCGTTGTCCTCGGCTGCGAGGAACTGTTGCAACTGGGGTGGGCTCATGGGGGCGGGGGTCGTCGTAGCCTTCCCATCTTTATCGGGGTGGTCGGCGCGGCCACCGAGCATCCGAAACGCGAACCCGTCGTCCGCTTGCCAGATCAAGGGCTGCGGCTCCAGATTGGTCATCACGTACGGGAAGGTGATCGCAACGGGATCGCCAGCGGGAACGGCCTGCCGTATTGCCGTGGGTAGCACGGATACGGTCCGGCTCTGATACGGCCATCGCGGAAGCTGAGTCGCGACAAGGGCCACGAGAACGACAGCCGCGGCCACCGCCGCGAGTCGTGTGCGGGTGTGTCCGGACGTCCCCAGGCGATGTCGGGGGACCGGACGGTTGTGCACATCGTCGAGACCGAAGGCGATCACGGCCGCCGCGCAGGCTCCCACCTCGAAGTTGATCCGACTGGGAAGGATGTTGTCGAGGAGTGGGAGGTGATCGAGGACGATGAAGGGTAGGGGCAAGCCGGTGAGATGCCCGCCGACCTGAAGATGTGGCCCGAGAGCTAGGACTAGGGAGGCGAGGAGCAGCAGTACAGCCAGTTGCATCCGCAGGCTTCTACGTCCTCGCCACGCAAGGATGACCACCGCCGCGAGAACGGCGATCCCCAGATAACCGCCGGCTTCCGTGTAGTTGATCCCGGGGTTGCCCAGGAACTGCTTCCCGAACGAGACCTGCTGGAGCGGTCCCGGGATGATGCTGCTCCAGAGGTCGTTGTGGAAGTAGTTGACGGCGGGAATGGTCGGGCCGACGAAATGCTGGGGTCCTGCAAGCATCATCCAGACCGGGTACGCAATGATCAGGGTGACCGTGAGCGCGGCGATGCCAGAGGACCGAGCTATCGACCGTGCACCTTCCCGGAAGGCGTCGATGCGGCGCAATGCCAGATACCCAAGCGCCAGAGCCGCGAAGAGCGCGGTCGTGGCGAGGATCTCAGGAGAGATGAGGAACTGCGCCGCCACGAGCAGGCCCAGCTCTATGCCGAGTCTTGTCGGGGATCCGCTCCGTTGCACGACCCGAGACAGGGACAGCGCAATCAGCGGTGGTATCGGGACCATGAGAAGCTGGGGGTGGCCCGCGGCCTGCCCGATCATGTACGGCGAGAAGCCGTAGGCAAGGCCTCCGAGCGCAGCCGCCGGCCACCAGACCCGCCATTTGCGCAAGACCACGAAGGCCGACGTCGCAGAGATGGGCATGGCAACGACCATCACGAGATTCGCCGAGACGATCGGACCCCACAACCAGGAGGTCGGCATGGTCAGAAGGCTGAGCAGAGGAGCCGACGTGTTTTCAGCGAGGTTGAGACCGGTCGGAACGAAGAGGGCATTGCTGAAGAACGGGTTCAGCCCGTGGGTGACCGCATGGGTCGTCCACGACATCATCCAGATCCAGAGCGAGAAATCGCCGGTGATGCTGAAGAGACGGCTGGAAATGTGAGTCAGGGCTGGCCCGTACGCGATCAATCCGAGAACGAAGTAAGCGACGACCACGCAAACCGACGGCAACAGTTCGTTCCCAGCCGTCCTCTTACGGACACCCGGGTCCGAGAGTTCGAGTCGGAGCTCGGTCGCGCACACTTCGGACGAGCCCGGCCCGTGTCTGTCATCACTCCGGCCTATGAGGAGGCGAGGACCACTTTCTGAGGTCTCGGTCACCGGCGCTACGATACGCGAATGCACGTCTGACCGGCTGGAGCACCGGACGCGAACGGGGGAAGGGGCCTCGCGACATGGATTCGTTCCCACGGTAGCCCTTTCATCGCATACCCCATGGGGCCGGTCATTTCTCCTAGCATCGGGAGAGGGTGAACGAGGAGGACGGCGAAAGAATTTGCCGCGCGTGAGTTGAAGCTGAGCCAGATCGCGTGGCGCGGCGGTACTTTCCGGTCGAGGGACACATGTATCTGCGGGAATCAAAGGGACATGCCGAGGGATGATGAAGCGCAGAAAGACGATCAAGCGCGACGACGTCGATTTTTTTTGGGAACATGGCTACCTGAGGGTGAGCGCTCTCTTTTCACCACCAGAAGTTCAGGAGTTGAGAAAAGAACTTGACTGGGTGATCGACGCGTGGGCGACGCGATCGAAGGGATGGTCAGGGCCGTGGAGGGAAGCGCTCCTCGGCTCCGAGGCAGACAAAGTGGAATTGATCGTGCTGGCCGATCCGCACTTCTACAGCGCTGCATTGATGCGCGCACTGACCGACCCCGCAGTGGTGGATGCAGCGGCGGAGCTTCTGGCATCGGAGGCCGTTGAATTCCATCAATCGACGCTACTTGTGAAACCCCCCGAGACAGGTCAGCCGTTTCCGACCCACCAGGACGAGGCCTACTACCCCCACGAGACGATGCGCTACGTCGAGGCGTTGATCCACCTCGACGACACCAATGCCCAGAACGGGGAATTACGTTTCTTGGACGGTTCTCATCGACTTGGCCCGCTTCCTCATATCACGGAGACCGCGGAAGGACCTTGCCAACCCCATCTGCCGGTAGATCAATATCGGCTCGAGGACACCACTGCCGTGCCCGCCAAGGCCGGCGACGTGGTCTTCATGAGCAACCGCACCGTGCACGGATCGTGCCTCAACACTTCATCCGATGTTCGGCGCATGTTGCGAGCAGGCTATAGGGACCCAGCGAATCGCCAGCTGGGAGGCCCGCAAACGCTTGGGCGCCCAGGCTTGATCGTCAGAGGTCGGAGACCGGAAGGGGCGAAGTTCTTCTAACTCGCCGGTGCTCGGGCGTAGGCGTCGCATCGAGCAGACCGACGCGGGCCGGCCACTCGGCCAGCCACTGCGTCGTGGTGCCGACGCCCCCCGCCGCGGGCCTCGGCCCCGTCGACCGGTGGCCATTCTCCGCCCCAGGTGAGCCACGCGGGAAGGGTCCGACCGAACGGAGCGCGCCGTGGCCGTCCTCCGGAGCGACCGTTCGTTAGTCTGAGCCGAGTCGAGGCCAGACAGCGTCCTTGTGCAAGCTGTGCGCCCTGCATCCACACGAAAGGGACCATGGCAGTAGCCCACGCCGTCGCACGCACCGTCGAGGAGCCGGGTCGGACGCCGACTCCGCCCGCGGCGAAAACCTCGGGGTCACTCCGATCGCTTTGCGTCATCGCCGGTTACGTCGTGCTCGGGGTGCTCGCGTACTGGCCGCTCATCACCGTCGGGGGGTCCCATCTCTTCGGGACGAGCGGCGACTCGATCCTCGCCACCTGGTTCCTTGCCTGGGTGCCCCACGCTGCCGCGCACGGCCTCAACCCGTTCTTCAGCAACTCGATGTACGTCCCGACGGGGATCAACCTCGCACAGAACACCGAGGCACCCTTGCTCGGCGCGCTGACCATCCCGCTATCGGGCGTACTGGGTCCGATCTGGCAGGCCAATCTCCTGATGGTCCTCGCGATGCCTGCCTCCGCATGCGCCGCGTACTTCGTGCTGCGCCGTTGGGACGTCTGGTGGCCCGCGGCGGCCTTCGGGGGCCTCCTCTACGGCTTCTCGCCGTACATGGTCGGCCAGGGCCTCGGCCACCTCGTCCTCGTCTTCGCCCCCTGGCCGCCTCTGATCGCGCTCGTGCTCAGCCGCATCGTCGCGGGAGACGGCAGCACCCGCCGGAACGGTTCATTGCTCGGGCTGCTGGTGGTCGCGCAGTTCTTGACCGAGCCCGAGGTGATGGCGATGGTGGCGGTGGTCGCTCTCGTCGCGCTGGTGACGGTGATCGCCGGTCATCCTGCCGGAGCCCGAGAGGTGTCGAGGCGCCTCGTCCGCCCGCTTCTCCTCGCGGCGGCAATCGCCGCGGTTCTCCTCGCCTACCCGGTCTGGATGATCCTGGCGGGACCGCAGCACTACACCCTTCCCGCCCAAGGTGCGCTGAACTCCTACGTCAACGACGCGCTGAGCTTCGTCGCCCCAGGCCCTTTGCAGCGGGTCTCCTTCGGCCTCACCTCGCTCGGCCAGCGCCTGGCCGCGGGGAACCTCTCCGAGGCCGACGGGTACCTCGGTGTGCCCCTTCTCCTCGCCGGCGGTCTTCTCGCCTGGAGGTCGCGGCACCGCGGGCGCACCCGCCTCGCGCTGGTGTGTCTGGTCACCTCGGGGATCCTCTCGCTCGGCGGCCACCTGAAGATCGACGGCCACACCACTGGGATACCCCTCCCATTCCTCGTCCTCACCCACGTCCCGCTCCTCGACAACACTCTCGCGGTCCGCTTTTCGTTGATCACCGCAGGGTCTTTCGCGGCCCTGCTCGCGTTCGGGCTCGACGACCTTCGACGAGTGCCGTCAGAGGTGGCGACGACGAGCGGCCGAGCATCGACCTCGCGTCGTGATCGCGGGCGTCGAAGAACCCTTGCCTGGCTCGTGACGGTCGTACTCACCGGGCTCGCGGCGCTCACCTGGCTGCCGCGCTGGCCCGTCGCGGATCAGCAGGTCCCGGTACTGCCGGCGGCGATCCAGCGTGCCATCCCGCCGGAGGACCCGATCGCGCTCACCTATCCCTACGCCGACTCCTACGACCCATCCGCCCTCAGTTGGCAGCTGACCGACGATTTCCGCTTCCGGCTCCTCGGTGGACGCGGCGAACACCCCGAGATGGTCGACGGATACCTCCTCTTTCCGGCACGGATGCACCCCGACGGGCTCCAGCGGTTCCTCGCCCGACAGGAAGGGTCCTCCCGCTACGGTCCCGCGCCGGCGGAGGGGCCCGCTCTCGTCGCGACGACCAGGGAGACATTGGCCAACTACCACGTCCGCTTGATCGTCGTCGACCGTGCGACACGTGGCAGCAATGCGGTCGTCGAGCTCTTTACCGCCGCGCTCGGTGCGCCATGGGCGTCGTCAGGAGGCTTCGTCATGTGGGCGGCGAGCGACGGAGATCTCTGACACAAGACGAGCGATCCTCGAAGGCCCGGGTCGGGTCGGCTCCGGGTCTGCGCACTCCCAGTTGCAGTTTGAAACCGCCCCGTTCGTGGTAGCGCGAGCGGCTGGAGCCGATGTCCGGCCCTGAAGAGAGGCTGCACGCAAGCAACCTCCGTGGCCGATCTACCATGCAGGGTCGTACGCGCCCGTGCCTACCACAGAAGGCTGCAGGTTGACCCTCGAATGACGGCGCAGGTCGAAGAGGATCAGGTCACCGTCCCCGTGACCGAACCCACTGGCGTCGCGCCTCCGGTGCTGGAGCCGGGCCGTCATCACCTCCTCTGGCCAGTGATCGGCGGGTCACTCGTGGCACTGGGGATTGCGGCTGGTGTCCTCGGCAGAGCCTGGTTGCTCACGCACGTCACCCTCGACTCCGACCAAGCCGTCGTCGGGCTGATGGCGCACGAGATCCTCCATGGCCACTTCACCGCGTTCTTCTGGGGACAGGTCTATGGAGGAGTCGAGCCCTTTGTGGTGGCAGCGGTCTTCGGAGTCGCCGGGCAGAGTTCGTTGTCACTGACGATCGTCCCGGCAATCCTCATGGGGGTCACCGCGCTCCTGACCTGGCGTGCAGCACTCCGGCTGGTCGACGATCGATGGATCGCCGCGCTGGCAGGCGTCGTCGTCTGGACGGTCCCCATGTTCGGTGCGACGAACACCACCGAGTACGGCTTCCACAACGTGGCGCTTCTGATCGGAGTAGCCACCCTCTTGATGTCACTGCGCGTCCTTGACGGGCACGCCACGTACCTCGATCTGGCCGGGTTCGGGCTGCTGGTGGGCCTCGGGTGGTGGGCGTCCCCGGAGGCCGTCTTCTTTCTGGTTCCGTCAGCCCTGCTCTTCCTCGGCGCCGCCGTCGGCACCTGGAAGGCACGCGGGCCGCGGTTCTGGTTGGCACGGATCGGGGTGTCACTGATCGGTGCGGCGGTCGGGGCGTTGCCGTGGCTGTGGGCGAACGTTCCCAACGGCTTTCCTTCTCTCGACTCCTCGCGGGTCACCCTGAGCGACTATGGCGGCTACGTCAGCCACCTGCACGTCTTCTTCGTGGACGTCCTCCCGCTCCAGCTCGGTCTCCATCGGACCATCGACGGCAGGCCGCTCCTGCCCGGTGTCCTCGGCCTGGTCACCGAGGTGCTGGTCCTCGGAGCCCTGGTGCTTTCGATCGTCGTGTGTTTGGTTCAGGGAGGGCGCGGCCGCGCATTGGCCGTCGCGCTGCTCGCTTTTCCCTTCCTCTATGCCATCGACCCGTTGGCTTGGTGGTGGAACGACGGCCGCTACTCGATGTACCTCCCTCCGCTCGTGGTGCTGACCGTCGTCATGGGGTGCGAACGCGTCGCACGCTTGATCACCGCGCGATGGCGGCCCCATGGGCACTCCCGAGGCAGTGCGGTGAATCGGGCTCAGGGTGGGGCCCGCGTTGCCGTCGCGGTGCTCATGGTGATCGTGCTCTCGTCTGCCGCCACCGGATTCGCCTGGCTCGTGAGCCAGAGCCCCTACGGCCTGCTCGAGCGAAACCCGAACGCCACCACACAACAGCAGATACGCATTCTCGAGCGAGACAGGATCCGGGTGGGCTATGCCAACTACTGGGTCGCCTACAAACTCGACTTCCTCTCGGGGGGAGATCTGACGTTCTCGCCCACCCCGTGGGACGAGATCAGGTCGGCATCGATCGCCGAGCAGGTCGCCCGGGAGGCGCGCCCCGCATGGTTGTTCGTCCCGCCGGCACACATGGCCGTCGCGGGAGCTCAATTCGGCACGCTCAACCTCCAAGCCGGCCAGCTCCACGAGGCCGCGCTCGCGAGGTCGCTCTCCGAGCGGGGCATCCCCTACTCGATCGTGCACGCGGGGCTTTTCGACGCGATCGTTCCGCACCAGAAGTTGACACCAGAGCAGGTATCGCCCGGGTAGTGGGGGCCCTGCCATGGTCAGTGGCCGACCCCCACGGACCACGGTCCGGCGGCGCGTCGCTGCTCCCAGGAGCTGCGACCTCGTCTCTCCCGACTTCGGTACCCTTGACCTACCATTCACCGGTGAGAGTTCGTCCGCGTCTTCGGGGAGGATCATGAGCCACGGCCTTCGATCGCACGGCTCGCAGGTCGTGCGATCGCTCGAGCTGCCCGGCTGGCGTGTCCGCTTGGCGACTCTGGTCGAGAGCGACTACGACGCGTGGCTCGCGGTGCGGGCGCGCTGTCGGCAGTGGCTGGTTCCCTGGGAGCCGCGCTCCAAGGGTGCACCGCTGCCGCCCGAGGACGCCGCCAGTTTCGCCGCTCGGTGCACGATGCGGGAGCGGGAGCGCCAGCTCGGAACGGGGTTCGGCTTCGGGATCTTCTTGGAAGGGCGGTTCGCCGGCGAGATCACCCTCTCTTCCATCCAACGGGGCCCCTTCCAGAACGGTGCGATCGGCTACTGGATCGACGAGGAGTTGGCCGGTTCCGGCCTTGTACCCGAGGCGGTCGTGGTGGTGTTGCAATTCGCGTTCGAGACCTTGCGGCTCCACCGTATCGAGGTCGCGATCATCCCGCGCAACTTCGCGAGCCGGCGGGTCGCGGAGAAGCTCGGGCTGCGCAACGAGGGGGTCGCCCTCGGATATCTCGAGATCAACGGTGAGTGGGAGGATCACGTCCGGTACGCGATGACCGCGGAAGAGTGGGACGTGCGCGGGCCGGAGTTGCGTACGGTCTGGCTCAAGCGGAGCTGAGCGGCTCGGGGCGCGCCGTGGGCAGCTGATCGGTACTCACAGCCTGCATTGTGGTTCCTGGCGCTCCCGGCTCTCCAAGCCGGCCTTAGCTCTTGGCGCCGGGGCCCCAGTCGTCGGGTGTTCGTGCGCAAGCTTTCGAATCGATCGCGAGTCCGGATGATCCGTTCTAAGGGGTGAACCACCCCGCCACGTCGACGAGGGCGTTCACCGAGCCCGAGGCGTTGTAGATGTTGAGTCCGCCAGCAGAGGAGAGCTTGGCGACACAGAGGTTGGGCACCGACTCTCCGGCGACGAAGTTGAGATCCGACGCGAGGGGCCTCGAGGCGCCCACCGGCCAGACTGTGAGGTAGCTCGGTGCGGTGGCCCCGGTCGCGGTCACGTTGGCGACGACCGCGGCGGCCCCGGAAGGCACCCCGCCCTTCCCGGTCACCTGCACGTCGAGCGTGCCGCCGGCGGTGAGGCTCTGGCCCACGCACTCCGTGGAGTTCCCGTTGGACCTCGTGTCACAGATCCGGGACGGTGAGACCGGCTCGAAGTAGCCCGTGGTGGCCGACGAGAAATAGCCGTCGACGTCAACGATCGCGTTGACCGAGCCCAAGGCGTTGTAGAGGTCGAGTGGCCCCGGCGGAGGAGAGCGGGATGATCACCCGGTTGGGGACGCTCTCCCCAGCGGTGAAGTTGACATTGGAGGCGAGCGGCCGGATAGTCCCGTCCGGATAGGCGGTGAGGAAGGAGGCCGCGGTCCCCCCGGTGACCGTCACGTTGGCGACGACCGCACTGGCCCCCGCGGGCACCCCGCCGTTGCCGGTCACCTGGACCGTCAATGTCCCGCCGGCCGAGAGGGTCTTCCCGACACAGGGGGTCGAGTTGCCGTTGGACCTCGTGTCGCAGATCCGGGAGGGGGTGAGGGAGGTGAAGCCCTGGCCGGCGGTTCCCGGTCCGTAGTAGCCGTCGACGTCGACGATCACGTTGACCGAGCCCGAGGCGTTGTAGAGATCGATCGCCCCCGCTGCAGAGAGCGGCACGGTCACCAGGTTTGGGACGCTCTCCCCGGCCGTGAAGTTGAGATTGGAGGCGAGCGGCCGGGCCGTCCCGTCCGGGTAGGCGGTGAGGAAGGAGGCTGCGGTGGCCCCGGTGACCGTCACGTTGGCGACGACCGCGGTGGCGCCGGCGGGCACTCCGCCGTTGCCGGTCACCTGGACGGTGAGCGTCCCACCCGCCGAGATGGTCTTCCCGCCGCACTGGGTCGAATTCCCGTTGGATCTCGTGTCACAGATCCGAGCCGGGGTAACAGGGAAGAACGGGGCGGGAAGTGTCTCGGTCACCGTTGCCGATGCCGGTCCGGTCCCCACGGTGTTGGTGGCGGTCACAGTGAAGGAATAGGCGTCGCCGGGGGTGAGCCCGGCGACGGTGATCGGTGAGGCAAAGCCCGTCACCGTCTCACCTCCTGGGCTCGCGGTGACCGTGTAGCTGTTGATCGGGTCGCCTCCGTCCGACGCAGGTGCGACGAAGCTGACCGTCGCCGACCGGATGCCTGGCGTCACGTTCACCTGGGTGGGTGCTCCAGGAGCGGTCGTGGTTCCGTCGACGGTGACCGTCACGCTGCTCCGGGCGATGGTCGAGCCGGAGTTGTTCCCCGACAATCTGAGGAAGAAGGTCTCCGGTCCCGCCGGTCGCAGTCGAGGATCGGCACCCGCACCATCTCGGTGGTCACCCCGGGAAGG
Source organism: uncultured Acidimicrobiales bacterium (assembly GCA_963741055.1). GTDB lineage: Bacteria > Actinomycetota > Acidimicrobiia > Acidimicrobiales > RAAP-2 > Bog-756. Next base: position 311,263 of record CAVUGU010000005.1, on the reverse strand, counting down.
AAGGTGAGGGAGCCGCTCAGGCCTTCGTAAGCCGAGTTGGAGCCGGTGCAGACCGCGTTGGCACCGCTCGCCGTGCCGTCGGCGGTCGCGTAGTTCACTGTGACCGTGTCCGTGCTCACCGCGGGTGCGTTGAGGGTCACCGGCAGATCGACGTAGCCGTCGGCTGCCCCGACTACCTCGTCGGGAGGTGCGGAGATGGCCGGCAGCGAGGTGGGGGTAGCGCCGCTCGCCCCGATGGTGACGATCCCGGTGTCGTCGGCCACGGTGGCGTTGGTCGCGCTGCCGAGAGTCACCGAGAAGCTCCGGGCCGGTGCCGACCCTGCCCGGTCGAGGATGGGCACGGTGATGTTCTGGGCGGTCTCCCCGGGCGGGAAGGTGAGGGTGCCGCTCGTGGTCGTGTAGTCGGTCCCCGCCACGGCCGAGCCGTCGTGGGTGGTGTAGGGGACGGTGACCGCCACACCCTGGGCGGCACCGGAGGGTCCGCCGAGGACCACCGGGACCTGCACGGTGCCGGCACCGGCGTCGACCACCGCGTCACGCACGTAGAGCCCGGGCGTGGACGCCGCGGCGGTGTCGCCGGTCACGTCGATCTGGGTAGTGGGCCGCACGATCGTGGAGCCGACGCTGTTGCCCGAGAGCTTCAAGAAGAAGGTCTGGAAGCCGAGGGTGAGACTGTGGTCGCAGTCGAGGATCGGCACCCGCACCATCTCGGTGGTCACCCCGGGAGGGAAGGTGAGGGGCCGCTCAGGCCTTCATAAGCCGAGTTGGAGCCCGTGCAGACGGCGTAGCCACCGGTCGCCGACCCGTCGGCGGTCGCGTAGCTCACTGTGACCGTGTCCGTGCTCACCGCGGGTGCGTTGAGGGTCACCGGCAGATCGACGTAGCCGTCGGCTGCCCCGACCACCTCGTCGGGAGGTGCGGAGATGGCCGGCAGCGAGGTGGGGGGAGCGCCGCTCGCCCCGATGGTGACGATCCCGGTGTCGTCGGCCACGGTGGCGTTGGTCGCGCTGCCGAGGGTCACCGAGAAGCTCCGGGCCGGTGCCGACCCTGCCCGGTCGAGGATGGGCACGGTGATGTTCTGGGCGGTCTCCCCGGGCGGGAAGGTGAGGGTGCCGCTCGTGGTCGTGTAGTCGGTCCCCGCCACCGCCGAGCCGTCGTGGGTGGTGTAGGGGACGGTGACCGCCACACCCTGGGCGGCACCCGAGGGTCCGCCGAGGACCACCGGGACCTGCACGGTGCCGGCACCGGCGTCGACCACCGCGTCACGCACGTAGAGCCCGGGCGTGGACGCCGCGGCGGTGTCGCCGGTCACGTCGATCTGGGTAGTGGGCCGCACGAGCGTCGAGCCGACGCTGTTGCCCGAGAGCTTCAAGAAGAAGGTCTGGAAGCCGAGGGTGAGACTGTGGTCACAGTCGAGGATCGGCACCCGCACCATCTCGGTGGTCACCCCGGGAGGGAAGGTGAGGGGCCGCTCTGGCCTTCATAAGCCGAGTTGGGTCCGCGCAGAACGCGTTGCCACCGCTCGCCGTCCCGTCGGCGGTGGTGTAGCTCACGGTGACGGTGTCCGTGCTCACCGCGGGTGCGTTGAGGGTCACCGGCAGATCGACGTAGCCGTCGGCTGCCCCGACCACCTCGTCGGGAGGTGCGGAGATGGCCGGCAGCGAGGTGGGGGTAGCGCCGCTCGCCCCGATGGTGACGATCCCGGTGTCGTCGGCCACGGTGGCGTTGGTCGCGCTGCCGAGAGTCACCGAGAAGCTCCGGCCGGTGCCGACCCTGCCCGGTCGAGGATGGGCACGGTGATGTTCTGGGCGGTCTCCCCCGGCGGGAAGGTGAGGGTGCCGCTCGTGGTCGTGTAGTCGGTCCCCGCCACGGCCGAGCCGTCGTGGGTGGTGTAGGGGACGGTGACCGCCACACCCTGGGCGGCACCCGAGGGTCCGCCGAGGACCACCGGGACCTGCACGGTGCCGGCACCGGCGTCGACCACCGCGTCACGCACGTAGAGCCCGGGCGTGGACGCCGCGGCGGTGTCGCCGGTCACGTCGATCTGGGTAGTGGGCCGCACGAGCGTGGAGCCGACGCTGTTGCCCGAGAGCTTCAAGAAGAAGGTCTGGAAGCCGAGGGTGAGACTGTGGTGACAGTCCAACAAAGTGACCGTGACCTTCTCGGTGGTCACCCCGGGAGGGAAGGTGAGGGCGCCGCTCTGGCCTTCATAGGCCGAGGTGGAGCCCGCGCAGAACGCGTTGCCACCGGTCGCCGTCCCGTCGGCGGTCGCATAGTTGACGGTGACCGTGTCCCACCGTGGGCGCGTTGAGGGTCACCGGCAGCGTCACGGAACCGTCGGCTGCCCCGACCACCACGTCGGGCGGTGCGGAGATGCCGACCGAGGCGGCAGCTGCCTGCGATGCGGGCGCAAGGCCGACAGTCGTGACACCGGCAAGTGTCATCAGTACGAGCGCCAGAACCCCGTTCGCGCGCCGACCCACCAATGCTCGAGATCTCACTGCGCCCCACCTTCCGCCGTTGTGGGGCCCGTCGCCCCGCCCGCCGCGACCGTAGCGGATCCGGACGTCGTCTGCTCGCACACGGGTCCAGGTCTTCATCAAATCTCGACGTGTTCGTCGCACACTGGCGGGATCGGGTGACCGCTCGGGCAAGCCGAACGCCTGGTCGCCTACCGTAGAGGTGTGCGGGCAGATACAGAACCTTCGGCGATGACCGAGACGGTCGGGATCCTGTTCACTGACATGGTCGGCTCGACCGAGCTCTCACAGCGCCTCTCTCCCGAAGTCGCAAACGAGATCCGGCGGAGGCACTTCTCGATCCTTCGTCAAGCGATCGCCGAAACCGGCGGTACCGAGGTCAAGAACCTGGGCGACGGGCTGATGGTCGTCTTCGGTTCGGGTTCGCGGGCGTTGTCGTGTGGAGTGGCAATGCAACAGGGCGTCGAACGGGACAACCGTGATCGTGAGCACCCGGTCGGACTGCGGGTCGGCGTGAGCGGAGGCGAGGTGACCCGCGAGGACGGAGACTATTTCGGGAATCCGATCATTGAAGCTTCGCGCCTCTGCGCGAAGTGCGACAGCGGCGAGATCCTGGCCACTGACACCGTGCGGGCGATTGCCGGTCGCCACAACCGGCACGAGTGCCAGTCGATGGGGGAATTGGCACTGAAGGGTCTCTCCGATTCAGTCGCGTACGTTCAACTGATGTGGGATCCCCTCACGGGGGAAGGGGAGGGGAGCACGATACCCCTGCCGGCGCGGCTGGTAGTTCGGCCTTCGTTGGGGGTCGTGGGGCGCGAGAGCGAGCTCGAGCTGATTCGAGACGCCGCCAAACGCACCGCTGGCGGAGAAGGGCTCGGGGTCGTCCTCGTTACGGGGGAGGCCGGTCTCGGTAAGACCACGTTGGTGGCCGAGGCCGCACGGGGCGCCTTCGATGGCGGGGCGTGCGTGCTCTTCGGCCACTGTGAGGAGAACCTTGCCACCCCTTACCAGCTCTTCGCGGAGGCTCTCGGTCACTACGTCACACATGCCACCGAAGACCAGCTGTTGACGCTATGTGGACTCGCATGGCACCGAACTAAGCCAGCTGGTGCCGGCGCTCTCGCGCAGAATCCCAGGCCTTCCCCTCTCGAAGGCGACCGATTCGGATTCCGGCCGCTATCTGTTCTTTGCCGCGGTCGTCGGCCTGCTGTCGATGGCCGCGGAGATACAACCGATGGTCGTCGTGCTCGACGACCTTCAGTGGGCAGACGCAGGAAGCCTGCTCCTGTTGCGTCACATTGCCGCGTCCGAGATGTCCACGAAGGTGCTCGTCATCGGCACCTACCGGGACACGGAGATCATGCGATCCGCGCCCCTCGTGGAAACGCTGGGAGCACTGCGCCGCTTGGACGTCGTTACCCGCATCGATCTATCCGGGCTCGACGACGACGGAGTGATCTCGCTCATGGAGGCGGCTGCGGGTCATACTCTCGACGAGACAGCGGTGGGTCTCGCCCATTCGCTCTACAGTGAGACCGACGGCAATCCGTTCTTCGTGACCGAGGTCCTGCGTCATCTGTCGGAGACCGGCGCCATCTACCAGGATTCGACCGGCCATTGGGTGGCAGAGGCCGACTTCGACGAGGTGTCTCTGCCCGACAGCGTCCGCGAGGTCATCGGTGCCCGCGTCGTCCGGTTGGGAACGGAGGCCGGGCACATCCTGTCGCTTGCCGCGGTCATCGGCCGGGACTTCGACCTCGAGCTCCTCTCGCGAGTCACGAGAGCTTCCGAGGATTCGGTGCTGGACACTCTGGATGCGGCCGCGTCAGTCGCTCTCGTCCGTGAGCTCGCCGAAGCACCCGGCCGATATACCTTCGCCCACGCGCTGATCCAACACACGCTCTACGAGAACCTGGGGCCTACTCGCCGTGCGCGTGCACACCGGGAGGTCGCGGAATCATTGGAGGGCCTCTGCGGGGATCGTCCAGGCGCACGAGTGGGCGAGCTCGCCCATCATTGGTTCAACGCCACACAGATCGTCGATCTGCGGAAGGCCGTCGAGTATTCCCGCCAGGCCGGGGATGCGGCACTCATCGCGTTCGCCCCGGACGATGCTCTGCGCTACTACTCGCAGGCACTGGACATCTATGCACAGTTGGGCGATCCCGAGGAAGAACTGGGCATCGACCTCGGTATCGGACTCGGGACCGCTCAGCGGCAAACAGGCGATCCCACCTTCCGCGTCACCCTCCTCGGCGCGGCGCGACGAGCCGCCGACATCGGTGACGACGATCGGCTCGTTGCCGCCACCCTCGCCAATGACCGCGGCACCTTCAGCACTCTCGATTCCATCGACGCCGAGAAGATCGAGATGGTGGAGCTCGCGCTCGCGCGAGTTTCACACGACCACCCCGACCGAGCTCTTCTCCTTGCGATTCTCTGTTCGGAGTTAACGATCGGCAGCTCCCTCGAACGTAGGAGAGCCCTGGCGGACGAGGCAATCGCGAGCGCCGAACAGAATGGGGACGACGCCACCCTTGTCCGAGTTGTCAACCATGTGTCTCTCCCGCTCGCAGTACCACACCTCCTCGAGTGGTCGGTGACCCGTACAGCGGACGCGCTTCTCCGCGCCGAACGGGTTGGTGACCCGCTCCTGCTGTGTACGGCCGCCAGCGGTCGTCGATTTACGGCTGCCTGTGCGGGAGACATTGCGGAGATGGACCGCTGCTTCGGGATAAAGGCCCCTCTGGTCGAGCAGCTCGATCAGCCGTTCCTCCACTGGGTGCACACGCTCCAACGTGCAACGCGGGCTCTGATCGCGGGTGACTCCGATGAGGCTGAGCGCTGGGCAACCGATGCTCTCCAGATCGGGACGGACGGCGGTCAGCCCGACGCCCCTGTTATCTTCGCCGCTCAACTCATCATGGTCAGCCTTTGGCGCGGAACGCTCGGTGATCTCATCCCGTTGATCACCCAAGCAATTGCGGACAATCCCGGCCTACCGGTGTTTGTCGCCGCCCTTGCTCTGGCTCATGCAGAAGCAGACAACTCCGATGAGTCGCGTCAATTATTGGAGGGGTTTGCCGGCACCGGTTTCGACCTGCCTCTCGACCCGACCTGGCTCACCGGGATGATCGCGTATGCGGATGCCGCCGATCGAGTGCCGCGAACCTCGGTTTGCCGAGCCGATTCTCGCACGCTTGTTGCCGTTTGCTGACCAGTGGCTGTACACCGACGTGGCGACATCCGGGCCGATCAACCGTTCGCTCGGAGGCCTTGCAGCAGTCCTTGGTCGCTACGACGAAGCTGATGCGTATTTCGCCCGGTCAGCCAAGGCTTGCGAACAGGTGGGCGCCAAGTTCTTCGCTGCCCGGACCGACCTCTTGTGGGGGCGGATGCTCCTCGAACGTCGGGTTCCCGACGACGCAAAGAAAGCGGCCGACCTACTTTCGAGGGCGCTGCTCGTCTCGGAGGTGAATGGGTATCGAAACGTTCAGCGCCGCGCTGGCGCCGCGCTGGCAGTCATTGGCGTGACCGCGAGATCGGCCGATTTCGGCTACCCCGGTTGCGTTCTCTGATCGCGAGTAAGCCGCCTCAGGCGTCGATCCCCCGGACGACCGCCGGGGAGTGCCGAAAGAACTGCTCGAGGTCCTGCTCGTAGCGGTATTCGGGTCCGCCTCCTCCGGTTGCTCTCCGGAGGTTGTTCGCCTGGGCGAAGCTCTCGACCGCCCCCGCCGTGGTGTAGCGGTACTCGAATCCGGCGGCCATCAGCTTGGAGGTGTCCACGCCGCGTCCGAACTTGGCGAGCTGCTCCATCTCCGGAGGGAATTGCAGGCCGCCGAGGAGCCGGAAGGGCAACGCGAACAGCCCCGGTCGCAACGGTGGGAGCGGCAGGAGGTAGGCGCCACTGATGGAGGCGACCTCGCTCCAGGGGATCTTGCCGGCCCCGGCCACGTTGAACACCCCTGGCAGATGGTTGCCGGTGACGAACTCGAGCGCGCGGACGACGTCGTCCTCCTCGACGAATTGCAGCAGTGGATCGAAACCTGCGATGCAGGGGAGCGCCCGGCGCCGGAGGTCGTGGCTGATCGGGGTCACGATGTCGGTCCCGAGCACGTTGGCGAACCGCAGGATGGTGACGGTCAGGTGAGGGTTGTCCTCGGTGAAGTCCCGCACGATCGACTCGACCTCGAGGAGCGAACGCTCGAGCCGGGTCCGTACCGGCGAGGTCCGCTGGTTCTCCTCGCGAAACCAGGCGGGATCCGATTCGCCTGCGCCGTAGACGTGGGTCGACGACTTGATCACCACCTTGCGGACCGAGGACCCGACAGATCCTGCGGCGGCAAGCAGGTTGAGCGTTCCGATCACGTTGATCTCGTGGAGCGCGGTGCTCGACACCGAGATGGAGTTGGTTTCGAGGAAGGTGTGGACCACGGTGTCGACCTGGGTCGCCCGGACGATCCGGTTGAGGATCGAGTACTTCTGGTCGGACCGAACGAACTCGGTGCGCTCGAGCGGGACCTTCGGGTCGTCGGTCCCGAGGCCGAGGATCATCTCGGTGTCCGGCTCCGATTCGAGCGCCTGGGCCATCCGACCACCCCAGAAGGTGTCGAGACCGGTGATCAGCACGCGGCGACCCATCGAGATCAGCCGAACCAGATGCTGCGCCGCTCGCGGAGCATGTCGTGGAGTGCTTCCTGGAGAATCGCACGGATGTTCTCCGCCTCGTCCATCACCTTGCTCCTCGAGTACCGCTCGAGACTCGGCTCGACGTCGAAGGTGATCGGGTCGAGGACCCGCATCTTCATCTTGACCGGGAAGTAGGTGACGTATCCGACCGGCCCGAGCAGGAGCGAGTTCACCGTCACCGGGAAGTAGGGGAGCTTGAGCAGCCGCGCCAGCCCTCCGGCCCGGAAGACGATCGGCATGGACTCCTCGGCGCCGACGACCGCGATCGGGATGATCGGGACCCCTGCCCGCATGGCGATCTCGATGAAGCCTCCTCGCCCGAACCGCCGGAGGCGGTAGCGGTCCGCGTAGGTCTTGGAGGTCGCCTTCGTCCCCTCCGGGAACACCAGCGCCAGCTGTTGCTCGTCGTGAAGGAGGCGGTAGGCGTTGTCGGGATGGGCCGGCACCCCGCCGGTCCTCGACCACAACGTCCCGACCACCGGCATGGTCTTGAAGAAGTAGTCGGCGAGGCCGTAGACCGGCCGCCCGAGCTCGGTCTCGATACCGTGCATGATGGCCGGCGCGTCCGAGGGGATCGCACCGGCATGGTTGGCGATGAGCAGGGCGCCGCCCTCGGTCGGGATCTTCTCCATCCCGTCCCATTCGACACGGAACCAGTAGCGGTACATCGGGTCGTAGAGCCGCCGGACGATGCTCCGCATGTGCTCCGAGCGTCCCCACCCGTCGACGTCGGAACAGGCGGTGGTCGTCGGGCGGGTCGGTTTGCTCGAGGGTTCCGACCGGCACGATCGAGAGCGATCTGCTGGTCTCGCCCGGAAGCTCGTCCTCCGCGCCCGGGGCCAGGTCGGCCTCACGACGCGCTCCGTTCTCGAGGACCGCCTCGATCAGGTCCCGGTCGGTCGGAGCTCGAGGCGTTCTCCGTCGTCGCCTTCCGCTCCACCCGGTCCGAGCTCACACGGCGCATGGTACCGCCGGCGCCTTCGGTCCCGGCGGGGCGTGGGTGAGGCGAGGGAGTCACTCGTCCGCGACCGGCCCGGCATGCGGAGACGCGGGTTGCAGCCGGGTGCGGAGCGGTCCGAGAGCTCGGAGCGTTCGAGCGCTCATCGGCCGGGCCGATACCTCGAGGGGTGCGACGGCACTGCGGAGGGCACCGAGCGCGGCGGAGGTGGCAGCAGGTGGCACCAGGGCGAGGAGGACCACGACCGCCGAGTCGAGGACGAGCACCGGCAAGGGGGCACCTCCGGTCACCGGCGCCAGCGCGGGCTCGATCAGCGGGACGATCCCTGGATCGGGCCTGCGACCGTCGGTCTCGCGCACGAACACCGCGGTCAGCGACGTCGGCGCGACCAACCCGAGGCGCGAGCGGTAGACGTCGGCGAGCATGCCGAAGGAGTCGTGGAGCGGGTGGATGGTGCTTCCGGCGACATGGCGCCAGTGCACGGGGACCTCGGTGATCGACAAGCCGAGCCGCCGCGCGTGGGTCAGCACCTCGACGTCGAAGGCGAACCGGTCGATGGTCGCCAGGTGGAAGAGCAGGCGCGCGACCGGCGTACGGAACCCTTTGAAGCCGCATTGGGTGTCGCGGAGTGCCAACCCGGTGCCGGTCGTGACCAACTGGTTGAAGAGCCTGCCCATCAGTGCGCGTACCGCATAGGTGCTCTCGACCATCGAGTCCGGCAGGGCCCGGGATCCGACCGCCACGTCGTGCGAAGCGAGACCGTCGAGGAGCAAGGGGACCGCGACCGGGTCGATGGCCATGTCGGCGTCCATGTACGCGGTGCAGGCACCGGTGGCGACGGCCACGCCGGTGCGGACGGCTGCGCCCTTCCCGCGGTTGATCGGCTGTCGGAGCACTCGATGGTGGGGGAGTGGGGCGAGGAGCTTCCGTGCGGTGGCTTCGGTCGCATCGGTGCTCCCGTCGTCGACCACGATGACCTCGGTCGTCTCGACGTCGATCGCTCCCGACTCCACCGCGGACTCGAAGCGCCGCATGCCGTCGCCGAGCCTCGCCGCCTCGTTGTAGGCGGGGACGATGATGGTCAGCTCGGGCGCCATGGGTTCGAAAGCGACCTTACGCCCGGTGGTCCCGTCGCGGGCATCTCCCTCGAGCCATCGTCGCCGGCCGTCTCCGGTGTCGAGTCCGGTTCAGGGTCGGGCGGCGCCGACCAGGCCGTCGTACCAGAAGGGGTTGAAGCTGACGACGGTGCCGGTGTGCGCGGCCTGGATGATGGTGTCCACCCCGTAGGGGGTCGCCTGGCCGTCGAGCAGCGGGCCGACGTACATCACGACGTGGTCGATGCCGGTGCCGTCGAAGTCGTAGAAGAGCAGATCACCCGGTTCGAGGTCCGAGAGACTCACGTGCTCGGAGTCCGCGTACTGGTCCGCGGCGGAATGCAGGAGGGAGACACCGGCTTGTGCCCAGGCCAACATCGTGAGGCCCGAGCAGTCGACACCGGCCCCGCTCGCCCCTCCCCAGACATAGGGCACACCGAGGTACTGCATCGCGCCGTGCACCGCGGCGAGCCCTGCGGCCTGCGGGTCATTGCCGTATCCGATGGGACCGAGCGCCGATCCGGCCGCCTGGTTGGCGGAATCGGTCGCAGCGCTGGCCGCCGCACTGCCGGCGCCCACCGTCCCGGCGACCTGGGCAGCTGATTCGGCGTCAGCCGCGGCCTGCTGCCGCTGTGCCGCGGTGGTCGCTGAGGCAGCTTCCTGCGCCGCGGTGGCCGCCTCTGCTGCGGCCTGCTGTGCGATCTCCTGTGCGAGGGTGCCTTTGACCTGCGCGAGCGTCCCTTCCGAAAGTGCAGCTGCCGAAGAGGCGCTCTGCCGCGCCTGGTTCTCGGCGGCGAGCTCGGTCGTCTCGGCCTGTTGCTCGCTCAGCAGCTTGGACTGGGTGGTGTTCAACTGGTGCGAAGTCGCCTGCACCCGCTTCACGTCGACGACGACGTTGCCCACGCCGACTTGTTCGTAGAGCGTCCTCGTCTGCGAGCCACTTGTGGGGGCGGCGAAGAGCGAGGCGACCGCGTTCCCCGACGTGTCGCCGATGTAGGACTGGACCGCGTCCTTCGCGAGGTGGGTGCGCTCGCTGGTGAGCTTCGCCTTTGCAACTCGGATCGACGCCTGTGTGGACGAGAGGGCCGCCCTGGTCGAGGTCAGGTTGACCGAGAGCTGGTCGTAGTGCTCGTCGTCCTGGTCGAGGACCTGCTGTTGGTTCGCGATCTGACTCTCGATCGACGCGACCTGTGACTCGGTCGCATTGATCTGTGCCTGCGAGGAACTGGTCCCGCTCGTGGTGCTGGTGGTCGAGCTCGAGACCGAGGAGGTCGGGTCGGCGAACGAGGGGGTGGAGAGAGTGGTCGTCGAGAGGAGGGCGCCGAGTGCCGTCCCGCAGATGAGTGTGCCGAGGCGGCTTCGTCTGCGGCGCGACAGAGTGCGGGCGGAGTGGGTGGGGAGTGGCACGGGCAGAATCCAGTGGTTATCCGAGAACGTCGTCCCTGTTGGGGAGGGCGGTCGCGAGGTCCCCTCCCTTCGACGGCCGACGGCGTGGTTCCATGGCGTGGAGCAGTTTCAGGTTCTATCGGCAGTTTTCGAAGTGAACTGGAGCGGTTGGAGGGCCAACGGTGAACGGAGTGGTCGAGGTCCGGACAGGTCGGATCAGAGGTGTGGAGCGACAGGGGGTGTGGTCCTTCTCGGGCATACCCTACGCGGCGTCTCCAGCGCGTCAACGTCGGTGGCGCCCTCCTGCGCCACCGGAAACCTGGACGGGTATCCGCGACTGCGATCACTTCGGTCCGGTCGCCCCGCAGACGGAGAGCCTGATCGAGCTCTCGCTCGGCCGCGATCCCGAGGTGGTCTCCGAGGATTGCCTCAGCCTCAACATCTGGACCCCCGCCACCGACGCCGCGCGCCGTCCGGTGATGGTCTGGATCCACGGCGGTTCGTTCCTCACCGGCTCGGGGTCGGGAGGTCTCTACCGCGGCGGCATGCTCGCACGCGACGGCGACGTGGTTGTCGTCACGATCAACTACCGCCTCGGTGCACTCGGCTTCCTCGCCCATCCCGCACTCGAGGAGGACGGGCAGGAGTGGCTCGACGGGCAGGAGTGGTCCGGATCCGGGAACTGGGGTCTTGCCGACCAGGTTGCCGCGCTCCACTGGGTGCGCGAGCACATCCACATCTTCGGCGGCGACCCGGACAACGTCACCCTCTTCGGCGAGTCGGCGGGTGGGATGAGCGTGGCCAGTCTCCTGGGGGTCGACGAGGTCCGCGGTCTGTTCCGTCGCGTGATCGTCCAAAGTGGCCCCCCGTACACCGCTTCGATGGACGACGCGGCCAACCTGACGGAGAAGCTCGCTGCGCATCTCGGCGTGGCGCTCACCCGCGCGGAGTTGGAACAGGTCCCCTTCGACCGGCTCGTCGAGGGTGTCGCCACGTTCGGCCAGACTGGTGGGTCGACCGACGACTCCGGGTTGCTGATGAAACCGGTAGTCGACGGGGGCCTGCTCCCTCGGCGGCCCGAGCTGGCGGTGGCCGACGGCGCCGCCTCCGAGGTGCCGATGATCATCGGGACCACCCGCGACGAGTCGGCCTTCTTCGCGCTCGGCAATCCCGACCTCGGCTCCCTCGACGAAGCCGGTCTGCGCCGCTGGATGCGGCACGTCACCCCGGATCCGGACGCGGGCGCGCGAATGGTCGAAGCGGTACGCGAGATCCGCCGAACGCGCGGCGAGTCGATCACACCCCTCGAGCTATGGAACGCCATCGCGACCGAGCACCTCTTCCGGGTCCCGAGCCTCGAACTCGCCGATGCCCACTTGCGCAAGGCCGCTCCTGGGGTCGGTACCTACTGCTATCTCTTCACCTGGGAGTCACCTGCCTTCGGGGGCGCCCTCGGCTCCTGTCATGCGATCGACCTTCCGTTCGTATTCGGAACGGTCCACAACCCGATGGTGCAGAACTTCTCGGGTGGAGGCGACGACGCGTTCGCCCTCTCGGGCGCCATCCGCGCCGCGTGGACGGCCTTCGCGAGGACCGGCTCGCCCGCGGACGCGCAGCCGTTGGCCTCGCGCCGGGGCCACGGGTCGTTGCCGGGTCTCGAGCCCGAGGTGTGGTCGAACTGGGACCCCGACCGCCGCCCGACCACCGTGCTCGGTCCCTGGCCCGGGTCGCCCTCGCTGTGCACGCTGGTCGACGCACCACGCAACGAGGAGGCATCGGTGGTCGCCACGCTTCGCGCCCCCCTGTAGCGCGCATCGCCGATCGGATCGGCATGGTCGTAACCTGCGACCAAGGGGGACGTAGCCCAACCGGCAGAGGCAAGGCGCTTAAACCGCCTCCAGTGAGGGTTCGACTCCCTCCGTCCCCACGGTAGCCTTCGTCGACCGGCACTCGAGAGGCGGTCAGAGCTCGGAGGCTCGCCATGGACACTGCTCCGGAGACCATGTGGCCGTCGCTTCCTCTGGACGAGTGGTCCGACACCCGCGACACGTTGCAGCTGTTCACACAAGTCGTCGGCAAGGTGCGGCTCAGTCACTCGCCCCTCATGAGCCACTGGTGGAACGTGCCGCTCTACGTCACCGCGCGCGGGTTGACCACGTCTTTGATGTGGACCACCGACGGGCGGGGCTTCGAGATCGCCTTCGATTTCGTCGACCACCTGCTGCGGATCGACGTGGCCGGCACCGCCCGCACCGTCGCACTCCGACCACGAACGGTGTCGAGCTTCTACTCCGAGGTGATGGAGGCGCTCGGCGGGCTCGGCGTCGACCCGGTCGTCTGGCCGATGCCCGTCGAGATACCCGGCGCCATCCCCTTCGAGGAAGACGAAGTCCATCGTTCGTACGACAGGGAATACGTGGAGCGGTTCTGGCGGGCGCTGATCAGCACTTCGCTCATGCTCCACCGGTTCCGTGGCACCTATGTCGGAAAGGTGAGCCCGGTCCACCTCTTCTGGGGCGCCCTCGACTTGGCCGTCACCCGGTTCTCGGGACGGACCGCACCGCCCCATCGGGGAGGTGCGCCGCACTGCGGCGAGCACGTGATGTTGGAGGCCTACTCGCACGAGGTGAGCAGCGCGGGGTTCTGGCCCGGCGGGGCGAGCGAAGGGGCGTTCTACAGCTACGCCTACCCCGAGCCCGACGGCTACCGCGAAGCCACGGTCGAGCCGGTCGAAGCCGGGTACGACGCAGAGCTCGGAGAATTCCTCCTGCCCTACGAGGTGGTGCGGATGGCAGGCGATCCACGAAAGGTGCTCATGGCCTTTCTCGAGTCCACCTATGCCGCCGCGGCCGACCTCGGCGGGTGGGACCGGGCCGCCTTGGAGCGCCCGCTTCCACGGTGGACACGCGACGGGGTGGCGCGCGTCGGGCCCTCCGCAACGGGAGCACCTCCCGAACCGAAAGGATCCGCCTAGGCGATCGGCGCGGCGGACCAGGCGGTCGGCGCGGGCGCAGGCCGCTGCGTCGGACGACTCGTTAGCATCTGGCAGCCGTCCGAGCCTGGGGAGCCCTCCGATGCCGCACGATCCGGTCGTCGCCGAGACGACGCGCCACTCCGATGCGAGCGAACCGCGCTTCGTCCTCGAGGCACAGGAGCGACGTGCTGCCGCCTCGTTGGACCGTTACCGGGCGGACGGCCGGCGACCGAACTTCCTGGTGATCCTCTTCGACGACGTCGGCTGGGGTGACTTCGGCTGCTACGGCGGTGGGGTCGCCGTCGGGGCTCCGACGCCCAACATCGACCGCCTGGCCCGGCAAGGCCTCCTCCTCACCTCCTGTTACTCCGAGCCGTCGTGCACACCATCGCGGGCGTCGCTGATGACCGGCCGTCTCCCGATGCGCCACGGCCTGTTGCGTCCCCCGATGTACGGACAGCGCGGAGGGCTCGAAGGTGAGGTCACTCTTGCCTCGCTCCTCGCCGACGCGGGCTACGTGACCCAGGCCGTCGGCAAGTGGCACCTTGGTGAGAACGTCGCGTCACAGCCGCAGAACGCGGGGTTCGACGACTTCTACGGCTTCCTCTCGGTGTCGGACATGTACACCGAGTGGCGCGACCCCTCCTTCTTCCCCGAGATCGTCTACAGCGAAGAGCGGACCGAGTGGGTCAAGAACCTTCCCTTCAACAAATGCTTCGTCCACGCCACGCGGGGCGGTGAAGTCGAGAACGTCGAGGAGGTGACCATCCCGGTCCTCTCCCTGCTCGACGAGAAGTGGACCGAGTACTCCCTCGACTTCGTCCGGCGGATGGCGGAACCGCCGGTCGCCGAACGAAAGCCGTGGTTCCTCTACCACTGCACCCGTGGTGCCCACTTCGACAACTATCCCCACGAGCGGTTCCTCGGGTCATCGCCGGCCAAGCATCCGTACAAGGACACCATCGTCGAGCTCGACGACATCGTCGGGCGCCTGGTGACCCAGTTGGAGGCGACCGGCCAGTTGGAGGACACCCTCGTCTTTCTCTCCTCGGACAACGGACCCGAGATGGAGACGTGGCCCGACGCGGCCTACTCGCCGTTCCGCAGCGCCAAGGGATCCACCTGGGAAGGGGGCCAACGGGTGCCGGCCATCGCGAGCTGGCCGGGAATGATCTCTCCGGACCGGGCGTCGGACGGCATCTTCTCCCAGATGGACCTCTTCAACACGTTCATGAGCCTCGCCGCCGCGGGCGACGCCGTGCCGGGTGATCGCTACATCGACGGAGTCGACCAGACGTCGTTCCTCCTCGATCCCGAAGGGGTCTCCAACCGGAAGTACCTCTACTACTGGTTGACCAACGTGTTCTCGGGCCTGCGGGTGGGGGAGTGGAAGTTCATGGTCGCATCCTCTTCCGACGACGATCGAGACTGCTACAACCTCGGAGGGTTCACCGGGGTGACTCAGCGTTACTCGCACGGACGCCTCTACAACCTCTATCTCGATCCGAAGGAGAACCACAGCTACATGGTTCGCAAGCTGGCCTACATCGAGAGCTTCACCAGTGGGATCGCCAATCACCTGATGACCTTCGGCCCATATCCCCCGAAGCACCCGATCGCCGCGATGAGCTGACGGTGAAAGCGAAAACCGGGATACGGATGGCTGGAACGGTGAAGACGTCGGGACCGACGTGGCGCGCAGCCCGGATCGGCGAGAGTGCCCGGCCGCTCGCGCTGCTCGTGCTCCTCGCGCTCCTTCTCGCCGCCTGCGGGACCTCGCCCGGTCACCGCTCCACGAGCACCACCGGAATATCCCTCCCGCGGGTGACGCCGACGACCGCAACTCCGACGACGCCGACGACCGCCCGGCCGGCCACGCGGACCACGACCGGCGCCACGGCGACCGACCTGTCCACGAGCCCCGGCTGTGGCCACGCGGCCACGACCGGCACGACGACCCTCCACCTGAAGCTTGGGGGACACCAGCGGATGGCGATCGTGCACGTCCCGGTCGGGTATCACGACAAGACGGCGATCCCGCTCGTGCTCAACCTGCACGGAAGTGAGTCCACCGCCTTTCAGCAGGAAGTGCTGAGCGGCATGAACGCCACCGCCGACGCCGAGACCTTCATCGTCGCCTATCCGCAGGCCGCCATCCGCGCGTCGTCGGGTTTCGAGTGGAACGTGCCGGGTGAGCCGCTGTTGGGCGGCCGCGCGGTCCCTGCCGGGTCGCCGAACGACGTGGCGTTCCTCGAGCAGCTGGTCAGCCAGCTCGCGCAGACCTACTGCATCGATCGCACCCACGTCGACGCCACCGGCTTCTCCGGAGGAGCCAGGATGACCAGTCAGCTCGGGTGTGACGCGTCCTCGGTGTTCGCCGCCATCGCCCCCGTGAGCGGGTTGCGCTTCCCGAGCCCGTGTCCTTCGACGCGGCCGGTGCCCGTTGCGGCGTTCCACGGCACCGCGGATCCGGTGGACCCCTACAACGGCAACGGTCAGGCCTACTGGACCTACAGCGTGCCGACTGCCGCGGCCCAGTGGAGCAGTCACAACGGGTGCGCGGCGACCCCGACGTCGACGACCGTGGCCGCCGGCGTGGTCCTCACCGCGTACGGATCGTGTGCGCAAGGTGCAGCGGTCCAGCTCTACGCCATCACCGGTGAGGGTCACGAGTGGCCGGGTGGACCGAAGCTGCCCCGCCGGTACACCAAGAATGCCGGTCCCCAGTCCGACGCGATCAGCGCGAACGACGTGATGTGGAACTTCTTCGTGGCGCATCCCCTCACCGTGGCCCACCCACTTCCCTGACCACCGTCAGGTCCACCTGCGGTGGCGGTCGGTCCGTCGGCCCCGGGCGTAGAATCTGCTTGTGTCCGGTGGCGAGCTCATCATCATCTTCGTCTTGTCGCTCGTCTGGGCGTGGTTCGGGTATCGGCTGTCCGAGAACGACCGCCGCACGCTCGGACGCACCCCCTGGGGCATCCCCTCGGTGATCTGGGCGCTCTTCTGGTTCATCTCGCTCATCCTCGGTCTCGTGCTCTACCTCATCGCGCACGCGACCGGTGTCCGGCGCGCGCAGCAGCTGCACGGCGCCTCCCCGGCTGGTGCGATGGCCGTCGGTCCCCAGAGCGTCGCCGAGCAGTTCCCCGTCTATCCGCAGCCGGCCAACTCGAATGCCACTCCACGGGGACCGGACGAGTCCGGCGAGGGAACGACCCCGGGCGCCGATGCATCGAGCGATTCGGGCGCGACCGGAGAGACGCCGGCGGTGTCGCCCCCTGCCTGGCATCCCGACCCGAGCGGCCGCTTCCAATTCCGTTGGTGGGACGGCAGGGAGTGGACGTCGCACGTCGCGACCAACGGACAGGTCATGATCGACACCAGCCCGGACCAGCGGATCGGGCCCTACTGAGCGGAGCGTCCCGGCGGCCCGCGTCGACGTGGCGGGTCGGTGCCGCTCCACGGCGTCTCCGTGCTGCGTTGGCGGCATCCGCCGCCCGGGTGCAGACTTGGCCGCGGTGCGCCAGGCGATCGGCGCTCTGCGAACACGTTGCACGATCAGGGAGGGACGAGCGGTGACCAGTGTCGGCGTGGACGATGTGGTGCGGCACGCGGGTGAGGACGATCTTCCCTGGGTGGACGCGACCGGAGGCATCTGGCTGAAGGTGCTGCGGGTCGACCCGTCCTCGGGGGTGTGGGTGGTGCGCAACCGCTTCGCTCCGGGAGCCCGTCTGCAGATCCACCGTCACACCGGGCCGGTGGACGGCTACACGATCACCGGTCGCTGGCACTACCTCGAGTACGACTTCTACAGCACGGCCGGCTCCTACATCCGTGAGCCCGCCGGCTCGGTGCACACGCTCGACGTCCCCGCGGACAACGACGGCATCACCGACGTCCTCTTCGTGATCGAGGGTGCCCTGTTGAACCTGGCCGAGGACGGCTCGGTCGAGAGCGTGAACGACGGTCCGGGCACCCTCGCGGCCTACGAGGCGCTGGCCGAGGCGCAAGGTCTCGGACGGCCGACCGGCGTCCTCGTCGGTTGACCGGCACGGCCGCGGTCGACGAGACCGCGCTGACCGCGCCATTGCTCGACCCCGATTTCTACGCCGGCGATCCATTCCCCCTCTTCGCCCGGCTCCGGTCCGAGGCGCCGGTCGCCCGCAACGACACCCTCGGGCTCTGGATCGTGAGCCGCCACGCCGAGGTGGTCGACGTCTCCCGCGATCCCGAGACCTTCTGCTCGGGGAAGGGGATCATGACCTTCGAGATCGGGAGCGAGTACCCGACACCGCCGACCATGATGCACACCGATCCGCCGGCACACACCCGCTACCGAGCGCTCGTGCAGCCGGGCTTCCGGCCGACCTTCATGCGTGCGCTCGAGAGCAGCATCCGCGACCGAACCAGAGCGCTCGTCGACCGGATCGAAGCCCGGTGTCCCCATCGACGTGGTGGCGGAGCTCGCGGTACCCCTGCCGCTCCAGGTGATCAGCGATCTGCTCGGTGTTCCCGAGGACGAGTGGCCGCGGTTCTTCCGATGGTCGGAGGCGGTGATCCCCGGAGCCACCGACTGGCCAGAGGAGGAGCGGGCCGCACTCAGCGCCGAGATGGTCGAGTACCTGCTGGCAGCCGCGGCGGACCGGCGTCGATCGCCGCGGAACGACATCATCTCGGAGCTGGCGGGCTGCGGAGCTCGAGGGCGATCGGCTGAGCGACGCCGAGCTCGCCATGTTCCTCGTGCAGCTTCTGGTCGCCGGCAACGAGACCACCCGCAACATGATGTCCGGCGGCCTCCTCGGCTTCGCCGACGCGCCCGAGGAGTGGCCGGCGCTGCGCCAGAGAGTGGATTCGGCCACCTCGCGTGCGCTGCCGGTCGCGGTCGAGGAGATGCTGCGGTGGACCACACCGGTCGTCTCGTTCATGCGGACCACCACCGGTCCGGTCCGCCTCGGCGACCGCTCGCTCGGCGAAGGCGAGCCGGTCCTGATGCTCTACGCGTCGGCGAACCGCGACGAGTCGGTGTTCGGCGCGACCGCGGACCGGTTCGACTCGTCCCGAGACCCCAACCCGCACGTCGCGTTCGGGTTCGGTCCGCACTTCTGCATCGGTGCGGTGCTGGCTCGGCTCGAGGGTCGTGTTCTCCTCGAGGAGCTGCTCACGCGTTTCGGTTCGGTCGCGGTGGCCGGAGAGGTCGTGCGGACCGCGTCGCCGGTGATCGCCGGCATCCGGTCGGCGCAGATGGTCTTCGGGCCCGCCTGATCGTCGGCGACGAGAAGTCGAGCTCGGTCAGTCCCTCCTCAGGCCGAGGCGTGCGCCGCGTCGAGGGCGGAGACTTGCTCGCGGTCGAGTGAGAGCGCGGCTGCCGCGCAGTTCTCCTCGAGGTGCTCGACGGTCGAGGTCCCCGGGATCGGGAGGATCACCGGCGAGTGATGGAGCAACCAGGCGAGGGCGACCTGGCCCGGGGTGGCACCGGTGGCCTCGGCCACCTCGCCGATCACTGCGGTCGGTCCGGTCAGCTGCCCGGCCGCGACAGGTGCCCACGGCAGGAACCCGATCTGCTCGGACTCGCAGAACGCGAGCAGCTCGTCGGACGAGCCGTCGGTCAGGTTGAAGCGGTTCTGGACGCTGACGATCGGGACGATCTTGGCCGCAGCCTGAAGGTTGTCGACCGAGACGTTCGAGAGGCCGACGTGGTGCACCTTCCCCTCGCGTCGCAGGTCGTCGAGGAGACCGAATTGCTCCTCCGCGGGCACCTTCGGGTCGATGCGGTGCAGCTGGAAGAGCTCGATCCGCTCGAGGCCGAGCCGTCGCAGGCTCATCTCGCACTCCTGACGCAGGTACTCGGGCCGCCCGACCGGTGCCCACTGGTTGGGCCCCGCACGGGTGAGGCCGGCCTTGGTCGCGATGACCAGCTCGTCGGGATAGGGATGGAGCGCCTCGTAGATGAGGTCCTCGCTGACCTCGGGCCCGTAGGAGTCCGCGGTGTCGATGAGGTTCACGCCGAGCTCGAGCGCACGGCGTAGTACCCGGATGCACTCGATCCGGTGGCCGGGCTCGCCCCAGATTCCCGGACCGGTGAGCCGCATGGCCCCGAAGCCGAGCCGGTTGACGACCCGGTCACCGAGGTGGAAGGTGCCGCTCTCGGGCACCGGCTGTGCGCTCGGCCCTCCGGGTTTGGTGGCGTCTCGATCGTGGCCTGATGGCGATGCGGTCATGGGCCCTCCTCTCCGCTCCGGCTTCTCTCTACGATCCGGGCTTCCCGGTCCGTCAGTGCCGACGGTAGACCTCTCCGGGGCGTCTCCGCGTGGGCGCGGATCGCCTTACCGTCCTCCTGGTCCTTACCCCGACCGGGGTTCGTCTCCGAAGGGTGGGCGTCCGAGCTGCTCGCGGATCGGGGTGAACTCGGGCTGCACGGTGTGGCGGCGCTGCCAGTTGGCGCCGTCCACCACCAGCGTGTGACCGCTGATGTAGCCGGCGAACGGGGAGCAGAGGAAGGTGGCGGCCCAGGCCAGTTCCCGGGGCGCGCCGACCCGTCCCGCCGGCACCCTCGAGTCCTGACCTTCGTATTTTCCCGGCACCGCGGCGATTGCCGCGGTCTCGTCCTCGTGTGGCATGAGACCCGGCACCAGCCCGTTGACCCGGATGCCGTAAGGAGCCCATTCGACCGCGAGCGTCTCGGTGAGGTTCTTCACCCCGGCCTTCGCCGCCGCGGAGTGGGCGAACCCCGGTCCTCCCGTCCAGGCGTAGGAAGCGCCCACGTTGACGATGGCGCCGTCTCGCTCCGCGGGAATCAGCGGCGGGCGACGTCGCGAGAGCAGAAGAACGTCCCGTTGAGGACGATGTCGACCACCGTCCGCCAGGCGTTCGGGCTCATGTCCTCTGCGGGCACCGGAAAGTTGCCCGCCGCGTTGTTCACCAGCACGTCGATCGGGCCGAGCCCGGACTCGACGGCGTCGAACGCCTCTGCGACCGACTCGGCGTCGCGGATGTCGCATCGCGCGGCGAGCGCTTTTCCGCCGGCCGCCTCGACCGCGGCGACCCCTGCCGCGCGGTGGTCTTCGTCGCGGCTCACGATGCCGACCGACGCACCGAGACGACCGAACTCGGTCGCGATCGCCTTCCCGAGGCCGGTACCGCCGCCGGTCACGATCACCACCCTCCCGTCGTAGCTGCCCGGGGGCAGCGCGGAGGCGCCGAGCGGTGGCGGTGGTTTGAAGCCAAGGATCATCGCCGAGATCCTACGCGGGAGCAGTCGGCGCGGCCGGGCCGGATAGCCTCGTCCACCGTGGACTTCGACCTCTCGCCCGAGCTCTCCGCTCTGCAACAGAGCGTGCGGCGCCTCGCGCAGGACAAGATCCAGCCGCGGGCGCGGGAGATCGATCTCACCGGCGAGTACCCCGGCGACATCTTCGAGGCGTTCCGTGCCGCCGACCTCCTCGGCCTGTGCCTCCCCACCGAGTACGGAGGGTCGGGGGCGGGCATCCTCGGGCTGTCCGTCGCCATCGAAGAGGTCTCCAAGTACTCCAACGCGGCCGCCCTGATGCTCCTGCTCACCCGGCTGCCGACCGGTCCGGTGCTGATCGCCGGAAACGAGGACCAGAAGAGGCGCTACCTGCCAGGTATCGCCTCGGGCGAGCAGAGGGCCGGCTTCGGCCTCTCGGAGCCCCAGGCCGGGAGCGACGTCGCCGGCATGCGGACGGTCGCCGTCCCGGACACCTCCGCCTCCAACCGGGACGGGTGGGTGCTCACCGGCACCAAGTGCTGGATGTCGGGCGTTCGGGAAGCCGACTGGTACACGGTGTTCGCCAAGACCGGCGACCCCGCGTCGCGGTCCCACGACTCGATCACCGCCTTCATCGTCGAGCGGGGCTTTCCGGGCGTGTCGGTCGGGCGGATCGACAAGAAGATGGGCGTGCACGGCGTCGACACCGGCGAGCTCGTCCTGAACGAGGTGCACGTTCCCGCCGAGAACGTCATCGGTGAAGTCGGCGGCTTCCGGCTTGCCATGCTCGGGCTCAACGCCATGCGGCCGATCGTCGCGGCGCGCGGCATCGGCCTCGCCGAGGGGGCGCTCATGTACGCCACCGAGTACGTGAGCGCACGTGAGGCCTTCGGCGGGACGATCGCCGACCTCCAGGGCATCCAATGGGAGATCGCCAAGGTGGCCGTCGACATCGAGGCGGCCCGCCTCCTCACCTACCGGGCGGCATGGCTCGCGGACCAGGGGAAGTTCACCAAGGAGTACGTGCCGTTTCTCTCGATGGCCAAGTACTACGCGACCGAGCTGGCGGTGCGTGCGTCGGGTGTCGCGCTCCAGCTGCTCGGCGCAGCCGGGTACATGGAGGACCACCCGACCGAGCTCTGGTACCGCGACGCCAAGCAGCTGACCATCGTCGAGGGCACCTCACAGGTGCAGCTCGGCCTCATCGCGCGTGGAGTGCTCGCGCACGACCTCTGGTGGGATTGAGCATGGACGACCGACCGACGTTCGCCGCGCTCGGAGGATGGCCCGGGGTCCTGAGCCGGCTGCTCGCGGGCGACTCGCTGGACGTCGTCGAAGCCGAGGTGGTCCTCGGGCAGGTCCTCTCGGGCGACGCGACCCCCGCGCAGATCGCCGCGCTCGCCACCGCCCTGCAGGCGAAGGGTGAATCGACCGAGGAGATGACCGGGTTCGTCCGTGCCATGGTCGCCCACGGGGTGCGGCTCGACCTCCCGCCCGGCACCGAGGTGATCGACACCTGCGGCACCGGTGGGGACCGCCTCCGCAGCATCAACGTCTCGACCATCGCAGCACTGGTGGTCGCGGCGACCGGGGCCAAGGTGTGCAAGCACGGGGGAAGGGCCTCTTCGTCCGCGGTGGGTGCGGCCGACGTGCTCGAGGAGCTGGGCGTCGTGGCCGACCTCGGCCCGGCCGGCGTCGAGCGCTGCATCGAGGAGGTCGGCATGGGCTTTTGCTTCGCGCCCCGCTTCCATCCCGCGATGCGCAACGCCGCTCCCGTGCGCAAGGAGCTCGGGATCCCGACCGTCTTCAACTATCTCGGTCCGCTGGCAAATCCCGGTCGGGCCCGTTACCAGGTGGTCGGTGTCTCCAATCCCTCGATGGCCGACAAGATGGTCGGCGTGCTCGCGGCGAACGGCGCGATGCGGGCGATGGTGGTCTACGGCGACGACGGCCTGGACGAGCTCAGCACGACCGGTCCCTCGACCGTCCATGAGCTGATCCGGTCGTCCGACGGTGACTACGACCGGTCGACCTACCGGATCGATCCCGCGGAGCTCGGACTGCCCTTGGTCACCATCGAGGATCTCCGCGGCGGTGACGCCTCGTTCAACGCGGCGGCCATCCGACGGGTGCTGGCCGGGAACGCGTCGCCGCACCGCGACGTCGCGGTGCTCAACGCCGCGGCGGCCTTGACGGTCATCGGGAGTGCACCGGATCTCGCGGAGGGCGTCGCGCTGGCCTCCGAGGTCATCGACGACGGTCGTGCCGCCGCAGTGCTCGAGTCGCTGATCAAGGTCTCCCGAGAGGCGTCGGAAGAAGAAGCCGCTCCTTGAGACCGGGCCCGGTCGCCCGGTTTCGTCACCTTGTGCCGACGGCGGCGGGCACGTCCGCTGCGGTTGTACGGCGGGGACCACCGTTCGAGAAGTCGGGCCTCGAGGATCGCGGAACCGAGCGGGCACGCGCAGGCTCGATGGTGCACCGCGTGCAGTGGGCGGAGCACTCGCGCGGCGTTCGAACGCGCGTCGCTCGAGAAGTGCCCGCGCACTTGCGCCCTGATGTCCGCGCCCTTGCCGACGTAGAGCACATTGCCGGCCGCGTCGGTGAACCAGTACACGCCGGCCTGGTGGGGGAGCTGCGTGGTGAGCCGCAGCTTGGACGCGTGGGGGTGACCGACCAGCTTCGGTAGCTCGAGCAACTCCGCGAGGCCGAGGATCCCGTAGGAGCCGGCGTGCTCGAGCAGCGCATGGAGCAGATCGGCGGTCGCCAACACGTCGGTGAGTGCCCGGTGCGAGGGCTGGTGGGTGAGGCTGAGCGTGGCAGCCAGGGTGCCGAGCCGGCAGTTGGGCACCGCGTCGCGCACCAGCCGCCTCGCCATGGCGAGCGTGTCGACGGTCGTGTTGGCGAGCGGCTCCCGTCCGGTCGACACCGAGCGCGTGGTCGAGGAAGGAGAGGTCGAAGCGGAGATTGTGGCCGACCAGCACCGCGCCGCCGACGAACTCGAGGAACGAGGGGAGCATCTCGCCGACTCGCGGCGCGTCGGCGACCATCGCTTCGGTGATGCCGGTGAGAGCGGTGATGAACTTCGGGATCCGCTGGTCGGGACGGACAAAGGTCTGATAGGTGCCGAGCAGCTCGCCGCCGCGGAACCGCGCAGCGGCCACCTCGGTCAGCGAAGCGGTGGCCGGCGAGCCGCCGGTCGTCTCGACGTCGAGGACCACGAAGGTCACCTGGCTGAGGGAAGTCCCGAGGTCGTCGAAGGATCCTTGTAGCGCCACGCTCATCGGGGGAGAGTGTAGCGAACACCTGTTCGATGCCCAGGGTCCTGGCAGGTGGTTCGTGGCCGGGTACCGTGGGGTGGTGGACACCTCGGCATCGGTCCGGTATCGCTGTGCGGCCTGCGGGAACCTCACCCGGTTCGACGTGGTGACCTCCCGACGGACCAAGGCCTTCCACCACTACTCGGTCGGCGGAGAGCTGGCGGTCGAAGAGGAGGAGGTCCTCGAGGAGACCGTCGAATCGGTCTCGTGCCGTTGGTGCGGCAACGGCGGCTCGGTCGAGACCATCGAGTCGGCGCCATCGGCCGCCGGCTGAGCGGCGCCGAGCTCGCCGCCGGTGAGCAGCCCGTTCTCGGATCCGGAGTTCGTCGCCGGCCTTCGGCCGGTGCCGACCGGTCTCGAAGGGCAATCGGTTCCGTGGCCCGCGGTCGACCTCGAGGGCGTGACTCCCGCTGGCGAACCCGTCCGAGTGGCCCTCGACCAAGCGAGCGGCTCGGTGTTGATCGCGTTCCTCGCGACCCGCTGCGACGGCTGCGAGACCTTCTGGAGCGGACTCCGCGCGTCTGGCCAGCTGGCGGTATTCGAGTCGTTGCAAGTCGTCGTCGTGACGAAGGCGCCGCCGAGCGTCGATGCGGCGGAGGTGCTGCGGCTGGCGGCCGGACTCGGACCCGTGCCGGTCGTGATGAGCGACACCGCGTGGGCTCGGTACCGGGTGAGCGGTTACCCGTTCTTCGTGCTGGTCGATCCTGCTGCTCGCAAGGTGATTGGCGAGACCGTCGCACTTGGGATGGACGACGTGCTGGCGCTGCTGGTTGCCGGCGGGATCACTACCGGCGACCCCGAGAGCTCGGAGGCCTCCGAGCCCGGACGGTGACCCTCGCGCCCTGACGGGGAGATCACCCCACGTCTGAGACGGGACGTGCCGTTCTCGCGATGAGCGGGTTGCGTCGACCGCCCCGAAGTGGGCGTTGTCGCGCTGATGAACAGGGCTGTCCCGGAGCCTGCTGGGACTCGATGGAGGTCTGCCCGACTCTTGGTGCGTGGCGCCGGAGGGGCCGGCCTTGGAAGAGGTTCGCCACTTTGTCGACGGGGAGGGTTACCATCCGGCATCGGGCCTGAACGAAGGCTCTCGGATAACGGGAGGCAGATCATGGAATCGCAATTCGCCGACGCCAACAACGCCGTGCCCGAAGAGGATCGGAGCACCAAGAGTCGCCGCCGCATCTTGAAGCTGGCCCTTGCCGGGGCCGGAGGCGCGGCGGCACTAGCGGCGGCAGGTGGGGCCGAGCCCGCATCGGCGGCAACCGGGGACTCGCTCATCATCGGCGAGGGCAACAGTGGTACGTCCAACACCGAACTCGACACGACCGGCGCTGTAGGAGGCGCCCAGGTTCTGTTCCAGTCGGGAAACGAGTTTTCGGCGGGCAGCTCTGACGCCAGTTGCGCGCTGGGCGCGTGGGCCTCGAATAACGGTCAGGCCAATGTCGGCCTCTACGCCTACAGCAACGTCGCCAACGGAGCGGCCGCCATCTTCGGAGCCCCGGGCGGCGCCGATCTACGGTTCTTCCAAGACAACCTCAGCGCTCCGACGAGCGGGACCTTCAATGTCCTGGACGTCGTCGCCGCCGACGACGGGCTCTGGATGTGCATCGCTTCGGGTACACCCGGCACCTTCGTCCGGTTGGCCGGAACCAACAGCGCCGGTGCGTTCACCGCCATTTCGCCGCACCGCGTTTACGACTCGCGGCATTCGTCGGCCTTGGGGGGTGGGACTACCCGCACCATTTCCGTCGCAAACGGCATCAACGCCTCAGGAAGCGTCGACGCCGCCAACCTCGTTCCGGCCGGAGCAAAAGCAATCGCCGTCAATGTCACCGTCACCGGCACCACGGGTGCGGGGTACTTGACCCTTTACCCGGCCGGGGCATCCCAGCCGACCGCGTCGGCCATCAACTGGGGATCCAGTGGTCAGACCATCGCGAACGGAATTCAGCTGACGATCAGTTCGGCGCGGGATGTCTCGATCTTCTGCGCCGGCGGCAGCACGCAAGTGGTCCTCGACGTCAACGGCTACTACCTGTAGAGCGGGCGAGGGCGGGAGCACTTCCGCGGCTGCTGAAGAGGAGGTCCGGCTCGGAACCGGTGAAATCCGCGCCGGTCCTCGACCCACTACCAGAACGGATCGGGTTTTCGGACGAGGTAGCGAATTCGTATCCACGGCGACCTCGCTGCTCGTTACATTCGTCGTCAAGATCTCCGCTATCCGGAGGGACCTCCGAGGTCGCTCGTTCGGCAGTTCTCGTGCCACACGGCGACGCGTTTATTCCTGACTGGCCCGCATCTGCAGTTTGCCCGGGTGTGCGCCTGGCCATGGTTGACGGGCTCCCCTTCCTCCTCTTCTTCCTCCGCCTCTCTGTCTGGTGCTCAGGCCTCGAACTCGTGGCAGAGCCTGCGGTCGCACTCAGGTGGGACCCAGCCCCGCTCTCATGCTCGTACTCGGTAGTACCCACCGAGCAAGGAGCAGCCATGACAGTCAGGATCCCCTCCTCCATCCGAGCATGTCAGGTCCGGCGAGGTCGGACACGCCGGACTCGGGTCCGGACCGGTGCGACCCGGCGAGTATGCGGAAGCATTCCCGGCGTCGGGCACCGCGGCGCTCGCGGCGGGCTCGGCCACTCGCCGAAGGCGCGGCGTGCGGGTAACCACCGCCGCGGCGGTGGCGCTCGGGCTCACGATCGCCGGGGGTGTCGCCGGTGCCGCGTCTTCCTCCGGATCGTCCGGGACGCCTTCGTCATCGAGCGGGACGGCGCTCACTGCCCAGTCCGGTGGCATGGCAGCTTGCGGATCGCCCCCTGCCGCAGTCGGCACGGTCAAGTCGGTCGGCGACGACACCTTCACCCTGTCGACCCCGAGCGGGTCGACGGTGACCGTCGACGTCGGCTCGTCGACCAAGTACGTGGATCCGAGTGTGTCCTCGCCATCGTTCTCCAACGTGACGGTCGGTGAGCACGTCGCGGTGATGGGAATCGAGTCCTCCAACACCGTCACCGCCACGACCGTGCTGATCGGCGCTCCGCCGGCTGGCGTGAAAGGCTCCGGTGGCTTCGGTCCGGGTGGGCCCGGTGGTCCCCCCGCCGCGGTCGGCACGGTCAAGTCGGTCGGCGACGACACCTTCACCCTGTCGACCCCGAGCGGGTCGACGGTGACCGTCGACGTCGGCTCGTCGACGAAGTACGTGTATCCGAGTGTGTCCTCGCCGTCGTTCTCCGACGTGACGGTCGGTGAGCACGTCGCGGTGATGGGCACCGAGTCCTCGAACACCGTCGCCACGACCACGGTGCTGATCGGCGCTCCGCCGGCGCGCATGGCGCCACCGGGGTCCGGCAGCGGGTCGAGCTCGAGCAACACAGCGACGTACTCGATCTCGGGAGGGTTCACCACGACCTGACCGAACCGAGCGCCGTGACGATGGCACAGGTCGGTACCTGCCTCCATCCCCCCGATCCGGCCCTCCATCCCGCGGCGAGGAAGCAACGACCGGGCCCGGTCACCGAGTGGTGGCGGGGCCGTCCGCGAGCTCGCTGAGCTCGGTCCGACCAGAGCGCAGGTGGTGGCATCCTTGGGCTGATGCTGCACGCGTGCGCCCTGACTGTCGAGCTGCAGATCCCGGCTTCGCGGTCGCTCAAGTCGAAGCGCTCGGTGGTCAAACCCATCGTCGAACGCTCGAAGAGCCGCTTCGGTGTCGCAGCGGCGGAAGTCGACTTCCTCGAGCAGTGGCAACGGGCCGAACTCGCGTTCGCCGCGGTCGGCGGCTCACAAGGTCACGTGCAGGAGGTCCTCGATTCGGTCGAGCGCTTCGTGTGGTCGAACCCCGACGTGGAGGTGCTGCGATCGGACCGTCACTGGATCGACGACGGTCGCTGAGCCCGGCGTCGGGGCGGGCACCCACGAAGGGTCCGGTGAGTAGGAGGAGGTTCTCGGCAGCTCGCCTAACCTCTCGGCGGTGAGCGCCCTCGACGAACTCCTGGTCGATCTCGAGGCCGAGGATCGAGGATACGCGGGGTCTGGTCGACGGGTTGCCCGACGACGCATCCGAGTGGGACCTTCCGACGCCGGCAGAGGGATGGGCGGTCCGCGACCAGGTCAGCCATCTGGCGTCTTCGACGACCTGGGCCGGATGGCCATGGTCGAGCCGGAGGTGTTCGCGGTCAAGGCCAAGGGGATCATCGAGAGCGGTCGCGACCCGATGCAGGAGCACCTCGTGGCCGGCCGGTCGATGGGCGGCGATGCCCTTCTCGAATGGTGGAGTGGGGCTCACCGTGCGATGGCCGAGGCGTTCGCCGGCGCCGACCCCTCGGCGAGGGTGCCCTGGTTCGGGCCGCCGATGGGGGCGATGTCCTTCGTCTCGGCGAGGTTGATGGAGACCTGGGCGCACGGGCAGGACCCCGCGGACGCCTTCGGTCGCGTCCGCGTGCCAACGGACCGTTTGCGGCACGTGGCGCATCTCGGTGTGCGGGCCCGGCGTTCTCGTTGCGGTGCGCGGGTCGGCGGTGCCGCCGGGTCGTGTCGACGTGGTGCTCACCGCGCCGTCGGGTGCGGAGTGGGTGTGGGAGGTCGGAGACGAGGCTGGGGGCGGCGATGCCGCTCGGCGGTTCGGTGTCGGGTCCGGCGCTCGACTTCTGCCTCGTGGTGACCCAGCGTCGCAACCTCGCCGACACTGACCTCGTGATCCGGGGCGACGCCGCCGGGGAGTGGATGGAGATCGCCCAGGCGTTCGCAGGTCCGCCCGGGCCGGGTAGGGCGGCGCTCGGTCGGGGGTGAGCGGGCCCGTCCTTCTCGCTTTCGGCGGGTCCAGTCGTCAACAGCGGTTGCCGGGTGTGCGTCACGCCAAGTGCATGCTTGAGCGTGCAAATCCATGACAACTGCCGCGAACCTGTTGGGAAAATCGAGAGTGCTACGCGCACTCGCCTGGTCTTCTTCGGCAGGGGGGATGGATTGGAAGTGCTGACGTCGTCGGGTCAAAAAAAAAAAAAAAAAAAAAAAAAAAAAAAAAAAAAAAAAAAAAAAAAAAAAAAAAAAAAAAAAAAAAAAAAAAAAAAAAAAAAAAAAAAAAAAAAAAAAAAAAAAAAAAAAAAAAAAAAAAAAAAAAAAAAAAAAAAAAAAAAAAAAAAAAAAAAAAAAAAAAAAAAAAAAAAAAAAAAAAAAAAAAAAAAAAAAAAAAAAAAAAAAAAAAAAAAAAAAAAAAAAAAAAAAAAAAAAAAAAAAAAAAAAAAAAAAAAAAAAAAAAAAAAAAAAAAAAAAAAAAAAAAAAAAAAAAAAAAAAAAAAAAAAAAAAAAAAAAAAAAAAAAAAAAAAAAAAAAAAAAAAAAAAAAAAAAAAAAAAAAAAAAAAAAAAAAAAAAAAAAAAAAAAAAAAAAAAAAAAAAAAAAAAAAAAAAAAAAAAAAAAAAAAAAAAAAAAAAAAAAAAAAAAAAAAAAAAAAAAAAAAAAAAAAAAAAAAAAAAAAAAAAAAAAAAAAAAAAAAAAAAAAAAAAAAAAAAAAAAAAAAAAAAAAAAAAAAAAAAAAAAAAAAAAAAAAAAAAAAAAAAAAAAAAAAAAAAAAAAAAAAAAAAAAAAAAAAAAAAAAAAAAAAAAAAAAAAAAAAAAAAAAAAAAAAAAAAAAAAAAAAAAAAAAAAAAAAAAAAAAAAAAAAAAAAAAAAAAAAAAAAAAAAAAAAAAAAAAAAAAAAAAAAAAAAAAAAAAAAAAAAAAAAAAAAAAAAAAAAAAAAAAAAAAAAAAAAAAAAAAAAAAAAAAAAAAAAAAAAAAAAAAAAAAAAAAAAAAAAAAAAAAAAAAAAAAAAAAAAAAAAAAAAAAAAAAAAAAAAAAAAAAAAAAAAAAAAAAAAAAAAAAAAAAAAAAAAAAAAAAAAAAAAAAAAAAAAAAAAAAAAAAAAAAAAAAAAAAAAAAAAAAAAAAAAAAAAAAAAAAAAAAAAAAAAAAAAAAAAAAAAAAAAAAAAAAAAAAAAAAAAAAAAAAAAAAAAAAAAAAAAAAAAAAAAAAAAAAAAAAAAAAAAAAAAAAAAAAAAAAAAAAAAAAAAAAAAAAAAAAAAAAAAAAAAAAAAAAAAAAAAAAAAAAAAAAAAAAAAAAAAAAAAAAAAAAAAAAAAAAAAAAAAAAAAAAAAAAAAAAAAAAAAAAAAAAAAAAAAAAAAAAAAAAAAAAAAAAAAAAAAAAAAAAAAAAAAAAAAAAAAAAAAAAAAAAAAAAAAAAAAAAAAAAAAAAAAAAAAAAAAAAAAAAAAAAAAAAAAAAAAAAAAAAAAAAAAAAAAAAAAAAAAAAAAAAAAAAAAAAAAAAAAAAAAAAAAAAAAAAAAAAAAAAAAAAAAAAAAAAAAAAAAAAAAAAAAAAAAAAAAAAAAAAAAAAAAAAAAAAAAAAAAAAAAAAAAAAAAAAAAAAAAAAAAAAAAAAAAAAAAAAAAAAAAAAAAAAAAAAAAAAAAAAAAAAAAAAAAAAAAAAAAAAAAAAAAAAAAAAAAAAAAAAAAAAAAAAAAAAAAAAAAAAAAAAAAAAAAAAAAAAAAAAAAAAAAAAAAAAAAAAAAAAAAAAAAAAAAAAAAAAAAAAAAAAAAAAAAAAAAAAAAAAAAAAAAAAAAAAAAAAAAAAAAAAAAAAAAAAAAAAAAAAAAAAAAAAAAAAAAAAAAAAAAAAAAAAAAAAAAAAAAAAAAAAAAAAAAAAAAAAAAAAAAAAAAAAAAAAAAAAAAAAAAAAAAAAAAAAAAAAAAAAAAAAAAAAAAAAAAAAAAAAAAAAAAAAAAAAAAAAAAAAAAAAAAAAAAAAAAAAAAAAAAAAAAAAAAAAAAAAAAAAAAAAAAAAAAAAAAAAAAAAAAAAAAAAAAAAAAAAAAAAAAAAAAAAAAAAAAAAAAAAAAAAAAAAAAAAAAAAAAAAAAAAAAAAAAAAAAAAAAAAAAAAAAAAAAAAAAAAAAAAAAAAAAAAAAAAAAAAAAAAAAAAAAAAAAAAAAAAAAAAAAAAAAAAAAAAAAAAAAAAAAAAAAAAAAAAAAAAAAAAAAAAAAAAAAAAAAAAAAAAAAAAAAAAAAAAAAAAAAAAAAAAAAAAAAAAAAAAAAAAAAAAAAAAAAAAAAAAAAAAAAAAAAAAAAAAAAAAAAAAAAAAAAAAAAAAAAAAAAAAAAAAAAAAAAAAAAAAAAAAAAAAAAAAAAAAAAAAAAAAAAAAAAAAAAAAAAAAAAAAAAAAAAAAAAAAAAAAAAAAAAAAAAAAAAAAAAAAAAAAAAAAAAAAAAAAAAAAAAAAAAAAAAAAAAAAAAAAAAAAAAAAAAAAAAAAAAAAAAAAAAAAAAAAAAAAAAAAAAAAAAAAAAAAAAAAAAAAAAAAAAAAAAAAAAAAAAAAAAAAAAAAAAAAAAAAAAAAAAAAAAAAAAAAAAAAAAAAAAAAAAAAAAAAAAAAAAAAAAAAAAAAAAAAAAAAAAAAAAAAAAAAAAAAAAAAAAAAAAAAAAAAAAAAAAAAAAAAAAAAAAAAAAAAAAAAAAAAAAAAAAAAAAAAAAAAAAAAAAAAAAAAAAAAAAAAAAAAAAAAAAAAAAAAAAAAAAAAAAAAAAAAAAAAAAAAAAAAAAAAAAAAAAAAAAAAAAAAAAAAAAAAAAAAAAAAAAAAAAAAAAAAAAAAAAAAAAAAAAAAAAAAAAAAAAAAAAAAAAAAAAAAAAAAAAAAAAAAAAAAAAAAAAAAAAAAAAAAAAAAAAAAAAAAAAAAAAAAAAAAAAAAAAAAAAAAAAAAAAAAAAAAAAAAAAAAAAAAAAAAAAAAAAAAAAAAAAAAAAAAAAAAAAAAAAAAAAAAAAAAAAAAAAAAAAAAAAAAAAAAAAAAAAAAAAAAAAAAAAAAAAAAAAAAAAAAAAAAAAAAAAAAAAAAAAAAAAAAAAAAAAAAAAAAAAAAAAAAAAAAAAAAAAAAAAAAAAAAAAAAAAAAAAAAAAAAAAAAAAAAAAAAAAAAAAAAAAAAAAAAAAAAAAAAAAAAAAAAAAAAAAAAAAAAAAAAAAAAAAAAAAAAAAAAAAAAAAAAAAAAAAAAAAAAAAAAAAAAAAAAAAAAAAAAAAAAAAAAAAAAAAAAAAAAAAAAAAAAAAAAAAAAAAAAAAAAAAAAAAAAAAAAAAAAAAAAAAAAAAAAAAAAAAAAAAAAAAAAAAAAAAAAAAAAAAAAAAAAAAAAAAAAAAAAAAAAAAAAAAAAAAAAAAAAAAAAAAAAAAAAAAAAAAAAAAAAAAAAAAAAAAAAAAAAAAAAAAAAAAAAAAAAAAAAAAAAAAAAAAAAAAAAAAAAAAAAAAAAAAAAAAAAAAAAAAAAAAAAAAAAAAAAAAAAAAAAAAAAAAAAAAAAAAAAAAAAAAAAAAAAAAAAAAAAAAAAAAAAAAAAAAAAAAAAAAAAAAAAAAAAAAAAAAAAAAAAAAAAAAAAAAAAAAAAAAAAAAAAAAAAAAAAAAAAAAAAAAAAAAAAAAAAAAAAAAAAAAAAAAAAAAAAAAAAAAAAAAAAAAAAAAAAAAAAAAAAAAAAAAAAAAAAAAAAAAAAAAAAAAAAAAAAAAAAAAAAAAAAAAAAAAAAAAAAAAAAAAAAAAAAAAAAAAAAAAAAAAAAAAAAAAAAAAAAAAAAAAAAAAAAAAAAAAAAAAAAAAAAAAAAAAAAAAAAAAAAAAAAAAAAAAAAAAAAAAAAAAAAAAAAAAAAAAAAAAAAAAAAAAAAAAAAAAAAAAAAAAAAAAAAAAAAAAAAAAAAAAAAAAAAAAAAAAAAAAAAAAAAAAAAAAAAAAAAAAAAAAAAAAAAAAAAAAAAAAAAAAAAAAAAAAAAAAAAAAAAAAAAAAAAAAAAAAAAAAAAAAAAAAAAAAAAAAAAAAAAAAAAAAAAAAAAAAAAAAAAAAAAAAAAAAAAAAAAAAAAAAAAAAAAAAAAAAAAAAAAAAAAAAAAAAAAAAAAAAAAAAAAAAAAAAAAAAAAAAAAAAAAAAAAAAAAAAAAAAAAAAAAAAAAAAAAAAAAAAAAAAAAAAAAAAAAAAAAAAAAAAAAAAAAAAAAAAAAAAAAAAAAAAAAAAAAAAAAAAAAAAAAAAAAAAAAAAAAAAAAAAAAAAAAAAAAAAAAAAAAAAAAAAAAAAAAAAAAAAAAAAAAAAAAAAAAAAAAAAAAAAAAAAAAAAAAAAAAAAAAAAAAAAAAAAAAAAAAAAAAAAAAAAAAAAAAAAAAAAAAAAAAAAAAAAAAAAAAAAAAAAAAAAAAAAAAAAAAAAAAAAAAAAAAAAAAAAAAAAAAAAAAAAAAAAAAAAAAAAAAAAAAAAAAAAAAAAAAAAAAAAAAAAAAAAAAAAAAAAAAAAAAAAAAAAAAAAAAAAAAAAAAAAAAAAAAAAAAAAAAAAAAAAAAAAAAAAAAAAAAAAAAAAAAAAAAAAAAAAAAAAAAAAAAAAAAAAAAAAAAAAAAAAAAAAAAAAAAAAAAAAAAAAAAAAAAAAAAAAAAAAAATTTTTTTTTTTTTTTTTTTTTTTTTTTTTTTTTTTTTTTTTTTTTTTTTTTTTTTTTTTTTTTTTTTTTTTTTTTTTTTTTTTTTTTTTTTTTTTTTTTTTTTTTTTTTTTTTTTTTTTTTTTTTTTTTTTTTTTTTTTTTTTTTTTTTTTTTTTTTTTTTTTTTTTTTTTTTTTTTTTTTTTTTTTTTTTTTTTTTTTTTTTTTTTTTTTTTTTTTTTTTTTTTTTTTTTTTTTTTTTTTTTTTTTTTTTTTTTTTTTTTTTTTTTTTTTTTTTTTTTTTTTTTTTTTTTTTTTTTTTTTTTTTTTTTTTTTTTTTTTTTTTTTTTTTTTTTTTTTTTTTTTTTTTTTTTTTTTTTTTTTTTTTTTTTTTTTTTTTTTTTTTTTTTTTTTTTTTTTTTTTTTTTTTTTTTTTTTTTTTTTTTTTTTTTTTTTTTTTTTTTTTTTTTTTTTTTTTTTTTTTTTTTTTTTTTTTTTTTTTTTTTTTTTTTTTTTTTTTTTTTTTTTTTTTTTTTTTTTTTTTTTATTCCACCAGGAGTGGACTACCTCGATGGTGTCTCGTGCGTGTCGGCATCCGACTGCGTCGCGGTCGGTGGAGACGATGACACAGGCGCGGGCCGCGATCTCACGCCACGCAAAATCGGCGGCGCGACCTGGTTCAACGCATCCGAACCGCAAGGGTTCTTCTTTCTCTGATGGCATTGACGCGCGTCACATCCTCCGACTGTGTTGCCGTGGGGTCAACGACGGCGAGTCCACTTCATCGCCAGTCGTCGTGTCCACCGACGGGGGGACCGTATTGGGAAGGAGCGAGCGTCCCCGCGACCGGTTTCGGCGACTCCTCGGCCACCCGTCAGGCGTGTCCTGCCCCTCCGTCACGCTCTGTGTCGCCGTTGGTCCCGCAGGAACCTTCGCCAGTACCGACGGCGGGCATAGCTGGAAATCGGAATCCGATGTTGGGGACGAGTTCGGCAGTGTGTCCTGTGGTTCGTCACAACCTGCACGGCCGTCGGCGAAGGACTCTTCGTGTTAGGGCACCATCGCCTCTACGACCGATGGGGGGAGCCACCTGGACCCAGGAATCGGTTCCGGCCGGCATCACCGATCTCAGCGGAGTGTCGTGTGCGGCGGGACTGTCCGGAAATGGGAGCAACTGCATCGCGGTGGGTTACGAGAGCTCGACGTATCCGATGCAGGGAGTCGTGATCTCGAGCAGTGACAACGGCGCGTCGTGGACCGAGCAGACGTATCCGGAGAAGATCTACGTCTTGCAGGGCGTTCTTCTTGGAGTTCGAGCCTCACCTGCATCGCAGTCGGACAGACTTCCTCGCCCAATACGGTGGATTGGCAGACGTCGGGTCC
The DNA here is from genome assembly GCA_963741055.1 of uncultured Acidimicrobiales bacterium. Classification (GTDB taxonomy): domain Bacteria; phylum Actinomycetota; class Acidimicrobiia; order Acidimicrobiales; family RAAP-2; genus Bog-756. Next base: position 276,370 of record CAVUGU010000005.1, on the reverse strand, counting down.
ACGGCTCCCTACTGGCGCGGTACGGCAACATCATCGCCACCACCGATGGCGGTGCGACGTGGACATCCGAAGAGTCGCCCGGCGGCGTCAATGAGCTGTCTTCGGTGTCCTGTCCCTCGACGACGGAATGTGTGGCCGTTGGCGCCAGCAGTGTCGGCGCGCCCGTCGGGTGCGATCGTCGTGACGGCACCGACATGGACTGACATGGACGCAGTCGACCGTACCAGCGGGAACATGATGCTCTCCGGAGTCTCGTGCGCGTCCGACTCGACCTGTGTCGCCGTCGGGGACTCCATCGACTCGGCAACGAACACTTCGGCCGGAGTGGTCCTCGCGATCCGCCGACGGCGGAGACACCTGGACGGAGCAAACTCTTCCGGTTGGGGTTCTTGTTCCGGCGCCGTCCGCGCCCCCCGTCCGCGGGCACTCCCCGACGCGTTTCGTCGTCGGCGTAAGGTGTCGCCAACTGGTGCGGAGGTATTCGTCAGCACCGATGGTGGTGACACGTGGTCTGCGCCAGATCCCCTTGGTATGCCGAATTTCGTTATACGTATTTCTTGCTCGTCGACCGTCGACTGTGTAGCAGTCGGTACGGCACCTCTCGTCGGCCTCACCCCTGATTGCCGCGACGACCAATGGGTGGTCGACCTGGGCTTCGAGTCGGCTCCGAGCTGGTGCCACGGCTCTGACAGTGTCTCGTGCATATTGAACCTCGATTGCGTCGCAGTTGGATCCGGAAACCTCGGTGGAGGCGTGGTATCCGGCGACGTGTTGGCGACGACCGATGGTGGAGCGACCTGGTCGGACCAGACTCCTGAGGACACTTATCCCGGCTTCGCTCCCCAACTCCAGAGCGTTGCTGCTCTGTCCACCACCGCCTGTGTCGCCATCGGATTCCAGGGTCAGGGCGAGGGTGGACCGGGTGCGGAATACACCGCGACTCGACCGTTCATCCTCGCGACAACCGATGGCACTGACTGGTCCACACAGTCGCTCCTCACTGATGCCTGACTTCTTCCAGGGCGTGGACGGCGGCATCCACGTCCACCTGCGAAGCGGTCGGGCAGAACCAGCAAGGCGGCGGGGAAGTCATCGGCACGAATCCGGACATCTCGACAACGACAACGGTCGCCTCGGGAGTACCGAATACCGCCGACGCCAATCAGCCGATCGAGTACTCGGCCACTGTGACACCGACTTCCGGCACTGGCAACACCGACCGGGACGGGCGACCTTCAGCACTTTCCGCGCTCCCGGCCAGACAGACCTTTGCACGGCAACCCGTCGCTGGGCACGGTTCGGTGCAGCGCTTTTGATGCGCCCGTCGGGTCCAACGCGGTCACGGCCACGTACAGCGGAGACGCGGCTGATTCTGCTTCGTCGGGGACGACGTCGGTTGCGATCCTCGCTGATCCGACGACGACGGCCGCATCGGTCAGTCTGGACGAGGCCGTACCGGGCTTTTCGATACCTATTCCGCCCACGCTCGGAGGACCCCCGGATCCCGGGATGCCGACGGGTTCGCTCAGCTTCACCGATGGTTCGTCTCCCAAGCACCGCGACCCTCGTCTTCGGCACGCGCTCCTGCAACTCGGTGGTGCGTGCACCGCGCCAGGCCCCGGGGTAGTGACCGCCGTGTACTCCGGTGACAGTATGTCGGCGCCGCGACGCATCGTATACCTTCACATTGACATCGGGGGCCCAGCTCCGCCCACTACGACGTCGGTGACGGCCAGCCCCGTTGATGTCCTGTCAGGAGGATCGGTCACCTACTCGACCCAGGTGCACGCTTCGGGAGGTCCCGAACTGGGACCGTAGATTTCACGGCTCGCTGGCGTCGCCTTGTGTACCCGGCGGATCCGACCAGCGGATCGGGCACGTGTACCTCGACCACCGCTCCTACTGGTGTCGACACGATCACCGCAAGTTACGGGGGTGCTCTCAACTTTGCCCCCATGTCGAAAAACCACAACGCTGGTGGTGTTCAATCAACCAGGCGCCTACTACCCGCTCAGTCCTGCGTGGGTGTGCGACACATGACCGTCGAACCCCTCGACAGCTGTCGGGTGCGGCGGCGCAGTGCAACGGAGTGGGGAACAAGGGGAAGAAACTCTTTGGCGGGTGGGACGGTCAGCTTCAACGTCGCCGGCTCCTTCGGCGTACCGGCCGACAACGTCACTGCGGTGATGCTGAACGTCACCGAGGCCGACGCGACCCGCAATGGCTATTTCACCCTGATCGATTGGGCGCGTCGTGACCGACTGCCTCCGATCTCAACTACACCACCGGACGCACTGTTCCGAATCTGGTCGAGGTTGCGGCAGTCGGTAAGTAGACGGAGCCGTATCCCTGTACTTCGCCGGTCATGCGGATGCCATCGTGGATCTCGAGGGATACGTCACCACCACCAGCCAAGGCGGTGCCGGCCTCTTCGACGGTGGCTGCTCCGGCTTGCATCTGCGACAACACCGGCGGGGCAATCCCTCTCGATCTGAGCGGTGGCACGACCCAGTGCAACACGAACACCGGCGCCGGCAGTTCCGACCAGCTGGTCACACCGACCCAGCCGCTGACGATCAACGTGACGGGCAACGGCGGCGTGCCCGCTACTGGCGTCGAGGCAGCAGTGCTCAATGTGACCGCGGTGGCCCCGCAGGGCCCCGGGTACGTCACCGCGTATCCGACCCGTAGCGGCCAACCCACCGCCTCCAACGTCAACTTCGTGGCCGGCAAGGTGGTCGCCAACCGGGTGACCGTCCCGGTCAGCAACTCGGGAACAGGCACCTACTCCATGCAGCTGCCTCGACCGATCTCGTCATCGACGTTTCGGGCTACTTCACCACAACCGGCGGGACCGGCGCGAAGTTCACCCCGAAGCCGGCCCCCCTGCGGATCTGCGACACCCGCGGATCGAACCCTTCAGGCCTTGTCGTCTTGCCCTACACCCAGTGCAACACCAACCTCGCCCCGGGTGGCCCGTCTCAACCGATCGGACCGGGGCGTCCCTCGACGTGCAGGCAACTGGCCTCGGCTTCAATCCGTCTTGGATCGACCGCCGCAGTGCTCAACCTCACCGTGGTTTCGCCGACGGCGTCCGGATACCTGACCGTCTATCCCAGCGGGGCGCCGCCGACCACCTCGAACCTCGACAACTCCTCCCGCCCGGTTCCGTGCTCGCCAACATGGTGGTGGCAGAGCTCTCCAGCTCGGGTAGCTTCGATGTCTACAACGCGGGAGGCGACACCAACGTGGTCGTCGATGTCGCCGGTTGGTACTCCTCGTCGGACTCGACCGCTACGTTGGACTTGAATCGCAGTCTCACCAATGCCAAGTCAGATGCGACTCAAAACGATCAGTCGTATTTGGCGTCGACGGCGATGGTGGCCGTGATGAGCACGAACGACCCCACCCTGACCTTCACAACAGGTGCGTCGACGGCGGACAACGTGATCAGCGTGATCACTTCGGCGGACGGGAACGCCATCATCCTGGCTGCCGAGGCCCAAGACAGCGGGAATTGCTGGGACGCGGTCGACAACTTCGACACGGAGACGGCGAGCTCTCCCTGGTCTCTTCCCGGTGCTGTCTTCGACGGAGCGGGCACCTGGTACGGAGAAGTGAAAAACACCGGTGCGCCCCCGACCTGTGCGGCTTCGACCGCGCCCGGAGGCGCCAACAGCGCCACTCAAGCGTTCCAGTCAGGGAGCTTCCCGAACTTCCGACAGCAGGGCCGACCCTTCGACGGGTAGCGCCGACGCTTATTCCAACGGCTCCCCGTCCATCGCCTTGGCCACGGCCAGGGCGAACTCGTCGACGTCCTCCTCGGTGGTGTCGAACGCGCACATCCAGCGCACGACTCCGGTCGACTCGTCCCAGATGTGGAAGGGGTACTCGGACTGGAGCTCCCTCACGACCGCACCAGGAAGCGTCGCGAACACCGCATTCGCCTCCACATTCTGCACGACCTCCACACCGTGGATATCGGCCACGTGGCCGGCCAGACGCACCGCCATCCGGTTGGCGTGGAGGGCGTTCCGCTTCCAGAGGTCGTCCGACAGCAAGGCCACGAACTGCGCGGCGACGAAGCGCGTCTTCGACGCCAGCTGCATCGACTGCTTGCGGATGAAGGGCAGGTTGGTCTCCGACGCCGGCTCGAAGACGACCACCGCCTCGGCCCCCATCGCCCCGTTCTTCGTCCCCCCGAACGACAAGACGTCGACCCCGGCGCCAGCGCCGAACGCGCCGAGCTCGACGTCGAAGTGGGCGGCCGCGTTGGCCAGCCGGGCACCGTCGAGATGGAGGCGGAGGCCGCGAGCGTGGGCCCACTCCGCGAGGGTCGCGACCTCGCCCACCGTGTAGCACGTGCCGAGCTCGGTGGCCTGGGTGATCGACACCACCTTCGGCTGCACGTGGTGCTCGTCGCCGATGCCGGTCATCGCGGTCTCGGCCAGCTCGGGGGTGAGCTTCCCGTCGGGCGTGTCGACGCCGAGCAGCTTGCACCCGATGGTGCGCTCGGGCGCGCCGCACTCGTCGTTGTTGATGTGCGCGCTCGAAGCGCAGATCACCGCCTCGAAGGGCCGGAGCAACGAAAGGAGCCCGACCACGTTGGCGCCGGTGCCGTTGAACGTGAAATAGGCCTCGGCCGCCTCGCCGAAGTGGTCGCGGAAGAGCCGGTCCGCACGCTCGGTCAGCGGGTCCACCCCGTAGGAGGCCGCGTGGCCGTCGTTGGCGGCGACGATCTCGGCGAGCACGTCGGGATGCACCCCGGCCCAGTTGTCGCTGGCGAAGGTCCGGAAGGTCGACCGGTCGGGCCGGGAGGGCGACCGGGATGTCATTGGCGCACGAGCGGCTTGTACCGGATCCGGTGCGGCTGCTCCGCGTCGATCCCGAGGCGCTTCTTGCGGTCCTCCTCGTAGTCGCTGAAGTTCCCCTCCCACCAGCGGACCTCCGAGTCGCCCTCGAAGGCCAGCACGTGGGTGGCGATCCGGTCGAGGAACCACCGGTCGTGGCTGATCACCACCGCGCAGCCCGGGAACTGGAGGAGCCCCTCTTCGAGCGCGCGCAGGGTGTCGACGTCGAGATCGTTGGTGGGCTCGTCGAGGAGGAGCACGTTGCCGCCGCTGGTCAGGACCTTGGCCAGCAGGACCCGGTTCCGCTCGCCGCCGGAGAGCTGCCCCACCTTCTTCTGCTGGTCGCTCCCGGTGAAGCCGAAGCTCGCCACGTACGCCCTCGCGTGCAGGTCACGCGAGCCGACGACGATGCGCTCTGCCCCGCCGGTGATCTCGTCGAAGACGGTCTTGTCCGGCTCGAGCTCCTCGCGGCTCTGCCCCACGTAGGCGAGCGCGACCGTGGATCCCGTTCTCGAGCGAACCCTCGTCGGGCTTCTCGTTGCCGACGATCATCTCGAAGAGGGTGGTCTTGCCGGCTCCGTTGGGGCCGATGACCCCGACGATGCCTCCCGGGGGGAGGAGGAAGGAGAGATCTTCGATCAGTAGCCGATCGTCGAAACCCTTGACCAGCTTGTCGGCGATGATGACCTGGTCACCGAGACGCGGCCCCGGAGGGATGGTGATCTCGAGCTCGGGGCCACGCCCCTCGGTGGCCTCGGCTTGCGCCACCAGGTCGTTGTAGGCGTTGATGCGCGCCCTTCCCTTGCTCTGCCGCGCTCGTGGCGACATGCGGATCCACTCGAGCTCTCGCTCCAAGGTCTGCTGGCGCGCTTTGTCGGTCTTCTGCTCGGCAGCGAGCCGTGCCTGCTTCTGCTCCAACCAAGAAGAGTAATTCCCCTCCCACGGGATCCCCGCGCCCCGATCGAGCTCGAGGATCCAGCCCGCGACGTTGTCGAGGAAGTACCGGTCGTGGGTGACCGCGACCACGGTTCCCGGGTACTCCTGCAGGGTGCGCTCGAGCCAGGCCACCGACTCCGCGTCGAGGTGGTTGGTGGGCTCGTCGAGCAGGACGAGGTCGGGCTTCGAGAGGAGGAGGCGGCAAAGGGCCACCCGGCGGCGTTCGCCACCGGAGAGGGTGGAGACGTCGGCGTCCCCGGGAGGGAGGCGCAGGGCGTCCATCGCGATCTCGAGGGTCCGGTCGAGGTCCCAGGCGCCCGCGGCGTCGATCTTGTCCTGGAGGTCCGCCTGATCGGCCAGGAGCTTGTCGAAGTCGGCGTCCGGCTCGCCCATCGCCGCGCACACCGCGTTGAACCGGTCGACCAGCTCCTTCGTCGCGGCGACCCCGTCGGTCACGTTGCCGAGCACGTCCTTGTCGGGATCGAGCCCAGGCTCCTGGGGGAGAAAGCCGACGGTGAACCCGGGGGTCAGCCGCGCCTCGCCGGAGTAGCCGTCGTCCTCGCCGGCCATGATCCGAAGCAGCGAGGACTTCCCCGACCCGTTCCCGCCGATGACGCCGATTTTGGCGCCGGGGTAGAAGGAGAGGTTGATCCCGCGGAGCACCTCGCGGTCCGGCGGGTAGAACCGGCGCAGGTCGCGCATCGTGAAGATGAACTGAGCAGGCATACCGACAGTGTGTCAGCCGGTGCGCCCCGGCCGTTCGGCCGGTCGGTCGAGGGTGAGCTGGTCGGTCGTCGGTGGACCCTCTGCGCCCGCGGCACCGACGGCGCCGACCTTGGCACCGAAATCTTGCCCGGCGCGGTCGTATCCTTGGGAGTGATGACGGATGGGACCCTGCCACGTTCCCCCAGTTCGGAGGGGGTTTCGGCGCCCGAAGGCGCCGGGGCTTCTCGGGACGGTGCCGGCGGATCCCCGAAATGGGCAGGTTGCAGCGACCCGTCGGACCCGTATCGCCGCGCTCTTCCGCCGACTGATCAAGGCGATCCGGGAGGGGGACGACGACCAGGTCGAGAAGGCCGTCCTCTCCCTCAGCCAACGCAATCGCCTCCTCGCGCCGCTGGCCCTGGTCGTGGGTGCCTTCGCGGTGCTCTTCCAGGGGATCAGGCTTCTCGTCACCAACTGGAAGCTGACCTTGATCCAGGTGCTGCCGGCCATGTGGATCTGGCTGGCCATGATCAACCTGAAGGGCCACGTGTTCCGCGGTCGGCAATTCAACATCGTGCGCGGCCCGTTGCTCGTCCCTTTGCTGCTCGCCGTCATCGCGATCACCGCGGCCGCCTTCTATCTCAACGCGGTTTTCGGTTTTGCCATTGCCCAGTCCGGCAAGAAGCCGGAGATCAAGCCCGCCTTCGCCGATGCCCGAGCTCACATCGGCACGATCCTCGCCTGGGGTTTCGTGGTTGGACTGGCACTCGGAATTTCGGGGCTGGTCGTCACCCGATGGGGCCTCGGCTGGTTCGTGATCTCGTTCGGCATCGTGATCGGTGTGATGATGTTCTCCTACGTCGCGCTCCCCTCGAGATTGCTCGGTCTCCAACCGGGAATGTCACGCCGCGACAAGGTGGCCAGCACCGCGATCGGCGGAGCGGTCGGCGTGCTGGTCTGCTCGCCGCCGTACTGGCTGGGTCGCCTCGCCCTCATCATGCTCGGCTCGGCGGTCCTGCGGGTTCCCGCGATCATCATCTTGGCGATCGCGGTCGTTCTGCAGACCGGCGCCACCAGCGCGGTCAAAGCGGTGAAGATGAGCGCCAAGATCGTCGCCGGCCGAGCGCCCGAGGAGGACGAGTCTCTTCCGGCTACCCCGGCTGTGGCGCCCGATTCGCTGGCCGAGCCCGGCGTCGCAACCTGACGCGCTTGGTCCATCACTCACGCGCGCTCCGTGTGCGCCCTCTGCCACCGAGTCGACTGTCACACCCGGGTGAAAAGCTCTGTCCATGGCAGGGGATCAACCTCCAAGCGTCGACCAGGTCGCAACCTTCACGAGCGACCAGCTTTCTGACGCGATCACCCAGCTCCATGCGACGGAAGTCGTCGCTCATCGGAGCCTGCTCGAGTACATCGCGGTTTTCGACGAGCAAGAGAGGTGGAGGGAGGACTTCTGTCGCTCGATGGTCGAGTGGCTGGTCGCCCGCCTCTCGGTCTCCTATCGAACCGCGGCCGAGTGGGTCCGGGTGGCCCGGGCCCTGCGAGGCCTCCCGGCGATCGACGAGGTGGTGTCCGAGGGACGCCTCTCGTGGGACCAGCTCGCCCCGCTCACCGAGTTCGCCACCGAGACGACCGACCAAGTGCTCTCCCGAGCGGCGCCTGGCTGGTCGGCCGCCGAGACGAAAGACCTCGCCCGACGGGCCAAGGCCCCGAAGGTCGCCGACGCCAACGAGGCCCACCGAGCCCGACGCCTCACCTGGTGGCACGACGCCCACCTGGTCCATTTGCGCGGGGCGCTCCCGACCGATGCCGGCGAGCAGGTGACTTCGGTACTCACCGCGCTCGCCTCGGCCGCCCCGAAGGACCCCGAAACCGACGCCTATGAGCCCTTCGAGGCTCGGGCCGCCGACGCACTGGTCGAACTCGCCGCGACGAAGGCGGGAGAGATCGCCGAGCCCGACCGCCCTCTTGTGGTGGTCCATACCGAGCCTGGTGCGCTCGGTGGCGACCCGGAGGGTGAGGCCGAGCTCGCCGAAGGACGCCGGATCGCGGCGGAGACCGCACGGCGCCTCGCCTGTGACTGCCGCTGGCAGCTGGTCGTCGAGAACGACGAGGGCGAAGTGGTCCGCCTCGGGCGCACCACCCGCCAGATACCGGGCTGGCTCCTCCGACAACTGCGACGTCGAGACCGAGGATGTCGCTTCCAGGGCTGTGGGGCCACCCGGTGGCTCCACGCCCACCACCTCACCCACTGGGCCGACGGCGGCGCGACCGATCACGACAACCTGGTGATGTTGTGCGGCCGCCACCACCGGGTGGTCCACGAAGGCGGCTGGCAGGTCGCCTCGACGAGGGAGGGCACCGTCACCTTCCACAAACCCGACGGCCAGGTCCTCACCTGCGGGCCACCCGCGCTCCGACCCGACGTAAGACGACGCCTCTTCGGGCCCGACCCACCCGAGGGCGCCACCCACCTCACCCACCGAACCGCCTGATCCGATCCTCATAAGCCCCGACACCCGGCCGACGGAAGCGCCGGGCTACGGGCGCGCGGCCCGCACCCGTCGACCGATGCGTTTGCCGGTGCAGAGCATGCGTTCGCTAACGTCACCGGAATGCGGATCGTGGTATTGGGTGCGGGTTTTGGCGGACTGGAGTTGTCGACGCGGCTTTCGGATGAGCTCGGAGACGAAGCAGACATCGTTCTGATCGATAAAGCCGAGGGATTCGTCTTCGGCTTTTCGAAGCTGGATGTGATGTTCGGGAGAACCGTGTCGTCAGCGGTGTTCCACTCCTACAGCAACATCGACAAGCGCGGAGTCAGATTCGTCCGGGCAACCATCCGTGCGATCGATCCGGTCGCAAAGCGCGTGGAGACCGACGCCGGGAGTTTCGAAGCCGACATCCTCGTCGTCGCCCTCGGGGCCGATCTCGATCCGTCGGCAACTCCGGGGCTCGGGACGGTTGGCTACGAGTTCTACACGGTCCAAGGTGCTTTCGCCCTACAAGACGTCCTTGCATCCTTCGACGGCGGAGACGTGATCGTCGGAGTCACCTCGACGCCTTTCAAATGCCCGCCGGCACCGAGCGAGACCGCGTTGTTGATGCACGACTTCCTTGTCGAGCGGGGCCTACGTGAGCGTTCGACGGTTTCTCTTGTGATGCCGATGGGCGTGCCCATCCCACCCTCGCCGGCGGCCTCGGAGACATTGTTGGCCGCCTTTGCGGAGCGCGGCATCATCTGGAGGCCCGATTCCGTCGTCGTAGGACTCGATCCGGATCGGAAGGTGGCCAAGCTCGCGGACGGTGGCGAGATTCCGTTCGACCTCTTCCTCGGCGTGCCCAAACACACAGTCCCGCGGGTCGTCGCGGAATCCGGACTCACCGTCGACGGTTGGGTTCCTGTCGACCCACTCACGTTGCAGACGAGCTTCGAGGACGTCTACGCGGTCGGCGACGTCACGAGTGTCGGTACGCCCAAAGCGGGCGTGTTCTCGGAGGGCCAGGCATCGGTGGTGGCCGAGCAGATCCTTGCGCGACTGCGGGGAGGTGCCGAGCCTGCGACGTACGAAGGACGCGGAATCTGCTACCTCGAATTCGGCAGGGACATGGTCGCCAAGGTCGAGGTGACATTCCGCGCCGGGCAGGCTCCGGTCGGCTCGCTCGAGGGTCCATCGGCCGCCATCGCCAGCGACAAAACGGAGTTCGGCTCGAGTCGGATCCGGCGGTGGTTCGGTCGCGAGTGGGAGCTCGCCGAAGCGCGCTGAAATCACGTGCGCTCCTCTCGCCTTCGAGGCCGTCGGCGATCAAGAGCATTCGGATGAATGAGTGAGTTCAACCCGGGTAGACCAGTAGTGCGCCAAAGTCTTTCCACGATGTGTGGCGGGTGAGTCACTCGGCGTAACGGCCTCTGCCAAGAATCCTTGCTCGGGAACGAGAGTCGATAGTCGGCCGTTACCGAACTGACCTGCGAAGCCGACGAGCGGACCCGGTGAGCAATCTCGCGCGCAAGAATCCGTGCAAGGTCCTTTGCCGATCCTGCCCCGATGTCGATGGAGGGTCAGGGTCTTGTGCGAATCGGGACCGAATTGCCGGGGAGCAGGAATTCTCGGCCTTGGAAACACCGGTTGCATTCGCCGAGCCGGAGTGCCGGAGCCAGAGCCACTTGGATTGGGCGCGGAAACACTGTTGCACGTCGCTCGTCGATTCCATATCGTCCCGCCCCGATGAGGGGGGCAGTGCGCAGTGCAGTCACGCCGGCGACTCGACGCGGATGGCTTTCAGGAGTCGGAGTTGTCGCGGCGTTGCTCGTCGCGACTGCGTGTACGACCGTGCCGGCGACGAGGCAACGGAATGCTCTCGAGTCCCATCCGAAGGGGGTACCCGGCTCAACTGACGGGGGTGCCGCGGGGAACGTAACAGCGGTTGTCGTCTCCTCCTGGTTCGCCGCAGAGCATGCCTTCGATGCGGCCGCCCTGACGGCCGATCCCGACGAACCCGGTCTGGCCGCGACCACCGTGGCTCCGCAACTCGGCGCGACACAGGCGTTGCTCGAGGAGATGCAGAGCTCCGGCGAGGTCGCGACTGGAGGCACCCAGTACGGGTCACCGACTGTCCGGCTCTTCGGATCGGGGCTAGCTCAGGTCACCTCCTGTCTTCACGACGCAGAGATCGTGGTCTCCACTGCGACGGGCAAACCGGTCCCCGGAGTTCTCGGTCAGGTCGACTACGAGCTGATTCGATCGACGATGGAGTTGATCGGAGCCGGCTGGAAGCTCGCGTCCCAGACCGTCGGAGTAGGGCAGTGCTCCACAACGTGAGAGGTGGACGCATGCTCGTCGCGCTTTGCGCATGCTCGCTGGTGTGCGCGTTCGTCGCGTCGTCGGGGCTCGATGCGTCGAGTGCGGTCGCTGCGGCCTCGGGCGGCGACGGACCCGGCGGAACGGTCAGCGTCGGAGCCGGGAGCGGTAGCTCGTCCGGGGGATCGCCGGGCGTGCCCGGAAGCGGTGGTCAAGGAGGTGGAGCCAGTCCTTGGACTTGTACGTACACCCTTCTCACCTTGAACAACCAGACTCAGGCGCCTGGTGGACCGACGCCGGGAGCTTGGTACTCGGTCACCTGCGTCGACTCCGCGACCGGTGCACAGACCACGCAGACGGAGTGGATTCCCGATCAAGCGACGGCCGGCGCCCCACCAGTCGATCCGTACTCGCTCGCTCTTCAAGCCGAGAGGTCGATCGTCCTTCCGGATCCCGCGATCGAGACGAATCCGGTCACGTCGGTCGTGAATTTCGCGACCTGGTTGTGGATCGATCCCAGCGCCTGGCACGTCTACCAGGTCACCGCAGCCGCCGGACCCGTGAGTGCGAGCGCCTCCGCAGTGCCCACTTCGGTGACCTGGAGCATGGGCGACGGGGGTTCGGTCACCTGCCCCGGACCGGGAGTGCCGTACCAGCCCGCCATCGCGAGCAGCGTCCAGGCGACGGACTGCTCGTATCGCTACTCGGTCTCGTCCGCAGGTCAACCGTCCGCCGATGGGGATCCGAACGACGGGGCATTTCGCGTGACGGCGACGATCTCCTGGAGCGTGTCGTGGTCCGCACAGGGCGCTGCAGGTGGGGGTGGCCTGCCATCACTCACCACGTCCGTGAGCGCGTCCCTTCGTGTCGAGCAGGTCGAGAGTCTCGACACGTCGCTGATGATTCCGGATCGTTCCAGTCGCCCACAGCCGACGGGATCGCTCGAGAGTGCAAAGGCCGGAACACGTGGCGGTCGGTATGACCTCGCTCCTCGATCGAAACGTGCCCAGGGCGGCGGAGCGGGGAGCAGCGGAACCGGAGCGCCTCCTCCCTACGCGAGCTCGCGGCAGGAGGCAGCTTCTGGCAGCTGCGTCCGCGGTCGTGATCGTGACGAGCATCGCGGGGTTCATGAGCCTCTACTCCTCGGCTCGACGTCAGCAGCAGGTCGTCGTCGTGACCCGGACGATCGAACAGGGGCAAATCTTCAATTCGACCGACCTCGGTCAGGCGAACGCGAGCTTGTCAGACGGGGTGCAGGCGATCCCTGTTTCGCTCACGGCGACGTTGTCGGGGAAGCGTGCCGCGGTGACAGTCCCTGCGGGGCCATTGTTGGTTCCCGGCGATGTGACTTCCGCGCCGGCGATCCCACCGGGCGAGCGGTGGTGGGGATCGCCTGAAGGACGGGCAATATCCGTCGACCGGGGTTCAGCCCGGTGGCCAGGTCATGGTTGTACAGACCGCGAGCCCCGGTTCACCGCTGTCGGTCGGGACCACGAGTGGATCGAGCTCTGCGAGCAATGGCTCCGAAGCGACCACGGCCACCGGAGTGCTCGTTCCCGAGGCCGCGGTCTTCGACGTGACGACTCCCGGCGCGAACTCAGGCGGGACTTTGTCGGAACTCGTATCCGTGGAAGTGCCGACCACGCTCGCAGCCTCGGTCTCGACCGCTGCGGCCGCCGACCAGGTGAGCCTCGTCCTGCTCCCCGACGTTGCGAGCGGGACGAGCGGAGCGACCGGCGGCGGGCGACGAGCGGCGCGCGACGGCACGCGCGCGGCGCACGAGCAACGGTGGTGATCGTAGTGACGGTGGTCGCATTCGCATCGGTCAAGGGCTCCCCGGCGTCACGACAGTGTCTGTCTCATCGCCGCCAAGTGGCCCCGCGTGCCGGTCCCGATCGTGGTGGAATGCGATCCAGCAGGCGGTGACTTTGCCGCGCAGTTCGAACTGTCGTCGAGAGGCGGTTGGACGTCCCTCGCGGCAGCGCTCCGTCGTGGAGGACAGTCGGGCAACCCTCGAGGAGCACTTGCAGCGGCTGCCGGGTGGGCTCGACGTTCTCGTAGGAACCGAATCGACCGCGGCGACCGATCACACGGCGGTCTTCACGTGTGGATCTTGCGAAGGAACCAGGCGCGCGGGATCTCCTCGTCGACATAGGTCGGCTCCCGGTTCGAGAAGACCCCGCCAATCGGTGGCTCGAAGAATCCGACGAGTTCGTCCTCGTCTCGAGGGCCGACCCGGCCTCTCTGATCAGGGTCCACCTCCGCACTGCGTCACTCACGGAGCGCTGCGGCCCGAAGCTGAGACTCGTCGTCGTAGGCCCGCGTCGCCATACGGACGAAGAGATCGAGGCATTCACAGGGATGCGTCTCCTCGGGAGAGTCCCGTGGAACTCGAAGGCTGCGGCCGTAGCGAGTGGCGAGGATGGCGGAGGTCGTCGTCTGTCTCGTTCCCGGCTGGTCGCATCGGCGGCCCGACTCGCATCCGAACTGGCACGGGCCTCTTCTGATCCGATCAGGTGCTCCGAGGTTGAACTCCACTCCATGAGCAGCTCCGCGCGATGACCAACACCGAAGCGGTGAACGGTTCGATGGCCTCGATGATCCGACAGCTGGTTGCAGAGGACCTGGCGGCGCCGGGTGCCACCGATCTCGTCGGCGACGACCGCAAGGAGTTCGCGCGGAACGGATCTTCGCTCACCTGGACACGCTCGTCGGCCCGGACGGGAGCTGGTCGGCGTTCGACAACCCCGAAACCGAGCAGCGCATGGCACAAGAGGTCCTCGACGCCCTCTTCGGCCTGGGCCGCCTGCAGGGACTGGTCGACGACCCCGAGATCGAGAACATCGACATCAACGGATGCGACCGGGTGTGGGTGACGTACTCGGACGGCTCCAAGGTCCTGATGCCTCCGGTCGCCCACTCCGACGACGAGCTGGTCGAGATGATGCGAACTGCCGGCACCCGCTTCGGGCTGTCGGAGCGGCGGTTCGACCTCGCCCGGCCCGAACTCGACCTACAGCTGCCCGGTGGAAGTCGACTCTCGGCGTTGATGGCGGTCGCTGCGCGTCCGGCAGTGTCGATCCGCCGGCACCGCTACAGCGACCTCTCGCTCGACGACCTGGTGGTGCTCGGTTCGGTCGACCGGTCACTCGCCTCGTTGCTGGCCGCTGCCGTCCGAGCAAGGAAGAACATCGTGGTCGCTGGTGCGATGAATTCGGGAAAGACGACGTTGCTTCGGCTCTCGCCGCCGAGGTTCCACCACGAGAACGGATCGTCACCATCGAGCAGGCCTTCGAGCTCGGTCTCGATCGCATGCCTGCCCGGCACCCCGACATGGTCGCGTTGGAAGCCCGACCGGCGAACGTCGAAGGCCAAGGCCTGATCTCCGTGGCCGATCTCGTCCGGCGTGCGCTTCGCATGAATGCCGATCGGGTGATCGTGGGTGAAGTACTCGGGGACGAAGTCCTTCCGATGCTGAATGCGATGAGTCAAGGGCGCTCTGGATCGATGTGCACGATCCACGCAGATTCCTCTGCAGGCGTCTTCCGGAGGATCGCGTCGTACGCCGTACAGGCACCCGAACGGCTGCCTCTCGAAGCAGCCAACTTGCTGATCGCCGGAGCGATCCACTTCGTCGTCTACCTCGATACCGCGGTGCACGACCCCACGGACGGGGACGCCAGCGATCAGATCTTGCGGGACGACGACGACTCCTTATGGCCGTCTCCCGACGATGGTCTGTCCCTCGGCACCGAGGTTGAGGAGGAGGGGAGCCTGGACATCTCGTTTCCGCCACGCAGTGCTCGCACCCGCTTCGTCTCGTCGGTCCGTGAGGTCATCGATGCCGAAGGAGTGCAGGTGATCTCCAACGAGGTCTACCGCCCGGGAAAGGACCGAAGGGCAGTGCCGGCCTCGCCGCTTCGGGCCGAGACGCGGGACGAATTTGTCCGGTTCGGGTACCAGCCCATTCGAGCCGAGTGGCTGGGAGCGCCGGCGTGACAGAAGCCGTGCTCGTCGTCCTTTGCGCTAGCGCATTCGGAATCGGCCTCGTGGGTGTCGCCGTGTCGATGCCGAAGCGACCGCTTACCGGCGCCACAGGAGTTACGTCGAGTGATCCCCTTGCATCCAACCCGGTGACCTGGTGGAGGCAGCGGCTACCCAGACTGGCCATAGCTGCTCTGGCCGCAGCCTTCTTCGGTCTGGTCACCGGATGGCCGGTCGCAGTACCGATCGCCGGAGTAGCCGCCTACGCGCTGCCGGGCCTGTTCGCACTCACTTCCGGAACGGTCGCCATCGGGAAGATCGAGGCGATTGCCACGTGGACGGAGATGCTGCAGGGGACGCTGGCCGCGGCCGCCGGTCTCGGCCAAGCCATCATCGCGACCTCCGCGATCAGTCCACAGCCGATCCGGAGCACAGCGACGCGGCTCGCGGCTCAACTGAACGCTGGAATCCATCCGCGAGAGGCGTTGCTTCAGTTCGCGGACGAAGTGGGGGATCCCTGCGCTGACCGGGTCGTCTGCGCGCTTCTCCTGGCGGTGACCTCCCGAGCGCAGCAGTTGGGTGATCTGCTCACGGCGCTCGCGGATTCGACCCGCGAGGAAGTGGCATTGCGGCTCCGGATCGAGACGAGCCGGGCTTCCGTGCGCAGTGGCGTGCGAACGGTGCTCGTCTTCTCGATCGCGTTCGCATCGGGGCTCGCCCTCTTGGCCCACTCTTACCTCTCGCCTTTCGGCACGGCGACGGGCCAGATCGTGCTCGCCATGGTTGCATTGCTCTACGGGTCGGGTCTGACCCTGATGGTCTGGTTGGCGCGTCCGCCGAAGCCGGCGCGACTGCTCGGATCGACTGTGGACCAGCAGTGACCGCCGCGATCCTGCTCGGGTTGGCCGCGGGCCTCGGTTGCGTGGGTGTTGTGGCCGGCCTCCGGAGCGCTCCGACTCCACTCGTCGAGATCGCCGGATCGATGAGCCGTCCGGTTCCCTCGAGTCACCCCGGTTCCGAAGGAGACGATCCGACACGGATCGGACAAGGCGCCGCTCAGTGGCTGATCCACCGTGGAGCGCTGTCACATCCGAGGATGGAGACGTTGGGTCCGGCATTGGCGGTGAGCGGTCAGAGTTTCGAGGAGCTCGTCACTCGCATGCTCGTCGGCGCAGGAGCCGGGTTGCTCGTCCCTCCGGTTCTCTGGACTGTCGCGGCGATCTCCGGATTGTCAATCCCACTGGCTGGACCGATCCTTGCCACGGTGCTCCTCGTTGTAAGTGGACTGGTCTTTCCCGTCGCGATGCTTGCGAGGACAGCGCGTGAGCGGAGACGCCATTTCCGGTTCGTTATCGGAACCTTTGTGGATCTCGTCGTGCTGAGCCTCGCAGGTGGTGTCGGGGTCGAAGGAGCGCTCTTCGCTGCGTCGCAGGTGAGTTCGGACTGGGCAGCCCAGACGGTCGCGCGGTCGCTGCACCGTGCACGAGACGCCGGCAGATCGCCCTGGGCCGCACTTGGCCAACTCGGAAACGATCTCGGTATTCCCGAGCTCGTGGAGCTCGCTGCCACACTGCAGCTCGCCGGCACCGAGGGCGCGAGGATCCGTCAGGCATTGCAAGCACGCGCCGTCACCCTCCGGCGACACGAGCAAGCGGAGGCAGAATCTGCCGCCAACGCGACTACGGAGCGTCTCTTTCTGCCGGGTGCGCTGCTGCTGGTCGGATTTCTCCTCTTCGTTGGCTATCCGGCGTTCAGCCGGATCCTCGGTGGGTTCTGAGGGGGGCTCGATGGATCCTTCCCAAGTTGCACGAGTCGTCCCGATGGCCGGGGCCACGCCGGTCGTCCGCTCCGAGCCAGGATCGAGATCGCTACCAGCTCATCAAACAACCCAACCACCATGAGGAGAAGCCATGCTGTCAATGAATGTCGCGCTGGTCTGGACCTACGTGCAGGGCCGCCTGCGAACGCGGCGAGCCTTCGACGAGGAGGGATCGGTGGTCGAGAAGGTGATCCTCACCGCGATCTTCGCCGCGCTGGCGATCTCGATCGGAGCAATCATCGTTGCGAAGGTCACCGCGAAGGCGAACTCGATCAACCTGGGCTGATCAGGACTCGCACCTGGCGCAGGTCCGGAGACCGAGGCTCCACGGTGGTCGAGGCGGTTCTGATCATCCCCGCCGTGATGATCGTCCTCCTCGCAGTTGTGCAGTTCGCACTTTGGGCTCACGCCGCACAGGTCGTGCAACTTGCTGCCTCGGAGGGTGATCGATCGGCTCGGGCATTCGGCGGCGGGGCCGGCGCCGGGTCGGCCGCAGCCCACTCGATCCTGCAGGAAGCCGGGTCCGACCTCACGACCTCGTTGGTCAGCGTCGACGTGATGCCGGGCGACATGGCAAGAGTGCAAGTGCAGGGGACAGCCGTCGCCGTGCTGCCCGGCCTGTCGCTCCCCGTCTCGGCAACTCAGGTCGGCCCGATACAGGAATTCCGCTCGAGCGAATGATGGCGCCAACGTTTCGTGAGGAAGGCAGCATGACGGTCGAGCTGGTGCTCCTCACGCCGGCTGTGTTCCTCATCGCGCTCGCGGTGCTCGCATTCGGGCGGGTGAGCGAATCGAACCAGCTGGTGGTCGAGGCATCACGAGCCGGCGCCCAGGCAGCTGCGGTGGAGCCCAATGCGGCGAGCGCCGAGGCGGGCGCGGCGGAGAGCGCGGTCGTCGGCATCTTCGATCGTGCGCACACCTGTTCGCAGGCATGGGTCAACACCGACACGAGTCACTTCTATCCCGGTGGCTGGGTCAGGGTGACGGTTGCCTGCCAAGTGAACCTCTTCGACCTGTCAGTGCCAGGTTTGCCGGGGACGAAGACCGTGGAGGCGTCGGCGACCGCTCCGATCGACCCATACCGTTCGGTGAGCTGATCCGATGCGGTGTGCCCAGTGCCGACAGCCTCCAGGGCGGTGCTGCGCGCTCGCACCCGCCACCGATGCCCGTCCGCTTTGCTCTTTCTCGGATCGTGGATCGGTCAGCGCGTTCGTGGCGCTGTTGCTGGTCGCGCTGGTCGCCCTGGCAGGGTTGGTGGTCGACGGCGGAGCGGCCATGAGCGCGCACCAGGCGGCAGTGGACGAGGCAGAACAGGCTGCCCGCGCGGGAGCCGGCGCGTTGTCGACGGACGGCCTACGAAGTGGTTCGCTCGTCATCGACCAGGACGATGCGATCCGATCAGCAGAGGCCTTCACCTCAGCCGCCGGGCACCCGGGTACGGCCGCCGTCTCGGCGGGTGCTGTGACGGTCACGATCCATTATCGGGTCCCCACCTCGGTTCTCGGCATCATCGGCATCACGTCGCTACCGGTATCCGCGACGGCTTCGGCTGTCGACGTCCAAGGTGTGACGGTGGGAACTCCATGAAGTCGATTGACGGAAGCCCGGTGTTTGCGAGAGGTCGGACCACCGCGTGGCTGGCCGTCCTCGCGCTAATTGCCCTCGTCTTCGCCATACCGGTCGTCCTCTCCGTCGTGACCGGGAACCCCTTCTCTCACTTGAGTCTGGGCGCGGCCCGACGGTCGTTGACTTCGAGCCAGTCGTTCGACTCGGCACTGGTCTCGCACTGGCTGCTCAGGTGCGCCGTGGTCCTTGCTTGGCTCGCGTGGATCTGGATGACCATCTGTGTCGCGCTCGAGATAAAGGGTTCGATCACCGGGAGGTCACCACGCCGACTGCCTGCCAGCCGGACCGTGCAGTCGATCGCCGCCTGCCTCGTCGGAACGGCGTTGGCGATGTCGTCCGTCGGTCGTGCCACTCCGCGTCCGATCATCGCCGCTGTCGGGCACGGGCTTAGAGCGAACAAACTCGTCGACGGGTTGCAGAGCGACCAGGCTGGTCGTGGCCTGATCGGTGGAGTGTTGCCGATCATCGCGGACCGGGTCCCACTCGCGGAAACGCATGCGTCTCCGATCCGGATGGGCAGCCCCGCTGTCACCACGCTCGACGCACGGGCTACAGCGTCGAGCTCGGGCAGCAACAGCCCGACAAGCGAGCACGAGAAGGGCGCGAGGTTGCAAACCGCGACAGGCAGGAACGGACATGAGTCGCCAGCTACCGCGAGGCAAGAAGCATGCGTCCATCTGGTCGAGCCACGAGAAACCCTGTGGTCAATCGCCTCGGCTCGGCTCGGATCTGCGAAGCGATGGCGCGAGATCGCCGAGCTCAATTACGGGAACGTGCAGGACGACGGGGACTCGCTGACCGAGAATCACTGGATCCATCCCGGTTGGATGCTCAGGCTCCCGATCGAGCCTTCGTCGGACGTGTCCACCCGTTTGCCCGGCGGCACGGCGTCTTCTGCCAGCTCACCGGCGAAGCCGGGTTCCACCGTCGGGGACAGCGGTACGCACTGTCCAATCGTCCGAGTGGCGAATGCTCGTCGTAACCCCTGGACGCACTTCCCCGAGACAGGCGGCCTGGTGCGAAATCATGGGGAACCACCGCCGGCGGTTCCCCTCGGTGGGGGGATCGTGGGCGCGGGAGTGATCGACCTGGTCGACCGGCTGCGTCGGATCCAACAGCGCCATCGTGAGGACGGCTCGTTCATCAAATTGCCGGATCGGCTGCGTAGCCAGTTCGAGCGCCGCCTACGCGTCGGTGAGGGTGCGAGCGGACCGGAGGCGATCGATACGGCCCTCCAGTTGCTGGCTTCGTCCTGGGAGCGAGGGGCCTGGCCGGCTGTCCGAGGCGCGAGGATTCTGCCCGACGCGGTCGAGCTCGTCGTCTCCCTTCCAGGCGGCAGACTTCGGATCCCATCGCCGTTCGAGGAAGTCGACGGTCTCTTGCGCGTCGAACGGCGACTCCTCTCGACTCGCTACCGAGTACCGACCCGGGAGTCAGGTCGTGCTCCGGTCCCGACACTGGTGACTGCGGGCGCGGCCGGGGAGGGCGTGCTGCTGGTCGATCTCGAATCACTCGGATCGCTGGTCGTCAGCGGAGACGAAGCTGGTTGCGAGAACGTGATCCGGGCCCTTGCGCTCGAACTCGCGACGTCGCATTGGTCCGGCCGGTTCGACGTAGTGCTCGTCGGTTTCGGAGCCGAATTCGAGCGTTTCGACAGAGTCAAGAGCGTGTCCGATCCTCAGCAGCTGGTGCTCGAGCTCTGCCGTCGACGGCTCCACGGCGACGCCCTCAGGAGCAACGCAATGGTCGAGTCGTTTGCTGCGGCAAGGTGGATCGACGACGACGGATGCTGGGCGCCCTTGGTCGTCGTCTGTGGCCCTGCGGTAGCCGAGAACGCGGTTCACGAGCTCCTCGAGGTCGGGTCCGATCCGCTCGGCGGGACCGCAGTGGTCGCTGTCGGTACACGGAAGAGCCAGAGTGGTGCTGCCCATTCGGTCCGATTGGCAGGAGGTGCATCTTCCGCGCCGCTCGAGCTGTTGGCAGCGGTGCTATCTCCGCAGCAGGTCGATGCCGGCGAGTTCGCGGAGGTGGCAGCGATCCTCGACTTGGCGGAGGAGAAGGATTCAGCCCCGCCGTCGGAGGACCCCTATCGAGATCTGCAGGTTCCGCTTCCTGCGGCGCAGCCGCCCGCCGCACCACCCGACGCGCCGTTGCCGATCACCTCTCGCGCGGTCCCATTCGATCGGGCCGGGGCGGGAGCACTCACAGCGCGCGCTCCTTTGAGCGATCGAGCCGCCGTCGTCGACCGAGAAGACGTGGTTGAACAAGATGCCGGTGCGCTCGACGTGACCGACCCGGTCGCCGCTCCCTCAGCGACTCCTTCAGCGCCAAGCCCAGAGCCCGCTCCACGGCAACCGACGGGGCCTTTCGTCCGCCGTGTGGAAGACGATCCCGACTCGCGAACCGAGACAAGCGAAGTCGAGGTCCTCGTGCTCGGGCCGGTCGAGATCAGAGGAGCGTCACGCGAATTCACCCGGGCATGGGCGAAGGAGCTGGTCGTCTACCTGGCGATGCATCCTCGCGGCGCGTCCAGCGAGGCGTGGGCGACCGCGCTCTGGCCGGACCGCCTGATGGCGCCGTCGTCCCTTCACTCCACGGCGTCGGTGGCCAGACGGGCGCTCGGTCGGTCGCGCGACGGTATCGACCACCTGCCGCGATCGCATGGCCGGCTGGCGCTCGGCCCGACGGTCGGGACCGATTGGGACCGCTTCGTCAGTCTTGCGGACAGTGGGCGTCCGGCGCGTTGGCGCTCCGCTCTCGAACTCGTACGGGGGCGGCCGTTCGAAGGACTTCGGTCGTCCGATTGGCCGATCCTCGAAGGCATCGGTCCAGCCATCGAGTCCAGCGTGGTCGACCTCAGCGGACGGCTAGCGGGCGCGTGTCTAAACGCAGGCGATGCACGCGGCGCGGAGTGGTCCGCGCGCAAGGGGTTGCTCGTAAGTCCGTACGACGAGCGCCTCTACCGCATGTTGCTTCGCGCTGCAGACCTGGGCGGAAATCCTGCCGGAGTTGAAGCCGTCATGGCAGAACTTGTCCGGTTGGTGGCAGAAGGAGTGGAACCCCTCGAATCGGTTCACCCGAGCACCTTGCAGTTGTATCGCAGTCTCACGAGAAAGAAGACAATCCCGCCGGCTGCGCCTCGGCGCGGAGACGGTGGCGTGCCGGAGCGTCGGAGGCAGGGAGCTGCGAGTTGAGAGCCGCGAGCTCTGCGGTGAGATTGGGGATGTGTGATCTGACCCGGCCTGGGGCTGGGGTCAGTTGGGGATGACCGGCCCAAGAATCCACATCTGGGTGCCCAAGACTTGTCATGATCTACGCGCAAGATCGTCAAACGGGAGATGCGATGGGCAACGGGGCAAAGCTCTTTATGGCACAAGCGCTTGCAGACACCCTGGCAAGGACCAGAACGATGCTGTCCGAGGCGACAAGAGAGGCCGAGATGCGGCTTCGGGCATTCGCGGCACGCTGCGACCCGGACCGCCGACAGTGGTCAGAAGAAGCAAAACGAGCCGCTGCCGAAGGATCGCTAGGTGATCCCGCCGAGGCAATCCGGCAATGGCTCGCCGAGCGCTCCTGATCTCGAGTGGAGGATTCTCGGCAAGGACAAGGTCGTCACAAAGTGGTTGGCGACGGATCCCTTCCCAGGCAGCGTGTCAGAGGTTCTGAGGTGGATTGAGGCCATGAAGCTGGCCGGACCATCGTCGAACGCGCGAAGCCTAGGAAATGAGTTCTGGATCGCCCAGGTTCCCCGGACCGACGCGTTCGTCGAATATCTCCAAGTCGACTACGAACGGCTCATCATTCTGAAGAGGATCACCGGGCGCTAATTATCGCCCATAGGCCGTCCCAGACGTAGCCGGTGCTCAGAGGACGAGCTCGGCCATCGTCCGGAGCGTGTCCTCCGAACCGGCGACGAGGAGCGTGGTGGCGATGGACTCGCGCCAGCCCTCGAGGTCGTCGCGGATCTTTTCCTTCGGTCCGATCAACGCCGTCTCCTCGATGAGGCGGGTGGGGACCGCGGCTGCCGCCTCGTCCTTGCGACCGGCCAGGTAGAGCTCCTGGATCTTGCTGGCCTCGGCCTCGTAGCCCATGCGGGCGAAGACGTCGAAGTGGAAGTTCATCGACTTCGCGCCCATCCCGCCGATGTAGAGGGCGATCATCGGGCGATACGCGTCGGCGGCGCGCTCGATGTCGTCGGCGATGATGGTCGGCGCGAAGGCGATCACCTCGAACTCGTCAGCGGTGTGACGCGCACCGGGTCGGGAGAAGCCCTCGGCGAGTGCCGGCTCGAACGCCTTGACCGCTGCGGGGGAGAAGAAGATGGGGAACCAGCCGTCGGCGATCTCCGCGGCCAGTGCGACGTTCTTCGGTCCCTCGGCACCGAGAACGATCGGGATCTCCTTGCGCAGCGGGTGCACGATGGGCTTGAGCGGCTTGCCGAGGCCGGTCCCTCCCGGGTAGGGGAGTGGGTAGTGAGGCCCGGGATTCTCCACCGGCGCCTCGCGTGCGATGACCTTGCGCACGATGTCGACGTACTCCACCGTGCGCGCGAGCGGCTTCTCGAACGACTGCCCGTACCATCCCTCGACGACCTGTGGACCGGAGACCCCGAGGCCGAGCACGAAACGTCCGCCGGTCAAGTGGTCGAGTGTGATCGCGGCCATCCCCATCGCGGTGGGCGTGCGGGCGGACAGCTGACAGAGCGCGGTGCCGAGGCGGACTCGCTCGGTCCGTGATCCCCACCAGCTGAGTGGCGTCAGGGCATCCGAGCCGTAGGCCTCTGCCGTCCAGATCGAGTCGAACCCGAGCCGCTCTGCCTCGGCGACCAGTGCAGGTGCGTCGGCCGGAGGACCGGAGCCCCAGTAGCCGAGCTGCAGTCCGAGCTTCAGGTCCTTCATGGTTCCCTCCTCATGCCCCGATGATGTGCGTCGCGAACGCCTCGCACGCGGCGAGCCTCGCCGCCCGGACGGTATCGGGCGTGTCGTCGGGGCCGACTTCGACCCCCATCCATGGCGCACACACCAGGTCGGTGACCCCGGCGTCCTCGAGACGCCGGTAGAGGTCCAGGTCGGGGTAGGCCCGAAGCGCGAGATAGACGGAGAACGGCTGGTTCTCGGTGCCGGCGTGCTTGCGGGCTTCGTTGATCCGACCGACTTCGGCGAACGCCTCTTCGGGGAGCGCGGCGCCGGTGTTGATCCAGCCGTCGCAGAGGGTTGCCGCGCGAGCGATGGCCGCCTCGGACTCCCCGCCGCCGAGGATGGGCACCGGCTCGGTCGGCGAAGGGTTCATCTGGCATTCGGGCACGTCGTAGTGGGTCCCGTGGTACTCGACCCAACCACCCTTCCAGAGCGCTCGGAGGGCCGGGATCATGTCGTTCAGCCGCTTGCCACGGTTGTGGAAGTCCTGTCCCGTCTGGACGTACTCCTCTTCGCACCATCCGACGCCGACTCCGAGCCGGACTCGGTTGTGGGAAAGGACCGCCGCGGTGCCGACCGTCTTGGCCACGGTGATCAGGTCGCGGACCGTCGCGACGTACACGCCGGTGGTGAAGGTGAGGTTGGTGGTCACCGCGGCGGCGGCCGAGATCAGGCACATCGGATCCGGCCAGGCGGTCTCCTTCTCCCAGAACGGAGCGCCGTCCGGTGCGGTCGAGTAGGTGTAGCGCGACGAGAGCTGGCGCGGGTTGAAGAGATGGTCCGAGACGTACATACCCGAGTAGCCCATCTGGTCGCTCGCCACGGCCAGTTCGAGCACCTCGCTCGTGGGGAGGAAGGTGACTGACTGGTGGTAGCGCACGGGTGAGGCTCTCGAGCCAGTCCTCAGCCGACCGGTGCGGAGGGGGTGAAGGCCACCGGGATGTGCTTCACGCCGTTGATGAAGTTCGAACGGAGCCGTTGCACCTCCCCATCCTGGCGGATGTCGGGTACACGGTCGAGCAGCCGTTCGAACATCACCCGGATCTCCATCCGGGCCAGATTGGCGCCGAGGCAGAAGTGCGGGCCGCCGCCGCCGAAGGCCATGTGGTTGTTCGGGGTGCGGCCGATGTCGAATCGGTCGGCGTCGGGGAAGACCGTCTCGTCGCGATTGGCCGAGATGTGCCAGAACACCACCTTGTCGCCCTCGGCGATCTTCTGGTCGCCGATCACCACGTCGGCCGCGGCCTGCCGGCGGAAGTGCATGACCGGCGAGACGTACCGCAGCATCTCCTCGATCGCGCTCGGCAGGAGCGATCGGTCGGCCAGCAGGCGTTGCCACTGATCGGGATGGTCGAAGAACGCGACGAGGGCACCCGAGATGAGGTTCCGGGTGGTCTCGTTGCCGGCGACCGACAGCAGGAGGAAGAAGAGGTCGAGCTCGAGCTGGGTGAGCTCGTCGCCGTCGATCTCCGACTGGGTCAGCACACTGAAGAGATCCTCGTGGGGATCGAGCCGCTTCTTGGCACAGAGCTCGTCCGCGTAGGCATAGAGCTCCATCGACGCCTGGGTGCTCGCCTCGGGTGTGATCTGGTACTCGGGATCCTCGGATCCGACCATCCGGTTGGACCAGTCGAACACCAGGTGCCGGTCCTCCTGGGGCACGCCCATCAGGTCGGCGATGACCTGCAGCGGCAGCTCGGCGGCGATCTGCTCGACGAAGTCGGCCGAACCCTGCTCGCAGACGGTGTCGAGAATGCCGTCGGTGGAGTTGACGACGTTCGTCTCGAGGTCGCGGATCATCCTCGGCGTGAACCCCTTGTTGACCAGGCGCCGGTAGCGGGTGTGCATGGGCGGGTCCATGTTCAGCATCATCATCCGCTGCTGCGCGAGGACTTCGTCGTCGAAGTCGTGGAAGAGGGTCGCGGCACGGTAGGAGGAGAAGTGCTCGTAGTCCCGGTTGACCGCGACACAGTCGTCGTAGCGGGTGATCGACCAGAACCCCTCGGCGAACCCGGTCGGGTCCGGGTGCCATTGGACGGGCGCCTCACGCCGGAGGCGGGCGAACCATTCGTAGGGGACCGCCTCGACGAAATTGCCGGGGTCGGTGAGGTCGATGTCGGCCAGTTCCATGCACCCTCCCCGAGGCAACTTATCGACGCCGGCGGTGAGACGGCAGAGGACACGTCCGACCGCGCCCCGGTGGCGCTCATTTCTAGAACGTGTATCAGTTATCATAGGGCAGCCGCCGGTCGGCAATCCAGACGCCGCCCGGTCCGGCGACGCCCCATGAACCGGCCTGATCGAGGCCTGGGTGCCGCGGAGCTGGGGTCGACGTGCCGACACCCCGGCACGCGAGGGACGTCTCTTTGCCGGATCGACGCTCGGGAGACAAGGCTCGGGTGCGGTCCGGCGACGTGATGTCGGAGACTGTGCCGGAGCTGGTCGTGGGTTCGATGCAGGGAACGGGAGGGATGAAGCTCGATGTACCTCGAAGAGACGCCTGAACAGCTGGCGCTGCGGGCGGAGCTGCGGGCCTACTTCGCCGAGCTCCTGACCGACGACGTCCGCGCGGCGCTCGACTCCGAGAGCGAGGGCGGCGAGTCGTTCCGCGCGGCGGTCCGGCGTATGGGCAAGGACGGCTGGCTCGGCATCGGGTGGCCGAAGGAGTTCGGCGGCCAAGGCAGGCCGGTGAGCGACCAGTTCATCTTCTTCGACGAAGTCCAGCGTGCCCGCGCCCCGTTCCCCTTCGTGACCTTGAACACCGTCGGTCCGATGTTGATGCGGCACGGGTCCGAGGAGCAGAGGAGCTTCTTCCTTTCGGGGATCCTCGCGGGTGAGATCAACTGCGCCATCGGCTACACCGAGCCGGGTGCGGGGACCGATCTCGCCTCTCTCCGGACGAGCGCGGTGCTCGACGGGGACGAGTGGCTGGTCAACGGCAACAAGGTCTTCACCAGCGGCGCCAACAACGCCGACTACATCTGGCTGGCGGTGCGCACCGACCCCGACGCCCCGAAGCACAAGGGGATCTCGATCCTGATGGTGCCGACGTCGTCGCCGGGGTTCTCCTGCACGCCGATCGTCACGGTGGGCGGCGTGGCCACGACCGCCTCCTACTACGACGGTGTCCGCGTCCCGCGCACCGCCCTCGTGGGCGAGGTCAACGAGGGCTGGCGTCTGATCACCGGTCAGCTCAACCACGAGCGAGTCGGTCTGGCGGCGGCGAGCGCGCTGGCCTTCCGGCTGTGGGACGAGGTCCTCGACTGGGTGTTCGAGAAGGGCCTCGAGGAGGTGGGCTGGATCCAGGACGACCTGGCGAAGACCTACGCGTTGCTCGAGGCGTTGCACCTTCTCAACTGGCGGATGACCGGAGCGGTCGCCGACGGCACCTTGGGTCCGGCGGATTCGTCCGCGGTGAAGGTGTTCGGCACCGAGTCCGCGGTCGAGATCTACCGCCGGCTGCTCGGCATCGTCGGCTCCGCCGGGTACCTCACGCCGGGAAGTCCGGGAGCGGTCCTCCACGGAGACCTCGAGCGCGCCGGACGGCAGGCCCAGATCAACACCTTCGGCGGCGGGGTCAACGAGATCCAGCGCGAGATCCTGGCCATGGCCGGGCTCGGGATGAAGCGGGCTGCACGATGAGCGCGGCGCGGACCGAGACGCAGGACGCGGAATCCTCCGACAAGGAAACCACAAGGAAAGGGGCACGGCCGTCCTACGAGGACCGGCTACAAGCCTTCGTCGGCCAACCGTCGGGCGACAAGATGGTCGCTCCCGATCCGGTGAACCAGGCGATGATCCGCCACTGGGTCGAGGCGATGGGGGATTTCAACCCGGTCTACGTGGACGAGGACGCGGCACGCGCGGCGGGGTTCCCCGGGATCGTCGCTCCGCCGACGATGCTGCAGGCCTGGATCATGCGCGGTCTCCGGGCGAGCCTCGAAGCCGATGCGGCGCGTGCCGCGGGGACGGTCCCCGCGAACTCGCCGTCGGAGCAGCTGATGCACCTCCTCGACGAGGGTGGGTTCACTTCGGTGGTCGCGACCAACTGCAGCCAGCACTACGAGCGACCGCTGGTGATCGGCGACCGGCTCCAGCTCACCTCGGTCATCGAATCGATCTCCGCTGAGAAGCAGACCGCCCTCGGGACCGGGCACTTCCTCACCACCCGCCTCGAGTACACCGACCAGAACGCCGAGCTGGTCGCGACCATGCGGTTTCGGATCCTCAAATTCAGGCCGAAGCGCGCCGCCGGCACCGGCGAGACGGTCGCGGAGCGTCCGAAGCGGCCGCGCCCGGCGCTCACCCAGGACAACGAGTTCTTCTTCGAAGGAGCGAAGCGCCACGAACTGCTGATCCAGCGCTGCACCTCCTGTGGAGTGCTGCGCCATCCGCCGCGCCCGGCTTGCGCGAACTGCCGTTCGTTCGAGTGGGACACGGTCGTCGCGTCGGGGCGTGGGACGGTCTACAGCTACGTCGTGAACCACTACCCGCAGGTACCGGCCTTCGACTACCCGCTGGTGGTCGCGTTGATCGAGCTCGAGGAGGGGACGCGACTCGTCGCGAACGTGGCAGGGCATCGAACCCGAAGAGATGGCGATCGGTATGCCGGTGCAGGTGACCTTCGTCGCGTTCGACGACGAGCTGACCCTGCCGGTCTTCACCAAGGCACCGACCGGCGTGCCGAAGAGCACGGACACCGACAGCGCCGCAGCCAAAGGTGCCAAGGCGTCGGGCGAAGGGACGGTGCGCTGATGGACTTCACTCTGAGCGACGAGCAGTCCGCCGTCGAGGAGGCGGCCCGGGGCATCTTCGACGGGATCGTGACGCCCGAGCGGGTCCAGAAAGTCGAAGAGAGCGCCGACCGGTTCGATCGTGACCTGTGGTCGGAGCTGGCCGGCGCCGAGTTGCTCGGACTCGGTGTCCCCGAAGCGTACGGAGGTGGCGGCCTCGGGATGGTCGAAGTGGCCCTGGTGCTCGAGGCGCAGGGACGCGTCGTCGCGCCGGTGCCCCTGTGGGCGACGACGGTCCTCGGCGCGATGCCGATCGCCGAGTTCGGGAGCGAATCGCTGCGGACCGCGCTGCTTCCCGGAGTCGTCTCCGGATCCACCGTGCTCACCGCGGCGCTCGCCGACGTCGCCGGCGACGTGGCCGTCGGAGGAGAGGGCCGTCCCTCGGTGCGAGCCGAACCGCTCGGCGCCGGAGGAGTCACGCTCACCGGTGTGGCGCGGGCGGTTCCTTTCGCACACGTCGCGGATCGCGTCCTCGTTCCCGCCGTCCTCGGTGACGGGGTGGTCGTGGCGGTCCTCGATCCTGGCGCCAAAGGCGTCCGGCGCGAGCCGGCGGTGACCACCAATCGCGAGATCCACCCGCATCTCCACCTCGACGAGGCCGAGGTGGTGGCGGACGATCTGCTCGTGGACGGTGATTCCGAGCGCGGACACGAGGTCCTGTCGTGGATGCTGCAGCGTGCCTGGACCGGCCTCTGTGCGCTCCAGGTCGGGGTCATCGAATCAGCAGTGACTCAGACCGCGGCCTACCTCAACACCCGCGAGCAATTCGGGCGGCCCCTCTCGACCTTCCAGGGAACGATGCTCAAAGCCGCCGATGCCGCGATCGACACCGAGACGGTCCGGGTGTCGATGTGGCAGGCCGCATGGCGGCTCGACAACGGTCTCGACTCGGAACAGGCGGTGTCGGTGGCCTCGTGGTTCGCCTCCGAGGCCGGCCAGCGTGCCGTGTTCGCCACCCAGCACCTGCACGGCGGGATCGGCGCC
The DNA here is from genome assembly GCA_963741055.1 of uncultured Acidimicrobiales bacterium. GTDB lineage: Bacteria > Actinomycetota > Acidimicrobiia > Acidimicrobiales > RAAP-2 > Bog-756. The sequence continues at coordinate 246,958 of CAVUGU010000005.1, read as the reverse complement.
GACATCTCCTATCCGATCCACCGCTACTTCCTGTGGGGCAAGCAGATCGAGCTGATGCTCGGCGCGCCGAGCGCGCACCTCGCACGTCTCGGCCGCCAGGTGGTGGAGGCTCGCCGGGCGGAGCGTTCCGGACGGCAGGTCGTGGCGTGAGCGCCACGCTCCCGACGTCACCCCGGCGTACGACCACACTCGCTTTCGAGGAGGTCGCGGTCGGGGACGCGCTGCCGGCCCTCGAGATCCCGCTCACCCGGACACTGATCGTCTCGACTGCGATCGCGTCGCGCGACTACCAGGACGTGCACCATGATCCCTCGCTCGCGGTCGAGCGGGGCTCGCAGGACATCTTCATGAACATCCTCTCGACCAACGGTCTCGTCGGTCGCTACGTGACCGACTGGAGCGGACCGGGCGGCGTCCTGACCGACGTGGACATCCGACTCGGTGCTCCCAACTACCCGGGCGACACCATGACCCTGACCGGGGTGGTGACCGAGAAGGAGGAACCGTCGAAGGGCTCCGGCGGACCGGAGGTCTATGGCACGGTCGAGGTGGCGGTACAGGGTGCGAACTCTCTCGGCGATCATGTGAGCGGCACGGTCCGCCTGCGGCTCCCGTCCCGAGCGAGCGCCGGGACGACTGTCGCCCCGGCGGGTCGCGGCGACCGAGGCGATCGATGAGCCGGACCCAGCACTCCTACGTCGGTCGGACCGCGATCGCGGGCATCGGTGCGACCGAGTTCTCGAAGGAGTCCGGAAGGAGCGAGCTGCGGCTCGCAGCCGAAGCGGTCGACCTGGCGCTGCGTGATGCCGGCATCGAGCCGTCCGAGGTCGACGGGTTGGTCACCTTCAGCGCGGACACCAACCCGGAGATCGAGATCGCCCGCAGCCTCGGGATCGGGGAGCTGTCCTTCTTCAGCCGCATCCACTACGGCGGCGGTGCCGCCTGCGCCACCATCCAACAGGCCGCGCTGGCGGTGGATGCGGGAGTGGCGGACGTCGTGGTCTGCTACCGGGCCTTCAACGAGCGCTCGGGGAACCGGTTCGGTGCCGGTGTGCAGAACCGACCCCCGGTGCCGAACGCCGAGACCGCCAACTTCGCGTGGTACGCACCCTTCGGTCTGCTCACACCCGCCCAGTGGGTCGCCATGGCCGCGCAGAGATATCTGTACGTGACCGGAGCGACGTCGGAGGATCTCGGTCGTGTCGCGGTGGCCGACCGCAAGCACGCGGCGACCAACCCCAGGGCCTGGTTCTACGAGAAGCCGATCACCCTCGAGGAGCACCAGGCGTCTCGGTGGATCGTCGAGCCCCTCCACCTCCTCGACTGCTGCCAAGAGACCGACGGCGGCCAGGCGCTGGTCGTCACCTCGCTCGAGCGTGCACGCGACCTTCCTTCGGTACCGGTGGTCATCGAGGCCGCGGCGCAGGGTGCGGGTCCCGGCCAGGAGATGATGACCTCGTACTACAGCGACGATCTCTGCGGACTGCCCGAGATGGCGGCGGTCGCGCGCCAGCTGTGGGCGAGCTCCGGACTCGGGCCCGCGGACATCCAGACCGCGGTGCTCTACGACCACTTCACTCCCTACGTCCTCTACCAGCTCGAGGAGCTCGGCTTCTGCGAGAAGGGTGAGGCAAAGGAGTTCGTGCGAGACGGCAACATCGAGCTCGGCGGAAGCCTGCCCATCAATACCCACGGCGGGCAGCTCGGCGAGGCGTACCTCCACGGGATGAACGGGATCGCCGAAGGCGTACGCCAGGTTCGCGGGAGCTCGGTCAACCAGGTTGCCGACGTCGAGCACGTGCTGGTGACCGCCGGCACCGGCGTACCGACCAGCGGGCTGGTGCTCGGAAGCGCCCGTTGAACTGACGCTCGGCGGACCAGTCGTCCACCCCTCCGGTTTGCCAGACGGGATCCCACGGTCGGTGCAAACCTCCTGGTAGGTTCCGGGCGACCGCAACGATGGCCGACGGCGGGCGGTTTCACACGGTTGAAGGAGCGTCGTGGTGACGATGCTGACGACGACGGGGCCTGGAGCGTCCGCTCCGATCGAGGTCGCGTTCGGGACACCGAGGGACCAGAACCGGGTCACCGTGCTGTTCCGGTTGATCCTGGTGATCCCTCAGCTGATCGTGGTCGCCCTTGTCGGCCTCGCCGCGAGCGTGGTGCTCGTGATCAGCTGGTTCGCGGCGCTGTTCACCGGCACGGTTCCCGAGGGTTGTGCGGAGTTCCTTTCGGGATTTCTCCGGTGGCTCGCACGGGTCGAGGCGTATCTCTTTCTCCTCACCGACGAGTACCCGCCGTTCTCGCTCGACTCTTCACCGGACTACCCGGTCGACGTGCGGGTCGAGACGGGTCCTCACAATCGCTGGGCGGTCTTGTTCCGGTACTTCCTCGCGTTCCCGGCCAGCGTCGCCTCGACGGTGCTCATCTTTGGGCTCGCTGTCTTCTCGATCGTGATGTGGGTGGTGGTCCTGGTCCGGGGTGCGCTCCCCGACTGGATGTTCGAAGCCGCGGCCGCGGCGATCCGCTACTACGTCAGGTTCGAGGGTTACTTCATCCTCCTCACGACCTTCCAGCCGTCCGGAGTGATGGGGGACGGAGGACCGGCCCTTGCCGGGGATCCTCCTCGGGCGCCGTATGGCGCGCCACCGTCGTCCTATGGCGCACCCTCCCCCTACGGAGCGCCGCCGTCCCCTCACGGCGGGTACGGCGCGCCGCCGGCCCCGTACGGCGTGCCGCCCTGCCCACATATGGCGCGCCACTGCCCACATATGGCGCGCCGCCTTCACCGTTCGGAGTGCCCCCACCCCTCGGCGCGCCCCCGCCTCCAACCGAAAGCGCGCCACCGCCACCTCCACCGCCACCGGGTGTCCCACCACCGCCTCCAACCGAAACCGCGCCGCCACCGCCACCTCCACCGCCACCGGGTGTCCCTCCACCGCCGCCGGCTTCTTGGGGGCCTGAGTCGCTGTCGAATTTTCCCGCTGCAGGCAGTCCGTTGCCTCCGCCCCCGAGCGCATCTCCGCCCACGGCAGTGCCGAATCTCGACGGGGTACCGCCGATACCGCCTGCCGCCGTCGCCGACCCGATGCCACTTCCGTCATTGGAGATCCCGCCGCCACCATCGGTGGCGAACATTGCCGCCACCTCCTCCGGCGTCAGCCATGGAGTCGACACTCCCGACATTCCGCCGCCACCGCCACCGGCCACAAACGTGGCACCGCCACAGCCACCAACCCTCGAGTCGACTCTGCCGACTTTGCCGCCCGCCACCGTTCCCACAGGCGACTCCACCCATTCCGCCTCATGCTGACCACAGAGGTGACGCAACCGCCCCCGCCGCCCTTTCCGACGACGAACCCGCCTCCGTCTCCATCCGCGCCGATGGAGTCAGCGCTCCCGACCCTCCCGCCACCACCGCTACAGCCAGCGGCGACAAATCTGCCTCCGCCCCCACCACCCGCGACGAACCTTCCAGCGCCTCCACTTGCAGTCCCACCGCCGCCGACCTCGCCCTACCCGATGCAGACGGGTCCGACGGTACAGTCCCCGCTCCCTACCTTCGACACTCCGTCGCAGTCGCAGTCGCACGCGCCTGGTTCCGGGCCCCCGTCGATCCCCGGGTTGCCTCCGCTCCCCGCGCCGGATCAACCTCCGGCTTCGGTGGGCGCGAGCGCGGTCTTCGCCGGGTCCGGCCCGAGTGTCCCGCCGCCACCGCCTCCTTCGATGCCACCGCCGCCGCAGTGGGTTGCAAGTCCGTCGGGCGGTCCGGACGAACGCTGGCGTCTGATCCTCTCCGAACCCGCGAAGCGGCTCGTGGTGGTCTTCTTCGTGCTGGGCGGGCTCGCGTACGTCTTCGAGTTCATGTTCCCGGCTCTCTCCGGCGCGAATGCCGCAGCCAATGCGGCTGCCGCCGACAACCAGACGGCCTCTGCGTACGCCACCCTCGAGCACAGGCGCGGACGTTCGATGCTCAGCTGACGAACTGCCGCTCTTCGGGAAATTCCGCGGCGCTCGCCCAGTGTTTCGAGTCGAACGATGCTCGCCTCGCCACCGAGCTCCAGAGCTACTCGAACACGGTGTCGTCGATCGACTATCCGAGCGATGTCGCTGCTGACGTCACTCAGGTCCAGGCCGCGGTGGGCCAGGCCTCGGCGACGCTCACCCGCCTCTCGCAGGTGGGATCGGATCTCACCTCGTACCTCTCGGCAGCGGCCAGCTCGAACCTCGCTTTCGAGCTCAACAACGTGACCACCACGACGACTCGGCTCGAGGCCGCGCTCGGGTCGGCGGCGACCACGACGGCGTTTCCGGCGACTCAGCCCTGAAGACCCTGGTCGCGCCACGCGCGGTACAGGGCGATCATCTCTTCGCGGGCTTCGGGTGAAAGATCGTCCGGTTCGAGCCGGCCCATGGCCCGAATGGTCGCTCGCATCTGCTCGAGGTAGGCCGTGCAGTTCGGGCATCGGCGGAGATGGGCCTCGAACCGCCGGCGGTCCGAGCGGGAGAGCGTTCCCTCGAGGTACTCGGTGACCAGCTCGACCATCTCCTGACAGACCAGGTCGTGACGGCGTCGCAACAGCACGGTCACGCACCCCTTTCGGTGAGCTCGTTCTCCAGCGTGCCGCGAAGCCGGCTCCGCCCACGGTGGAGCAGGACCCGTTGGTTCCCCTCGGTGATCCCGAGGACGTCGCAGACCTCCGCACTCTCGAGACCCTCGACGTCACGGAGGAGGACCACCTCTCGCTGACGGGGAGGCAGTTGTGCGAGTGCGGCGACGAGGGACTTGGACCAGCTGGCCGCGACCAGGCGATCGTCGCTCTGTTCCCAGGGTTCGATCGGATGCGCCCACGCGCCACGATCGTCGAAGCGTTCGGGCGGAACGGAGCGCCCATGTTGGTCCAGTGGGATGTCGCGGGGCTCCCGTGCTCCGGCGGACCTGGCCCGGTTGACGAGGATACGGAAGAGCCACGTCTTGAAGGACGAACGGCCTTCGAACCGGTCGATCCCGCGGACGACGCCCATCCAGGTCTCCTGCACCGCCTCCTCGGCGACCGCGTCGGTCGGCACGTAGGCGCGCGCGAGGCGGACCAGTGGGCCCTGATATCGCTCTACCAGCCTCACGAAAGCCTGCTCGTCCCCGGCGCGCGCTCCTTCGATCAAGTGCGCGTCGTCCACCGCGCGAAGCGTAGGGCGATCGCGTGGGCGAGCGTCGTCGCCGCAAGAGGGGCGCGCGGGGTCTCGGCGAGGGAACACCACCAGAGTCGTCCGCGTCGGCCCCCCGCGCGTTACACGTCGAAACCGACTTCGAGGAGATCCGATGAGAGCACGCCTTCTGTCCGCCGCGCTTTTGGAGCCGCCGCGCTCGCAGCTGCACTCTGTCTGCCCGCCACTTCGGGCGCCGACCCCGTAGTCCCGTCGCCTCCCGGTCAGTTCCATGGACCATGGTTCGGTCGGTCCCCGGTCTTCGTGCAGACCAACGATCCGAGCGGCAACCAGGTGGTGTCGTACCTGCCGACCGGCTCCGGGCTGCGTGAGGTCGCCCGGGTCGCCACGGGAGGGAATGGGATCTCGATCGCAGGTTCGGTGGTGGACAAGCTCGCGTCGCAGGGGAGCCTGGTTTACGACCCGACCGAGGGTCTCCTGGTCGCAGTGAACGGCGGCAGCAACTCGATCACCGTCTTCCGCACGTTCGGCCCCTATCTCGGCTTCGCGAGGGTCCTGCCGTCCGGAGGGTCGACACCGGTCGGCGTCGCGGTCCGGGGCGACCTCATCTACGTTCTCGACGCCGGGGGCAACGGCGCGGTCCAGGGCTACGACGCGGACACGCTGACACCGATCCCAGGTAGTGGCAGGTCGCTCGGGCTCAATCCTTCGCTCACACCGGCCTTCCTGAACACCCCGGGCCAGATCGGCTTCACGCCCGACGGCCGGCATCTGATCGTGACCACCAAGGCCAACGGGAGCGACATCGACGTGTTCGACGTTGCTCCGACCGGCGGACTGTCGAGTGCTCCGACGATCAATCCGTCCGCGACGCCGGTTCCATTCGGTTTCACCTTCGACCGCGCCGGCGACCTCGTGGTGACCGAGGCCGGCACGAGCAACGTGACCACCTACCGGCTCGGCGCGGGTGACCACCTGACCGAGCTCGGAACGGTCAGCGACGGCCTGACCGCCCTCTGCTGGGTGGCCGGCACCTGGCGCGGGGTCTTCTACGGTGCGAACGCGGGGAGCGCAGCGGTGACTGCCTACACGATCGATCCGCACGGGGTGCCCGAGTTGGTGAGCACCACCCCGACGGACGCCGGGCCGATCGATCTCGTGGCGAGCCCGGACGGCTCGGCGCTCTATGTCGAGACGGGCGGCAGCGACTTGGTGGAGGTCTTCACGATTCAGCCGAACGGATCGCTGCTGGCTGCCGGCTCGGTCTCCCCGGAGCTTCCGGGTCACAGCGGATTGGAAGGGATCGCCGTCGGGTGATCAGCGCCCAGCGACCGCCCGGTCGAGCGCGTCGGCGTCCTCGGAGCTGAGCCGGCGGTAGGGCGCGCCCTTCTCGGGTCGCCACCAGACCGGGTCCGAGCACCGCCACCGCTCGGCCCGGAGCACTCGCTTCAGCACCTTCGTCGTGGCGGTCTCGGGAAGCTCCGGAGCGATGCGCACGAAGCGGGGGGTCCACTTGGTCCCGAGGTCCTCCTCGCCGGCGAGGAACGAGGCGAACCCTGCGGGGTCGAATTCCGCGCCGGGGCGGAGGAGGAGCGTCGCCATCACCTGGTCGCCGACGACCGGATCGGGCACCGCGTAGACGGACGCGAGCAGGACGTCGGAGTGACGTTGGAGGACTTCTTCGACCGGGGCCGCGGCGAAGTTCTCCCCGTCGACCCGGAGCCAGTCGTAGTCGCGCCCGGCGAAGTAGAAGAAGTCGTCCTCGTCGCGATAGGCGAGGTCACCCGTCCAGTACCAGCCGTTGCGGACCCTTGCCTCCTCGGCCTCCGCATTGCGCCAGTACCCCTCGAAGCCGGTCCCGCCGGTGGTGGAGACCATCTCGCCGATGGCCTCCTCGGCATTGAGCAGCCGCCCCCGCTCGTCGAAGCGAGCGCGCGGACACTCGAGGCCGCTCTCGGGATCGAGGATCAGGGTGCCAGGGAGCGCGCGACCGAGAGCGTTCCCTGGTGTGTCCGGGGTCCGCTGCACCGACGCGCCCCCCTCGGTCGAGCCGTAGGCGTCCTGCACCGGGCAACCGAATCGTTCCGCGAACCGGGCGACGTCGCCCGGGGCGGCCTCGTTGCCGAACGCGCGGCGGAGGGTGTTGTCGGCGTCGTCCGGTTGTTCAGGAGTGGCGAGCACGTAGGAGAGCGGCTTGCCGACGTAGTTGAAGTAGGTGACCCCGAAGCGTCTCACGTCGGGGAGGAACTGCGATCGCGCTGAACCGGTCGCGGAGCGCGGCGGTGGCACCTGCGGCGAGCGCGGGCGCCCACCCTGCCATCAGCGCGTTGGAGTGGAAGAGGGGCATCGCGAGGTAGCAGACGTCGTCGGAAGTGAGCTCGAACATCTGGGCGATGGTCTCGCCGATACGGGCGACCCGCCCCTGGCTGCACAGGCACGCCTTGGGCGCGCCCGAGGTGCCGGAGGTGAACAGCAAGTACCCGAGGCTGTCCTCGGTGATCGACGTCTCGGCGGGGTCGGGTGGCTCGGCGTCGCCCGACTTCGGCCAGCCGCGCTCCGTACTCGCTCGCCGGGTCCGTCTCGCCCACGACGTCGTCGACCACCAGGATCCGACCGGGCGGCAGGGCCGGACCGAGGTCGTGGCCTTCGACGAGGGCCCGGTGAGCCGCGTCGGTGACGAGCAGTTGGCACTCGGTGTGGGAGAGGTCGCGGGCCAGTTCGTCGCCCCGATGGGTCGGATTCCCGCCGACCATCACCGCACCGGCGAGCGCAGCGCCCCCGAGCCAGAACACGAACTCGGGGACGTTGTCGAGGAGCAGCGCGACGTGGAAGGGGCCGGGCCGACGCAGCGAGCCGAGCAGAGCCGCTCGCCGCGCCTGCTCGCGGAGGACCTCGTCGTGGGTCCAGGTGCGGTCGGAGAACCGGAGGCCGGTCCGTTGGTTGCCGGCCTGCTTGCGGAGCAGCTGATCGATGGTCGGCATCACGGACCCCCGGCCGCCGGGACCGACGGACCCGTCAGAGGGCCTGCGCAGAGGCCTCTGACCTCCGCTCCCAGGCACAAATATGGAACACGTTGCAATTTATCAGACTCCCGTGTTAGCGTGACACGGCGCCAGGCGCGGGTCGAGACGTGACGCGAGAGGAGACCGCCGGCATGGAGTTCGGGATCTTCATCAACGGCTACCTGCCGGGGCAGGCGGCCCACGACCCCGAGTGCGAGCACGAGATGCTGCGGCGGGAGATCGCCTACGTCGTCGAGGCCGACAAGCACAACTGGAAGTACGCCTGGATCGGCGAGCACCACTCCCTGACCGAGTACAGCCACATGTCGGCCCCCGAGATCGTCATGGGCTACCTGGCCAACGCCACCGACCGGATCCACGTCGGGACCGGCATCATGAACCTCTCGCCGCGGGTCAACCACCCGGTGCGCTGTGCCGAGCGGGTGGCCATGCTCGATCACCTCTTCGAGGGCCGTTTCGAGTGGGGGACCGGACGTGGGGCCGGCAGCCACGAGATCGCGTCGTTCAACATCCTCGACAAGAACTCCACCAAGTCCGAGTGGAACGAGGTCATCCGCCAGATCCCCCGTATGTGGGAAGAGCAGGACTACATGTACGAGGGCGAGCACTTCACCGTGCCGTACCCGCACAACATCCTTCCGAAGCCGTACCAGCGCCAGGGGCATCCGCCGATCTGGGTCGGCTGTGGGAATCCGAGCACGTTCACCCAGGCCGGCGAGCTCGGTATCGGGGCGATCGCGTTCAACTTCGAGCCGGTCTACAACCTGAAGGGCCGGATCGAGGCGTACAAAGAGGGCATCGCCAACTGCACCGAGCCGCTCGGACAATTCAAGAACGACAACGTCATGATGACCAACGCGGTGATCTGCCTGAGCGACCGTAAGCGGGCACGTCAGGTCGCACTCCGACGCGGCCGGGGGTACCTCTACTCGCTCGTCTGCAACTACCACGACACCATTCCGCACGCGGAGGGTGTACCGGTCTGGCCGGAGCGGCCCCACACCATCACCGACGAGGCGATGCTCGACCACCTGATCGCCGAGGGCTGGCTGCTCTGTGGTGAGCCCGACGAGGTCGCCGAGCAGGCCAGCCGCTACCAGAGCGTCGGTTGTGACCAGTTGGTGTTCGGTCTCCCCTCGGATTCCTTCGAGCACGAAGAGGTGCTCGAGATGCTCGAGGTCTTCGGCACCAAGGTGATCCCGCAGTTCGACTCCGATCCCTTGCACTCCACCGACCGCTACCGGCAGACCGCGGTCCGGAAGTACAAGACGCTCAACTTCCCCGTTCCGGATATCAAGGTCGAGGAGGTCCCGACCAACGCGATGATCCAGCTGGACGGGACGCGCAAGCTCTAGGTCGAGATCGAGGTCGAGATCGAGGTCAGGTGCCCTCCCGCGCGCCTTCCCAGGCGCGGATCACCCCGTCGACCGTGGTCAGCGTCGAGATGAGCGGGAAGGTGTTCGCGAGCAGAGCGTCGGCGTAGGACGCAGGGAGCCCGGCCACTGCGTCGCGTGGGACGACCACCTGGTAACCGAGATTGACCGCCTCGATGGCCAGCCCGAGCACGCCGAGGTTGACCGAGACGCCGGTGGCGACGACCGTGCGGACCCCGAGGCTGCGCAGCCAGGTATCGAGCGAGGTACCGCTGAAGGGGGACACCCCGTGGAACCGAGCGGAGACGAGGTCGCCGGGCTCGGCCTTCAACGGTGGGACCAGCTCGGTCGCGGGAGTGCCGGCGAGCAGGTGCTCGGGCCGGCGGACCATCGCCGCGATGAGCTGGCAATTCGCGGTCGAACCGGCGCGGTCGGACCGGAACTCGGCGGTGCAGTGGACCACGCCCACTCCACGCGAACGGGCCGCCTCGAGCAGCCGTGCCGTGTTCGCCACCACCCCGACCTCCTCGGCGGCCGCCGCGAGCTCGGGGAACGAGGTGAGGTCGCCGATCACGCCCCGCTGGATCTCCATCGTGAGCACCGCGCAGCCCGGCGGAGCCACCAGCTCGGTCAGGTCGACCGGCACGTACGCTTCGTTCCGCGTCGACCGAGCCGCTCAGCCGGACGCGGTGCGCGCCCCGCCCGAGTCGGTCTCGGTGGCTTCTCCGGCGACGACGTCGGCCGCCCACCGGTAGTCGGGCTTCCCGCTCGGGGAGCGCACCATGGTCTCGACGACGTGCAGCTCGCGAGGGACCTTGTAGCCCGCGATGCTGTCGCGGCAGTGGTCCTGGATGGCCTCGAGCGACGGCCGGCGACCCGGTCGGGGCTGCACGATCGCTGCCACTCGCTGTCCCCATCGCTCGTCGGGAGCACCGACCACGATGGCGTCGAAGACGTCGGGGTGCGAGCGGACCGCGGATTCGACCTCCTCGGGGAAGATCTTCTCTCCTCCCGAGTTGATCGAGACCGATCCGCGCCCCAACAGAGTGATCGTCCCGTCCTCTTCCACAGTGGCGAAGTCGCCGGGCATCACGTAGCGGGCGCCCTCGACCTCGATGAACACCTCGGCGGTCTTCACCGGGTCGTTGTAGTAGCCGACGGGGATGTCGCCCGCGCGGGCGATCTTGCCGATCGTCCCGGATCCGGGCTCGACCAGCCGGAGGTTCTCGTCGAACACGACGGTGTTGCCGAGCACGCTCACCGTCGGTCCGCTCTTCATCGCGGTCCCGCCCTTGGTCATGGTGGCCATTCCGTTGTTGCCGGACTCGGAGGAGCCGACCGCGTCGGTGATCACCAGATTGGGGAAGTGGCGGAAGAACTCGTCCTTGACCGGCGCCGAGAAGAGCGCAGCCGACGACGTGACCGCCAGCAAGGACGAGAGGTCGTAGGAAGCGCGCTCGTCGTCGAGTGCCTCGATGAGGGGCTTACCCATCGCGTCACCGGTGATCATGACCGAGTTGGCACGTTCACCCTCGACCAGACGCCAGACCTCGTGCGGGTCGAACTTGGGGACGAGGATCGTCTTGTTGCCGACGAAGCTCTGGCCCATGATGCACCACTGGGTCGCGCCGTGCATCAGTGGCGCGATCGGAAGCAGGGTCAAGGGCCCTCCACGGCCCTTCTCGACCATCTCCTCGGGTTGCCGGACGCGGGTGTTGGTGATCGGGTCGACTCCGCCTCCGAGTGCGTAGAACACGTCCTCGTGCCGCCAGACGACCCCTTTGGGCATGCCGGTGGTCCCGCCGGTGTAGAGGACGTAGTGGTCGTCGTTCGATCGAGGTGCGAAGTCGCGTTCGGCGGATCCCGAAGCAACCGCCTCCTCGTAGGGGACCGAACCTTGTGCGAGGGGCTCACCGCTCCCGTCGTCGATGCCCACCAGCAGGCGGAGGTCGGGTAGCTCGTCGAGCAGGCCCGCGACCCGGGGGGAGAATTGCGCTTGGTAGACGAGTGCCACCAGGTCCGCGTTGGTGAAGAGGTAGCGCAGCTCCTCCTCGCACGTAGCGGTAGTTGATGTTGATCCACACCGCGCGGAGCTTGAAGACCGCCCATGCGGTCTCCACCCATTCGGCGCTGTTGAGGGCGTAGATGCCGACGTGGTCGCCGGGGCCGATCCCTCGGGCGGAGAGGAAGTGAGCGAGTCGGTTGGCACGCGCTTCCATCTCGGCGTAGGTGCGTCGCTCTCCGTCTGCGACCAGGTACTCGCGGTCGCCATAGGCGTCGACGGCCGCCTCGAACAGATCTGCGAGGTTGAAGGTCGTCATGAGCCGTTTAGTAGAACACGTTTCTATTCCTGCGGCAACCAACTGCGCCGTGCTGTGTTCCCCGATTCTGCCGCTCGGATCGCGCCGGTCAATCAGGGAGTTCGGAGGTCGCCGGGCTGGTCGGCAGCGAGGGCACCGGCGCGGAGGAGTAGGTGCCGAGTGGCTCGCCGAGCGTCGAGAGCGTGGAGTGCACCGCCGCGGCGATCCCCTTGGCGTCGAGGCCGAGATCGGCGAGGATCTGATCCGGCTTTCCCTGTGCGAGATAGGCCCGGGGGATCCCGAGATTGACCACTGGCGGCGACGCGCCGCAGGGCAGTGAGTCCCGCAGCGACTCCGCGAGGTACATACCAGCGCCTCCGCGCCGGATGCCGTCCTCGACGGTCACGACCAGCCGGTGGGTGGCTGCGTCGGCCAGCATTGCCGGGTCCGGATCGGAGACCACCCTCACGTCCCAGACGGTCGCCTCGAGGCCCGCTTCGACGAGCATCGTCGCGGCCGCCTCGCTGGCCTCCAGCATCTTGCCGACCGCGAGGATGCAGACCGACTGGTCGCCGCTGCGCACCCGGCGCGCCTCGAGGCCGTGCCCGACGGCACCGGGCACCGTCGCGGGCGCAGGCGTCTTCGGGAACCGGATCATCGACGGGCCGTCGAGGGAGAGTGCGGTCTCGAGCATCACCTCGACCTCGGGGGCCGACGAGGGGGCGAAGACGGTCATGCCGGGCACTGCGAGCCCGAGCGCCATGTCGAGCACACCGTGGTGGCTCGGACCGTCGTCGCCGGTGATGCCCGCCCGGTCGAGCACCAGGACCACCGGGAGCCGGTGGAGGCCGACGTCGAGGTTGGTCTGGTCGAAGGCCCGCGTGAGGAAGGTCGAGTAGACGGCGACCACCGGGCGCATACCGCCCATCGCCATGCCCGCGGCGGCGGTGACGACGTGTTGCTCGGCGATGCCCACGTCGAAGAAACGTTCCGGGAAGCGAGACTCGAAGGGCAGCAGACCGGTCGGACCGGGCATCGCCGCGGTCAGCGCCACGATCCGCGGATCGGTCTCCGCGTGGCGGATCAGCGAACGGGTGAAGGCGTGAGTGTAAGTGGTCGCGGGCAACTCGGTCGTGTCGCCGATGCCCGTGGCCGGCGGCAGCACCTTGACGTCATGCAGTCGCTGGACGTCGTCCTCCTCGGCGGGCGCGTAGCCGCGGCCTTTCTGGGTGAGAACGTGGACGACGATCGGACCGGGCCAGGCTGCGGCGTTGGTGAGCGCCTGCTCGACCCCGGCGATGTCGTGCCCGTCGATGGGACCGGCGTAGCGGATGCCGAGCGCCTCGAAGAAGGTGTGCGGCGTCACGAGCTCGCGAAGTGCGCTGGTCAACCCGTGGACGCCCGAGACGGCGAGCCCACCGCCGGGCAGCTCGCGGAGGATGTGGCGGATGCGCTGACGGGCCTGCATGTAGGAGGGATTGAGGCGGAGATGGGTGAGACTGAGCGAGAGCCGCGAGACCGTCGGCGCGTAGCTGCGCCCGTTGTCGTTGAGGACGATCAGTACGGGCTTTCCCGAGTGTCCGAGATTGTTGAGCGCCTCGTAGGCCATCCCGCCGGTGAGTGCGCCGTCACCGACCACCGCGATCACCCGGCGGTCCTTTTCCTGCAACTCGAAGGCGGAGGCCAGTCCGTGCGCGTAGCTGAGGATGGTCGAGGCGTGACTGTTCTCGACCCAGTCGTGCTCGGATTCGGCTCGGTTCGGATAGCCGGACAGCCCACCCGCCTGGCGGAGCCTCGAGAACTCGTCGCGCCGTCCAGTGACCAGCTTGTGGACGTAGGCCTGGTGGCCCGTGTCCCAGAGCAGGACGTCACGCGGTGAGTCGAAGGTGCGGTGGAGCGCGAGGGTGAGCTCGACCACACCGAGATTCGAACCCAGATGACCCCCGGAAGCCGTCACCGCGTCGACGATGAAGGTGCGGATCTCGGCCGAGAGAGTGGTCAGCTCCTCGGGGGAGAGGTTGCGGAGGTCGGCCGGGCTGTCGATGTGTTCGAGGATCATGTTCGCGGCGGGTGTCTTCTGGCGCCCTTCCTGGTCAGGCTACCAGTGGGGGACCGGCGAGACCTTGACGCCGGATGTTCCCGGGCGGCCCCCGATATGCCAGCGGAATCCCCACTGTGCCGGGCAGAATGGCCGGTGCGCGAGGGGCCGAGGGAACCGGAGCGAGCGGTGCACTCGCCCGCGGACGATCCACCACCCGTGGGTGACAAACGACCGTTCACACGACGAACGAGGAGGTCCGATGCAGGGCGAGGTCAAGGGTTCCACCATGCCGGTCTTGGAGATGCTCCTCGAGGCCGGCGAGTCGGTGATCTCGACCCACGGCGAGCTGTCGTGGATGTCGACCAACGTGCAGATGTCGCAGACCACCTCGACCGGTGGCGGGAAAGGGATCATGAGCGGCCTCAAACGCGCGGTCGGCGGCGGTGGGCTCTTCCTCACCAAGTACGAGGCGGAAGGGGGCCAGGGAATGGTCAGCTTCGCGGCGAAGCTCCCCGGGCGCATCTTCCCGATCTCCGTTGCGCAGGGTCAGGGGTACCTGGTCCACCGTCACGGCTGGGTGTGCGGGACCGACGGGATCGTTCCCACCGTGGGACTGCAGCAGACCTTCCGTGGAGGCATGTGGGGCGGCGATGGCTTCGTGCTCCAACGGCTCGAAGGAGAAGGCCAGGCTTGGATCGAGCTCTCCGGCGAGATCACCACCTACGAGCTCGCGGCGGGCCAGACCCTGCTCGTCCACCCCGGACACGTCGGCCTCTTCGAGGACCGGGTGAGCTTCACCATCACCCGGGTCCAGGGCATCAAGAACATCGCGTTCGGCGAAGACGGCTACCACCTGGTCGCGCTCACCGGACCCGGCAACATCTGGTTGCAGAGCATGCCGATCTCGGTACTGGCCCAGGCGATGGCGCCGTATCTCCCGGGGAACGACAACCACCCGGCTGCCGCGGCGGGACTCGGCGGAGTACTCGGAGGAGTGATCGGCAAGAACCTCTGATCGGTCGCGTCTGCCCCCTCGAGAACCGGCCCTCATCGGCCGTCGGACCGGCCCCTCCTCGGCGGTTCGGGGGCCCGGCCGTCAGCGCACGTTCGAGAGGAACGCCGCGCGGTCCACGACCACCCGGACCAGCTTCCCGGCCGCGACCAGCCCGGCGCTCTCCGACACCGAGAGGGTGAACACCAGCCGGCGACCCTCGATCCGGTCGAGCGTGGCCTCGGCCCAGACCTTCCCCCCGATCCCGACCGGTACCAGATGGTCGAATTGCAGCCGCTTCGCGACGGAGGTGCAGTTCTCGGAGAGGTGTCCTTCGATCGCCTCGCAACTCGCCTCTTCGCACAGCGCGATGAGCCGCGGCGTGGCGAGCACCGGCACCGTTCCCGTTCGCAGCGATTCGGCCGTGTCGGCCTCGGTGACCGTCAGCTCGATGCGGGCGGAGAGACCGGTCCGCGGAGGCACGCCGGTACCATACGTGACGTAGCGAGAACCCGGCCAACGGAAGTCGGCTCGCGAGGAGGCCTCCTGTGATCGATACCCCCGTGCTCGAACATGTGCTGTCCGAGGCGCTGCGCGAGGGCGGTGAGTTCGCGGAGGTCTTCGCCGAGGACCGGTCGTCTTCGGGAGCGAGCCTCGACGACGGGAAGGTCGAGGAGCTCTCGTCGGGCCGGGAGCGCGGTGCTGGAATCAGGGTGGTCTCGGGCGAGACGACCGGGTACGCCCACACCTCGGATCTCACCGAAACCGGCCTGCTCCGTGCCGCGAACGCGGCGTCCGCGGTCGCGAGGAGCGGCGCGGGTAGCCAGACCGTCGCGGTCGGCCCGCTCCGCGACGTCGGACGGCTCGCGGGGTGACCGCGGGCCTCTCACCCCACTCGGGTCGAAGGCGGAGACCCTCGAACTGCTCCGCCGGGCAGACGAGGCAGCTCGTGGCTCGGGCGACGCGATCTCCCAGGTACAGGTGGGTTGCGGCGGATCGCGACGCGAGATCCTGGTGGCCAACTCGGACGGCCTGCTCGTCAGCGACCGCCAGGCGCGCACCCGGTTCGCCGTCTCGTGCGTCGCAGTCGGCGACACCGGCCTGCAGACGGGGTACGAGACGGCCGCGCGCACCGTCGGCTTCGATCTCTTCGAGGAGGTGTCGGTCGAGGAGCTCGCCGAGCTCGCCGCGCAGCGTGCGCTCTCCAAGCTCTCGGCGCGTCCGGCTCCGTCAGGAGAACTGCCGGTCGTGCTCGCCGGTGGCAGCGGGGGCATCCTCTTCCACGAGGCCTGTGGTCACGGACTCGAGGCCGACCACATCGTGAAGGACGCGTCCGTCTACACGGGGAAAGTCGGCCAGCAAGTAGCAAGCCCGCTGGTGACCCTCGTCGACGACGGCACGGTCGGCACCGAGTGGGGGACCTACGGCGTCGACGACGAGGGAAGACCTGCCGGGCGCAACGTCCTCATCGACAAGGGTGT
This sequence comes from uncultured Acidimicrobiales bacterium, assembly GCA_963741055.1. Taxonomy (GTDB): domain Bacteria; phylum Actinomycetota; class Acidimicrobiia; order Acidimicrobiales; family RAAP-2; genus Bog-756. The sequence continues at coordinate 230,583 of CAVUGU010000005.1, read as the reverse complement.
GCTCACCGACTACCTGTGGGACTACCTGCGCGGCCGGAAGGCAGGGAGGACCTCGTCGGGGAACGGCCGCCGGCAGAGCTACCAGCACCTGCCGATGGTGCGGATGACCAACACGTTCCTCCTCCCCGGGGAAGAGGACGCCGAGGAGATCGTGGCCCAGACACCCCGCGGTGTCTACGTGGCAAAGCTCGGCGGCGGTCAGGTCAACACGACGACCGGCGACTTCGTGTTCGGCACCACCGAGGCCTACCTCATCGAGGACGGCCGGATCACCGAGCCACTGCGGGACGCCAACCTGATCGGCAACGGACCGGAGATCCTCAAGCGGATCGACGCGGTCGCGACCGACTTCGGGATGACACCGGGGACCTGCGGGAAGGACGGCCAGAGCGTCCCCGTCGGGTGCGGGCAGGCAACCCTCCGGCTGACCGGGGTCACCATCGGGGGGACTTCGGAGTGAGCACCACGTCGCTGACCGATCGCTCCGATCGTCGTGAGGGTGATCCGGCCGATCTGACCGAGCTGGCGCGAGCGGGTCGCGAGCTGGGCGAGACCCGGCGAGGAGGTCGAGGTCTACGTGGCGCGCGGCGACGAGACCGAGGTGCGCGCCTACGACGGCGAGGTCGAGTCGCTCACGTCGGCCTCCTCCTCCGGGCTGGGGATCCGGGTCATCACCGAGCACCGCCTCGGGTTCGCCTGGGCAGGCTCGCTCGACGAAGAGGTGCTCGGGCCGACGCTGGAGGAGGCTCGGGACAACGCCGAGTTCGCGACACCTGACGAGCACGTCCGCCTTGCGGTCCCCGACGGGGTGGCCCCGGTCGCGGTCGACCTATGGGACCCGGGGCTCGCCTCGGTCCCGACGACGGCCAAGGTGCAACTCGCGCTCGCCCTCGAAGCGCAGACACGCGGTGCCGACCCACGCATCCGCCAGGTCACGAGTGCCGACTACGGGGACACCTCGGTCGAGATCGCGCTCGCGTCCACGACCGGGATCTCGACCACGAGTGCCAAGACGTCGGGGTACGTCTCGGTCGGGGTGATCGCCGGTGACGGCGACGACAGCCAGACGGGTAGCGGCTTCAGTGTCGGTCGTGGCTTCGACGGGCTCGATTCCGACCGCGCCGCGGCCGACGCGGTCGACCGTGCGGTCCGGATGCTCGGTGCCGTCAAGGGTCCGACCACCCGGGCCACCGTCGTCTTCGACCGGCGGGTGGCGTCGACGGTGCTCTCGGTGATCTCCGCCGCGCTTTCGGGAGAAGCGGTCACCAAGGGCCGCTCCTTCTTCGCGGGACGGATCGGCGAGCAGGTGGGAGTGCCGATTCTCACTCTGGCCGACGATCCGACCGACCCGCGCGCCTTCGGCGCGGCGACCTACGACGCGGAGGGCCTGGCGTGCCGGCGCAACGTCCTCATCGACGGGGGTGTCCTGCGTGGATTCGTGTACGACACGGTGTCGGCCTCGAGGGCGGGGACCCCGTCGACCGGGTCGGCGGTGCGGGGTGGGTTCTCGGGTACGCCCGGTCCAGGATGTCGTGCCCTCACCCTGGCACCCGGCTCCGAAGCGTTCGACGAGGACGGCGCGCTCGCCGCGGTGGGGGAGGGGCTCTTCGTGCAGTCGATGACCGGGGTCCATTCCGGGGTCAATCCGGTCAGTGGCGACTTCTCGGTCGGTGCCGAGGGGCTCATGATCCGCGACGGCCGTCTCGCCGAGCCGGTCCGCGAGATCACCGTCGCCTCGACCCTCCAGCGCATGCTCCAGTCGGTGCTCGTGATCGGTGCCGACCTCGAGTGGCTGCCCGGTATCGCGGCCGGCCAGACCCTCGCGATCGGTGACCTCCAGGTCGGCGGAGCCTGAGCCCGGCGGAACCGGAGTCCGTCGAGCGCGGAGCGTCGGTCGCGAGCCGACGTACTCCGAGCTACTTGAGCGTCGCGGTGGCCTTCTGGCAGGCGTCGAGCGCGTTCGGCGTCGAGGTGTAGTAGATCGAGCCGTTGATGGAGAGGCTGTAGGGACCGGCGGTCGCCGGGGTGGACTTACCCCCGGTCCAGAGTGCGGGCGACTGCTCGGAAGCTGCGCTGGCACTCGAGCTCGATGAAGAGCCGGAAGCGGTACCGCCCGCGGCCGGGGTCGCCGCCGACTGGTTGCCGTAGGCGAGAAGGAACTTCTGGATGACGAAGAGACGGGGGAAGGTGTCGAGGCCGTTGATGAAGGCCATCATCTGCCCGTAGTTACCCGACACGGTGAGCGTGGTCGGCACCGCCGTCACTCCGGCCGAAGCGCCGGCGCTCCCGGCCGCCGACCCGGTGGTCGCGCCGGTTGCGGGTGCTGCGGCTGCAGTTCCTGTCGCCGAGGCAGCCGGAGCGAAGCCACTGAATTGGGCGAGGCTCACGCCCGAGGACGCGGCGAGGCCGTTGAACTGGCTCTCGAAGGAAGACTCCTCGGCGTCGATGTCCGTCGGGCTCTGGACGGTCGGTATCTCCGTAGCGATCTTCTGAAGATCCGCACAGCTACTGGTGAGATTCTGCTTCTCACTCCGGAGCGTCGCGAGCTTGGCATTGAGAGTTGCCTGTTTGCCCTGCAGCTGGGTCTCCTGAGATTGCAGGCTGGTCAGCTTCGAGTTCTGCGGGGACACCAGGACGGCCCAGATCAGGAGGAGCGCGACGAAGGCAGCGCCTGCGATCATCAAGGGTCGCTGGTACTCACGAACGACGTTCATTTCAGATTCCCGTTCTGGTCGAGGCTGGCAGTAGGCGTGACAGAGACTGTGAACGGGAACGAGATGGTCCCGTCGGGATTCGCGACCGTGGCTCCCTGCAACGGGTTGGCGAAGATCTTCGATCCGGCGACCGCATTGATCCACGCCTCGGAGCTCGAGAGACTCGGTCCGGGACCGGTCACGGAAAGCTGCACCGTACCGATCGCCGCCGATGTCGGCGCAGCCGGAGTTCCGACGGTTCCCGATGCCGGCGCAGCAGACGATGCCGCGGTCGGAGGCTCCGGCCGCTGCTCCGGTCGTGGTCGTGACCGCACTGCCGTCGAAGGCCTGGACCTCGGCGTTAGCCGGAGTGATCGAGATCAAGGTGTTGAGGGCGAGCGGCCAGTCGACCGCCGAATTGATGACCGAGGCCCGACGAGTCACGCCCGCCGTATAGGCGTTGTTGGCGGCAACCACCAGATCGTATTTGGGTATCTGGCTGTTGAGCGCGGCGATGTTCGACTGCAGCCCGTTCACGTTGTTCTGGGCGTCGTGAACCTTGAGCAGCTTCCACCCACCGAACAACACCAGAAGAGCGATGGCGGCCGCGGCGCCGAGCAAGGTACGTTCCTGGATCTGCTTCATCCGGGACCGACGTGCGACCTCCGGCGGCAGCAGATTGAACTTCTTGACGGCCTTGTCGGGCTCGGGCAGTGCCAGTCCGATCGGGGTGGCGAGGACCGGACCGACCTCTGCGGCTTGTTCCGCGCTGAGATCCAGCCGTGAGGTGTCGAGCCGGGACAGCGGGGAGACCCGGAGGATCGGAAGGCGGATCTGGGATTCGAGAAGGGGAATCAGACCGAACAGATCGGAGCCGCCGCCGGTGACGAGCACCCGCGACACGGGAAGGCGACCCGGCAACGAAGCGAAGTACTGGATCGAGTTCCGGATTTCGGCGACCAGTTCGCTCATCGTGGACTGTGCAGCTCGATCGGCGGACTGCATCTGCGGATTCGCCTCACCGATGCGGCGCTTCACGAATTCGGCATCGGCGATGGGCAGATCGAGGGCCGCGGAGATCGCGGCAGTCGTCGCGTTTCCGGCTGAACCGATGGTGCGCACGAACTGTGGTCTGCCCTGCTGGTGGATGACCACCACCGTCAGACCGGCACCGATCGAAACGATGGCCTCTGGCTGCTCGGACGCGTCCTGCCCGCCGATCGCTCGCACGAGGGCCGAGGAGATCAGGTCCACGCCTTCGACCGTGAGACCGGCCCGCTCGACGGTTTCGATCACCCCGCTCACGAGATCGGTGTGCGCGGCGGCGACCAGGATCCGGCGCATTTTGGCGCCTTCGGAGGAGGTGTAGTCGGCGAGGATCTGCGAAGACAGGATGGTCTGATCGGGCGGGAACGGGATGACCTCTTCAGACTGGAACCGAACCGCATCCTCCACTTCGCCGTCGGGGACGAAGGGGAGATCGATCTCGCGAGTGATCGCACGCAATCCCGCGATGCCCACGATGACCGAGGACCGGCCGAACTGACCGTTCTTCCAGAGCTTGGAGATGGCTTCCGTCACCGAGGAACTGTCCCGGATCTCGCCGTCGACGAGGGACCCGGGCGGCAGGCCAACCTGACCGTAGGTGATCAGGGTTGGACGGAACCTGCTGACGTCGAGTTCCGCAGCGGAACGGCGCTGGTCCCGATGTCGAGGCCGACCGTCAGCTTTGCCATGAGAACGCTCCTTCGGCATGAAGTTCGGCATCGAAGCGAGGTCCGAAGGTCCGGCGGCAGTCACCCGTGCTGAAGAGCCTCGTCGGGCACATCGTCAGCCGATTCATGGGTCCCCCTCCCGGTGCCTTGCGTGATCCGTGTCCCGTCCGATGATCCGCCTGGCACCGGGTCATCACCGGACCAGACCGCTCGAGCCTCTATCGGCCCGATTCGGAGCGATCTTGAGAGACTTGGAGAACATTCGACCGACGGGGCGCGAGCGTGAATCCCGCTCGATCGAGGGGGTCATTCCCCAGGACGGAGCCGCCTCGCGGAGACCTCACGGCCCGAGGACGTCCCGAGGAGGGGCCACCGAGGACGGGGCCACCGAGGACGGGGCCGCCGAGGGTGGTGGGGTGGGCCGGTCAGGCGAAGGTGGCGGACGCCAGTTGGCCGGTCTGCATGATGCCGCTGCGTTCGAGCATCACCTTCAGGTCGTGCGGGTTCGACGCCGTCGCCATCGCCTCGGCCAGAGTGATCGTCCCCGAGGCGATCAGGCCGACCAACGACTGGTCGAAGGTCATCATCCCGTAGTACTCGCCGTCCGCGACGATTTCGCCGATATCGGCGGTGAGGAGAGGATCCACGATGGCCTGCTGGATTCGGCCGTTGACCACCAGGATCTCGAGCGCCGGAACGCGGCTCACCCCGTCCGCGGCCGGGATCAGTCGCTGACAGATGATTCCCTTCAGCGAGCCGGCGAGGCTGATCCGGACCTGGCTCTGCTGGTGGGGTGGGAAGAAGTCGACGATCCGGTTGACCGTCTCGGTCGAGTTGATCGTGTGAAGGGTCGAGAAGACCAGGTGCCCGGTCTCCGCGGCGGTGAGTGCCGCAGAGACGGTCTCCATGTCCCGCATCTCACCGACCAGGATGACGTCGGGGTCCTGTCGCAGGACCACTCGCATCGCAGACGAGAAGGAATCGGTGTCGAATCCAACCTCGCGTTGGTCGATGGCGGCGAGGTCGTCGGTGTGCAGGTACTCGACCGGATCCTCGATGGTGACCACGTGACACGATCGAAGGTGGTTGATGTGGTCGATCATGGCGGCCAAGGTCGTGGTCTTTCCTGAACCGGTCGGCCCGGTGACGAGGACCAACCCACGCTGCTCTTCGGAGAGCCGGTTGACGACTTCGGGGAGGCCGAGCTCCGAGGCGGTCGAGGCGTGTGCGCGGACACGGCGCATGGCCAGCGCCACCGACGATCGCTGGTAGTAGGCGTTCACGCGAAATCGACCGGTACCCGAGAGGCTGTAGGCGAAGTCTGCTTCGTGGTGTTGCTTGAAGGTCTCGAGGACGCTCGGTGACATCATCGACTCGGCGACCTCGAGGGTCTCTTCCGCGGTGAAGGCGGCTTCGTCGTCGAGCACACGGAGCGCGCCCGCGACGCGCATGCGAGGTGGTGCTCCGGCCTTCAGGTGGAGGTCAGAGCCATCGAGCTCGTCAAGCATGACCAAGAGACGGTCGAGGTCCGCTTTGTCCATCGCAACATCCTCAGAGTGGGTGGGCGCCTTGTGAACGAATTATCGGCGGTTTTGCCGCACTCTTGAGATTGAATGTCGCCAGTTCACCCGTACGAGGAAGCCGCGGGCGGGTGGTCGTCGGGGCTACGAGGAATTCGAGGTCGTCGAAGCCGGGCTCTTCCCGTTGCTCTCCCCGGAGCTCGGGGTGCTCTTCTGGTCCCCGCCCGCGGCTCCTCCACCAGATGGCGACGAGTCCGGGCCGGAACCCTTGTCGCTCGAGTCCGACGTTCCCGCCTTTGCGTCGGCCCCCTCGGTTCGAGGGGCGTCCTTGCGCCGGCTGCTGTCGCGGCTGTCCGTCTTGTAGAAACCGGTGCCCTTGAAGACGATCCCGACGCTGCCGAAGACCTTGCGTACCGGAGCGTCGCAGGTCGGGCACCGGGTGAGCGGATCGTCCTCGAAGGACTGCACGACGTCGAAGTTTCGATCGCACTCGTCGCATCGATATTCGTACGTCGGCACCCCGGTCCTCCGATCCACGTTTCTCGAGCGATAGAGCACTGGCAGTCTAACCGAGAGAGTGCCAGCTCCGTCCGGCAGGTCGGAACCTCCTACACTGTGACGGTGCAAGACGGGAACCGCTCGTGACGGATCGCAGCCTGAGCCACCTCGACCCATTCGGCGGCGGGCGGATGGTCGATGTCTCCCCGAAAGAGGCCACCCACCGCCGAGCGCTGGCCCGCTGCAAGGTCACGATGATGCCGGAGACGACCGCAAAGGTGGCCACCAACGCAATCACCAAGGGCGACGTCCTGGCCGCTGCCCGGGTTGCGGGCATCCAGGCTGCCAAACGGACCGCCGACCTGGTCCCGATGTGCCATCCGCTCCTGGTCGGGGCTGTCCACGTCGACTTCACCATCGGCGACGACTTCGTCGAGGTCGAGGCAAAGGTCGAGACGGTGGATCGAACCGGCGTGGAGATGGAGGCGATGACGGCCTGCGCCGTTGCGGCGCTCACCGTCTACGACATGTGCAAGACCACCGACCGGTCGATGAGCATCGGCCAGCTCATGCTCTGGGAGAAGAGCGGCGGAAGCTCGGGATCGTGGAAGCGATAGCGCAACGCTGACGCAGTAGTCCCGCAGTCGTGAAATACCGGCAGCGGAGTGGCGCGCACTGAAGGCCGGTACCGCTGCTCGGGCGGATTCGCTCAGCTTCGAACTGCGGAGCGCAGGTCCTTCAGTGAGAGCTCCGACGTGGCTTCCCCGCCGCACTGCGAACAGTGCTCGACATGGCGCCAACTCCTCAGCAGCCTGGTCCCCTCGGGGTTCAACAACACGACGAATGATTCTGACAGCGGATCGATCTCGACTCCGTAGCAAGGCTGCCAGTCGGTCGACGGCGGGCTCGATCGGAGGCTTCCGTCTCGGACGACGCGGCGAAAGCGCGAACGCTCGAGGTCGATGATCCATGTGCTGTGACACGACTCGATGAAGATCTCGCTCACGGTGGTAAGTATCCCACGAATTGACGAGATCCATACCTGGTTTCTGTGTCGGTTGGGTGACGAAACCGAGGAACGAGGCGCTGGAGTGGCGGCAAGCTGACCAGGAAATTGGTGTTGAATTGGTTTCTGAACTGCTGTTTCCGTGGCTATCTCACGGCTGATGCTTCAAGAACCGTGGCCGGGACCGTGAGATCGACCGTGGTGCCCGATCCGGGTGCGGAGTGAATCGTCAGAAGGGAACCGATCACGTGCGCTCGCTCCCTCATGCCGGGCACCCCGAGCGAGATGGTGCCGTCACGGTCCTCCTCTGCCGACAGATCGAACCCGATCCCGTCGTCCTTGACCAGCATGCGCAAACCTCCTGACTCGAAGTCGAGCCCGACCGCGACCCGGTGCGCGCCCGAGTGGCGTTCGACGTTCGAAAGGGCTTCCTGGGCGATGCGGAAGATGCTCAGTTCCACCGCCGCGGGAAGCCGACGGGCCGCCCCCGTCACGCCGAACGAGGCTTCGAAAGGCCCTCGTTCGGCCGCCTCCCCGAGGATCTGATTGATGGACGCGACAAGGCCGAGGTCGTCGAGAATCGGCGGTCGGAGTCCCTTCGCGATCGTTCGGAGCTCGGCGACCGTTTCTTCGACGATCGTGCGCAGGTCGCCGAGCGCCGGCACGTTTCTCTCGCCCACCGCTCCAGCCTCGACGTTGTCGATCTGCCGACAGAGGTGAACGAGCGTCTGGACCGGGCCGTCGTGGAGCTCCTTCGCGATGTGCCGTCGCTCCTCTTCCTGACCGACGACCACCTGGGCCGCGTAGGCCTCCATCCGGTCGTGCCGTCGTGTCTCCGCCGTGACGTCCTCGAAGACGACCTGCATGTTTCGTTCGGCATCAGGTCCGCGGAGCATGGTTGCGGTGGGCCGGAACAGGACGGGACGGCCTTCGACCACCAGTTCCACGGGTTCGACCCTGTCAGTTGGCGCGTGCGTTGGGGACCTCCCGTCGGAGGGGAACTGTCCGGCGATGAGCCGGCTCAGCACCAGGGCTGCCGCTTCGGCGCCGATCATGTCCACCAAGCGGACTGCTTCGGCAGACCCCGGTTTGCGCTGCCTCTCCAGCGAACCCGTCGTGCCACCGAAGGTCCGCTCCGCAGCCGCGTTGGTCTCGACGACGACCCCGTTCGAGTCCACGATGAGGATCGGAGCCTGGTTCGAATCGAAGAGGTCCCGGTAGAGGGATTCGGCGAGAAGGTGAGCTTCGCGCTCCGAATCGACCAACTCGCGAGCCGAACGTTCGGCGGATACCCGGTGGCCGATGAGAACGGCCAGCGCGTCCAGCAGTGCCACTTGAACGACCTCGGCCCAAGCGGCCTGAACGTCGTGTGCGGTTGCGTCGGAAACCACTCTGGGGATGGCGAGAAGGGTCACCCAGGCTGCCGTCGCCAATGCCCCACTCAACCCGTAGTTGAAGGCAGCGATGAGAACGGGCACCAGGAAGAGTGCGAAGGTCGACAACTCGACCACGAGTGACGTGGAGTCCAGGTGGAGCGACAGACTCAACGCAAGCCGGACCAGGTAGATGGCCAGAATGACCAACTGCAGGATCCAGAACCGTGAGTTGGACCACGGTCGGGCCGGAAGGCTGCGCCCGGTGGATCGTGTGCCGACGACAGCCGATCCGTGCCCGTTCCGTCCCGAGCCGAGGGAAGGTGCCTCGTGCGCCGGGTCCGAGCTCGGGGCGGTGGGGGATACCTGTGTAGCCATCAGTTCGGTGGCGTCCAACCGCTCGATGGCCTCACGAACAGTCCATGCGCGAGTGCGTAGTGGACCAACTCCGTTCGTGACGAGGTGCCGAGCTTGTCGAACACGTGGTTGAGGTGGCCCTCCACGGTTCGACGGCTGATCCCGAGCTGATGGGCGATGGACTTGTTGGACATCCCGCGAGCCGCCAATCGCACGACTTCTTCCTCGCGAACGGTCAGTCGGACCGAGGGTTCGCCTGACCCGCCCGAGGCTTTCTCGCCATCTCCCCTCAGTCCTGCGCCAAGGCGGCCTGTTCCCTCGCAAGCCTCTCGAATCAGTCGCACGAGCTCATCGCTCGGGGTGGTCTTCAGAAGGTAGCCCGAGACACCCGCCGCCATCGCCGCTTCGACGTAGTCCGAGTCGTCATAGGCGCTCAGGATCAGCACGATCGCCGACGGGTGCTCCGAGACGATCTGACTGGCGAGTTCGATTCCGTTGGTGGTCGGGAGCCGGATGTCCACGAGGACGACGTCGGGACGGAGCTCGTCGACGACGCTGAGCGCGGTGTCCCCGTCATCTGCCTCCCCGACCACATCGAAGCCCGGCGCATCTTCGAGGATCCGTCGGGTGCCGGCCCGAAGGAGGGCATGATCGTCCACCACCACCACCCGGCGGTTGCTCGACTGCGTTCCCGAGGCCGCGACACCGCCGCCCTGCTCGATCGCTTCGGAGTGGTTCGAACCGCCGTTCTCCATGGACCAATCGTAGGGCGATCACCTCGCTATCACGAGGGACACTGCGAGCGCGACGCAGATCGCGGTCACGAGAGGCGTGGTGAAGACCGATGGCACCGCGCGCCCGGCACGCCCGATGCGGTTGCCGCCACGCGGATTCGATTCGAGCAGCCGAGTGCCCGCGAGACAGGCGACATAGATGCCGACCGAGGAGGCGATGCCCACGACGATCGGCACGGCGGGTAGCCCGCCGATCCAGGCGCCCGCAACGAGGAGGGCGCTCCGTCCATGGCCGCGGGAGTCGGTGCAAGTGGGATCGAGCCTGCGCAACACCGAGAACAGGCCCACCGCCAGTACGAATCCGACGATCGACCCCACGGCGATCCGCCAGTGCTGGTTGAGGCCGGCGGCGATGAGGACGGCTGGTTCCGAACCGCCTGTCCCGACGGCCGCGACCGAGAGTGGCGAACGGATGTCGCCGTACTCGATGCAGGCGATCGCGATGATCGTGGCCGCGAGCCCGCAGTACCCGATCGCGACCGCCGTGCTGTGCCAGCCCCAGGTGACGAAGGCAAAGGCGCCCCCGGTGACGAGCTCCACCACCATGTAGCGCGCCGAGATGGGCTGGCCGCATCCGTGGCATCTTCCTCGGAGGGCGATCCATGACGCGACCGGGACGTTCTCCCACCACTGCAGCTCTCGGCGGCAGGTGGGGCAGAAGGAGCGGGGGGCGACGACCGAGAGGCCCTGTGGTACTCGGTAGACGACCACGTTCAGGAACGAACCGACGAGGAGTCCGATGATGGCGGCCGCGGGGATGGCAACCACTGTTCGAGAGACCTCGTCGACCGGCACCTCTGTATTCAACAACGCGTCTGATGGCGATCCGGGGAACCATCGGAGGCGGCTCGGCGAACGATCGCATCTTTTCCCTCGACCTGGCTGGTTCCGAGGACGCTGACCTGCTCGTTCACCGACGGTGGGTCGCACGCCCTCCACCAAGGTTCACGGACAGTGACCGAACCCTGAGTGGCTGGAAGCCGACGAGCGAACGCGTGCGAGCGAAATCTGCTCAGGAAACTCGGAGAACGCGCCGATTGTGTGATCCGAAGGGCACAGCGCACCGAGAGGGGAGGCTGGTGCGATCGAGACGCGACCCCACCGACCCCTTGGGTCGTCGCACGTCCATCCGAGTTCAATCTACGCAGCAAGTCTGCCGATGAGGTTCCCATGACTGACATCGACGCGATTCGATGGCTGGCGAGCGAGCGCGACCTCGAATTCGTCGACCTCGACACCTATGGCGTCGATCCCACTGCTGGCGAGATCCTCCCGGCCGACGTGGCCCGGGCCCATCACATGGTGGCCGTCAAGCGCAAGTTCGGAACGCCCGTCATCGCGACGTCCGATCCCGACGACGTGTCGGCCCAGGATTCGGTTCGTGCGGAGATCGGTCGCGACTTCATCTCGGTGGTCGCGTCGAGGGAACAGATCGGTGACTGGATCGACCGCTTGTTCGGTACCGATCTCGATATCGACGGTGCCGGTACGGCGGACGAGGCAGAAGTGGAGATCGCGCTGGAGCGGGAGGAGACGGGTCCGGGTACCGGAGCCGGATTGCTCGATGCAGCGATCGAAGAGCTCGCCGTCACGGACTTGAGTGAGGATCTTCCGCCGGAACCCGAGCTCTCCCTCCGACGACGCTCCGCCGATGGAGGCCCTGGTCGAAGACGTGGGCGAGGAGTCCGCAGAGCCGTCGGCCGGGGTCGACGACTCGGAACCGCCGCCGGAACCCGAGCCGGTCGTCGCTCTGGAGGCCGACCAACCGGACGAGGCCGAGCCCGCGGACGAGGCCGCACCAGCCGAGGAGGCGAAGCCCGCGGACGACGTGGAGGTCGCCGCCGAACCGCCGGCACGAGGCCGGAGTGTCAGCAAGCGACGCGCCAAGAAGTCGAGCCGCAAGGAGAGCGCTCCGGCTGTGCCGGAGGGCGAGGAGTACGCCGTCAGCGAGTCCGAAGGCGAGCCGACCGAGTCGGTCGAGGGTGACCTCGCCGCCGTTGAACTCGAGCGTCGCCGTCGAGGTCGAGACGGCCTCCGTCGGAGAGGATGACCTCGCGAGTACCGAGAGCGCCTTCGCCACCCCGGAACTTGGCACCGCGGGGGATGAACTCGCACGCGACGTTCCCGTCGAGGCCGACGACGCTCTCTACGAGACGCCGACCGACTCATTCGAAGCGCCGGCCCAGTCCTACGCAGACGATGTGCCGCTCGAGCCTGCGACGTCGCTGCTGCCGAACTTCGGGTTCGCCGAACCGGGCTCGCACGAGACCGAAGCGACGGAGCTGACCTACGGAACCGAGCGATCTGCCGAGGTGTATGACGGAGTGTCCGAGGCTGGAGGTTGGCCAGGTCCCACCGGCGGCGACGCGGCGGACATGGTGGCGGACGCCGTCGCGTCGTTCCAGGAGCAGCAGTGGGAAGGGCGATACGGCGAGGACCCGTCCGGACAGGGCTTCTCGACGACAGCCGCCCACCAACCGCCGCTTGCGAAGGCACTGCTGGACGGTGAACGGGTGAGCCCCGAGGACATGCAGGAAGTTCTCGAGGAGCACGATCGGACGGGCCAGAGCATCGCCCGCATCTTGACCGCGAAGAAGCTGGTGGACGAGGCAGACCTCATGTGGGGGATGGCCCAGGAGATGGGCCTCGAGTTCGTCGACCTCGACACTGCCGGCGTCGATCTGACTGAGGCGGGTTGGCTGCCGGAAGCGACCGCCCGTCATCACAACGTGATCGTCATCGGTAACGACAACGGCACGCCGGTGGTGGCGGCATCGAACCCCACCGACGTCTTCGCGATGGACGACCTGCGGACCATCATGGGTCGGAACTTCAACGTGGTGGTCGCCACTCGATCGCAGATCAGCTCGTACATCGGCCGTGTCTTCAACAGCGGAGACGCCGCAGACATCGCCGCTGAGGCGTCGATGGGCTTGGACGGTCCGACGGCCGATGAGGGCGTCGACGACATCCAGGCGATCACCGAGGACGCACCGATCGTCAGGTACGTGAACCTCCTGATCCTCCAGGCCCTCAACGAACGCGCATCGGACATCCACGTCGAACCGACTGGTGCCGAGCTCCGAATTCGGTACCGGATCGACGGCGTGCTGCACGACGTGTCCACCGCACCCCGGGCGATCTCGGCCGCGGTGATCACCCGACTGAAGGTCATGGCTGATCTGAACGTCGCCGAGCACCGGATTCCGCAGGACGGTCGCATCTCGCTCAATGTCGGAAGCAAGGGGATCGACCTGCGGATCGCGACGCTGCCGACCATCCACGGCGAGAAGGTCGTCATGCGAGTGCTCGACAAGTCGAGTGTGGTGCTCGGATTCGGCGACCTGGGCTTCGACGACGACCTGCAGAGCACCTACGAAGGCATCTACAGCAAACCGTACGGAACCATTCTCGTCACCGGACCGACCGGATCGGGCAAGTCGACCACCCTGTACACCACCCTCACCGCGCTCAACTCCCCGGAGAAGAACATCATCACCGTCGAAGACCCGGTGGAGTTGCAGCTGAAGGGCGTCAATCAGGTGCAACTCAACGTGAAAGCCGGACTGACGTTCGCCTCGGCGCTCAAGTCCATCCTGCGATCCGACCCCGACATCGTTCTGGTCGGTGAGATCCGTGACAAGGAAACCGCGCTCATCGCCATCGAAGCCGCCCTCACCGGGCACCTGGTGTTGGCGACCCTGCACACCAACAACGCGGCAGTCGACGCCCATGCGCCTGATCGAGATGGGACTCGAGCCCTTCCTCGTGACCTCGTCCCTCTCCGGAGTGCTGGCACAACGCCTGGCGCGGCGGCTGTGCCTGCACTGCAAGGAGGCCTACGAGCCCACCGAAGCCGACATTGCGGCGGCAGGCTGGACCCCCGATGAGCTGGAGAAAGCCGGCGGGATCTCCAAGGTGTACCGAGCCGTCGGGTGTTCGGCCTGTTCGAACACGGGTTATCGAGGTCGTAAAGCTTTGGCCGAACTTATGCCGATGTCAGAGGAGATCGAGCGGATGATCATCGAAGGAGGATCCGTGGACGATATCCACAGGCTGGCGGTGAGTCAGGGTATGACCACACTGCGAGAGAGCGGATTGCGCAAGGCAATCGAGGGTGAGACCACCCTCGAAGAAGTGCTTCGGGTGGTCGCATGAGCCCGGTCACCGCGTCCGCGCGGACCGAGTGGTCGAACCGGCTCGCCCAGGCACTGGTGCAGGCCGGCTACGAGACCGAAGCGAACCTGACGCCGCTGCTCAACGAAGCGACGGCGAACGATCGGGATCTCGCCACGCTCCTGATCGGCCGCGGCCTCGCACTGCCGGGCGTCGTGGTCGGGACCATGGCACAGCTCGCACAGCTGCCGGCCGTGGACCTCGCCGCGTTCACCCCGACCCCCGAGGCATCGGCAGCACTTGGGCCAGACGTCGGCCGGGATTTCGGTGCGCTCGGGCTCCGCTTCGACGGGAACGCCCTCGCCGTCGCGTTCTGCGAACCGCCCACCCAGGAGGACCAGGATGCCCTCGCGTCCCGAATCGGCTACCGAGTCCGGCCGGTCCTCGGGGATCCGGTACTGATCGCACAGGCCCTCGGCGTCTCGGCTGACGGCAACGGCACCATCGGGAACGGGAACGGCAGCGGGAACGGCAGCGGAATCCCACCCGCTCCGGGCCCGGCGCCGACCTCGCCGTTGGTCGACGCGGGTTCGGAACCAGACGAGGTGAAGGTCTCGGCCGACGTGGAGCGGCTTCTCGAACAGGGAATCCACGTCTCCACGCAGGAAGGTGCTATTCCGCTGCACATCGACGACCTGCTCCGCTATGCGGTCGCAGTCGGTGCTTCGGACCTCCATCTCACCGCAGGCATCGCCGGAAGCATCCGTCTTCACGGAGCGGTACGGCCGATCGAAGGTTGCCCGGTGCTCGACAACGAGATGATCCGCGACATGGTCTTCGGAATTCTCCCGGGATCACAGCGGGAGCGTTTCGAGGAAGAGCACGAGTTGGACACCTCCCACTCGATTGCGGGTGTCGGCCGATTCCGCGTCAACGTCGCGCTCCAAAGAGGGACGGTGACGGCAGCGCTCCGTCCGATCCCGCACGAGATGCCGGAGTTCGAGTCCCTCGGCCTCCCCGACTCGGTCCAGTCGTTCACCGATCTCCGTCGCGGGCTGGTGCTGGTCACCGGACCGACCGGCTCGGGGAAGTCGACCACGCTGGCGTCATTGATCGACATCATCAACCGGACCAAGCCGCTGCACATCGTGACGGTGGAAGATCCGATCGAGTTCCTCCACGATCACAAGCGGTCGATCATCACCCAACGAGAGATCGGCGAGGACACCTTCTCGTTCTCCGAGGCGTTGCGGCGGGTGCTCCGCCAGGACCCCGACGTCATCTTGGTCGGAGAGCTTCGCGACCTCGAGACCATTTCGATGGCCTTGACCGCAGCCGAGACGGGGCACCTGGTCTTCGGAACCCTCCACACGCAGGACGCGCCGCAGACGATCGACAGAGTGATCGACGTCTTCCCGGAGAACCAGCAGGAGCAGATCCGGGTGATGCTGGCCTCGACCCTCGAGGGGGTGGTCACCCAGCAGCTCATCGTCAACGCTGAGGGGACCGGCCGAGTGGCGTGCGCCGAGGTGCTGATGTGCACGTCGGCAATCCGCAACCTCATCCGCCAGAACAAGACCCACCAGATCTACTCGATCATGCAGGTCGGGGCCAGCTTCGGGATGCAGACCATGGACCAAAGCCTTGCGAGGCTGGTCAAGGACGGAGTGATCTCCGAGAGCCATCGCGTACGACCGGTCTGCGAACGAGGACGACCTCCGGAACCACCTGAATACCGGAGCCGGAGCCGGCTGAACCAATGAGCGACGAAACGGGGAACCGTGGCACTCACATTTGACTACAAAGTCCGGGATCGATCCGGTGGGCTGGTCGAAGGGCAACTCGAAGGCGACAGCATGGCGCTCGTCGTGCGGCGTCTTCGCGAGATGGGCTACATGCCCATCTCGGTCACGCCGAAGTCCGCGGTCAATCTCAAGACAGAGATCAAGATCCCCTTCTTCTCCGATCGGGTCAAACTGCGCGAGGTGGCAATCGTCACTCGTCAGCTCTCGACGATGGTCGACTCCGGTCTGTCGGTTGTCCGCTCCCTCGGGATCCTGGCGGCCCAGGTCGACAATCCTGCCTTTGCGAAGGTGCTCGAGGCGGTCCGGCAGGATCTGGAACACGGTTCCTCACTCTCCGCCGCGTGTGCAAAGCACCCGAAGGTGTTCTCACATCTCTTCTGCACCTTGGTGCAAGCGGGAGAAGTGGGCGGGAACCTCGACGAGGTCCTCGCGAACCTCGCGGAAACCATCGAGAACCAGGCCCAGTTGAATCGGACCATCCGCTCGGCAATGACCTACCCAGCGGTGGTGCTCAGTGTGATGGTCATCATCTTCAGCGCGATGATCATCTTCATCGTGCCGGTGTTCCAGAACCTGTTCAAGTCGCTCGGCGGGAAGCTGCCGCTTCCCACACAGATTTTGATCGACATCTCGGAGATCATGACGAGTCCCTGGGTCTTGGTCGTGATCGGGGTCATCATCGGCAGCATCGTCGGCGTCAGGAAATGGATCGCCACCGAGGACGGACGCGCGATATGGGATCGATGGATGCTCAAGCCTCCCGTCTTCGGTCCTCTCTTCCACAAGGTGGCGCTGGCTCGAGTGACCAACACGCTGGCTTCGCTGATCAGCTCCGGCGTGCCGATCCTCGAGGCGCTCGACATCTGCGCGGACACTGCGGGGAACGTCACGGTCGGCAAGGTGCTGATCGAGGCTAAGAACGGCGTTCGCGAAGGCCGTCCGCTCGCGGATCCGCTTCGCGAGCACGAAGAGGTCATCCCCACCTTGGTCGTCCAGATGATCGAAGTCGGGGAGCAGACCGGTGCCCTCGACCAGATGCTCAAGAAGGTGGCGCAGTTCTACGATCAGGAAGTCGCGGTGACGGTGGCCAACCTCACGGCACTGTTGGAACCGGTCCTGACCGTGGTGATGGGTGCAGGCGTCGGTGCCATGGTCATCTGCCTCTACCTGCCGATGTTCGACTACATCAAGCTCGTCCCGAACGGCGGGTAAATCCGCGGGAACGGGTTTTGCCGGACATGGAGCGTGATTCACAGCCTGCATTGTGAAATCGGACGGCTGACCTTAGGGTCAGGACTGAAAGGCTTCATCAATCCATGTGAAGCCTCGGGGTGCCTCGACAATCCGTAAAAGCGAGGCGCCTCCGGCGCGCCATTTTTCCGGTTCGATCTCATCGAAAGCGCGAACCTCCCAGGTCCTGGGTCGTGAGAGATCCCCTGGTAGGCGTTCGGCGACCGCTCGCGGATCGCCCTTCTCCTCGAAAGTCACGGCCGAATCTGCCACTCATAGTGCTCGCACTCCGACCGCGAAAAGTGGCAGGTCAGGCAACCCGTATAGCCCGAAAATTTCCAAATGAGTTCTCAAGATAACTCTCGGGTCCTCCGATAGCACAGACGGATACCTATTCGGGTCTCCACTCATTGATGTATGAGTCATCACGAGGAGGAGCTACATGCTTTCATCGATTATCGAGCGCCTGAACGACAGGCGTGACGCTTCGGGGGACACTGGTGAAGATGCCGGTTTCACCCTGATCGAGCTCATGGTCGTGCTGTTGATCCTGGCCATCCTGCTCGCCATCGCCATCCCGACCTTCCTCGGGGTGACCGGCGGAGCGAATGACCGGGCAGCTCAGTCCGACCTCAACACGGCGCTGACCACCGCCAAGTCGGCTGCGACGCAGAACGACCAGAATTACGGTGGTGTGGTGAGCCCTGGGTCGGCTCCTGTGAACCAGGCGCTGTTGCATACGAACGAGCCGAGCATCAACTGGATGGCCGCCGGCGCCGCCGCGGCGAACCCTGGTGATGTCTCCTGGTACGTCTCGGGCGACGGCAATGGTGTGGTCTTGGCTTCGCCGTCCAAGAACGACAACACCTGTTGGTACGCGAGTGACAACCTTTCGACCGTCACTCCTGGTGCGGGTGGTGCGCCTGATACCATCTACGGTGCTGCTCCTGGCGCCGCAAATGGTTCGGCTACGACCGCTCCGGTGGGCCCCGGCACCTGGTACTCGGAGGTTCCGAAGTCGACCGCGGGCTCGTGCAACGCAAACGCAGCTCCTAGTGCAAACTTTGCCGCACAGGGTGGCCAGCCCTGGAGGACCCACGGATTCAGTTGATCCGTAACGGCTGACTCGCAGTTGAAGAGACAGCCGAATGCAGTGTGACAGAAGTGCCCCCTCCGATGGGAGGGGGCACTTCTGCGTCTGCGTGTTCCGAGCCTCTAGAGCGGACCGATGGTGTGTTTGCGGCGGGGCAGGGCCTCGCGGGAGGTCTCGAGCGCGGCGAGCGCGTCGGCGACCACCGCGCGGGTGTGGTCCGGCTCGACGACCGTGTCGACGAAGCCACGCTCCGCTGCCTGCCACGGCGTGAGGAAGCGCTCGGCGTACTCGTCGGCGAGTGACCCTCGGTCCTCCGGTGCAGCTCGCCGATGGAGCACCTGGACCGCGCCCTCGGCACCCATCACCGCGATCTCGGCGCCCGGCCAGGCGAAGCAGAGGTCGTTCCCGAGGCCCTTCGAGTCCATCACGATGTAGGCGCCGCCGTAGGCCTTGCGCAGGATGACGCAGACCCGGGGGACGGTCGCCTCGGCGTAGGCGAAGGCCAGCTCCGCACCGTGGCGGATCATCCCGCGCCACTCGAGGTCCTTGCCCGGCAGGAAACCCGGAGTGTCGACGAGGGTCAGCAGCGGGATGTTGAACGCGTCACAGAAGCGTACGAATCGAGCACCCTTCTGCGACGCGGTGATGTCGAGGGTGCCGGCGAGCGCTTGGGGCTGATTGGCCACGACGCCCACGGTCCTCCCGTCGATGCGGCCGAGCGCGGTCACCAGCTGCGGCGACCACCGGGCGAAGAGCTCGGTCACCTCCCCGTCGTCGGCGAGGGCGGCCGCGATCCGCCGGACGTCGTAGGAGCTGGTGGCCTTCGCCGGCACGATCGCCCCGATCGAGGCGGCTCCGTCGGAGGGATCGGGGGCACCCACGCCGGGGTCCGGGTCGCGGAGGCGGCCCACCTCCTGTCTCGGCGGCAGCTCGTCGGTGTGGGCGGGGAGCAGCCCGAGCAGGTGCTCGACCGCGGCGAGCGCGTCCTCCTCGGTGGCGACTTCCAGGGCGCAGAGCCCGCTCGAACGCGCGTGGACCGCGGTCCCACCGAGCTGGTGGATCCCGATCCGGACGCCGGTGAACTGCTCGACCATCGCGGGACCCGAGACGTAGGCGAAGGCGTCGCCGGTCATCACCACCAAGTCGGCGAGACCGAGCAGCAGGGCGGGACCCGACAGTGCTGGGCCGGTGACGGCCACCACGATCGGCACGGCGCCCGAGCAGTGGGAGAGCGCCCGAGCCGCGCGACCCCAACCGTGCAGCGATGCGACGCCCTCGGAGACGTCCGCCCCGCTCGAGGCGAGCACCATGACCAACGGGATCCTGAGCGCGCTTGCCGACCGGGCCGCTTCGCCGATGGTCTCCCCGTCGGTCACCGAGAGCGCGCCACGCCGGACGGTGGAGACGGTGCGCACCACCATGGCCGGGCGGGAGGCCAGCTCCTCGACACCGGCCCGGACGGTGCCCCGGACCAGCCGCCGGAGCACCGGTGCCGCAGGGGGCGCGAGGGTCACCTCGCCACTCTAGGGACGCGGCGGTCGCGGGTACCGCATCCCCGATCGACCCTGAGCCGCGACGAGGCGGGGATCAGTGGGGAGGTTCCGAGTCGCTTCCCTGTGCCGGCCCGAGGGGCTCGTGCAGCCCGGACCCGTGACGCGCCTCGCGCCGGGCGGCACGCTCGAGCTCGCGCTCCACGTCGGCCCATACCAACGGCTCGTCGACGTCGGAGTCGTCCTCCGAGCGCGGCGCTCGCGCCAGCACCACTGCGCCGACTCCGAGCAGGACGAAGATCATCGAGAGCTTCGAGACGAACCCGGCGATCTGCTGGTCGACGAGCGGACGCAGCCCGACCGCCTCCTTCGAGTGGCTGAACGTCGGGTAGAGGGCGTGCGCGGAGAAGATGTAGACGACCGAGAGGAAGGCCGGCACGATGGCCTGTCCCACCAGATAGCCGAAGCGCACCACCGGCTTCGGGCGGCGGATCCCCGGCACGCGCCCGATGACCGGGATCCAGAGGACCAGACCGGCCGCCACGGTCGCGAGATCGAGGAGGGCGCGGATCGGAAGCGACGACGCCGCTGCTGCGACGGAGGCGGGCACCATCGAGCCGACCAGCACCAGGGTGACCGTCGCGATCGCAACGGGCGGCCGTTCCACCCGGGTCAGCACCGCGTCGACCACCCGCGGTCGGGTCAGCCACTGGATGACGTCGTAAGGGAGCCCGAGCAGGAGCAGCGGCGCCACCGCGAGGGCGAGCACGAGGCGCTGCACCACCAGCGCGGTCAGCGACCAGTGTGCCGCCAGGTCGGCGAGCGGCCAGGCGGTGGCAACGAGGCCGATCACGCAGGCGCCGGCGAAGAACCACCGCTCGCGCCGGGTCCACGGGATCGGTACCCTGGCGGTCCGTGCGAGCCGCGCGTGCGCCGCTACCACCGCGACCACGCCGAGCAGCACCACGATGAGCGCTGCCGGGTGCAGGTCGAAGCCGTAGGGCGCGTTGCTCACCGTCGGAGCCTCACCCCCGGAGACCTAGATTGACCGCGATGCAACGCCTCGACCGTCTCGAAAGGGTGACCGACCTGTTGCTGGTGCTGCTCGACACCAGCCGCCCGCTCAGCCTGCGCGAGATCGCAGACCGCGTGCCGGGTTATCCCGACACCCACGACGCGCGGCGCCAGGCGTTCGAGCGGGACAAGCGGCTGCTGCGTGACGAGGGAGTGCCGGTTCTGGTCGAGCCCATCGGGGGTGAGGAGCAGCTCGGCTACCGGGTGGATCCCGATGCCTACTACCTGCCCGACCTCGGCTTGGAGCCCGACGAGCAAGCGGCCCTCAACTTGGCGGTCGCAGGGGTCCACCTCGGCGAGCCTACCGGCCGGGACGCGCTCGAGAAGCTGGGCGTGCGCGGCGAACCGCCGGTCGGCGGAGATGTCACGCCGCTCGTCGTGTTGCCGCCGATCGTCGACCTCCCGGCCCTCCCGGCCCTCTTCGAGGCCGCGCGCCGTCACGCGCTCGCCACCTTCGAGTACCGCGGCGAACCGCGGCGGGTCGACATCGCGGGGATCCGGTTCCGGCGGGGGCGCTGGTACGCGGTCGGCTTCGACCGCGACCGCGGCGAGCCGCGCACCTTCCGGGTCGACCGGATCGTCGGCCCGATCGAGCTCGGCGAGCCGTCCTCGGGGCTGGCCGACGACGTGGAAGTGGACGCCACCTTGGAGCGCGAGCCCTGGCAGTTCGGCGCCGGCGAGGCCGTCGAGGTCGACGTGCTGGTCGACGGCCCCGAGGCGGCCCGGGTGGCAGAGGAGCTCGGCGCCGACGCAGTGGTCGAGCGCCGGCCGGGCGGCGTCGTCGTGCGGCTCGCGGTCACCGACGAGGACGCGCTCGTCTCGTGGGTGCTCGGCCTGCTCGACCACGCGGAAGTCCTCCGTCCGCCCGAGACCCGGGCGGCGGTCGAGGCACGGCTCGAGGCAATGATCGCGTCGGCCGGCGGGACCACCGACCGGTGAGCAAGCCGCCCGACACCGCCGGACGGCTGAGGAGGCTGCTCGCGATCCTGGCCTGGCTCGCCCAGGAGGGCGAGGCGTCGATCGACGAGGCGGCCGCACGCTTCGACCTCGCGCCAGAAGCGCTGGTGGCGGAGCTCGAGATGGCCGCGTGCTGCGGGGTGCCCCCGTACACGCCCGACCAGCTGATGGAGATCATCGTGACCGACACCTCGGTGTCGGTGCAGCCCGGGACCGCACTTGCCCGGCCACGTCGCCTCACCCCGACCGAAGGCATCGCCCTCGCCGCCTCCGCCCGCGCCCTGGTCGCCGTCCCCGGGAGCGACCGCGAGGGCTCCCTCTCCCGTGCGCTCGCCAAGCTCGACCAGGCGCTCGGAGGCGAACGGGTCGGTGTGGAGCTCGATGCGCCCTCCCTGCTCGAGACGGTGCGAACGGCGATCGAGGCCCACCGGACGGTCGACATCTCCTATTACTCCGCGTCGTCGGACCGGGTGAGCGAACGCCGCATCGACCCGATCCGGCTGTTCGCCACCGACGGCCACTGGTACGTCGACGCCTGGTGCCAGACCGCGGGTGACGTGCGCCGCTTCCGGGTAGACCGCATCGCCGCCGCCGAGGAGGTCGGCGCGTCCGAGCGGGCCGAGTCGGACGTCCCGGCATCTCCGACCGACGCGGCGTACGTGCCGGGTGCCGACGACCGGAAGGTGCTGCTCTCGATCGATGCGGGGGTCGGGTGGCAGATCGAGTCCGTCCCGGCTGCGGGCCCGCCGCGGAGGGTGGGGGACCGTCTCGAGATCGAGGTCGTGGTCGGAGGCGAGGCCTGGCTCGAGCGTCTGCTCCTCGCTCTCGGTCCCGACGCAGCGGTGCTCGAGCCCGAGGACGACCGCTCGGTCGGGGCCGACGCGGCCCGGCGCATCCTCGCTCGTTACCGGGAGGGCTGAAGGGAGCCCGATCGGCCCACCGGCAGCACGTCCTGCCCGGCGTACAGGCCGCCGGCAAGGTTTCGGCCAGCAGCTCGTCGCAGGGTTCCTCCGAAAAGAGGAGACCCGAGAGCGATGCGGTCACCCAGGTGCTGAAGATCCATGTGGTGCACGAGGGCAGCCACGACTACTACGTGCAGGGTCTCGTCCCCGGGCGTGCCGAGGGAACCCTCGTCGCGGGCGAGGAACCGGGGATCTGGAGCGGGTCCGCGGCTTGCACGCTCGGTCTGGTCGGCCAGGTCGAGGCCGAGCCGTTCGCCGAAGTGATGGAAGGTCACGATCCCTGCTCGGGAGCGCCCCTGCGGACCCGGGCAGGTGTCCGGAGCGTCGCCGCGTATGACCTTTCTTTCTGTGCGCCGAAATCGGTGAGCATCCTCCATCTGCTCGCACCCCGCGAGCTCGCCGCCGAGGCCGGAGCCGGACACCGTGCCGCGGTGGCCGATGCCGCCGGCTACCTCGAGCGCTCCGCACTGGCCGTCCGCCGTCGGAGCCAGGGTCGAAACGACCTGCTCCCCGTGACCGGCGGGGTGGCCGGGGGATTCCTCCACCGCACGAGCAGGGCCCTCGACCCCCACCTCCACACCCATCTGGTGATGGCGAACGTCGCCCAAGGGGTGGACGGCGTGTGGTCGGCGCTCGACAGCCGCCGTCTCCATGGCCATCTGGAAGCTGCCCAAGGGATCTACCACGCCCGATTGCGGCTCGAGCTCACCACCCGTCTCGGTGCGTCGTGGGAGGTGGGACCCACCGGTCTCGGCGACGTGGTGGGTGTGCCCTCCGAGCTGCGACACCTCTTCTCCCAGCGTTCGGCCGACATGGCCCGCTTCGACTTCCTGCGTCACGGCGAGCTCGACAGGCGCCACGGCGATGGCGCCTTCCACGCGACACGGCCGGGAAAAGAAGCCGGCCACACCGTCGCCGACCTGCTCCGAGAGTGGAGGACACGCGCTGGCTGACCTCGGCTACGACCTCGGCGACCTGACCCGGGTCGTGGGCCTCGGCGGTCGGGAACGTGACCAGCCCTCGATCGACCTCGGCAACGTGAGGCGCCGTCTCGACGTGTTGGCCCGCGAGCAACGGCCGCTCCGCCGGAACGACCTGGTCGCTCTCTTCTCCGCTTCGTCGCTCGTGGGGGCGACTGCCGAATCGTCGAGGCGCAGGTCGCGTCTGTGGTCCGTTGTGCCGGCTCACCTCTCGCCGGCGAGGCCGCCGGGATCGCACGGGTCGAGCCGTCTTGGCGAGCCGGAGACCTCGGGCGCGCCTTGCAGAAGGAGATCGGCTCGGCTCTCGACGGTGAACGCCGGATCGAGGGACGCCGCCGCCTCGACCGTGGAGGGGGACTCGGGACCGAGCGCGGCCCCCATCGCTCCGCACGCGAGGCTTCTCGGGACCTCGAGCCGGAGCGACCGGTGGTGTCCCTGGGGCGCGCACGATGAAGACAGCGGCAGGCGGCGGTCACCGCCCGAGCTGGTTGCCGAAGTCGCGTCCGAGCCCGGCGTCTCGCGAGAGGGACGGCGCGGCGGGTCTCATCTCGAGGCCGAGCTCCAACTTCCGCAAGGACCGCCAGGGTTCGGTCGAATGGGAGGGTGCGAGCGGGATCCAGGCGGCCCGGTTGCGCTCGTCGAAGGCCAACGCGTACCCGGGGGTGCCGCGCGCGATGAGGTCGACCGGGAGTCGACGCCGCCACTCGGTGGCCACGCTCGAACCGAGTTGGGTCCGGCCACCGGTCAGGAGGTCGGTCAAGGGTCGTTCCGAGAGGGTGCGGCCGAGCGAGGCCGAGCGAACGAGCAACTCCTCCTCACCGGCGAGCAGCGAGAGTGCGTCGAGCGTGCGTACGTCGCCGATGCCCGGGAGTACCACCGTCGTGCCGAAGAGCGAGGGAAATCCCTCCGCGTGCGCCGCCCAGCGCTGCCGCGCCTGTGACAGATCCTGGAAGCACGCGAGGGTGACCAGTCCTTGTCCGCCGCCCTCGCTCACCATCGAGGGAAGGTCGGGGATCGGCGCGATGTTGGCGAGCTCGTCGAGCGCGAGCAGAACGGGCCGGGCGGCGGTGCCGACCGCGTCGCGGGCGAAGGTCGCGAAGCGGACGTCGTTCACCAAACCGACCACCATCGGGGCGACGAGTGCCTGACGGTGGGCCGGGGCCGAGACGTACACCGTGTCGGTCGATCGGACGAAATGGTACGGATCGAAGTCGGGTGCCCGTGTCGACTCGAGCGCGTGCTCGGATCGGAAGCCGGCGAGCGCGCCGGACGCGGTGGACCAGATGCCACTCAGCTCCCGCTCTTCGGTGGCGACGATCCCGTCGAGGAGGTTCCGTGGGAGCTCCGCCGCCAGACCGCCCTCGGCGGCGAGGATCTGCTGGGCCGGCAGCGCCTTGCGCCGGTCCACCCACATGAGGACCGTTCGCATGTCGCAATCCGCCAGGGCGGCTGCATGGAGGAGGGGCGCCAGCAGGGCCTGGGCCCGCTCGGTCCAGTGCGAATGCTCGGCGCGCGAGAGTCCCCCGCGCCCCCTCCGGTGCCGACCTCGACCAGCGCCCGGGCGGTGGCGAGCGAGCCGGTCCACTCGAAGCACGACTGCAGCGGCGACCAGCGCAACGGCTCCAGTCGGGCGTTGGTCTCCGTGGTGCCGGTCGGGTCGAACAGGAGACACCTTCCCAGCCGTGACCGCGCGCCGATCGTCGCATCGAGCACGTCCGGCTTGGTCGACGTCGAGATGACCGCTCCCGGCGATGCGAGCACGTTGGGGATGATCAAGGAGGTGGTCTTGCCCGATCGTGGTGGACCGAGGACCATCACCGATTGTTGTGGCGACGCGTGGCACCATCCACGTATGTCATGTCCGAGGTAGACACCTCGATCGGCCGCGAAGGTGGCCTCGAACACCGCGCGAAGGCCGTTCGCGGGGGAATTCGAAGAATTTTCAAAGAATTTTTCTGTCAAGGAAATTCGGCCTCGTGGTCGGTCGTGCGAGTGGAGGCGGTGTAACCGACCGCGAGTGCGTCATGTCGACGCGTATACGAAGAATCGTTGCAAACAAAGGATTCTTTGTCTACACCAATCTGCACGCGTCGAACGGAAAGTGCGCGCGCGCCATGTGGCGGCGTACTAGTTGGCGCCGACATGCAGGTCGATCGCGAGCGCGTGACATGCCGGAATGCTTGACCTGGGCAAAAAAAGCCATTTGGCTGGTATGTGGTGACGTATCACTGAGGAGGTGATCTTGAACAGGTCGCAACTTGTTCGAGCGGTCAGTGAGACGACGGATTCGTCTCGCTGGACCGTCTCGGATGTAGTGGACGGCGTGTTCGACACGATCATTACCGAGGTTCAGTCAGGACGGAAGGTCACGGTTGTCGGGTTCGGATCGTTCATTCCGAGCGCACGTGGCCCCCGCCTCGGACGGAATCCTCGGACTGGCGCAGTGGTACCGATACCGGCGTCGAAGGTTGTCCGGTTCGCCACCGGTTCGACGTTCAAATCGGCGTTGAACCCTAAGGAGGGAGTATCAATGGCAGTGAAGAAGGCAGCAGCCAAGAGGTCGACTCGTAAGAGGCCGGCCAGAAAGACAGCGGCCCGTAAATCTGCCGCGAAGCGCACCGCCAAGAAGCGGGCAACCGCTGCGAAGCGGACCGTCAAGAAGCGGGCAACCGCTGCCAAGCGGACCGCCAAGAAGCGGGCAACCGCTGCCAAGCGGACCGCCAAGAAGAGGGCCACGAAGAAGCGGGCAACCGTGAAGCGGGCCGTCAAGAAGAGGGCCGTCAAGAAGAGGGCCACGAAGAAGCGGGCACCTGCAAAGCGGGCCATCAAGAGGCGGGCCACGAAGAAGCGGGCACCTGCAAAGCGGGCCATCAAGAGGCGGGCCACGAAGAAGCGGGCACCTGCAAAGCGGGCCATCAAGAGGCGGGCCCCGGCCCGCAAGGGAGCTGCCCGGAAGACGACGGCGCGCAAGCGTCGGCGTGTCCGGAAGAGCGCCTGACTCGACCCGGAGCGGCGGGTCTTCCCGTCGCCGAGTGCGAAGTGGGGGTCCTTCGGGGCTCCTGCTTCGCGTCCGGGCCCAGTTCGGGTAGGGGCCGGTTCGGGTAGGGGCCGGTTCAGCTCGTGCCGAACTCGACTCACGGGCGCATCAAGCCGAGCTCGACTCAGGGGCGCATCAAGTGGAAGGCCTCACCGGAGCGGAGACCTGCCAGCGATCCGTGAGCCGCGAGCTGACGGCGGACCTTGGACCCGAAGTCCTCCTCGGCCGCGGCGGCGTCGTCGGCCGGTGCAATGCCGAAGGTGCTCTCCGCCTGGCTGCCGTGGCAGGCCAGCGCGGCGATCTTCACCTCCTCGAAGCCGGCGGTGCTCTCCAGGTGGTTCGGCTGGTCGGCCTCCCACAGGAGAAGGACGCGAGGTCGGTGTGGAGCCAAGCCCAGTTCGGGGAAGAAGTGGGGGTCGCGGGCGGCGACCAGTGCGCCGATGGTGAGGAAGCCGGCCGCCCGGTGGTCGGGGTGGAGGCGGTAACGGCGCCAGGGGTCGTGCCCGAGTAGCGCTTCGGGACGGAGCGTGCGGATGAGGCGGGCGACCTCACGCCGTTCGGCCGGACCGTCGACGAGCTCGCCGTCGACGCGGCCGAGGAAGTGGACGTCGCCCTCGGCGTCGTCGGCGCTCCCGCTCCGCTCCCGCTTTTCCCGGCGCTCCCGCTCCTCCCGGCGGCTCGCACCCGCGGCACCTCGGATGACGGCCGCGGCGGCGCGGCTCTCGGCGGCACGCTCCTCGATCAGTCGATCGAGATCGGCGCTCTCGTCCCAGCTCCCCTTGGAGCCGTCGGTGAGCACCAGATACTCGACGCGGCAACCGGCGGCCGCCCACTTGGCGAGGGTCGCGCCACACCCGAACTCGATGTCGTCGGGGTGCGCGCCCACCGCCAGCGCGCTGGCCGGAGGGACGAGATCGACCGTCGGCGGCCCGGTGAAGAGGAGGTCGCCGACCGGCAGACCGCTCTGCGTCGCCGGGTCGGCTCCGCCTCCATCGTCGTTCATCGCTCGGTGGGCGCGGCAGCCGTCACCGGAACGACGTCGGAGGGTTCGTCGATGTCCCAGGCGAGGTCCGGACGATCGAGCACCCACGTCGGGAGGCCTATCCGTGCCGCCTCGGCGCGGTGGCGGGCGAAGGAGCCCGGTCCGTACGAGAACTGGAACCCGCACTCTGCGGGCAAGGCGATCACATTGGTCCCGTTTCCGTAACGGTCGGGGACGAGGGTGATACCGCTGCGCTCACCGACGAGTGGCAGGTCGACTGCCCGGGGGAGGTCGGAGTGGGCGACGGTCACCTGCACGACCCCGGCCGTGCGCAAGTGTTCGACTCCCGCTTCGACTGCTCCGTTCAGGCCGCGTCCGGGTTCCCACACGACGAGAGCGCCCCGCGAGCGCGCCCACTCGGCGACCCCGGTGTCGTCGCAGACGACCGCCACCGGAAGGGGCCGGGCAGCGGCGAGCACGCGGTCTGCGGTCGCACGGGCGAGCGCCGCCCGCTCGGTGTCGCTGAGCGCCGCGTGCAAACGGTGCTTCGCGTCGGAGAACGACTTCACCGGCACGAGCACCGCACGCGATCCGAGACCGAGAGGATCTCCCAGGTGAACCGTGGGGTCGACCACCGCGCCAGTGTAGGGGTCGTCTCGGCCGGCCTCCCCTGGTCAGCCGCATGGCCGAGCGGCCGGGCGCGAGCGCACCCCGGTAGGGTGAGACGGTGCCGGACGAGGACGCGAAGGACGCCGTCACGGCTGTTGCCGCGGAGGAGCGCGCCGAGGCACTCGCGCGTGTGCGTTCGATCCTTTCGGATCTCGGGTGCTCCGACGACGAGATCGACCGTGCGATCTCGGACGACGTGGTGGACCTGTTGATGGTCGACCGATTGCTCGTGCCGACCGGCCGCAACCTCACCCAGGCCGAAGTCGCCGAGATCACCGGGTTCCCGGTCGACCTGGTCCACCGGTTCTGGCGGGCGCTCGGCTTCCTCGACCTCGCCGAGGACGAGCCGGCACTCGGCGAGATGGACATCGAGGCGGTGCGGCTGTTCCAGGCGATGGTCGCGATGGGATTGGCCGACACCGACGTGGCGGTCCAGACCGCGAGAGTGATCGGTATCTCGATGTCCCGGATCGCGGCGGCACAGGCCGGTCCGGGCACCACGCCCATCCTCGGGCCGACCGGGGACAGCGTCCTCGACGCCGACCAGTTCGCGATGCAGGCCGACGCCTCCCTTCCGGCCATGGCCAGGCTCCTCGAGTACGTCTGGCGACGCCACCTGCAGGCCGCCACCCGGCGAGCGATGCTGCGGCGCTCCCGTGGCGACCGCGAAGGGCGGCGTGCACAGCTGTGTGTCGGCTTCGCCGACATGGTGGGGTTCACCCTTCTGAGCCAGCACCTGGGCGACGACGAACTGGCGTCTGTCGTCGCTCGGTTCGAGGAGCTGGCTCACGACACGGTGGTGGCGCGCGGGGGCAGTGTCGTCAAGATGATCGGGGACGAGGTGATGTTCGTCGTCTCGAGCGCCACCGACGCGGCCGACATCGGGCTCTCCCTCGCCGAGGCGTATGCCGGGGACGAGCTCGTCTCGGACGTGCGGGTCGCCCTGGCGGTCGGTCCGGTGCTCGAGCTCGACGGCGACTACTACGGACCCGTCGTCAACCTCGCCGGACGGGTGGTCAACGTGGCACGCCCCGGCACCGTGGTGGTGTCCGACGAGTTCCGGACCCAGCTGTTCCACGAGGACGGTCGACAGTTCACCACCCGGCCGTTGCGGGTGCGCACCTTGAAGGACATCGGGAGGGTGCAGCTCTGGAAGCTGGTCCGAGTGGGGACCGAACCCGGCGCGGACCGTCGGAGGACCATGCGGTGGGAGCGGCTCGGCGAGGTGCTGCGCGAGCTCGACGAGTTCGCCGAGCGTTCGGACGCGTCGAGCGGAAGCGCCGACGGGCGGGCGGGTGGCGGGGGAGGATCGGGCTCGGCGCCGACGGGCTGACGGCTCGCCGGATCGGGTTCAGCCGGCGAGCCTGGCGGTCGCGATCCCGTAGGGGCGGAGCTCGAAGGATCCTTCGAAGGGGGTCAGCGCACGTCCGCGCAGGTCGACCAGCCACCCGCTCCGGCCGGCGATCTCGACGGTGGTCGGCGAAGCCGTCGGGTTGAAGACGCGGAGCTCGAGCAGGCCGGCACGCCGGACGAGCGCCGAGACCTCCGCCCCGCGGACGGTGAGGGCGGTGCCGCGGTCGGGTCGGTCCCCGCCGCCCAACGAACCCACCGGAGCGAGGGGGACGAGGACGTCGTCGGCCGTTGCGTACGGATCGACGTCGCTCACCGCCAGTGCGTACTCGGCACTGATCGGACCGAGGAGTTGTGGCCCCTCGATCGGGGTCATCGGCCCTGCCGGCAGCGGCCGCCGCGACATCCCCGGACGCGAGAGCATCCCCGTCGCGCGGAGCAAGGTGAGTGCCAGGGTGGCGGCTCGCGGCTCACCGGCCGACGGGTCCTCCGCGACGTCGACGAGTTCGTACTCGAGCAGTCCGTCGTGGACCACGGTGAGCCCGCCCGCGCTCACGAAGCGCCTCGAGGGGAAGGTCGGGGTCGGGTACTCCTCCGAGCGTCCCTCGGCGGTCAGGCCGCGCTCGACCACCGTGAACGCGCATTCGGCGTGCGAGGTCGCGGCCGGCTCGCGCAGGGGAAGGTGCACCCGCAGCCGGTGGTCGCGGGACGGGTTGACGAAGCGGGTTCGTACCCGCACCACCGGGTCGTCGGCCCGGACCTCGACCCTCGTCTCGACCGCGACCGCGACGCCGCCGACCCGCTCTTTGCTCTTCGGGTCGACGCGTTCGGGCCAGCGATAGGTCGCGCTGATCACCGCGGTCACCCGCACCGGCCCCTTGTCGCCCTCCCGGATCACGCACGCCTCGGGCGAGTCGACGACGGAATCGTGGGTGGGCGGCGAGTAGTTGTAGGTGTCCCCGTCGTCACCGTCGTCGACCAGGCGTCCGTACCCTGGCACCCCGTCGAGCGAGAAGGTGCCGTCCGTCGGGTCGATGACCACCGTCACCAGGCCGTTCCCGAGGGTGAGACCGGTGGCGGGATCGCCGCTGATTTCGGCGCGATGGGTGAGTCGAGACGGCGAGAAGTGCGACCAGCCGTAACCGGGAACCTCGTCCTGGATGGCGAGGGCTCTGCGGATGGGCGGCTGGTCGATCGCGACGCGGACCTGTGTGTCGGGTCGAGCGGTGAGGCGGGTGAAGAGCTCGCGCTTGACCTCTTCGACCGGGACGTCGTCGCGCGGCTCGGTGCCGATCGAGATGGTGATGACCAGGTCCGGATCCTCCTCGGTGAGGGTGACGCCGGTGATGTAGGTGTCGTCGTCGATCCGCGCGCCCTGGATCATGCCGAGCATCCCCTTGACCGTCTCGCCCTCGAGAGTGACCGTTCCGGGGAGACCGGCCCGCTCCGACAGCACCTGGACGTCGGGGCCGGGTTCACCGACCGCGGGTGCCACCACCTCGACCATTCCACGGCGGTCGCGATGGGTGGGATTGACGATCACCGGCCCGGCTGAGGACATGGAGGCGGCGATCCCTGCGAGCGCGGTCTCCGCGAGCCCCTCGCCGATCTGTCGTGCTTCTGCGTAACGGTGGAGCACCGAGTCGACCACCTCGTCGACCGAACAGGCGCAGACCGAGTCGTGGGCCGAGTTGCGGACGACCAACTTCCAGGCGAGGTCGAGGAAAGCGGACGGCCAGCTGGTCGCCGGCAGGTAGAGGGCGGAGAGCGGCTCGGTCAGACGCTCGAGGGTCCGCTCCGCCTTGGCCGCGGCCTGCTTCACGTCCACCCGGTTGGAGCCGACGCCCATGAGGAGGTTGGTGCGGTAGCCCGAGCGGAGCTCGCCGCGCCAACGCGGCAGCCCGTCCTTCGGTGCTTCCGCGAGGTACTCGGGCAGCGTGGAGATCGCGAGTTCGAAGTCGTCCTGGATCTGGTTGGCCTCGACGAGCAACCGCCCGAGTCCCGGCTGGGGACGCAGGTGGTCGGTCCCGTTCATCAGGAGCATCGGGTCCCCTTCGCCGAGGAAGGGTCCGAACTCCTCGACCTGGGCGCGCAAACGCCTGACGAGGGCCTTCGCATCGTCGGGGAGCGCGGCGCCGTTTCCGTAGCCGGCGACGAGGTACTCCGCTCTCACCACCGAGCCGTCCGGCGCCTCCCATTCGAAGGCGGTGCGATCCACGGCCGAGGGCACCCCCCGCCAGACGACCGCGTCGGCGAAGCCGGCGGAGGCGAGCAGCTGTGGCATCTGGGCGATGTGGCCGAACATGTCCGGCAGGTAGCCGACGTCCATCACGCCACCGAAGGACGCGCCTCGAGCGATGCCGGCCTGCAGGTTGCGCACGAGCGTCTCGCCGGACACGAGGAACTCGTCCATCAGGATGTACCACGGTCCGACGCTGAGCCGCCCGGCCGCGGCGAGTGCCCGCAGCCGTTGTTCGTTCTCGGGTCGGATCTCGAGATAGTCGTCGACGACGGCGACCTGGCCGTCGAGGAGGAAGTGGCGGTAGGAGCTGTCGCGCTCGAGCTGGTCGAGCAGCCCGTCGATCAGCGAGACCAGCTTCAGCCGGAAGGTCTGGAACGGCTCGTACCACTCGCGGTCCCAGTGGGTGTGGGGAACGACCGCGATCGATCGCCGTCCCTCGGGCCCGCTGCCCGCGTCGCCGGTCGCACCCCTCGGTTTTCCGCCAGATGCAGAACTGCTCACAGATCGAGCTGGCCGTACTCGGCTTCGTAGTCCTTCAGTTGCTGGACGATCTGGTCGGCGTCCTTTTCGGTCCCGTCCTTCCCCCGACCCGTCCGATCGGCGTAGACGGACACGCCGAGGTCGTGGAGGAGCCCGTCGGCCTTCCGCTTGGCCTGCGCCGCGTCGAGCTTCGCCTGACCGGCTTTCCCTGCTTCGCTGGCCTTGGCGAGGCCGACCTCGGCCTGCGCCTTGACTTTGTCCATCAATCCCATGGCCTCGTCCTCTCGCTCGTCCGGACGTCTGCCGCCGTTCGTTAAGACTACGACCCGGACCGGCGTCCCGGGAATCCCACCGGCACCGGGTCTGCGACCGGATCGAGCGAGGGGAGCCCCGTGCGCCCGTGGACCGAACATCTGCCGGCGGCGACCGCCCCGACCGCCCCGACCGCCCCGACCGCCCCGACCGCCCCGACCGCCACCCTGCTCGAGGGATGGTTGGCGCGGTGGGAGGCCGAACCGGCCGCGCCGCTCTGGTCGGAGGACACGACCCGCCGGCACCGGAGGCGACGGCGACGCCGGTTGGTGGACGGCCGCACGTTTCGAGGATGCGACGAGGCGCGCGGCGGGCCGGCTCGCCGGCGCGGGACTCGAGCCCGGTGCGCGGGTGCTCTGGTCGGCGACCTCTTCGATCGCCGCGTTGGTGGCCCACGTCGGAGCGCTTCGGGCCGGTCTGGTGGTGGTACCGCTCAATCCCGGGAGCTCCGAGCGCGAGCTCGCTCACGTCGTCGAGGAGGTCGAGCCGTCGCTCGCGATCCTCGGGGACGCCACGCTCGGCGCCCGCCTGCGACGGGTGACGCCGTCTCCTCCCCGGATGGTCGGAGTGGAGCTGGAGCTGCCCGAGCACCCTCCGGTCGTGCTCGACCAGGCCGGCCCGGACGATCCGGCGCTCATCTGTTTCACGTCGGGCACCACCGGCGCGCCGAAGGGCGCGGTCCTGCGCCAGCGCAACCTGCGGGCCGGCGTCGAGTCGGTCGGCATCGCCTGGCGGTGGGAGCCCGACGACCGGCTGGTCCACGCGCTTCCCGTGTACCACGCGCACGGGCTGTGCGTCGGGGTCTACGGCACCCTCCTCGCCGGGGGGTCGGCGGTGCTCCTCCCGGCGTTCGACCCCGCTCGAGTCGTCGAGTCGGCCGCCGAGCAGCGGGCCTCGCTCTTCTTCGGTGTCCCGACCATGTACCACCGCCTGGTGCGCTCGGGTCTCGCCGAGGGACTCTCGAGCCTTCGGTTGTGCGTGTCCGGCTCGGCACCCCTGGCCCGCGAACTGCACGCCGAGGCGAGCCGCGCGGTCGGCTCGGTGCTGCTCGAGCGTTACGGGATGACCGAGACATTGATGATCACCTCCAACCCCTACGACGGCGAGCGACGCGCCGGCACGGTCGGCTTCCCGCTGCCGTGGGTCGAGGTGGCCATTGCGGACGACGACGAGGTCCTCGTGCGAGGACCGAGCGTCTTCGACGGCTACTGGGGAAAGGACGCCTCCGAGTCGTTCGAGCCGGCGGCCGACGGAGGAGCGCCTTGGTTCCACACCGGCGACCTCGGGGTGGACGACGAGGGCTACCTGGTGGTGAAGGGCCGACTGAAGGAGCTGGTCATCTCCGGGGGTCACAACGTCTCGCCCGTCGAGGTCGAAGAGGTGTTGCTCGCCCACCCGCGGGTGGCCGAGGTGGCGGTGGGTGGCAGCCCGTCGGACGAGTGGGGCGAGGTGGTCACCGCCTGGGTGGTGCCCGACGGGGCGCCTCCGACGCTCGACGAGCTGACCGCCTTCGCCGCAGCGTCCCTCGCGTCCTACAAGCTGCCCCGGGAGCTGCATGTCGTCGGGGAGCTGCCGCGTAACTCGCTCGGGAAGGTCGTGCGATCCCGGCTCGGCCGGTGAGGCGGGGATAGCGTCTGGCCGCGATGCAGTGGCCGGACGACGTCAGGGAGCGCGAGCTGATCGGTGACGGCCTCCTCGTGGCGGGCATCGACGAGGTGGGGCGAGGTGCTTGGGCCGGCCCGGCGTCGGTCGGGGTCGCGGTCTTCCGCGACGACGAGCCGCCTCCCGAAGGGATCTGCGACTCGAAGGCGCTCGCCGAGGACGAGCGCGAGGAGATCTTCCCCCGGGTCGCCGCGTGGTGTCGCGAGTGGTCGGTCGGGCACGCCGACCCCGAGGAGTGCGATCGGCTCGGGATGACCGCCGCGCTGCGTCTCGCCGCGCGCCGGGCGCTGGCGGGTCTCTCCACCCATCCCGACGCGATCCTCCTCGACGGGTCCTTCGACTACCTGACCGAACCGGACGAAGACGGGAACCGGGGCAGCGTCACCGCGCGGCCTGCCGTCCGCACCGTGGTCCGCGGCGACGCGGCCTGCGTCTCGATCGCCGCCGCCTCGATCGTCGCCAAGGTCACCCGCGACCGGATGATGCGCTCACTCGCGCCGAGCTTCCCGGCCTTCGACTTCGACCGGAACAAGGGCTACCCGACCCGCGTGCACAAGCTCGCGTTGGCCGGGTTCGGACTGACCTCCATCCACCGCCGGTCGTGGGCATTCGTCGACGGCATGGCGTTTCGCTGACCTGGCCGACGCCAACTCAGGCCGGGCTCGGCTCCTTCGGCAGGCCGAGCACCCGCTCGCCGATGATGTTGTGCATGACCTCGTCGCTGCCACCGGCGATCCGGAGCCCGGGCACACCGAGGACGTACTGCGACCACGCGTAGGTACCCCACGCGCCGGAGTCCGCGACGAGCTGGCTACCGAGGATCGCCGCGACGACTTCGGCGACCCGGACCATGTTGTTGGTCAAGGAGAGCTTGGCGATGGACATCTCCGGCCCGGGCAAACCGCCCGCCGCCACCTTGGCCATGGCTCGGAGGTTGGTGTACCGGGCCACCCGTTCGTGGACGATCACGTCGGCGAGCTGCTGGCGGACGAGCGGGTCGGCGGCCTTGCCCATCGCCCGCGCGGTCTCGATCAACCGGGTGGTGGTCGGCAATCCGACCCCGCCGCCTCCACCGCTCCCGATGGCGGCCCGCTCGTTCATCAGCGTGGTGAGCGCGACGGTCCATCCGCCGTTGACCTCGCCGAGCCGGTGCGAGTCGGGGATCCGCACGTCGGTGAAGAAGACCTCGTTGAACGACGCGCCCCCGGTCATCTGCCGGAGGGGCCGGACCTCGACACCGGGCGCGTGCATGTCGACCACGAAGCCGGTGAGGCCGCGGTGTTTCGGCGCGTCGGGATCGGTCCGGCAGATGATCTCCCCGATGTCGGAGAGGTGGGCCCCCGACGTCCACACCTTCTGTCCGTTGACCACCCACTCGTCACCGTCGCGCTCCGCGCGGGTCTGGAGGGAGGCGAGGTCGGACCCCGCACCGGGTTCGCTGAAGAGCTGGCAGCCCACGATGTCCCCGCGGTGCATGGGTTGGAGGTAGGCCTGCTTCACCTCCTCGATCGCATGGGCGAGGATGGTCGGCGCGACCATGCCGAGGCCGATGCCGAAGAGGGACATCGAAGGGGTGCGGTAGTCGCTCCCGATCCGGTCGAAGGTGCGCTGGTACTCACGGGACAGCCCGCGACCGCCGTACTCGATCGGCCCGGTGAGCCATCCGTACCCTGCGTCGAAGACGGTTGCCGCCCAGGCCTTGGCCGCGACGACACCCGCCGCCTCTTCGTCGGGCGTCCGCTCCGGGAAGAGTCCCACCGCGTCCGACCCCTCACCCCAGACGAAGGCCTCCTCGGTCCGCCTCGTGGCGTGGTCCTCGAAGAAGCCGCGCACCTCGACTTCGAAGTCCTCGAGAGCCGGTTCGGCACCGCGGTCACGCTCCACTTGCGCGTTCCGGTCGCTCGGTGGTGCTGGTCATGACTGGAAATCCCCCTGTGGCGGCAGGGCCCGCTCGGGCCGCCGACAGCGTACCGGCACCCGGTCCGGTGGCTCCGCTGCGGCTCCGCGGCTGCTCAGCCCCGGTCCGACAGTGCCCACTGGAGGGCGTCGGCGATGACTTCGTCGGAGAAGGGGAAGGCGCGCGTCGAGAGCGCGGCGGGGAGGGCGCGCTGGCCGATCAGCAGGAGCTCGGTCGCCATCTCCTTCCCGAGGGCGACCCGCAGCGCGAACCCGGGCACGGCCAGCAGGGCGGGTCGGCCGAGTGCATCGCCGAGCGCGTTGGCGAACTCGGCGTCGGTGACCGGATGGGGTGCCGTCGCGTTGACCGGCCCGCGCAGACTGCTGTCTTCGAGGCAATGGAGGATCACCCGGACTTCGTCCCGCAGGGTGATCCAGCTCCGGTACTGCGCTGCCTCGACCGAGCCGACCTCCGACGCCGAGGCGGAAGAGCGGGAGCTGGCGGGCGAGCGCTCCGCCCCGAGCGGTGAGCACGATGCCGCTGCGGAGGACGACGGTGCGGATGCCGGCGTCGCTCGCCGGCGCGGTGGCTGCCTCCCACGCCCGACAGACCGCGGCGAGGAAGCCCGAGCCGGAGCTCGAGTGCTCGGTCAGTTCTCGGTCACCGCCGTCGCCGTAGAACCCGACCGCCGACGCGTTGACGAGTGTCGACGGCGGGTGTGAGAGCGCGGCAAGTGAGTTCGCCAGCAGTCGGGTCGCGGCGGTGCGGCTCGCGAGGATCGCCTGCTTGCGCGCGGTCGACCAACGCCGGTCGCCGATTCCGGCGCCCGCGAGGTTGACCGCGGCGTCGAAGGGCCCGGCGCGAGCGAGCGCGTCGAGATCGAGGATTCCGGCGGCCGGCTCCCACTCGATGTTCCCGACCCGGCTGTCCGCCGGCGCGTCCTTCTCCCCCGACGCGTCGACGCTGCGGACCAGGCGGGTCACCGAATGTCCGCGCTCGGTCAGGTGTTGGACGAGGGCGGTTCCGATCAGACCGGACGAACCGGCGACGAGGACTCTCACCCCGGCACTCCCGGCGAACCGGCCCGGGAAAGCGCGGTGCGCGCGAAATCGGCGAAGGCGTCGGGATGGGTGAGGTGCGCGCCGTGCGCGGCACCGGGTATCTCGACCATCACCGAACCCGGGATGTGCGCCACCAGCCAGGCGACGGTTTCGCGGTGGTGGGGGAGCGACGCGCCGCCCCGGCCGAACACCGCCGGGATGGCGAGCTCGGTCGGATCGAAAGGCGGCGTGTCGAGTCGGATGGCACCGAGCTCGGCGACGAGAGCCGGACCGTCGGCACGCCGCTCTGCCTTGACCTTGTCGGGCAGGCGCTCCCACGCGCTGTCCCCGACCATCCGCCGGAAGAATCGCTCGGCGGCCTCTGCGGGGTCCTCGCCGTCGGGTCGCGCCCCCGCACTGCCGGGGGGTGGGTTGCGCCGGAAGCCGAGCCAGGGGAGAGGTGGCTCGTACGCGGCGAGCGAGAGGATCGATCCCTTCCCCCCTTCACGCACCGCGGCGCCGAGCGCGATGACACCGCCGTAACTGTGCCCGACCACCACCGCCGGCCGCCCGTCGACTACTGCGAGGAGATCCTCGATGTGACCGTCGATCGTGTCGTGGATCGGGGAGACGCGCGACCGGTCGTAGCCGCGCCGGTCGTACGCGACGGTGTGGAGGTCGTCGAGCCGGCGCACCACCCGGGCGAAGCTGCTCGCCCGGTCGAGCGAGCCGTGGACGAGCACCACGAGCGGGCCTTTTCTCCCCGGGCCCTCGGGGAGGTGCTCGGTCACGGCGAGCTGGTGGGTCGCTGGCATCCTCGAAACAGCCTGGCAGGGGGCCCAACGGGTCCGCCAGACCTGCCGATGCACCACACCGGGTGCCGCATCGTGCATTGTGTGGGCTCCCGAGTGCGAAGGAGAGACCGTGCCTGTTTCCAAGACCGATCTGATCGCGGCCGTCGCCGCCCACACCGGCGCGACGTCGAAGGACGTCGCGACCGTCCTCGGAGGGCTGGAAGACGTCGTGGTGGCGAACGTGGCGAAGGGAGAGAAGGTGGTCATCACCGGGTTCGTGACGTTCGACCAGACCCAGCGCGCCGCAAGGACGGGTCGGAACCCTCAGACGGGTGAACCCATCGCTATCAAGGCGTCGAAGAGCCCGAAGGTCACCGCAGGGGCCGCGTTCAAGAAGGTGGTGAACGGCCAGGCGCCCGCGCCGGTGCTGAACCGGATCGGGTAGCGGACCACTGCCCGTTCCCGCGCGCAGATCTCGTCGTCGAGATGTCGCTGGTGCTGCTGCACGGCGGAGGGACCACGGCGCGCTTTTGGGACCGGTTGCTCCCGTACCTCGATCGTCCCGCCATCGCGGTCGACCTCCCCGGTCGGGCCGACCGCCCGGCCGACCTGGCGACCTTGTCGGTCGACGACGAGGTCGAGTCGGTGGTGGCCGACGTCGAGCGGGCGGAGATCGACGATCCGCTGACGCTGGTCGCGCACTCCTCGGGCGGCCTGGTCGTCCCCGGTGTGGTCGCCGCCCTCGGCACGAGGGTCGGGGCCATCGTGTTGAACGCCGCTCTGGTGCCGCCCGAAGGAGGCTGCGGCGTCGAGTGCATGAAGCCACGCCACGCGCGAGGGCCTGATCGCCGCGGTCGAGGCGGCGACCCGAGACGGCCGGTCGATCACCCTGCCGGGAGTGCCCGGCGACCTCGACGCGGTCCGCACCTCGTATGGCGGTGACCCGCTCGACGACGAGACGGTCGCCTACGTCGCCGACCCGGCGCGCTACGTCGAGGACACGGTGCACCACTACTTCCAGCCGGTCCGCTGGTCGGGCGTGGCAGGGATCCCGATCACCTACGT
Organism: uncultured Acidimicrobiales bacterium; assembly: GCA_963741055.1. Lineage (GTDB taxonomy): Bacteria > Actinomycetota > Acidimicrobiia > Acidimicrobiales > RAAP-2 > Bog-756. Next base: position 191,390 of record CAVUGU010000005.1, on the reverse strand, counting down.
GCTCAACGAGCGGGACCGTCCGGTGCCTCCGGACATCCAGGAGGTGATGGCCGCGCGGCTGCCGCCGACGACGACGGTGATCAGGGTCGACTCCGGTCATCTGCTCCCGGTGACCGCGCCGGCCGCCTTCGCCGAGCTCGTCGAGCGCGCCGGCGGCCTGATCCCCACGTTCTGTTCGGGCCGACGCCGACGATCGCCGTGTCGTTCGACGCCCCGCTGGTCGACGCCCGCCGGTCAGAGCTGGCCCGATGGCCTTGTGTGTCTGTGGGACCACCCGTACCCGCGGGTAGTGACCGAGGGCGCGGGCCTGCAACTCGAGCACCTGCTCGGGGGTCGGCGCCTCGAGCACCGTGCCGAAGGGGGTGACCGGCTGAAGGAAGACCTCCGGGCCAGAGGAGAGCGCGTGGGCCTCGGGGTTCGCCTCCCCCCTGGTGCGCGCCGCGTTCATTGCTTCCTCGAACACCATGGAAACGGCACCGTCGAACTCGTCGAGATCGGTTTTCGGGCCGATCACGATCTTGACCCAGGTCGGGCGATCCACCTCGAGCGCGGTCCGAAGGAAGCTCCGTTGGACGTCGGGGTCCACCCGCTCCCCGTCGACGCTCGGCAGCTTCAGGTCCATGCTCACGTAGCGGAGCCACGGACGGATGCGGCGGAACGCCGCGACCAGGGTGCCGTTCGTCTCGAGCATGAGGTCGTGCCCATTTCTCGACAGGTGCGCGGCGAGCGCCGCCACTCGTACCGACTGCAGCAGTGGTTCGCCACCGGTGAGGCTGATCGAGTGGTGGTGGAGCGCCGAGCAGAGCTGGTCGACCGCCTCGGCGACCGACGAGATGGGGAGCGGGCTTTCCCGTACCGCCCAATCGCGCAGGCCCGGGGTCTGCTCGATGCGACACGGGCCGGGACGCCGCTCGAGCGCCTCGGGTTGGTCGCAGTACCCACAACGGATGTTGCAACCGGTGAGGCGTACGAAGACCTGGCGCTCGCCGACCAGGGCGCCTTCGCCCTGGATCGCCGAGAAGATCTCGGTGACGAGGATGTCTTCCGGTTCAGACGTCACGCTCACGCCGGGAGCGGGGTCCGCGACGCCCGCCTCGGCGAACCCGCGCCGGCGCAGCAGGCAGGCGTCGCAGTCGCCACAGGGACGATCGCCACTCCGGTAGCAGGACCAGGTGAGGTGGAGCGGCGCATCCGTCGCGACTCCGAGGCGGACGATCTCCGACTTGGTTGCGTCGATCAGCGGAGTCCGTATCTCGACCGGCCGTCCCTCGACGCCTCGGCGCTGACCGGTGACGGCCACCTGCCGGAACGCCTCGATGAACTCGGGTCGGCAGTCGGGATAGCCGGAGAAGTCGACCGAGTTGACCCCGATCCACACTGCGTCGAGGTCGCGGGCCTCCGCGACACCGAGAGCGACCGACAGGAAGATGGAGTTGCGTGCCGGCACGTACGTCATGGGGATCCCGTCGGTCGATCCACCGGCGGGGACCTCGATCGCGGGGTCGGTGAGGGCGGATCCACCCCACTCGGCGGCATCGAGGTGCACCACCAGGTGTTCCGCGCCGTAGTGACCGGCGACACCGGCCGAGCGGTCGAGTTCGGTGCGGTGGCGTTGCGAGTAGTCGAAGGTCAGCGCGAGCGGCGGTGCGTTCGCCTCTCGCTCGGCGAGCGCCATGCAGACGGTCGAGTCGAGACCGCCCGAGAGGACGACCAGATTCCGGGGCACCCTCAGGCCCTGCTCTCCACTCCGTCGACGCTAACCGACTCATGGCGGTGCACCACCCACGACGACCTCGCGCGCCAGCGCGCGAAGGCGCAGCCCAACCGCCGGTCGGACGCCGTTTCAAACGGTCGTGTCCAGCACGTGACCGGTAGGCTGGAACGGCAATGGCCACTGACGCAGCCGGTAACAGGTCGGAAACGGACGGCCGCTACCGGCCGGGCACTCCGACGTTCGGGCCGAACACCTGGCTGGTCGAGGACATGTACGACCGCTACCGGGCAGATCCCGAGTCGGTGTCCCCCTCGTGGCGCGAGTTCTTCGCCGACTACCGGGTGGACGGCGCGGGTCCGGTCGCGGTGTCGTCTGCGGTGGCGACCGAGGAGGCCGCACCTGGCGTCGCCGAGTCGGACGGGCGACGACCGTCCGCCGCGCCTGCAGCGGCGGTCCCCGACATCGGGCAGCCCACAGCCGAGTCTGCGCCACCGGCCGCACCGCCCGCAGCACCGGCCGACACCCGCCGCACCGGCCGCACCGGCCGCACCCGCAGCAACGCAACCCGAGGCACCCCGCGCAGCAGAACCCGCGGCGGAGCCCGCCTGACCCGGTCAGTCCGCTGCGCGGTGCGGCGGGTCGCATCGTGGCGAACATGGAGGCCTCCCTGGCGGTTCCGACCGCGACCAGCGTGCGCGCGGTGCCGGCGGCCCTGCTCGAGGTCAACCGCAAGATCGTCAACAACCAGCTGGGTCGGACCACCGGCGGCAAGATCAGCTTCACCCACCTGATCGGTTTCGCGGTGGTGAAGGCCCTCGGCGCGGTGCCGGCGATGAACGCGTCCTTCGTCGCCGACGCGGACGGCAAGGGCACGCCCGGAGTCGTGCGCCACCGTCACGTCGGTCTGGGGCTGGCGGTCGACGTCGAGAAGCCCGACGGGAGCAGGACCCTGCTCGTGCCGTGCATCGCCGACGCCGACACCATGGACTTCCGCAGGTTCGTGAGCGCCTACGAGGAGCTGATCCGCAAGATCGCGACGAACAAGGTCTCGCCGGACGACTTCGTAGGTACGACGGTGACCTTGACCAATCCCGGCACGCTCGGGACCGTCCAGTCGGTACCGCGGCTCATGCCCGGCCAGGGACTCATCGTCGGGGTCGGCGCCCTCGGCTTCCCACCCGGGTTCGAGGCGTCCGATCCCCGCGCTCTGGCCGAGCTCGGTCTCGGAAAGACGGTGACCCTCACCTCGACCTACGACCACCGCATCATCCAGGGCGCCGAGTCGGGGCTCTTCCTCGGCTTCGTGTCCGAGTGTCTCGCCGGTGGGCATGGCTTCTACGACGAGGTCTTCGAGTCGCTCGCCATTCCCTACGAGCCGGTGCGCTTCGAGCGGGACACCAATGCGTGGCTCGGCGACGACGGGAGCCAGCTGCAGGTGGCGAAGCAGGTCCACGTGCAGACGCTCATCAACATGTACCGGGTGCGGGGCCACCTGATCGCGCACCTCGACCCGCTCGACGCGGAGCCGCCCGAGCTCTATCCGGAGCTCGACCCGCTCCACTACGGCCTCACCATCTGGGACCTGCCGCGCCAGTTCTACGCGGACGGGCTCGCCGGCAGGGAGACCGCGACGCTCGACGAGATCCTCCACATCCTCCGCGACGCGTACTGCCGGACACTCGGCCGTCGAGTACATGCACATCCAGGACCCTGACCAGAAGCGGTGGATCCAGCAGCACGTCGAGGGGGTCTCCTCCACGCTCAACCAGGAGGAGCAGGCCCACATCCTCGACCGTCTCAACGCGGCGGAGGTCTTCGAGCGCTTCCTCCACTCCCGCTACGTCGGGCAGAAGCGTTTCGGGCTCGAAGGTGCGGAGTCGGCGATCGTGATCCTCGACGCGGTCCTCGACGAGGCCGTTCACGAGGGCGTGCACGAGGCGGTGATGGGCATGGCCCACCGCGGCCGGCTCAACGTCCTCGCCAACATCGTGGGCAAGTCCTACGGGGAGATCTTCGAGGAGTTCGAGGGCAACCTCGACCCCGACTCGGTCCAGGGCTCGGGCGACGTGAAGTACCACAAGGGCGCCTCGGGCACCTTCGTCTCGGAGACCGGCGGCTCGATCCCGGTCACCATGGCGTCGAACCCCTCGCACCTCGAGGCGGTCGACCCGGTGGTGGTCGGCATGGCACGGGCCAAGCAGGACGCCCTCGGAGGTGAGCAGGGGACCGGGACGCGCTTCGTCGAAGGGGCGGGGGATCCCTTCCCGGTGCTGCCGATCCTCGTCCACGGCGACGCCGCCTTCGCCGGCCAGGGGGTGGTCGCGGAGACCCTCAACCTGTCGGGGCTCGGCGGCTACCGCACCGGCGGAACCGTCCACCTGGTCATCAACAACCAGCTCGGCTTCACCACCGCGCCCGAGGCGGCGCGCACCTCGGTGTACCCGACCGACGTGGCGAAGATGGTCCAGGCACCGATCTTCCACGTGAACGGTGACGATCCCGAGGCCTGCACCCGGGCGGCCCGTCTCGCCTTCGGGTTCCGCCAGGCGTTCCACAAGGACGTGGTGATCGACCTGGTCTGCTACCGGCGCCACGGTCACAACGAGGGGGACGACCCGAGCTACACCCAGCCGCTCATGTACGCCCTGATCGACAAGAAGCGCTCGGTGCGCAAGCTCTACACCGAGTCGCTGGTGAGGCGTGGGGACATCTCGCTCGAAGAGGCCGAGCGCTCCCTCGACGACTTCTCGGCGAGGTTGCAGACGGCCCTCGACGAGACCCGCGCCGCCGCCGAGTCGGCCGCGACCACCCCGCCGGTCCTTCCCGAGTTCGTCGTGCCCGACGTCGACATCACCCCGGTCGAGACCGGCATCGACCCCTCGACGGTGAGCCGCCTCGCCACGGTCGTGCGCACGGTGCCCGAGGGTTTCGTCCTCCACCCGAAGCTGGAGCGCCAGTTCGAGCAGCGGGACAAGTTGGTCGCCGACGGCGAGGTCGACTGGGCGCTCGGCGAAGCGTTGGCCTTCGGCTCGCTCCTCCTCGAGGGCACCGACGTGCGGGTGACCGGGCAGGACACCCGGCGCGGCACCTTCTCGCAGCGTCATGCGGTGCTGGTGGACCACGTGACCGGCCAGGAGTTCGTCCCCCTCGCCCACGTCGGCTCCGGGCGGTTCACCATCCTCGACTCGCTGCTGTCGGAGTACGCCAGCCTCGGCTTCGAGTACGGCTACTCCGTCGATGCGATCGACGACCTGGTGGCCTGGGAGGCGCAGTTCGGCGACTTCTGGAACGGCGGCGAGATCATCGTCGACAACTTCCTGGTCGCGGCCGAGGACAAGTGGGCGCAGCGATCCGGACTGGTCCTGCTGCTGCCCCACGGGTACGAAGGACAGGGTCCCGAGCACTCCTCCGCCCGGGTCGAGCGGTTCCTGACCTTGTCCGCGCGGGGCAACCTCCGGATCGCCGAGCCGACGACCGCGGCCCAGTACTTCCACCTGCTGCGCGCACAGGTGCGGGGGACCGAGCGGCGGCCGCTGGTCGCGTTCACCCCGAAGTCGCTGCTCCGGGCGCGCCAGGCGCGCTCACCGGTCGCCGCGTTCACCTCCGGCTCGTTCCAGGAGGTGCTCGACGATCCCGCGTCGGGCGGAGAGGTGGATCCCGCAAGGCGTCGGCCGGATCGTGCTCTGCACCGGCAAGATCGCATACGAGGCGATGGCGCGCCGCGACCATCTCGGTGACGCGGGGAAGCACGTCGCGGTGGTACGGGTGGAGCAGCTCTACCCCTGGCCGGCGAGCGGCATCGACGCCGTCCTCACCCGCTACCCGAACGCGAGCGAGGTGGTGTGGCTCCAAGAGGAGCCCGAGAACATGGGTGCCTGGAACTTCGTGCACAGCCGGCTCCACCGGCTGCTGCGCGATTCCCACCGCCTCCGCCACGTGAGCCGTGCGGAGTCGGCGAGCCCGGCGACCGGCAGCTTCGCCCTGCACCGGCTCGAGCAGGAGGACCTGCTCGCCCGCGCCATCGGCTGAGGACGGGCTCGGCGAGGCCCGGTCAGCTCGCCTCGGCGGAGAAGTCGTGGGCCAGCGCGATCCACATCTCGGTCGACAGACGCAGCGATTCGACGTCGACCCTCTCGTCGATCCCGTGGAACATGGTGCCGTACTCCTCGAAGCCGACGTTGCGGCTGTGCAGCCCGAAGCCGTAGGCGACCGCCCCGAGCTCGCGTTCGTACCGGGCGTCGGTGGCACCGACGGTGAGGAACGGGACGGTTCGTGCGTCCGGATAGAAGAGCGTGCTGACCCGCTGCAGGGCGTCCCACAGCGGGGTGTCGATCGGCGAGGTCGACGCGGGCTCCTCCGAGCGGAACGAGATCTCCACGTCGTCCGCCAGGTCCCCGATCACCTCGTCGAGCATGGCTCTGACCTCGGTGGTGCCCCAGCCGGGCAGCGTGCGGACGTCGACGTCGAGCTCGACCCGGTCGGGGATGACGTTGATCTTGGTGCCGGCCCGCATGACCGTCGGCGCCATGGTGGTGTGGGTGTTGGCGTGCGCCTGTCGGGCCAGGCCGAGGAAGGGGAGCTCGTCGCAGAACGCGTCGATGCGGGTGGGGTCGAGGAGGGGTTCGGCGATCTCCGCTTCGAACCCCATCCCCCGGACGAACCTCCTCCAGGCCTCGTGGAGATCGGCCTCCGGTTGGTACTCGTCGATCCTCCGCACGATCTCGGCGGCCTTGACCAGCGCGTTGTCGGTTCGGAGCGGCTGGGAGCCGTGGCCGGGGACACCGCGGACGGTCAGCGTGCACCAGTAGATGCCCTTCTCACCGACGATCACCGGCAGCCGGGTCGCGCCGTCGACGCCGACCATCGGGAAGCCGCCGGACTCGGTGATCACGTAGTCGGCGCGGATGTCGTCGGGGGCGTTCCGGCAGAGCCACTTGGCACCGAAGGTGGAGAGCGCCTCCTCGTCGGCGACCGCGGCGTAGGTGAGATCGCCCGCCGGGCGGAAGCCGCTCCGGGCGAGGTGCCGCAGGCCGGTTGCCATGGTGGCGGTCAGGTCGAGCATGTCGATCGCTCCCCGCCCCCAGACGACGCCGTCGATGAGCTCGCCGCCGAAGGGGTCGTGTGACCAGTCGCGCTCATCGGCGGGCACCACGTCGGTGTGTCCGAGGAGGGTGAGCGACGGGGCGGCCGGGTCGGAGCCGTGCAGCTTCGCCACGAGGGAGGTGCGGCCGGGCTCCGGCTCGTAGGTCTCGAGGTCGACTCCCGAGCCTTCGAGGTAGGACTCGAGGACCGAGGCCGTTCGGACCTCCTGGCCCGACGAGGGGGTGCCGTCGTTGACACAGCGGTTGCGGATCAGCTGCTGGAGCAGGTCGGTCGCTTCGGCGCCGAGTCGGTCCGCGTCGGTCACCGGACCATCCTAGGGAGGGTGCCCCGCTCCGGCTCGGCCCACTGGCATGGCCGGGGCTCAGCAGGACAGATGGTTGACTGGGGTCCGCATGGCACCGAAATCCGCGAAGCGGCGGATCGTCGTCGACGGTTCCAACATCGGCACCGAGGGGCGGAGCACCCCGAGCCTGGCCCAGCTCGACCAGGCCATCCGCGCCTTCCTCGACGAGCATCCCGGCTTCGGCCCGTCCGACGTGACCGTCGTCGTCGATGCCACCTTCGGTCACCGGATCGACCCCTCGGAACGGCCAGCTTTCGAGCAGGCGCTCGAGCACGGGGAGATGCTCACCCCGCCAGCGGGCGCCGATCGGACGGGGGGACGGCTTCATCCTCCGCATCGCCGAGAAGGCGGGGGCGCTGGTCCTCTCGAACGACTCGTTCCAGGAGTTCCACGCGGAGCGTCCGTGGCTGTTCGAGCCAGGACGGCTGATCGGGGGAAAGCCGGTGCCGGGGGTCGGGTGGGTCTTCACTCCGCGCACGCCGGTCCGTGGACCGAAGAGCCGCGCCGCGGTGAACCGGCGATCGGAGGCCGAAAACGGCGCCTCGACCGGATCGACGGGCAGGGGACGGACCCGTCCGGCGACCAAGGCGCTCAAGTCACAGAAGGCGGCCAAGGACGACCACGCGGGGCCCGACCACGCCAGGCCCGATCGGCCGAGAGCCGACCATCCGACAGCCAACCAGGCCAAATCGGAGAAGGCCGCCAGGAACGCAAAGCTCGCCAAGCTCACCCAAACGGCGAAGCCGGCGAAGGCTGCGCAAGCTCCGCCGACCAAGGTCACCAAGGTCACGAAGGCTGCGAAGCCCGCCAAGGCAAAGAAGAAGACGAAGGCCTCGAAAGCGGTCAAAGCGGTGGTGAAGGCGGTCAAAGCGGCCGTCAAGCCGACCAAGGCCACCAAGGCGTCGAAGCCGTCCAAGGCGGTACCCGCCGTGAAGGCGTCGAAGGCCACGAAGACGAGAGGCGCAGCACGCGAGGTGGCCTCGAACGGCGCGAAGAAACGCGGAAAGAAGGCGAAGGCCACCGCGGCGCCGAAGAAGGCCGCCACGGAGAAGCCCGGCGCGGAGAAGGCCGCGGGCTCCAAGTCCGCGAAGAAGACCGTCGCCGGCAAGGCCGCCGGTTCCAAAGCGGCGCCAAGAAGGCCGGCAAGGGATCCTCTGCCGCGAAGGCAGCCAAGAGCGGCAAAGGCGGCGCCCCGGTCGAGGACGGCGCCACCGCGGCCGGGTCGAGCGCGATCAACGATCCGATGACCTTCCTCACCTTCGTCGCCGACCACCCGGTCGGGAGCACCATCGAGGGCACCGTCGTCTCGTTCACCTCGCACGGCGCCCACATCGCGGTCGGCGACATGATGTGCCATGTGCCCCTTCGTGGGCTGGGGCGTCCGGCGCCGACCCACGCGCGTCAGGTCCTCGCCAAGGGCGAGACGCGTCGCTTCGTCCTCGTGTCGCTCGACGCGACGCACCGACGTGCCGAGCTCGCACTGCCCGGCGTCGCTCGCTGAGTCCGCCGGGCCGTCTCGGTGCACCGCCGATAACCTCGGCACTCGTGCAGGCCACCGACTACCTCCCCCATCGCGACCCCTTCCTCTTCGTGAGCGAGCTGCACACCGTCGAGCCGGGACAGTACGCAACCGGCGCGTGGCAACTCACCGGCGACGAGCCCTTCTTCGCAGGGCACTTTCCGGGGCGGCCGACGCTGCCTGGCGTACTGATGGTCGAGTCCCTCGCCCAGTTGGGTGCCGTCGCGGTGCTCGCCGACCCTGGTCAGGCGGGCAGGCTGCCACTCTTCGGCGGGATCGAGCGGGCGAGGTTCCGGCGGCAGGTCGTCCCGGGCGATCGCTTGGAGCTCGAGGTGACCCTCGGTCGGATGTCGAGCCGCGGGGGCAGGGGTTCGGGCCGTGCAACCGTCGACGGCGAGCTGGCCTGCGAGGCGGAGTTGCTGTTCGTGCTGGTCGACGGCTCGCCGGCCGGGGACTGACCGGCCGGACCGGAGCGGGAGATCGCCGATGCGCATCGCCACCTGGAACGTCAATTCGCTGAACGCGCGGCTCCCGAGGGTCGAGGAGTGGCTCGGTTACGCGCGCCCCGACGTCCTCTGCATGCAGGAGACCAAGCAGGACGACGCGTCGTTCCCGCACGAGGCCTTCGAGTCACTCGGCTACGAGACCGCCCATCACGGCAACGGGCGGTGGAACGGGGTGGCCATCGCCAGCCGGGTGGGCCTCGACCAGGTGGCGAGCGGTCTCGGCTCGGTCGACGACGAGCAGGGGACTCGGCTGGTGGCGGCCGAGTGCGGTGGGGTGCGCGTCGTGTCGGTGTACGTCCCGAACGGTCGCTCCCTCGACAGCGAGCAGTACACCGCCAAGCTCGACTGGCTGGCGAGGCTCCGCGAGTTGCTCGAGGAGACCACGACCCCTTCGTCGAAGGTCGCGGTGTGCGGCGACTTCAACGTCGCGCCCGAGGACCGCGACGTCTGGAACCCGGCGCTGTTCGTGGGTGAGACCCACGTGAGCGAACCCGAGCGTGCCGCGCTCGGACGTCTCGAGGATTGGGGTCTCGTCGACGCCTTCCGCCGGCTCTACCAGGACGAGGATCTCTTCACCTGGTGGGACTACCGCGGCGGCGCGTTCCACAAGCACCAGGGTCTGCGCATCGACCTGATCCTGCTCACCGAGTCGCTGGCGGCCGGAGCGAGCTACGGGTTGATCGACCGCAACGCACGCAAGGGCGAGAAGCCCTCGGACCACGCCCCGGTCTTCATCGACGTGGACGTCGACTGAGCGTCGGTGTCGCGCCGAGACCGGCGCGGAGCGCGGCCACCCGCCGGCTCCCCTCGGTGGGTCCGATCCGTCCGGTGCCCTGCCTCGCGAGGCGCTCGATCGGGGCCAGCCACGGGGACGGGCGTCGCTCTGCCCTTCGACCTGCCCCGGTGGCCCGGGTCCGCGCCCACGAGCAGTGCAGCTCGCGGGAGGCACGGGTCAACGCCACGTAGAGCAGCCGGCGCTCCTCGGCCCGCGACGCGTCGGTGCCGGCGTGGACGATCGGAACGTAACCGTCCTCCAGCCCCGCTATGCAGACCGCCGTCCACTCGAGGCCCTTCGCGCGGTGGAAGGTGGCGAGCTCGACCGCGCCGGACGTCCCGCCTTCCGCCGGTCGGTCGTCGGTCTGCTCGTTCGAGCGGTCTCGCTCGGGGCTCGACGCCATGCGAACCGGGATGCCGGCCCGCCCGAGCGCGGCCGTGATCTCGAGCAGCTGGTCGTGGGTGCGGGCCAACACCGCCTGCTCGTGCCAGGGGATTCCGTCTTCGCGCCACCCGAGCAGCACCGACACGATTCCTTCTGCCTCGGCGATCGCGTCGTCGTAGGCGGTGATCACCGGCAGGGGCCCGTCCGGTGCCGCCGAGCGCGGCGGCGCGACGCCGGAGTCACCGAGTGCGGCGGCCGCGGCCGCCACCACCTGGGGCGTCGAGCGGTGGTTCTCCCCGAGCGCAATCGTCTCGAGACTCGGGACGAGATCGGCAAGGCGGCCGAGGAGGGTGGGGTCGGCGCCGTTCCACCCGTAGATCGCCTGGTTCGGGTCGCCGACCGCGCAGAGGTCCTTCTCCTCGCCGCTCAGAGCCTCGACGAACGCGTACTGGGCCGGGTTGATGTCCTGGAACTCGTCGACGAAGAGATGGCGGTAGCGCCAGTGCGCGCGGTCGGCGAACGCCTGGTCCTCGACGAGGCGTTCGGTCGCCTGCACGAGGATGTCGTCGAGATCGACCCGCTCGGCACGTCGGAGGCTCACCTGGTAGTCGACGAACACCTCGACCACCCGTTCGGGCGCCACGACCGGGTTTCTTCCCGCCCGCGCGGCCGCCATCCCGTAACGTTCGGGAGAGAGGCACTGCGCCTTCGCCCAGCCGATCTCGACGTCCACCGCGGCCGCGACCGCGCGATCGCCGGTGATGCGATGGAGTCTCGCGATCGCGGTCGCCGTCGATCGTGGGCACCGGGCGTCCCGAGTCGAGCGCGTGACGACGCAGCAGTCCGAGCGCGAGCCGGTGGATGGTGCCCGCGCGCACTCCGGGCGCGGTCGCGGCACCGGTCGGAGCGGGAGGCGAGACGGCGACGCCGTAGCCCCGGAGACGCTCCTGCAGCTCACGCGCCGCCTTGCGGGTGAAGGTGCATGCGACGGTGTGATCCGCCGCGGCGCTGCCGTCGCGGATGCGCCGTGCCATCCGGAGGGTGAGGACGCGGGTCTTGCCCGACCCTGCTCCCGCCACGACGCAGAGTGCCCGTGCGTCGGACGCGACGGCTCGCGCCTGGGACTCGGTGAGCCCGTCGAGCGCCCTCTCGAAGGGATCGCCCTCGAGCACCGCACGCCGGGCGCGACCCATCGACCTCGCCTCGCGTGGCTCCACGTCGGCCGAGGCTATCGATAGGGTGTACCGGTGCTGAAGTCATTCGCCGGTGGTCGCCTCTTCGGCGGCACCTGGGGGCAGGAGCGCCCGAGCGTGCTGGTCCTGCACGGGTGGGCGAGGACCCATGCCGACTTCGACCGCCTCTTCGCCGATCGACCCGGTTCGATGCCGAGCGCGATCGGTCCGGATCTCCCCGGGTTCGGCGCGACCCCGCCACCATCCGGGCCGGCGGGGACCGAGTGGTACGCCGAGCAACTCCTCCCGCTCTTCGAGAGCGGCCAACTCGCCGACCGGGTGGTGGTCGTCGGCCACTCGTTTGGCGGAAAGGTCGGGTTGCGCCTGCAGCAGATGGTGCCCGGGCGGATCGATCGCCTCGTCCTGACCGGAGTGCCGCTGCTCGACCGGAAGGGCCGCCGCTCGCGCCCCGCCTTCTCCTACCGCGTCGGTCGCCGGCTCCACCGAGCCGGTCTGATCGGCGACGAGCGGATGGAGTCGTTCCGGATGCGCTTCGGGTCGTCCGACTACCGGGCCGCGTCGGGGGTGATGAGGAGCGTGCTGGTGCAGGTGCTCGCCGAGCAGTACGCCGACGTGCTGCCGGGCGTCGTCTGCCCGGTCGTCCTGCTGTGGGGCGCCGACGACCACGACGTACCGGTCGAGGTCGCGGAGCGGGCGGCCGAGATCCTGCCGCAGGCGAGGCTCGAGGTGGTCGACGGTGTCGGTCACCTCCTCCCGCTCGAGGCGCCCGACGCGCTGTTCCACGCATTGGTCGGAGCGGGCGAAACCGCCTCGCCGTGACGATGCGTTTCGACGAGGGCCTGGCCTGGTTGACGGTCGGCGCCTGCACCGCTTCGTGTGTCCCGGCCGGCTTGCGATGGCTGCGGGTCGCCCAGCGCGAGCACTACCTTCCGGGCTCGGTGAGCCGCTTCGCGGTGCGTTGGTGGCGGATCACACCTTGGAACGCCGGGCTCGCCGTCGCCGCGGTCGTCGCCGCGGCGGTTGCGTCGTGGTGGCCGGTCGTCGGTGTGGTCACTGCCGCGGTCGTGGCCGCCGGGCCGCTCGGCCTCGGCATCCGTGGCCGTTCGTCACCGCTGGCGTGGACACGTCGGCTGCGCACCCTCGCCCTCGTGTGGGCGGCTGCTCGAGGTGATCGTGGTCCTCGTCGGAATCCTGAGCGGCCCGGCCTCGGTGCTCGCGCTCGTTGCCGCGCTCGCCGTCCCGTTCCTCGTCGATGCGGCGTGCGGGCTGACCGCGCCGATCGAGCGACGGCTGGCCGCCCGTTACGTCGACGCGGCCGAGCAGCGCCTCCGCCGAGTGGCACCGACCGTCGTCGCCATCACCGGGTCGTACGGGAAGACGTCGACCAAGAGCCACCTTGCGCACCTGCTCGGCACGTCACAGCCGGTGGTCGCGTCGCCCGCCAGCTTCAACAACCGGGCCGGGTTGGCCCGAGCGGTCAACGAACACCTTGCGGACGGCACCCGGGTGTTCATCGCCGAGATGGGCACCTACGGTCCGGGTGAGATCGCCGAGCTCTGCCGATGGTGCCGTCCCGACGTCTCGATCATCACCGCGATCGGTCCCGTTCACCTCGAGCGGTTCGGGTCCGAGGACGTGGTGCTCCGGGCGAAGGCAGAGATCCTCGAGCTCGCCCCGATCGTCGTCCTCCCGGTCGACGACCCCCGTCTCGCCGCGCTCGCCGAGGACGCGGAGGGAGCGGGCAAGCGCGTCGTGCGGTGCTCGGCTGTCGACCGCTCGGTCGACGTCTGCGTGGTGCGCGACGCGGCCGGTGGCTCGCTCTCCGTCTTCGTGGAGGGCGCGACGTCGTCGAGCAGGTCGCAGTCCCGCCGGGCGTGCAGCCGGTCAATCTGGCCTGCGCAGTCGGGGCGGCGCTCGCGCTCGGCGTCGATTCCGACGGCGCTCTCGGCGAAGATCATCGAGCTGCCCGCGGTCGACCACCGCCTGCTCGCCGCGCGCAGCTGCCTCTGGCGTGACGGTGCTCGACGACACCTACAACTCCAACCCGGCAGGGGTCTCGGCCGCCCTCGCGGCACTCGCCGCGAGCGTCGGCGGCAACGGGGCCCGAGCGGATCATCGGGTCGTCGTGGTGACGCCCGGCATGGTCGAGCTCGGCACGCGCCAGTACGACGAGAACTGCAAGTTCGCAACCGCGATCGCCGCAGTCGCCGACGACCTGGTGATCGTGGGTCGAACCAACCGCAAGGCGCTGCGCGACGGTGCCGCTTCGGCCGGTACCGCGCACCTGTCGGTCCGCATGCTCGGAGAGCGCCGGGAAGCCGTCGAGTGGGTTCGTGGCCACCTCGGAGCGGGGGACGCGGTGCTGTACGAGAACGACTTGCCGGACCACTACCCTTGACCTTCCGAGCCCGCCGTCGGAGTCCTCCGTCGGTGCTGTAGATCGGAGGAATCACCCCCCGTGTCCGACGTCGCCGTCATCTTCGGAGGTCCGTCCCCCGAGCACGACGTGAGCGTGCTGACCGGCCTGCAGGCAGCTCGGGGGGCGACCCGCGGAGCGGACGCGCCGGTCGGCTCGGTGCGCGCCCTTTTCTGGTCGAAGACGGGGGAGTGGTTCGAAGTCGACGCCGGGCTCGAGGCCGAGGCGTTCCTCGAGGGCGTCCCGCGGGGTGCGGCACGTCTGCAATTCGTCGCCGCACCGAGCGGGGGATTCGTGGATCCGGGCGGACGGCTCGGGCGCGCACGGCCTCTCGATCTCGATGTCGCGCTCATCTGCTGTCACGGCGGCCCCGGTGAGGACGGCACCCTGCAGGCCGCCCTCGACCTCGCGGGCATCCGCTACACCGGCCCGACCGCGGCCGGCGCGGCGCTCGGGATGGACAAGCTCGCCTTCGGGGCGGTCGTCGGAGGTGCCGGGCTGCCGACCCTGCCCCGCCATCTGCTCGCGCCCGACGGGGCGGCTCCGACCTTCGCGGGGCCCTACATCGTCAAGCCGCGCTTCGGCGGTTCCTCGATCGGCATCGACGTCGTCGAGGACTTCGAGACCGCGCTCGCGCGGTTGCCGGCGAATCCGCACCTCGGCGCCGGGGCGGTCCTCGAGCCGTACCGACCGGACATGGAGGATCTCCAGATCGGGGTCCGCACCTGGCCCACGCTCCAGCTGTCGGCCATCGAGCGTCCGATCCGCTCCAGTGGGGCGGCCGACATCCTCGACTACCGCGACAAGTACGTGGCGGGTGAGGGCATGGCCGGAGCGAAACGCGAGCTTCCCGCGCGGATCCCCTCCGAGCTCGAGAAGGCCTTGCGAGCGGCTTCCGAGCAGATCGCGGGCCTCGCGTCGATTCGCGGCGTGGCGCGGATCGACTTCCTCTCGGACGGGACGGAGTTCGTCGTCAACGAGGTCAACACGATTCCGGGATCGCTCGCACGCTATCTCTGGGTCGCACCCGAGCTGGCTTTCGGGTCCCTGCTCGGCGACCTGCTCGACGAGGCGCGCCAGCGCCCCACCCACGCCTACACCACTGCCGGCGCGGACGGCACGGTGCTGCGATCGGCTGGTTCGATCGCCGGCAAGCTGGCCTGAGGTTGCCGGTTCGCCGGATCTCGCTCCACCCGACCGAGGAGGTCCTGGTGGACATCGCGCCACACTGGTCCTTCCTCGCCGGCCCGCTCGCCGCGGCGCTGGTGGCGATCGCGATCGGCATCACGCTCGACGTGGGGATCCCTCACACCTCGGTCGATCTCCACTGGGTGGAGGGTGTGGTCGTGGCCGTGCCCTGCCTCTGGCTGGCCGCCCGCGTCGTGCGCTGGCGTCGGACCCGGTTGGTGCTCACCACCACGCGGATCCTCGTCTGCTGGGGAGCCGTCTCCCGACCCCGTTTCGAGGTCGGGCTCTCCGAGATCGCAAGGGCGGACGTGGTGCAGTCGCTGCTCCGTCGCCTCGTCGACACCGGGCGCCTCGAGCTCGTCCTGTGGGAGAACGGCGGGGTGCACGAGATCGACGACGTACGCAAGCCGGTCGTCCTCCAGCGCGTGATCACACGGCGTCTCCGTCCGCCGCCGGAGGAGCAGTGGGAGCAGTAGGCGCGACCCGGTGCGGCTCCCGCGCGGCGAGGACCCCGTCGACCGCCTCGAACCGCCATGCGCGGTTCGGCAAGGATGCCGAGTCGACGGCGCCGGGGCGTGCGAGCAGGACCGCACAACCGCCGAAGCCGGCGCCGGTCATTCGGGCGCCGTAGACGCCGTCGAGGGAGTCGAGCCATCCGACCAGCCGGTCCATCTCCGGCGTCGAGACCTCGAAGTCGTGAGAGAGGCTCTGGTGGCTCTCGGTCATCAGCCGTCCCGCATCCGCCAGCTCGCCGGCCGCGAGCGCGCCGGCGAACGCACGCACACGCCGGCACTCGGTGGTCACGTGGCGGGCTCGGCAGCGCAGGACAGGATCGGCGATCGACCCCGCCTCCTTTTCGTCGGCCGCGCCGAGAGGTCCGATCAATGCAGCGGCCGCGTGACACTCGGCCACCCGCTCGGCGTAGGCCGAGCCGGCGACGGTGCGGGGCCGGTCGGAGTCGACGACCACCACCTCTGCCTCCGCCGGCAGGGGGATCTGTCGCGTGGTCATGGAGGAGAAGTCGATGAGGAGCGCGTGACCGGAGCGAGCGCCGGCGCACACCAGTGGGTCCATGGCGCCGACCGGTGAGCCGGCCCGACGCTCGGCCTCCTGGCAGAGGCGCGCGAGCTCGACTGCCGAACCTCCGACGCCGAAGACGTCTGCCAGCGCCACGCAGAGCGCCGCACTCGAGGAGAGCCCCGCGCCGATCGGGAGGTCCGACTCGATGCGCAGGTTCCCCGGCCCCGGCCGCACCAGCGTGGCCATTGCGGCAACCGGCCGCGCCCATGCCGGCTCGAACGACGCGACCGGCAGATCATCGGTCGTGACGTCGATGATCGCGGCCCGGTCCGGAAACGCCGCAGACGTCACCTCCAGCGTGGAGCCCTGCGACGGCTCGAATTCGACGGTCACCCCGAGGCCGACCGCCATCGGCAGTGCGACGCCGAGGTTGTAGTCGGTGTGGTCGCCGATCAGGTTGACCCGTCCGGGGCCGATTGCTTGGCGCGCCGGTGGCATGGGGAGATCCTTGCTCCCTTCGACGGCTGTCGGGTGCCGGACCTCAGCAGGTGGTGCAGACCGCGAGATTGCTGTCGCTGATCGTCGCGGTGCCGTCCTTGACGAGAACCCCGAGACCGGTGCCGTTCGCCTGGACGATCGAGGTCTTCACCGCAGTGACCGCAGGAGGAGTCGTCGCCCCGACGAGGGAGCCGGAATAGATGGCGCCACCACCGGTCACGTCGGTGTTGTCGGAGATGGTGTCCTTGCCGAGGGTGAGCGTCCCCCCGTTGTCGATCCCACCTCCGGAACCGAGGGCGGTGTTGCCGGTGATGGTGCCGCCGGTGATGGCGGTGTCGCCTCCGTTGAAGATCCCTCCACCGTCGCCCGAAGAGGAGTTGCCGGCCACCTGGCTGCCGTTGATCAGCTGGTGGCCGGAGGAGGTGTGTCGGAAGAAGTAGAAGATCCCTCCACCCTCGCCACTGTTCGCCAAGGCCGGCCCGATTCCTCCGTTGGCGATGTTGTCGGTGATGGCGCTGTGCCCGATGGTGAGCGTTCCGCCGGCCTGCAGGATCCCGCCGCCGTCACCGCCGGTCAGCGACCCTCCTCCGACGACGGTTCCCGGGGTCGCGCTGTCGTGCGAGATCGCGCTGCGGGTGAGCGTCAGCGTCCCGCTGTTGAAGATCCCTCCGCCGCCCGGTGGCGATCCGGTGGTTGCGAGAGTCCCCGCGGTCACCGTGTTGGCCGAGACCGTGGTGTTGGAGAGGGTGAGCGTTCCGCTGTTGAAGATCCCGCCACCGCCCGCCGAGCCTCCGTTGGCGACGGCACCTGTGTTCACCGTGTTGGAAGAGACGTTCGTGTTGGAGAGGGTGAGCGTCCCGCCGTTCATGATCCCGCCGCCACCCTCCGACCCCCCGCTCGCGAGGCTCCCCCCGGTCACCGTGTTGCCCGAGACCGTCGTGTGGTTGAGGGTGAGCGTCCCGGTGTTCAAGATCCCACCGCCCGCTCCGGTGGCCGAGTTGCCCGACACCTTCGATCCCTCGAGCGTCAGCGTCCCATCATTGGTGATGCCGCCTCCGGTCGACGGACCCGAGCTCGCGCCGCCGCCCGACGAACCGGTGCCGTCAGTGATGGTCAGACCGGAGATCGTCGCGGTGACCGGCTGGGTGAGGAAGACGGGAACGTCGCCGCCCCCGCTGATCGCGAGCGAGCTCGCGCCGGGTCCCTCGAGCGTCAGGCTCGTCGCGATCACGATCGGTCCCGAGGTGAGGGTGATGGTGGGGATGCCGGTGGGGCCGGCCGGACAGTTCGCCGCGAACTGGACGGTTCCCCCGGGTGCAGCGCCGGCCACTTCGGCGCGGAGCGACCCGGGACCCGAGTCGTTGCAGCTGGTGACCTTGAGCGGCGACGCCGAGGCGACCGAGCTTGCGAGCAGAGCGGTGCCGGACGTACCGGCGATACCGAGCGCGAGACCGGCCGCCATGGCCAACCGGGCCGGACGCCCCTTGACCAAGTGAAGTGGTGCGACGTGCACGGGATCCCTCCTTGTCGTCGGGCCTGGCGCTCGCGGAGGAGGTCGGGTGTCCGCCTACCGCCGCCACGCGTGGCACAGGGACCGAACCATGATGACAGACGGTCGGCGGCGGGCGTTCGGGCCACCCCGGTCACGGGACCTCGCGTCGGATGCTGGGTCGGAGAACCTGCGGGCCGAGCCGGTCTGCCAAGATCGTGACCGTGTTCGACGAGCTCCTCGAGGCCAATCGCGCCGCGGCCAAGGGCTTCGACCTCGGTGGTGTCCCGCCGGCCGCTGCCAAGGGATTCGGACTGGTCACCTGCATGGACACCCGGATCGAGCCGCTCGCGATGCTCGGTCTCCGGCCGGGGGACGCCAAGATCCTGCGCAACGCCGGTGGACGGGTGACCCCCGACGTTCTTCGCTCGCTCGTCCTCGCAACCCGGCTCCTGTCCGTCCGCGGGATCGCGGTGATGCAGCACACCGAGTGCGCGCTCGCCGGCATCGGTGAAGACGAGGTGCTCGCGCGACTCGAGAAGGCCGGAACCGAGGGAACGGCGTCGTGGGAGTTCCTCGCCATGGACGATCCCGACGGAGCGCTTCGCGAGGACGTGGAGCGGGTGCGAACCTGCTCGCTCCTGCCCGAGGGAGTCGCGGTCGAGGGTTGGCGTTACGACGTGTCCTCGGGCCTCATCGAAAGGATCGTCGGCTCCGTGTCACCCGGCGCATAGCTCGCCGCATTTGACCCACCTCGGATCTCGGGCCAGCATCCCGCCATGCGCTCCCACCGGGTACCTCGATCACTCTCCGGGTCATCGTCCGCATCGGTTCGCGGGCTCACCGCACCGGGTGGTTTGCGATGAGCGGCCCGCTCGAGGGTGTCCGGATCGTCGAGCTGGCAGGGATCGGGCCCACTCCCTTCGCCGGGATGATGCTCGCCGACGCCGGCGCGGACGTCGTGCGCATCGACCGGTCGGAGCGGGCGATCTATCCCCCCAACCAGGAGCCCCACGTCGATCTCATGAACCGCGGGCGACGGTCGGTGGCCGTCGACCTGAAGCACCCAGACGGCGTCGCGCTGGTTCTCCAGCTGGTGGAGCGGGCCGACGGGCTGATGGAGGGATTCCGACCCGGCGTGGCGGAGCGCCTCGGTCTCGGACCCGACCAGTGTCTCGCCCGCAACCCGAAGCTCGTCTACGGGCGGATGACCGGTTGGGGCCAGGAGGGGCCGATGGCCGCTGCCGCGGGACACGACATCGACTACATCGCGCTGGCCGGCGTGCTCGACCCGATCGGAAGGGCGGGCGAGCGACCCGTGCCGCCGCTCAACCTGGTCGGTGACTTCGGCGGTGGCGGCATGCTCCTCGCGTTCGGGATGCTGGCGGCGATCCTCCACGCGGGCCGGACCGGCGAGGGCCAGGTGGTCGATGCCGCGATGGTCGACGGCGCGGCCGCCCTGATGACCTTGACCTACACCCTGCTCGCCACCGGCATGTGGAAAGAGGAGAGAGGCACCAACCTCCTCGACACCGGCGCGCCGTTCTACGAGGTCTACGAGACGAGTGACGGTGGCAACATGGCGGTGGGTGCCATCGAGCCGCAGTTCTACGCGGAGCTGATCAAGCTGACCGGCCTCGCCGAAGAAGATCTCCCGGAGCAAATGGACCGCGACGAGTGGCCGAAGATGAAAGAGCGGTTCGCAGCCGTCTTCGCCACCAAGACACGGGACGAGTGGACGTCGATCTTCGAAGGAACCGACGCCTGCGTCGCGCCGGTCCTCTCGATGACCGAGGCTGCCGAGCATCCGCACAACGCACAGCGCGGCACGTTCTGCGAGGTTGCCGGCGTCCTCCAGCCGTCCCCGGCACCGCGCTTCGCCGCGACGCCGGGTTCCATCCGCTGGCCACCACCCAATCCCGGACAGCGCGCGGACGAGGCACTGAGCGACTGGGGCGTGAGCGAAGCGGAGATCAGCGAGCTCCGGGGCTCGGGCGCGATCACCTGAACCGGGGTCGCGCCCTCCCGGCGGCGTCCTGCGCCCAGCCGGGACCAGATGCGCCCCGCCGGGATCAGATGCGGCTCGGCCGCGATCAGAGGTTGACGACCGGGCAGGTGACGGTGCGGGTGATGCCGTCGATGAGCTGGATGCGGCCGACGACCATCTGACCCAGCTCGTCGACGGTGCCCGCCTCGGCTCGCACGATCACGTCGTAAGGTCCGGTGACGCCCTCCGCGGCCACGACCCCGTCGAGCCCGGAGACGGCACGAGTGACGGTGGCGGCCTTTCCGACCTCGGTCTGGATGAGCACGTAGGCGTTGACCGGCATGCATCGCTCCTCGGGACGGGAATGTGTCGTCGCGGAACCTTACCCCCGAAGCGCCGATGGAGCCTTTGGCGGACCACCCGCCGCGTACCATGCCAACGTGGGCGTCCGCGAGCGAGGCGACCAGTTCCGGCGGCTGGCCAGGACGGCCGTCGCCGACCTGTTCGATCAGACCCGGGCCTTCGGCCGACTGGCGCTCACCCACGTGCTGATGACCGCCGGCGACACCCTCTTCGCGGTGTCGCTCGCGGGATCGCTCTTCTTCTCCATCTCGCCGACCGAGGCGAAGGACAAGGTGCTGTTGTACCTGCTCTTGACCATCGGGCCCTTCGCGGTGGTCGCGCCGGCGCTCAGCCCTCTCATCGACCGCAGCCGAGGCGCCCGTCGGGCGATGGTGGTGACCTCGGCACTCGGCCGCGCGGTGCTCTGCCCGTTCGTGGCGCGGGACCTGCACTCGCTGCTGCTCTTTCCCGAGGCCTTCTTGATGCTCGTGCTCTCGAAGGTCTACGTGGTCACCAAGGGTGCGCTCGTGCCCGAAATCGCCGCGCTCGACGCCGACGCCGGCACCGGCACCGTTCGGGCACCCACGATCCGGGCAGCCACGATGCGACAGGTCCGGACGCCGCAGGCCAGGACCCGTCCACGCCGCCCTACGGCACGCCGGTCATCGAGGTCGCGAGCCCGACCGGCGGCGTGCCCACCCGCGAACCGGACCTCGCGACGCTCAACGCGCGGCTCGGGCTGCTGGCCGCCCTCTCGGGCATCGTGTTCGCACTCCCCGCGGTCGCGATCTTCAAGATCTTCGGCTCCCCGGGCGTCCTCTGGACCGACATGGTGGTGTTCGCGGTCGCCGCGCTCGCGGGCGCCCGGCTGCCGGTGCGTCAGCTGCGCGAGCGGCGACGACGGGAGGAGCGATCCCGAGCCCCGACGGCGAAGGTGGCGACGGAAGCGGTGCGCGACGCGCCCCATCTCGAGAACGTCTGGGCGGGCGACGCCGAGGACCTCGCCGCGTTCCGACCCTTCGCGGGACGCCAGGTGCTGCTCGCGTTGATGCCGATGTCGGTGCTGAAGGCACTGCTCGGGTTCCTCACCTTCCTGTTGGCGTTCGGGCTGCGCCGAGAGGGGGCCGCCACCTGGTGGTTCGGGCTCCTGCTCGGGTCGATGACCGCGGGGGCGCTGATCGGTGTGCTGCTGGTGGCGCGCATCCGGCGCGCCTTTTCCGAACAGCAGATCCTCACCGGCTGCCTCTGGTTGGTGGCGATCGTCGCCAGCCTCGGCGTGCTGGTGCACGCGCGTCTGTTCCAGGCGGTCGTGGCACTCGCGGTCGGGGCGGCGGGCTCCGCGGCGAAGCCCTCTTTCGATGCGTTGGTCCAGCGCCACGTGCGCGAGCTCGACCAGGGTCGCGCCTTCGGTCGGTTCGAGACCCAGCTGCAGCTGATGTGGGTGGTCGGGTCGCTCGTCCCGGTGGTCTTGTCGCTGCCGGTCCCGGCGGGCAACGCGGTGATGGGAGTCAGCGCCGCGCTCGCCGCGGTCTCCTACATGAGCTCCCTACGAGCCGTGCGTGAAGAACCCGAGTTCGGCCAGGGCTGAGTGGAGCCGGCCCGGCGCGGCCTGGCTCAGGACAAGCGCTGCTCGAGCTTGTCGACCTCGGCGCGCAGCTCGGAGGGCAGCCGGTCACCGAAGATCGCGTAGTGCTCCCGGATCCTCGGCACCTCGTCGCGCCATTCGGCCTTGTCCACGGTGAGCAGTTTGGCCATCTGCTCGTCGGACACGTCGAGGCCGTCGGTGTCGATGGCGCCGGCTCCGGGCACCAGGCCGATCGGGGTCTCGACCGCGTCGCCCCTGCCGCTCACCCGCTCGAAGACCCACTCGAGCACCCGGGAGTTCTCGCCGTAGCCCGGCCAGAGGAACTTGCCGTCCTCGCCCTTGCGGAACCAGTTGACGTAGAAGATCCTCGGCAGCTTCTCGGGATCGGCGGACGCGCCGATCTCCAACCAGTGGCCGAAGTAGTCGGCCATGTTGTAGCCGCAGAAGGGAAGCATGGCGAAGGGGTCGCGCCGGAGGTTGCCGACCGCGCCGGCCGCGGCGGCGGTCGTCTCGGAGGCCATGATCGAGCCGAGAAACACCCCGTGCTGCCAATCGCGGGACTCGAACACCAGCGGCACCACCGACGCGCGACGCCCACCGAAGAGGATCGCGTCGATGGGCACGCCGACCGGGTCCTCCCATTCGGCGGCGATGGCCGGGTCCTGGGAGGCCGGGACGGTGAAGCGGGCGTTCGGGTGCGCCGCGGTCGTTCCCGACTCGGGGGTCCAGTCCTCGCCCTTCCAGGAGGTGAGGTGGGCGGGCGGCGGGTCGCTCATCCCCTCCCACCAGACGTCGCCGTCGTCGGTCAGCGCGGTGTTGGTGAAGATCGCGTTCCCGTCGAGGGTGAGCATGGCGTTCGGGTTGGTCTTCATGTTGGTGCCCGGCGCCACACCGAAGAACCCGGCTTCGGGGTTGATCGCGTAGAGGCGCCCGTCCGAGCCGAACTTCATCCAACAGATGTCGTCGCCCACGGTCTCGACCTTCCAACCCGGAAGTGTCGGGATCAGCATCGCCAGGTTGGTCTTGCCGCAGGCGGAAGGGAAGGCGCCGGTCACGTAGCGGGTCTCCCCGGCCGGCGAGGTGAGCTTCAAGATCAGCATGTGCTCGGCGAGCCAGTTGTCGTCACGGGCCATCACCGAGGCGATCCGCAGCGCGAAGCACTTCTTGCCGAGGAGTGCGTTGCCGCCGTAGCCGGATCCGTACGACCAGATCTCACGCGTCTCGGGGAAGTGCACGATGTACTTGTTCTCGGAGTCACACGGCCAGCTCGAGTCGGCCTGGCCCTCGGCGAGCGGCGCGCCGACCGAGTGGAGACACGGGACGAAATCGCCGTTCGAGCCGAGCACCTCGAGCGCGCCGCGGCCCATCCGGGTCATGATCCGCATGGAGACCGCCACGTACGCGGAATCGGTGATCTGCACCCCGATGTGGGCGATCGACGAACCGAGCGGCCCCATCGAGAAGGGCACGACGTACATGGTCCGGCCGCGCATCGAGCCGCGGAAGAGGCCGGTCAGCATCTCGCGCATCTCGGCGGGATCTCGCCAGTTGTTGGTCGGCCCGGCGTCGGACTCGTCGAGCGAGCAGATGAACGTCCGGTCCTCGACCCTCGCGACGTCGCCGGGGTCGGAGTGGGCCCAGTAGCTGTT
Organism: uncultured Acidimicrobiales bacterium; assembly: GCA_963741055.1. Lineage (GTDB taxonomy): Bacteria > Actinomycetota > Acidimicrobiia > Acidimicrobiales > RAAP-2 > Bog-756. The sequence continues at coordinate 167,679 of CAVUGU010000005.1, read as the reverse complement.
CGGTCGCTTGGCGTCGGAGAGCTGGGTGAAGGTCCCCTTGTCGACCAGCAGTTGACAGAGCCGGTCGTACTCCTCCGCGGAGCCGTCGCACCACTCGATCTCATCGGGCTCGGTGATTGCCGCCACCTCGTCCACCCAGTCGATCAGCTGCTTGTGGTCGGTGGGGGCCATGGGCGGTGGTTCCTCCTCGGTCTGCCGAACGAGCCGGGAACGCGGCCCATCCGAGGAGGCCGGTGCCGGAGGCGCTCGATTGTAGTGGGGGCGCCTTCGCACAATGGTAGGCAAGGCAGGTGGAACGCCCCAATTCCGACCCTGGCCACGAAGGGTCGGAGGGCGCGCTCGACGAGTTCGACCTGATCGAGCGGCTCCGCGTCGGGTTCGAGGCGGCGGCCGGCGCCGGTCCGGCACCGGGTGAGACCTGGATCGGCGACGACGCGGCGGTCGTCCTGCTCGGGGAGGAGCCCGTCGTGCTCACCACCGACCTGGTCGTCGAGGGGGTCCACTTCGATCCGGCTCTCGGCGACCCGGAGGACGTCGGGTACAAGTCGCTCATGGTGTCGCTCTCCGATCTCGCCGCGATGGGCGCCCGGCCCCGTTACGCGGTGGTCTCGATGGCCGCGCCGCCCGGGAGCGGGCTCGAAGCGGTCGGATCGGGGATCGGCGAAGCCGCCGAGGAGACCGGCTGTCGCATCGTGGGTGGAGACCTCTCGGCGGCGCCGGTGCTCGTGGTCTCGGTCGCGGCCGTCGGCACCCTCGAGGGTGGCGCCGACCCTCCGGCCCTGCTCCGCTCGGGTGCGAAGCCGGGCGACGCCCTCTTCGTGACCGGGCCGCTCGGTGGTGCCGCGGCCGGCCTCCGACGGCTCCGGGGGGGAGACGCCCCGCGATCCGAGCTGGCCGCCCGGTTCCTCCGCCCACGGGCACGGATCGGAGAAGGGGAGGCGGCCAGACGGTCCGGGGCGAGCGCGGCGATCGACGTCTCGGACGGGCTCGCAGCCGACGTGGGGCGTCTCGGCGACGCGTCGGGTGTCGGCGTCGCCCTCGACGAGGTGCCGGCCGAGACCGGAGCCAGCCTCGAAGAGGCGCTCTACGGGGGCGAGGACTACGAGCTGGTCGTCGCCACGCCGTCGCCGTCGGAACTTCTCACCGCGTTCGAAGCCTTCGGCCTGAGGGTGCCCCTGGCGATCGGCCGGTGCACCGAGCGGAGAGGCGAATGCACGCTCGCCGGCGAGCCGCTCCGGCCCGGAGGCTGGCGCCACTCGTTCTGAAGTGCCGGGGGCCGCCGGTTCGTCTCACGCCTGACCAGGACCGATTCCTGGTCGAGGCCCGGTGACTCTCAGCGAACCGTAAGGATCTCCGGGCACCATGGATCCCGTGGAGCAGTGGTGGCCCTAGACCGACGCCGGATCCTGGTCGTCGACGACGAGTCGAGCATCACCGACCTGGTGGCCATGGCGCTCGACCTCCGAGGCGCCAAGGTCGAGGTCGCCCACACCGGTGCCGAGGCGCTGGCAGCCGTCCACACCTTCCGGCCGCACCTGGTCGTGCTCGACGTCATGCTCCCCGACCTCGACGGATTCGAGATCCTCGAGCAGCTGAACGCCGATCGCCGTTCCGCCCAGACGCCGGTGCTCTTCCTCACCGCACGTGACGGCCTCGACGACCGGCTGAAGGGTCTCGCGGCCGGTGGCGACGACTACATGACCAAGCCCTTCAGCGTCGAGGAGATGCTGCTGCGGATCGACGCGGTCTTGCGGCGCACCCAGGGGGTCGTCGACGAGGGACCGTTGCTCTCGGTCGGGGACCTGCGGCTCCACGAGGACAGCCACGAGGTCTGGCGTGCGGGCACCCCGATCGAGCTCACGCCGACCGAGTTCCGGCTCCTCCAGTACCTCATGCTCAACGAAGGCCAGGTGGTCTCGAAATCCCAGATCCGCGAGCGGGTGTGGGAATCGAGCGTCGACGGACGCGTCAACATGGTGGAGGTGTACATCAGCTACCTGCGGAGGAAGCTCGATGCACTCGGGCCTTCGATGATCCGCACCGTGCGCGGCCTCGGCTACTGCCTCCGCGAAGCCGAGCCGGCCCGGAACGCCCGTCCGGAGGCCCGAGGGTGACCCTGCGGGTGCGCCTCCTCCTCCTCGTGGTGAGCACGGTGGTCGCGGGCCTGGTGATCTGCGACGCGGTGACCTACAGCGCGCTGCGCTCGTTCCTCCTCACACGGGTGGACCAGCAGCTCGAGGCGGCCGCGTATCCGGTCGGCCGAGCACTCCTCTCCTCGTCGGGGCTCGGACCGCCGGTGCCGGCGGCGCCTCCCGAACGCAAGCTCGACCGCTGACGACGCACGGCGCCACCTGGCAGCAGATCGGGGATCGACGAGCGGGGCCGCTCCTCGCGAGGTGCGGGGTTCGAGTTCCGCAACGGTGGCGGCCTGTTCGCCGGTGCCCGCGACCGGGGAGTGCTCGTCCCGGCGGGCACCTACGGCCAGCTCCGCAACGCGAAGGGCAAACCCGAGGCCCACGTGTTCTTCAGCTACGGGGGGCGCTCACCGACCGCGCCGGTGCTTGCCGTCGCGCCTCCCCGGCGCGGGGTTGCCCGCGGGTGCCGACTACTACTTCTCGGCGTCGGGGTCGGGTAGTGGCGCGCTCTCCTACCGAGTCGTCGCGAAGCCGCTGAAGAGCGGTGGAGTGGTGGTCATCGCGGTTCCCCTGACCGAGCTCGAGGGGACCCTCCGGCAGCTCCTGCTCATCGAGCTCGTGGTGTCGCTGATCGTGCTGGCCGGACTCGGGATCTTCTCGTGGTTGATGATCCGACGCGATCTGCGACCGCTCGAGGAGATCACCGAGACCGCGGGTGCGATCGCACACGGCGACCTGTCCCAGCGGGTGACGCTCGGTCGACCAAGGGACCGAGGTGGGTCAGCTGGGGGCGACCTTCAACTCCATGCTGGACGAGATCGAAGCGGCCTTCGCCGAGCGTTCCGCGTCGGAGGAGCGGTTGCGGCGGTTCCTCGCGGACGCCTCTCACGAGCTGCGGACCCCGTTGACCTCCATCGTCGGCTACGCGGAGCTCTTCGACCTCGGGGTGCGCAACCGGCCGGCCGACCTCGAGAAGTCGATGCGCCATATCCGCGAGGAGGCGGCTCGGATGAGCGCGCTGGTGGACGACCTGTTCCTGCTCGCGCAGCTCGACCACGAGCGTCCCCTTCGCCGTGATCGCCTGGACCTCGCCGACGTGGCCCGGAGCTCGGCGGAGTCGTCCGCGGTCTCCGTCCCCGACCGAGCGGTCGAGGTGGACGCGCCCGAACCGGTGATCCTCGAGGGAGATCCGGGCCGTTTGCGACAGGTGGTCGACAATCTGGTGGTCAACGCCCTGACCCATTCGGCCGAGGGCGTGGTGCGTATCGGGGTCTCGGTCCGAGACGGCCGAGCGGTGCTCACCGTCCACGACGAGGGGCCGGGGATCGACCCCGCCGATCTCCCTTCGATCTTCGAGCCGTTCTTCCGTTCGGATCCTTCCCGGGCACGGTCCTCGGGTGGTGCCGGCCTCGGGCTGGCGATCGTGGCGGCGATCGTCCGTGCCCACGGGGGCACGGTCTCCGTCGAGCCGGGCCCGGGCCCGACCTTCGTCGTCGAGATCCCGGTCGAGCCCGACGAGGCGCGCGCGGCGACCGAGGAGGAGACGGTCAACCCCTTCGGGCACTCCGTCGGGCAACGGCGGGCCACCGGACGAGTGCGTCCGCGGCCGATGCCGATGGGGCGCCGGCCAACGGGGCTCCGGCAGATGCGGCCCCTGCCGCTCCGGTTCCGGCCGAGCCGCACCAGCCCGCCCCCGGCCTGTCGACGTCGTCACCCCGGGGCGGTTCCTAACCGCGAGCCGGCCGCGGCCGGCGTGGGCCGGCTCAGGCCGGGATGTCGCGGGTCGGTCGCTTGACGACCCTGCCCGAGCGGATGCACGAGGTGCAGGCGTGGATGCGCTTCGGAGTCCCGTTCACCATTGCCCGGACCCGTTGCACGTTGGGGTCCCAACGACGCTTGGTGCGCCGGTGCGAGTGGCTGATGTTCATACCGAACGACGGCTTCTTGCCGCAGATGTCGCACACCGCTCCCATGACGCTTCGGACTCCTCCCAGGGGTCGTTCGAGTAAGTCGCAAAGGTTAGCATCGACCACGTGACGGTGGTCTCGGACTCGCTCGGCGCGCCGCAGCTGTGCGAGGTCGTGACGACGTACCGCGACGGACTCCGAGCCCACCAGCACCAGCTCAACCGCCTCAACGTCTACCCGGTCCCCGACGGCGACACCGGCACCAACATGGCCCTCACCCTCGAGTCGGTGACCGCCGAGCTCGCCCAGCACGAGTCGCCCGACATGGAGGTGGCGTGCCGGGCCATCGCCCACGGGTCGCTGATGGGCGCACGAGGGAATTCGGGCGTCATCCTCTCGCAGTTGCTCCGGGGCCTCTGTGAGGGATTCACCACCGCCGCCGGCGACCCGGGCCCGGGCGACTTCTCGAGCGCGCTCGCGATCGCCGACAAACTGGCCCGCGAAGCGGTCATGCGACCGACGGAAGGCACCATCCTCACGGTCGCCCGTGGTGCCGCGGAAGCGGCCCGCTCCGCCGCCGACGCGGGAGCTTCGCTGCTCGAGGTGGTCGAAGCGGCGAGGACCGGTGCGGACGAGGCGCTGCAGCGGACACCTTCGCTCCTCCCGGTGCTCGAGCGAGCGGGCGTGGTCGACGCGGGTGGCGCGGGCTACGTCCTCTTCTTCGACGCGCTCCTGTGTGTGCTCGACGGCAGGGCGATGCCCGAACCCGAGCCGGTGCCGGGCGGCGGCATGGAGGCAGACGGGGGAGCGACCACCGATCATCGCCGGGGCTGGTCGAACGATCGGCGCGCAGGGTCACCTGCCGATCGGCGTGCGGCGGCGGCGGCTGCAGCCGCTGCAGCTTCGGAGGACGCCCTCTCCGAGCTCCGCTACGAGGTGATGTACCTCCTCGAAGCGCCCGACGAGACGATTCCGATGTTCAAGGAGGTCTGGGCTGGTCTCGGTGACTCGATCGTCGTGGTCGGGGGCGACGGCCTCTGGAACTGCCACATCCACACCGACGAGATCGGCGCGGCCGTCGAAGCCTCGCTCGACGTGGGACGGCCGCGGAACATCCGGATCACCGACCTTCTCGAGGAGGTCGAGGAGGAACGCTGGGTCCGAGAGGCCGCGGAGACCGCCGACAGTGGTCCCTCCGACATCCCCCTCGGTCCGGCGCCGGTCACCGCGGTGGTCGCGGTGGCGAGCGGCGAAGGGATCGCTCGCATCTTCCGCTCCCTCGGCGTGCAGGGGATCATCGCCGGCGGGCAGTCGATGAACCCGTCGATCGCCGAGCTGGTGGAAGCGGTCGACGCGATGCACGGCGACGAGGTGATCGTGCTGCCCAACAACGGCAACATCCGTCCGGTCGCGGACCGGGTGAAGGAGCTCACCGAAAAGCAGGTGTGGGTGGTGCCGACGGAGACCATCGCGGAAGGGTTCGCCGCGCTGCTCGCCTACGACCCCGGCGCGCACGGCGAGGCCAACGCCGAGGCGATGGAGACCTCCGCGCGCACGGTGGTGCCCGGCGAGGTGACCCGTGCCGTACGCGATGCCGACAGCTCGGCGGGACCGATCTCGACGGGCGACTGGCTCGGGCTCTCCCGCGACGGGATCGAGGTGGTCGGCGACACCGTGGCCGGCGCGGCGTGCTCGCTCCTCGAGGTGCTGGTGGCGGCGGATCACGATCTCGTGACCATCATCGAGGGCGAGGGCTCGGGGCCCGCGGAGACCCGGCGGATCACCGAGTGGCTCCGCGACCACCGGCCACAGGTGGACACCGAGGTCCATCACGGCGGCCAGCCGCTCTACCCGTACCTGTTCTCCATCGAGTGACCACCAAGGTCGCCGCGGGACGGACCGAGCAGGGCGGTCGCCGGCTCGGTCAGCTGGCCGAGCTGCCGGTCTCCACGCTGCGTGGCGTCGGGGGCGTGGCCGAAGCCGAGCTCACCGAGCTGGGTATCACCTCGGTGCTCGATCTCCTGACCCACTATCCGCGCCGTTACGTGGACGGCACGAGGATGGTCCCGATCGATTCGCTGGTCGAGGGGGAGAGGGCCTCGGTGCTCGCGAGGGTGACCCGCGTGGCGCGGCCACCGGTCCGCCGCGGACGGGGCCGTCGTCCACCCATCCGGGTCGAAGTCGACGTGGCCGACGAGGGCGGCCGCCTGCGGGTGGTGTTCTTCAACCAGTCCTGGAGGGCGAAGCAGCTGGCTCCGGGGACGCTCGTGTTGCTCTTCGGATCGGTCTCCGCCTATCGGGGCGTCCTGCAGCTGGTGAACCCGGCCGTCGAGGTGTTGCGAGGCGCGTCGGACGACGAGAGTGCGGAGGAGCCGGTCCAGGCCGGCAGGATCTTCCCGGTCTACCCGCTGACCGAGCGAGCCGAGCTCACCTCGGCCCGGATCAGCCGGTACGTGCACGAGGCACTCGACCGCTCCGGCCGGTTCGCCGACCCGGTGCCCTCCGGCCGTCTCGAGCAACTCGGCCTCCTCGACCGCACCACCGCGCTCGAGCACATCCACCGTCCGACGACGATGGACGCGCCCGAGCCCGCGCGGCGCCGGCTCGCCTTCGACGAGCTGTTCCGGTTGCAGCTGGCCCTGGTGCTGCGGCGACGGCGACTCGAGGCGGACGCCCGCGGGATCCGCCACGTCGTCCACCGTCCGGACGGGTCGCCGACGGCACTGGAGCGGTTCGTCACCAACCTTCCCTTCGCCTTGACCCACGGGCAGGAGCGGGCGATCGCCACGATCGCCGAGGACCTGGCCGGTCCGCTCCCGATGCATCGCCTCCTCCAGGGCGACGTCGGCTCGGGGAAGACCGTCGTCGCGCTCGCCGCGATGCTCGTCGCGGTCGAGGGCGGTCACCAGAGCGCGCTGATGGCTCCGACCGAGGTGCTCGCGGAGCAACACCTGGGCGAAGTTCGCTCGCTGCTCGGTGATCTGGAGGTCGAGGATCCCTCGGTGCTCGGCGGACGCCGGCCCTTGGCCTCGGCGTTGCTCACCTCGAAGACGCCCGCCGGCGAGCGCGCCGCGATCCTCGAAGGTCTCGCCGCGGGTCGGGTCGACCTTCTCGTCGGCACCCACGCCCTCCTCACCGATCAGGTCACCTTCGCGTCGCTCGGCGTGGTGGTGATCGACGAACAGCACCGCTTCGGTGTCGAACAGCGTGCGGCACTGCGAGCCAAGGGCCGTGGCGCGGACGGCGAAGGGCGGGATCCGGACCTTCTGGTGATGACCGCGACGCCGATCCCGCGGACCGCGGCGATGGTGGTCTTCGGCGATCTCGACATGACCACCGTCGACGAGCTGCCGCCGGGCCGGCTGCCGGTCGCGACGTCGTGGCTGCGCGGTCCACTCGAGGAAGGTGAGGCCTGGGCGCGCATCCGAGAAGAGTGCACCGCCGGTCGCAGGGCCTTCGTGGTCTGCCCGCTGGTGGAGGGTTCGGCCAAGGTCGAAGCCACCTCGGTCGTCGCCGAAGCGCAACGGCTCGCGAAGGAGGAGCTGGCCGGCCTCGAGGTCGGCATCCTGCACGGGCAGATGCGCCCGGCCGACAAGGAGCGCGCGATGGCGGACTTCCGTGCGGGCCGCTTGCAGGTCCTGGTCGCCACCACGGTGATCGAGGTCGGCGTCGACGTGCCCGAGGCCACGGTCATGGTCGTCGAGGACGCCGACCGTTTCGGCATCGCCCAGCTGCACCAGCTGCGAGGTCGGGTCGGACGCGGATCGGACCCGGCGTGGTGCTATCTGTTGTCGGCGAGCGACGCACCCGACGCGGCCGCTCGTCTGTCGGCCGTCGAGCGCACCGTGGACGGCTTCGAGCTCGCGGAAGCCGATCTCGAGCTGCGCGGCGAGGGAACCATCCTCGGGGAGCGGCAGAAGGGGCGCAGCGACCTGCGTCTCGCCCGCCTCGGCTCGGATCGGGAGCTGGTGGTCGCCGCGCGCACGCTCGCCGACGATCTGGTCGGTGAGGACCCGAGCCTGCTCGAGCACCCGTTGCTCGTCGACGAGCTCCGCCTGTTCGTCGACGACGACGAGGCGGAGTTCCTCTTCAAGAGCTGACCGCTCCGGGCACCGACGCAGCCGGTCTCGCAGCCCGATCCGTAGACGGGGTTCGCAGCCCGATCCGTAGACGGGGTTCGCAAGGGCCCGCCGGTAGGCTGAGCGCGTGCGAGTGATCGCGGGGGAGTTGCGCGGAAGGCGCCTTTCCGCCCGACCCGGTCCGTCGCTCCGTCCGACCTCGGACCGTGTCCGCGAGGCGATCTTCGACATGCTCTTCAGTCTCGGCGGCGTCGAGGGTCGCCAGGTCGTCGACCTCTTCGCCGGCACCGGGGCGCTCGGGATCGAGGCGTTGTCGCGCGGGGCTGCGTCGGTGACCTTCGTCGAACGCGATCCCGCCGCGGTCGCCGCGTTGCGCGCCAACCTCGCTGCGGTGGGACTCTCCGAGGCGGAGCGCACCGGCGAGGCGACGGTCGTCCAGGCCGACGCCGACCGGTGGGTGACGAGGACCGCATCCCGCTACGACCTGGTGCTCTGTGATCCGCCCTACGACTACGCGGGATGGGCCACCTTGTTGCCCCGTCTTCCGGGCGATCTCGCGGTGCTCGAGTCGGGCGCACCGCTCGAGGTCGGACCGGGGTGGGGGGTACTGAGATCCAAGCGCTACGGAGGTACGATCGTGACGGTCGCCCGTGCCGATGGTGCGACGGAGAAAGGTGCCTCGTGAGGATCGCGCTCATCCCCGGATCGTTCGATCCGGTCCACAACGGGCACCTCGAGGTGATCGAACGTGCCTCGCGCCTCTTCGACGAGGTGGTGGTCGCCGCACTCCGCAATCCTCAGAAGAACGAGGCGCTCTTCGACCTCGGCGAGCGCCAAGAGATGTTGGAGGAGTCCCTCGCCCACCTGGTCAACGTCCGCATCGTCTCGGTGTCGACTCTGGTGGTCAACGTGGCCTCGGAGGTCGGCGCGAGCGTGATCGTGAAGGGACTGCGGGCGGTCTCGGACTTCGAGAACGAGCTGCAGATGGCCCAGATGAACAAGCAGCTCTCCGGCGTCGAGACCATGTTCATCCCGACCAGCTCGGCCCACTCGTTCATCGCGTCGCGTCTTCTTCGGGAGGTCGCGCGCTTCGGCGGCGACGTCACGTCCTTCGTGCCGAAGGTGGTGGCACTCAGACTGCAGGAGAAATTCGCCGATGAGTGACGTCTTCGAGGACCTCGACTCGGATCGCAACGTCGGTCATCACCACGACGCCGAGGCGTTCATCCGCAGCGCGCTCGATCTGGTGCAGACCGCGAAGGCGATGCCGCTCTCCGCGTCGGTGCTCGTCTCCCGTGAGGAGCTGGTCGACCTCCTGCAGGCCGCGCTCGACCGGATGCCCGACGAGCTCCGCGAGGCCCGCTGGCTGTTGAAGGAGCGCGAGGAGTTCCTCGCGGACCGGACCCGCGAGGCGGACGCGCTGCTCGAGGAGGTGCGGGTGCAGGCCGAGCGCATGGTGCAGCGCACCGAGATCGTCCGCCAGGCGAACCACGTCGCCCAGCGGATCCTCGACGACGCCAACGAGGAGGCCCGGCGCCTCCGGCACGAGGCGGAGGACTACGCGGACCACAAGTTGGCGAGCTTCGAGATCGTTCTCGACCGCACCATGAAGACGGTGCAGGCCGGCAGACAGAAGCTGCAGGTGACTCCCTTGCCGCGGGTGGAGATCGGCGACCAGGGGGATACGACGCTCGCGGCGACCGCCGAAGGCGATCCCGAGAGCGCGGACGAGCCGGAGGGCTTCTTCGACCAGGATCTCGCCTGATCGGAGGTCGAGATGACTGCTGTTCCCGATCCCGCGTCCGCCGGCGGGGAGCATGCGGAGCGTGCCGCAACCCCGCCACGTCCGACACGTCCGTCACCGCCGGCTCGTGGGGCACGCCCCGCACGTCCGAAGCATCCCTTCTGGGTGCCGGTGGCGGCGCTCCGGCGCGATCTCGGCAGCGCGGAACCGATCGAACGGGCCGGGCCGATCGAGGGTCTCGCTGCGGTGTCGGTCTCGGTGCCCGAGGGGACACCGGTCACCGTGGCGCGTGGTCCTCTCCTCGTACCCGGGCGGGATCATGGCTGCCGGGACGGTCGAGGCGCCCTGGCGCGGTGAGTGCCGGCGTTGCGGAGGAGAGATCGAGGGCCAGGTGCTCGCCTCGGTGCGTGAGCGCTTCGTGAGAGAGGGCCACACCGGAGGCGACGAGGAGGCCTACCTCTTCTCGGACGAGACGGTCGACCTCGAGCCGATGGCCCGGGACGCGATCCTCCTCGAGCTGCCGCTCGCGCCACTGTGCTCCGAGGAGTGTCTCGGGCTCTGTCCCGAGTGCGGGACCAACTGGAACCTGTCCAGTTGCGACTGCGAGCGGCAGATCGACCCTCGGTGGTCGGCGCTCGACCAGCTCCGCGGGCGCTGAGCCGGCTCGCGTGTCCTAGGATCTCCTCCCTATGGCCGTCCCCAAGAAGAAGACCTCCAAGGCGAAGAGCCGCAGCCGCCGCGCCTCCAACTGGGTGCTCCGGGCGCCCGCCCGGTCGGTCTGCCCGCAGTGTGCCTCCGCCAAGCTTCCGCACGTGGTCTGCCCGAACTGCGGCTGGTACAAGGGTCGGCAGGCAGTCGACGTCGACTAGTGGCACGTGGCGGGGAGCGGCCGACCGGCGCGGCATTCGCCGCCCTGCCGGTGGCAGTCGACGCGATGGGCGGGGACAAGGCTCCTCTCGAGATCGTCGCCGGAGCCCGAGCGGTCGCCGCCGACCGGGGTATCGCGGTGGTCCTGGTGGGGAAACCCGGCGGGATGGGCGACACGGGGGACCTCCCGGTCATCGAGGCCGGCGAGGTCATCGGGATGGAGGACGATCCCGCCCAAGGGGTGCGACGCAAGAAGGACTCGTCGCTCGTGCGTGCGGCCGAGGCGGTCCGGGACGGCCGTGCGATGGCGATGGTGTCGGCCGGCAACACCGGCGCCACGATGGCCTCGGCGCTCCTTCGCATGGGACGGCTTCCGGGAGTGCAGCGTCCGGCCATCGCCACTCCGATCCCCGACCCCGAACGCGGCTGGCCCACCGTTCTGCTCGACGCGGGCGCCAACACCGAATGCACGGCGGCCATGCTCGTGCAGTTCGCGCAGATGGGCGCCGCCTACGCCCGGCGCCGTTACGGGGTGAGGCAACCACGCGTCGCGCTCTTGTCGATCGGCGAGGAGCGGTCCAAGGGGACGCCCCTGGTGAAGGAGGCCCATCTGCTCCTCGAGGAGAGTGCCGGACGGGACGGCCTCGAATTCGTCGGCAACGTCGAGGGCCGCGACTTCTTCAAGGGCGTCGCCGACGTCATCGTGACCGACGGCTTCACCGGCAACGTCGCGCTGAAGACGCTCGAGGGCTCGCTCAAGTTCCTGATCGGCGCCCTCGGCGACGTCTTCGCGCAGCCCGAGGTGGTCGCCCTCGCGGAGCCCCTGTTACCTCACCTCCTGCCGCTCGCGGCGGCGTTGGACCCGGACAGCACCGGCGGGGCGATGCTGCTCGGCGTCGACGGGGTCTGCGTGATCAGCCACGGCTCGTCGTCCGCGGCGGCCATCGCCAACGCGGTCACCGTGGCTCACGACCTCGCCGTCGGGGGTCTGGTGGAGGACGTCGCGGCGTCGGTTCGCGAACCGGTTCCCGCCGGCTGAGGACGGCCGGCCGCGGGGCGCCTACCGCTCGAGCAGGTCTCTCGCGATGTGGGTGACCTGGATCTCGTCGGTCCCCGCATAGATCTGGAAGACCTTGGCGTCGCGCGCGAGCTGTTCGACCCGGAACTCGGACATGTAGCCGTTCCCGCCGAAGAGCTGCACCGCCTCCATCGCGACCTCCGTCGCGGCCTGCGCCGAGTACAGCTTCATCGCAGACGCCTCGGCGAGGGTGAGGCTCTTGCCCGCCTCCGACATCTCGATGTGGCGGAAGACCAGGTTCTCGACGTTGAGCCGGGCTACCTCCATGCGGGCGATCTTGAGCTGGATCAGCTGACGGGTGGCGATCGGCTGGTCCCAGAGCATCCGGTTCTTCGCGTACTCGACGGAGAGCTTGAGGCACTCCTCGATCAGACCGAGTGACATCGCCGCGACGCCGGCTCGCTCCGTCACGAAGTTGCCCTTGGCCGAGTCGCGCCCGTCCGAGCCGCGTCCCTCCTCGGATTCCCCGAGGAGATACTCCTTTCCGACCCGCACGTCGGTGAGGAAGAGCTCGCCGGTGGGAGAGGAGTGGAGCCCCATCTTGCGGAAGGGCGGCGACTGCTCGAGCCCCTCCATCCCCTTCTCGAGCACGAAGGTGAGCACCCGGCGGTCGCGGAGCGGGGTGTCCGATCCGTCGTCGAGCTTGGCGTAGAAGACGATGGTGTCGGCGTAGGGGCCGTTGGTGATGAAGGTCTTGTTGCCGTTGAGGACGTACTCGTCGCCGTCCCGTCGTGCGGTCGCCCGCATGCCGCCGAGGGCGTCCGAGCCCGAGTTGGGCTCGGTGATCGCCCAGGCACCGACCTTCTCGGTGGTGAGCAGATCGAGCGCCCAGCGCTCCCGCTGGGCGGGCGTCCCCTGCTTCATGATCGTGCCGCCGGCCAATCCGAGGCTGACCCCCATCGCGGTGACGATCCCGGGGCAGTAGTGACAGAGCTCGATGATCGGGATGAGGGTCATCGCCGCGGCGCTGCCGCCCCTCCGAGCCCGGCTCCCGTCGCCGTCGCCGCTCGCCGTCGTCAGAGTCGGGCTCGGCCGAGAGCTGCTTCGCGAACCGGTCGCGCGCCAGCTGGTCCATTCCGAAGGTCGTGTACAGCTTCCGGATGATGTCGTAGGGCGGAAGATCGCCGAACTCGAGCTCGTCGATGTGAGGCACCACCTCGGCCTCGACGAACCGCCGGACCGCATCGCGGACCATCAGCTGCTCCTCGGACCATTCGAACACCGCGCACCTCCCGGCGGGCCCGGCTCAGGCGTTCCGCTCGCGATGAGGCTATCGGAGGCCCGTCTACAGTCGGAATGTGAGGAGCAGGCGCCGGTGAGGATCGGACGGAAGAAGGAGGGGACCCCCTACGAGCGGTGGGGCGGAGAGGCGTTCTTCATCGATCTCGTCGACCGGTTCTACGACGAGGTGACCGCCGATCCGTTGCTCGCCCACATGTTCCCCGCCGACCTGACCGAGGCGAAGGCCCACCTGGCGCTCTTCCTCATGCAGTTCTGGGGAGGACCGACCACCTACAGCGAGCAGCGTGGCCACCCGCGGCTCCGCATGCGCCACGCCCGCTTCGTGATCGGCGCCGCGGAGGCCGACGCGTGGCTCGGGCACATGACCGAGGCGGTCCGGGCGAGCGGGATGGAGCCCGACGACGAGGAGGAGCTCCTCGAGTACCTCACGATGGCGGCCCAGAGCCTGGTCAACACCCCGGGCTGACCTCCCTCCGCCGACCTCCCTCCGGACGCCGACCCCCTCGTGGGTGCCCCCAGCTGTGCGCAACGGCCGCCGGGCCGACCCGCCGGACAGCCTCCGGCTGGACTTGCTCACCCTCCGTGGTCATCTGGACGCTCGGCCAGCTCATTACCGGGTCCGGCAGGGAGAATGCCCACGTCCGGTATCATCTCCGCCTGCCGGGGGGCCGATCCGGGAGTGTCCCGGAACGTGAGCAACAGGAGATGCCGTGCCCGCAGAGACCCACGTCGAACAGGGTCCGATCGACCGTCAGCAGGTGTTCGACCTCATCCGCGACCTGCTCGCGGACATCCTCGAGATCGAGCCCTCTGCGGTCAAGGAGTCCTCGTCGTTCTCCGAGGACCTGGACGCCGACTCCCTGGCGGTGATCGAGCTGGTCGAAGGCCTGGAGGAGGATCTCGGCGAGCGTGCCGTGGGGTTCCGGATCGAGGACGAGGACCTGGAGGAGCTCCGTACCGTGCGAGACGCCGTCGACTACGTCTACGCCAAACTGGGGGGGTCCTGACGCGCCCGATGGCGCCTGCACCCGACCACGTGACCACGACTGGCCAGGAGTGGCTGGCCCAGAAGATCGACTACCGGTTCTCCGAGCCACAGCTGCTGGACCAGGCGCTCGCGCACCGCTCCTGGTGCGCCGAGCAGGGGGTTTCCGACTCCAACGAGAGGTTGGAGTTCCTCGGTGACGCGGTGCTCGGCCTGGTGGTGGCCGAGCACACCTATCGCACCTACCCGGAGCTGTCCGACGGCGCGATGTCCAAGGTGCGCGCCTCGGTGGTCAACACGAGAGCGCTCGCCGGCATCGCCCTCGAGCTCGGCATCGCCGCCCACCTGCGGCTCGGGCGGGGGGAGGACCAGTCGGGCGGGCGGGCGAAGGAGTCGATCCTGGCGGACGCCACCGAGGCGGTGATCGGCGCGGTCTATCTCGACGGCGGCCTCGAAGAGGCGGGGCGGATGATCCTCTCGCTGTTCGGAGGGCGGATCGCGGCGGCCGCCGGCGAGCCGGGGGAGTCCGACCACAAGAGCCGGCTCCAAGAGGAGACCGTCCGTCTCGGACGTGGCGTCCCCCGCTACGAGGTCGAGGGATACGGCCCGGATCACGCCCGTCGGTACCTGGCCACGGTGTACGTTGCCGGTCAGCGGCTCGGCAGTGGCGAGGGGAGGTCCAAGAAGGACGCGGAACAGGTCGCGGCCCAGGCGGCCCACGGGTCGCTCGAGGTGAAGAGAGGCAGGGGGAATGCCTGAGCTTCCCGAAGTCGAGACCATCCGGCGTGACCTCCAGGGCGAAGTCGTCGGCCGGAAGATCAAGTCGGTCGAGGTCCGAAACGGGCGCACGGTGCGACGCCACCCGAGCGCCAAGCAGTTCCGCTCCCTGCTCGAGGGCCACTCGATCAAGTCGATCGACCGGGCCGGCAAGTACCTGCTGCTCGGCCTCGACGACGGCGCCACGCTCGTCGTCCATCTCGGCATGAGCGGCCAGCTGCAGCGGGTGAAGAGCCTGAAGGAGCCGAAGGTCCCCCACACCCACGCGGTGATCACCTTCACCCAGGGCGGCCAGCTGCGCTTCGTCGACCCGCGCACCTTCGGAGAGCTGTTCGTCTCCGCCGCGCCGGAGGACGGCAAGCCGGCGCTGCCGGAACTGGCCCATCTCGGGTTCGACCCGCTCGAGGACGTCATGAGCTGGGAGAAGTTCTGGGTCCTGCTCTCACAGCACAAAGGCGGGTTGAAGGCGCTCCTGATGGACCAGGAGTTCGTCGCGGGCATCGGGAACATGTACGCGGACGAGATCCTCTTCGCCGCCGGCCTCCGCTACGACCGGGCCGCGGACTCGCTCTCCTCCCAGGAGGTGCGGCGGCTCTACCGGGCGATGGTCGAGACGCTGGCCGAGGCGGTCAAGCGGCGCGGCTCGTCGCTCGCGGACGAGCAGTACCGCGACCTCTTCGGGGAGGTCGGCGACTACCAGGACCAGCACCAGGCCTACGACCGGGAGGGCCAGGCCTGCCGCCGCTGCCGATCGACCATCGTTCGCGTCAAGTCCGGAGGGCGATCGACGTTCTTCTGCGAGCACTGCCAGGTCTGATCTCGGCTGATCTCGGCTCCGGCCGGAGAACCTCGCGTTGGAGGACACCTCCCGGTAGGGTGAGCGGCCGGTGTTCTTGAAGGCGCTGACACTCAAAGGTTTCAAGTCTTTCGCCGACCCTGCCGTGCTCGAATTCGAGCCTGGGGTCACCGTCGTGGTGGGGCCGAACGGCAGTGGCAAGTCGAACGTGGTCGACGCGGTGGCGTGGGTACTCGGCGCCCAAGGGCCGCGCACGCTGCGATCCGCGAAGATGGAGGACGTCATCTTCGCCGGGAGCTCGCAGCGACCTGCGCTCGGTCGGGCCGAGGTCAGTCTGACCATCGACAACAGCGCGGGGCAGCTCGCAACGGATCTCGCGGAGCTCACCATCACCCGCACCCTTTTCCGCTCCGGGGACAGCGAGTACGCGATCAACGGGGCGCCCTGCCGGTTGCTCGACATCCAAGAGCTCCTCTCCGACACCGGGGTCGGCCGCCAGCAGCACGTGATCATCAGCCAGGGCCATCTCGATGCGATCTTGGAGGCGCGCCCCGAAGACCGGAGAGCGGTCATCGAAGAGGCGGCCGGGGTGTTGAAGCACCGCCGCCGCCGTGAGCGGGCCGAACGACGTCTCGGCGCGACCGAGGAGAACCTCGAGCGCCTGTTCGACCTGGTACGGGAGGTGAAGCGCCAGATCCGTCCTCTCGAGCGCCAGGCTGCCGCGGCCCGCTCGTACGCGGGACTCGCCGAGGAGCTGAGGGCGGTCCGGCTGTACGTCACCGGGTCCGAGCTCAGGACACTCGACGAGCGGCGCCTCGAAGGCGAGCGACTGAAGGGGGAGCTCCGGGTCGCCGAGGAGGACCTCGGTGCGACGCTCGCACAGCTCGACGCCGACTCGGCGCGGACGGCCGACGAGCTCTCCGCCGAGCGGGAGTCCGATCTCGCGGCCTCGCTCGCCCGCGCCGAGGGAATGGTCGAGCGGGCCCGCGGTCTCGCGGGTGTGTTGAGAGAGCGCCAGCGATCGCTCGCCCGGGCGCTCGACGCGGCCGCGGACGCCGACGTCGTCTCGACCCTCGAGGCCGAGGGAGCGCGCCTGAGCGAGGAGCTCGCGGCGACCGATCGCGAGGAGCGCGAGCTCACGCCCGAGCACGACGAGCTCGTCGCGCTCGAAGCAGCCGCAGCGGCCGAGCTCGAGACCCATCTCGCCGCGTGGGGAGACGGTGGCGAGCTCCGGGGCGCGGACGAAGCCTTGGCCATCGCCCGTGCGCAGCTCGCGTCCCTCGAGCACTCGCTCGAGCGAGACCGGCGCACCCTCGACCAACTGATCGGCCGGCTGGCCGCCGCCGAGCGGCGCGCGTCCGCGCTCGAGGGCCAGGAGCACGAACTGGCCGAGCGGGTGGCCGAACACGAGCAGGAACGGCACCGCTTGCAGGCGGCGGTGGCCGATGCCGAGGCCGCTCACCGGTCTGCGGTCGAAGCTCTCGAACGCGCGGAGGAGACCCTGCGTGAGGCCGAGCAGGACCACGCTCGTTCGGTCGCCCGGGCGGATGCCCTCGAGCGCGCGCTGGACGAAGCGCGAGGCGGGGCGTCTGCCGAGTTGCTGGCCGGGATCGACGGCGTGGTCGGGACCCTGTTCGATCTGGTGGACGTCGACCACGGATGGGAGGAGGCCTTCGAAGCCGCGGCCGGTGCCGCTCTGGCCGCAGTGGTCGTCGCGGGCAGCGAATCCGCCCGCACCGCACTCTCGCGGCTTCGCCGGGACGGCGCACCCGGCGCGGTGCTCGCGCTCACCGAGTCGGTGGCGACCGCTCGCGCTTCCGGCGCGGAACTGCCACCGGGAGCCGAACCGATCCGCACCCACGTGCGCCCCCGGGCACGGGGAGCAGCGGTGCCCGGCCTCGACCTGGTGCTCGACACGTTGCTGGCGGGTTCGTGCTGTGCCGTGCGCGGATGGTCGGAGGCGATCGACGTGGCCCTCGCCCGGCCCGACCTGGTGGTCGTGACCCGCGAGGGCGATCGATTCTCGTCGACCGGGTGGCGGGTCCGGGCGGCAGGTGCCGTGGTGACTGCGGCTCTGGTCGAGGAGGCGCGCAGTCGGGCCGAGGCGGGGGAGCTGGCCGCCGTCCGGGCGGCCGAGGAGCGCGTCGCGGCGCAGATCGCTGCCGAGTCCTCACGCCAGGTTGCGGTCGAAGCGGTCCGGGCCGACGACCGCAACGAGCTCGCCCACCAGACGGCGAGAGCCGGGTTCCAGCGCGTGGCGGACGAGCGGGCGCCTCTCGGGGTGGAGCTGGAGGAGATCGGTCGTGACCGATTCGAGATCGAGGAGCGGATCGCCCGCGACGGCGCTCGTGCGAGCGAGTTGGCTGCTTCGCTGCCCGGACTGGAGGAGGCCCGCGTCCTCGCCGCAGAACGGGTCGCCGGCGCGCGCGAGGAGCGCCGGCGCATCGACGAGGGGATCGCCGGGGCCGGCGCCCGCCGCAGCGAGTGGGAGGTTCGATCGGCGGGAATCGTCGAGCGAAGGAGGGTGCTGGGCGAGCGTCTGGCCGAGGTGGAACGTCGGCTGACCGGGCACGCGGAGGAACGCCGCGAGGCTGCCGCGCGGCGCGAGCGGCTCGAGGCCCACTCGAACACGGTGGGGCGTCTGCTCGCCGTCGTCACCTCCGCGCAGGACGTGCTCGAGGTCGCCCTCGGCGAGCTCCGGGCCCGCCACCGAGCGCAGCGCGAGGCGCTACGAGCCGGGGGGGTGAAGCTGGAGGAGCTCCGTCGCGAGAGGACCTCCACCGAACAGGAGCTCGCGGCGACGCGGACCCGCCGCCAGGAGAACGAGGTCGCCCTCGTCGAGTCGGAGATCCGACGCGAGTCGCTCGTCGAGACGCTCCGCCGCGAGCTCGCCGCGACACCCGAGGAGGCGCTGGCGGCCGGGCGCCCCGATCTGCCCGAAGGCGTGGAGATGGCGGTCCGCGCCGAACAGCTCGAGGCGGAGATCGCGGCGATCGGTCCGGTCAACCCGCTGGCACTCGACGAGCTCACCGAGCTCGGCGAACGGCACCGCTTCCTCGAGGAACAGGTCGACGATGTCCGGAAGGCACGTCGAGAGCTCCACCAAGTGATCCGGACCCTCGACGACGAGATCATGCAGGTCTTCGCGGGCGCGTTCGCCGACGTCAACGAACACTTCTCCAACCTGGTCACCTCGCTCTTCCCGGGAGGAACGGGTCGCCTTTCCCTCACCGATCCCGAGAACCTCCTCGACACCGGTGTCGAGGTCGAGGTCCGGCCCGCCGGACGCAACGTGAGGCGCCTGTCGCTGCTGTCGGGCGGCGAGCGCTCGCTCGTCGCGATGGCCTATCTGTTCGCGGTCTTCCGGAGCCGGCCGTCGCCGTTCTATCTGATGGACGAGGTGGAGGCCGCGCTCGACGACGTGAACCTCATGCGGTTCCTCGCGCTGGTGCACGAGTTCCGTGAAGAGGCGCAGCTGATCATCGTGAGCCATCAGAAGCGCACGATGGAAGCCGCCGACGCGCTCTACGGCGTCACGATGGCGCCGGGAGGCTCCTCCAAGGTGTTGAGCCAGAAGATCCCCCGACAGCGCGCCGAGACCGAGGCAGACGTTCTGCTCGGCGGTTCGACCAACGGTGGGTTCGCGGACACCGCGGGAGCGGTCTCCGGCTCCGGGTCCGGATCCGGGTCGGGAGCGGCCGGCGAGAACGATGTGCTGCACGATCCGTTCGGCGACCGGTTGGCCGGAGCCGAGCGAGTCGGCAATCCCGAGCCGTGACCGGCGCCGATCTTTTGGTCGCGTCCGATCTCGCCCTCGGGCTCGGGATCGGGATTCCGGTTGTCGTCGTCGTCGGCGGGATCGTGGCCGGCGTCGGCCTGCGCCGTCGGCATTCCGCCTCCGGCACCGTGGTCGCTCCGCCCGAGGCGGCCCCTCCATCGGCTCCGGCCCCTCCGCCCGGGACGGCTGCGCCGCCCGAGGCTGCCCCCGCGACGGCCCCGTCCGCCGAAGTCGCCGAGGCCGTTGCACCAGCCCGAGGCAGCCGGCACCAGCCGAGGCAGCCGCACCAGCCGAGCCGGTCACCTACCGCAGCCGGCTGGGCAAGGCCCGCGGCCTCCTCTCGGGCTATCTCGGGTCGATCCGCGCCAAGTCCCGGGTCGACTCGGCGACGTGGGACGACCTCGAAGAGGCGCTCATCCGGGCCGACGTCGGAGTGAAGGCGACCGACGCGCTGCTCGAGGACCTGCGGGGGAGGGTGAAGGCAGGTGAGATCACCGGCCCCGACGCGCTGGTCGAAGCGCTCAAGTCCGATCTCGTCGGGATGTTGGCGAACCAGGACGCGACGCTCGCCGTGCCCGACGGTGCCGAGGAGGGCACGCCGGTCGACGTCTGGCTGTTCGTCGGAGTCAACGGCGTCGGCAAGACCACCACCGTCGGCAAGGTCGCTCGCCGGCTCTCGACGGACGGATCCAAGGTGCTGCTCGCGGCGGCCGACACGTTCCGCGCCGCGGCGGGCGAGCAGCTCGAGTCGTGGGCGTCGCGCACCGGCGCGGACATCGTGCGTGGCTCCGAGGGCGGCGATCCCGGCTCCGTGGTCTTCGACGCGGTGCAGCGCGCCGCATCGAGAGGGCATGCGGTGGTGCTCGCGGACACCGCCGGCCGGCTCCACAACAAGGTCAACCTCATCGAGGAGCTGAAGAAGGTCCGCCGGGTCGCGGACCGTCCTCCCGGGCACGTCACCGAGGTGCTGCTCGTTCTCGACGCCACGACCGGCCAGAACGGCCTCACCCAGGCCAAGGTCTTCCTCGAGGCGGTCGAGGTCACCGGCGTCGTGCTCACCAAGCTCGACGGCACGGCCAAGGGGGGCATCGTGGTCGCGATCCAGCGGGAGCTCGGCCTGCCCGTCAAGCTGGTCGGCCTCGGCGAAGGCGTCGACGACCTCGTCGACTTCGACCCCGCCGCATTCGTCGACGCGTTGTTCTGACTGCTGATCCTCGACCCGGTGACGCCGAACCGCTCCGAGATGGGTCCGGTAGCCTGAAGGACTCATGTTCGAGAACCTGACCGACCGTTTCGAGGGCATCTTCACCCGCTTGCGTGGGCGCGGACGCCTGACCGACGCCGACGTCGACGAGGTCCTTCGCGAGATCCGCACCGCCCTCTTGGAGGCCGACGTCGAGATCGGCGTCGTCCGGAAATTCACGGACGCAGTGCGGGAGAGGTGCCTGGGCCTCGAGCTCTCTCGCAACCTGAGTCCTGGGCAGCAGGTCATCAAGATCGTCAACGAGGAGCTCGTCGCGATCCTCGGAGGGGAGACCCTCAAGATCACCTACGCAGGCCGACCTCCGACCGTGGTCCTGCTCGCAGGACTCCAGGGCTCCGGGAAGACGACGACGTCGGCCAAGCTCGCCCGGTGGTTCAAGAACCAGGGCCGCAACCCGATGCTCGTCGGCGCGGACCTCCAGCGCCCGGCCGCCGTCGAACAGCTCCGGGTGCTCGGCGGGCAAGCCGGGATCACCGTGTTCAGCGAGCCGACCGATCCGGTTTCGGTCGCGGCTGCAGGGCTCGAGGAGGCTCGGCGGCTCGGGAGAGACGTGGTGATCGTGGACACGGCCGGGCGTCTCTCCATCGACGAGGAGTTGATGGACGAGATCCGCGAGATCTCCGGTGTCGTCGACCCCCACTACACGTTCCTCGTCATCGACGCGATGACCGGTCAGGACGCGGTATCCACCGCGGATGCGTTCCACGATGCACTTCTCCTCGACGGCGTCATCCTCACCAAGCTCGACGGTGACGCCCGGGGTGGTGCGGCACTCTCGGTCAAAGAGGTGGTGGGCCGACCCATTGCCTTCGCGTCGACCGGCGAGCGCCTGGACGACTTCGACCTGTTCCATCCGGATCGCATGGCGGACCGGATTCTCGGCATGGGCGACGTGCTCAGTCTCATCGAACAGGCAGAGCGGACCATGGACCGTGACGTCGCGACCAAGGGCGCCGCGGCGATCGTCGAGGGGAAGTTCACGCTCGAGGACTTCCTCGAACAACTCCAGCAGGTGCGCAAGATGGGCTCGATGTCCGGGATGCTCTCGCTCCTGCCGGGCCTCTCCAAGGAGATGAAGCAGGCCTCGGCATCGATCGACGACCGGCAGGTGAACCAAGTCGAGGCCATCATCCGCTCCATGACGCCCGGCGAGCGCGCCGAGCCAGCCATCATCGACGGAGCCCGCCGTGTGCGGATCGCGCGAGGGAGTGGCACTGGGACCTCCGAGGTCAACGCGCTCCTCAAGCAGTTCAAGGAGATGCAGAAGATGATGAAGGGCATCGGGAAGGGGTCGATGCCCGGTGGTCTCGGCGGCCTCGGCGGGCTCTTCGGCCGCGGAGCCAAGCTCTCTCCGAGCGCGATGGCCGGTCTCACCGAAGCCGCGGGGGGTGACGGCGAGTTGGCCTCGCCGCTCGCCGGCGCCGGTGTACGAACCGGTGGCAGCCCGCGCTCCTCGAAGTCGAAGGGCAAGGGCGGCAAGAAGGGCAAGGGAGGTGGCCGGGTCACCCCGAAGGCCCGGTGACCTGCGAGGACACGCTTGTCTCGCCGCCGTGGCGCCGACGGTTCGGCTCTCGTCGCCCGCTCGGAACGGCGGGGTACCGGTCAGCCGACAACGGTGCGAGACTGTAGGCCGCCCTCGAGGCACCGCCTCGACGCGGAGATGCCGTCTCGATACAAATTCAGAGGAGTTCGAACGTGGCAGTGAAGCTCCGCCTTGTGCGGATCGGGAAGAAGAAGCAGCCGACGTACCGGGTGGTGGCCGCGGACAGCCGCTCCCCTCGGAACGGCCGTTTCATCGAGATCGTGGGGACCTACGCACCGCGTGGCACGTCCTCGGCAGAGCCGGACGCGGTCATCGAGATCGACAAGGCGAAGGTCGACAAGTGGCTCTCACAGGGCGCCAAGCCGACCGAGCGGGTGGGCAAGTTGCTCACGAAGGCGGAGGCGAGCGCCGCGCCGGCAGCTGCGGGTACCGCGCCGGGCAGCAGCGAGCAGCCGAACCTGTGGCTGCGAGCACCGAACCGGCCGCTGCGAGCACTGAGCAATGACCGACGACCTGGTGCTGGATTCCGAGGGCGACGTCAACACCGTTGACGAGGTCGTCGACGATGACGACGACATGGGCAACCGGGTCACGGGCAAGACGCCGCTAGCCGTGCTGACGTACCTGGTCAGCTCCATCGCAACCGATCCCGAGGCCGTCGTCGTCAATTCGGAGGAGCGTCGAGGGTCGATGCGCTTCAGCATCCATGTCGCGCCCGACGACATGGGTCGGATCATCGGTCGTCGAGGCCGGGTCGCCCAGGCCATTCGCACCGTGGTGGCGGCAGCGGGTGCGCGCGACGGTGTCCAGACGACGGTCGACATCGTCGACGACTGAACCCGACGACGCCTGAACCCGACGAGACGGTGCCAGGCACCGCCGGGGATCACGACCAACCGAGAGGCGCCGCTGCGGACGGGGAATCGCTTCTCGAGGTCGGCCGAGTGGTCCGACCACACGGATTGAAGGGTGAGGTGATCGTCTCCCTTTCGACCAACCGGAACGAGCGGCTCGAACCCGGCTCGGTCCTCACCACCCACGAGGGACGAGGGCTTCCGGGTGACGATGGCGAGCCCACACAAGGGCCGGTACATCGTGGCCTTCGAGGGCGTAGACGGCATCGACGCTGCGGAGGGATTGAGGGGAACCGACTTGTTCGCCCCACCGCTCGAAGATCGGAGCGAACTCTGGGTGCACGAGCTCATCGGGTCGCGGGTCGTGGACGGTGACGGTCGTCTGCTCGGGATCGTCGAAGCCGTCCAGGCGAACCCCGCGAGCGATCTCTTGGTCCTCGAGGACGGAGGCCTCGTTCCGCTGCGCTTCGTGGTGCGCAGCGATCCTGGGGTCTCGGTCACGGTTGACGTTCCCGACGGACTCCTCGATCGCGACTGAGGCGACCGCCGTGCGGATCGACGTCTTCACCATCTTCCCTGGCCTCGTCGAGGGTTACGCCGACGGATCGATTCTGGGCCGGGCTCGGGCAGCGGGCCTCCTCGATCTCCGCACCCACGACATCCGCGACGGCGCGACGCGACGTGCACCGCTCGGTCGACGACTCGCCGTTCGGCGGGGGGGCGGGCATGGTGCTCGCCGCCGAACCGGTCTTCGAGGTGGTCGACCGGATCGCGGCTTCACCCGAGGGCCTTCCCCGACCGCTCGTGCTGCTCTCGCCCTCCGGAAGGCGGTTCGACCAGTCGGTGGCTGCAGAGCTGGTCGGTTGCACGGAGGGGTTCTCCCTCCTGTGCGGGCGCTACGAGGGGGTCGATCAGCGGGTGGCCGACCACCTCACGGACGACGAGATCTCGGTGGGCGACTTCGTCCTTGCAGGTGGCGAGCTCGCCGCACTGACGGTGGTCGAGGCGGTGGTCCGCCTCCTCCCAGGCGTGCTCGGGAACGAACGGTCCGTCGACGAGGAGAGCTTTACCACCGGTCTCCTCGAGTACCCCCAGTACACGCGGCCGGCCACCTTCCGGGGCTGGGAGGTGCCCGAGGTCTTGCGGTCGGGCGACCACGGGATGGTGGCCGAGTGGCGTCGGGTCCAGGCGCTGGTCACCACCCTCCGTCGGCGTCCAGACCTGATCGAGGCCCGAGGAGGGCTGAGCGACGCGGAGGTCGAGCTCCTGGCCGAGCACGGTGAAGTGCAGGTCCTTCGGGAGCACGGCTACGATTGTTGAATTCCATCGGCGCCGCGGCGCCCGGCCCCTCGCCCGTGTCGCGCCGTCCCCCACTCGGTGGCGGCCCCGAGAGGCCGCCATCGTGCCGTCACCGGCACCTTCCACGACGAACCGGAGCCTTCTCTCCATGAACCCGACCGACATCATCGATCGTGACAGCCTGCGGGACGACGTTCCCGACTTTCGACCCGGTGACACCGTGAAAGTCCACGTTCGGGTCGTCGAGGGCACCCGCGAGCGCGTCCAGGTCTTCGAGGGCGCTGTGGTGCGGCGGCAGGGGACCGGTGTCCGGGAGACCTTCACGGTCCGCAAGGTGAGCTTCGGCGTCGGCGTCGAGCGGACGTTCCCCCTCCATTCGCCCGTCATTGCGAAGACCGAGGTCGTCACGCTCGGAGACGTCCGACGCGCCAAGCTCTACTACCTGCGCGATCGCCGCGGGAAGGCCGCCAAGATCAAGGAGCGCCGGGTCGCCCGTGACTGAGCGCCGCACCCGGTCGGAGTGGCACCCGTCGGTCGGTACCCTGGGAACGTGACGAGCTGCCGGTCGGGACGGGTCACGACTCCTTCGAGATGAGCGAGGAAGACCTCGAGCGCTACGAGTCGGAGATCGAGCTTGCGCTCGTCCAGGAGTACAAGGCGGTCGTCCCGCTGTTCGGGTACGTGGTCGAGACCGAGCGCCGCTTCTACCTGGCCAATGCGGTCGAGGTCACCGTACGGTCGGAGTCCTCACCGCCCTTCGTCGAGGTGACCCTCCAGGACGCCTGGGTGTGGGACATGTATCGCCCGGCCCGCTTCGTCCCTTCGGTTCGGATCCTTACCTTCCGGGACGTCAACATCGAGCGTCTCCCCGAAAAAGAGATTTGAGCAAGCGGCCAGGTCGTGCCCGGCCGGAGCGGCTGGGATCCCGAGCGGTCGGCGTTCACGGTGAGGCACTGGCGGCCCGCTGGTACGAGCACAAGGGCTACGAGGTGCTGGCCCGCAACTGGCGCTGCCGCGACGGCGAGATCGACCTGGTGGTCCGGTCCGAAAACCGCGTCGTGTTCTGCGAAGTCAAGACGCGCTCGACCGACGCCTTCGGCGAGGGGTTTGAGTCGGTGACCGCGACCAAGCAGCGGCGGATCCGACGCCTCGCGGCGAAGTGGCTCTCCGAACTCGGTCCGGCCTCGGATCGATCATGGGTCGACGTCCGTTTCGACGTCGTGTCGATCAGCCGCGGGAGGGTCGAGGTCATCGAGGACGCGTTCTGACGCGTTCCTCACGGGCCAGATCGGCTCGGTGACCCATCCCCTAGGCTCCGGTCGATGTCGACCCAGTTCGAGACCCTCATCGTGGCGCGGGACGAAGGGGTGGTCACCATCACCCTGAACCGGCCCGATCGAAAGAACGCCGCAAACGGCACCATGTGGCGGGAGCTGCTCGCGACGTTCGAGGAAGTCACCGCCGATCGCCACGACCGGGTGATGGTGTTGACCGGAGCAGGCGACGCGTTCTGTTCGGGAGCCGACCTCGGCGAGCCGTCCAACGTCGCCGGCAGACCGGGAGATCCGGCTCTGCTCCAGATGCGAGCGCTCGGAGAAGTGGCCCTACGTCTCCACCGCATCCCCAAACCGACCATCGCCAAGGTGAACGGCATCGCCGCGGGTGCGGGAATGAGCATGGCACTCGGTTGCGACCTTGTCGTCGCCTCGGAGAACGCTCGCTTCTCGCAGATCTTCGCCAAGCGGGGTCTCTCCCTGGATTTCGGCGCGTCCTGGTTGCTCCCGCGTCTGATCGGCTTGCACCGTGCGAAGGAGCTGGCCTTCCTCGCCGAGATCATCGGTGCCGCGGAGGCCGCCGAACTGGGTCTGGTCAACCGGGTATTGCCGCCGGATCAGCTCGACGACTTCGTCGAGAATTGGGCTCGTAGCCTCGCCGCGGGCCCGCCGCTCGCCTTGTCGCTGACGAAGAGCATGCTCAACGAGTCGTTCGCCCTTTCCTTCGACCAAGCGGTCGAAGAGGAGTCGCGATCACAGTCCGCCAACTTCGCCAGTCGCGACACCCGCGAGGCGCTGGTGGCTTTTGCCGAGAAGAGGCAGCCCCGGTTCGAAGGCCGGTGATCCCGAAGGGTCCTACCTCCGGGTATAGGCCGGCTTGAGCTCGGACAGCATGGGGAAGCGCCTCGGATTCGTCGTCACGAGCTCCGCGCCGATGACCATCGCAGTGGCAGCGATCAGATAGTCGACTGCTCCTACCCCATGGCGACCCGCTGGGCGATCGCTCGCAAGATCGCCGGCGACCCGGGAGATCTGTTCGTTGACCGGGACCCAAGAGAACACCGAGAAGAACTGCTCGGAGGCGTCGCGCTCACCCGGGCGTATCGCTGCGAGCACCTCAGCTCGTGTCAGCTCACTCGCCGCGACGACCTCGCCGCGGGCCAGGAGGTCGCTCAGTAGAGCGGTCGCCTTCAGTTCACCCTGAAGGTGATCGAGGGCCACAGACGTGTCGATGAGCTTCACGACTTCCGCAGAGCCGACACCTTGGCGTTCGCATCGCTCCGCACCGCCTCTACGTATTCGGCACCGGTGTAGTTGCGCTCCGCCCATGCGCCGGCCGACGTGTGCACCGCGGCCGCCCGGTCGCTCGCTGTTGGCTTCCCGTACAGGAGGCGAACCGCCCTGCGGATCAGCTCGGCTCGGCTCGCCCCGGTCTCTTTCTTGGCGGCGTCGAGGGCAGCCTTCTCCTCTTCGCTCAGGTATATCTGTGTTCGGTGTGTATACATCATTATACATCACTATACATCACCACCCCGGAAGCTACCCACCCTGCCGACGCTCCTCTGGAGTCGTCAGAGTGGGTAGCTCGGTGACGACCCAACTACGGCCCCGGTTCAGTGTCACAGCGCGTGCATAGGGTGCCGGTGGTGCCTCGAGCGGCCGTAGCACCCTGAGAATCGGCGCTCCCAAAACCCTCTAGACGCGTCGGCGCGGCTTTCCGAGTCTCGCCAGCGGCGCGGAGCTAGGAGGTGCGGTGCTCGCCGCCATTCCGTCAGCCGTCGTAACCGGGATCGAAGGAAGCCAGGTCTCGGTCGAAGTACATGTGTCGAACGGGCTTCCTGGTTTCACCGTGGTGGGGCTACCCGACGCGGCAGTGCGTGAATCGCGTGACCGTGTGAGGGCGGCGCTGCTCTCGAGCGATCTGCCGTGGCCGTTGCGGCGGGTCACCGTCAACCTTGCGCCTTCGGGGATGCGCAAAGGAGGTGCGGGGCTCGACCTACCCATCGCCATCGGCTTGCTCGTGGCGTCCGGGGAGCTCGACCCTCACCTTGTAACGGGTATGGCGTTCGTAGGGGAACTCGGCCTCGATGGGTCGCTTCGCGGAGTCCCCGGTGCGGTGGCGCTCGCGGGCTCGCTCAGCAGCTTCACTCTGATCGTTCCCGACCAGTCCGCCGTCGAGGCTCACCTTGCGGGAGGTCCCGAGATTCACTCCGCTCCGACCCTTCGAGCGCTGGTCGACCGCTTGTGCGGCCGGCGACCTTGGGAGAGGGCACGTGACGTCGGCCGCCTTTTTGCCGGCATCAACGGCCCGTCCCGGCCGGACCGTACCGACCAAGGCGACCTATTCGACGTAAAGGGCCAGCCGCTCGCACGACGCGCTCTCGAGGTCGCCGCCGCGGGCGGGCACCACCTCCTGTTCGTCGGGCCGCCTGGCTCCGGCAAATCGATGCTCGCTCATCGACTACCGGGCCTGTTGCCGGATCTCGACCACGAAACTGCCTTCGAGGTCGCGCGCATCCATTCGGTCTGCGGGATGGGGATCCACGACAACGAGCTGATCCAGTGTCCGCCCTTCCGCGCCCCCCATCACGGCGCATCGGCCGTCGCGATGATCGGAGGCGGGACCTCATGGATACGACCAGGTGAGATCAGTCTGGCGCATGGTGGTGTCCTTTTCCTCGACGAGCTCGGGGAGTTCGCACCCGCGGTCCTCGAGGCCCTGCGGCAACCGCTCGAGGAAGGCGTCGTACGAGTTTCCCGAGCGGGCGGGTCAGCGTGCTTTCCCGCTCGATTCATCCTTGTGGGAGCGATGAACCCTTGCCCGTGCGGAGACGGTGGACCGCCTGGGACCTGCCGGTGCCGACCCTCAGCCAAACAGCACTACGCGCGGCGCCTGTCCGGTCCTCTGCTCGACCGATTCGACATCGCGATCCGGGTTGCCCGCCCAGCGGTCGAGGATCTGCTCAATGGTTCCGAGCGTCCGGAGGAGGACAGTGCGACCGTCGCAGCGCGTGTCGCCTCGGCTCGGCGGATCGCTGCCCAACGTGGAACCGTCGCCAACTCGACCCTCCGAACCACGGCTCTCACGCAGTTCGCGCCGATGACGAAGGAGGCCTCCGAGTTGGTCGAAGAGCATCTCCGAAAGGGGTCGCTCAGCGCTCGCGGGTACGACCGCGTGCGACGAATTGCCCGGACCGTGGCGGACCTCGGTGGTGGAGCAGAACACATCGAGCTCCTGCATGTGAGGGAGGCATTGTTGCTTCGATCGCAGCGGAACCTCCTCCTCGGGGAAGACCCGTGATCCCCGGCGGTGACGCCGAGGCTTACGCCGCGGCGCTGGCGGGCCTCCCGGGAATGAGCTCCGCGCGTCTCTCCAAGCTGCTCGACGGCATCCGTCCTGCGCTGGCGTGGCAATTGGTGAAGGCCGGCAAACACTGCGCCGACCCCGGTCGTCGTTTCCGGCGTTCGGCCCGGGCGACCGACGTCGCCGAGGTGGCGGCCCGTTACCGGCGAGCCGGAGTGCGGCTCTTGCTCCGCGGGGAGAGCGACTACCCGTCCGCGCTCCTGGGCGATCCCACGGCGCCTGCGGTCCTGTTCTCCACCGGCGAGCCCGCTGTGCTCGGCTCGTCCGCGGCCGTCGCCATCATCGGGACCCGCTCCGCGACGGCCTATGGGCGCCGAGTCGCAGCCGAGATGGGTGTGGCACTCGCCGAGGAGGGCGTGGTCGTCGTCTCGGGCCTCGCACGGGGGATCGATGGTGCGGCCCACACTGGAGCGATGCGGGCATCGGGCCCGGCGGCCGCTCGTCCCGCCGCAGTCGTCGGCACCGGCATCGATGTGGTGTATCCGTCGTCGAGCGCTGATCTCTGGGACAGAGTGGCGCGCGGGGGAGTGATCCTGTCGGAGTCGCCCCTCGGGACCGCACCTCAGCCGTGGGTGTTCCCTGCGCGCAATCGGATCATCGCCGGATTGGCCGACGTGGTGGTCGTCGTCGAGTGTCACCTCTCGGGAGGGTCCTTGACGACGGTCGAGGCAGCTGCCCGGCGATCGGTGCCGGTCTGCGTGGTACCCGGCTCGGTGCACAGTCCCTCATCCGCCGGTACGAACTCGCTGCTCGTCGAGGGGTGCACACCGGTTCGCGACGCCACCGACGTACTCGTCGCGGTCTCACTCGCACGCGCCGGCCAGACACCCCAAAGAAGTGGTCCGCGGCACCATCCGCGCCAGCGCCCCACCCGCCGGGGCTGGAAACGAGCCGGCTCACGACTTGCCTGGGCAGAAGCCAACGGCGACGACCCAAGAGCAGCGGGCCGTGCTCGATGCCGTCGACGAGACGCCGACGGTCTTCGAGACGATCCTCCTCCGGACCAATCTGCCCATCGCGGAGGCGGCGCAAGCTTGCGACGAGCTGGTCGAGACCGGACTGCTCACCAGCGGACCGGGATGGTGGTCGCGCGACTGACCTCGAAGGTCAGGGAGACGGGAAGCTTCCTTGCTGCCAACCGATCGCCGACGAGGACACCGGTCCGGGGGTGGGGGTTGCCAAAAGCGAGGGCGCCGTGCAGCTCGAGAGGTTGGTCTGGGCCCCATACCAAGCGGGACCCGGTCCGCCTCTCCAGACCAGCCAGCAGGTGCCGCCGGAGGAGAGGTCGGCCAGGGTGAGACCTCCTGTTCCGCCCGCCACGCTCACCGTGCTCGAGTTTGTCGAGGGACCGTCGACAAAGGTCAGCGAGGGATCCGAACCCGACAACGTCGAGGCATCGACGGAGGCGTACCCGCCGGTCGCACTCGCGGCACCTTCGGCAGCGGTCAGGGCCGCTGAGAGGTTCTGCTGTGCCTGGATGTTGGTCGCCATCGCGACGCCCGGGAGCATTGGTGACACTGGTGCTCGAGTTGGCGCCGGAATTCGAGTTGAACATGGTCCCGACGAGAAGTGCGGTGAGGGTGGCCGACACCAGCAAGTGAGAGGACGATCACGACCATCGAGACGCCCTCGTCGCCGAACTCGCGTCGGCTCGGTGTGATCCGCGGAGCCTCCCCCATTCCCCCAGTTTACTGCCCTAAGTGACGAGATCGCCACTGTGAGTGGCAGAGAGCTCCGAAGGCCGATGTCAGCCCTCTGCGCCGTCTTCCGGCTGCATCACCACACGTTGAGGGTGCACGCGGTACTTGATCCGGACCTCTCCTGGCTTGCGCATGGGGTACTTCTCGACGCCGAGGTACTTCTTCGCCAATGAGTCGATGTGGGCGTCGGCGCCTTCCTCGGTGGGCTCGACCGTGCCCCGGACGACGACCACGTTGTAAGGATCGTCGGGGTCGACCACCGAGACCGCGACCGAAGGATTGCGGGCCAGGTTCCGATCCTTGGCTCGACCCTTTGCCGTGTTGAAGACGAGCTCACCGTCCTCGAGGTCGATCCAGACCGGGGTCAGCTGAGGATGGTCGTGCTCGTCGACGGTGGCGACGTTGGCGAGCACCGGACGGTTGATGAGCTCTTTCGCCTTGGTGGAGAGACTGGCGGTCATGGGCGGTCCCTTCGGGTCGGGGATCTGGTGGATGCTGCTCTTCGGTGAGATTATTGGTCGGCGCCCCGACGTCAGCCGCTGGAGCGGGAGGAGCGGGAGGAGCGAGAGGATGCGGGCGGCGCGCTTGCTACGTTGCCGAGCGTGCGAATCGGTGCACACGTCAAGGCCGGCAGGGGACTGAACTCGGCCCTGGAGCAGGGCGCCGCCATCGGTGCCGAGGTGGTGCAGATCCACACGCAGAGCCCACGTATGTGGCGGGCGTCGCAGCACAGTCCCGAGGAGCTCCGGTCCTATCGCGAGTCCCAGTCACGCAATCCGACGGTCACTGCCACGTTTTGCCATGCGACGTACCTGATCAACCTTGCGACACCCGATCCGGCGCTCAGCGAGAAGTCGCGTGCGAGCCTGGCCGCCAACCTCTCGACCGCGCAGGCCATCGGCGCAGACGGGCTCGTGCTCCACATCGGGAGTCACCGCGGCAGCGGCTTCGAGGTCGCACGCGCCAAGGTGGCGGAGGCGCTCCTCGAGGCGCTCGAGGCGGTTCACGATTCACCTCCATTCGGCGAGACCGACGGGCCTGCCCGATCCTCCTCGAGAACACGGCCGGTGCCGGTGACACCGTCGGCCGCTCATTCGACGAGCTGGCACAGGTCATCGACGATGCCGGAGCCGACGATCGCCTCGGTGTCTGCCTCGACACCCAGCACCTCTGGGCGTCGGGAGTCTCGTTCGTGACGGTCGAAGAGTCCGAGGCGCTGGTTCAGGTCATCGACCGAACCGTCGGGCTGGGCCGTCTCCAGTGCCTGCACCTCAACGACTCCAAGGTGGACTTCGGGGCCAACCGCGACCGGCACGCGAACATCGGAGAGGGGACGATCGGAGCGGACGGGCTCGCGACGCTGCTCGGCCACCCGTCGCTGCAGGGTCTCCCGGCGATCCTCGAGGTCCCTGGCGACGGTTCGGGTCCCCGGGCCGAAGACGTCGAAACCGCCCGCAAGATCTGGCAGGCAGGCCTCGACCTCTGGCGTCCGAACCCGACGCCGTAATGTCTGGCCCATGAGCAACGACTTCCGCACCGAGACGGACAGTATGGGCGCGATCGACGTCCCCTCGGACCGGTACTGGGGGGCGCAGACGGCCCGTTCGCTCCACCACTTTCCGATCGGGGACGACCGGATGCCGACACCGCTGGTCCGGGCCTTCGGTGTGCTGAAGGAGGCTTCGGCACAGGTCAACGCCGACCTCGGGATGATGTCGCCGGACAAGTCGGCGTTGATCGTGGCGGCCGCTCGAGAAGTTGCCGACGGCAAGCTCGACGAGCACTTCCCGCTCAGCGTCTGGCAGACGGGCAGCGGCACGCAGACCAACATGAACGCCAACGAAGTGATCTCCAACCGCGCCATCGAGATGTCGGGCGGGACGATGGGCTCGAAGAGTCCGATTCATCCCAACGACGACGTCAACATGTCGCAATCATCGAACGACACCTTTCCGACCGCGATGCACATCGCGGTCGTCGAGGAGATCAGCCACCGGCTGTTGCCGTCGATCCGGCACTTGCGTGACGAACTTCAGCGCAAATCGGAGGAGTTCGAAGCAATCGTCAAGATCGGCCGCACCCACCTGATGGATGCCGTTCCCCTCACGCTCGGCCAGGAATTCTCCGGGTACGTGGCCCAGCTCGATGCCGACATCGGTCGGATCGAGTACACCCTCGACGACCTCTACGAGCTGGCAGCGGGAGGAACCGCGGTGGGCACCGGCCTCAACGCCCACCCCGAGTTCGGGGTGCGGGTCGCCGCACTCATCGCGGAGCTCACCGGTCTGCCGTTCGTCTCGGCGCCCAACAAGTTCGCTGCGCTCGCCGGCCACGACGCCATGGTCATGGCGAGCGGGGCGCTCCGCACACTGGCCGCGTCCCTGATCAAGATCGCCGACGACATCCGATGGCTGGGATCCGGCCCGAGGAGCGGTCTCGGAGAGCTCCGCCTGCCCGCCAACGAGCCCGGATCGTCGATCATGCCCGGCAAGGTCAACCCCACCCAGGCCGAGGCGATGATCATGGTGTGCATCGAGGTGTATGGCAACGACACTGCGGTGGCCATGGGGGGTTCGCGAGGCAATCTGGAGCTCAACGTCGCCAAGCCGGTCATCGCTTTCAACGTCCTCCGTTCGGTGCGGCTCCTCGCGGACGCCGCCGCCACCTTCACCCGGTTCTGCGTCGAGGGGATCGAACCCGACGAGCAGCGAATCCGCCAGCACCTCGAGAACTCGCTCATGTTGGTGACCGCACTCAATCCGTTGATCGGTTACGACATGGCTGCCGAGGTCGCGAAGAAGGCATACACAGAGGGAAGCACGCTCCGCGAGGCCGTCGGTCGCACTCGGTTATCTCACAGGAGAGCAGTTCGACCAGGCCGTCCGTCCCGAGTCGATGACCCACCCCTGAGAACCACACGGACCGCGAGAGGGACGAGAGCGGAGTGGACCTGGACCTGGCCGCGATCGACCTCTGTGATCTCGACCTCTTCGCCGACGGCTTTCCCGAAGAGGTTTTCGCGAAGCTGCGCGGTGAAGAGCCCGTCTGGTGGCAGCGTCCGACCGAGCACACCCCCGACGGGGTCGGCTTCTGGGTCCTGAGCCGGCACGCCGACATCGCTGCGGTGGCAGCCGACGCCGAACTCTTCTCCTCGGAGCGTTGTCCGGGCGCCGAGGGGGGCGGAACCCTGATCCAGGACCTTCCCTACGGGTTCGCCTCCGGAGTGTTGCTCAACATGATGGACGATCCGCGTCACCAGCGAATCCGGCGGCTGGTGACCCCGGCGCTCACGCCGAGGGCGCTCGCCGCGGTCGAGAACGACCTGCGCAAGCGCGCCGAGCGGATCGTCGACGCGATCGCGGAGAAGGGATCGTGTGAATTCCTGTCCGAGGTCGCGGTCGAGTTGCCGATCCAAGCAGTCGCCGCACTCATGGGAGTTCCCGAGCACGATCGCCACGATCTGCTGCGGTGGGCGAACACCACGCTCGACTTCGAGGGACGCGAGCTCGGTGAGACCAACGAGGAGGTGGCAGAGGCGGCGAGCGCGATGGCCTCCTACGGCACCCAGTTCGTTGCCGAAAGACGTCAGTCACCGACCGACGACCTCATCTCGACGCTGGCTCAGGCCGAGTTCGAGCACGACGACGGGGCTCGTCGCCCGATGAGCGAGCTCGAGCTGCTGATGTTCTTCAATCTCTTGGTGATCGCCGGCAGCGAGACCACTCGGAATTCGATCGCACTCGGTATGGTCGCTTTGATCGAGAACCCCGATCAGCTCGAGGCGCTCCGTGACGACCGGTCGTTGATGCCGACCGCCGTCGAAGAGATCCTCCGGTGGAGTTCGGCGACCACCTACAACCGGCGAACCGCTACCCGCGAGACGACGATCGGGGGTCACTCGATCGAGCGGGGCGCGAAGATCACCCTCTGGTGGCCGTCGGCCAACCGCGACGAGCAGGTCTTCGACGACCCAGCCCGCTTCGACATCAGCCGCACGCCGAACCCGCATCTGAGCTTCGGCCATCGCAGCCACATCTGCCTCGGCGCGACGCTCGCTCGGATGGAGATCCGGCTCATCATCGGGGAGCTTCTCGACCGGCTCGAGGATTTCGAACTGACCGGACCGGTGGAGCGGGTGCGCACCAACAAGCACGCCGGGATCTGGCGGGTCCCGATGTCCTACCGCCGGCGCGAGCTCACCTGAAGAACGCCGCCAGGTATCCGGGCAGGCGACTCCGCCCAGCCCAGGGCCCGCGGCGAGGGACTCCTATACTCCGGGCACGATCACGTCGGCACGCGACGCCGGCGTTCAGGCTGCAACCGAGGGAGCATCGTGACCACCCAGCCCGCTGAGCTGACCATCGGCCTGACCGACGGGACCTTCTATGGCGGTGACCCGTATCCGGCGTTCGCATGGATGCGCGAGCATGCGCCCGCCTACTTCGACGAGGCCGCAGGTGTCTGGGGTATCAGCCGGTACGCGGACGTGAAGGACATCTCGAAGGACCCCGAGACCTTCTCCAACGCTGGAGGCATCCGACCCGACAACGACGCGCTCCCGATGATGATCGACATGGATGCACCCGAGCACGTGCGCCGGCGGCGACTGGTGAGCGAAGGGTTCACCCCACGGCGCATTCGCGAGAGCGAAGCCGGCATCCGACAGATCTGCGACGCGATCATCGACCGGGTCTGTGAGAAGGGCTCGGCCGATCTGGTCAGAGAGATCGCCGCCCCCTTGCCGATGATCGTCATCGGCGACATGCTCGGTGTGGCGCCGGAGGATCGCGACGACCTCCTCCGCTGGTCCGACGACATGCTGAAGTCGCTCGGCTCGCCGGAAGACGGCGCCCTCGAAAAGGCGGCCCTTGCAGCGGCCGAGTACGCGACGTACGTGACCGGCGTCGCGGAGCAGCGTCGCCGTGACGGTTCTGCCGATGATCTCATCGGGACGCTCGTCCACGCCGAGATCGAGGGCGACCGCCTGGACGAGTCCTCGCTGATCTACGAGTCCCTGCTCATCCTGATCGGTGGCGACGAGACGACGCGCCACGTGATCAGCGGTGGGATGGTCGAGTTGCTCCGCCACCCCGAGCAGCACGCGAAGTTGCGTGAGGAACGGAGCCTGCTCGGCTCGGCGGTCGAAGAGATGCTTCGTTGGGTCTCACCCATCAAGAACATGGCGCGCCAGATGACCCGGGACGTCGAGCTGCACGGCGAGACGCTGCAGAAGGGCCAGAAGCTCTTGCTCCTCTATCCCTCTGCCAACCGTGACGAGCGGGTCTTCGACGATCCCGATCGCTTCGACATCACCCGCTCGCCCAACGATCACGTTGCGTTCGGGTTCGGTTCGCACTTCTGCCTCGGAAACCGTCTGGCACGGATGGAACTGAACGTCATGTTCGACCGTCTGCTCGACCGGCTGCCGGATCTCGCCCTCGCCGACGACGGTGTCCTGCCGAGCCGGGCGGCCAACTTCGTCTCCGGTTACGAGACCGTCCCGGTCGTGTTCACCCCGACCGGGCCCGTCGGGACGGAGTGAATCCGTGGCCCGGCGTGTCCTGACCGACGAGGAGGTCGCGGGTGCGCTGGAGGCACGGAGCGTGTCGGACTGGGCTCTGATCGACGGAAAGCTCACCCGCACGGTGGCCGCCCCCACTTTCGTCGACGCGATCGTCTTGGTCGATCGGGTCGCCGAGCTCGCCGAGTCGGCCAACCACCATCCGGACATCGACATCCGGTACAACAAGGTGACCTTCGCTTTGGTGACCCACGACGCCGGCGGGATCACCCAGTCCGACGTCGACCTGGCCGCGGCGATCGACGAGGCGGCAGGCTGAAACGCTGACTCCCGGGCCGGATCGCCCGGGCGAACTCATCCCGGCGAGCACACCCGGGGAGCTCAGTGAACGGGAAGATCCCAGAGCGGGAACCAGCGGTCGAGGTCGCCCTCGATCTTCAGGTCGTCGGCGACGAGGCTCCGGAGCCGGAGCTCTGCTTCGGTGTCGCGCTGCTCCTTACCCTTCGGGACGAAGGGATAGAAGGTGCCGCGCTTGAACAGGTAGACGAGAAAGGCGGTCGAGTCGAGCAGGACGCCCGGCCCGACCGTCCGGGTGTCGACAGAGTCCGAGGCGTCGTCGGCAGCAGCAGGCGAGACCAGCGCGTCGGGGGCGTCGGGGGCGTCCGGATCGCTCGGGGCCTCCAGGCCCGGGCTCCCCGGCAGTGCGGCGATCCCGAACACCGAGCACAGCAGCTGAGGTCCCCATCCTGCGTCCGCCAGCGACGAGTTGACGACGTGCACCTGGGTGACCAACGCCTCGATGTCCGGGTCGTCGACGACCAGCCACTGGTAGCCGAAGCTGTCCTCGGTCTTGGTGAGTCCCGCCCCTTTGTTCATCGAGAGGAGTTTCACCACCTCGTCCTGCATCTCGACGATGCCCTGCCCCGTCGGCGGTTTGAAGCACACGCCGGCGTGACCAGAGCAGGACATCCCGGCCGCGCTCTGCAGGGTGATCGATGCCGAGGGCAACGCGAAGAGATCGTCGAGGTTGGATTGGACCGGCTTGCTGCGGCCGAGGATCGTGTCGAGAAGGCCCATCCGGGGCCGGTCAGGCGAGGGGAGCGGTCACGACGGGCGGCCCAGCTCGGCCTCGATCTTGGCCAGCTGAGCGAGCCGCTGGTCGAGGGAGGGGTGCGTCGAGAACAACGTCGACAGGCTCACGCCACGGCTGGCGATGGCGGGCGTGAAGTAGAAGGCGTTGAACGCCTCGGTCGAGCGCAGGTCCCGGGTCGGGATGCGCGACATCTCGCCGGTGACCTTCACCAGCGCCGACGCGAGCGCGGAGGGGCGCCCGGTGAGAAGTGCTCCCGACCGGTCGGCGGCGAGCTCCCGGTAGCGCGAGAGCGCCATCGTGAGCAAGAAGCTGATGACGTAGACCACGATCGAAACGGCGAGCACCGCGAGCTCGACCAGCGCGGCATTGTCCTGGCCGCCCTGGTTGTTGTTACGGCCGCCCCCGAAGCCGCCGATCAAGCCGGTCCACAGCATGATCCGGGTGATCAGGCCGGCCACCACCCCGAGGAAGCTGGCGATGGTCATGACCGCCACGTCGCGGTGGGCGACGTGGGAGAGCTCGTGGCTGAGCACCGCCTCGAGCTCGGGCTCGTCGAGGCGCCGCATGAGACCGGTGGTGGCGCAGACCACCGCGCTGTTGGGGCTCCGGCCGGTGGCGAAGGCGTTGGGTACGTCGGTGTCGGCAATGGCCACCCGCGGCTTCTTCATGTCGGCCATCGCACAGAGCCGGTCGATGACGCCGTGCAGCTGGGGTGCCTGCTCGGGGGTCACCTCGTGGCCACCCATCCCGAACAGGGCGATCTTGTCCGAGAACCAGTACTGCACGAACAGGATCACTCCCGCGAAGACCAGCACCACCGCGAGCGAGACGCCGAATGCGATGAGCAGCCCGATCACCGCTCCGTACAGGATCACCAACAGGAGACCCGTGGTGAACATGCGCAGGGTGAGGCCCCGATCGTTCGGGATGTTGCGTGCGGTGCTCATGACCTCAGACTACGAGCCGTCCGATCCGGTCGGATCGCTGCTGTCGGCGAGGAGGCTCTTCGTTTCCTCCAGCGTCGCGTCCGCGAACGGCACGACGAGGTCCGAGGGCGCGAAGGCATCCGCCGCGAGCGGCGTGCCGGCCCGGCGCACCTCCGCGATGAGCTTGGTCAAAGCATTGGTGAAGGCCGCCTCGTCGTTGCCGTCGACCGCCTTCACCAGGTCGGCGTCGAGCTCTTCGAGCGCTCCGCAGGCTTCGGTTGGCACCTCGTACTGGGTGTCCCCGAGGATGCGCACGATCATTTGGGCGCGTCCCCCTGGTCCGCGGCTCCGAGCTCGGCCGCCGGCTGTCCCGCGCCGACCTCGGCCTTCAGCGCGGCGAGCTCGGTGTCGACGGTCGACTGGGTAGAGGCCTTGTCCAGCTGGGTCTGGATGTCGTCGACCGGATTGCTGAGATCGGTAAGGGCGCCGGAGGCGAGCAGCTCGTCCATCGCACCGGCACGGGCCTGCATGCCCGCGATCTTGTCCTGGGCGCGCTGCATCGACATCCCGGCGTCGCTCATCGACTCGGAGATGCCCGAGACCGCCTCGCCGATCTTGGTCTGAGCCTCGGCCGCGGTGTAGCTGGCCTTCATGGTCTCCTTCTTGGTGCGGAAGGAGTCGACCTGGGTCTGGAGCTTCTGCGCGGTAGCGATGAGCTTCTGCTCCTGGCCGGCTACTTGCTCGTGCTGGGTCTGGAGGTCGGAGAGCTGCTCGCCGAGGGCGGCGCGCCGGGCGAGGGCCTCGCGGGCGAGATCCTCGTTGCCCTGGCTCAGCGCGGCCTTCGCCTGCAGCTGGAGCTTGTCCCCCTGCTGCTGGAGCTGGGTCGCCTGGAGCTCGATCCGCTTCTTCGCAGTGGTGACGTCGGCAACGCTCCGCCGGACCTTCTGGAGACTCTCGAGCTGCTTTTGGTAGGAGAGGTCGAGCGATTCGCGCGGGTCCTCGGCCTTGTCGAGCAGCTTGTTGGTCTTGGCCTGGAATATTGCCGACATACGCTTCATGACGCCCATGGATCGGTCCTTCCTCGATCTTCGCGGTGAAGCTTAGGCCGTGGCTGCCCGGTAGCGTGTTCGTCGTGCCCGAGACGCCATGCCTGCTCACGGTCCACGCCCACCCCGACGACGAGGCCTCCAAAGGCGCCGGAACCGTCGCGCGCTACCACGCAGCGGGAGTGCACACCGTCCTCGTCTGCTGCACCGGCGGTGAGGAAGGGGACATCCTCAATCCCGCGCTCGACACGCCCGAGGTACGTGCCCACCTCCCCGAGCTACGCCAGGAGGAGCTCGACCGATCGGCCGCGATCATCGGCTACGACGAGGTGGTGCGGCTCGGCTACCGCGACTCGGGGATGCCGGGCACCGAGGCGAACGCCAACCCGGCCTCCTTTGCCCGAGCTCCTCACGACGAGGCGGTGGAGCGCGTGGTCGCCGTGGTGCGCCGGGAGCGCCCCCAGGTGATGATCGTCTACGGCGACGAGCAGTCCGGCTACCCGCACCCCGACCACCTGCGGGTCCACGAGATCGGCGTCGCGGCGTTCGAGGCGGCAGGCGACCCGAGGCGTTTCCCCGGCTCGGGCGAGGCCTTCCAACCGAACAAGCTCTACTACACGGTCTTCTCGGTGGCCCGCTTCCGCGAGATCCATCAGAAGTTCGAGGAGCTCGGGCTCGAGTCCCCCTTCGACGAGCAGTGGCGGAAGCGATGGGAGGACGCGCGCGAAGAGGTGGTGACCACCTCGATCGATATCAGCGACTTCGCCGACGTGCGCCGCGAGGCGTTGCTGGCCCACGCGACCCAGGTGGACCCCAACTCGCGCTTCTGGTTCGGGCTGCCGCCGGAGGTGATGGCCTCGATCCACCCCCACGACGACTATCGATTGGCCCAGATCCGTGACGCCGACGGCCGTCTCGCGTCACCCGAGGCGCTCGTCGTCGAAAACGGCGACGTCGAGAGCGATCTGTTCGCCGGTGTCCCGGGGCTCGTCTCGGTCGGACGGTGACCGACTGGCTCTCACCGGAGTGGTTCGACGAGGTGCGCGCACTCGGGACCGATTGCCCGAAGCGCCCGGACCTGTCGGGAACCTTCCAGTGTGAGCTGACCGGCGCTCCGACCGGCACCGTCCGCTGCTACGCGGTGTTGGAGGACGGACGTCTGCAGAGCGGGTCGCCGGGAAGAGCCCCGGCTGCCGACGTGGCACTGACCGCGAGCTGGGACGACGGAGTCGCGTTGACCACCGGCAGCCTCGACCCGAACGTCGCTTTCATGCAGGGTCGCCTCAAGGTCACCGGTTCGATGGCGCTCATGCTGGCGCTGTTGTCCGCGACCACCTCAGAGGCGTATCGCGACTTCTCCAAGCGGCTCGCGGCAGCTACCGACTTCTGAGCGTCGGCCGTCCGAGCGAACCGGAGTTCGCCCCGCCGAGGAACGGGAGATGGATCACCCCTGCGCTCTGCAGCAGGATCAGGGTCACCGACGTCGCGATGAACACGATCAACAGGGCGACGAGGTAGGGCTGGACCTTCGACCACGTCGACCGCCCTTCGACCGGCCGGCGTGAACGGCGACGCGAGGGCCGTTCCTCCGGGACCTTCT
Source organism: uncultured Acidimicrobiales bacterium (assembly GCA_963741055.1). GTDB lineage: Bacteria > Actinomycetota > Acidimicrobiia > Acidimicrobiales > RAAP-2 > Bog-756. Next base: position 126,807 of record CAVUGU010000005.1, on the reverse strand, counting down.
GCCACTGCGGCGATGGCGGAGGGGCCACGGTGTGGGCCGGCGATCGCGTTGATCCGATCGGAGAGCCGGACCGGGTCGGTTCCGGGGAGGAGGAACCGGTAGGTACCCGTCGGCGTCTGGATCCCGATCAGCGAGCCAGGCTCGTTCGACGGCCAGGCGCGCACCCGTGCGTCGGGATCGGTGACCGTCGGTCCGGGCCCGCCCCGAGCCTCGAGGGTCTGGTCGCGATCGAGTTCCGGATCGACCCACCATTCGGGGACGACGCCGCCCGACCACTCCTCGACCACCTGCGCGGACACCGACGACCACGGCAGCACACGCGCCGGCTGACCGCGGTGTTCGATGACCCCGATTCCCTCGTCGTTGAAGACGATCGCCTCGATGGGAGTCGTCTCGTTGGCGACCGGATCGAGGAGATAGAGGTTCTCGAGGCGGAGCGGTCGTGCAGGGGCGAGCGCGAGCTGGGGCTGATCCCGAGAGGTCGGCGGATCGCTCGGCGCGGGGAGCACCTCGCGTCTCAGCCTTGCCTGCTCACCCCTGGCCACTGGAACTCCCATCGGTGGACTCAGACTACCGGTGGTCCTACCCGCTCACCGGGTTCGGAGTGCCCTTGGCCTGGGGTGCCGGACCGGATCGCGCGCCACGGCGCCGACCCCGTCAGGCGCGCATGAGGTCGCGCAGCGGGCGGTAGCCGATGAGCGTGACGCCGGCGTCGGCGACCACCTGGTCGAGACCCCGATCGGCGACGAGCAGGACGTGGTCGGCCACCCGGGCCTGCCAGTCGCCGCCGATCGCCCGCAGTTCGGGAGTGTCGACGGCCGGGTGGAGGGTCAGCTCGGTGATCCCCGGCTCCAGCACCGCGAGCAGGTCGACAAACGCCTGGCGGGTTCCCCGTCGCGGCAGGGTCGCCAGATGGTCGGCGAAGACGACTCCCGCTTCGGCGGCCAACTGGTGAACGGGAAAGCCGATGTTGCGCTCGGCCTCGGCTCCGAGCAGGCGGAGTGGCAGGGCGAAGTCCAGGGCCAGCTCGAGGTAGACGTCGAAGAATTCGGGTCGGAGGATCAACGCGTCGAGGTGGGCGTCGAGGTGGCTGATGTCGAACCCCCACAGCACCGCCCGCTCGACCTGCGCGCGGCACTCGCGACGCAGCTCGTCCAAGTCCGCGTGGTCCCACAGATCGGAGATCGTCCTCGGAAACCCTCCGTCACCGTCGAGGAGTGAGGGAGCCTGGGTCAACGGTCCCCAGCGGTAGAGGTCGTGTTCGGCGTTCAGGGTGAGCCGGACGCCGACGTCGTCACCACGGAATCGCGACGCAGACTCGCGTGCCCAGGGAGCGGGGACGACGAGCGAGGCGCTGGTTCCGATGCCGTCGCGGAGCGCCTCGTAGACGCCGACGGTCGAGGCGTGGCAGAGGCCGAGATCGGCGCAGTTGAGAATCAGCAGTCGGTCGTCACCCGTGTAGCCGAGACGCTCGGCGAGAGTCGCCATGCCTCGACCGTAGTGCGGGACACGCTCAGGCGGCGCGTCCTCGGCCGCGACAGCTCTGCTCCGCGGCGTCGACGTGACCCCCGTGCTCGAGGACGGCCCGGGCCGCGGCGATGCCTTCGAGGCCGACGCGGCGGGTCCGCTCGTCGAGACGTCGGTAGGCGCCGTCGGAAGAGCGGGCCGAGTCAGCGGGGGTGGCGCTCGGTCGCCGACTCTCGGTGCGGAACTCGGCGGCCGAGGGAGAGGGACGTGGCCGGCGTGGCGCGCGTGACCGAGACGAGCGCCTCGCGTTGGCTTCCGAAGCAGCAAGCGGAAGCTGGAGCTGGCGGGCTCCCCTCACCGGAGGGGATTCCCTCACCGGAGGAGCCTCCTTCGTGGAGGGAGCATCGGTGGCGAACGGCGCGTCCTTCATGGGAAGAGTGTGCCAGGAGGGTGTAATACGGGGACGTGAGCGGGACGGACAGCGATCGACGCTACGGCATCACGGTCCCCTTCGACGGAGTCTCGCTCCTCGAGCATCGTGCCTGGTACGAGGAGCTTTTGCGCCTCGGGTACACCGACGTGTGGTCGGCCGAGACCGATGGGGTCGACGGGCTCACACCACTCGCCCTGGCAGCGGCCTGGACACCGGGCCTCCGGCTCGGTGTCGCGATCATCCCCGCCTACACGAGGGGGCCCGCACTCCTCGCCCAGAGCGTGGCGGCGATGGCGGAGGCGGCTCCGGGACGATTCACCTTCGGCCTCGGGACGTCCTCGGACGTGATCGTCAGCCGCTGGAACGGGATCCCCTTCGACATGCCCTACCAGCGGGCTCGGGACACCATCGCCTTCTTGCGTGAAGCGCTCGCCGGAGAGAAGGTCGATCGCGAGTTCGAGACGTTCACCGTGCGCGGCTTCCGGCTCGCTCGTCCGGTCGAGCACCCGCCACCGATCTTCCTCGCGGCTCTCCGACCCGGAATGCTGCGGCTCGCCGCGAGCGCGGCCGACGGGGTGATCCTCAACTGGCTGTCCGCCGAGGACGTGGTGACCGTCCGAGCCGAGACGGGTGGGGCCTGCCCTGCCGCGGCGCGCATCTTCGTCTGTCCTTCCGAGGACACCGAGACCGTGCGCGCCGTCGGACGCAGGATGATCGCGGCCTATCTCAACGTGGGCGTCTACGCGGCCTTCCACCGCTGGCTCGGCCGCGGCCCCGAGCTCGAGGAGATGTGGTCAGCGTGGAAGGCGGGGGACCGCAAGGCCGCCCTCGCGGCGATCCCCGACGAGACCGTCGACGCCCTCGTGGTCCACGGTTCCTTCGACGAGTGTCGGGCGCACGTCGGACGCTACGTCGAGAACGGGGTCGGCATCCCGGTGATGGCAGTGATCCCGTTGGGGCACTCGCTCGAGGAAGCGGTCGCAGGTCTCGCGCCGCCGTGGACGGCGGCCGGCGACAGCGGCGACTGAACGGGCGACGCCCTCGGCGAGCCCGACGCGACTCAGGCTTGCTGGTAGCGGGCGACGATCTCCGCGTCTTGGTCGCGCACCTGGTCGGCGAGCTCGTGCCCGAACCGTTCGAGCTCGATCGCGAGCCGGTTGTCGGAGAGTGCCAGGATCCGCACCGCGAGCAGGGCGGCATTGCGGGCACCGTTGATGGCGACCGTTGCCACCGGCACCCCTTTCGGCATCTGGACCATCGCGAGGAGCGAGTCGAGTCCCGAGAGGTTGGCCAGCGCCACCGGGACCCCGATGACCGGCAGCGGAGTGGCTGCTGCCACCACTCCGGCGAGGTGCGCGGCGCCGCCGGCGGCGCAGATGATCACCTTCACTCCGGCCTCCGCGGCACCGCGTGCGAACGCGATGGTGTCGTCAGGGGTGCGGTGCGCGGAGAGCACCCGAACCTGAGTCTCGATCTCGAACGAACGAAGGGTCTGGACCGCGTCGTCCATGTGCGACGAATCGGACGCGCTTCCCATGATGATGGCGACGGACATGCGGGCATTCTGCCCGACCGGGAGCCGCCCGGTACGGTGGTCCGGCCCGGACCGCGTGGGAGCGGGGTTTCCGGGGTCCGGAGATCGCCCGAGGAGGCACGATGCGCATCGGCGTGATGATCGACACGGGAGGGCCGTTCGACCAGATGGTGGCTCAGGTCGCCTCCTTGCGACAGACCGGCATCGAGACCGCATGGTCCTCTCAGATCTTCTCCTACGACGCGCTCACCGCCCTTGCCGTCATCGGCCGCGAGGTACCAGACATCGGCCTCGGCACCGCCGTCGTGCCCACCTACCCCCGCAACCCGGTGATGCTCGCCGGCCAGGCGCTGACCGTGCAGGCGGTGACCGGTGGACGACTGACGCTCGGAATCGGCCTCTCCCATCAGATGGTGATCGAGAACGTCTTCGGCCAGTCCTTCGACAAACCGGCTCGGCACATGCGCGAGTACCTCTCGATCCTCGTTCCCCTCCTCGAAGGCGAACAGGTGTCCTTCAGGGGCGAGACCCTGCGTGCGTCGACCTTCGGTCCTCTCGAGATCGAAGCCCCCGCGCCGCCCGTACTGGTCGCGGCGCTCGGGACCGAGATGTTGCGCATCGCGGGACGGATGGCGGCCGGGACGGTGACCTGGATGACCGGTCCCGCAACACTCGAGGCGCACATCATCCCGACGATCCGGGAGGCGGCCACCGAGGCGGGGCGACCGTCGCCGAGAATCGGTGTCGGGCTCCCGATCTGTGTGACCGACGATCCGGCGGCGGCACGAGAGAAGGCGACCGAGCAGTTCGCCATCTACGGGCATTTGCCCTCGTATCGGGCCATGCTCGACCGAGAGGGCGCCGCAGGTCCGGCGGACGTGGCGATCGTCGGAGCTGCCGCCGAGGTGCGTGATCAGGTGCGCCGCCTCGCCGACATGGGGGTTACCGACTTCTGCGGCGCGCCGTTCGGCTCCGCCGCACAGGTTCGGGACTCGGTCGCCGCCCTCGCCGAACTCCGCGAATTGAAGGGCGCCTGATCCGCAGGTAGGCGGCGCCGCTCAGGTCGTGTTCAGCGGGCGACCCGGGTGTACTTGAATTCGTTGAGCTCCGGATGATCCGTGAGGAGCTGGAGCACCTGGTCGATGGTGCGTCTCGCAAGGGCACCGTCCCCCTCGGGACGGGTCATGAGCCGGACGAACACCGCGCGGTCTCCGATGATGAACGTCGGGACGCCGAACACCGCGAGCTCCTCGACCGCACGCTCGTGCTCCTGGCGAATCGTCTTCGCCGGCCATCCGTCTTCGACCTCGGTAAGGACCGCGTCGGCGTCCACACCCGCGTCGGACAGCGCGGCACGCACCACCGCCGGGTCGCGGAGGTCACCGCCTCCATCGTGGCGGGCGGTGAAGAGGGCCCGGTGAACGGCCGGAAAACGTTCGGGGAACCGGTCGCGCACGACGACTCCCGCCGACAGGGCGAGGAGGTCGGGTTGGTGCGCGGGGTCCTCCCAGGCCGGCGTCCCGCCTTCGGGGACGTGGGTCTGGTTGAGGAAGAAGGGGACGAACGTGACCTGCCAGTCCGCGCCCGCCTCGAGGCCGTCGAGCACGTGCTCGTGGCCGTTTCGCGCGAAGGGGCAGCGGTAGTCCCAGGTCACGGCAAATTTCTGCGCAGGACTCACGCCTGTGCAACCCCCGCCGGGCTCGATCCATTCCGAAACTCGGAAGAGCGGGCCGCCCCGGCCCCGGCCGACGCGGCCAACGACGCCCGACGCGGCGTTCAGACCAGCCGCCGCCCGAGCAACCCGAGCGCCGCCCCGATGACGGCGCCGCCGACGACGTCGGAGGCGTGGTGGTGCCGTAGGTGGAGCCTGCTGAGTCCGACCAGTGCGGCGGCTCCGAAGAGCAGCGCATTGCCGGCCGGGTTGTTGCGCTCGGACATGACCGTGGCCGCGCAGAAGGCGGCCAGGGTGTGCCCACTCGGGAAGCTGCTCGAGCTCGGCTCGCGTACCGGTACTCCACCTTGGACGACTCGGAGGCCGGACTGGTCGGGGCGGGAGCGGCCGACGAAGGACTTGATCACCGTGTTGATCGTGGCCGATTCCGCCCCGGCGATCGCGAGGGCGCGAACGGCTCGGGCCCGTTCCGGGCCGCTGCGGCGCACCCGCCAGAGCGTGGTGGCGACCCACATCAGCCCTCGGTCGCCGAGCCCGGTGATCACCTTTGCCGCCCCGTCGACTGCGGGGTTGCCGCGGATCGGCTCGAACCATCCGTCGACGACCTCGTCGACCGCGTGGACGGCTGCACGGAGGTGGCCCATGGCTCCCTCGTCGGGCGGACCGGCAACTCCGGGATCGTCCGGGGAGGGTTTCGGAGCAGTCTCCCGCAGTGTCACGCGACCGCCTCGACTTCGCCCTCGACCGTGTCGAAGGCGGCCGCCGCCTGAGCCGGATCTCCTCCGAAGGCGGGGCAGAACTCACGGAACCGGCAGTAGTTGCAGAGCGCGGAGGGCTTCGGGCGGAAGTCCTCGTTCCGGCAGGCCCGCTCGATCGCCGACCACACGGCGCCGGTCTTCGCGCGATGGCCGCGCAGTGCCTGCTCGCTCGGCTCCGCGGTGAGAGAAAGCGGCTCGCGGAGATGGAGCAGCCGCACCTCGGCAGGAGGCCGGCCGAGCACCTCCTCGCACAGCAACGCGTAGAGGTGCACGCCGGTGAGCTTCGAGCGCTCGTGCGAGGGTGCGGGTGCGCGCCCGGTCTTGTAGTCGACGACCAGGAGCTCGCCGTCGGGGCCGAGGTCGAGCCGGTCGATGATGCCGCGCATCCGGACGCCGCCGATCATCGCCTCGAGGGTGATCTCGACACCGACGGTCACGACCGCATTCGGATCCTCGAGCTCGAAGTAGTGCTCGAGCAGGGTCGCGGCATCGAGGCGGAACGCCTCTGCCTCCTCGGCGTCGAGTCCGAGCAGGGCGAACTCCGGGTCGTACCGGAGCTCGTCCCACGCACGGGCGAGCTCGGCTGTCGCAGCGGCAGGCGATCGAGCACCTTGCGGGTGGTACCAGAAGAGACGCTCGAGAGCACGGTGGACGAGCGTGCCTTTGACCGTCCAGACGCTCGGCGGCTCCGGCAGACGCTCGATGGCGGTGAACCGGAAGGCGAGCGCGCAGTCACAGAAGGCATTGACCTTGGAAGGAGACAGCGAGCGTGGCAACTCGAAGGACACGCGACCAGACTACGACGGGGGTGAGACGGTACCGGGGACCAGTGGCCCGAGCACGGACCGGGCGACGAGCTGTGGATCCTGCAACGGACCGAAGTGGCCGACCCCCGCGAGGACCTCGGTGTTCGCCCGAGCCAGCCGCGAGGCGTCGAGCTCGAGGAGCCTCGGCCCGATGGCGTCGGTGTGCTCGCCACAAGCCAGCCAGACCGGGCACGCGACCTCGTTCAGCCTTTCGAACGCGCCGTGGCGCGCGCCGAGTCCGTAGATCTCGGCTTCGTCCTCACGGCGGCACCGAAGGCGGATGGCTCGGCCGTCCCCGCCTTCTGCTTCGGGGATCGGCTCGAAGCCTGCCTCGACATAGCAACGGAGCACATCGGGATCGAGCTCGTTGAACGGTGGCTTGGCCGCGAAGTTGACGAAGGCGTCCTCCGCGGACGGGAAGGTCTCGCGCCGACGGCGAGCGCCCTGCGAGAGAGGGTTGTCGGGCGGCAATGCCGAGTCACCGACGACCGGGAAGACGATGGGCTCGTAGCAGTAGAGCGACTCGAAGGTGCCCGGGTTCGACTCCTCCGCCAAGAGGAGCGCCGCGCCGCCGCACGAATGGCCGAACCCCATCGGCCGAGAGAGTCCGAGGTGGTCGATCACCGACAGCACGTCGGTCGCGAATCCCGACCACTCGAAGTCGCCGTCGGGAGGTCGGTCGGAACGGCCGTGGGCCCTCAGGTCGAGCGCGAAGGAGTGGAACCCGGTGCCGAGTGCTCGGACGAAGGGGCGGAACACCTCGGCGCAGAACCCGGTCGCGTGGACGAGCAGGAGATCCCGTCCGGCACCGCCGAAGTCGTAGACGGCGATCTCGAGGCCGTCGGGTGTGACGCAGCGGTCGGGTCGGCCTCGGTTCGCTCGTGGCGTCCACGTCAGCGACGGTACTCGCACCACCTGTCGACAAGCGGCGCCACAGTGACGCCCGGCCGTGCGGGGAACCGACTAAACATTGGATGCCATGACCCACTTTCTCGAGACGTGGGGTTACCTGGCCGTCTTCGTCCTGAGCTTCATCTCGGCCATGGGCATCCCGGTCGGCGCCGAGCTGGCCCTCATCTACGGCGGTGTCCTCGCGAGCGGGCAGATCGCCGGCGAGCCTCACCACCTGAGCCTGGTGGTCGTCATCGTCGTCGCCACGCTCGGTGAGGTCCTCGGGTCGCTGGCCGGTTACCTCATCGGTTACTTCGGGGGCCGCCCACTCGTCGACAAGGTGGGCAAGTACATCCTCCTGACCCACCGGGATCTCGACCGCGCCGAAGCGTGGTTCGCCCGACACGGTGAGCCGCTCGTCTTCTTCGGCCGCTTCGTCCCTCTGCTTCGCTCCTTCGTCTCCTTTGCTGCGGGGATCGGCGAGATGGCGATTGCCAAGTTCCTGACCTTCACCGTCATCGCCTGTGCGATCTGGTGCACCGCTCTGGTGAGTCTCGGGTATTCGCTCGGCGCGAGCTACGAGCACGTGCTCAACGCGTTCAGCTACGTGGGGTATGCAGCCCTCGTGCTCGCGGTGATCGCGGTGGCATTCCTCTTCTTCCACCGACTGCGCGTGGTGCGCGAGGAGCGAGCCCGAGACGTGACCACGACACGAGGGTCCGACGGGTGAGGAGCAGCAGAGGTCTTGGCTCGAGCTAAGCCGAGCCGTGCGGCGGCGAAAGAGGCACGGGAGAGCTCGGACCACCTGATCCGCTCCGAACGGTGGAACGGACTGCGCGCCGGCGACCCGGTCGAGGTGGCCGGTTTCGCCGGCAGGGGGGCGACGTGGGAGTTCCGGGCGCACGTGCTCAACCAACGCAACGGGAGCGAGTCGATCGAGGTCGTCGGAGGCAGCGCCGGAGAGCGCATGCTCCGATCGTTCCGTCCCGAGCGGATCTTCGCGCCCACGAGGCGGAGCTCGGCCGGCCGGATCCGACCCGCGGCGCCGCGGCCCTCGCTCGCCGACGCGCCGCAGCTGCCCTTCGGGTGAGCCCGCTCGAGTCCCCGGTAGGGTGCCGCCGTGGCGACGGTGACCTTCTTCCATGCCCATCCCGATGACGAGGCCATCATCAGCGGCGGGACGATGGCGTCCCTCGCCGCGGACGGACACCGTGTCGTGCTGGTGACCGCGACGCGCGGGGATCTGGGCGAGGTACCCGACGGACTGCTCGCACCGGGCGAATCACTGGCGGAGCGGCGAGAGGTCGAGCTCGCGGCAGCCGGCGACAGTCCTCGGCGTGCAACGGCAGGACTTCCTCGACTACCTCGATTCGGGGATGGCCGGCGAGGAGACCAACGGCCGTGAAGGCTCCTTCGCCGGTGCCGACCTCGACGAGGCCGCGGAACGGCTGGCCCGCGTACTCCGGGAGGAATCGAGCGACGTGCTCGTCGTCTACGACGACCACGGCGGTTACGGGCACCCCGACCACATCCAGGTGCACCGGGTGGGCATGCGCGCGGCGGACGTCGCGGGGACGCCCGTCGTCTACCTGGCGACGATCGACCGCGACCACGTCCGGGAGCTGATCCGCCAGTCAGAAGGCACCGACTGGTCGATGCAGGACCCCAACCCCCGACGATCTCGACTCCTTCGGCGAGCCGGCCGAGAAGATCACCACGGCGGTCGACGTCTGTGGGTTTCTCGGGGCCAAACGCGAGGCGATGCGGGCGCACGCGAGCCAGATCGGCGAGGAGAGCTTCTTCCTGGCGATGCCCGACGAGGCGTTCGCGGCGGTGTGGGGCACCGAGTGGTACATCCGGACCCGCCCCGAGTACGAAGGACCCCGCGGGTCGCGGGAGACCGCGCTGGTCCTCGACCCCGCGGGACTCCCATGACCCTCCACCACCGGGTGCTGCGGGTCCACGGAGGCCGGCTGGTCGTCAGCGAACGCCGGGTCGAGCTCGAAGTGGAGCTGGACGCGGCGGCCAGTGACGGTTTCTTGATGGTCGGTTCCTTCGTGGTCGACGACAACGTCTACCTGGTGCTCCGGCGCGAAAGCTGAGCCCGCACCCGGCGGCGCTCAGTACTCGTTGACCGCCTGGATCGAGACGACCCGGTTCCGACCGGTCTCCTTCGCCCGGTAGAGCGCCTGGTCGGCGCGCTCGATGAAGGAGGTGGTGTCCTCGATCCCGTCCCAACTGGTCAGGCCCGCCGACAAGGTCACTCCGAAGTCGGAGGTCGCGTCGCGCCCGCCGGTGCGGAGCTTGTCGAGGAGATGGTGCCCGCCGACGAGGTCGGTCTCGGGCATGACGAGACAGAACTCCTCTCCTCCGTAACGCGCCACCATGTCCTGTCCCCGGATGTTCGAGACCAGCACGGCCGCAATCGACCGCAGGACCGTGTCGCCCGCCACGTGGCCGTAGCGGTCGTTGTAGTCCTTGAAGTGGTCGAGATCGATCATCGCCACGCTGAGCGGTGTCTCCGATCGGAGCGCGTGAGCCATCTCGATCTCGATGCGCTCGAAAAGACTGCGGCGATTGGCGAGTCCGGTCAACGGGTCGGTGCGGCTCTCGGCCTGGAGCCCGTTGACGAAGTTGGCCCGACTGGTCACCCGGAGGAAGGCAGAGGCGAGGAATTCCGCGGCCTCCTTCGAGTGGTCGTCGGACCGGGCGCCCGAGCGCCGTTCGACGGCCATCACCAATTCGCCGTCGACCGTGTAGCCGACCGGGATCACGCAGTGGTGGGAGTCGAGGGTGACCGTGTCGGTGACCAGCGCCTCGATCAGCTGGGGGAGTCTCGCCAGGTCCGACACGTCCCGTCCGTTCGGCGGCCAGGCCGAGAGCAGGGTGAAGCGATCGAGCGCGGCGTTGCGGGTGAACACCGCGACCCGCTCGGACGGAAGGATGTTCGGGACGAGCGGCAACCCCCTCGAGAAGATCTCCTGGAACGAGTCGCGGCCCGAGATCACCGAGCCGAGGTCGAACTCGTCGAACACCTCGGTGAGCTCGGCGGTGGCCTGCTGGAAATTGACGTTGCCGGTGAGGGACCCGACCGTCCGCGCGCAGATCAGCGTGATCACCGCGATGGTGCAGGCGTAGACGCTGACGGTGATCGCGAACTCGGTCCCGCGCAACCCTTCGACCCAGGTGATCAGCGCGATGAGTGCGATTGCGTACGTGCCGACCACGATCTGCATCCGCCGATCGCCGACGATGCAGACGAACACCACGCCGACCAACATCGCCGGGGTGTACTGCCCATAGGGATTCGAGGAAGCGAGCTCGATGAAGGCGAGAGCGGAGAGGGCAAGACAGACGATGACGAACCAGGCGTTGGCCTGCGCACTGAGGCTGGCCCTCCCCTTGGTCACCGCGACGAAGAAGGCGAGATAGATGATCGAGGCGAGGATGCATCCCGCGGCGGCGACGATGTAGTTCCAGCGGATCACGTGGTGATCGACCAAGGTCACCAGGATCAGCACCGGGATGATGATCGACTCCGCGATCAGTCCACAGATGACGCCGTCGCGAAGTTGCCGCTGAGTGGGTCGCGCCAGGTCGAAGTGCACACTCCGGTTATCGACCGCGCCCGACGGCTTCTTTACCGACGGTCACTTCGCGGCGGAACATCCAGGTCACAGCGAGGGAAACCGCCCGGCGGACGACGGGTCCCGAAACGGCGGTTCTCGACGATCGGCCGTCACCGTCCGACATCCCTCCGCGAGCGAATCGGGCATCGCCGAGCGATCCCCTCGGTCGCTCGGCGATCGAAGCGTTCGCACCATCGGGTGGACGACGGGGACGCAACGACCCCGGTGGGCGTGGGCTCCTGTGTGATCAGGTTCACAAAGCTCGACCGGTCTTGCCGCGGGCGCCGACGGCCCCGGAGCAGGCACGGCGCGTCGAGCGAGCGACGGCGCATCCCGCGATCGGAAGAGACGCCCCGGTATTTTCGGTCGCGGATCAAAGGCGATTGCCGTCGGCAAGCGCACAAAGAGCAGAAAGAAGGGGGTCGAAATGAACGACGACGAGGAAGTGGTTGGATCGCCTTCGCCGGCATCATGTTGATCATCGGCGGAGTCATGCGGTTCTTCGATGCGATCTGGGCATTCAGCTATCACGGGACCCTTCCCTCGGACTTCGAGGGTGCCCTGTACGGTCACAGTCTGAAGACCTACGGCTGGGTATACCTCGTCGTCGCGATCATCTTGTTCCTCTCCGGTCTCGGTGTCCTCTCGGGCAACCAGGTCGCGAGGTGGGTCGGCGTGGTGGCCGCGGCGATCTGGGTGATCAGCTCGATCTGGTGGATGCCGTACTACCCGATCTGGTCGCTGACCTACGTCGTCCTCGGCTCGCTGGTCCTCTACGGGCTGATCGCCTACGGATCCAGCGGCGAGGAGCTCGCGACCTGACCTCGGGCCGGCCTCGAACCGCGGACCACCGCGAACAGGTCCGCGAGGCTGACCGCCCGGGCACCGCGCCGGACGGCCAGTTCGAGGTTGCCCTTCGGGACCAGTAACCGGAGTCCTCGGGGATGGATGCGGAAGCGGAGCGGTGTCTCGAGCTCGAGCGCCTCCCCGTCGACTCCGACATAGGCCTTGCCCGACCGCGAGCGGACCTCGAACTCGTCGGTGGTGAACTCGAAGGCGTGTCCGCTCCTGGCGCTGCGCCCGGTCAGCGCATGGGTCACCACGTCGGCGGCCTGGGCCCCGCTGGCCGCGCTCACCGCGAAGACGCCGAGCCGTCCCGAGTCGAGCCGGCGGCGCTGGGAGAGGTCGGCCGAGGCCGCGACGACGTAGGGGTTGTTCGACACCTGGACGAGGAAGGCGCCGTCGACCTCCTCCCCGTCGGGAGTCGTGAACTGGAGGTCGAACGGCTGGTCGGTCCGGCCGAGCAGCTGGGGGAGGAGGGTCCTCGACGTCTCGGCCTTGGCCTCCCGGTAGCCCTCCTGTTGGACGATGGTCGCGTAGACGCCGAGCGAGACGTTGTTGACGAAGAACCGCCCGTTGACGGTGGCGAAGTCGACCGGCCTTTCGATCGCATCGTGGAAGGCGTCGAGGGTGTGGCGAGGGTCGTCGCGGTCGAGACAGAGGTCGAGCGCGAAGTGGTTGCGGGTCCCCGCCGACACGCACACGAAGGGGAGGCCGGCCTCCACCGCGATGGAGGCCACCAAGGCCTGGGAGCCGTCGCCCCCGGCCATGCCCAGGCAGTCGGCGCCGCGCGTCACCGCGTCGCGCGCCAACTGCTCGAGATCGAGCCCCGGTCCGAGCAGGACGGTCTCGACACCGAGCGAGGAGGCCAGTGAGAGCAGGTCGAACCGTTCGACCTTGCCGCCCCCCGACCACGGGTTGCACAGCAGGACCGGGCGGACCGGGGGCGGAACCGGATGTCCGATCCGGCCGGCGAGGGTGCGGATGTCGCCGGCCAGCGCCGCCCGCGCGGTGACCACCGCGACGATCAACACCACGCCGACGATGCAGAGACGGACCACCCGCTGCTCGGTGTCGCTGGCCGCACCGAAGATCGCCCAGCCGACCGCGCCGGCACCGACCAGCGCGGCGAAGATCCCGAGGACACGACGGAGGGCGGTTTCGGTGAGGGTCCACCACGCTCCGGTGACACAGACCACGAAGCCGGCCACTCCGAGGACGACGTAGCCGGCGTGGCGCGCCACGAACACGACGACGGCGACGGCGAAGAGAATCGTGGCTCCGAGGGAGAGGACCGCAAGCACACGGTCGCGGCCACGTACCGACGAAGTCGGTTTCGGTGGTCATCAGGTCGAGCCCGGGCCGGCAGCGGTCTCGCCCACCGACCGCCGCCTCCGGTAGAGGGCCCAGGTGGATCCGGCGGCGAGCAAGAGGGCACCCACGACGATGCCCGCCACCGCGGCCGGAGGGAAGCCGCTTGCAGGTGTGCCCGGATGGTGGGGTGGTGCGGCGGCGACGTGTGGCGGCGCGGTCGTGCTCGTGGTCGGCGACCCGGGGGAGGTCGCGCTGGTCGTGGCGAAGGCGACCACCTGGGTCGCGGAGGTGGCGAGCAGGAGGCCCGCTCCGAGGCCGGGCGTCGGGAAGTGGTTGGCGGGCGAGCCGACCGAGGCCTGCTGGCGGACCGCCCCGGTGGCCGGGTCGAGGCCGTAGAGCGTGCCGTCCTGTCCGAGAGTCCAGACCAACCCGGCCGCGGCGATCGGAGGTCCGCCGCCACTCGAGCTCGACCACGCCAGGCGCAGCGACGGCGGCGACGCGCCGACGTCGACCGCGGTGATCCCGCTCAGACAAGGGAGGAAGAGGGTGGTGCCGACCTGTGCGCTCCCGCCGTCGATGTCGTCGTTGCACGCAGAGGAGAGCTCGGCCTGCTGGCCCCCGATGCCCCCCAGGTGCGCGCCGTCGAGCAGGTAGACGGCGCGGGACTTGCCGGCGATGGCCACCTGTCCGTCGGGGAGGAGGATCGGCTCCATCGACAGATCGAGATCGCGCGCGTTGTCCGACGCCCAGGTGGTGGGCGCGAAGAACTGGAGCAGCTGCAGCGTCGGCGAGAGCTCGAGGACCGCGTCGCTGTTGTCGTAAGCGCCTCCGGCCGAGGTCACCGAACCGTTGCCCGAGCTGACCCAGACGTCGCCTCCACCGTCGACCGCGGGTGCAGCACCACCCATCCAGATCGCACCTTGCCGCTGGCCCGGTCCCGCGTCGACCTCGAAGTAGGACGGGGAGCCGCCTCCCTCGCCGACCGACACCACCCAGCCGTGGTAGGTGGAGCAGTCGCCGTAATTCCCGCCGAAGCCGAAGACCACCCGTCCGTCGTCGAGGGTGAGCCCGGTCCGCTGCAGCAGCGCCAACGGGTTCGAGCCGTTCGGGTCGACGTTCTCGGTGAGCTCGACCGCGCCGGTCGCGGTAGTCGAGACCGACCAGCACGTGGACCGAGTGCCCGCCGGTCATCTCGTCGGCTACGACGAACAGCTCGCCGCGTGCGGGGTCGATCACCGGGGTGCCGGTGATCCCGACGGTCGGCGCGATGTCGCCACAGGGGAGCGAGCCGGCCGGGACCGGTTGGCCGACGGTCTTCGACCAGACCACCGCGCCGGTCGTGGCCGAGAGCGCGTAGACCGTGTCCGCTTCGGTCGCGACGAAGACCACTCCCGATGCGACGAGGGGTTGGCCGTAGAGCTGGCCGTCGAGAACCGGTGAGGTCCATTGTCGGTGCGCGGTGTCCACCGCGGTGATCGAGGTGGTCGCACCGGTGCCGGCCGGGTCGCCGTGGTACACGCTCCACGACGGTGACGCCACCGGGGTCGTCGTGGACGTGGTCGTCGCGACCGTGGTGGGTGCGACCGTGGTGGGTGCGGCGTCCGCGACCGTGGCGCCCGCGAGGGAGAACGACAGCGTCGCCGCGACCGGAAGGACCACCCGGGCGATGCCGGCGACGCGCACGCGCGCTCTGCAGGGCGGAGTCGGAGCGGCTGAAGGGAATCGAACCCTCGTAATCTGCTTGGAAGGCAGAGGCTCTACCATTGAGCTACAGCCGCCTGCGCCGCCGCAGCGACGACGGCGTCCCCGCAGAAGATACAGGGTGGCGGGAGTCGCGACGTGCTCACGCAGCGCCGTCGGAGCGGCTCACCAGCTGGACTCGCCGTCGGGAGACCACAGCGGGCGGTCGACGGTGAACCCGACGGGCGACCCCCAGGCGTTGCGGTAGGCGACCTCCTGCACCGGGCGGCGCGGCGCGACCCCCCACCGACCGGTCGGGTACCCGAAGCTCACCGTGCACGCCATGATCCAACCCTCGTCGGAGGGGACGCCGAGGACCTCGAAGGATTCGACCGGGCGGAAGAACCCGAGCAAGACGGTCATCGAGCTGCCGACGCCGTGTGCCCGCGCCGCGAGCTGTGCGCTCCAGACCGCCGGGTAGATCGAGCCGCCGGTCGGGTCCCCCTGCACGAAGCCGAAGAGGAAGAGGGGGACCTCCTCGAAGTGGTCGGCAAGCCACTGCGCAGACCGCTGCACCTTGGCCATCTGGACGTGCTCGGGGGTGTCGGGCGTCTCGCGCATCGCCGCCAGCCGATCGCGGTACACCGTGTTGGCGAGCTCGCCCCACCCTTCGCGGTAGAGGGGGCCGAGCCGCGAGATCACTTCGTGGTCGTCGACGAGGAGGAAGCGCCAGTTCTGGCTGTTGCCGCCCGACGGGGCGCGGATGGCGGCGTCCATCATCTTCGCCTGCACCTCGAGGGGGATCGGGTCGGGACGCACCCGTCGCATCGCTCGGGTGGTGTAGAGCGCCTCTTGGATCTCCATCGAGCCTCCGTTCGCTTGCCGGCACCGGGTGGGCGGGCGCCCGGTCACCGTATCGCCCGCCGGTCGGTGGGCCGCGTCCGCCCGCGCCGTCCGCTCCGACCGGAGCACTTTCCCTCGGTGCCGGGTGCACCTTCGCCTCTTACCTTGCTGACCTGGGAGTTCGTTGTCGCGCTGGTACTCTCGGCGGGTGAGCCGTCGTGCCGTGGTCGCCCTGTTGCTGACGGGCGTGTTGGCCGGCGTGGTCGGAGCCGGCTGTGGCGGGAGCGCTGCCTCGAGCCCGTCGACCACCCAACCGCCACTTCCGGCGGGGCCCACGCCGTCGGCGATCGCCAAGCAGCCCTGTGAGCGCGAGGCGCGCCAGCAGATCGCCTCCGCGCTCGGTGAGACCGCGACGGTCTCCGACCCCACCTGGGTCGATCACCTCTACGCCTGTACCTACCAGTACCCGACCGGCTCGATGACCCTGTCGATCAAGGAGCTGTCGGACTGGGGCCAGACGCTCGCCTACTTCGGCTCCTTCGGCGCGCAGACCGGCAAGACCCGGTCGCTCCCGGGTCTGGGCCAGGGCGCGTACCAGACGACCAACGGCTCGGTCGTGGTGCGCAAGGACTGGAAGGTGCTCCTCGTCGACCCGACCCGGCTCCCCGCTCAGTTCGGAGTGCCACCCACCAGTTCGGTCTACGTGGCGGTGACCGTGGCCGACGTCATCCTCGGCTGCTGGGAGGGCGACTGACCGGTTCGGCGGGCGATGACCGGCGCCGGCGCCGGCGCGCAGCCGGGCGGCTCAGTGGACGCTCTGCTCGATGGTGAAGGCGACCGGCGCAGCGCCGAAGGGGGTCGTCACCGAGAAGTGCCAGGTGCCGGGTGTCAGGACGACGATCTCACTGAAGTGGCCGGCGCCCACCCGGAGCTGCCGGAGGCGCTGCGCCGGGCCGCCGTCGACGCTGGCGCTCACCACCGGGTCGACCGAGGCGACCTGGCGCGGGGTCCCCGAGAAGATGAGGTGGAGTTGGTTCACCCCCACCCCTCCGGGGTCGAAGTACGACTCGACCGAGCCCCCGGCCGGACAGGTTCCGTACCTCGAGGGAGGGGAGCGTCGGCAGCAGTGACTGGCCCCGCGCCGGCGACACCGCCTGGCTGACCGCGACCAGTCCGGCGAAGAGCACGATCGGGGCCAGCACCGAGGCCACCACACCGCGACCACCGGAGAGACGCGGCGGCCGCACGTGTTCGATGCCGTTCCGGCCGAGGCGTACCAGCCGGAGACTGTTGAAGACGACCAGCACGCTCGAGAGTCCCATCGCCACCGCGGCGACCAACGGGTCGAGGAGCCCGGTCGCGGCGAGGGGGAGCGCGGCCACGTTGTAGCCCATCGCCCACCCGAAGTTCTGCACGATGATCGCGTAGGTCGAACCCGCCACCGCCACCGCCGCGGGGACGCCGTACAGGTCGTTGCCGAGCAGCGCGGCGTCGCTCGTGGCGAGTGCGGCCTCCGACCCGCTGCCGATGGCGCAGCCCACGTCCGCGGCGGCGAGGGCCGGTGCGTCGTTGATCCCGTCGCCGACCATGAGCACCGAGTTCGATCCCTCCCGTAGCGAGGCGAGCGCGGCGACCTTCGCGTCGGGTGTGAGCCCGCCGTAGGCCGACCCGGAGGGGATCCCGACCATCCGACGCGACCTCCCGCACCGCGGGCGCGGTGTCACCGCTCAGCACGATCGGCTCGAGACCCATCGCCTGCAGCTGGGAGACAGCCGGCGCCGCCTCGGGTCGGAGCGGCGTGGTGATCGAGATCGCCCCGACCACCTGGTCGTCGACACGGACCGCCACCACCGTCTCACCGCGCTGTTCGCGGCGTGCGACCTCGCCGGCGATCGCGACGGGAAGCCCGTTCGCCTCGGGCCGCCCGACCTCGACGCAGTGGCCGTCGAGGGTCCCCACCACACCCGATCCGGTGACCGCGCGGACCCCGGTCGCCACTCGGCCCTCCAGGGGTGCGGCCGCCCTGATCGCCAGCGCGATCGGGTGGTCGCTGTCGGCTTCGACCGCGGACGCGAGCGAGAAGACCTCTGCAGTGGTGGCGCCCGGCACCGCGATGACCGCGGCCACCTCGGCGCGGTGCTCGGTGAGCGTGCCCGTCTTGTCGAAGGCGACCCGATCCACCTTGGCCAGCCGTTCGAGGACCTCCCCGCCCCGCACGAAGATCCCGAGGGCGGCGGCCCGTCCCGAACCGACCATCACCGCGACCGGCGCGGCCAAGCCCATCGCGCAGGGACACGCCACCAGCAGAACGGCGAGGGCGGCGAGCACCGCCTTGCCCGGGTTGCCGACCGCCAGCGCCCAGATGAGGAAGGTGAGCGCGGCGCCGACGAGCACCGCCGGCACGAAGATCGAGCTGATCCGGTCGGCCAGCTGCTGCAACGGGGGCTTGTCCCGCTGCGCGTCGTCGACCAGCTGCTGGAGCCGGGCCAGCACCGAGTCGGACGCGACCGAACCGACCCGCACGAGGAGGACACCGCTTCCGTTGCGAGTCCCGCCGGTCACCTCGCTCCCGGGTCCGCGGTCGACCGGCAGCGGCTCGCCGGTGAGCATCGACTCGTCGACCGACGACCATCCCGACACCACCGTCCCGTCGAGGGGGATCGCTTCACCGGGTCGCACCCGCACCAGGGCGCCGACCGGGACGCTCTCGGGGGCGACCAGCTCTCCCTCGTCGTCCTCGCCGGCCACGACCCGCGCGGTCGGCGGCCTCAGTCCGAGCAGCGAGTGCATCGCCTGGGCCGCTCTGCGACGCGCCCGGGCCTCGATCGCACGCCCCGACGCGAGGATCGCGACGATGAGCGGCGCCATGACGCCGTGCAGCCGTGCTGCCACCTCTCCGCCGCCCCCGAGGTGGACGTGACGCCCACCGAGCGCGATCGCCTCGACCGCGCTGACCGCGAGCGCGGACAGGGTGCCGAGCGCGATCAGCGTGTCCATGCTGGTCGCTCGGTGGCGCAGCAGCCGTACCGCGTTCACGATGAAGGGTCCGCCCCCGATCACCTCGACCGCGACGGCCAGGGCGAGGACGGTCCATCCGGTCGCTGCCGACTCCGGCGCGGAGAGGGCGACCACCAGCGCGGCGATCGCGAGGGGCCAGGAGAGTGCGGCGCGGAGGTCCCAGCGGACCGAACGCTCGGTCTGGCGCTTCGCTCGCCGAGGCTCGTACCGGCCACGCGTGATAGCCGGTGTCCTCGACCGCGTGGCAGAGGGCCTCGGTGGTCAGTGCGGCCGGGTCGTAGGAGACGAAGGCCCGGGTCGTGGCCAGATTGACCGACGCGCTGGCGACCGCGGGGAGCCGGTTGAGCGAGCGCTGCACGCGGGTCGCACACGCGCTGCAGTGCATCCCGCCGATCTCCAGCTCCGCGGTCTCGAAGCGCTGCTCCTCGGCCGTGTCGGCCGAGGGCGCCTTTTCGGGGGCGGTGACCACGATCTCGGCTATTCGATCGGCGCGGCGGCGTAGCCGGCCTCGGCGATGACCGACGAGAGCTCCGCCACCTCGACCTCGGCGGGGTCGAAACGGACCACGGCCTCACCCGAGTCGAGATCGACCGAGGCCGAGGCCACTCCGGCCTGATCGACGAGCGATTCCTCGACCAGGGTGGTGCACGAGGCACAGTGCATGCCCTCGACCGCGAACCGGACCGTCGCCGACCCGGCATCGCCGGGGGCGGGCGAGGGGCTCTCGGAGGAGGGCGGGGTGGAGCTCACCCGACCAGCGTATTGCCGGGCGGCACGGATCCCACGCCGGTCGACGGTGGCCGACACCCGGCGAGACCGGCGAGACCGGTGCACCCCCCGGCTCAGCTGTCGATGAGCCGCTGGAACTCCTCGTCGACCACCCCGGCGGCCTGCTTGTCGGCGAGCGAGTCGAGCCACTCCCGGGCGGGCTGGCTGTCGACGGCCTCGACCATCTGCTTCGGGATGGCCTGCATGGTGTAGGCCGGGTCCATCACCGGGTCGTCTCGGAGGCGGCGTGCGAGCGCCTGCTCCACCACCTCCGCGAGACGGGCCGCCTTCTCCTTGCCTGCCGCGCCGTCGCGCGCCTCGAACTCGGGAAGGACCTCGGTGCCGAACAGCTCCAGTGACTCCATGATGTCCTCGTGGCGGTTCTTCCCTGCCTGCATCACGAAGATCAGCTGATCGACGCCCGCCTCTTCGTAACGCCGGAGGAACTCGCGCAGCTGGTCCGGCGTCCCGATCGCACCCCGCAAACCGGTGCGGTCGCCGGCCGCGGCCTTCGCCCCGAGCACCTCCCGCTCGGCTGCCAGCGCCGCTTCGGGCGAGTAGCCCATCTTGTCCCTCCGCTCGAGGAACTCCTTCCACACGTCGGTGGTCGCGGGGACGTGCTCCCCGAACACGTAGAAGTGGGCGAGCGAGTAGCCGAAGAAGTTGGCGCCCTCGAGACCGCGGGCGAGCGCGTCCTCCTCGCGGCGCGCGCACATCATCGGCGTCACACAGGCGACCTGTGGGTTGACCGCGAGTCCCACCGGTACGCAGCGCTCTGCCAGCACCCGTTGGTAGTCGTCGACCCAGTGGCGGGCGTCCTCCGGTTCGACGAAAGCAAAGCTGAGCGCGCCGATGCCCTTCTCGGCGGCGAGCAGGATGGTGTCGCGACGGCTGGCACGCCACCCACAGTGGCGGGTGCGGCTTCTGCACCGGCTTCGGAACCACGTTGCGGGGCGGCATGCTGACGAACTCGCCTTCGACACCGCCGAAGGGGGTCTCGGTCATGCACCGCAGCGCGACCTCGAGCCCTTCGAGCCACGCGTCACGCTTGCGCGCCTTGTCGATGTGGAAGCCGCCGAGCTCCGCCTCGGAGGACGATTCGCCGGTGCCGAACTCGACCCTCCCGTTCGAGACCAGGTCGAGCATGGCGATCCGTTCGGCCACCCGCGCCGGATGGTTGTAGCCGGGAGCGGTCTGGACGATGCCGTGGCCGAGCCGGATCCGCGTCGTGCGTTGGCTGGCGGCGGCGAGGAACACCTCCGGCGCGCTCGAGTGCGAGTACTCCTCGAGGAAGTGGTGCTCGACCTCCCAGACGTAGTGGATCCCGAGCCGGTCGGCGAGCTCGATCTGCTCGAGCGCATCGGTGACCAGCTCGAGCTCGCTCCTCTCGCTCCAGGGCCTGGGCAGCTGATGCTCGTAGAAGATGCCGAACTTCACGTTTCGCTCCGGTGGCTCCGAGCGTCCGGGGAGAGCCTGCGGCGAGAGTACTCGGCGGAGAGGGGGCTACGGTGTGCCGCCATGCCGACCATCGTCGACAAGGAAGAGACCGTTCGTCTTCTCGCACTCGAGTTCGACGCGCTCGAGCAGCTCTGCGCGTCGCTGCACGATCCGCAGTGGGAACTCCCGAGCGTCCTGCCCGGTTGGTCGGTGCGCGACGTGGTGAGCCACGTGGTCGGCACCGAGGCCATGCTCCTCGGCGAAGAGGCTCCGACCGTCGACGTCTCCCGCTTCGAGCACGTCAAGAACCCGGTCGCCGAGGTGAACGAGCGCTTCGTCGAGTCCATGCGGCCGCTCTCCCCCTCGGAGATGCGGTCGCGGCTGCACTCGGTGACCACACGGCGCCTGGAGGCGCTCTCCGCCATGACCCAGGACGACTTCGACGCGCCCTCTTGGACGCCGGCCGGCAACGACGAGACCTACGGTCGCTTCATGCGGATCCGTCACTTCGACTGCACGATGCACGAGCAGGACATCCGTGCGACGATCGGCGCGCCGGCACCTCTCGAACCCGAAGCGCTCCGCTCCTGTCTCGACGAGGTCGAGACCGGGCTCGGCTACATCGTCGGGCGCCGCGCCGGAGCGCCCGACGGCTCGCGGGTGCGGATCGACCTCTCGGGGCCGGTTCCCACGAGCTACTCCGTGGTCGTCGACGGGCGCGCCACGGTCGTGCCCTCCTTCGAGGGCGAGCCGACCGTCGGCCTCGAGATGCCCGCCGACCTCTTCTTGCGGCTCACCGGGGGGCGGGCGGACGGACAGGCGCGGATTCAGAGCGAAGTCCGCCGGACCGGCGATCCGGAGCTGGCGGACCGCCTGGTCACCCATCTCGCGTTCACCATCTGACCTCGGCGAGCGAACCGAGGGCGTCGCCGTCGATCCGGTAGACCGTCCACTCGTCCTTCGGCTGGGCGCCGATCGAGCGGTAGAAGGCGAGGGCGGGCTCGTTCCAGTCGAGCACCGACCACTCGATGCGCGTGTAGTGCTCGCGTCGGGCGAGCGCCGCGAGCTCGGCGAGGAGTGAGGTGCCGATGCCCTGGCCGCGCGCCTCGCGGACGGACGTAGAGGTCCTCGAGATAGATGCCGTGGTGTCCGGTCCAGGTGGAGAAGGTGACGAACCAGATCGCCATCCCCACCAGCCGGCCCTCGCGCTCTGCGACGTGCCCGAACACCCGAGGCGAGGCGCAGAAGAGCGCCGCTTCGAGCAGCCCCCGGTCGATCAACACCGAGCTCGCCGAGCGCTCGTACTCGGCGAGGTGGTGGATCAGCTCGAGCACCTCGTCCACGTCACGTTCGGCGACCGGACGGATCATGGGGTCAGGATAGGTCCGCGCGCGCCGAGCTCCCTCGGCGGTCCGACTCAAGAACTCCCCGGGTGGTGCCGATACTCCAGCGTGGAACCGCGCCCACGCGCCATGGTGGAACGCGAACGGGGATCGGCCGCCGAGTTGAGCTCGGTCGAGGCCGAGGTCGTCGAGCGCGCCGACCGGTCGGTCGAAGGCCGCCCGTTCTCTCCCATTTTCCTCGTGCTCGTCGTCGCGCCGCTGGCACTCGGCGCCATGCTCCTCCTGAAGGACTTCGAGCTGGTCTCCTCCCAACCGCTCTGGCTCTACCTGGTGGTGATCGCGGTGGCCGGGACCTTGTCGGTGCTGGTCGAGCCCTGGGGCCACGCACCGGACGGCTCGCTCCGGCTCTACACCTGTCTTGGCGGTGCACGTCACCGCGCTCACCGTCGTCCTCTACCTGTCCGGGTGGGGTCCGGTGCTCGGGATGGCCTACGTCTTCATCGCGCTGGTGGAGATGCAGTCGTGGGGGACCCACCTGTGGCGGCCGATCATGGTGCTCTCCTTCGCCAACATCGCCGTCGCCCAGACCCTGGTCTGGTTCGGGCTGATCCCCTCCTTCCTCACCCGCAACCAGGCGACCGCGCTCGGGTGGCTCGGACTGGTGGTGCTCGCACTCGCGGTCCGGATGGCGGGGGCGTCCGGTGAGAAGCGGGAGCAGGCGGAGTCCCTCCTCGCCCACCAGGCACTGCACGACTCGCTGACCGGGCTCCCCAACAAGGCGTACCTCTACGAGCGCACCGCGGAGGCGCTCGAGCAGTCCGTGGCGAACGGCACCGCGTGCGCGATCGTCCTGTTCGACCTCGACCACTTCAAGGACATCAACGACACCATGGGGCATCGCTACGGCGACCGGCTGCTCACCGAGATCGGCCCCCGGGTGAGCGGCGTCCTCCGCGAGTGCGACACGCTGGCGCGTCTCGGCGGCGACGAGTTCTGCCTACTCCTTCCCGATGTCGGGAGCCCGGAGGACGCGGTCAAGGTCGCCCGGCGGATCATGGCCGCGCTCGACGAGCCCTTCGACGTCGACGGGCTCAACCTGGGCATCGAGGCGAGTTGCGGGATCTCGATGGGCCCGGCCGACGGGACCAGCGCGGACCTCCTGCTCCAGCGCGCGGACGTCGCCATGTACGTGGCGAAGGACGCGCACAGCGGGGTGAACGTGTACTCGAGCCAGCTCGACCCCAACACCCCGGACCACTTGGCCCTGCTCGGGGACCTCCGTCACGCGGTCACCCGCCAGGAGTTCGTCCTGCATTACCAGCCGAAGGCCTCGATGCCGTCGATGCTGGTCTCGGGCGCAGAAGCGCTCATCCGCTGGCAGCACCCGAACCACGGGCTGCTCTACCCCGATCGGTTCATCCCCGAGGCCGAGCGGTCCGGTCTGATCGAGCCGATGACCGATTGGGTCCTCGACGAGGCGCTCCGCCAGTGCCGCGAGTGGCTCGACCTGGGCGGCGACGGGCTCAATCCCGAGCTGACCGTTGCGGTCAACCTCTCCACTCGCACGCTGCTCGACTCGTCGCTCCCCGCGAGCGTCCTCGCCAGCCTCTCGCGATGGAAGGTGCCGGCTCGGATGCTCGAGCTCGAGATCACCGAGACCATCATCATGACCGACCCGGTACGAGCCCGGCGGATCCTCACCGAGCTGGCCGAGATGGGCCTCACCATCTCCATCGACGACTTCGGCACCGGGTACTCCTCGCTCGCCTACCTGCGGGACCTCCCGGTCACCCAGCTCAAGATCGATCGCTCCTTCGTGAAAGAGATGGGCCGCGACCTCGACGACGCGGTCATCGTCCGGTCGGTCGTCGACCTGGCCCGGAACCTCGGGCTCCAGACGGTGGCGGAAGGGGTCGAGGACGCCGACACCTGGGAGCAGTTGTGCGAGCTCGGGTGCGACAGCGCGCAGGGCTACTTCCTGGCGCGGCCGATGCCGGTCGACGCCTTCAACTCGTGGCTCGACGAGCACGTGGCGCGGATCCGACCCCTGGTCGACCCCGCGACCGACCCGGGTCCCACCCCTCGTCCGAGCGCCACCGCCGCCTCTTGATGTCAACAGGTGTGGTCAAGTTACCCCGAGCGACTGCCGATACCGACAGGCATGGACCCGATGCCGGCGACTGACGGCTCCTCCGAGGCAACTGCCGCGCCGCGCACGGCCCGCCCGACCTCGCGTCGAGCGAGGTCGATCCCGAGCGGGTCGCGCTCGGTCTGGCCGTGCAGGCGAGGGCCGAGGAGATCGGACGGGTGGTCGAGGCCCGCTTCAAGAGGACCCTCGGGAGAGAGGCCTTCGCCACCTCCCGCCTGGCAACCGAGCTGATCGGCCGGTGGATCGCGACCGGCGAGGCCGCGACGCATGCGGAGGAGTCCGAGCTCTCCCGCCAGGGCGAGAAGGCCATCCTCGAGGCCGCCGAGCTCGCCGACGTGGCGAAGGCCTACTTCGCGTGGCGCGACGAGACGATCGGCATGGTCGAGCAGGAGGCCACCCGCCTCGCGACCCCCGCCGAGGTGACCGCCCTCGTGCGGAGGGTGGTCCGCCTCAGCTGCGACGGCAGCCTGGTCCGGATCGTCCGGCAGTTCGACCAGACCCACCGCAGCCTCCAGCAACAGCTGAAGGACGAGCAGGCCACCCTCGCCCACCGGGCGCTCCACGACGAGCTGACCGGGCTCGCCAACCGCACCCTGCTCATCGACCGTCTCCGCCACGCGGGAGACGCGCTCGCCCGCAAGGGAACTCACGCGATGGTCCACTACCTCGACCTCGACAACCTGAAGGCGGTCAACGACCGGTTCGGCCACTCTGCCGGCGACTCGCTCCTCTGTGCCGTCGCGGTCCGGCTCCGAGGGCTGGTGCGCTCGAGCGACACCGTGGCCCGGCTCGGCGGCGACGAGTTCGTGGTGCTGACCGAGGACGTCGAGGACCCGGACCTCGCCGCACAGTCGCTCGCGGAGCGCATCCACCTGGCCATGCGCCCGCCGATCCCGCTCGGCGTGCGGAGCCTGCACACCTCGGTCAGCATCGGCATCGCACCGGTGTTGCCGGGGCAGGATCCCGAGGTCTGTCTCGCCCGGGCCGACGTCGCGATGTACGAGGCGAAACGTGGCGGACCGGCACGGTTCGAGTCCTACAGCGACGAGATCGGGAACGACAACCAGCGCAGGAGCCAGCTCGCTGACGAGCTGAGGGTGGCCGCCGAGCTCGGCCAGCTCTCGGTGCACTACCAACCGCTGTTCGCGCTGGGCGGTGAGATCTGCGGGGTGGAGGCGCTGCTGCGTTGGCAGCATCCCGAGCTCGGTGCGGTCCAACCGGTCGAGTTCATCCCGCTGCTCGAGCAGAGCCGCGAGATCATCCCGGTCGGTCGGTGGGTGCTGTGCGAGGCCACCCGCCAGTGCCGGGCCTGGCAGGACCAGGGGCTGGAGGGCCTTTCGGTGTCGGTGAACGTCTCGGCCCGCCAGTTGCAGGAGCCCGAGTTCTTCCACGACGTCGTCGAGGCGCTCGCCCGCTCGGGGCTCGAGGCCGGCTCGCTCGTGCTCGAGGTCACCGAGTCGGTGCTGGTGATGGACATCGCCCGCATCGGCTCGATGATGCGCACGGTGCGCGACCTCGGCGTGCACATCGCGCTCGACGACTTCGGGACCGGCTTCTCGTCGCTCCTCTACCTCCAGGGACTGCCCATCGACCGCCTGAAGGTCGACCGGAGCTTCGTGTCCGGCCTCGGCACCGCGGACCGCGATCCGACCATCGTCTCGACGGTCGTCGAACTCGCCCACAAGCTCGGACTCCGCGTCGTGGCCGAAGGGGTCGAGACCGAAGCCGAGCTCGATGCGATCGAGGCGATGGGATGCGACGAGGCGCAAGGCTTCCTCCTCGGCCGGCCCGGTACCCGCCGAGCTGTTCACCCTCGGCCGCCGCGAGCTCAGCTCGCGCTGAGCCCCCGACGCCCTGCTCGGCGCGAGAAGACTCGCTTCTGCGCCTTGTAGAAGGAAGGGAAGTGCGCGAACAGCTCGTCGTAGACCGAGGCGGCGCCGGGCTCGGGGAGGTGGACCGCCTCGACCGGAACCAGCAGGGGAAGCTCCTCGACTTGCACGTGCCCGAGCGCGAGGCCCGCGAGGAGGGCGCTGCCCCGCAGGTTGGCGTCGCGGGCGTCGGCCACCTGCTCGACGGGCTTGCCGAGGACGTCGGCGTAGATCGCACACCAGAGCGGAGACGTCGCGCCCCCGCCGAGCACCCGCACCGAGGGGAAGGGCCGCCCGACGAATCGCTCGACGGCCTCGAGCAGCCAGCGCGAATTGAGCGCCACCCCCTCGAGCACCGAGCGGACCAGGTCGGCGCGCGTGGTCTGGAGCGAGAGGTTGTGGAATCCCGCCCGTGCCCTGCGGTCGTCGACGGGGGAGCGCTCCCCGTCGAGCCAGGGAGTGAACACGACGCGACCGCTGCCGGGTTCGGCGCTTGCCGCGAGATGGTCCAGCTCTTCGAAGGAGGGTGCGACGCCGGCTTCGGCGAGTCGTCCGCGGAGCCACTCGAGCGCCCGCCCGCCGGTCTCCTGGTTGTTGGCGACCAGGCGCAGGCCCGGCAGCACACCGGGCACGGTGGCGATCTGTCGGAAGGGGTCGGTCTTCTTCCTTCGGAACGGACAGCTGACCCAGCTGGTGGTCGAGATCGCGATGTGGGCCTCGCGCTCTTTGACCGCGCCGCTCCCGGCCCACGCCGAGTGGAGGTCGGGGGTGCCCGCGACGACGACGGCGTGCGCTCCGATGCCGAGCGTCGCGGCGACGTCGGGCGACACCGTGCCGATCGGGCTCGCAGTGGGCCGTAGAGGCGGCAGCTTCTCGGCGGGGACTCCCGACGAAGCGACCAGCACCGGGTCGTAGGAGAGGGGCTCTTCTCGTCGGTTGTCGGTGAGCCACGCCGCGGCCATCGACGCGGGACTGGCCGCGGGGACTCCGCAGAAGCGCATCGAGAGGTAGTCGACCGGCTCGAGGTAGTACCGGGTCGCGCGGGCGACGTCGGGCAGTCGCGCGTTCGACGTAGAGGATGTGACCGATCGGGTCGGCCCCCGAGGTCGAGGGCGCGCCGCCGCTCCGGCGGATGAAGGCCAGCGCGGACCTCGGGTCGTACCCGGCGAGCCACCCGCCCACCGCCTCGCGCGAAAAGGGACCGCCCCGGGTGTCGGACCAGAGCAGACAGTCACCGACCGGCACACCGAGGGCATCGACCGGGACGGTGCTCGCCCACTGTCCGGTGCACGAGACGGCGACCACCTGGTCGGGCCCGACGACCCCGCTCTCCATCGCCCGTCGCCCTGCCGCGATCACCAGACGCCACCACTCCTCGGCGTCCTGGGTGGCCTCGCCGTCGGGCCCGAACCGGGTGTCGACCCGCTGGTGCTCGCGGTAGGCGATCCGGCCGGTGAGCGAGACCAGTCCGACCTTCGGCCCACCGGTGCCGAGGTCGACTGCGAGCACGAAGAGCTCGTCGCGAGGCCGATCGCCGTTCACGGTCGGGTGAGGCGAGAGGATGTTCGGCGAGGCGCGGTCAGGCGTCGGAGGGGATCGACTGCTGGGTGTCCATCATCTCGGCCATCACCGTGCGGATGAACTCGTCGGCCTCGTCGTCGAGCCCGCCCGCGACGCCGCCGTAGATCGCTCCGGTCGCGGGCTGCTCGCCAGCGTGCCGTTTCGCATAGGCGACCGCCTCTTCGAGGTCGGCGTCGAAGGCCTCGGCGAGCCCCGGTCGGGTCTGCGGCCGGGTCACCGCCATGTGGAGCGCGTTCGGGTACTGCTGACCGTTGAAGCGCCATCCCTTCCGGCGCATCGCGTCGTTGACGTGGTAGATGTCGAAGCGGTCGGAGGTGAAGCTGAACAAGAAGGTCGGCTTGCCGAGGATGCGCAGCTCCGGATGTCGGCGCACCGAGGCCTGCA
Organism: uncultured Acidimicrobiales bacterium; assembly: GCA_963741055.1. Classification (GTDB taxonomy): domain Bacteria; phylum Actinomycetota; class Acidimicrobiia; order Acidimicrobiales; family RAAP-2; genus Bog-756. The sequence continues at coordinate 98,392 of CAVUGU010000005.1, read as the reverse complement.
TGCGGGCCGACGTCTCGAAGATCTGGAGCGCGTAGCGCCGGTAGCCCTCACGACCGAGCTGGACCATCGCGGCCCAGGTCGCCGCGAGCAGACCCCCCGAGCGGGATCCGTCCATCCCCGGCGAGCAGTACTTGCCGCCGCTCCAGCCGGTGTCGAAGAAGTACTGCGCGTTGCGGAGCGACTTGTCGCGGAAGGTCAGCACCGACGTTCCCTTGAGCGCGTAGCCGTACTTGTGGGTGTCGGCGGAGATCGAGGTCACTCCCGGCAGCCGGTAGTCGAAGACCGGGATGTCGTAGCCGAGCTCCTGACCGAAGGGGAGGATGAACCCACCGAGGCAGCCGTCGACGTGCAGGCCGATGCCGTGACGGAGGGCGATCTCCGACAGGGTGTCGATCGGGTCGATGGTCCCATAGCCGTAGTTGCAGGCCGAGCCCACCACCGCGACGGTGTTCTCGTCGACGGTCTTGTCGACCCAGTCGGTGTCCACCTGGGTGGTGCCGGGGTCGACCGGGGCGATCCGCAGCTCGATCCCGAAGAGGTGGCAGGCCTTGTCGAAAGCGGGGTGTGCGGTTTCGGGCTTGATCACGTTCGGTCGGCCGACGCCCCGTTGCTGCGCACCTTGTTCGCGGTAGGCGAGCATGGCGTGACAGATGCTCCCGGTACCGCCGGTCGAGACCAGACCGGCCGGTTCTCCATCCTCCACCGCTTCCCCGTGGAGGAGGTCGAGCGTCATCGCGATGATCTCGGATTCGAACTTGGTCGCGCTCGGGCACATGTCGCGCTGCAACACGTTCACGTGGGCGAAGAGGCCGAAGGCCTCGTTCAAGAAGCGGTAGTGGTCGTGGTCGCCGCAGTACATGGTCCCCGAGCACCGGCCCGACTCCCAGGTGGCGTCCTCCTCGGCGGCCATCGCGTGGAGCTCCTCCAAGAGCTCGGTGCGGGGGGTCCCCTTCTCGGGGAGGCGCCGGTGCACCGCGTACCGGTCGGCATAGGGAAAGGTGCTCATGGGCGGCTCCTCGGCTGACTGGCTTGCACGGTACACGGGGCGCCAGGGCGCTCGGTCACCGCGCGAGGGGAGCCGTCAGGGGCGCCGACCGTTCCCCATCAGATTGCCGGTGCCCCACTGGCCGAGCAGGTTGAGCTGCACCTGGTCTCCGGTCGCCTCGACGATCCGGTTGCCACCGACGTAGAGGGCGGTGTGGTACACGCTCGTCCAGTCGGAGAGGTCGGTTCCCCAGAAGACGAGATCGCCGGCCTGCAGGCCGTTCATCGCGACCGGCACGCCCGCGGTGTGGTACTGATCGTCGGCGACCCGGGCGAAGGAGATGCCTGCACCGTGGGTCCAGGACGCGAGCGTGAGGCCCGAGCAGTCGTAGCCGACCGGCCCGTTCCCTCCCCAGATGTACGGCTTGCCCAGCTGCTCGAACGCGAAGAGCACCGCCCGGTCGCCGGGGGTGATCGGCTGGAACTCGAGCGCGAGCACCGGTGGCGTCGCACCGGTGGCGTCGCCGTAGGGGAGCTCGGTGCCGTTCTGCTCGACGATCCAGTACCCCTCGCCCGAGGCGGTGCGGACGAGGCGCTCGACCGGCTCGCCGGTGCTTCCCGCCGCCGAGCCGTGGAAGCGGGCGTCCCCGAAGGCGAAGACGCCGCCGTCGGCCGCGACCAGCCAGTAGCCGTGCGCGTCGGGTGTCGCGGTCATCGAGACCACCGGTTGGTCGAGCACCAGGCTCCCGGTCGATCCGTAGAACCGCGCGTCACCGAACGAGAAGACACCGCCGTCCGAGGCGACCAACCAGTAGCCCCGCTGGTCCGGCGTGGTGGCCATCCCGACGATCGGCCTGTTGAGCCGGAGGCTTCCGGTCGATCCGTAGAACTGCGCGTCACCGAACGAGAAGACACCGCCGTCCGAGGCGACCAACCAGTAGCCACGCTGGTCCGAGGTCGGGGCCATCCCGACGATCGGCCTGTTGAGCCGGAGGCTCCCGGTCGATCCGTAGAACCGCGCGTCACCGAACGAGAAGACACCGCCGTCCGAAGCGACCAACCAGTAGCCGTGTCGGTCCCCGGTCGTCGCGGTGTTGACGATGGGCTGGTTGAGCGGTCCGGGCAGCGAGCCGTACGACGGCACCCCGAAGGAGAGCATCGAACCGGTCGGGGTCGCCAGCCAGAAGCTGCTGGTGACCTGGACGGCGAGCGGGTGGGCGGTCGTCGCGGTCGCAGCCCCGGTACGGAGGAAGGCGGATCCGAACGCGACCGACGCCAACACGGCGATCCACGTCGCGACCCGTCGCACCCCTCCCAGCACCCGCACCGGCACCCCTCTGCCTCCGACTGGTTCCGCTCTCCGGAGACCCGGTGAGGGAATCACTGTCAGTGTGAAGTCTCCCACGGAGAGTGACATAGCGGCAACCTGGGAGGCGGCCTTCCGGCCTGCTCGCACACCGGCCGACGCGGGCGACCGTCGTTAGGATCGCCCGGCATGAGCCACGCCGGGGTCGAGTCGCTGATCGGGTTCCTTGCCGACTCCGGGCTCGGGAGCGCGTCGATCGAGGAGCAGCGGCGGTGGATGGCCGATTCGACCGCATCGGCTCCTGCCCCCGACGGCGTCCGGGTGGAAGCGGGCTCCCTCGGCGGGCGACCCGCGGAGTGGTTGCACCCGACCGAGGGAGTGCGAGGCGGCGTGGTGCTGTACCTCCACGGTGGCGGCTACTGCACCGGGTCGCTCGGGACCCATCGGCATCTCGCCGGGAGGATCGCGCTGGCCACCGGTGCGAGCGCGGTCACCGTCGACTACCGGCTCGCGCCCGAACACCCGTTTCCCTCCGCGATCGCCGATGCCACCGCGGCCTACGAGGAGCTGCGCGCGCTCGGCCATGCGCCGGGGAGATGGCCGTCGCGGGTGATTCGGCCGGAGGCGGCTTGACCCTCGCGACCTTGCTCACCCTCCGGGACGCGGGTGCGCCGTTGCCGGCGGCTGCCGCCTGCCTCTCGCCGTGGACCGACCTCACCCTGTCGTCGCCCAGCTACGCGACGCTCGGGGCCGAAGACCCGATGGTCTCGAAGACCGGCCTCGAGACGTTCGTGGCGGCCTACCTCGGGCAAGGAGAGACGAGTGCACGCGACCCGCGGGCCTCACCGGTCTTCGCCGACCTCGGCGGGCTCCCGCCGATCCGGATCGACGTCGGCGAGCGCGAGATCCTGCTCGACGACTCGATCGCCCTGGCCGACCGGATCGTCGCGAGCGGCGGCGAGGCGACCCTCGCCCGCTGGGCGGAGATGATCCACGTGTTCCAGGCGTTCCCGGGGGCGCTCGATCCGGAGGCAGGTGAGAGCGTCGCGGCCATCGGGGAGTTCCTCGCCGGCCACCTCCGGGTCTAGGAGCGCCTTGCGATCCTGCCGCTAGGCGGTGGTGGCGATCCCTCCGTCGACGGGGATGACCGCACCCGTCACGTACGAGCCGGCCCGTGACGCGAGGAAGAGCGCGACGCCGGCCATGTCGTCGGGCCTGCCGATCCGCTTGAGCGGCGCCGCGGCGGCGATCTGTTCACCGAACGCCTCGAGCGTCGCGGCCATCATCTTCGACTCGAAGGGCCCCGGCGCCACCGCGTTGACGGTCACGATGGGCGCGAGCTGCCGTGCGAGGTGGCGGGTCAGCTGGTGCACCGCCGCCTTCGACGCCGAGTACGAGTAGGTCTCGAGTGCAGGGACGTGGATCCCGTCGATCGATCCGATGTTGATCACTCTCGCCGGATCCTCCAAGGTGCCGGCGGCCCGGAGCAGCGGGAGGAAGAACTTCGTCGTGTGGAAGACGCCCTCGACGTTGAGGTCGAGCACCCGTGCCCAGGTTTGGGCATCGTGCTCCTCGAGCGGAGCGCCCCAGGTGGCGCCCGCGTTGTTGACGAGCACGTCGACGCGGGCGTGGTCCGCGCCGACGGCCTCCGCCAGACCTCGGGCCCCCTCCTCGGTCGACAGATCGGCCGGGATGCCGGTGCAGGAACCGAATTTGGAGAGGGCGGCGGCCGTCTCGGCCACGGCGTCGGCCTTGCGCGAGGCGATCACGACCGTCGCCCCGCCTGCCACGAACCCGCCCGCGATCATCTGGCCGATCCCGCGGGTGCCGCCGGTCACCACCACCGTCTTGCCTTCGACCGAGAACAGGTCGGCCGGCGAGCTGGGTGCCGCGGCATCGACCATGGGTCGAAGGTAGTGCAATCGCGACAGTGTTGTTAGGGTGCGCGCAGAGCCGGTCATGAACCTCGCACTCACCGACGAGCAGGTACGCCTCCAGCAAGAGCTGCGCGCGTACTTCGTCGACCTGGTCGACGAGGTCGAGTCGGTGGCGGGAGACGAGCCGGCCTATCTTCGATTCGTGAGCCGGATGGGCGGGGACGGCTGGCTGGGTCTCGGCTGGCCGGTGGAGTTCGGCGGCCAGGCGCGCGGACCCGTCGACCAGATGATCTTCGTCGAGGAGTCGCACTGGGCGGGAGTGCCGCTTCCGCTCCTCACCCTCAACAGCGTGGGCCCGACGCTGATGGCACTCGGCACTGCGGAGCAGAAGGAGCGTTTCCTGCCGGGCATCCTTCAGGGAAGGATCCACTTTTCGATCGGATACACCGAGCCGTCAGCGGGCACCGACCTCGCGTCGCTGCAGACCCGGGCGGTGCGCGACGGCGACGAGTACGTCATCGACGGGGTGAAGCTGTACACGAGCGCGATCCAGTACGCGGATTACGTCTGGCTGGCGGCGCGGACCGATCCCGAGGCGAAACGGCACAAGGGACTCTCCGTGTTCATCGTGCCGACCTCGGCCGAGGGGTTCCGCTGGACGCCGTTGCCGACGACGGCGGGGGAGTTCACCAGCACCACCTATTACGACGGGGTCCGGGTACCCGCCGCCAACCTGGTCGGCGAGGAGAACGAGGGATGGAAGCTCATCACCAACCAGCTGAACCACGAGCGGGTTGCCATCAGCCCGGTGTCGGGCATCCTCCGCAGCATCGAAGAGGTCCGGAGCTGGGCGGTCTGCGAGCGGGGAACCGACGGGAGCAGAGTGATCGACCAGGAGTGGGTCCGGGTGCACCTGGCGCGCCTCACCGCGCGGGCCGAGTTCCTGAAGCTCCTCAACTGGAAGGTGGCGTGGGCCTCCTCGCGTGGTCTCCGTCCCGCGGACGCGTCGGCGACCAAGGTCTTCGGCAGCGAGTTCGCGCTCGAGGCCTACCGCCTGCTCCTCGAGATCGTGGGAGAGGCGGGCACGCTGGTCGAGGGATCCCCGGGCTCGGTCCTGGCCGGAAGGCTCGAGCGCAACGCCCGAAGCCAGACCATCTTCACCTTCGGCGGTGGCACCAACGAGATCCAGCGCGACATCATCGCGATGGTCGGCCTGGGGATGCCGCGCGCGCCCCGCTGACCGGGAGGAGCATCGATGGAGATCGCTCGAGTGAACGGCCAGCAGCTCGCGTATGACGACTTCGGCGGCGTCGGTCCCGCGGTCGTCCTCGCCCACGGGTTCCTCATGGACCGGACCATGTTCGCGCCACAGGTCGCGGCCTTGCGCGAGGGGTACCGCTTCGTCACCTGGGACGCGCGGGGCTTCGGCGACACCGTCTTCGACGGGAAGCCGTTCACCTACTGGGACCTCGCGTCGGATTGCCTCGCGCTTCTCGACCACCTCGGGATCGAGCGGGCGGTGGTCGGTGGGCAGTCCCAAGGGGGCTTCGTGGCCCTCCGGGCCGTGCTGACCGCACCCGAACGGGTGCGCGCCCTCGTCCTGATCGACACGCAGGCCGGTACCGAGGACCGAGAGGCGATCCCCTTGTACCAGGGAATGCTGGACGGATGGGTCGCAGACGGGCCCTCCGAGGAGATCGCGTCGGTGGTCGCGGGCCTCCTTCTCGGTACCCCCGAGTTGACCAAGGCGTGGATCCCTCGATGGATGGCACGTCCCGGCGCGCCGCTCGAGGAACCCGGAAGGGCGCTGCTCACCCGCGACGACCTCGTCCCGAGGCTCGGCGAGATCGACGCGCCCGCGCTGGTGGTGCACGGGACGGCCGACGCGGCGATCCCGATGGAGAAGGCGGCCGTGCTCGCCGGTGGTCTCCGCCGGTGTCGCGGGGTGGTGCCGGTCCAGGACGGGACCCACGCGGCCAATCTCACCCATCCCGGCGCGGTGACCGACGCGATGGACGCCTTCCTCGGATCCCTCGCCGAGTGAGGAGGGGCCCGGCTCAGCCGGACGGACGTGGGGGGCGCCTCGCCTCTCCCGCAGTCTTGGCCGGCGTGGTACTCCCTTGGTGCTTCGTCGGGCGTACCGGGTGCTCCGAGGCCGACGCCGCGGCGCGTTTGGGCGCGACCAACATCCCCGCTCCACTCTCGGGTTCGCGGCGCCCGGCGATCGCATAGACCTCCGAGCCGTCCACCGTCTCGTTGCTGAGCAGGAGTGCGACCAACTGGTCGAGCTCCGCCCGGTGCTCGGTGAGGAGGGCCACCGCGCGGTGCTCCGCCTCGCGGAGGAGGCGTGCAACCTCTGAGTCGACCTCGGCCTGGGTCTGCTCCGCGTAGGGACGGCTGGAGAATCCGTTGCCGCCGCCACCGAGGAAGACCGAGCCACCCGAGGGATACCCGACCGGCCCGAGCGCTTTCGACAGCCCGAACTCGCGGACCATCTTGGTGGCCAGCTCGGTGGCCTTGGCCAGATCGTTCGCCGCACCGGTCGAACCCTGTCCGAAGACGACGAGCTCGCTGGCCCGGCCTCCGAGGGTGACCGTCAGCATTTCGTCGAGGTAGTCCTCGCCGTAGAGGTGACGCTCGACGAGGGGAAGCTGCTCGGTGACCCCGAGGGTCGGTCCGGCCGGGAGGATGGTCACCTTGGCGATCGGGTCGGCCTTGTCCGAGTAGGCCGCGACCAGCGCGTGGCCCGATTCGTGCACGGCGACCGCGTTCTTCTCCTCGGGAAGCAGGACGTTCGATCCCTCGCGACGTCCGAGGATGATCCGGTCGCGGGCCTCTTGGAAGTCCTCGGCGCTGATGATCTCTCGGTTGGCGCGCACCGCGACGATGGCGGCTTCGTTGACCAGGTTGGCCAGGTCCGCCCCCGAGAAGCCGGGAGTCCCGCGGGCGACCACGTCGAGGTCCACGTCGTGGGCGAGGCGCTTGTCCTTCGAGTGGACCTCGAGGATCTCGCGCCGCTCGACCAGGGTCGGGAGCGGGATGATGACCTGTCGGTCGAAACGGCCCGGGCGAAGCAGCGCCGGGTCGAGGATCTCGGGTCGGTTGGTCGCCCCGAGGACGACGATGCCGGTCGCCGGGTCGAAGCCGTCCATCTCGGCGAGCAGCTGGTTCAGGGTCTGCTCTCGCTCGTCGTTGGCGACGACCGCGCCGGATCCCGAGCGACGCTGTCCGATCGCGTCGAGCTCGTCGACGAAGATGATGGCCGGTGCTCGCTTGCGTGCCTCTTCGAAGAGATCGCGCACGCGTGCAGCGCCGACGCCGACGAACATCTCGACGAAGCTCGATCCGGTGACCGAGAAGAACGGCACGTGGGCCTCGCCGGCCACCGCCCGTGCGAGGAGCGTCTTGCCGGTGCCGGGAGGACCCACCATGAGGATCCCCCGCGGGGCCATCGCACCGGCTCGCGCGTAACGCTCCGGCTTCTGGAGGAAGTCGACCACCTCGCGGATCTCGAGCTTGGCGCCCTCGTAGCCGGCCACGTCGGCAAAGGTGGTCTTCGGGCGCTCCTCGTCGAACACCTTCGCTTTGGACTGCCCGACGCCGAACGCGCTCTGCAGACGACCGGCCGCACCTCTCGAGAGTCGCCACCAGAGGTAGCCGAGGACGAGGAAGGGAAGGAGGAGGATCACCCACGAGAGGACCTCGGTCCCGAAGGTCGTCCCGGTCGTCTGGGCGGTGATCGCCACACCGGAGTCGGTGAGCTGATCGAGGAACGGCTGACCCGCCTGCGGGGGGATGACCGTCGTGTACGAGCTCCCGCCCGAGAGGGTGCCCGACGCGGAGCCGTTGGTGCCGATGGTGACCGTCTTCACCTTGTGCGCGGAGACGTCTTTCAGGAATTGCGAGTAGGTGATGGTGACCGACTGGCTCTTTGTGGCGGGCACCACCAGGAAGAGGAGGATCGAGAGGATGATGGCGAGGGGCCAGAGGTAGTGGCGCCACGCCGGTGGGCCCGGAGGTGCGGTCGGTGTCGCCTTGTCGCCGGTCGGTGGGGGAGCAGCCTGCTTGGTCATGGTCCTTCACCACAGTACGGGCCTCCGACCGGGGCCGCTCCGCCCGGACCCCGCCGGTCAGGGGTGTCGCCGCGAGGACTACGGTTTGCCGGGACGCGCCCTCCCTTGGGCGACGTTCGTGACGAGGACGGGTTCGGGCGACGGGAGGGGCGCCAGGCTCGGCCAGGGCAGCTCCCACTCGCAACCGGGCGGGAGGGGACAACCCGGATGTCGATAGAGCGAGGCTCCCCGATGACGCTCACCACCGAGGAATCACACGAGGAGCTGCAGGCGACGCCGGCGGCCCACTCGGTCGACCTGCGGAAGACCTACGGCAGCGGGCAGGCGGCCGTCGAGGCGCTGGCCGGGATCACCGTGGCCTTCGAGCGCGCGCGCTTCACCGCGGTGATGGGACCTTCGGGATCGGGCAAGTCCACCCTGATGCACTGCATGGCCGGTCTGGACCGCCCGACCTCGGGCCAGTCCTTCGTGGGCGGTGTGGACATCGGCAGCCTCGACGACGCGGGCCTCACCCAGCTCCGCCGCGACCGGGTCGGTTTCGTCTTCCAGTCCTTCAACCTGGTGCCGACCTTGACCGCAGGAGAGAACATCACGCTCCCGCTCGACCTCGCCGGGAGGAAGGTCGACAAGGAGTGGTTCGACTATCTGGTGTCCCGACTCGACATCGGCAGCCGGCTGACCCACCGCCCGTCCGAGCTGTCGGGAGGCCAGCAACAACGGGTGGCCTGCGCGAGGGCGATGATCAACCGGCCGGACCTGGTCTTCGCCGACGAGCCCACCGGCAACCTCGACTCGAACGCGAGTGCGGACCTGCTCTCGTTCCTGCGCTCGTCGGTCACCGAGATGGGGCGGTCAGTCGTGATGGTCACCCACGACCCGATCGGAGCCTCGTTCGCGAGCAGGGTGATCTTCCTGGCCGACGGCAAGGTCGTCGCCGAGCTCCCCGACCCGACCCCGGACTCGGTGCTCGAGCGCATGCGGACCCTCGGCAGCTGAGATGTGGAGGGTCACCCTCAAGGGACTCCTCGCACACAAGCTCCGGTTGGGGCTCACCGCCATCGCGATCGTGCTCGGTGTGACCTTCATCTCGGGCACCTTCATCCTCACCGACACCCTGCACAACACCTTCAACACGCTGTTCAGCAACATCTACCAGAACGTCGACTTCCAGGTCCGCGGGGTGGCCCAGTTCTCCAACGGCAACGGCGGATCCGTACGCAACCCGATTCCCGAGTCGGTCCTCCCGACGGTCAAGGGCGTGCGCGGGGTCGCGGCTGCCTCGGGCGGCGTCCAGGGCTTCGCGCAGTTCGTCGACCACTCCGGGAAGGCCATCTCGAACGGGGGCGCCCCCACCTTCGGGATCTCCTACGACCCGGACCCGAAGATCTCGATCATCCGCCTGGTCCAGGGCACCGCGCCCACCACTTCGGACGAGGTGGTGATGGACGAGAGCACGGCGCAGAAGGACCACTTCCTCGTCGGTGACCGGGTCAAGATCCTTCTCTCCGGACCCTCCCAAACCTTCACCATCACCGGTATCGCCCGTTACGGGACCCTCAGCAACCTCGCCGGCGCGACCATCGCCGCCTTCGATCTACCGACCGCTCAGAGCGTGTTCAACAGGATCGGGCAGTTCGACGCGATCGACGTGGTGGCCCAACCGGGGGCGGACAAGTCCGTGGTCCAGCGGGACATCGCCAAAGTGCTCCCCCATGGGGTCGAGGTGGTCACCGGGCAGACCGTGGCAAGCGAGGCGACCAACCAGATCAACCAGGCGCTCTCCTTCTTCTCGACCGGGCTGCTCGTGTTCGCGTTCATCGCCCTCTTCGTCGGCGCCTTCACCATCCTCAACACCTTCTCGATCATCGTGGGGCAGCGGACCCGCGAGCTGGCGCTCCTGCGGATCGTCGGAGCCAGTCGACGTCAGGTGTTCCGTTCGGTCCTCGGCGAGGCGGCGATCGTGGGACTGGTCTCCTCGCTGATCGGCATCGGGCTCGGCGTGCTCTCCGCGATCGGTCTCGAAGCCCTGCTACGCGGATTCGGAGTCGACCTCCCCACCGGTGCGCCGGTGTTCGAGGCGCGGACCGTGATCGTCGCGCTCATCGTGGGGGTCGGGGTGACCGTCGTCGCCGCGATCAGCCCCGCACGCCGGGCGGTGCGGATCCCTCCGGTGGCGGCGATCAGCGAACAGCAGACCGACGGCGACGTCTCCTTCCGGCGCCGGTTCGCGTGGGGAGCCTCCCTCGGGCTGCTCGGCGCCCTCCTGCTCGGGATCGGACTTGCCAAGCCCGCGATCCAGTTGGTCGGGCTCGGTGCGGTGGGTCTCTTCGTCGGCGTGGCCATGCTGTCGCCGGCGGTCGCGCGACCGCTCTCCAGCGTGATCGGACGGCCGCTCGCCCGTTGGCTCGGGGTGTCCGGGCGCCTCGGGCGCGAGAACTCGATGCGGAGCCCGCGCCGGACCGCTCAGACCGCGTCCGCGCTGATGGTCGGGCTGGCGCTCGTCTCGGCGATCGCGGTGTTCGGTGCGTCGCTGTCACGCTCCGCCACGAACAGCGTGGACAACGCGATCGTGGCCGACCTGATCGTGACCAACACCAACAACAACGGATCCGGTCAGTTCAGCAATTCGGTGGCGCAGACCGCAGCCGCCGTTCCCGGTGTGAGCACCACGACGACGGTCTACGCCGACCAGTTCGAATTCCGGGGCTCGCTGCAATCACTCACCGCGGTCTCGACTCCGAACCTCTCCGACACGATCGTCTTCCAGATGACCTCCGGGAGCACCCGCTCGCTTGCCACAGGTGGCCTGCTCATCGACACGACCACGGCCAACAGCGATCACCTTTCGGTCGGCGACACCGCCTCCGCGCGGTTCGCGCTCACCGGCACCACCCCGATGCGTATCGGTGGGATCTACCAACCGAACGCCCTCATCGGGCACTACGTCGTCGGAGCCGCCTACTTCCTCTCGCACTTCGAGAGCCCGCTTCCGGTCGCCGTGCTGCTGCGGACCAACGGGAGCGCCGCAGCGCAGAGCGGGGTCACCCACGCGCTCGGTGGGTACCCCGACGTGAAGGTCCAGACCCGGGCCCAGTTCGAGCAGACCCAGTCGGCTCAGGTCAACCAGTTGCTCGGGCTGGTCTACGCGCTTCTCGGCCTCGCGATCGTCATCGCCCTCATCGGCATCGTGAACACCCTCATGCTGTCGGTGTTCGAGCGGACCCACGAGATCGGCCTGCTCCGTGCCGTCGGAATGAAGCGTCGCCAGATCCGGGCCATGATCCGTTCGGAATCGGTCATCCTGGCCGTCTTCGGAGCGATCATCGGCATCGTCATCGGAACCGGACTGGGCGTCGCGCTCGTCGCCTCACTGCGCTCGCAGGGCATCACCGACACCGTGGTGCCGTTCTCGAGCCTGGTGGTCTTCCTCCTCATCTCTGCCGTGCTCGGCCTGGTGGCCGCAGGGTGGCCCGCCCGTCGGGCAGCCCGACTCGACGTCCTGTCCGCGATCTCCTCCGAGTAGCCCAACCGGCCGACCGACGGCGCCGACCACGGTCAGCGGTGGTCGATGGCCACCTTGATCGCGCCGGTCTCACCCTGGTTGGCGATGGTCAAGAAGGCGTCCCGCCACTCCTCCAGCCGGTAGGTCTGGGTCAGCATCGGTGTGAGGTCGACCTCACCTGCAGACGCCAACTCGAGGTAGTGCTCGATGCCGTGCTTGCGGACGCCTCGCACCGTCTCGGTTCCGAAGGCGTTCGAACCGACCCAGTAGAGCTCCTTGAAGTAGAGGGGCGTCCACTCCCAGCGGGCCGGCGCGTTGACCCCGCTCTTCACCATCGTCCCTCGCGCCTTCAGCAGCCGGGTGCCGATCTCGAAGGTCTCGGGCTTGCCGATCGTGTCGTAGACGACGTCGATCCCACCCGGGTGGGCCATTGGCAGGCCGTGCTCTGTCCGGCGGAGGCGGCCACCCGACCAGGCTGCGAGGTCCTCGAGAATCGACTCGGCGGGCTCGCTCGGCACGACCTTCGAGGCGCCGAACTCTCGGGCCATCTGGGCCTGGTGGTCGAATCGGGCCACGACGGCCACCTCGGTCTCGGGATAGAGGGCGCGGAGGATCGCGACCGCAGCCAACCCGAGGCTGCCGGCGCCGTAGACCAGCACCTTGCCTCCCGGGGTCGGCGGGTGGCGAGTGACCGAATGCAAGGACACCGCAAAGGGGTCGGCGAAGATGGCCGCCTCGTCACTGACGTCGTCGGGCACCGGAAAGACCATCGAAACGTGCGCGGGCATGAACTCGGCGTACCCACCCGTCGCGTCCCGTGAGGTCCCGGTGTGGATGCCCGGCGCGATCGGCCCCTCCTCGAAGCTCCAACAGAGGCTGTCGTCGCCGTCCTCGCAGGCAGGGCAGACCGGCGACACCCCTCGCGGCGCACAGGTGAGCCACGGGGTGAACGACACTCGCTGACCGACCTCGACACCCTTCGCCTCGGGACCGAGCTCGACGACGTCGGCGACCACCTCGTGGCCCATCACCTGAGGGAAGGAGGTGAACGGCATCATCGGGTTGTCGCGGTTCTCGCCGCCGCCCCAGTCGAGGAGGATCTGCTTCGAGTCGGACCCGCAGATCCCGACCAGTCGGGGCTTGAGCACCACCCAGTCGGGCCGGAGCGGGGTCGACTTGGGGACGTCCTCGAGGGCGACCGGGGTGAAGGCCAGGTTCTTCACCAGTTGGTTGGCATCCTCCGGCGGGGTGAACGACTCCGGCTTGACCCCGAACACCAGTGCTTTCACGTGCCATCCCTCCGTGCTTCGATGTGCACGAGAGGCTATGTCAGATCGGGAACCTCGCGACCAGAGCGCGGGCGCGACCGCCGCGGTCAGTGGGTCGTGCGCGCTTGCCTCTCGGAGGTGAGCCACTCCCAGGCGGTGGCGACCGCCTCTTCGGCGGAGTGGGTGGCTCGCACCAGATCGGGGCGCGCGAGCGGTGCGAGACCCGAGATCTCCTCTTCGTCCCAACTGTGGAGGAAGGCGACCCGACGTCCGAGGCGAAGGGCGAGAGCCACCTCGCTCAGTGTTCCCCAGCTGCGGCCGATGCAGATGACCGTCTCGCTGGCCCGGATCACGAGACCGTTGCGGAGCTCGCCGAGCCCGGTCGGCAAGGCGACCGTCAGATGCGGATTGGCCGCGTCCCGTCGATCGCCGGGGAGAAGACCCACCGTGTCGCCCCCTTCGCGTCGTGCACCCTCGCAGACCGCCGCCATCACACCTCCGAGGCCGCCGCACACGATCACCGCGTCGCGGCGGGCGAGGAGCGCTCCCCACTTCGCGCGCGTGGGTCTCGTCCTCCTTCCTCGCTTCGAGGCCGGGGCCGATCACCCCGACGTAGTGCCTTCCCGCCGTAGCTGCCACGTCAGGGACCGACCGAGCGGGCCAACCTCCACATGCCCTCGATCTCTCTCGCGCTCATGTGTGCATCGGTCACTTTCCAGGCCACGACCTCGTGGAGCCTGGCAGCGACCGCAGAGCGGTCGAAGTGGGACAGGAACCTCTTGACGAGGATCGATCTGCCCCAGCCGAGGACCCGGGCCACCACCTGATTCGAGGGGATCTGCCCGGCGCTCATCAGAACCCAGGCGATCCCGACGTCGACCAACGGATCGCCGCGCGCCGCGTTGGGCCAGTCGATGACCACCGGGCCGGTCGGTCCGATCAGCACGTTGAGCGGATGGAGGTCCAAGTGGAGGAGACGATCGCCGCTCCCGACCGGTGAGGCTCGGAGGAAGTCGGGAGCTCGGAGATCGTGGAGCCGGAGGTGGAGCTCCGCGAGGGTGTCCGCCTGGCGCGGGATGCTCCAGGGCGCACGGCTGATCGCTCCCACCATCGAGGGGCCCTCGATCCGCTCCATCACGAGGTCGGAGCCGTCTTCGCTGATCTCTTCCACCGCAGGCACCGGGAACCCCTGCTCGCGGAGGTAGCTCATCGTCCGGGCCTCGTGCGCCAACGATCGCCCGTCACGTGCCCGGCGGAGCACGGTGTGAGGACCGCATTCGAAGATGTCCGCGTCCCGGCCCGACGCGAGGAGCGGCCCATGGGCCCTCATGACCACGAACTCTACCGGTCGGGGCCGCCGAAGCCCGGGGACGGGTGCCACCTAGTCTGTGCCTGCGATGAGTGGGGGGACGTCGACGCTTCGGTTGCCGACGACAGGCGACCGGTTGCTGACCTCGGGGGACGAGGCCGGCACCGCGCCCGGCGACCGCAAATTCCGGCCCGACGTCGAAGGCCTGCGCGCGGTCGCCATCGGCCTGGTGGTCCTCTATCACGCGAATCTCTCCGCTCTGAGCGGCGGCTACGTCGGCGTCGACGTGTTCTTCGTCATCTCGGGATTCGTGATCACCGGTCTCTTGCTCCGCGAGACGACCGCGACCGGCCGAACCTCGTTCACCGCCTTCTACGCGCGACGCTGCCGCCGCATCCTGCCTGCGGCCACCTTGGTGATCGTCGTGACTGTCGTGGCGACCTACGCGGCCCTCGGTGCGTTCTTCGGGAATCAGACCGCGATCGACGCACGGTGGACGGCGGTCTTCCTCGCGAACTTCCACTTCGCTTCGATCGGGACCAACTACCTGACCGCGCAACGCCCGCCGTCCCCGTTGCTCAACTTCTGGTCCCTCGCGGTGGAGGAGCAGTTCTACCTGGTGTTCCCCGCACTGTTCGCGACGGTGGCGGCACTGCGGCTCCGATGGTCGCTGCGGGCCCGGTTGGCGACCGGTCTCGTCGTGATCATCGTGCTCTCGTTCGCCCTCTCGGTGGCGCAGACCAACTCGAATCCGACCGTGGCCTACTTCTCGCCCTTCACCCGGGCCTGGGAGCTCGCACTCGGAGCGCTGGTCGCGGTCGGGACCGAGTGGCTGCTCAGGGTTCCGAGGCGGGTGGGTGCGACCGCGACCTGGATCGGACTCGCGGCCATCGCCTTCTCCGCGGTCGCCTTCGGCGCCAACACCGCCTACCCCGGCTCGCTCGTCGCCGTCCCGGTCGTCGGGGCCGCGCTGGTCATCGCAGGCGGGATGACCGCGCCGCGGCGCGGGGCAGAGCTCGTGCTCGGTCGCTCACCGGTCCGCTATGTCGGCAAGCTCTCCTACTCCTTGTACCTCTGGCACTGGCCGATGCTGGTGATCGCTGCCGAGGCCGCGGGGAAGTCCTCGCTCGACTTCGGGCAGAGCGCTCCGTGGCTGCTTGCCGCGCTCGGCGCGTCGGTGGTGACTTACTCCCTCATCGAGAACCCGGTCCGGCACGCCAGGCTCCTCGCGTCGAGGCCCTCGGTGGCCCTCGTCTCGGGAGTCGTGCTGATCGTCGGTGCCCTTGCGGTCGCGACGATCGAGTACCAGGTGCACAGCGGGCCCGGCTACGTCGCGTCGACCGGTTCGCTCGCCTCCGATGCCCACCTTGGCGCGGCGGACCCGACTGCCGCCGTCGAGAACGCCGTGCAGGCGGCCCAGTCCATCCGCTCGGTGCCGGCAGACCTCACGCCACGCCTCGCCGCGGTCTTCGACGACTGGGGAGGTCCGGCTCCCCAGTGCTTCCCGGCGAGCGGCCAAGCCAGCATCCCGGCGTGCACGTTCGGCGACCCCGACGGGACCCGCACCATGGTGCTCTACGGCGACTCGCACGCCGCAATGTGGTTCGACGCGTTCGACGACATCGCCAGATGGGCGCACTGGAAGCTGGTGATCCTCGGGAAGGGCTTCTGCCCAGTCGACGCGCTGCCGTACGCGAATCCGACCGGCTTCGGGAACCTCGGCGGCGAGTTCGCCGCGTGCGACCAGTGGCATCGTTTTGCGACCGAGCGGATCAACCGAATCCATCCGGACCTGGTGGTGATGACCCAGGAGTACCGCTCGGCCCCGTCGGGTCGCGACTACACCGCCGCCGAGTGGCAACACGGCCTGACCGTCGCGATGGACCGTCTCGAGGTCCCGAAGGGTCACATCGTGGTACTGGGGAACCTTCCCCCAGTCGGGCACAGTGGACCGGCGTGTCTCGCGGGGCACCCGAACGACGTGCGACAGTGCTGGTTCTCACCCGTCTCGGTTCTGAACAAGTACAACAGCGCGGAGCAAGCCGGCGCGCGGGACGCCGGGGCGCGCTACGTGAGCACGATCCCGTGGTTCTGCTCGTCCACCTGCACGGCGGTCGTCTCCAACTTCGAGGTCTACTGGGATCCCTTCCACGTCACCGCCGCCTACTCGACGTTCCTCGAAGGTGCGGTGGCGCAGTCGCTCTCGATCCCACCGGGGAAGTAGCCGGGAGTCGCTCATCCTCGGAGGGTCTCTCGATGACCGGCACGACCAGCTGGTGCGCCCCGGGGGACTCGAACCACCCAACCTGCGGATTAAGGGTCCGCTGCTCCACCGTTGAGCTAGGGGCGCGGCGCCACCCTATAACGGCTCGGCTTCCCGGCGATCGAGCGTGTGGAGGCGACCCGCACCAACGCCGACAACACTCGGTGCACCGTCGAGCATCGATGGCAGCCTCCATCGGCGGCTCGGTAAGCTACCCAACCCAAACGTTCCGCGTGGCCTGCACCGTCGGCGGTCGAGGAGGTGGAGGTGGAAGAGGCGCCCGAGCGTGGTTCCACGACTGAGGCGCTCGTCGAGGAGAGGCGGGCGAAGCGCGACGCCTTGCGCGCCCGGGGCATCGACCCGTACCCGTCGCGCTTCGATCGCACCGACACCGCGGCGGAGCTGCACGAGCGCTACGCCGACCTCGAGCCGGACACTCGCACCGGCGCGGAGGTCCGGGTCGCCGGCCGGGTCTCGACGATCCGGGGCCACGGCAAGCTGGTCTTTGCCACCGTCCACGACAGGAGCGGGGCCATCCAACTCCTGATGAGCGACTCGAAGCTCGAGCCGGACGCCGCGCTGGTGCGCGAGAGCCTCGACCTCGGCGACTGGGTCGGCGCGGCGGGGGAGGTGATCACCAGCCGCCGCGGCGAGCTGTCGGTCGAGGTGACGTCGTTGACCCTCCTCGCCAAAGCCGTCCGACCCCTTCCCGACAAGTGGCACGGCCTGAGCGACGAGGACACGCGCTACCGCCAACGAGAGGTCGACCTCCTGGCCAACGCGGATACCCGACGGATCTTCGACATCCGTTTCAAGACGCTCGCCTCGCTTCGCCGGACCTTCTCGGAGGAGGGCTTCGTCGAGGTCGAGACGCCGGTGCTCCAGAGTCAGGCCGGCGGCGCACTGGCCCGGCCGTTCTTCACTCATTCCAATGCGCTCGACATCGACTTGAGCCTTCGCATCGCGCCCGAGCTGTTCCTCAAGCGCTTGGTGGTCGGCGGGTACGAGCGGGTCTTCGAGATCTCCCGCAACTTCCGCAACGAGGGTATCGACACCCGCCACAGCCCCGAGTTCACTTCGCTCGAGGCGTACCGGGCGTTCGGTGACGTGCACGACGGCATGGACCTGACCGAGCGGGTCATGGTGACGGCCGCTCGGGCGGCGGCCGGCCGGTTGACCTTCACGGTCGGGGACCGGAAGGTGGACCTCACGCCTCCTTGGCCGCGACGCGAGCTGCTCGACCTGTTGGAGGAAGCCGTCGGCCGGCGTCTCCACCCGAGCGACGACGTCGAGCAGGTCCGGGCGATCTGCACGGCCCACGACGTGCCGTTCCTCGAAGAGTGGGGTTCGGGCAAGCTCATCTTCGAGCTCTACGACAAGGTCCTCCAGGGTCGGATCCTCGATCCCGAGTTCGTCTGTGGCTTTCCGGTCGAGGTCAGCCCGCTCGCCCGCCACCGTGCCGACGACCCGACGATGACCGACCGGTTCCAGTTGGTGATCGACGGAAAGGAGCTGGCCAACGGATACAGCGAGTTGAACGTGCCGGAGGAGCAAGAAGAGCGGTTTCTCGCCGGCGCCGCGGCCGCGGCGTCGGGAGACCCCGAGGCACACCCGGCAGACCGAGCGTTCGTGCGCGCGCTCGAGTACGGACTGCCGCCGACCTCGGGAATCGGGATCGGCGTCGACCGGCTGGTGATGCTCCTCGCCGAGGTGAGCTCCATCCGGGACGTGATCCTCTTCCCGCTGCTCCGCCCCGAGGCGCCCGGATGACCGACACGGCTGCCTCGGCTCCTGCCGTGCCGGCTGGCTTGGCCACCGATCGGGCATCGGCCGATACCGACGGAGCCGGATCGTCGAGTCCGGCGACAGCACCGGACATTCCCGACCTGCTCGAGATCGAGGTTCCGAAGGGCGCCCGAACCGTCCTCGTCAGCGATCTCCACATTCCGAGCGAAACGACCGAGACCTCCAAGGGGTTGGTCACCGACCTCTGCAAGGTGCTCGACCAATGGGTCGGTCCCGGAGTCTTCGTGATCGCAGGAGACGGATTCGAGATGTTGGCCGGGCCGCCCGATGTCGGCCTCATCCTCGATGCCCATCCTCGGTTGGTGCAATCGCTCGCCGAGTTCGCGGCGACGCCCGGTCGCACCCTTGTCATCCTGCCCGGGAACCACGACGGCCGCCTCGCGTGGGACGCAGACGCGCGGGCCGCCCTGGCCGACCGGTTGGGGCTCTACACCATGGCCTTCTCGATCGACCTGATGATCCCGACCGGGCACGGCACCCAGCGGGTCCACGTGGTCCACGGGAACCAGCTCGACCCCTACAACACGTTCGAGGACCCCCGTTCGCCCGTCGACACCCCGTTCGGACACCACGTGGTCCAGCTGCTCCTGCCCCGGCTGCAGGAGCGGCAGACGCCGGGCTCGCTCCTCGACGGGATCCAGTGGCTCGACGGTGATCCAGCCGACTTCCTCGGCTCCCGACTGCTCTACCGGAAGGTCGTCGGCAAGCTCTGGCTGCTGGCCATTCCCTTCGTCGCCGCGTTGGTCCTCCGCTTCCTCGCCTTCCTTCCCGGCCTCGGACGCGTCCTCCACCATCACGTGGAGCGGTGGATGATCGGGGCGGGGACCTTGATCGTGCTGATCGTGGTGGTCGCGGTGGTCGCGGCGCTCGTGACCATGCTGCGGGTCAACCGAGCGTTGCGAACCTCTGCCTTGAGCGACCGGTCCGATCCCCACACCCACAACAGCGCCGCGCGAGCCGATGCCTCTCGCCTGGTGACCGAAGGGTACGCGGGGATGGTGTCGGGGCACACTCACGAGCCCGAGCTCTCAGTGGTCGGCAACGGCTTCTATGCGAACACCGGGAGCGGAACCGAGTCGGTCGTGCCGCGCCCGTCTCGCCTCCGCCTTCCCCGGCCCTTCGTCGCGGTGCGACGCGCCAGCTACGTCGAGATCCACGGTGCCGGGGTGCTCGAGGTCCGTCTCTACCTGGCGGAGCGTGAGAGCCGTCGGCCGTCGCTCCTCGAGCGGCTCGCGCAGACGAGGTCGAGGGCGCGTACCTCCGGGCTCAGCCGCGTCGCCTCGCTCCCCGAGGGGCCCACCTGGCCGATGGACAACGGCGTCCTGATCGGGGCGCAGCGCCGCCGGCGGGTGCGCCGGCTGGCCGCCGCGTTCCTCCTCGTCCTCGGCCTGTTCACCGCGGTGGTCGCCCTGGTTTGGTCGGTGCCGCCGTCGCTCGAGCGGTGGCTTCCGATCGGGATCCATCCGCTCTCGGGCGCCGCGGCGGTTGTCGGCGGGCTCGCGCTGGTGGGTCTCTCGCGAGGGGTCCGCTACGGGCTCCGGGGGACATGGCTGGCCGCAGTGGTCGTCCTCTTGGCGTGCACGGTCAACCGTCTGGTGCAGGGGCACGGCCTCGAAGGCGCGGCCCTCGACTTCCTCGTCGCACTCTGGTTGCTCGCCGAGCACAAGCACTTCACGGTGACGTTGTCGGGTGTCTCCCGCTACGTCTCCTGGCTCCTCGCGGTCGGACTGGCGGCTGCGGTCGCGGTCGCCTTCATCGAGGCGTCGTTCCAGAACACTCACAACGAGGCCCTCGACGTGGTGCTGTTCCTCATCTTCGGAGCCTTGCTGATCGGCACCCTGGTCGCGTTGCCGGGTCGTGAGAGTCGCCTGACCGGCAAGGCACGGCGGGCGGCCTTCGACCGAACCAAGGCGATCATCGAGCAAGAGGGGGGCAGGACCTTCGACTACTTCGCGCTGCGCGACGACAAGTGGTGGTTCTTCACCGGCAACACGGTCGTCGCCTACTCGGTGATCGAAGGGGTGATGCTGGTCGCACCGGATCCGATCGGGCCGGTCGACGAACGCGCGAGCGGCCTGGGCGGACACCATGGACTTCTCTCAGTCCAGAGGGTTCGAGCTCTCGGTGCTCGCGGCCTCGATCGTGTGGCTTCCCATCTACCGAGCCGCCGGCATGGTGGACCACTTCGCCGGGAACGAGGCGGTGATCGACTGCCTCGTCTTCTCACTCGGGGGCAAGAGCATGAAGCCGCTCCGCGAATCCTGCGACGCCGTGTCGAAGGCCGGATACCGGGTCGAGGTGCTCGACCCTCTGGTTGCGCCTCCCGATCTGCGCCGTGCGGTGCTCGATCTCTTGACCGAAACCGAGGACGGAGAGATGGAGCACGGGTACTGGATGACGCTCTCCCGCCTGTTCGACTCCCGTGACACCGGTCTCCTCCTGGCGGTGTGCTTCGACCCCGGCGGGCAACCGGTCGCTTTCAATCAGTACGTGCCCGCTCCACTGGTCGAGGGGTATTCGCTCGATACGATGCGGCGGAAGCCCGAACCCGACGCGCCGAGAGGTCTCGCCGACTTCGTCCTCGTCGAAACCATCAGGTGGATGGCGGAGCACGGCTTCCGGGGTCTCGCGCTCAACTTCGCCATCGCGAGCGAAGAGGTCGCCGACGAAGACCGCGAGGGCCCGTGGGTATCCATGGACCGGACCGTGCTCCATCACTTCAACGACGCGAGGCAGATCGAGTCGCTCGGGAGGTTCAACAAGAAGTACGACCCGGAATGGATCCCTCGGTACGTGATCACCGGGCCACACTTCCGAGGGGCACGGCGAGGTCTTGCCATCGCCCGCGCCGAGGCGATGGACCAGCTTCCCGTGGTCGGCCGTCTGCTCCGGGCGAAGGAGCCGCCACGCTCCTCGGGGCGGGGCTGAGCCGCTTCTCGTTCCGAACCGGTCTTCGGGATTCATAAGAATTCCGGTCACCTGCGCTGACATTTGCTTGCCCTCCCGGTACCCTTTTGAAGGCCCGAGGCAGGTGGAGCAGGGCGCCGGTCGTCCGGCTCCCTGTCGAGGGTGCAGTGAGGGGCATTGCGAGGGGCATCCAATCGCCCAGGGGTGGGCCAGTCGAGAGCTGTACCGCGCCGCGCTTGCCCCTGGGTGATCACATCTCGGCATCTGGGCCACCTGGGTCTCGTCGCGCGGCCGACGTGCCCCGGAAGGGCGGCTCGGTCTGGGTGTCCGAGAACGACGGCGAGAGGGGCAGAACCATGTACGACGCATCCGGACCCCAGGGGAACCAGGGACGGCGCACACCACGAGCCGGCACGGCGCTCGACAAGGTCGTGCTCGAGACCAGGTGCCAACGGTGCAGGAGCCTCATCCTGGCCGAGCGGATCGACCCTTTCGTCGGCATTCCGGTCGTTGACGAGAAGACTCAGATCATCTGCGCGAGCTGCGCGACCTCCGAGGGGCGGCGACAAACCTCCTGAGCCCGGCTCTCACCGAGGTCAGCAGTACGTCGCTGGCTCATTCGGCATGATGTGCGTACGCCTCGAGAGGGAGCAGCATGACTCAGCGAACCGACGTCGACCTGTCGACCCCTGACGGTGTCGCGCCGTCGGTCTTGATCACACCGGCTGGAGACGGCCCGTGGCCGGCAGTGATCCTGTTCATGGACGCCGGTGGGGTGCGACCGGCGATGGTCGAGATGGCGGAGCAGCTCGCCGGCATGGGCTACGTCACACTCCTGCCGGAGATGTACTACCGGTACGGCAGGTACGAGCCCTTCCGGGTCGAGACCGCGTTCACCGATCCGGACGAACGGACACGGATAATGGCGATGGCCGGCAGCCTCACCCAGGCGGCGGTGGCGAGTGATACCGCGGCGTTCCTCGACTTCTTGTCCGGACGGCCGGAGGTGGCAGGAACCAACATCGGCACGACCGGCTACTGCCTGGGCGGCCGGCTCTCGCTCGTCGCCGCCGCATCCCACCCGGACCGAATCGTCGCGGCGGCATCGTTCCATGGCGGGCATCTCGCCGGAGACAGCCCGGAGAGCCCGCATCGGATCGTCGACCGGATCACGGGTCGGGTGTACGTCGCCGCCGCGAGGGACGACCCCACGTTCCCGCCCGAACAGGCCGCGCTGCTCGAGAAGGTCCTGAGCGAGGCCGGCGTCGACCACGTGATCGAGGTCTATCCCGCTCTCCACGGCTTCGCGGTTCCCGACAACCAGACCTACGACCCGGACGCCGCGGCTCGTCACTGGCTGGCACTCGCCGATCTCTTCGGGGCGATGCTTCCCGACTGAGTCATCCGACGACGGGCCATCTCCTCGGCCGGTGGCGCCGAATAGTCTGACGTGATCGAACTCGCCACCGCGCGCGACCCTGCCCTGGTCGTAGCCGCCCGCGGTCAGTTCATCGACGCGAAGGTGACGGCATTCGTCGCGGAGCCGACCGCGGGAGCCGAGTCCTCTAGGACCGAAGGCCCCTCGGGCCGCGGTCTGCCGCTCGAGCCTGGGCCTCGACCGCGGTACGCAACCGTTCCCTTATCATCGCGGCGGCGAATCGGGCGGTCTCCTCGGGGCCGTAGTCGAAGTCAGCGGCCAAGGCGTGATAGGTGAACGCCGAGAGCACCAGTGCGAAGTTCGTCACCACCTCCGGCGGCGGATCTCCCGCTCCGCCGGCGGCGGTCCACGCGATGCCCGAGAGTCGGTTCATCCACTTCATCCTGGTCGGGACGTCGGAGTGCTCTCGCGGCCTCGATCTCTTTCGACTCCGACGGAGCGGGTCCGAGCACGTCCCAGAACGCCGCCCCGACGACTGTGGCGTTCTTGGTGTGCGCCTCGAGCGCGATGCGCTCCAGCCACCCGTCGAAATCGTCACCGACCGATGGTGATCCGGGTATCGGCTGCCCGGCCGCCTGGAGACCTTCCTCGATGCCTGCCGCGATGAGCTGGTCGTGGGTGGCGAAGTAGCGGTAGATGGTCCGGGAACTGACTCCGGCCGAATCGGCGATCTCGTCGACCGTGGCGGAGAAGCCACGAAGCGCCATGACCTCCATGGCGGCTCGCCGGATGCGTCTCTCAGTGAGCTGGCGTTTCTCGGCCGCAAGGCTCGGCACCCCGTGGCCGTCGGCTCCCGCCATGACACCTCGCGCAGGTTCCCACTTGACAAACGTCCAACCCGTGTCACACTAGCCAAGTATCGTGTCAGAACGATGTGACACATTTCACTAGGCGGAAGTGGCGGATCAATGGCGGAAGAAGCGTGTCGTGCCCCTCACTCGGCGGATCGTGAGGGGCACGACGCAGGCTGGCTCTCCTGCACCTACCCCCCTGCGCGGAACCAGCCCCCAGGGCCGCCCCGGGTCGAGGGTGGTCGCACCCTACGAAGGCCTCCCTTGACCCGGGGTCGGCACACTCCGCCTGGTCGATCTGTCGACCGGGTTCCCGAACCCATGTCGAGGTCGGCGGAGATGGAGCAAGAGTCGAGCGAGTCCGTCGACGCGCTGATCACCGCGCTGGTGATCGCGCGGGCCGAGATGCTGCGCATCGAGCGGTCGTTGCGTCAGGCGATCACCAGCCTCGACGACGGATGCACCACCATGGAGGAGTTCGTCTTCGACATCCGGCCGCACGTCGAAGCGGAACGGCTCGCCGATGCGCTGGAGAGGGTGAACGAAATTCGACGCGAATCCCGGAGGAAGGTGTTCTCACTTGCGCTCGAACGTGGCAATTCGACGGTCGAGATGGCCAGAGTCTGGGGTGTCCGGCGCCAGATCGCTTCGCGCTACGTGCACGAGGCGATGAGCGCCTCGGAGAGCGGGTAGGCGAAGCCGCTGCGCCACGGGCTCCGTGGACTACGCCGAACCTTTCTTCTGCGAGGCAGATCCGCGCTGTGCTCCGATGGTCGCAGTGAGATGCTCCTTGATCATCGCCGACGCGAATCGGGCGGTCTGCTCGGGTCCGTAGTCGAAATCGGCGGCCAAGGCGTGAGAGGTGAACGCCGAGAGAGCCAGCGCGAAGGTGGTGACCACAGAGCGAGGCGGTTGTCCCTTCCCTCCGGCAATCGTCCAGGCGATGCCGGCGAGATAGTTCATCCACTCGATCCGAGCCGGCCGTCGGAGCGCTCTCGCCGCTTCGATCTCCTTCGATGCCGACGGATTGGGTCCGAGTACGTCCCAGAAGGCTGCCCCGATGATCGTGGCGTTTCTCACGTGCGCCTCGAGGGCAATCCGGTCGATCCATCCGTCGAGATCCTCCTTGACCGACGGCAGTCCCGAGATCGGCTGCCCGGCTGCGCTCAGGCCCTCCCGGATTCCTGCGGCGATGAGCTCGTCGTGCGTGCCGAAGTAGCGGTAGATGGTTCGAGCGCTGACGCCGGCAAGGCCCGCGATCTCGTCGACGGTGGCGGAGAAGCCGCGTAGGGCCATTGCCGCCACGGCGGCTCGGAGGATCCGTGTCTCGGTGAGCTGGCGTTTCTCATCTGCAAGGCTCGCCACCCCATTTCCCTCGTCTCCTGCCATGGCACCTCGCGGACGTCCCACTTGACAAAAATCGACTCCGTGTCAGACTACCGAGATCTTGTGTCAGAGGGCTATGACATTGAGCTGGCGGGAAGGACGGGAACCGGCTGCTGAGCCGTGTCGTGTCCCCTCATCGGCGGATCGTGAGGGGCACGACACGGGTCGGCGTTCCCGGAGGCATTCGACGATGACGAGGAAGATGGTCGGCCGCTGAACTCATCGTTTCGTACGGTATTTCCTGGCGGCGTCGGCGTGACGGATGCCACCACGGGTCGAGGCGTTCGGCTCGGAGGCGCACCCCTCTAGGGTGAGGGGCAGGCGGAGCAAGAGACCGCCTTGCCTGTCCCGGGGACCGAAGGCTCGATCCCCCCCTCCAGCGCTTCACCCTGGGACAGCGCGCCAGCTTTCGGTTGGAAGGAAGGACGCGGCGCGACGTCGCTGTCAGGTCTCGTGTCGACACCGACGGAATCCGCCTGTGAAGGCGGCTCGTCTGGGATGCTCTCGGCCATGACGAAGCTGGAGAGGGCAGCGGTCGAGAGCTTGGAGGATCTCCTCGGTGCACTCGGCAGGGCACGGGACGAGCTGATCAAGTCGGAGGAGGCCATCAGCGACGTGCTCGAACGAGTGCACAACGGAGAGTGTCTTGCCTCGATCGTCGGTGAGTCCCGACCTTCCGAACTACTCGGCTCGGTCGAGAGCGCCATGGAGGCGGCGGGCGCCTGCCGTCATCGGACCCGTTCGATCCTGTTCGTGCTCGCCCAGCAGAACGGGACGTCCATCAGCGATCTGGGTCGACGGTGGGGGATCTCGAGGCAGTTGGCGTCACGCTACGCCCAACACGCAACGAACGGACAGCCCTGAAGTCGTGCGTCCTTGCAGGCGAGGCTCTGCCCGGCACGAGCTGGCTCAGGTGTCACGTCGTGCTTCGGCCCTCAGCCTGACGGTCTCGCCATCTGCGGGTCCATCGGTCTGACAGGTTGTGGCATTTCGGCGATCGACATGGCGAGCGTCTTCACCGCCGCGTCGTAGATTCCCGAAAAGCTGGGGAAGGGCTGAATGGTGTCGTTCAGCACCGCAATCGGGACCTGTGCACGAATCGCGAGGGTGGCCTGCTGGAGCCATTCGCCGGCCTCCGGTCCGAGCGCGTAGGCACCGGTCAACCGCACCCCGTCGCTGAGCAGCGTCAGGAACCCGTTCGATTCGGCGTAGGCGTGCGTGTAGGTCGCGGTCTTCGGTACCTCTGACAGTGGTGCGGTGGCGCTGTACCTCGCCTCCGTCGCCCCGACGGCCGCCGCCTGCGGATCGGTGTAGGTGACCCGGGGAACGGCGTCGTAGTTCGCCGGATGTGGATCACCGGCGATGTTCGCCGCGACGACGTCACCCTCGTACTCCCCGACATGCGTCAGCGGCCAGATCCCGGTGACGTCCCCGATCGCCCATACTCCTTTGCCGGCGTTCAGGTACTCGTCGACACGAATTCCTTTCGGATTGGCCTCGATCCCGACCGTCTCCAGACCGATCCCTTCGACCCGCGGGCGGCGGCCGGTCGCCACGAGCAGCTGTTCCCCCTCGGCTTCCGTCCTGTCCTCGAATTTCAGGACGAACTGGTCTCCACTCCGCTCCGCTCCAACGACCTTCATTCCGAGCATCAGTTCGACGCCGTCTTGGCGGAGCGCCTCTCCGAGCGCCTCGCCGAGCGGCGCCGCCTCGCGGGAAAGGACCCGATCGGCACCCTCGACGACGACGGCTTCGCCGCCGAGCCGCTTCACGATCTGCGCGATCTCGACACCTGCTGCTCCGCCACCCAGGACGAGCAGTCGCCGTGGCACGGCCTTCATGCTCGTTGCCTCTCGAGTGCCCCAGACGCCCTCGAGCTCGCGGAGCCCGGGAATCGGAGGGACGAACGGCTCCGAACCAGTCGCCAAGACGATGTGGTCGGCGGTGTGCTGTACGCCGTCGACGTCAACCACACCGGGGCCGGCAAGCCGGCCCGTCCCGCGGAGCAGTGCGATGCCGCGGTCGGCCAGCCAGTGCTCCTGACCGGTGTCGGAGTAATTGGAGACCATGAAGTCTCGCCACTCCAGCGCGGCTTTCACATCCACTTGCGCGGTCGCAGCGGCCTCGCGTGCACCGTGCACCGCCTCACCAGGGCGAAGAAGGGATTTCGACGGGATGCACGCCCAGTAGGAGCACTCACCTCCCACCAACTGGTGCTCGACGAGGGCAACCCGCTTCGCCTCGCGCCGCCAACGCTGCCGCACAGTGCTCTCCGGGAGCACCACCACCGAGGACGATCACGTCGTAGTCGCTCATGAGGGGAGCTCCGCCCCGGACTGCTCGCGCACCATGTAGTCGGCGTACCAGTCGGGCCAGTTGGTGTCTGCCGTGCCGGTTCGCTTCTCGTGTGCGGCGTGGACGGACTCGGCGCGGCGGAGCGCGCTCGCGAGGTCACTCGTGGAGGAGAACGACGCCACGCCCGAGTCGATTCGACCGGGCAACCGGTCGGTGATCTCCTGAAGCAGCCACACGTTGCCGTCCGGGTCGGCAAACGTGACGAAGGTCATGTAGCTGGCGTGATCCTTTGCAGGTCCGCTCACTCGGCCGGTGCCATCCGGTTGGAACTGGGCACCCGGGGCGCCCGCATGGAACACCTCGCTGACCGCTGCGCCCCGTTCGAGCAACTCCTGGCGGGCCGCCTCGATGTCGGACACGACGAGGTAGAGACCGCTCGCGGAACCCGGGGTGGCACCGGTGATCTTGGTTCCGAACTGCACCGAGCAGCCTGACCCCGGCGGGGTGAACTGCACCACGCGGAATCCGTTGTCGAAGGAGAGGTCGGCGTCGAGCCGCCACCCGAGCTTCTCGTAGAAGTCCTTGGAGCGATCGACGTCGGCAACCGGGATGACCGCCACTTCGAACTTCAAGTCCACGCCCGCCGACTCGGCCGCTCCTGCGGCTTTGGGGTTCATCGCCCGGTTCTTCTCACGGCCGCCTCCTTCGAGTCCTGCTCGTGGATTGTCGCACTCGCAGCGTTCCTCCGCATCCGGGAGGGGATTGGTTCTCATTTGGTCGTCGGTGCTCGTCGACTGCTGGCGCTCTGTCGTTCGGGGGCTCAGGGCTTCGGGCGCTCGTCGGCCGGATGGCCCGCCCGGATATCGCCGGTCTCTTGCAGGCGCAGTTGCTCGAGACCGGCGGCGCCAACTTTGGCCTCCTCCGCTTCAGGATCGAGGACATACCCGACGTGGTCGCCGAGCACACGGCGCTCGAGGACGAGACCCTCGAACGCGGCGGGGACTTCGTC
The DNA here is from genome assembly GCA_963741055.1 of uncultured Acidimicrobiales bacterium. Taxonomy (GTDB): domain Bacteria; phylum Actinomycetota; class Acidimicrobiia; order Acidimicrobiales; family RAAP-2; genus Bog-756. The sequence goes on along the minus strand of CAVUGU010000005.1, from coordinate 70,178 downwards.
GAGCACCGGCGCACCGAGGACCCCATGGTGCCAGGCCACCCCGGCGAACTTGTCGGTCTCGTCGCCGGTCAGGCCGCCGAAGTGCTTGGCGAGGCCATGGTCGCTGGTGCCGAGTAGGTGAACGGCGAGCGCGTTGGCCCGCCTGGCGACCCGCTCGGTGTGGTTGAGTACCGAGAGGCAGACCAAAAAGTGCGGCGGGCGGATGCTGCACTGAGTGGCGAAGCCGACCAGGCAACCGCTGCGGTCGGACCCGTCGTCCGCCGTGACGATGTACATGGGTGGATCGAGCAGCCGCGTCACGGCGGAGAAATCCACGCAACACCCTACCCAGCTCTCGCCAAGAGAAGGCTCCCGATTCCACCTCCGCAATCCACCACGTCGGTCGTCTCTGCATCCGCCGCCTCATCGAGGACACTCTCAGACGTCGTAGATCGACCGGGCCCGTTCGATGGCATCACGCACCGCTACGTGGCGACAGGCGCACCTCCAACGATGCTCACACTTCCGCCTGAGCATCCTTGGAGGTGGCGGGAATCGAACCCGCGTCCTCCGGCTTCTTAGTAGGCCTTCTCCGAGCGCAGCCGGTGGTGAATTGTCGGGGCCGGCGAGCTACCGGCGACAACGCCGGCCCGTATCCGACTGAAATGTCCCCGAGCGCCTCGTCGGTGAAGCCGTTCAGGTAAGTCCCACTTGATGGCGCCCATACCCGGCCCGTGGGACGGAGACCGGTAGGACGTCGCCGCTCTTAGGCGGCGAGTACGAGCTGAGGCTCGTCGTTTGTTTTAGGTTCCGGCTCTTTAACGTGGCTCCGGAGACCACGGCTCGCTTCTCCTACCTCGACGACCGAAGTCGAAGCCTGTCACCCCCTTGGCCGCTAACCGGGCTCTCCGGGCGGCAGACACAAGAGTCTACCGGCGCAAGTCGCAGCTGAGCGCCGTCGACCCGTCATCCGGCCGCACGAGCAGGCGACCCTACGACCTCGCCAAGTCGTCAGGACGAGCCTCTCGTCCTCATCGCGGCTCGTGCCTCACGTGCCGCTTCACGCCCGGCCTCCCGCTCGGCGATGGCGTGCCGCTTGTCGTAGCGGCGCCGGCCGCGGACGAGGGCGAGTTCGACTTTCGCTCTGCCGTCCTTGAAGTAGATGCGGAGCGGGACAAGGGTCAGCGACTGCTGTTGGGTGCGCCCGCGCCATTCGTCGATCTGGCGGCGATGGACGAGGAGCTTGCGTCGTCGATCCGGGTCGTGGGCCCCGAAGCCGGTCGCCTGTGCATAAGGGGGAACGTGCACCCCGTACAGCCAGAGTTCCCCGTCGACGATCCGCGCGTAGGAGTCCTGCAGGGAGATCCGTCCGGCACGAAGCGACTTCACCTCCGAACCCTGGAGTGCGATCCCGCATTCGAGGGTGTCGAGGATGTCGTAGTCGTAACGCGCCCGCCGATTGACGGCGACCGGCCGGCTTCGCTGCGCGTCCGCACCCTTCCCGGATCCCCGGGCTCCGTCGGGCACCGCCGCCTTCTTCTTCGCGGCAGCCACGAGAGGGGACGGTAGTCGCCCACGGTAGAAGGGAGGATCATCGCCCTGGCGATCGAACGATCGAGCGGCATCCTGCTCTAGCGTGAGCCTTCTGATGCTCACCCTCACCCGACCGGTTTACGAGCAGATGATCGCCCACTGCTTGGCCGGCCTTCCCGACGAGGCGTGCGGACTCATCGCCGGCGAGCCGTCGAACGGCGCCGCGGTCACCTGCTACCCGACCCGCAACGTCGCCGCCTCCGCCAAGCTCTACACGGTCGACCCCCGCGAACACCTCCGCGCCGACCGCGATGCCGAAGCCAACGGGCACGAGATCATCGGCGTCTTCCACTCCCACACCCACACCGAGGCCTACCCTTCGCCGACCGACGTCGAGCAGGCCCCGGACCCGCAGTGGCACTACGTGCTGGTGTCGCTCAGGGACATCGAGCCCGTCGTGCGGAGCTTCCGGATCGTCGACGGGATCATCACCGAGGAACCGGTCCGCCTCCGGTCCCGGTAGAATCCCAACTGGATTGGTCATCTTTTGACAGGTCCGCCGGGGTCCGAGCGGACCGGTGCGGTGGAGCCCCCGCGAAGACAAGGAGAGTCGGTGCCAGTTCGAGTCAACCTTCCGACGGTGTTGCGTCCACAGGCCGGCGGCGTCAAGACGGTCACCGCCGAGGGGTCCACGGTGGGCGAGGTCCTTCGATCGCTCGAAGAGCAGTACCCGGGGCTGGCGGGCCAGGTGATCGACGGTGACGGCTCTCTCCACAAATTCGTCAACGTGTACGTGAACGACGACGACGTGCGCTACCTCTCGTCGTTGGACACCCCGGTGTCGGAGACCGACGAGCTCTCGATCCTGCCGGCGGTGGCCGGAGGGGCATCGGGCGACGGTTCGAGCCAGCAGAGATGACCGCCTACGGGTCGATCCTCGACCTCATCGGCAACACTCCGCTCGTCGACATCAGCCAGATCAGTCCCAACCCAGGGGTCCGTCTGCTCGTCAAGCTCGAAGGGCAGAACCCTGGCGGATCGGTGAAGGATCGAATCGCGTTGTCGATGATCGAGGCGGCCGAAAAGGAGGGTCTCCTCGAACCCGGACACACAGCTGCTCGAACCGTCGTCGGGCAACACCGGGATCGGCATGGCTCTCGTCAGCCGGGTCAAGGGCTACCACCTGAAGGTCGTGCTGGCGACGAACGTCTCGGTCGAGCGACGTCAACTTCTCGAGGTCTGGGGCGCCGAGATCATCGACTCGCCCGGCGAGGAGGGTTCGAACGGCGCGGTGCGGCGGGCCCGTGCTCTCGCCGAAGAGCATCCGGAGTGGGTGTTCCTCTACCAGTACGCCAACGAGGCCAACCCGAAGGCGCACTACGAGGGCACCGGACCCGAGATCTGGCGCGACTGCCCGGAGATCACCCATTTCGTCGCGGGACTCGGCACCTCGGGAACGTTGCTCGGAGCCGGCCGCTTCTTGAAGGAGCGAAATCCGGACGTGAAGGTGTGGGCGATCGAACCTCCCGCCGGCGAGCTGGTCGACGGCCTCCGGAACCTCGACGACGGCTACATCCCCCCGATCTTCCTCGAGAACGACGGCGCCGACCTCCTCGACGGCAAGCGCATCGTGCGGCCCCGCGAGTCGATCGAGTGGACCCGGCGGTTGACCGACGTGGGGATCCTCGCGGGCATCTCGACCGGCGCCGCGCTGGCGGGTGCGGCGAGACTCGCCGACAATCTCGACACCGGGACGATCGTGGTGGTCTCCGCGGACGGTGGCTGGAAATACCTCTCGACTGGCGCGTGGACCGACGACCTCGACGTGGTGGTCGAGCGCGCGAAGCGCATCACCTACTTCTGATCGCGTGGGTCCGGATCCGACCCTGACTCTCACCGTCCTCGGATGTGACGGGAGCTGGCCGGGCCCGGGAGGGGCGGGGAGCGGCTACCTGGTGTCCTCTGCGTCGAGCCGGGTGCTGATCGATGCCGGCCCAGGGACCTTCGCCAACCTCCAACTGCGTCGCGACCCCGCCTCGATCGACGCAGTGATCATCACCCACGCCCACACCGACCACTGGACCGACCTCTACTGCCTTCACGCGCATGCCCGCTACGTGCTCGGGCGCACCGGCCTCCCGCTCATCGGGCCGGGGGAGCTGAGGGAGCGGGCGGGGGAGCTCACCGGGCGCGCGACGTTCGACTGGCGGGTGGCTTCGGCAGGCGACGTGGTCGAAGTGGGGGACCTCCGGTGCTCGTTCCGGCGTACCGATCATCCCGTCGAGACGCTCGCCGTCCGGGTCGAGGGGTCGGGTCGCACGCTCGGCTACTCTGCCGACTCGGGTCCGGGGTGGGAGCTCGCCGACCTCGGGACCGACCTCGACCTCGCGCTCTGCGAGGCGACCTATACCGTCGAGCACGAGGGCACCATGAGTCATCTGAGCGGACGCCAAGCCGGGAACCAGGCCCGCGAGGCGCGAGCGCGGCGTCTCGTCATCACTCATCGCTGGCCGACCGTCGACGAAGCAGCCGTCGGCGCCGAGGCGCGTGCCGCGTTCGGCGCGCCGGTCGAGCACGCGTCCATCGGCGCGGAGTTCGTCCTGTGACCAGTGCGGCGCCGGAAGGACGAAGCCTCGGCCGCGCGGACGGCCGGGCGATCGACGAGCTGCGACACGCGGAGTTCGCCCGCGATTTCACCGTCTTCGCTCCCGGGTCGGTGCTCGTGTCGATGGGGCGCACCAAAGTGCTCTGCACGGCGTCGGTGGAGGACCGGGTACCGCCGTGGATGCGCGGCGGGGGGAAGGGATGGGTGACCGCTGAGTACTCGCTCCTCCCCGGTTCGACCGGCGAGCGGGTGGCCCGCGAAGCGGCGAAGGGTCGCCAGTCGGGGAGGACCCAGGAGATCCAGCGTCTGATCGGACGCTCGTTGCGCTCGGTGTGCGACATGGTCGCGCTTGGCGAGCTGCAGGTCACCGTCGACTGCGACGTGCTCCAGGCGGACGGCGGAACGAGGACCGCGTCGATCTGCGGCGCCTACGTCGCGCTCCACGACGCGCTGACCCGGCTCGTCCAGGCGGGAACGGTGCGTTCGCACCCACTCGGCGAGGCCGTCGCGGCGGTGTCGGTCGGGATCGTCGACGGCGTCTGCATGCTCGACCTGCCCTACGAGGAGGACAGCCGGGCCGAGGTCGACATGAACGTGGTGATGACTTCCTCAGGGCGATTCATCGAGGTCCAGGGCACCGCGGAGGGCATGCCCTTCACCAAGGGAGAGCTCGACGAGCTGCTCGGTCTCGCCGAGCGCGGCATCGCCGAGCTGCTCGAGCTCGAGGCCGCCTCGCTCGCCGAGCCGCCCCCTCCACGGTGACCCGCGAGAGGCGCCTGGTCCTCGCAACGGCCAACCCGGACAAGGCGGCCGAGATCCGAGACGATCCTCTCTTCGGTACCCGGCCTGGTGCTGCTCCCTCGACCCGCCTCGGTCCCCGAGGTCGAAGAGACCGGGGACACCCTTCTCGACAACGCCCGCCTCAAGGCACAGAGCCTCCTCGAGGCGACCGGCACGGCAGCCGTCGCCGACGACACCGGGCTCGAAGTCGACGCCTTGGGCGGAGCACCCGGTGTGTACTCGGCTCGCTTCGCCGGCGAGCACGCGACCTACGCCGACAACGTGGCCAAGCTGCTCGAACAACTCGACCGGGCCGCTGCACACCAGCCCGATCAGCGCCGCGCGGTGTTCCGCTGCGTGGCGCTCGTGGAGTTCCCCGACGGGGAGGAGGTCTGGGCGGACGGAGAGGTCGCCGGGACGATCGCGCCGGAAGCGACCGGATCGCAGGGCTTCGGGTACGACCCGGTGTTCGTTCCCGACGGATTCGACGGGCGTACCTTCGCCGAGATGACCTCGGAGGAGAAGCACGCGGTCTCCCACCGCGGACGCGCCTTCCATGCGCTTGCGGAGCGTCTCTCGACAGGCCGGTCGAAATGAGGTGTGGCGACCGACCCACGGTCGCCGAGGGGGTGCTTCGGCTCAGGCCGCTCCGCCGTCGTTCGGGCTGCCCACCTCACTGACCGGTGCCCATGGATCCTCCGCGATCGGGGGTGGCATGGCGGTCACCTCGGCGAGGTTGGCCGCATGATCTTCTGCACCGACCGCGAGCGGTTCCGCGCCGGGCGGTGGAGGCACGACCGGCGCGTCGTTCGGCTCGTCGACCGACGCCGGCGGATCCTGGACGCTTGCGCCTTCGTCGCCGGCCACGTGCGGGGCCCCCGCGAACGACGGTGGCCCGAAGTCGCCGACCAGTCGCCCCGACGCGGGGGTGAGCTGGAGGAGGCCGGCGGCACTGAGGTCGCGCAGGGTGCGCAGCCCGGTGATCTGATCGCCGCCGATCGTGTCGAGGACGTCGCCCACCGAGCGGCCACTCGTCCCGACGATGGTCAGGATCTGCCACTGATCGCTCCGGATCTGCACGTCGCGCCCCGGCGGGGTGAGCGACAGGCTGACCAGCGCGTCCACGGGAACGACGGAGCGGATCTCTTTCCACTCGTCTACCTGTGGCCGCACTTCGTTGAGGACCGCTTCCACCGAAACACTCGGCTGGCCGCCGAAAGAGGCCGCACCGACGGTGAAGTAGAACCATCCTTCGCCGAGACAAGCGAGCTCGAAGACCGACTGCCCGATGGTGGTCGCCGAACCTACCTGTGCGTTGGAGAGGCGCCCCCCGTCGAGCCAGAGCCTTCCGCCCGCGGCGTCCGCGACCACCTGCAGCTCTCCGGTTTGCGACGTCGACGCAAGCATCGAGAGCACGTCCGCCAGTGAGAAGGCGGAGAGCGCACCGACGAGAGAGGCCGCCGGTGCGACGTCGCTGCGGTCACTTCCTCGAGCGGAGGGCTGATCCGCGACCGCGGTCAGATCCACGCCCGGCGTCACCGGGGTGAACCCCTTTTCGCCCGCAACCTCCGGGGCGGTCATCGATTGAAACGGCTGATCCACGGTTGTGGGCTGCTCGCTCATCCCTGATCCTCCTGAGGACCCACGTCTCCTGGCCATTTCCCCTGTCCTTCAGTCGACGTTCCCTTCCCTCAAAACTAGCCGCTCTAAGTGTTTAACTCCACACTATTAGTGACTTTTTTGTCTTTCGATGTCCTGCTGGGGCCATGGACCCTCGACTCGGGGCCTTCTGGACGCTCACCCGAAGGGCCGAATGAGGCCAGGAGTAAGGTCGCCGCATGCCCGAGGCGCCGCGGCAGAGGGTGATCGACGAGGCGCGGAGGGCACTGGTCCGGCTGGCCACCCGGCATGCGGGACTCCGGCGGCTGATGGAGCGGACGAGCCGCGAGTTGGCCCGCGCCGTCGACCGTGGCCAGTCGGCGGCCGAGGCTCACGAGGCCGGCATCGACGCCACCTACGGCGGCAGCTATTTCGGCGAAGGCCGCGACGCGTCGGGCGACCGGGAGGGACGGTCGGGCTACGCGCGCTACGACCGGATCGCCTCCAACGCCGACATCGCCGGATGGCTCCTCTGGCGGAACTTCCGTGTCGCGAACGCCTTGGACGTCGGATGCGCGACCGGCTACCTGGTCGAGGTCCTCCGCGAGCGGGGGATCGACGCCGAGGGCTGCGATCTGAGTCCGTTCGCGGTCGATCACCCGGCCCCCGGCGCGGCCGGACACCTCCGAGTGGTGAACCTCTTCGCAGGGCTCCCTTGGGAAGACCGCTCCTTCGAGTTGGTGACCGCTCTCGAGATCCTCGAGCATCTGCCGCCCGACCGGGTCCGACGGCGATCCGCGAGCTGGCTCGGGTCTGCGGCGGCTACCTCTACGCGACCATCCCGTCCTTCGGTGTCAACGACTCCGGCGCGGACGGCCACTTCGAGGGGAAGGTCCGACCCGAACGGGTAGCGCACTATCGAGAGCTGGGTCCGGCATTCGAGGGCCCGGTGCCCGAGGAGGACCTGGCGGTCGACGCAGAGGGCAACCTGGTCGAGGGCCATCTGACCATCGCGTCGTTCCGGTGGTGGACCGAGCAGTTCGCCGCAGCAGGTCTGACCCGTCGCACCGACATCGAGAAGCGGCTCTACGCCGACGTGGCCCCGGCCGGGCTCGAGCCCTTCTGGAACATCTACGTGCTCGAGGCCGCCGGCGCGCGTGCCGGCATCGCCGAGCCCCGATCTCCCGATCGCACCCTTGCCGAGCTCGGACTCGACCACCCACTCCTCGAGGCGGCGAACGGATGACGAGCGCGCCCTCGGGGAGAGCTCGCGCTGGCTCCTACGAAGACTTCGAGCACCTTCGCGTCGAGCACCGACCTGGCGGCGTCCTGCTCGTGACCATCGATCGCCCCGAAGTGCTCAACGCGGCGAATCCTCGGCTCCATCGCGAGCTCTCCGAGATCTGGCAGGTGATCGACGCCGACGACGAGGTGGCCGTCTCGGTGATCACCGGTGCGGGATCGGCGTTCTCGGCGGGCGGCGACTTCCAGATGATCGAAGCGATGACCACCGACCAGGCCGCGGTGGTCGAGCAGTGGAACGACGCGAGGGCCATCGTCGAGGAGATGCTCTCTTCGGTGAAGCCGATCGTCTCCGCGATCAACGGCGTCGCGATCGGCGCCGGGCTCGCGGTCGCGCTGCTCGCCGACGTGAGCATCATCGGTGAGTCGGCCCGGTTGTCCGACGGCCACGTGCGACTCGGTGTCGCCGCCGGTGACCACGCGGCGATCGTGTGGCCCCTGCTCTGCGGGATGGCGAAGGCGAAGTACTACCTCCTGACCGGTGAGTTCATCGAGGCGGCCGAGGCCGAGCGCATCGGCCTGGTGACCCGGTGTGTCGCGGACGGCGACGTGCTCGCCGAGGCCCTCTCGATCGCCGAGCGCCTCGCCCGGGGCAGTGCGACCGCGGTCCAATGGACCAAGCTCGCCCTCAACCGCTGGATGTCACTGTCGGCCCCGATCTTCGGCGAGTCGCTCGCGCTGGAGATGCTCGGCTTCCTCGGCGACGACGCGAAGGAAGGCCTCGCTGCGGTCCGCGAACGCCGGGCGCCGGACTTCCCGTCGGCACACCGGCCTGGCTGAGGACCCGGCCAGGCCGTTCGGCCTCAGGAGACGGTGACCAGGGTCCCGATCGGGGTGAGGGGGAAGACGGCCGCTGCGTTGGCGATCGGCATCTCGACGCAGCCGTCGCTCTGGGGGTAGCCGTAGCCGGGGCGCACGAAGCCGTGGAGCGCGTCCCCGCCGTTGAAGTAACTGACCCAGGGAATACCCGGATCGACGTAGTGGGACCCGTCGGGGTTGGTGCCGGACATGGTGGTCACCGTGTAGCGAGCGAAGACGGGGAAGGTTCCCGCCGCGGTCGGCGCGGCCGGAACCCCGGTGTTGGCGAGCGTGCTGTAGACGTTGGAACCGTCGCTGTAGACGGTGGTCGTCTCGGGGTCGGAGGTCGAGACGAAGACGTAGTTGTACGGCGCGGTGTTGACCGCACCGGCGGCGGCGTCGGCGAGGAGCTGGGTCCACACGGCCGGTCCTGGCGAGCCGTCGGTGGTCAGATCGTGGTGCGACTCGAAGGCCATCACCGCGCCCCGGGTGATCGTGTTGGGACTACCCGGCGCCCACAGGCCTTCGAGGGAGGCCGGCTCGGTCCACCGCCAATTGAAGGTCCCCTCCTGCGCGTTGGCTGCCTCTTGCGGCGCCGAGAGGGGACCGGCAGGGGTGAAGCTGAGTGGCAGGTACCCGAGCTGCGCGAGGAGTTGCTGCAGACGGAGGGTCGAGCCTGCCGCGACGGTGAACTGGGTGGTCGAGGCGAGCGTCAGATGGTTACCGCTCGCGGCACTGACGCCGCCGGAGCCCGCGGGGACCGAGATGGTCTCGGTGCTCGAAGGGACCAGAGGTGAGGTGGCGACGAACGCAAGGGTGGTGGGCGCGACGAGCTCCCACGAGCCGGCCACCGGAGGCGTGAGCGTCGGCGTCGGGGTGTGCAGCGCGAGCGGCGCCGAGAACTGGACCGATAGCGTCGCGTCGCTCGGGACGTCGGAGGTGCCGTTGGCCGGGCTCACCGAGACGACGGTCAGTGCTTTGGGTGCCGAACCGGCGCCGCCCGATCCCGAGGGCGAGCTCGCCGCGTCAGAGCCGTGTGCGATTGCGGCGATCCCCACTCCGAGTGCCGCGAGGGCGACGAGGGCGATGGCCAGACGCAGGATCGCGTGTCCGCCGAGCCTGCGCTCGGAGTTGGCGTGGGCGTGTTTCGACTCCATCGCGAACCGGTCCTCGCACCCCAAACGTCGTTTGCCTGTGCTCAAACTACCAGTCGGACCCGCCGACCAGACAGCCACCTTCCCATTGGGAGGCTTTCTTACGCCTGGGGACGGTCCTCCACCGCCTCGACGATCGTTCGTTCGAGGCGATCGATCTCCTGTGTGTCGTCGAGCTTGCCGCCGTCCTCGCACCGGACGTAGAAGGCGTCGACGACCGCACTGCCGAAGGTGGAGACCTTCGCCGAGATGACGTCGAGCCGGCACTCGACGAAGGCTCGGGTGATGCGGTGGAGCTGGCCGACGACGTCCTCGGCGCGCACTTCGACCACCGTGGCGGCCATCGACGCGCTGTTGTCCACGGTGACCTGAGTCGAGACCAGCTGGGGCGCAGCGGGCCGCCTGGTGTTCCGGTAGGTGTGAGCTCGCTCGGCGAGCTGGGCGTCGATCTGGAGCCGTCCATCCATCGCGGCCGCGAGGTCGTCGGAGAGCCGTGCCGCGGCGGGCCACCGACCGAGCGAGGGCTCTGCAGTGAACATCTCGACCGCCACTCCCTCCTCGCCGGCGACGACCGCGGAGCGCACGTTGAGACCATGGAGCGCGAGCACGCCGGTCACCTCCGCGAGCAGACCCGGCCGGTCGGGAGCTGCCACCGTGACGACCGGGTCCTCGATCGAGAGCGCGGGCACACCTCGGTCCCGGACGGTGTCCATGATCATCCGCAGTTCGTCGGTGACCCACGGGGTTGGCGGCGCGACCGGCTCGCCGGCCAAGAGATGTGCCGTGCGCTCGACGAGGTCGGCCACCAGTCCCGCCTTCCACGGCCCCCATGCCGACGGCCCAGTGGCGATGCTGTCGGCCTCGACGAGGGCGGCGAGCAGATCGAGAGTCGCACGGTCGCCGACCTCGCGAGCCACCCGCTCGGCGGTCGCCGGATCGTCGAGGTCCCTCCGTGTGGCGACGTCGGGGAGAAGGAGGTGGAGGCGGACCATCGTGACCAGGGTCGCCACGTCGTCGGGCGGCAACCCGAGCCGAGCACCGATCTCCGCGGCGATCACCATTCCGACGTCGGTGTGATCGCCGGGGAAGCCCTTGCCGATGTCGTGGAGCAAAGTGCCGAGGAGCAACAGGTCGGCCCGCTCCACCCGGTGGGCGAGAGTGGCCGCGTTGGCGGTGGCCTCGAGCAGGTGGCGGTCCACGGTGTAACGGTGGTACGGGTTGCGTTGGGGCTTGTTGCGCACGGCAGCCCACTCCGGCAGGTAGCGCTCGATCAGGTGGCGGCGGTCGAGGGCTTCGAGGGCGGCGATCGCCGGGGGACCCGAGGCGAGCACTCGGACGAGGCAGTCGCGCAAGTCGTCCGGCCACGGTTCGGGAGGTTCGGGCGCCTTGCGACCGAGCAGGTTGAGCGCGTCCCGTGACACCGGAAGGTTCCGCTCGGCCGCGACCGCGGCAAGACGGAGCGCGAGGCTCGGGTCGCCGCTCGGGTCGGCCGCATCGGTGAGCACCACCTCGCCGTCACCGATGGCGAGGTCGGCCTCGCTGGTCGACGCCGAGGCCTCGTCCGACGGCTCGCCCGTGCGCCCGCGACGGAGGCGCCGTGTCGCTCGCGATCCGTTCGAGCGGGCCCAAGCGCCGCGGCGGCGCCACGCATCGTCCCCTTCCCAGGCGACCGTCCGGCCGGCCGTCGCGACGGCCCGCATCAAGGCATCGGCGTCGGGCTCGCCGAGCGTGGACGCCACCTGGTCCTGTTCCTGGAGGAGCAACTTGTTGAGCTCGCGACCGGCGCGCCGGTGGAGCTCGACTCGGATCGCGGTCAGGACCGAACGCGCGTCGTCGACGGCCACGGTGTCCACGTAGTCGGCCAGCACCGGCATCGCCTGCATCATCGCCAGCAGTGCGGTGATGTCACGGAGACCGCCGTGAGCTTCTTTCAGATCGGGTTCGAGCAAGAAGCCGATGTCGCCGAAAGTGGTGTGTCGCTCGGCGGCCTGCGCCTCGAGGACGTCGAGCCAAGGGGGCTTCTGGCGAGCCCACCGGGAGCGGGCCCCCTCGAGCACCGGGTCGGCGACCTTGACGTCACCGCAGATCACCCGTGCGTCGAGCAGTCCGAGGGCCACCCGGAGATCCTCCGAGGCGATGGCCAGGACTTCGTTCGGTCGGCGGACGCTGTGGTCGAGGGAGATTCCCTCGTCCCACACCGGGTACCAGATTCGATCGGCCAGGGTTCGCACGTCCTTTCGTCCGCGGTGAACGAGGAGCACGTCGAGATCGCTGAAGGGGCAGAGCCCGCCCCTTCCGTACCCGCCGACGGCGACGAGCGCCATCCCGCCCGGGTCGCCCTCTGTCGCCTGATCGAACAGTCCGGTCAGCCACGTGTCGGCCTCGGCCGCGTACCGCGCGGCAAAAGGCATCTCCGATCAGGTCGGCACGCTCGATGAGCGCCTGGCGCCGATCACGCAGCGACACGGCCGGACCGTACCACCGGGGACTGCCGGTCCGATCGCCCCGCCGCGCGCGAACCACGGCAGCGACCTGGGCATTATCGTGGTCCCATGGCCGACGATGACCGCACCGGACTCACCTTCTTCGACGGGGTGTTGCTCGCGGGAGGTGGTCTGATCGCGATTCTGGTCGCCTTCTGGGTGTTCAGCGCGGTCGTCGGGTTCTTCTGGGGAGTGGTGAAGATCGCCATCGTGCTGGCGATCATCGTCCTGCTCGGACGGATGCTTCTTCGCCGCCGTTCCTGACGGCTGCCGCTCCCGCTCAGGCGATCATCGAGCGGTAGTGGTCGATGTGCTCCTTGACCATGCGTCCGGTCGAGAAGTAACCCTCGACCGCCAGGCGGCAGTCTCCTCTGTCCAGCTCGCCCAGCCGACCGATTCCCTCGACCATCGCCGCCTCGTCGTCGCAGAGGAAACCGGTACGGCCGTCGTCGACCACCTCAGGCGCGGCGCCCTCGGGAAATGCCAGGACCGGGGTGCCACAGGCCATGGCCTCGATCATGACCATCCCGAACGGCTCGTTCCAGCGGATGGGGAAGAGCAGCGCGGACGCTCCGGCGAGTAGCTCGAGCTTGCGCTCATGGGAGACCTCGCCCAGATAGATGGCGTCACTGCCGAGCAGCGGCTCGACCTGATCCGCGAAGTACTGCATCTCCCAGGGCTCGCGCATCTTCGCCGCCATGAGGATCCGGATCCCCGCCTTACGGGCGACTTCGATCGCCCGGTGCGGCCCCTTGTCGTCGGCCATCCGTCCGAGGAACAGCACGTAGGGACCGTCCGAGTCACCAGCACCGTCGCCGACCGGAAAGAGGCTCGCGTCGATCCCGTGATGGATGACCCGCGCAACGGGAATGTCGGGGGCCGCGCGGCGCTGCGCGTGCGAGATGGCCACGAGCGGGACACGGTCGGCCGTCGCGCGGTAGAGATCGGAGAGCTCGTCGTTGAACGGTCCGTGGATGGTGGTGGTCACCGGGAGGCCGGGATAGTGCTCGGCGTGGAAGGGACCCATCATGGTGTGGTCGTGGACCACGTCGCAGTGGCGGAGGGCCTCGTAGGCGTGGATCACGTGACGGATCTCGGGAACGGCCATCCCGATGCGGGTGCCCTCGGCCACCGGGAGGGTCCACTCCGTCGGCACCGGACAGGTGGAGTCGCCCGTCGCGAACAGCAGCACCTCGTGACCTTGGTCCTGCAGGCCGCGGGCGAGCTGGTCGACCACGAGCTCGATGCCGCCGTAGAGGAGGGGTGGGATCGGTGTCCAGGGCGGCGCGATCACTCCGATGCGCATGGGCAGATTCAATCATCCAGAGCCGACGAGTAGGATCGCCGGGCGCCCGGGCGGCGTGGCCGAGTGGCTTAGGCAGGGGCCTGCAAAGCCCCGTACGGCGGTTCGATTCCGCCCGCCGCCTCCACCAAGTTGGTACGAGGAAGAGTCGACGCGGGTCGGCCGCAGCGTGCCTCGTCGACGCAGGAGTCAGCCGGGGGCGGGGCCGACGTAGTCCCAGACGAGGCTTGCCGGCTGTTCGGCGCCAAGGAGCAGCGTCGAGGGAATTCCCTTGTCGATGTGGCCGATGAGCCCGTGGTAGAGCCCGTAACCGACCAGTTCCTGCAGTCGAGGGGAGAATTGGCCGACGGTCTCCCGCGAGAGTCCGAGCTGCTGGTTCTCCTGCTGGCGGATGAAACCGGCGCAGTAATTCATCGCGATGCCGACCCGGCGTTCGGAGGTCGTGTTCGCGCCGCCTCCGTGCCAGAGGCTCCCGTGCCAGATGAGGACGCTGCCCTTCGGCATTTCGGCGGCGACCGTGTCGTAGGTCTGGGTGAGATCGGGGGAGTGATCGGCCTTGTGCGAGCCCGGTATGACCCGCGTCGCGCCGTTGGCCTCGGTGAAGTCGGTGAGCGCCCACATGGTGTTGCAGATGATGGCTTCGTGCGGCTTGGCGAGGGGGATGAGCTGATCGTCGGCGTGGATGCCTTGCGCCGACTCACCGGGGCCGATCGCGATCGACGAGAGCGAAGAGATGAGGAGCCCGGGGTCGAGCACCCGTTCGCAGATCGGCAGCACCGCGGGATGGACGGGGACCGACTCGAAGTCGGCTCCGTGGGCGAGCAGGTTGTAGATCCGGACGGTGTGGAAGCCTTCGAAGGAGTTTTGGGCCGGGGCGACGTCGAGGGCGCGCTCGATCCGTCGGAGATCGTCATTCAGGGCGTCCACCAAGGCGAGGTCGATCGCTCCCTCGACCACCGTGTAACCGACCTCTTCGATCCGCGCGAGATGGGTCTCGACGTCGTTCCTCATCGGTGCCCTCCGGACCGGTGCTTCGACCAACGAGTGTAGGTCCGCAGCCTCGACGTCCGCGTGCTCCGCCCGTCGAGGTAGGCACCGACATGGGCGTGGCCGAGTGAGGCGGCGACATAAGGTGCACGTGTGTTCCGAAGGAACAAGCAGGGAAGGCAGTACGAGCTGTTCACCTGCTGGTGGCGAGGCCACGTCCTCGTCGGAACCGATGTGGCCCATGTCGGCGAAGAGGACTCGGCGATCGTCCGCGAGTTCGACGGTCTCCGCTGGTATCGGTGCCTGAGGTGTGATTCGTGGATCGCAATGTCACCGCCCGAGGAGCCGACGCGGGAGCGCATGCCGCCGCGTGAGGAGATCGAAGTCCCTCTGCGCGGGCCGTTTCTCCGCGACCGCTATGTGCTCCGTCTGATCGCAGTGGACCGGGCCATCCACGTCGTAGTTCTGATCACACTCGCCGTTGCACTCTTCACGTTCGCTCGTCACGACGCCGCCCTTCGGAAGTACTACACGAACATCATGAACGACCTTTCGGGCGGAGAGCCTGGCGTGACCCAGGTGCGCGGCGTCATCGGCTATTTCCGGAACGTCGTCAACTACTCGACGGCCCACTTGGTGGCGCTGGGCCTGGCAGCCACGGCCTACGCGTTGTTGGAAGCGACGGAGGGAGTCGGTCTCTGGTTCGGGAAGCGATGGGCCGAGTACCTCACGCTCGTCGCGACGTCCGTGCTGTTGCCCTTCGAGATCTGGGAGCTCAGCATCTCGGTCACCACGCTGAAGCTGATCGCGTTCATCATCAACGTTGCCGTCGTGATCTACCTTCTGCTCGCGAAGCGGCTCTTCGGTTTGCGTGGCGGCCACCGGATCCAAGAGGAGCGCCACCGCGAGCTCGGCGGATGGCCGGCGATCGATCGCGCCACGCCGAGGCCGAATGATCGCGGAAGCCTCCCGGAGTCGGCGCGGGGAACCTCCGAGACCGCCGGCACGAGCGAAGGACGAGGGTGGTTCCGCGGAGCCCATCGCCAGAGTGGATTTGGGCACCCGGTGATAGCGTGCCGGTTCGCGGGGCCGTTGGCGCAGTTGGTAGCGCGCTTGCATGACACGCAAGAGGTCGTCAGTTCAAGTCTGGCACGGCCCACCAGCTCTTTTGTAGGTGACCTCGTTCTCGGAAGATCCGAAAAGGGGAAGTCCGAGGGGAGAATGTGCCCCCTGATGCGTGCGTAGGTATCCCTGGGCTGCCTTGGGTACTGTGCAGGTGATGCTCGCGAAGTCGCCGTACCCACGAACGGTCCGTCGCAAGCACGGGCGCGGTATTGAGCACCTTGACGAAATGGCGGCGCTGGTCCACGTGACGTCAAGAGCGCTGGTGGCTGAAGCGTTCACCATCAGCATCACGCAGCCGTTCAAAGAACGCGCTGAAGCAGTCCCACCAGGCGTTGGTCTCGGTCCGATTAGCGGACCTCTTTGATCGCAACGTCGAAACCGGCCAAGAGCCCTCCGAATGGAGCTTCGACGATTCGGTTGACATCCCTGACCCATCGCCACCGCCTCTCGTCGGCGCTCGCACTACTCAGGCTCCCCCGGATTTCCTTCCCGCGAACATGTGCCGGGCGAAGGAAATGATCACGGTCTGACGGCCCCCCCTTCCAACCTTCCCCGGCATTCCGCCAAGGAAGGGTTGTGGGAGGTTTGGATGTCAGCAGGAAGAGCGGGCCGTTCAGCTCGCAAATCAGCAGTACCGGTAATGCCAGCACCGGGAACATTGGCTTTGAGTGTTCCTGAGGTGGCCTACGAGCTGCGGGTTTCCACCAACAAAGTGTGGGGGCTTATCGAACATGGCGAACTGAAGTCCTTCCAAATCGGCCGCCGACGGCTCGTCGCCCGGTCGGAAGTGAAGGCGTTCATTGCGGCAGGTGGTACCAGGGAGCCCACCAAACCTGAACGGTGCGGAGAGGGATTTGATGATCAGCCCTCCCGGTCTCTGGGCAGCAATGGAAATCGCAAACAGCGTCGCGATGATTCGTAAAGCTTCTAACAGATATAGAAATCGGGAAAGAAGGACCAGATCTCCAGATCTCTGCTGCATCGAGTCTGCCGATTATGGGATTGACACTATCCAGTTGTCTTTTCTAATCCTCTTTCCATCCTTTGGGAATTCCAAATGGGAAGTGACAAATAGAAAGTCCGTAAACGGTCAAACGGTTACCCACCGCAAACTGGAAATCGGATCTGGATCACAGACGATACGGGCTTACACGTACTCGGGGTATGAATCTTGTAGTGGGTGTTCTCTGTATTTTCACCCGTCGCGGTTTGTCGATCCCTACGGCATCGGTCTGTGTCGGCCGAGGGATCTTCCGGTGGTAGTAGGACGAGCCCTGACGATGATCGAGCCGTACGTGGGCGAGGTCATCGATCCTGAACAGATGCGAGTGCGCAGAGTGGATGTTGCCAGGAACCTGTACGAGATAGCTGATCCACCTCGGTATTTAGAAGGCTTGCGGATCGTTCCTCGGCCGTACGCTCGGTTTGTAGACCTTTACGTCAATCCGAGAACTGGTGTTCCCGAGACTCTGACCGCTGGAACGAAAAATGCCGGTCGTGTTCGCCTCTACGACAAATACGCTCAAGCGCCGCATTTGGCGCTACCGGGCACGATGAGAGTCGAGGTAGAGGCCCGTGGTGCATGGTGCAAGCGCTTAGGTCTCAACAGGTTCGGCGACCTGACCGCTACCAACCTCGTTAGGCTCGTAGATGACAGGATCATCGACTGGTTCGGTTTGGAGGCAGAAGTCATGACCTTTGAGACGGCCTGCATGCAGATTGTGAAGAACCAGGATCTCAGTGACCGGCTGAAGGTTGGCCTCTTGAGATACCTACTTGCGAGATTGCAGGGTCAGAACCCGGAGACCTGTTCAAAGACGGCCGGGGATTACCGTCGTCGGCTCAAAGATTTGGGGATCGCTCCGTACCTGGACTCGGCCGTGGACTTTTCCGTGACACGCCTGGACTTCGATGCGGGCACGGAACTCCGCGTGGCGTGAGCCACGAGCCCGCTCGACGGCACAAGATGAAGCGCTGCTTTGAGATAGCACGTACAACGCCGATCGCGCGAGGCGCAAAACACGGACGGCGGAGACTGCGAAGGTAGTGCACTGGAAAGCTGTGATTTGGACGATCACTTGGCAACAGGGGTGAAATAGCAATCAACAGAGATCAGGGAACCGATTACCGCTGCCTTCCCTCGCGCCGCCGCTCGTTGGATTTGGCTGGGTGTGATAACCCTAATCCTCACCCATCACGGATTCGAGGGCCGTGTTCCACGACTCCCACAGCTGGCGCTGCTGCCTGTGAAATCGGTATGACGGATGTCGACGTTCAAATCCTTCACGGTCTGTTCACCAATTCTTCAGAGGTGACCAGGGTTTGTGGCCTTGCAGGTCGATCACGGCTTCATCACAAATGGGCTCTCCCCGGCGAGAGAGATGGAAGACCGAGCAAGGTGTTCGACGTCAATCCGCTCATCGCCGACAAAAAGGACAGAAAGCCCTCATAGCGGTCCCCGAGTAACTGGTATCAGGTGATAGGGGAAATTGACACAACCGTGAAGTCCGGGTCATCGATCGTGCTGCACCTGATAGATCACCTCAAGGCTTCGACTCCATGATTCACCGATCAAAGGCTAACTATCAGGTGGCGGACTCTTGAACAATGTCGAGAGCCCGGTGTCCCTCTCGCGTTCGACGGTACGGAAACCGGATAACACCCTTCGTTAGTCTCGGAAGACCCTGTTCGCCTAACCGATACTGCCGGAATCGTCGGAAACCAGAAGCGGGGTCACCGTGTCCCGGTATGCCCTCCACACCTCCTGTTGAAAGATTTGCTGTTCGCTGCGGCTCATCCGGTCCCCAAATGCATAGCGGCGCACGATCTCGGCCAAGGCGTCGACGAAGTCGGACGGATACATCCGTCGGCATTTCGGCGGTGTTGCTCGAACATGCCGAACGAAGGGCGTTTTCGGAAATGCGCCCGTCCGCTCCCACCCATTGATGGTGGAAATGCTTCGACCCAGTGCCAGTGCGACATAACCCACGCTCAGCAGAGCGACCTCGTGACCGTTGATCTGGGTCTCGATCGGCCGCCGGAAGTTTTTTGGTCTTCGGGGCACCTAAAGATGATTTCGCAGCTGTGCGTGGACTCCAAGGCAGTCGCGGCTGCATCAACACCTGGACGATCCCGGTAATCTCCCAATCATCCATTAAGAGGAGCGGAGGGACCTGGCCCGACGACGCTCCGCCAACCGGCCGAAGAGGCACGGTGGCAACGCCAGGATCGATGGAGGACCCGTGACCTATTTGGTAGCTAATGACGATTCCCAAATTGGAGTCGTCATGGACATCATCCGTAAACGCTTCCCGTTTCTCGATGATGCCTTGGTTGAGGAATGCGCTGCGGAGATCGTCGACGCACTGATCCCGGCTCCGACCGATGCCCCGGATTTTGTCGATGACTACGTACGACGACGATCACCGGCTCAGACGGGTGGGCGCGGTAGGGATGCTCAGACGTCTGGAACTGACGCTGCGCTCACCGAGGACGACGGGATGGTCACCTTCACTGCCGAGGAGTGGGCGCAGCTGTATTCAACCTTCGCTCAGCTCATGTCCGTCTATTCGTCGCACGATGAGGTCGTCGAAGCGATTCAGCGAGAGAACGAAATCTGGCGGCTCCTCGCGGAGAAGGAGAATCGGCGCAGAGCCGTTGCGGGTGAGGCTCCTCTCGCAATGTCCCAGCCAGATACTTGGTGAAGAATCTCGTTGCAATGATGCTCCGAACACATTCGATTGGTGCCCGCTGCAAAGCCGGGGAGTGGGGGAGGGTGAACCCCGAACGAGGATGAGCACCCCGTTATCCACATCATCTGGCTTGACGTCTGTGACCCTACGGCCGGAGTTCACACAGATTTCGCTTTGTGCCCATGAGTACTCTTTGAGAGAGAGCCCACACCTTCCTGGAAACGCTGACAACGATCTGATCGTTATACAGAATGCGAGCTGTAGGCGATTGCGCCTACGGACCGAGAGCCAAAGGAGGATGCACAGATGGCACCACGAACCTCTCGAGTCTTGGTGTCAACCGCGGTCGGGGTCGCCGCGCTGATCATGCTGTCGACGGCCTTTGGAAGGACCTCCGTCGCGGTTGGCCCGACCATCGGCCACACCATCGTCCTAACGCACTCAAGTAACGGCAAGACAGTGTTGGCGGCCAGGGGTGACCGGATCGTCGTCAAGCTGAGTAGTGAAGGGCTGCACTGGACCGAAGCCTCAGTCCTGCCAGGTGCGTCAACCACTCCTCCCGTCCTCGTACAGACGGGAGGTCACGTAACCTCGAAAGGCGCGTCGGTAACGATTTTCCGGGTCGTCGGGTACGGAAGCGCGAACCTGCGCGCTACGGGTTCGCCTATCTGCGAGGGGCTGGGAGTCTGCCCCGATTTCGTGGTGCTATGGCAGGCGACGGTCTCGGTCCCGGTCGTCGATCCCCCGGGCGTTTAGCAAGCGACTCAACTGCACGGAAAACAGCCCTGTACTTGATGGCGCTGACTCGCTGGGCAGTGCCGTTCAGCCATACTCCATCACCGACCCGCTCACTGTTCGGGGGCAGTCCTTTCCCTCCGCCCGTAGGCTTCGTACGTGAGCGAGAAAGGTGACCTTTTTGGGTTGATCGACGAGGCCCCCGTGAACCTCCGTACGTTCGAGGCGACCCTGTGGACTTGGCGTCACCACGAACGAGCTCGGCAAGCAGTCGAAGTGTCGGTGCGTCGCACGGGAGGCAGTGTCGCCCACATGATGGTCGGGACCGGACCTATCGAGGAGACCTCCGACACCCACGAACACATCGCCATCCAGCTTCCGAATCGGTGGAGGATTGATGGCACCGACCGGATCGAGGTAAGCGATGGTTCAAGCCGGTGGGTCGGGAGGTCGGGTCACATCACCCACCTGACTGCCGATCAGCCGGATCTCGACTCGACCGAGTTAGGCCCAATGATTCATCCTGGCGCGTTCCTGTTCGGACGGCTGCAGTTTGCGATGCCCGCCATGGATCAGATCGCGGGTCGGGACTCGTGGCGAGTCGAGGCACGGCCTAACACGATGCGAGCAATGAGACAGCCGATCCCGATGACGCTCGGTGGCATCGAGCAGACCTTTTGGTTCGATGCTGAAACCGGGATCGTCCTGCGACACGTTGGCCTGTTCGAGGAACAACCCTGCACCATCCACGAGTTCAGCGATCTTTCCCTCAACCGACGGCTCACCGAGGAGATGTTCCGGTACGACCCTCGACCGGGAGAGAAGGTCGAAACCCAGGCCGACCAACTCCTTCGTATTGCCGACCACCGCGGGATCGACCTCAGTGAGGTCGACCGGGGCGATCCTAAGGCGATCCAAGCCGCCCTCTCAGCGTCGATGCGAGGTCAACCGACAACCGAGCAGATGGCGCAACGGAGACGGGATAAGCACGTCCCGGTCGGTCCTCCCCCGGCCGACGAAGCCGAGGCCCGGCGGCAGATCGAATACGCCTTCGGGCACCTCGATGAGGTGGGAGCGGATGGAACCACCCTCGTCAATGTGCAATCCGGCGAGAAGATGGCGGATCTCCTCTCCCAGGCCCGCCGTCGCCTTCCAAACTCAGACCCCACCGCGGTGAAGACGGTGGTCGACGATGTGCTTTTCCTCCGGGGTGACGTGGCCGTCGTCTGGTTCGGCATCGAGGTCGACGGCCAGCGGTTCCCAATGGTCAACGGCCGCGAAGGTCGTGCAGTCCTAGTCGACGGTCGCTGGCTCGTCGAACGGGCCAGCCTCGTCGATCTGCTGGGATTCGCGGGTGTGTCCTATTCGCCTGACAATTTGACCTGAGCGACGGCGATGGGGGCGGCGATCCGGTCGTAACGGGCAGACGGGGGCGACTGTGGCATAAGTACCGATCAGCCACTCTCGATAAGTGACCCGCTCCCGGCGATCTGGGGCATGTTGACGTCAGCCAACCGGGACCTCATCCTTTGTGAGTACCCAGATGGGCAGCGAGAAGATCACGAACAGGAGAAATCCCACCCCGACGGGAATGGCCAGCAGCAGGTATCCAATGAACAGAACGACAGACCCGATGATCCACGAACGGTCCCTCCCGTCAGGTCGGGTCAACATCTTGCGCAGCTCGACAAGGTCCATGTCCGAGATCTCGTCAAGGTCGAACCCATAGGCATTCTTCATGGTTCGTCCGGCGGTAAATGCCCTGATGACGTGAATCGGCCACACCATGCCGAGGAGAAGCCCCGCCAAATCAAGTGCCCATGCGGCAACGTATTTTCCGCAGCCTCCACTGGCAAGCTCCCACGCACTGATCTCTGCCTCACCGACATTTCCGGTGCTGAAGTCCGCCACCAAATGGTTCACATCGTGAAGAGCAAGGGCCTTCCGACGAGCAGAAGTGTTGAGGAAGGGCATCGGAAGACGACCCAGCCTGATCACCACCCACCGCTCGGACAACCCGCCATCCACCGCAATACCTGATTCCATGCGGTGACGCTGCATGACCTCCCGGACGGTGCCGCCCTCATGCATGTTGGAAGCCTATTGTCATGGCTCATCGTCAACGGTTGGCACCCTCGGGCGAGCCATCCCACCCAACCGGCGATCGGGGACAGTGGCAAGGATCATCGGCAGGGAACCTCTTGGCCTTGCGGGACTAAGAAGGGACTATGCGAGTCACGTACGACCCAGAAGCGGACGCTGCCTACATCTACTTCTCTGATGGAGAGCGAGGACCGGGGGGTGAATCCACTTCGGCCGACCCACCCGAGGGTCAGCACGCCTGGGTTGTTGTTGACTGGACGAGCGAAGGTCAGATTTTCGGCATCGAGGTTTTGGATGCCCGGCGGCGACTTCCCCCGGAGCTATTGGCTGAGGCTTAGTTCAGTGCCCCACCTACCCGGCAGCGTTCCGGGACACCCTCAGCCACGGTTTCGTGGTGGCCCACTGCTGACTGTGAGAGCTATCTCAGCCTCCTCGTCTAGTTCAGTCCTATCTGGCGGAGAGGCCCCCAAGAGACCACCTTCGGGTACCTGAGTTGATTGCGCATAGTGGATGGTAAACACAAGCCCTGCGCCTCGCAGGGCTTGCTTGGCCTCTTCGACGGAGAGGTCCCATACTCGCGGCATCCGGCTCGCTCGATCAATCACGTGGACATTCTCGCAACGGGGTCGCTGCCTCGCCGATATCCGGCGTTGTGGGATGGTCCAAATCCGCTATGAGCAGTCCTGGAATCCCGCCGTCCTGAGCGCCTCCATGATCCTCCCAGGGTGCAGAGTCCAGAAATGATGAACGGTCGTGGGGGTCTTGAAAGTGACACCTCGCGGCAATGCGTGGCTGACAGCAATGCAAACCGCATCGGGAGTGAGAGTCAGTGGAAGAGGAAGGCTGCGGGGTAGTCCACCGAAGCGGCTGACCCACAATGAGGCCTCTCCCTGGGCCAATGTAAGACGCCCTGTTGGGTAGGTAGCCCTGACTCGCTTCACGCCGTAATACCGCCGACCCAAGTCGATATTCACCCCGCCCCGAAAGGTGGCTGTCCCAGTCCGGTTCTCGACCACGCACCCATCATGCCCGGCGTAGTGTGCTCGATGGGCAGTTATCCACACGCCCGGATGTGCCGTTCAGCCACGGTCGATAATGACCCGCTCCCGGCGATGTGGGACAGGCAACACCTCGCCTCTATTTAGGAACCAGTTGCTGCGACGATCAACCCGTTGAGGTGAGTAGCAGACATACCGCCGTCATACGGGGCGTCACCATAGGCGTACACCGCTCCATTGGCCGCAGTCACCCAGTACCCGCCGCCATCCGAGGTGGCAGAGATCGCTGAAGTGGGGTTGTAGAAGCCGATTTGGCCAAACGGGCTGCCGAGATAGGTCGCATCGCCATACGAATAGATCTCACCGTCGGAGAAGAGAATCCAGTAGCCATTTCCACTCGGGGTGCGGACTGCAGAGGTGACCAGCGTCGCGTACGGCAAGTGGGAGGCAGGCCCTCCGTAGTTGGTGGCGTCACCGAAGGCATGAACTTCGCCGATGTAGCTGACAACCCAGTAACCATTGCCGCTTTCGTCCGTCATCACGCTGACGATGCCACTACCGCTACTGAAGCACCCTCCGATTCCTGGGCACGAGCCCTCGAAGGTGGCGTCCCCGAACGCGAAGACGCCGCCGTCGTTGGCGACAAGGAAGTAGCCACGTCCGTCATGCGAAGGAACGATGCCCACGATGGGAGCGTTCAGTCTGGGCAGAATGGGAGAGTCGACGGGCGAGAGCCCCAGACCTGGAATCGACCCGTAGAAGCCTGCATCCCCGAACGCGAAGACGCCGCCATCTGACGCCACGAGCCAGTAGCCACCGCGATCAGCGGTGGGGGCAATGCCAATGACCGGCGACTGAAGCTGAAGGTTGGCCACTGAGCCGTAGAACTGGGCCGATCCAAAGGAGAAGACTCCTCCATCGGTCCCCACCAGCCAATAACCGTTCTGTTCCGAAGTAGACACTACGTCTCCAATGTGGGGCCTTGTGAGGGATGCGGCCTCGGCCCTAGCAGGAGCATCCTGAGCGACGACACAGAAGCCCGACAACACGGCGACAGGAAGGACCAGAGCCATTCCCGCGCCTCCGATCCGAGCCAGCCTTTTGTGCAACGGAGATTGCGACATTTCGTGTCCTTTCTTCAGCCAGAGCTAATCAGTAGGAAAGTCAGATCCGTTCTGAACCTCATAGGCCGCATGCTGCCGTATTCGGGTTCCTTCAGTTGCTTGCCCTTCTCGAATGTCTGAAACTGCACCGCTGACAACCGATACCTGCTGCAGTGATAATCGAGGAGGGGCTCGAAGCATCAGATGAGATTTCGACAGGCTCATTAGAAGACACCGCTGGTGCCGAAGAAGGCATTGAGGGCGGCCGTGTCCGCTGCGAATTCTGCAGCCTGAGGCGGCGTGAGCATGTTTCCACCCAGTGAAACCAACTGCATCAAATCCGCCACAGCAGTCGAGTAGCCCGCCGTCCCGCTCACTCCCAAGTTGATCGCATTAGTGAGATCCGATGCAGCCTGCGACCAATAGACCGGACGTTCATAGGCGACGGTGGTTCCACTTTGCTGCCATGCGGTCTTGGCAGCATTGAAGTCCGGGGGCGGCTGCGCTGTCGTCGTAGGCGGCGCTGTTGTCGAGGGTGCTGGAAGCGATGTCGTCGACGTCGGAGTCGACGAAGAGGTCGTCGGCGTCGGCGCGGATGTTGTCGTCGGTGCGGGACGAGTAGTTGATGTAGAGGCAACTGGATGGGGTGGTCGTTTACCTTGGTGGTGCAGACCCACGGTAGCTACCACAATGACAACCAAGACGATGCATGCCGCTGTCGCCAATACCTTTCCATCGATCCACGACGTGTGGCGATGCTGATCGAGCCTCTCTTCGCTGTCGGTCTCTTCGTAGCGTGACTCTTGACGAGGCGCGTCAGAGTGGGAGAGTGGCGTCGAACGGGTCAGTTCCTCCAAGGCGACACGGAGTTTGTGCTCCAGGTCATCGGGATTCATGGTGCAACCTCCCTCCTCAAACGAGCCAGCCCCCTAGACGCCAGCGTTTTGACTGCCCCAGGCCGACAGTCCAACGCCTCCGCGATCTCTGCCTCTGTCCAGTCGCCCCAATACCGGAGAACCAGAACGGCCCGTTGCCGATAGGGAAGTCGAAGAAGAACATCGATCAACTCGGATGCCTCCAAGGAGAGCGAAGAAATGGGCATCAACAAAGAATCGCCACGCCGCTCCCTTGTCCTCTGTCGCTCACGGTCACGACAGAGGTTGACGACGGTTATCCGAAGGTAGCCGCCAGGGTTATCGAGTTCGGCGGCTCTTCCTTGCACTCTGGTGAAGGCCTCTTGGACGACGTCCTCGGCGGTCTCCGTACTGCCCGTTAGGGCATGAGCCAGGCGCATCATGCCCGGATATTCGGTCCGATAGAAGACATCGAATGGGTCGGAAGCTCGCATGGTGCGACTCGTGCCAAGATCCATGCTTCGGCCCACATCTTCTCCGACGACCGAGAGGCCGGTCCGGTTGCACGAAACTTAGTTCTTGCAGCTCAGTCCGCCCGCTAGCACTGGCCGCTTAGTCTTAGTGGCACGTCGATAACCGACCCGCTTCCGCGGACGGGAACAGGCCAACGCGGTGCCAAAGGACCTCGGATTGCCCCGGACGGGCCATCATGGAGGTGTGAGATTCCTCTCTCGACTGAATCTTGGTCAGCGCGTGCTGATCGTCATCGCGCTCGGAATCCTGACCTATCTCCTCGGCCTTTGGATCTCGTACCTCGCTGAGCGCCCATATGGGTGGATTGCATACGCGCCCCTCTCGGGTACTCCTGCGGTTCCAGGCGGCAGGCTGACCGAGGGCTGGCTGATATTGGTCTGGGCGGTTCTAACTCTGATCTGGGGCGGACTGTCACTCGTCGTCCTCCGCTCGTCGACTCCGCCGGACGACCGGACAGATACCGAGAGCCAACGCTCATAGCCGGCGACGGGCACCCCCAGCCCAGACGCACGCGGTTGATTTCGTCCAGGCTGGCACACTTACTTCCGTGCGTCGATCGCTCGTTGTTGCTCTGGTTACAGGGCTGGCTGCCGTGTCACTCCTACTCGCCGGGTGCGGAGGAACTTCGACGGCGGCGTCCTCGACGACCGTCTCGGTCCCTTCAGGGTGGAATACGTACACCTACGGCAAGGCGGCGATCTCAGTTCCCAGTAACTGGACGGTTGAGCACGGAGACCACTGCCCCGACCATTCTGTGCCTGGAATGCTTCGATTAGCGCCTCCACTCCAGGGTTCACAGCAATGCCCCGCAACTTTTGTCAATGCAAACACCGTGAGTCTCTCGCCGCTCCCAGCAGGTGTGAACATCACGTCGCTTTGTCCACCCATCAGGATGAACGCATTGCGAACCTACGTAGGACCATGTGCGAGCAGTGATCCCGGTGGCATCGTCGTATATTCGATCCCTTCTCTCGGAGTCCAAGCGGTGGGGACGGGAACCGCTAACGAGAATGTGACGGGAACCGGCACGGGGACGGTGGTGGATCGGGTTCTCCACACACTCCGTAGCCAGTAGCGCACCGTCATTGGTGTTGTGAACAGCACGTATTACCCCCAGACGCAGAGGTCCGATTCGACAGCTCCGGCAAGGGCGAAGTTGTGAGTGCAGCCCAAATGGGCGGCGGACGTCACAGGTCAGCCATCAGTTTCTGTGCCCAACACGTCCCATCGCAGGCCCTGGTGCTGTCGGAAGACCGCGGGCTGTCACTCGTTCGTCATCGTGCCGGGCAGGAGTTGCCCGAGATCGTCCAGATCACTCCTCTCGGCCTTGAGTCCATGCGACCCGTCGAAACGTAGGTGCCCGGCAGGGAACTCCAACGGGGTGTTAGACGCTCCTCGGCACGACTATCCCACTGAGTTCCTCCGCGTGCTCCCCGCACGCGTCCACCCTCCACGGCTTGCAAGCGCCGTCGATGGACTGATTCCTCGCCACCACCGGCTCGCAGCAGTGGGTACTCTGAGCCCACCCTTTTGAAAGTGAGTCGGGACGAATCCGCCCGAAGCCGTCGCTGTCTCATAATCTGGCGAAATGGTGGCGAGCATTAATTCAGCCGACGTTGCGGCCGTCGCAGCGATTGCAACGGTGGTGGTTGCTGGTCTGGGACTTTGGACGTCGCTGAGAATCGCCAAGTCTCAGACGCAGAGCGCCAAGCAACTAGAGACGTTGAAATGGCGCAGAGATCACCTCACTGCTCCCATCGATGAAGTGATGAGGTCTTGGGAGGATTACACGAGACATCAAGTATCGAGTTGGCAACTCGACAGAGTCTTTAAGGAAATGGGCAAGATTGAAAAGTACGGCTCTAAGAGGCTTTCGGATCTCACCACCGAACTACGTCATTGTTGGGAGCGGTACGACATCTACTCCGAGGGCATGGGTCACAAGGAGTTGGCTCCGGGATCCGACGAACTATTTGAACACGCGGCTGAGTTCATCCAACTCGCCGAAACCTATGGAGAGTGGAAAGAGGCTGCCCGCGCCGAGATTGGCGCGGGTGAGTGACAGTCTACGACGACATCATGTTGAAGCATGGACACGCGCATCAGCATCTGCTGCACCTTCAGCGCTTGTGCCGCGAGTACCTCGATCCTCAACCATTTCAGGTGTCCGTAGAGGTGGACCTGACCGGGCTGAAGTACGACATGGTGATTCGAAACCTTGTTCCGGTGCCCTCCGAGATCGCCTTGACGGCAGGCGACGCCATTCACAATGCCCGATCCGTACTTGACCACTTGGCATGGGCCTTGGCGGACAACGGAAACATACGAACCAACTTCCCGATTGAGGAAACGCGACACATATCAGGACGACCCGCGGCGATTGCGGGTGTATCAAATGTCCAGGTGCAACGAGTTGTCGAAACAGTCCAGCCCTATAACCAGTCTGCTCCCGCGGATGATCTGCTCCTGATGCTCGACCAGTTAGACATCGACGACAAGCACAAGATCTTGCTCACCACGGTTGCGGGATCGGAGGGAGCCTCTCACGGCATGGTCGAGACGACAACGGGAGATGCGCAACTTACCTACTTCTGGGGAGAGTTACGCGAAGGTAAACCTTTTGCATCCGTAGTGTTCACCTCACCACCCCAGTCATTCAGTCCGACCTTCCGCGTGCATCCGTACATCGGTATCCGAACGGCCAATCGACCTGGTGACCTCTTCCCGGCGATCAATCTGATATTTCGGATCCTTCAGCACGTCGCAACTGTGGTCAACCAGTTCAAGCCTTATCTGTAGCTCTCGTCACCAACGATCTTTCGGCTTGGGCCTGGCCCCCGGACTCGAAATGTCCCACCTGTCCCGGCGTCGTCCATCCCGTCGAGGGGCTCTAACCGTCCTTCGCACCACAGTCCCGCTCAGCTCTCCTCGGCGTGCTCCTCACGGGCATCCACCCGCCACTGCTTTCCGTTGCCGTCGAGGACCTGGAAGGAGACTTACGAAGGTGAAAAGTGAACTCGGCGGCCCCCCGGGCGGTCGGCCAGGAACTCCCGTTCCACCACGCGTGCAATCGATTAGGCCATCCCAGACCTTCATCCACTCGCCTCACAGGCACTAGCAAATGCCGTCTGGTCTATCTGCGAACTGGGATACTTTGAACGCGCATCGTCGTAACACGAAGCTGCCAATGATCCCGCTGAGGGAAAAAAACGCCGTTCAGCCACCCAGGTCTCTCCAACGGCAGCTCCTTCTTGCGCCGCTTGAGACGGCGAAACTGTTGTCGGAGTGCTCACTGTCGACGAGGTTACCGAACTCGTCGTCGAAGGCGACGATGAACTGTAAACAGCGACCAAAGCAACGGTCAGGACCGCAACGGCGGCCACGCCGACACACAGGAACACAAAGCGAATCGTCGAACGTCTTGCCTCCTGCGGGTCCTCTTGATCGTCTTGGTCATCATCCACGGGCATAGTGGCCTTCCCCACATGTCAGTTGGGCACCGCAAGCCGAAGGAGCCCGACTCAAATGCCTCTTCGTTGGTTCCGCTCTATGGTCCTCAGCTGGTTTGAGATCGCGAAAAAGGCCAAGGCGGCTGCGGCCATTTCCTGATCTCTTCGCTGAGCCTCGACGGCCGCCCTCTGTTGGCGGCAGAGTGCATCCATGCGCTCCCGTGCTTCGGGGCTCGTGAGCCTCCGGCCGTACTTGGCGACGGCGTAGTGCTGCTCATTCAGGTACCAGAGCACCGGTCCCGGTGCGATGCCTCCGTACAGCACGTTCCGCGTTGTCTGCAGTACCGTGCGCTGCTCCCGTGCCTCGTCGCTCTCCACTTTCTCTGTCCACGCAGTTAGGACAATCAGTGTGAAGAACCCTGTAATTCCGCCCAACGAGAGAGGCCATACGCCGAGGTCGTAGGGAGCGGTGCGAGGTTCCGTTCCGTGCACAGCGAAACCCCCGATCACTGTCATGAGTACAGCGGGCACGAGAATGGCGATCAGCAAAGGTGTGCGCCGGCGCACCCACAACTTGTAGCGTTCGCTCTGTCTCCGAGGGGTCTTCCGTACCTGTTGCACGGCATCCAGCACCCGCTTTGTTGAGGATCACCTCTCGCTCGCTTAGGAGGCGGTCTAGGTCTACGAGAGGTGCAGCTCCGCACTCGGTGCAGATCTCTCGGATCTCCTGAGGGCTCGTCCAGAAGATGGTGGAGCACCGGCGACAACCAAATACCAACCATCCATCGCTGTCCTGCTCCCCCACGATCTCTGCATCTACGACGTCGTCATCCGGGTCGTG
The DNA here is from genome assembly GCA_963741055.1 of uncultured Acidimicrobiales bacterium. GTDB lineage: Bacteria > Actinomycetota > Acidimicrobiia > Acidimicrobiales > RAAP-2 > Bog-756. The sequence continues at coordinate 40,221 of CAVUGU010000005.1, read as the reverse complement.
ATGCCCATCTGCACTTCCCCAGCCGAGATAGACAGTTGCCGAAGTGGCATCACCCGACTGGCCCGAAGGCAGTGAGGTAGAGACGAGAGGGTTGATGATGTCGTTTGGCCTTAGGTGCTGCAGGTAGGTAACTGCGTCAGGCTGGTCGTGCGGACCAGTGTCGTCTTGATCGTCAATGACGACCTCTCCATCATGGATGTGAAGGTTCCCATCAAGCTGTTGCCCATCGTCTATGACTGTGTCACCCGAGACGAACACGTCTCCACGTATCTCAGCGTGCCCCGAAATCTGAGCGGTTCCTTCGACCGCGGAATCGCCAGCAATCCTGGCGTGGCCTGCAACCTTTGCGGCCCCTCGGACCCACGCCGTGTCAGTTACGAAGGCTGAGTCAGAAACCTCCGCTCGTTCAAAGACCACTGCCGCAGGTCCTACGTATGCGGATTCCGCAACGACCGCAGAGTTTGCTACCCATCCACCACCGTTTGGATGTTGATGAGCGGGGACGGGTCCGAAGTCGTCCTCAAAGTCGTGGGTCAGTTGTCCTTCTACGGGAGGATTCCATGTGCCATCCGATGATCGCCACCATCCCGCAGCGGTCCTCTTGTTCACGTCATCCCCGAGCGTCGATCGTCATCTCGTGCGGATCGTTGCGTCCAGCACCGAATGTTACCCCGATACGGTCGACCCCGAATCGGAGTTCCCATCTGATTGGAGGGTGGCCGGAACCGGGAAGGGATCGACGCCCAGACAACGTGAGTTTGGGGATCGCATCCGTGCTCGCCGGCTACGTTTGGATTTGAGTCAAGAAGCATTGGCACTTCGCTCAGGCATCAACCGGACCTACATCGGGAGCCTGGAGTCGGGCGAACGAAACCCGTCACTGGAGAACATTGCAAAGCTCGCCATTGCGCTTCGAATCGACGCGGGTGACCTCGTGAGGGGACTCCAGAAGGTCAAGGGGCGAAGCTAAAAAGTCCCTCCGCTAGTCCAGTCTCCGGGACTCTGTTGCGGCCGGCTGCGCTTACAATGCCGCCTACGAGGCTGTCGCACGAATCGCGTCGAGAGATGCGCGAACGCACGTTCGCAGGCTCGTGGTCCAAGCTTGTGGCGTGGGAGGCCCGATGACCCGAGGTGAAATCGAGCTTTGGCGAACTCCATCAAGAGGCTCCTTGCAGACCCCGCCGCGGATCTCAACGAACCGCTTCGTTGTCGCTGGGAGGGTGCGCTGGCGGCACTGGAGGCAGTGTTGGGGGAGCAAACCTCCTTTGTGGATAACTTTGGCAACGATTGGTTATAAACGCAGGACCGACCGGCCGTTCAGGAAGAGTGGGTAATCGACCCGCCCGTGTGGCTTCTCCAAGAGATGAACTCACGGACGGCCACCCCGGACCTGCGGAGAGATTTGTGTTCGGCTGGCTTTGGACTACCCACCCTGCGGCAAGGAGCTGCTGGTCGATTTCGACACGAGCCTTTGCTTCCGCAGCGAGGGATGCCTGCTCGTCAGGGGAATCCTCGGGCACCACGGGATCAGGATACAGATGAAGCCGCTCAGCTGGGAGTTTGGTAATCCGATCGCCGCAAACCAGTTGCCCTCCTCGAGGTGGACGACTGGTCCACCGTCGAACTGCATCAGCCGTGCCATTGGGGTGGTTCTAAACGACGCCGGACCAATACCCCACTGAGCTCCTCCGCGTGCTCCTCGCAGGCGTCCACCCGCCAGTGATGTCCGCTTCGGTCGGTGAAGTCACCCCGAGCGACTATCGGCTCCGGGCAGTGCTGGGCATGTCCGACGCCTGAGTGGACGTAGCGAAAGCACTGGCCTGGCTCGACGTAGAACGCCTGGGCGTAGTGAGCCATGAGCCACGCTATCCACGCCATGGCGGGGGGCTTTGGACGGGTCCGCACCTCCGTCACACCCCTGAGCCAAACTCGCGGTTGCATCGCGAGTTAGTCCACCCAGGAGGAAATCTAGATGAGTGCTGTAGACGATGTTCAAATGATTCAAGGGCTATTTTCAATGGACAAGCAGCGTGCATTGGCTACTCCGTATCCAGCGGGCGTTTGAAATCCCCGATGTTTTCACCTTTGACCACGCCATGGAACTGGTCGCCATTCGTGCCGATCACCCGAACCTTATGGATTTCCATGGGAATACGCACGACATAGTTGGCAGGCTCGTGATGCGGCTGGTCATCGAAGGCGAGAAGGGCAACCTCGATCCATGGATGCTCGATGAGGAGGAGAGCCTGCGCATTTCATCGGCAGACTCCAGCTCGGTTTTATACGGAGTCTCGCAAGGAGTCTGCGACGAGTTTCAGGTCCAAGACTTTGCCCGTAGCTCAGCTATCAGTGTCCTCACTCAGACAGGCAAGATCATTCTTGAGCGGGTACGAGAAAGCATCCTCGCCTATCCGTACGGCGATGCCTCCGGGCAGTATTTTGCATTGGACTGCTAGGACCCCAATACGATGAGAGGCGAGCAGTGACTCGATCACCAGGCGGACCTGGGTCGGCGCTCTTGTTTGACATTCCGATATACCGGAAGTCTCTGGAGGAGCAGCTCGCTGAGGAAGAAGCACTCGCCCAAGGTCACATCGCCGCAATGGTCAATTACCGACCGGAGTCCGAGGCGCGGATCCTCGCTTTTCAAACGATCAGATCGAAGCCCTGGGCCTTCAACGAGGTGGTTGCTTGGGTGAGTGTCGTTGGGTTGACCGACATGGTGAAGACGTACTTGTCGAGCCGTGGAGGCAAGTACTACCGAAGGCCATCTGGGCCATTTGGAGAGCCTGACAAGCTCACCGAGCTCTACATCTATCCAGAGCACACGAATGAGGTGCTAGCCGCCGAGGTGCGAGACGCAATTGTCGAGGCTCTCGGGGAGATGCCTCGTTTGGCGAGGCGGTATGTGGATTTCGAGTCTTACGATCGAGTAGCCCCGAACCTTGACTGGCGACGAGCCCTCGCGAACTCATGACGGCGATCGGATTCCTCTGGCTCAGCCAGGTCGGAAACTCTTCCATTGGTGACGATGTAGTCGTGGCCATAGTCGGAGGCGTTCTTCTGGTGGCAGCGACCTCGCGTCCCGCCATCGACTATTCGAAATTGAGGTATCAACAGCAGCAGAAGTGGCTTGGCCTTAGTCTTAGCGCGTTTGCGTTCTTCGCGGGCGGTTTCGCCGGTTCAGCTCTCGATGACATCCTCAGGCGCACTCACATTGCGCGGCCCGAATTCTGGGTGCTTTGGGTCGGCGGAGCTCTCATAGGCGTGTATGCAGTCATCGTCAATCAAGAGCCGTTCGACCTTTTCGGATGTGGGCCGAAGAAATTTTGGATTCGCTTGGGTCGGTATGCGGGCTGGGCCACCGGATTTCTCCTGCTTGGAGCGGGGACCGCGGACGAGATCACCCGGACGGCCTTCTGGGTCGATTACATCTTCTTTCCGGTTGGATCGGCAATGGTGTTGATCTTCGGCTGGTGGCTTGCTCGAGATTTCGGCTTTCCGTGGAAACACGATCGTTTATCGGACACGGACGGTCCTCAGAGACCCTAACTCGACGGCTCTTGGGGATGACCTCCGCCAAGAGAAGGACCTTCTTCCGTAACTGCCCGCTCCCGGCGTTCGGGGACGGCTTGAAGCGTTCAATCCAACGGATGACTGCAGGCCGGGAACGGCGCGGCGGAATGACCATGCTCGCCCGACTCGGATGAATGGGCACGAAATCCCATGATCGGGAGCGCGGGCCGCGGAATTCGACAGCTGGCCAAGATATGGTCAGCGGTGTGTTCCCTGCGGATTCCGTGATCAACCTCGCGGGAATCACCTTCGACACACGCTTGAACTGGGGTGACATCGGAGCTCTCGTCGCGGGTCTGGCTGCCCTCGTTGGCATTCCCTTGATCTATCTGCAGGTAAGAGAGACTCGGCGCGCCGCACAGGGTGAGGCCTTACTCGATCTTCTCTTTAGGCTTCAGGAGGATCGACAACTAGAGGGGAGAAGAGCTCTCTATGACCTAATTGGACGAGACGATCTTTCCGACCAAGAGCTGCTTAGTCTGGCTGACACCATCGAGCCCACGCTCCGACTCCTCGACCTTATCGGTGTTCTCTTGGAAGCGAAGGCAGTGAGACGAGAGCCATTGGCAGAGGGCGACTGGGCTCCGATGATCGCTCGATGCTGGCAGGGAGGAAAATCATTTGTCGAAGCTCGACGGCGGCGCGAGTCTCGTCCCAGCCTATGGAAGCCCCTTGAAAGGCTTGGCGAAGAGGCATTGAAAGCAACGGTGGAGAATCGGAAGAAGGATAAGTAAGAAGATGGAGAAGTAAAAGGATTCTCGATCCAACGACACGCCTACGAACCTGGCGGGGTAAGCATCTACTGAAGGCGTACAGAGGGCAGAGTACCTATATGGCGGAGTAGCTATAGAACCAGGTCTCGAAGTCATCGTCCGTGACCACGAATAGATATCAGTTGAATCCTTGATTGGACGGCGTGCTGAGCTAAGACCGGAACACTTCCGTAAAGAAAGACAGAACAGCAGCAAAGAATAGACCAATGAATATACCTGCGAACAGTTGGTTCCTCAAGACGTCGCCTGAAGCCTTGATGTTTGTAGCGTAAACGGCAGGTTGAAGTTGGTAGCTACCGGTCCAATCGAATCCCTTTGGAATAGGGGTGGCGTTGTCGGAGGAATCTAATGTAAAACCCTTCAATTGGGAATGGTCTTGCAGGACCTCGGTGGCCGTCACTCCCTCGGGCGCGTAGTAACTGATAGCTGTTCCCGGTGACGGCACCGTTGGCGTACATATAGCGTTGCCGAGGGCAGCCGGTGTGATGATGAGTCCATTTGAGTTCAGCACGAATTGAGCCTGCGGACCGCACGCAGCTGACGGGTCGACCTCGTTGAGAAGGTCTGGCATCTCAATGACGAGATGATTTGACGGTCGGTTCACTGGATCCAACTCGAACTGGGCCGTATAAGTCACAGGTTGCGAATCGACCGAGCCCTGATACACCCACACGCCTTCCCTCTCTTGTTGCTCGTTCTTGTCACCCTTACCTGCATCAGCACCCTTTCCCTCGTGCTCTTTCGACTCTCGCGGGTCCATTGGGAAGCCGACCTGTTGAGAACCGCCGGGAGGTGGCGACACATTCAGCACGTGGATCATTTGCGGGGAAGTCGTCTTCTTCGACTGCAATGGCGGAGTGTCCACGACAAGGAGCCAATTCACGGACGCGTTCGACTTAGGGGTGACCTGTACGGTCAGCTGCTCAATGGCGATATTGCAGACTGCGTCCTCGATCCTGCACAATGAATTGGATCCGCTACCCGGGGTGACATTCGCGGTTAGGGAAACTGCAGCAGCCGAGGGCGAACCCGAGACGTATACCTCGACGAACTGGGGCGTCGGTGGCGTTGGCTCCGAATATCCAGCGTTGAAATAGAAGGCCATCGCCAACCCCAAGGCCACGACGCCCACAGCTGCGATGACAATGAGCCTCATCTTCGGTTTAGCCCATTTCCATAGCTTCCGAAATTGTTTGTCTACTTCCAAGCCCTACTCCGCGCTTCAAGCACGACACTAATCCCTTGTCTCTGTGAGCGCGTTGGCGTCATTCTAGGCCCAGAAGAAAGCAAGGGTGGCGAGGGCCACGACGCCACAAGGCGAGATGGGATTCGTGCCATTCCCGGGGAAAGCCCGTCAGGAGAAGTACCCACCGATCTCGACGTTCAATGGTCAACTCCAGGGTTGTCGCGCCTCATCCGAGCGAAAGGGGTCTGCCCTATCCACACGCCCGGATGTGCCTGATTCGGTAGGAGACACCCTCATAATCCACCGCCGCACCCATTTCCCCGGCGCCACCGGCTATTTGAACCAGCCGCGAGTCCGGGGCACGTCGAGGGCAGGCAACCCAAATCCGGCGGGCCGAGCGACCTTCATTGGACCCCCCATGGTTAATCGCTGATTTCGATTTGGGGCCTCAGGCTGGGGACGTAGATGATCGGGTGTCGCTGTAATCGGATAACACCATGCACAGCACGGTGCCCGCTGTTAGCTCCCTAAGAGCATTCTCTCCTGGCCATTGGTGACATCGATGATGCCTCGCTTGTGGCGGTAATGCCTGGCCAGCATCCGGGTGTCCTTGTGCCCGAGCATGTCGGCGACCTGGTGGATCGGAACGCCCGCCTCGATGAGAAGCGTTGCCGCCGAGTGCCGAAACTCGTTTGGAGAAAGCTCCCTGACCTGAGCCTCCTTGCAACGGATTTGGACTGTCCTTCGCAGGTTGGAGAAGTCCATGGGTGTGCCGATGGCCGACGGGAAGACGAGACCGTGGTCATCCCACGCCGGAGCCTCCAGCCGCTCCCTCTTCTGATTCAATCGATGTACTCGTAACGCTACGACGACCCGATCGGGCAGCCGGACGGTGCGGAAGCTCTCTTTCTTCGGTGGCCCGACGACCAGCTCTCCTCCGGGGAGGCGTTGCAACGATTGCTTCACGTCGAGTGTCCGCTCGTCAAGATCGACCGCTTTCCATGGCAGGCCGAGGACCTCCCCTGGTCGTAAACCGAGCATCATGGCCACGAGGATCATCGCCTCATACCGGTCACCGACAACACTTGCCAGCAGGCGCTGGGCCTCTTCCGGGGTGAACGCTCTCTTTTCGACCGGCTCCGCAGCATCCGGCGGTAGCTCGACCAGGCCGGCAATGTTCCGATCGAGAAGATTCCGTGTCTGGGCTTTAGTCAGGGCCGCCCCAAGGCACGACCGAATCCTGGAGAGGGAGGAGCGGCTGAGTGGTTTCTGACGACCTCCACGTCGTTTCTGAGTCTCTGTAGGGGACTTCCGGTTGGCAAGCTGTTCAAGGAGGGTCTCAACGTCCTCGGGGGCGAGGTCACGGAGCCGTTTCCCTCGCAGGGGCTCCAACTGTTTGAACGCCCACACGTAGCTGGACTGGGTATTCGGGTGCCTCTTTGCCACGACCTTCTCGACATACCAGTCCAAAAACGATCCGAGCCGGGTGTCATCTCCCGTAGGTAGTCCGGCATTTGCCGTCGCTCGGAGCTTGTCCAGCTCTCCGAGGGCCGCTTTGCGGGTACTCCTCGTGATCCTGCGCCGCTTGCCGTTGATGGTGATCTCGCCCCGCCACACGCCGACATTGCGAACGACGCCGTCCGAGGTCCGCCGGACGGTCTCTTTGTAAACCGATCCTTCGCCGTACCCCAGCGTCCGAGCCGTGCCCATGCCGCACCCTAACGAGAAAGGGGAAGTGAAAGGGGAAGTTTGGAGTCCTCACCGGAACCCACGGTCACCCACTGGATCACAAAGAACCTGTTCAGAGGGCGGCATGGGTTTCTGTGGGTGCGCAGGAGGCGGATGACACGCAAGAGGTCGTCAGTTCAAGTCTGGCACGGCCCACCAAGTAAGCCCACACAAAGGAAGCCGGGGCAGGGCGGAACGGCCCGAAGGCAGACAGGAAGGCAGGGAGAGGTTGACCGCCGACCTTGACCGGGAGGGTGACCGGCGGACCGGTGGCGGGTTCCCGTTTGAAGGCCTTTTGGTGTGCCCCCTACGGCACATGGGGGATGCTGCCCGGTGCGACCTCCGACGCGCGTTATGGGACGCGCGTTCTGCTCTGATCGTCGTCCCTTGGACGAGCACCGAACGGGAGTGATGACGCCAGCCGCGACTGCGGCTTTCAGACATTGTGCGAGATTACGTTTGCACGCTGTAGAGATGCCAGTCGTCTTGGATGCCTTTGAGTTGGTGGGTACCCCGGTCGTCGAAGGTGAGACCCGATCCGGCGACTAGATCTTTGATCGTGGATGAGACCAGTACCTCGCTCGGTTGAGCGTGGGTTTGGATGCGTTGCGCGACGTGCACTGCGATACCGGCGACGTCATCACCGACGAGTTCGACCTCCCCTGCGTGCACCCCCGCGCGAACCTCAATGCCGAGACTTCGGGCGAGATCGCGGATCGCGCATGCACATCGAACGGCGCGGGCCGGCCCGTCGAATGTTGCGAAGATGCCATCGCCTGTGGTCTTGACTGGCCGTCCACTGAAGCGGTCCAGTTGTCGACGGACCGCGAGATCATGTGCTTGGAGGAGAGTCTTCCACTCCGTGTCGCCCAGTCTCGTCGCGTGCTCGGTCGACGCGACGATGTCGGTGAACAGGACCGTCGCGAGCACGCGGTCGTGTTGGAGGACATCGCGTGCACCGGTCACAAACTCTTGGATTTCGCCGATGACTTGCTCGCGGTTCGCAAAGAAGAAGAAATGATCACCACCGTCGAGCTCCACCATCCGAGCGCCAGGAATGTGCTGAGCGAGGTACCGCCCGTGGCCCACCCGCAGGAACTGCTCGTCGCGAGCGTGCAGAACCAACGTCGGTGCCTGCACCGAAGGGAGTAGGTGACGGATGTCGGTCTCGTGGTTCATTCGCAGCTGCGTGAGCATGGCACCCGGGCTTGTCGCGCGACGTGCATACTCGGCCCACCACCGCCTCAACCGCGCATCGTCTGCGACGCTGGGTGCGAGCAAGTCGATCAGTGCGTCCGTCCCCCAGGTCTCTTCCAGGTACGAGAGAAAGGACTCAAAGACGGCCTCGGGAATCCCATCCGGATACTCGACAGGGTCGCGACGTGCGCGGGCCTACGCGCTGTGCAGGATCAGGGACGTTGTCCGGTCCGGATACGTGGCTGCAAACAACACTCCGGTCTGACTTCCTTCCGACGTACCGAGCAGCACTGTCCGCTGCGAACCAACCGCATCGAGCACCGCGCAGATGTCCTGCATCCGTTGTTCGAGCGTCGGGAACTCACCACCACTCACCGGATCGGAAAGGCCCACGCCACGCTTGTCGAAGCGGATGAGGCGGCAGAACGTGCCCACACCTTCGAAGAACCGGCGAAGCTCGGGCAACTCCCAATCCAGCTCGAGATGGGAGATCATCAGCCCGAACATCACGAGGTCGTGCGGACCATCACCGCTCACCTGATACGCCAGATGCCCAGCATCGGCCGTTTTGACGTAGCGGGTCTCAGGGACAGCGACCACGGATTCCAGTCTGCCGCCTAAACCGGCACCCCGCACCGCATTTGGCCGGGCTGCGATTGGCAGTCCACTCGGTTATCGGCAAGTAGCGGGCGGCTCGCCATCGGCGAGCAGCCGACAGATCGGGTGGGCAGACTAGGTGCGGTGAGCGAGGGTCCCAAGAGCTACTACGCACGGTCGGCGGATGGAACCCACCTGGCGTACCACGTGAGCGGGGAGGGGCCGAACACCCTTGTTGTTCTAGGCAGCGGGAGTCCAGTCCCCATCGACCTCCTTCGGGAGGATCCAACTTTCAATCGCTTGACGCGACGACTGAGCCAGTTCTGTCGAGTCGTGTGGTCCGAAGCACGGGGGTGGGGTGCTTCGGAGGGCAATCGACTGGACGCCAACCTCGGCAGGGTCTTTGATACCGACCTGATCACGGTGCTCGACGCAGTTGGCGCAGAGCAACCGACGCTTATGGGACCAGGTCCAACGGCCTCGGCGGCCGTCAGGTTCACAGCCAGGCATCCCGAACGAATAGGTGCCCTCATCTTGTTCAATGCTCACGCCCACTACGTCCGGGAGGCGGACTACCCGTGGGGCTTTCCCCGCGAGAGCCTCGACCGGGTCGAGGCATTCATCAGAGACACATGGGGCACCGAAGCAATGTTGGAGATCGTGGACCCGAGTCGGGTCGGCGATGAACGTGCCGAATCCTGGTTCTCCCGTACAACCCGTGTCGGTGGTGGTCCCGATGAGATCGCCAAGACCATGCGCGCCGACTACGAACGTGACCACCGACCACTGCTTCCGGGCATTACTGTCCCCACGCTGGTCTTGCATCGCGAGGGCAACCAGACTCCCCGCATCGAGGCAGGACGGTATCTCGCTGACCACATTCCCAATGCAAAGTTCGTCGCCCTGAAGGGGGATCAGTACGCCCTTTTGACCGGTGACATCGACGACTTCGTAGACGAGATCGAAGAATTCCTGACCGGTATGCGAACGGGGGATGCCGGCGACCTAGTAACCATGACAGTTCTCTTCACTGACATCGTTGCCTCGACGGAGTACCAAGCGAAGGTTGGCCAGAGAGAGTGGTCGCGACTAACGGACCAACACGATGCGATGGTTCGTTCCACGCTTCTCGCTCACCGGGGACGTGAAGTAAAGACCACGGGGGACGGGTTCTTGGCCACCTTCGACGCCTCGGGAAGGGCGCTTAGGTGTGCGACCGACGTCCTCTCGGCAGCCAGGACCATGGGACTGGAACTGCGGGCCGGAGTACACACAGGGGAGGTCGAAGTGCGTGGAGACGACGTCGGCGGCCTGGCGGTAAGCATCGCCAAGCGAGTGTGCGACTCCGCCGATGCCAATGAGGTACTCGTAAGTGAGTCAGTGCGGTTGTCGATGGTCGGGTCGGGGGTCGAGTTCGAGGACAGGGGCGAGCACCAGTTGAAGGGTGTGCCTGGAACTTGGCGACTATTCGCGGTGGGCGGTTGACAGACCGGAGATAAGTGCCGATTAACGGACCGATACCGAGTGCCCCAGACCGCCGGGGGTGTCAGACTTTGTCGGTGCCTTCCGGGCCCACAACGCGGTACGCAAAGACTGAGGATGGAAGCCAAATCGCCTACCAGGTCGTCGGTGATGGGCCCCTTGATCTCGTGTACCTCACAGGGCACCTGAGCCACGTCGACGTGCGTTGGGAACACCCTCCGAGCGCGCGTTTCCTCAACCGTTTGGCGTCATTTGGTCGCCTTATTATTTTCGACAGGCGGGGTCTCGGGGCGTCCGACCGGCTTCCGACCGAGGTTGTCCCGACGTGGGAGGAGTGGGCCGACGATCTACGGGTCGTCTTGGACGCCGTGGATTCCGAGACTGCAGTACCAATCGCCGTTGCGGATGGCGGCCAGATGGCCATCACCTTCGCTGCAATGCATCCCGAGCGGGTCAGCGCGCTGGTGCTCTTCCACGGGCTGTCCGGCTCGCCGAGTGGGCTTGACGACCCATTTCCTGAGGAGCTCATCGACCTTGCCGCCGAAGCCCAAGAGCAGCTCTGGGGGACGCCGGAATGGGTGAGGATCATCTCACCGAGCCTGGCTGACGATCCAGCGCAGACTGCCTGGATGACGAAATACATGCGGGCGACCGCGACACCTCGGGCAATAGTCATTCAGACCAGGGCGATGTGGAGAACGAATGTCAACTTCGTGTTGCCTTCGATTCAGGTTCCGACGCTCGTCCTTCACCGGACTGAATACCGGCATGAGCCAATGATTTCGGTCCGTCAGCTCACCGATCGCATTCCGGATGGACGCTTCGTCGAGGTTCCCGGTAGCGACGTAATGCCACAGACGGAGGAGTCCGATCTGATCCTCGGCATCATGCAAGAGTTCCTCACTGGCAGCCGACCGTCGCCGACAGCGGATCGGTTTCTGACTACGGTGCTGTTCACGGACATCGTGGATTCCACGCGACGTGCCAATGCAATGGGTGACCGAGCGTGGACCGGACTCCTCGACCTGCATGACGAGATGGTTCGTGAGGAGTTAGCCAGATTCCGGGGACAAGAGGTCCAAACCACAGGCGATGGCTTCTTCGTCATCTTTGACGGGCCTGGTCGTGCCATCCAATGTGCTCACGCCATCAGGACCAGAGCCAGCGAAATGGGCGTCGAGGTGAGGGTTGGTCTTCACACCGGAGAGGTCGAAGTCCGAGGAGAGGACTTCGGGGGAATCGCCGTCCATATCGGTGCGCGAGTCGCTGCTGCTGCGGGACCGGGGGAGATCCTCGTCTCAAGGACTGTTACCGACTTGGTGGCTGGATCGGGTCTCGACTTCGAGGATCGGGGTGACCACGAACTCAAGGGCGTCCCGAACCCCTGGAGGTTGTTTGCGTTCGTCGGGTGACTGATGGGGCAGTCGTCCCCTGCCCCAGGACATTCAATGCGTGAGGACCTCCTCCACGCTCGCACGGGCAACCTTGTGGTTGTGCAAATGCCCAAGCAAGCGCAAGGAGGTCCCTCATTGACCGGCGCTGCTCACCCCTATCCCACACCGCCCGGAGCGGGTTAGTTATCGAATGTGGTTGAACGGCTCATGAGGCAGTCGGCAACCCGTCATCCCTCGCTCTAGCAATCGTGTTGACGGCGGAACTCCAGGCGAAGTGAGGCCCGGCTTTGGCGGTTACGCCAGACAAACGTCGGCTCCCTGGAGACGCCCGGGTCACCGGATCAGGAAGTCAGCCAGGTCGGCTTCTTTCGTCCAGTTCCAGTAGTCGACGAGACGCCACGGGCTCAGGCTGTGGATCTCGCCGTAGGAGTTCTTGTAGAAGGAGTGCTTGACCGACGGCTGAGCCCAGACGAGCGTGCTGATCTCAGCCTGGCATCGCGCGTGCCAGTCGTCGTACTTGGTTTGAAGCGGTTCGATGGCTACGAGGTCAGCGTCAATCATCTGCTCGAGAGCATGGCTGATGTACCGCATCTGGCACTCGGAGTGAAGGATGAGACTGCCGCCGTGGGCAAGGTTCGTCCCGGGCCCGTACATGCAGAACAGGTTCGGGAAACCCGGCACGGTGATCCCAAGGTACGCGGCGGGCCGTTCACCCCACATTTCCCGTAGGTCGGTGCCATCGCGGCCCGTGATGGACATCGGGTACAGAGCCCGGTTCGCCATGAAGCCGGTGGCGTAAACGATGACGTCGACCTCGTGCTGTTTGCCGTCGGCGGTGACGATCCCGTCGGGTTCGATGTGGTCGATCCCCGTTCGGATCAGGTCGACGTTCTGGCGCTTGAGGCAGCGCAACCAGCTGCCGTTGTCTTGGAGTGTTCGCTTTCCAGTGGCCGGGTAGTCCGGAATCACCTTGGCGAGAAGCTCCGGGTCGTCGCCGATCTGGGTTTCGATCCAGTCGGTGAACATGAGTCGCGCGCCGTCGTTGAGGTCGCTGATCGCGACCACGGGATCGCCCTTGTAGTCGGGGTCGACCCGGGCTGCTTCGAGCCCCTTCTCGCAGCCGGGCCAGAAGATCAGGAAGCGGTACCAGCGCCCGTAGAACGGCAGGTGCTCGAGTGCCCAGCGGACCCCGGCGCCGACCGAGTTGTGATAGGCGGGGTTGGGGAACATCCACTGCGCCGTGCGCTGGAAGATCGCGAGGTGTCCAACGCGATCGGCGATTGCCGGGGCGATCTGGAAACCACTCGCACCGGCCCCGATCATGGCGACGCGCTTGCCGGTCAGGTCGAGCTCGTGGTCCCACTGTGCGGAGTGGAACGACGGCCCGGCGAAGCTGTCCTGACCCGGGATCTCAGGGATCTTCGGCCGGTTGAGCTGGCCAACCGCCGAGATGACCGCCCTGGCCTCTAGCCGGTCGGTCCTTCCGTCTGCGGTCCGGACCTCTACGGTCCAGCGACCGGCCTCGTCGTCCCAGGTGGCCCCCAGGACTTCCGTCTCAAACCGGATGTTCGGCCTGATCCCGTGCCGGTCCGTCACGCCCTCGAAGTAAGTCCGAAGCTCGGGCTGCTGCGCGAAGAATTCGGTCCACTCGTTGCTGGGGTCGAAGCTGTAGCAGTAGAAGTGGTTGCCGACGTCGACGCGGGCACCGGGGTAGGTGTTCTCGTACCAGGTACCGCCGACACCGGAATTCTTCTCGATGATCGTGAAGGGGATGCCAGCCTCCTTCAGGCGGATGCCCGCAAGGAGCCCAGACTGGCCGCAACCGATGATCACGACAGGAAACGCGTCACGGGCGGATTTCTTCGCGGGCGCCAAAGGACGACGGGAGTCGGTGCCGTCGAGCTCGAGTTCCTCGAGGAGCATCGGGACGTACTCGGGTGGTACCGGCTCACAGACGAGCCACTCCATCATCTCGAGGAGCAGACTGGGGGAGAGCGGGGCGGGTTCCGGGCAGCCGCGGTCGCGGTAGTCGCAGATGATCGGGAGGGCGAGTTCGCGGACTGCCTTTTTGTCCTCCTCGCTCATGAACCCTTGGACCTCGTTGAGGAACAGGCCCGCGGGCTTGAGGTCGCCTCGGAGTAGCTGCTCGTCGCCGGTCATGTGCACGAGAGACATGACGAGCGTCGGGATGCTGACGTCGAGCAGTGTCTCGGCGATGGCCTCGTCCGAAGTGTCGAACGGGATCCCGGACCAGGCGTTGCGGGTCATTGCCGTGCCTTCCTGTCGCTGCGGCTGCGATTGAGACATTAGAGGGATCGTGTCTACTAACGTCGCCGCTGCGTACGGGACGCCGCACGGCTCGCCCCCTACGCGGCCAGCGTCGACCGAGCACGCACTGCTCCAACAAGGGACTGAGATGGACAGCTTCAGCGGCGCACGCGCCGTCGTCACCGGCGGGGCCAGCGGCATCGGCCTAGGCCTTGCCACCGCGCTCCTGGAGGACGGTGCCGCCCACGTCGTGCTGGCCGACGTCGAGCCCGGGGCGCTGTCGGCGGCCGTCGCAGCGCTCATGGCGCGCGGGTTCGGTGACGTGGAGGCGGCCGTCTGCGACGTCACGGACCCGGCATCGGTCGAGGCTCTGGCGGTCGACGCCTGGTCGCGCCTCGGCGGTGTCGAGGTTGTATGCCTTAACGCCGGCGTCTTCGCCGGCGGCTATTCGTGGGAGACCACGCTCGACGACTGGGACTGGGTGATGGGCGTGAACCTGCGGGGGATGGTGAACGGCGTCCGGTCATTCCTACCCTGGATGATCGAGGCCGGCGTGCCCAGCCACGTCATCGGCACCGCGTCGATCGCGGGGATCGTCGCATCGCCGGCGTCCGCTGTCTACTGCACGTCGAAGTTCGCAGCCGTGGGGCTCATGGAGAGCCTTCAGCATGACCTCGCATTAGCTGATGCAGCGCACGTGGCCATCTCGGTGATCTGTCCCGGCATGGTCAAGACGAACATCGACCGTGGCAATCGCAACCGTCCCACCAATCTGATCGACGCCACGAAGACCGACGCGTCGAACCTGGCCCAGCAGGGCATCGAGGACGCACTCGGAGCGGGTGCCCTTGATCCGTTCGTCGGTGCCCGTCATGCGCTCGAGCAGGCGAAAACCGGACGCTTCTACGTGACCACCCACGAAGGCGACATGTGGGACCGCCTGGTCGGCAACGAGAACGACGATCGTCTGGCCGGCCGCCGACCGCGCTTCCAGATGTACGAATAGCGGGGCCTTCTGGAATGGTGCCATCGAAATGTAGAGGCTCCGGACCTGACGGCAGTCGAGAACATATGTCGTCTCGATCACCTCTGCCTTGACTTCGTCAAAGTTGCGTCGTCGGCCGATCAGTCGATAAGCGGTTCGCGTAGCTTGGAGAGCGCAACCAGTCGACGCTCCATCTTTGTCGGGTCAGCGGCGTCACGTGTCCGGATGCGAGTCTCGAGTTCGTCGAGGCGCGCGACCTCCCGTTGGGCAAGCTTCGCCCGCTCGTCGCCGTGTCGTTGCCTCAGGGCTCGAAGAAAGGCTGAGTGGGCGTCGACGGCTCGTCTGATCTCGAGACTCCTGGCAACGGCGGAATAGGTAAGGCCGGTGTCTCGGAGGCTGAGGGCCTCTTCGTCGATTTCGCGGCCTGTCCTGCGGCGCAACTTCGGTCCGGCGCGGTCTACATGGACCTCCGAGTTCCCGCGCTGACGGCTATTCCGTTGCTTAGGCAGGTCGAACCGATCGGGCCTGGAGTCCCTTCGGTCCTTGCTCCGTCTCGAACTCGACCTTCTGACCCTCGATCAGCTCGCGGTACCCGGAGCTGTCGATTGCCGAAAAGTGGACGAAGACATCCTCGCCCCCTCCTTCTGGGGAGAGGAACCCGAAGCCCTTCGCCGCGTTGAACCACTTGACAGTGCCCTCGGCCATGTCGATTGCTCGTTTCTCCACGCACACACTTGAGGGAGACGGGAGTGTCAACCAACAACGACGGACGGTCTGCGTGAATCACCGAGCGCTGGACGACAGCGTAGCAAGTTCAGCGCTCGGCATCGGCCCACCATGAGGGAGGAGCCATCCTCGCCAGCCTCCAAGCGCATTCTGAGGTGGCAACTCGAAGCGAATACGGTTCGGTGATGTCGTCAGTGGCGTTTGCGGAGAGCGTACCGTTGGCCCTCTCACCGGCCGAGACCCCGGACATGAGAGCCGAGATGGCTCGTCCGACAGCTGGTGCGCTCGAGTACGCCTTGACGCCTGGTAGGCACGGTCGGAGTAGCGTGCCGTCGTGGCGTACTACGCGGAGGCTTTCTCGGTCCGACCGGGGCGGTGCTTCCGCTTCAGTGACACAAACATCGGTCACGCGGGCCCCTGCCGGGAGCCGATCGTCGCGAGGGGAACGTTCATCGATAAGACGGGTCAGCTCTGGCCGGTCGACGCATGTGAGAGGCACCTCGAGGAACTGGACAGCATCGACGGCGGCGAGGTCGGCTGACAACGTGGACGCCTGTTTCAGGCGGTTTGTCCATCTCGTGAGATCTCCGCGCGGTGCGGACGGTAGGGCGACGTCCAGCCTGTAGGCTTCGAACAACCAGCGGTTCCCTTGGCAGATCGTCACTGCACCCTTGGCAAGAAAGCGGGTCCAGTGATGATGAGTGTGCGCGAGGCTGAACTCGGGGAGTTGCAGGCCCCGATCTGCTCCAGGTGTGGTGCCGACACGAACACCCTCAACCGCGGACTTCCCATTTGTGTAAAACGACATCTACAGGTTGTCGGTCGAAAGGCGACCCCCGAAGAACAGTCGGTACTGGACCGCTATCTCGTCGCCAACGTCCGCTTCATCGTCGCCTGTCGGGACCCAACCACCCCGCTGCGTTACGGCCGGCGGCAAGAGTGGAGCGGCATGGATCTCCGGAAGGCCAAGGACATGCGCAAGTACGTTTCGGACGTGCTCGCCAAGCACGGGGCTTTCGGATCCGTGGGAGAAACTGGGCCGGGGATACTCGAAGCTCAGCGCCACGTGGAGGCTATGGACCTCTGCGTCGAAGCAATCAAGTCCTACCTTGATGTAGTGAAGATCGTCACAAGTGTCCCCGCGCCGTAGCCCTCAGCCCGTGCCTCACTTCGCCGTAGCCTTCCCGCATCCCGCCAGTCCGTCCCGCTTCGCCCGCGACGGCATGAACCCAGTGCCCCCGATCGGCGGCTCTGCGACTCTCCTCGATGGGCACCGAATGTGACTGCCACCGCTACCGTCCGTATCGACAGGATGCCGGGATGGCCCTGGTTCCGCTTGCAGCCATTCACTGTCGAACTCGATGGCTCCAACGTCGAGAAGATCCGGCACGGCAAGTCGATCGCGCTTTCCATCCCGTCCGGTGAGCATCGAGTCAGAGTTCAATTCAGGACGCTCGTCTGGAGCGAACCCCTTGTGGTGATCTTGACCGACGGGGAGGAGTGCCTCCTCGAATGTGACACAGACTGGCAAGGGTATCCGTGGCTTGCAAGAAAACGGTGGCCTCAGACTGACCCCTAACGCCAGGTCTGTACCGCTCGTGCGGCGACCGCCGGGACCTATTGCCCGCCCAAGAGAGAATGACCAAACGCGAGTGCGTCGTCGTAGTGGTACGCCGGGATCGGGTGATAGCGCCTCCGGTACAGACCGAGAGCCTCATGCTGAGCCTGACCGGTTTCAAGACACAGCGCCGAGAACCCCAGCTTCCGTGCTTCGTCCTCGATGGCGTCGAGGATCGCTGAGGCGTGCCCCTCTCTGCGCCGCTCAGGATCGGTCCACACCCGCTTGACCTCGCAAGTGTCAGGAGACATGCGGCGAAAACCGCCTCCGGCCACGACGGATCCATCGGCGATCACCACAAAGAACGCACCGTTCGGCGGCTCGAAGTCGGACGCCTCGGCGGCATACAGCTCCGGGTGGTCGCCGTACAACGCACGTTCATCAACGGTCCAGCCTTCCAGCGCGTCCACACCTTCAGGATCGGTCATCCGGACTCGTCGAATCTCCACCCACCGATCATGCATGACACGCAGAAAGGTGTCTCTGAACACCCGGAGCGGGTCGGGTTCGAGTGCGGCTGAACGGACTTCCGGGCGTTTGGGTCGCCGAGCGGCGTCCAGTTTTCAAAACGTCAACGGCCGGTATTGCGTCAATGAGTTCGCGAAGGATGTCAGCGTGCCCGGCGTGACGGGCTGTCTCCTCCAGGAGATGAGCCAACACCCACCGCAAGTTGACCGGCGGCTGATCATCGAACCTCGTACCGACGGCATCGAGGCTCGCGGTATCCCTTATCACGGTGTCGGCTTCACGCCGAACCTCGTGGTAGCGGACGACCGCCTCGTCGAGCGTTGACGCGTGCGCGGCATGGCCCACCACGAAATCTTGTCCGCCGAGCCGGCTCAGGACCCAGGTTGCCTCCGCCTCCGCCACGTGGTTGACGAGCCAAAGGAGCGATGTTCCAGAATCGACTGGCGATACCTTGGCCCGCTCCGGGTCGACACCCGAGACCTTTCGGACGAGAGAGTCCCGCTGATACAGAAGGAGTGCGAGGAGCGTCGCACGGTCGTCCGCGGCCATCCGCGGCGGCTTCTGGTCAATCGTGGGCGGATCATTTGCGGGGCGTTCCGACCATTCCGTGTGTGCCGATACCGAACGGGCACACTGCCCCGAACGCCGGCACAGTCAGGTCCTACGGCACTTCGAGGGCGATCATGTCGGCGGCTCCAACGGCCGCCCGACACGAAGATCCTCACGAGGTGAACCACCCCGCCACGTCGACCAGCGCGTTGACCGAGCCCGCGGCGTTGTAGATGGCGAGTCCTCCCGCAGAGGAGAGCTTGGCCACACAGAGGTTGGGCACGGTCTCCCCGGCGGTGAAGTTCAAGTCCGAGGCGGTCGGCAGCGAGGCCCCCTCCGGGTAGACGGTCAAGAAGCTCTGAGCGGTCCCTCCGGTGGCGGTCACGTTGGCGACCACCGCGGCGGCGCCCGCGGGCACGCCGCCGTTGCCGGTCACCTGGACGTCCAGGGTCCCGGCCGCGGAGAGGGTCTTGCCGTGGCACTGGGTGGTGTTGGAGGCCCTGGTGTCACAGATCCGAGAGGGGGCGACCGGCTCGAAGTACCCCGAGACGCTCGAGGAGAAGTAACCGTCCACGTCGACGATCGCGTTGACCGTTCCCGCGGCGTTGTAGAGGGTGAGCGCCCCACTCCCCGAGAGCGGCACGATCACCCGGTTGGGAACCGACTCGCCGGCGGTGAAGTTCAAGTTGGAGGCGAGCGGGCGGGTGGAGCCCTCCGCGTAGGCGGTGAGGAAGCTCTGGGCGGTGGGCCCGGTCGCCGTCAAGTTGGCGACCACCGCGGTGGCCCCGGCGGGCACCCCGCCCTGGCCGGTCACCTGGACATCCAGGGTCCCACCGGCCGAGAGGGTCTTGCCCGGCGCACTCGGTGGTGTTACTCGCCCTGGTGTCACAGATCCGGGCCGGGGTGAGCGAGGTGAAGCCCTGTCCCGAGCCCGGTCCGTAGTAGCCGAAGACGTCGACCAGGGCGTTGACGGTGCCCGCCGCGTTGTAGAGGTCGATCGCCCCCGAAGAGGAGAGCGGCACGGTGACCAGGTTGGGCACGGTCTGTCCGGCCCTGAAGTTCAAGTTCGAAGCGAGCGGCCGGGTGGTGCCGTCCGGATAGGCGGTCAGGAAGCTCTGCGCGGTGGCACCGGTGACCGTCACGTTGGCCACCACTGCGGTGGCCCCGGCGGGCACCCCGCCTTGGCCGGACACCTGGACCTTGAAGGTCCCGCCTGCGGCGAGGGTCATCGCCGCGCACTCGGTCGTGTTCGACGCCCGGGTGTCACAGATCCGGGCCGGTGCGACCGGGAAGTAGGGCGCCGGCAACAGCTCGGTGAGCGGGGTCGAGGCCGGACCGGTGCCGAGCGAGTTGGTCGCCGACACGGTGAAGGAGTAGCTGTCACCGGGGGTCAGTCCGGTAATCGGTGTGCTCGTCGCCGGCGGAGTGCCGGAGACCACGACCGGCGCGGGGGACGTCGACGTCGTGTTGTCAGTGATGTCCACCGTGTAGGAGGTGATCGCGCTGCCGTCGTCGTTCGGAGCGGTCCAACTCAGCGTGGCCTGTCCGACCCCGAGGGTGGCAGAGAGGTCGGTGGGTGTGGGCGGTGGGCCGACCGCGTATGTGAACTGGTCGCCGCTGACCATCGCCGAGGTGCCGCCTGGGGTGGTCACCGTTACGTCGACAATGCCGGCTGCCCCGGCCGGTGAGGTCGCTGTGATCTCGCCGTCGTTGACGACGGTCACGTCGGTGGCCGCATTCGTCCCGAAGTCGACTGCGGTCGCTCCGGTGAGGTTGCTTCCGTCGATGGTAACCGACGTACCCCCGCTCACCGGGCCCGAGGTGGGTGCGACCGAGCTGATCGTCGGCACTGGTGGCGGCGACGGTGGTGCTGGCAGACCGTCGGGACCCTCGAAGGCGTGGACCGCCTTCGAGGAGGGCGCGAGCACCAGACCGTCCGCCGCCGATGGCGAGGGGAAATCGGAGGAGGTCGAACCGATGGAGAAGCTTTGCAGAGCGTTGCCGTTCACCGGGTCGAGCCCGTAGAGCGTTCCGCCTGCGATCGACCACACCTCGCCACCGGCGATGATCGGCGAATTGTGCGCGCCACTCGAGGTGGTCCAGCTGGCGCTCGGTGGAGAGGCGGTCGGGGTCACCGCGGTGACGCCACCGCTGCAGGGGACGTACAGCGTGCCGTTCAGGTCGGCGGAGCCTCCGTCGGCGAAGCAGAAATTGTTGGTTAGCGCCACCTGGCCATTCACGCCGCCGAGGTGGGATTGGCTCAGCACATAGGCGGTTGTCGACTTCCCGACCTCGAAGACGAGACCATTCGGCAAGAGCGCGGGTGCGGCCGACCCGAGGTCGAGGTCGCTGCCGTTGTCGCTGTACCACTGCTGTGGCGCGAAGTCCTGCAGGAGGTCCATCGACGGGCTGAGCTCGAGCACTCCGTCACTGTCGTCGTAAGTATTGCTCGAACTGCTGTAGGCGCCGTTGCCAGTGGCGAGCCACACGTTGCCGCTGGCATCGACAGTCGGGGCCGCGCCCCCCATCCACACGGCGCCCTGGCTGTCGCCAGGCAGGTCCGACACGGTGAACACCGAGGTCGGGCCCCCCGTCTCGGGGGTCGCGATCACCAAGCCGTGGTAGGTGCTGCAGTCCCCGTCGTTCCCACCGAAGCCGGCAATCACCGCGCCGTCGTCGAGGGCCAGCGACGTCCGCTGGAGCTGTGCCGGTGGGTAAGAGCCGGCGGGGTCGATCACCTGGTCGAGCTCGACGGCTCCGGTGTAGATGTTGAGGCCGATCAGGTGGTGCGCGGCGATCGCCGACCCAGAGACTGCCTCATCGGCGACGACGAAGA
This sequence comes from uncultured Acidimicrobiales bacterium, assembly GCA_963741055.1. Taxonomy (GTDB): domain Bacteria; phylum Actinomycetota; class Acidimicrobiia; order Acidimicrobiales; family RAAP-2; genus Bog-756. Next base: position 18,838 of record CAVUGU010000005.1, on the reverse strand, counting down.
TCTCGGCGCGAGTGGTGTCGATGACCGGGGTGCCGGTAATGCCGAGGGTCGGCCCGATGTCTCCGCAGGGAAGTTTGGACGAGTCGACCGGCGTCCCCACATGAGTGGACCAGAGGACCGCACCGGTGTCGGCCGCGAGCGCGTCGACGGTGTCGTTCTCGGTCCCCACGAACACCCTCCCCGTCGCGACGAGCGGCTGTCCGTAAAGCTTCCCGTCGACCGATGTCGTCCAGGCGCTCTTGGCAGGGAAGAGCGGATTGCCCGACGCGTCGACCCCGGTACGCATCGGATTCTGGTCGAAGGTCGTCCAGTCCGACGAGGCGACGGCCGCCGGTCGGCTCGCATGACTGATGCCAGGATTGGCGGCAGCGAGGCCGGATGGGGCCGAGAGCACGAGACCGGCCACGCAGGCTAGAGCCCCGAGGAACCGGACAGCAGTCTTCGATCGAATGTGCATCTGTTCCTTCTAGCGGATCGGGACGCTCCGCGGAGAGGCGCTGCCGAATCGCAGCTGGGTCAGGGAAAGCTCAGATCTGCTCTAGATGGAGCACTTGGGACTGGGGTCAGGTTTCCATCTGGCGACGCTTGGCGAACCCGGCGTGAGCGGTTGCCAAGGCGTCGACTTGTTGGCTCCGAGGTAGAGCACCGAGCGCAGCAAGTAACTCTCGATTGATCTGGCCGGGCACGAACGACGGACACGACCCCATAGCACCCAGAACCTCCTCCACGACCAGATCGATCGCCATGGGCGGTGGCGTCATGGCGAGCACTTCCGGTGTCATGGTGGCCCGAAATGTCGGAGTGTCCATCGCTGGTCCGATCACCGACATGACGTCGACCCCGTAGCGACGCCATTCAGACCAAAGTGACTCACCGAGGACTAGGTCGAAGGCCTTGGAAGCCGCATAGGTGGCGTTGTAGGGACAACCGGCGAGGCCGGCGCCCGAACTCATCAGGACCACTCCGCCTCGACCCCTTTCGATCATCGATCGTCCGAAGTGCTCGCATACGACGAGCGGTCCGAGGCAGTTGATGGCCACCATCGAGCTCATTGAGGCGATCGGTTGATCCTCGAACTCGCCGGTGTAGACGCCCGTTGCGTTGTAGACCACGAGCCCAACTTCGAGTCCATCCGTTGCGGCACGAAGATCCCCGAGGAACCCAGGATCGCTGAGGTCGAGCGTCACCGCCCGGGTCTGGACGTCGTGTGCAGATGCAATTCGGTCCGCGACCTGCTCGAGCGGACCGCTACGACGGGCCGCGACCACGACGTTGATGCCTCGAGCAGCAGTCCCAGCCGCGAACGCCTCGCCCAAACCTTCAGAAGCCCCGAGCACCACGGCCCACTCGCCGTAGCGGTCGACAAAACTCACCACCCACCACCTCCACGGTCGCGAATCGATCATCATACGGGTGCGGTCCCGATCGTTGGGTGGGTGGGACACCTCGTAGGCAAGGGCCTCCGGCGAGCGGTCGCAGTGCCCCAGCTCCGGCCGCATCTCGAAGCGCACAACCCTGATGTGTTGCTTGCCTTCTACCGCCGGTCTGGCGGTCTGTTGGGTTTCTCGGCGCCGAGAGGCGCTTTCGCCCGGTCCGTCCGCGGCCGGAGAGGGGCGATCGGTTCCACTGCATGCCGCCGAGGACCCGACCACAATGCCGGCGGGGCGTTGGTTGCCCAGGCAAGCGCGTAGGCAGCGGTCTCATAATTGACCCGCCAACCCAAGAAGTCCGTCCACGCGTCTTCTAGCTTTCGTTCGACCGGAAAATCCACTTGGCGCAGACGCTCGACGGCCTCGACGAAATCGTCATACGTGAGCGAGATTCCGTTGCTTGGGTCGGCGTTTTCTGGGATGGGAATCTGTAACGCTCGGGCGATGTCGCCCAGACAGGTGAACCCTCCGCGCAGACAGAGGCGTGCCTGGATGAGGCCTGACGCTGTGGGAAGGAGGGCCAGGTAGAGCGCCGCTGCATCGAGCACCGCCAATTGCGCGGTCACCCACGAGGAGAGCGGACGCGGGGAGCGGAACCAAATCAGCGGAACGTAGGTGGTATGGCTCTCGGAGACGTCCGCGGACCACCGTTCCCACGCTTCGAACAGTTCCGGCAGTTCATGAACGGCGGATACACCGCTGCCGAGGCCGTAGTGGGTGCGAGCCAGCAGCTCTGGGCCCCATGAGGGCACACCGGCTCTCGAGTCGAGCATTGTGATCAGTGCCTCACGGCGGCTGAAGGCTCCATACAACGTCGGGAGGTAGCCAATCTGGAGGGCAACGGTCCCGAGGCCGGCAAGCGCGGCAAGGGAACTAACGGCCGCGACTCCGCTGTCGTGTGGAGCGAGAAAGCCCAACGTGCAAAGCGCCGATCCGGCTTGCTCCAAGGCTGTCCCCAGGCCGTCGTTACCAAAGGACCACATGAGCAGCCCAAACCCCAGCTCGTAGAGCGCCAGCCACGCCACGACCTGCGCGATGAGTTGTACGGGCGCCTGGACCGCAAGGATCTGGTCCCGGCGCTGATAGGAGCTGGCTTTGTCGGCAAGGAATTCGAACACGCCGCGGTTGAGTATGAACACCGCTCTGGGGATATGGCTTCGCACCCGCCGCGGAACGACCAAAGTGCCAAGGACACTCCATGCAGTGGTCAGAACGATGGAGGCGCCTACGATCGCCGCCAGGACTCTGATTGCCATGCCTCAGCTTGACATGGCTACAGGAGTGAAAGTGCAGACCCCGACACCTCATGGCGCGACGGGGCCACATCCACCGCGGACTGCAAAGAGCGGATGGCAGCCACCGCTCAGGCGGCCGGCAACAGGTTACAGAGTGATTGCGAGGTCTCGTTGTAACTGGCAGAGAGACGCTGCGGACATCAAGATGTCAGAGCTGGCGGTCGAGCAACTCCGTTCGGCGTTAGGTTGCCGCGAGGAGCCGCTCGTAGAGTTCACGCGTCGAGGCGCTCGGTGAAACACCCAACTGCTCGCGGAGGCACTCTGTCAGCTGTCCGTAGACATGGACGGCTTCAGCCAGATTCTCCTGAGCCGCGAGCGCTTCCATCAGATAGCGATAACCACTCTCTCGAAGTGGGGCGGCCCGGATCAGCTCTCGGCCCGCCCTGACCGCTCCAGGCAGTTCCGTCCCGCCAATGCCAAGTTCGGTGGCGGCGTAAGCCTCGAGGGCTTGCAGGCGGAGCATGGAGAGCTGGTGACGGACGTCGTCGATCCAGGGTGCGTCCTCGCCTGGCAAGAAATCACGCTCGGCGACGAAGAGGGTTGTGAGAGCAGGCCCCCAGGCGCGATCCCACGATCGCTGAGCGACCGCGCTTTCGGCTCGGTGAATTGCCTCGACCGCGGCATCGAGGTCGACCCACGCGCTCGGGAGGCAAAGGCGAACCGTACTGCGACCGTCAATCGCTTCCGCTCCGAACACCCGTCGAAGCTTCGAAAGGAGGGGATTGAGTCGGGTGTCCACAACCGCGGGGTCCGGTTCACGCCAGAGGGCCTCGGCCAGTTCCTCGCGGGGTATGAGCCGGTGCCGATTGATGACCAAATAGGCGAAGAGCAGCCGACCCTGGCGACCGGGTAACCGACCGTCCAGGCGCTGCCCGTCGTGCTCGATGACGAGGGGTCCACAGACCTGAATGCGTACCTGGCCCCCGGTCGTCAAGGTCACTCCAACATCTTGGCAATACGCTGCCGATGACAGCTACTACAGGGAGGTTCCATGGCCAAGAGCATTCGTTGCGAGTGTGGTTTCGTCGCACGTGGTCAGACGAACGACCAGGTCATTGCCGAAATTCGCGGGCACATGACCACCGATCACCCCGCCCTCCTGGAGTCGGTCACCCAAGACGACCTGCTCAGCTGGATCCAAGTGGACTAGTGGACCCCGAGGATGAAGTCGCAGGTGGGTCGAGGCCAAGGTTCTGCCAACGTTGCGACAATCGGTCGGACGTACAACGTCAGCGTCGTATCTCGAGTGGGAGGACGTTTGATGAGTTCCGCAAGACCCGTTCAATCTAAAACGAAGCCAGATAATTCTGCGCACGGGCTTGTCAGTCCGGCTTGGCTCGCGGCGCACCTCGGCGACCCGAATCTGCGGGTTGTCGAGGTGGACGTCAGCAGTGCCGCCCACGACGAATGGCACATCGAGGGCGCCGTGCTCTGGAACATCTACCGGGACATCAAGGACTCCGAGTACGCCACGGTTCCCGATCGCTCAATGGAGGATCTGCTGGTTCGTTCGGGTATCGAACCCGATTCGACCGTCGTCTTCTACGGGTATGCGCCAGCTGTCGGCGTCTGGCTGCTCCAGCTATATGGGCACGGTGACGCTCGGATTCTGAATTGTTCCGCGTGAGACGTGGAGGGCAGAAGGGCATCCGTGGAGCACCACCCCTACGACACCGAAGCCTGGTGCGTACCGCCTCGGCGACCGATGCCAGAGCCTCCGTGTGGATACCGCCGGGGTGCTTGATGCCATCACACGACCTGGATCCGTCTTGCTCGACGTGCGCAGCAGGGAAGAGTTCGAGGGAGAGCGCTTCTGGCCATCGGGAGGAATGGAACCGCATGGTCACGCAGGCCACATCCCAGGAGCCCGCCACCAGCGGATGGACGACATCTACGACGAACGAGGTGCGTTCCGCTCATCCGAAGACCTCCGCCAGCTCGCGTCCTCCCTCGATCCGGACGACCACGACGAGCTCATCACCTACTGCACGATCGGCGGGAGAGCAGCCACCGCATGGTTCGTTTTCTCCCACCTTCTCGGATACGAGAACGTGCGGGTCTACGACGGCTCATGGGCCGTATGGGGTCGGACTCCTGGTCTTCCAGTCGAGGCGGCGTGACAGATCCATTGCCCCTCGCTAGCAGTCCGGGACAGCGGCTCGTCCGCGGGAGTCGGAACGATCGAAGACCGGCACTCCTTGCGCGTCGGACGTGAGGAGCCGGTAAGCACGGGGTTTCCGGTACGCATCTCCCATCGTCTCGCGTGCTCGGTACTCCCTGAGTGCATCCAGATCGAGAGTTGCCAGGTAGACGTCCTCGCCATCGCCCGCCTCGAAAACGAGCTGTTCTCGAGGCCGACCGTTGGGCTGGCCGTTCTTTTCGAAGACCATTCCGTCGAAGACGCTGGAGTGGCCATCTTGATCGGGAGCCGAATAGTTCACCGTTGCGATCGCGGTCATATTCTCGAAGGCTCGAGACCGAAGCTGAGAGGTCCGCTCTCCAGCCATGGGACAAGCGTTTGGAACCAGAATGAGTTCGGCGCCGCCAAGCATCAGTTCACGCGCTGACTCAGGGAACTCTCGGTCGGCACAGATCATGACGCCGACGTCGACGAATCCGCGCTCTACGTCGAGCCGAGCGACCTCGAACGAGCCTCCAGGTGTGAGGGCTTTCTCCATTCCCCAGTCACACGTGTGAACCTTGGCGTAACGGAGAACATCTCGACCATGTCGGTCGATCAGCAGCGCGGTGTTCCGTGGGGAACCAGGCCACCGCTCCAGAAACGTCGTCAGAATCGCCACGTTGAGGTCGGACGCTGCCCTTCGAAAGGCGCTCACCCATCGGTCGTCACTTCCGATGGCCATCTCCTGCCACCTCGCGCGTCCCAGCTTGTCCTCTGGGCAAGGCGCGTAACCGATCTGCCACATCTCTGGAAGGATCGCGATGTCAGCCGCCTCTTCGGCGGCCTTCGAGCATGCGGCCAGTCCTTTTGTGAGGTTGTCCCGCGGATCACCGCCAGACGCGAGTTGACAGAGAGCCAGCCGCAGGTTGGTCACCCCTCCATTATGCGACCCGAAGACGCAATCCCTTTCTCGGGCTGTCTCCGAGCCCGGGGTGATCCCCCACCAGGTTCTGGCGAATCAGTTCAGGGACAGGATGAGGGTGGTGCTCACCATCTGCTTGGGCCTGGTGTGCTCGAAGACGCCGATCGTGATGTGGTAGGTGCCGGGAATATCCTTGCTCTTCGGGGTGCCGGTGATCGTCCCGGTGGACCCGATCAGCCTGAGACCGTGCGGGAGTGGAGTGAGCTTCCTCCACCTGTACGGCGGAACCCCGTCAGCTGCTGAGAGGGTTGCCGAGTAGGCGGCTCCCCGTGTGGCAGTCGGCAAGGACGTCGTGACGTTGTGGAAGCCGGGCGGCGCGACGTAGGTGAAGACGTCCGCCGCCGAGGTCGAAGAGGTCCCGCCGGGTGTGGTGGCCGTCACGTCGACCGCGCCGGATCCGGCCGGTGACGTTGCGGTGATCGAGGTCGCGGAGTCGGCGGTGATCGTCGCCGCGTCGAGACCGAAGTCGACCGCGATCACGCTGCTCAAGTTGGTGCCGGCGATGGTGACCGAGGTCCCACCGGCCGCCGGTCCACTGGTCGGAGTGATCGACGTGACCGTCGGGGGCGGCGGGGGCGGAGGCGGGTCGGCCGTGGGGCAGGCGGTGGAGCTGAAGGTACTGCCCGCGTCCTGCGCGGTGAACTTGTCGCCCGTACCGAGGACGTTGGTGAGGCCTCCCGTCCAGCTGCCCTTGCTCACTCCATTGCCCTGGGCGAAGGCGACGAAGTTCCAGGCAGCGCCTCCCCCGGCGCAGTAGGTGTTGTCTGCGTAGGCGTTGTGCTGGTTGTTGGAGATGTTGTTCGGGACGGCATAGCCCCCGTAGGGATAGCTCGCCCCCGAGGGCCAAGCCCCGTTGTGAGTCGAGCCCGGGGTGGTCCCGGGCTCACTGAACAGCCCGTTGTAGCCGCAGAAGATCGACGTGGTGCAGTCCGCCCCGATGTCGCTCGGGGTGAAGTCGAACACGTTGTCGTCCACCGAGACGTTCTCCGACTTCCAGCGGCAGTTGTCGACGTAGTCCGGGGTGGCGGTGGTGCTGCCGTTCGGGATGTGGGCGGCGCACGACGACATCGTGTAGGTGCCAGGGCCAGCCAGAGTGCAGTACTGGTCGTTGCTGATACCGCACGCACGGTTGGAGTTCTCGTAGATGACGATGCCGCCCCAGTTGTCCACGAAGCCGTTCCCCGAGACGTTGAACATGGGGCCGTAGTTCCCGGCCACTCGGCTGTCGCTCCCGGACTCCGAAATGTAGAGGGCCGGATCGGGGAAGCCACCGAGCCCCGGCGAAGGACCACCACCCCAGGCGTTGTCGATCAGCGTGTTGTCGGTGATGTCGGCGTTGTAGCTGATCTCGTAGATGATGCCCTCGGCCCAGTTGGAAGCGATGTAGTTGTCGCTGATGTCGAACCCGGAGTTGTCGGTATCCACCCAGATCCCGACGTCGCCGTTGCCGTGGACCCAGTTGTCGGCCACCGTTGCGCCAGCCGTGTTCCAGAACTTGCCCCCACCAGCGCAGCCACACGTCACCTGGGGGTCGGCCACGGTCCCGCTCGGGTCACTGGTCGTGCCCACATTGGCGGTTGTCACGTGGAACGTGAACGAGGTGGTCGAGGGAATCGAGGCAATCGTCCAGGTGCCGTTGAGGGCTGCTCTGGAAAGGTTGGTGCACCACCCGGTCGAGCAGCCACCACCGACGATGATCGGGTTCCCGACCTTCAGGTACATCGGTGCCTCGGTGTTGATCGTCGCTACGTCACTCGTCACCGAGTAGGACGTGACGTAGGCCCCCTCGTCGTAGGTGCCGTTGGTGTCGTTGTAGCTGATCTCGTTGTCGGAGAGCGTGACGTTGGTGGCCCCCCCGAAGGAAGAGAAGCCGTACTCGTCGTTCGCGCTGAGGCAATCGTGCTCCACCACGTCACCGCTACCGACGCCGACCCCTGCGCCGCCGTTGTGGATGATGGAGTCGTACGCGATGGTCCAGTTCGCTCCGCCGTTGTGGTTCACGACCATCTGCCCGTTCGGCGCGACGAAGTTCTCGATGGTCAAGTACTCGATGGTCACGTTCGACGCAGTCAGGTCGAACGCCGAGTCGTTGATGTTCTGGCCGCTGATGACGGCACCCGGCGCTCCGATGAAGGTGTCGCCACTAGCCGGCTGCCACTGGCCGAACTCCGAGGTCCCCAAGGTGTGGGTCCCGGACGCCAAGTAGTAGGTGGTGTTCGCGCGCAGCGCCAGGCTGCCGTTGTTACCCGCGGGAACCGTCACCGATCCGGGAGGTGCCGTCGACGGTCCGGTCAGCTCGGGGGAGTCGGCGCCGCCGTTGCAGAGTTGCGTTCCGGCCGGTGGACCGGTAGGAGCGGTAGTGGCTCCGGCCGGCTCTTCGAGCACGACCCCGAAGCCCGCGATCAGGACACAGATGAGCGTCGATACGGATGCTCGTTTCTTCATGTTGTTCCCCTCTTCGACGACACGTCTGCGGCGCTTTGCTTCAACGGCAAAAGATCAACACCCACAGGCCGCTGCATGCCGGTGACCGACTTTCACCGAAGTGGTGGGTCGGGCCCGTTTGTTCGCGACCCGGCGTGTGGTTCGTCTCCCCACTACAAGTACCGTTGTTGGCGGCAACGTATCAGCAGTGCAAAGTTTTCGCCGCTCGGCCGCGCCTTGTTGCGCGCTTATGATCACGCTCCGTCGCAATGTGGAATTTGTGTGAAATCCAACTTGGCACATGAAGTGCGAAACCGCGCGTCGCTGTAACGGTTCACCAGTCGTCCCCGTTACACGGGGCCGCCTATTCGCACTCGAAGAGGTCAACATCGCGTCGGCGACCGACTTTGAAGTTCGCCGCTCCACCTCCAGCCGGTTTCGTAGGAATCCCCGCCGTCGTTGCACAGGTCTGCGCGGGCATCTTCGTCACGGTCTGCATCTCCCGACCCGCGCGGTGTTCGAGGGCCGAGAGCGATCCGGTCGGCGGCGACCTCGTTGCCGACCAGGCAGAGGTACGGTCAATGATCAGTGGGGAGTGATTGCTCTGCCGCCCTGGAATGGTGGATGTCGGCTTTCGGACCGATCGGCGCAGAGCACATCGACCCGCGAGGCACCATGACGCGGAGGTGACGAGGCAAGTCGCCGACGGATAGTCTCGGGCGCAGAGGCTGGTCCGCCGAGCGCGGTCGGCTCGAGCCGCCAGCGAAGGCGCGCTGCAGGCAAGGAAAGGGCGGTGATCCATGCGACCCGATATCCGACCCGGCGGCAGCTTCCCGGATTACGCCCTCCCGGATCACACCGATTCGGTGCGCAGGCTCAGCGAGCTTCAAGGCGACGACCCTCTGGTCCTCACGCTGGCGCGGGGAAACTACTGTCCGAAGGAGCACCAACAGCATCTCGAGCTTGCCGCCAACTATTCGAAGATTGCCGTGGCATACACACAGGTCGTGACGATCTCGACCGACGACCACCACACAAGCCAAGAGTTTCGGGCTTCAGTGGGCGCCCAGTGGACCTTCCTCTCCGATCCCCATCGAACGGTTCAGAAGGACCTCGACATCCAGGAATACACCGATCCCGAGCACGACCCGATGATCCCTCACACACTCGTTCTCAAGCCAGGTCTGGTCGTTCACAGCGTCTACAACGGATATTGGTTCTGGGGACGCCCGTCGTTCTACGACCTCTGGCGCGACTTGTGTTCTGCGTCAAGCGAGATCCGCCCTGATTGGGACCTCAGCAAGCCTGGGTTGCGCGAGGCTTGGGAGGGTCGCGACTTCGCAAGCTTTCACGGATGGAACAAGCGGGATCCTGAGTCGATTCCGACGTCGTATCCGTCGTAACCGAATACAGTCAGCCTGCGCAGGTTCCGGGGCTCGCTGACTGACGGGTTAGAAGGGGCTGACAGTCGCTTGGCGACTGTGGGGTGTCGAACGGAGCTGAGAGCCCTCTTGCCCGGAGGAGGTCCGTCGCCCCTTGGTGAAGCGTGAGACGGGTGTCGGAGTCGTGCGGCGCCATCTGTGGTGTCTCCACGGGAGCAAGAGGTTCAAGTGATGCACGCGGAGACGCGCTCTCGCCGACTGGGCTGTCGCAGGGCCTTCCGATCCGTAGAGGGGACACAAAGCTCAGCCCTGAGGCGGAGCTCGCTCACAATGGAGGGGCTACGACGATGAGGGACGATGGGGAACTGCGAGTCAGTCTCCTGGCAGCGACCTAGACCTTGGTCCCGGACCCGAGCAAGGGACCAGTGGGATGGGCGCCGCGAGGCGGCAGCCGCAGGGGTTGCTCGAACGTCAGTCGCAGCTCGCCTCAGCGGGTCAAGAGTGGAACGGCAGGGTCCACCTGTTCGCGCCTCAACGCCTTTGACTTCATGGACAGCTCCATGCAATTCGCGGCCCTCGGTATGCTGTGCCTCTTTCCTTTCCTGATCGTTGTTTCTGCTGGTACCGGGCATGACTTGCGCAAGACGATCGTCATACGGATGGGCCTCTATCAAGACGCTGCCAACGACGTGAATGCGCTGATCTCTACAGCCAACCACGCGGTCACGGGTCGCAGCAGCTTCGGAGGTGTCCTAATCCTCCTCGGTGCGATCGGAATCGCATCCACGTTGCAAGGCTGGTACCAACGTGTCTATGACCAACCGCCGGCAAAGAGGTCGGGGCGACGGCTTGCGGACCGGTTGTTGTAGCTCATCGGTTTGATCGCCTACCTCGCCTTCCAGGTGCTTTCATCTGGGTGCCGTGTTGGGACGGATCTGGAACGAGCGGCAACGAGGCACCGATCGGGCTGTCGAGCAGCATTCCGCACCTGGCGGCTGAGTCACGAGCCAGTTCGGTTCGCCCCCGATTGGGCAACTGCCCTGTAGATTCCGCATGGACGAGACGAACCTGAGACCAGGGAATGAGCGCCGACTATCCACTCCTCTCCATCTCTCTCACCTTGTTGTTCTTCTTCCTCTTCGTTCTGTGGATCGGGCTCGTCGTCCTTGCGGTGACCGACATCTTCCGGAGAGGCGATATCGGCGGACCGACCAGGGCCTCTTTCACGCTGTGCATCATCGTCCTCCCGTATTTCGGGGGGCGGTCGCCTATTTGATCGAGGGTCGACACCGAGCGCACCGGTGAACAGATCCGAGGTATGACCCCACGGGGTCACCGGAAGGATCGAAGGGTCCGGTCCCGATTCGGAGTGCAGTACTGGGCGCGAGTGCCACTGCCGATGGCCCGGCGCCGGATCGAGAGTCGAGCGGATCGTCTGGGTTCTCGTAGCACGCCATGCCATTTCGGCGGTCGTCACCGGGTGATTCGTTGATTTGAGCCACCAGCCCGCCGACAATGACCTAGTCGATTGTCTGCGACGCCGGGGCTGCCTGCTCCGGGTCGCTGACCGACCGGAAAAGGAGCAAACCTATGAGAATCAGGAAGCAGGCGGCGCTGCTGGTCATCGCGGTGGTAGCCACAGCGGTTGTCGCGGTCGGGGCTACGACGGTGTTCACCGCTGGTGCAAGTACCGGAGCCACCACCTACTACGGATGCCTCCGATCGGGAAAGCTGATCGACGTGGGTGTGACGGCACCGACGTGCCCTGGAAGTGCGAGCCAGATCTCGTGGAACTCCCAGGGTTCCCCAGGTCCAACCGGCTCTCAGGGACCGGTCGGTCAGGCGAGCGTGGTCGACGTGCCCGCTCAATCGCTATTCGCCAACCCCTGTCCGCAGCCGCCTCCACCACCGCCCACATCGTCGTCCTCGGGCGTGCAAATGTGGCTGAACATCCCCGGTGCCCAAGGTGAGTCGACCGACGCGAATCACATCAATCAGATCGACGTGTCGTCGTTCTCGCTCGGAGTCGGTGGGTCGGGTGGCGGCGCGTCATGCGCAGGAAACCACTCCGCGACGGGTCAGGGGTCCAGCGGTTTGCAGTTCTCGATCGTCAAGAACGTCGACAAGTCCTCGCCCGCGCTGACGCTCGCGTCAGTAACGGGTGAGCACTACCCAACTGTCACCCTGACTATGAGAAAAGGCGGGGCGTCCCAGGACTTCCTCACTTACACCTTCTCCACCGCGTTTGTGACCGAGGTCCAGTGGGGGGGCAGCAACGGCAGCGAGCATCCTCAGGAAGGGGTCACTTTTCAGTACGGCCAGATGAGTATCAGCTACTCGCAACAGAATTCGGACGGGTCGTTCGTCTCGCCGATCCAGACCTGCTTCAACTTCGACAGCCAGCAGTCCTGCTAGCGCCCTGACGCTCGTCGGAGCACGGACGGTGTGCGGTGCCCCTGCTCTCTGCGGGGTACCGCACACCAGCGCGGGCCCGTCGTCACGACCTCCCGCCGACTCGACGGGCGCGAGTGAGCTCTGACTCGGACGCCTTCGGATCCCTCGGTCATACTGACCGCATGGAACCTCTTCGACATTCCCGTTCGATCGCGGTCGATCGTTCTCCCCACGAGGTCTACGACTTGGTGTCCGACGTGACCCGCATGGGTGAGTGGAGCCCGGTCTGCAAGGCCTGTTGGTGGGACGAAGGCGATGGGCCGCGGGTCGGTGCCAAGTTCACCGGCCGGAACGAGCGCCCGGAGCAGAGCTGGGAGACGCGCTGCGAGGTGGTGGTCGCCGACCGCGGTAGGGAATTCGCCTGGGTGGTCGCCGAACCGCCGACCCGGGCAAGTTGGTGCTACACGTTCGCCGTGTCGGACGACGGGACCGAGCTCACCGAGACCTGGGAGCTGCCACCCGAAGGATCCGCGTTCTTCGAAGAGGTCTTCGGTGATGGTGCGCCAAAGGAGATCGGGTTTCGCAGCGACGCGGCGAAGAAGGGCATCGAGGAGACGCTCGCGGCGATCAAAGCAGCTGGTGGCGGCTGAGCTCACGCTGGTCGCCGACCCGGGCCCGCACCACCGGCCCGAGAGACCCTCTCATCCCTGGCGACACAATCTCACGAGAAGTAGGCCGCGCACGCACCGCCGAAGAGCAGGCAGTAGATCGCGAACGGCCAGAGAGTGCGGGTCTCGAACCAGCGCAGGAGGAACCGGACCGAGAGGTACGCCGACACGGCCGCCGCTGCGCTTCCGGCGAGGATCTGCCCCCGCACTCCGTTGCCCAGCGGACCGAACAGGTCGGGGATCTTGAGCACTCCGGCCGCGAGGATCACCGGTGTCGCAAGAAGGAACGAGAACCGGGCGGCCTCCTCGTGATCGAGACCCCTGAGCAATCCTGCAGCCATGGTCACTCCGGAGCGACTGATGCCCGCGAACAAGGCGAGGATCTGCGTGGCCCCGATCGCGACCCCCGACGGCAGCGAGAGGGTCGCGAGTTTCTGGGTCGCCGGTGCGGTTGCGAACGGATGGGCCGAGTCTCGCCCGGTCCGGCGCCGTCGCAGCAACTCGGCACCACTCAGGATGAGCCCGTTGATCATCAAGAAGAAGGCTGCCGCCTCCGGCTTGGCGAAGATGGTCCGAAAGGTGTGCTCGAACAGGAGGCCGGTCACGCCGACCGGAATGGTCGCGAGGCCGAGCAGCCATGCCATCCGTTCGTCGGGCGTCTCGATCCGACGAGTCCGGAGGGTCCGGAAGAACCCGGCGATGATCCGGATCCAGTCGCGCCAGAAGAAGACCAGCAGAGCGCCCGCGGTCGCCACGTGCAGTCCGACGATGAAGGCGAGATAGAGCGATTCCTTTGCCGATTCATCGCTCACCAGATTGTTCCAGCCGATCAACCCCGGAATCAGGACGCTGTGACCGAGACTCGAGACCGGGAAGAGCTCAGTGACCCCTTGGAGGATTCCGATCACGATGGCCTGGAAGTAGGACACGCCGCTGCAGCCTCTCGGGTCGGTCTTCTGGCCGGCTCAACCCGGATTCCCGGTGAACCAGGGCTCGCCGCCGAGGCTCCACACCGAGATGTCGGTCACGCCCATGTTCTCCACTGTCTGCAGCTTGGCGTTGAGCGCCGTGGCATCGACGTAGTCGTGGAACTCACCTCCCGCCTCCCATCGGATCTCTCCCGAACTCGGGTCACGGAGGCTCTCGACGGCCGAGGGGGTGGTCGGAAAGCCCGGGAGGTTCCGCATGGTGACGTAGGCGACGTTCGAGGTGACGTGCGTGACCCTCTTGCAGTTCGGCGTCGTGTAACCGTAAGCGGGGAGTCCGATGGTGAGATCGGATGCCGCCACTTGGCTCTGCGCATAGGTGAGCACCTGTTCGAGCCAGGCATAAGGGCTGATCGGGGCGCACGGCAGGTCGAACTCGTGGTCGTAGGTCATCACCACCAGATGCGCTCCGGCCGAGGCCACGTCTGCGTAGTGCTGTGCGTCGAAGGGAGTCGTCGTGAAAGGTTCGAGGTCGACCTCGACTGCCCGCCCTGCCGGGGTGAGTGCGTTGACCAGGTCCCGAACGAAACCCGTGTACGCGGACCACATGGTCGACGTCCAAGTGTTCGGTTCGAAGTCGAGATCGACACCATCCAACTGGTTCGAGGCGACGAAGGACTCGATGTTCGAGAGGGCCGCGGCTTCTTTGGCGGGACTGGCGAGGAGTGACCTCGTCGGGCGCGAACCCGACGAGACCGTCACGTAGACGCGGCTCGCGGCGGAGCGGACCTCCGCGAGATTGGCCGGACTGTACCCATTGCAGGGCAGTTGGGCCGCGGTTTCGGTGCGGATCTTGCCACCACCGCTCACGTTCAGGTACTCGGGTTTGAGCAGTGCGATCGGATCGGAGGAGAGTGCCGCGAGCTCGGCCGGGACGTCGCACGCGGGTTGGCCGAGACTCGCGGGGTAGATCCATGCTTCGACCGTCGCGGGGAGTGGTGTCCCCGAGGCGGCCGGCGAACTGCCGCCGAAGAGTCCCGCGAGGAGGAGCGAGCCAAAAAGGGCGACCATGGACGTCCGGACCCGAGCCGCGAGGGATTGCCGTGGTCGCCTGGCGGAAGATCGTTCCCCGAGGTGCGTGATCATCGTCGGTCCCTCCGGCCCGAGACCACCGGGCTGTCGCGGCGCTCAGCCTATCCAGCCGGTCCCCGACGACGCGGAGACGGCACGACCCGAAGGTACCGGACCGGCTGCCGCAAGACGGGTTGGGGACGATCACGGACAGCGAGGATCGACTTCGCGATGATGGAGCCGTGAACCGACTCGAGCGCGAGGCCGTACGGAGCGCCGAGGAGCTCATCACGGCCCTGGCCTCAGCTCGCGAGGAGTTGCGAAGAGCAGAGCAGATGATCCGGCGCGCGTTGCAGAAGGTCGAGCCGGGAAACGATGTGGCCTCGGTCATCCTTGCCACTCCTTCAGCGCAATCGCGCCAGACCATCCAGGACGCGCTTAGCGAAGTGAACCGCTGCCGTCACAAGGCTCGACTGAAGATCTTCGCGGTCGCCCTCGACCAGGGGGTGTCGATCGGAGAGCTCGGTCGCGCCTGGAGCATCTCACGTCAACTTGCCTCGAGATACGCGGCATGAGGCCACCAAATCGTAGGAAGGCTCCTCAACGAGTGGTCGGCGCGGCGTCTCCGGTGGCCTTGGCGCGTTCGTATCGCGCCACCTCTCGCGCGAGCATCTGGAGGCGCGCCTGGCCGGTCTCGGAGTCGGGCTCGAGGTAGTTGCCCTCGGCCCACTCGTTCCACGACTTGATCATCAGGATCTCCTCGCCTGGCGGGTTCGATCCCGCGACCTCGAGGGCTCGACGCACGTGGTTGCCGAAACGCTCGGGAGTCGGATCGGTGGCGACCAGCCCCCTCCGCCCCGACCGCGGCGTGTTGTCCCAGTTCGGATAGACGCAGGGGAAGACCGGACCGGCGAGATCCGAGGGAAGCTCGAGGAACTGGTCGGGGTAGGCGTATCGGCGCGGCCCCTTGACCACACCCCACGACATCAACTCATCGCGACGCCGGCGGGCGAAGGTGATGGCGAAGGGGAACTGGTAGTAGACGGCCGCGTCGAACCCGTCCTCGTGGTGAGTCAGGTAAGGGGATTCGCCGAGTGAGGCCACCAGGTAGAGGCCTTCGAAGCCCGCCTTCTCGGCCATCGTGTTCCACTCTTCGACGAACCGAGCAGGGTGTGGGAGATCGCCAGGCTTGTAGATGAACAGCAACGGGCGGCCGCCGACGGTGATGTACCGGTCGTCTTCGAAGGCGCGGAGCAGGTAGTCGAAGTGGGCCTGGTCGTCTTCGGGTCCCGGATAGGTCTGCTCCATCAGGATCTGGTTCGGCGCCCCGTGCCAGATCCCCGACCACGACTGGTTGGCCCAGGAGATGCAGAACGGGAAGTCGGGACGCCGGCTGGCTAGGACTTCTTCGAAGGGCCGTTGGAGGAGCAGACGCCCCGCGAACCAGTAGTGCCAGTAGCAGAAGCCCGTTACCCGGTGGGTCCGCGCAAGGTCGGCCTGGGCCTCGCGTACTTCGGGAACTCGCAAATCGTAGAAACCGAGGTCCGAGGGGAGATGCGGCTGGACATGTCCGCGGAAGAAGGGACGGGCCTTCGTGACGTTGGTCCACTCTGTGAAGCCGGTTCCCCACCACTCGTCGTTTTCGGGGATCGGATGGAACTGGGGTAGATAGTGGGCGAGGACCTCCACGGATCCAGCCTGGCCTTTCCTCGGATCGGATTGCGTGGCGGGCACACTATCGAGGGTCGTCCGACGCGTCGTCGCCACCGGTCTCACGATCTGGTGGATCCGGGCCCGGCCGCCGGTGTCCCGGCCCGGTGTCACTCCGAGCGGATGTGCTCAATTGCCTCGCGGGGGAGCTGCTCGACGACCTCGGGCGCGAGCTGGTCCAGCTGCTCGGGGGTCACCTGGTCCTGGACCGCCTCGACCAGTCGCCTCGATCGCGATCGGAGCGAGAGCATCTCCGAGAACCGCTCGTCGTCACCCTTCATGCCCGAGATCAGCCGGGAGTGGGCGAGAGAGGCGGCACCGACGAACATCACCAACAGGGACAGTGCCTCGAGGGGCCCGTAGATCCCCGCGGTGCGAAGGTTGTCGTCGTAGAGACCGATGCCGAAGGCGATGCTTGCCAGCGGATCGACCAGGACGAGCGCGGTCTGCGAGGCCGCAATCGGTCCGGCGTGAAACGCATTCTGCGCAAGGAAGAGCGAACCGACACCGAAGAGGGCAAGAGCGTAGGTCTGCCAGTGCACGAACATCTGTGTCCAGTCCGCCGCGACGAAGTCGCCGACCCGTTTGATCAGTGAGGCAGTGAAGGCGAACCCGATCGCGCCGGCGGCACCGAACATCGCCGCCCGCCACCATCGAGGGCCACGAAGCGCAAGGAGAACCGTGACGGTGATCGCGCCTGCGCACACCGAACCAGCGATGATCCAGTCGAAATTCGACGGGATCGAGTTGCCGCCGCCGGGCTGCGCGAACGCCAGGAACCCGGCGAGCCCTCCTGCGGCTGCGAGACAGCCGATCCATTCACGCGCACCGATGCCGAACCGGAACCACGTTGCGAGCAGCAGTACGAGGAACGGGAGCTCGAGGGTGAGGATCGGCTGGACCTGGCTCAGGTCCCCGAGGTGGAGGGCGACGGCCTGCATGAGGAACGTGGCAATGATGAATGCGAACCCGAGCAGCCAGACCCCCCGACGGAGCGCGTGGGTGAGAAGGCTGAGCTTGAGTGTCGAGTCCTCGGGCGCGTTCTCTACTCCCATGCGCTGGAGGATGCTGGCCAGCGCGTTGGACAGCGCCGACAGGAGGGAAAGGACGTAGACCATCGGTTAGGACGTCACGGGGGAGTCAGGGCCGCACCCATCGGGCGACGGAGCACATCGGTCGCTCCGTTGTACGCCGTCGAAGTTGCCGCCCACCGTCACATGTGTCTCCTGCGCCACGGCTCTGATCGGGATCCAGGTTACGGCGGGCGTCTGCGCGCCCGACCGCCGATCCGCCGGCACAACGCTACCCGGTGCATTTCCGTGGACGCGTGGAGTGGCTTTCGCACGGGTGACCGGCGACTTTCCGGCTCGCCGCCGTGACGGCACCACACCATTCGTGACATGCTTCTTCCCCGCTGGCGCAGGCTCGTCGGGCGACGCAGGTCCTTTGGGGGGGCAGACAGGCAAGTGCGGGTCGACATGAGGTGGATGAGGCGGACCGCGCCGATTGTGGTGGCGGTGTGTGCGGTGTTGGCAACCCTGGTGGTGAGCGTGACCCCGGCGCGGGCCGCAAGCTCTGTACCCATGTGGTCGCCGCTCAATCCCGCCGCACGCAGCGACGCCTCGATGGTCTACGACCCCGGGCTCGGAAAGGTGGTCCTCTTCGGCGGTCTGGCCTCTGACGCCACCACGGTGCTCGCGGACACCTGGACCGGAAACGGAACGACGTGGAGCCAGGCCACTCCCGCCGCCAGCCCGAGCGCCCGAAGCGACTACGCCATGGCCTACGACCCCGCCCTCGGCGAGATCGTGCTCTTCGGCGGTCTCACCAGTTCGTCCGATAGCTCGGCGCTCGCCGACACCTGGGCCTACAACGGCACGACCTGGACCGCGCTCAGCCCGACGACGAGCCCGTCACCGCGAGCCTTCGCCTCGATGGCCTTCGACCCCGCGCTCGGAGCGAGCGGCGAGCTCGTCCTGTTCGGTGGGGTGTCCACGAGCGGTACGCCGCTCGGCGACACCTACGCCTTCAACGGGACGACCTGGACCACCCTCACTCCCGCCCAAAGTCCTTCGCCGAGGTCCGATGCCTCGATGGTCTATGACACGGCAACCGGCAACGTGGTGCTCTTCGGCGGGCTCGACGCCAGCTCGACCCCGCTCGCCGAAACCTGGACCTTCAACGGAACGACGTGGACACAAGCCTCCCCGTCGGCTTCCCCGTCGGCCCGCTCCGATGCCGCGATGGACTACGACGCGGCGACGAGCGAGCTGGTCCTCTTCGGTGGCATCTCGGCGACGACGACCCTCGCGGACACCTATACCTTCAACGGGACGACCTGGACCAATGTCCCGAGCTCCGTGTCGCCTCCGGGTCGCAGCAGCGCGGCATTCGCCTACGACGCGGCGACGAGCGAACTGGTCCTCTTCGGCGG
>CAVUGU010000004.1:0-39685 GCA_963741055.1 uncultured Acidimicrobiales bacterium | reverse complement strand
CCCCTGCGAGCAGTCGTGCTCCCTCGTCGGGCGTCAGGCGAGCGTCGAGCCGCACCGCGCCGTCACCGTCGGTCCAGTTGCGGAGGTAACGGCCGCGCCGGATCGCGTGATAGCTCGAGGTCTGGTCGTGGCCGCTCGCCTTGACCCGCTGGCACCGGAGCTTGAGCACGTTGAGCGGCTGCGAGGTGGCCGCGTCGACGAGTGACTCCTCGGCCTCGGGACGCGCTGGTCGCGGCGCCGGCGATCTCCTTCACCTGGGATTCGGACAGGCGTCCCTTGCGCAGTGCGTCCTCCGTCGTGGGCAGTGAGCCCAGCTGCCGTGCCGTCGCCAGCGAGTTGATGGCCTGACCGAGGCCGGTGCCGGTCACCTCGGCGACGTGCGCTGCCGCTGAGCGGTGACCCTTGCGGCGCCAGGCGTTCGACGTCTCCACCCGGCGAGCCGCGAGCAGCTTGCCGCCCGACGCGAGCTTCTCGATCTCGGCGAAGACCTTGAGCAAGCGGTCGGCGTCGGCACCGCTCAGGCGCTCGGGCTCGAGGTCGGAGAGGACCGAGCGCAGGTCTCCGGCGACGTCGCGGAGCTGTTCGAGGATCATGGAGCTCACCTTCGCGGAGGGGTGTGACTCCGGGCCGGCGCCGACCCCGGCTACCCTCTGCCTGCCCGATCGGGCGGAGAACCGGGCCCGCGCCCCACTTCGAAAGGAACCTTTCCATGCCACGTCTGCACAGGTGGTCGATCGCCGCGGTGGCACTGACCGCGGTCGGAGCGCTCGGCCTCGCCGGTTGCGGCAGCTCGTCGAGCGGCTCGACGACGACGACGCAGGAACGCCCCACTCGACCGAGACGACGTCGGGTTCGAGCACGACGGGCGCTTCGAACACAGGGACGATCGCAGCGGTGCAAGATCCTTCCCCGGCCGGCACGTGGGGGAAGCAGCCGACGGTGGTCGTCCCGTCGGGGGCACCGCCCACCCAGCTCGAGAGCAGCGATCTGATCGTGGGGAGCGGCCCGGCCGCCAAGGCGGGCGACCACGTGACGGTCCAGTACGTGCTCGCGACCTACTCCTCCGGGAAGGTCATCCAGTCGTCGTGGACCAGCCAACCCTTCACCTTCGTACTCGGCGAAGGGCAGGTGATCCCGGGGTGGGACAAGGGTGTGGTCGGCATGAAGGTCGGCGGCCGGCGCGAGCTCGTCATCCCGCCGAGCTTGGGATACGGAGCTCAGTCGCCCGGATCGGGCATCGCGGCGAACGACACCCTGGTCTTCGTCGTCGACCTGCAGAAGATCGGGTAGTCGGCTGCCACTGACTGGGTGAGCCGAGCGCCCCGCCGGCACTCGCTCGGCGCTAACCGGGGACAGCCGCGTCCCCGGCACGCCGCACCCAGACCATGAACCGCCCGGTCTCGCCCGGCGCGGCGGGCTCCTTGAGCTCGGTGCGGTCGAGGACGAACCCGAGCTTCGCGGCGACGCCGGCGCTCGGCTGGTTCGACTGGTCGCAGTGGATCTGGACGCGTTCGACGCCGGACAGCGCGAAGGCGGCTCGGGTCAGTGCGCCCGCGGCCCTCGTCGCGATGCCGCGGCGAGTGCGGTCGGTGCGGACCCAGTAGCCGATCTCGAGCGCGCCCGGCCCGAGACGGGGGTGGAGCCCGCAACCGCACACGATCCCGCCCGACGGGACGCCGTCCTCCAGTTCGCGACCGAGGTAGGCGAAGTCGGTCCCCGTCTCCCAGCCGCGTGTCGCACCCGCGAGGAATTCGCCCACCGATCGGTCGGTCGCGGCCTGCTGCGCCCACGGGAACCACGGGCGGAGCTCCGAGAGGCTCGAGTTGACCGCGGCTTTCAGCTCCGCGAGATCGGTCTCGAGCGGGCGGCGGAAGAGGAGATCGCCCTCACCGATCGACTCCGCCGGCCGCTCGGTGAGCCAGTCGGCCACCGGAGAGGTGCCGCTCACGGGCTCCAGCGATAGATGTTGGTCGCCCGCGCCTCGAAGCCGAGCCGCCGGTAGAGACGGTTCGCATCCTCACGGCTCGGGCGCGAGGTGAGGTCGACCGACTTCGCGCCCTCCGCCGTCGCACGGTCCATCGCCGCGGCGACGAGCGCTTCTCCGATGCCCGCCCCGCGGCGTGACTCGTCCACCACCACGTCCTCGATCCACGCTCTCACGCCGGTCGGCACCCGGAAGTGGGCGAGCGTGAGGGAGCCGACGATCGTCCCGTCGGGGTCGCGTGCGACGAAGAGCACCGAGCTCGGGGAGCTCACGATCTCCGCGAGCTCCTCCCCACCGGGAGGGGCCGACGACGACGACAGCTGTGGCAGCAGTCTCACGAACGCCTCGACGAGCTCGGGACCGACCTCGCCGACTTCGGTGACCGTGATGTCCGTTGGGCGCTTCCCGTTCTTCTCGGCCCGCTCTCCGCGACGTTCGGAGCGGTCGGAAGAACTCGGGGGCGTCACGGAGCGAAGTGTAGCCACGAGCGCGACTTCCGATCGCCGAACCGCGACACGCTGCACCGTTGGTCGAGTCGCTTCTCAAACGCTCAGGAAACGCTTATGAAGCTCTCAGGTGCGCTCGGGCTCGCCTCGCCAGATCGGTGAGCGCACCGGGTCGTAGAGGACGTCGACGTGCTCGCCGCGAAGCGCAGCGAAGATGTGCTCACCCCACCGCTCGGCTCCGGCGAGCGGGTAGGGCAGGTCTTCGGGAGCGAACCAGCCGACGTCCGAGCACTCGAGCGGATGCGGCCGCAGCTCGCCGCCGACCGGGCGGCACTGGAAGACGAGCGAGTAGAGCGGGATGCGGCTGATGCCGATCCGGAGCCCGTCGAGCACTGCGACCAGCCGCACGACTTCGACGTCGATGCCGGTCTCCTCCTCGACCTCCTTCACCACCACTTCGGCCGCCGAGTAGCCGACGTCGGCCCAGCCGGTCGGGTAGAGCCACACGCCGGAGTCGGCTCGCCGGACGAGGAGGATCTCGCCCTTCTCGTTGCCGACCGCCGCGCCGACCGCGACCTTCGGGGTGATGTAGCCGGGCACGCCCTTCCCGACGGTGGTGAGCCACTCCTCGACGACGCCGTCGGCGTCCTCGACACCCTCGGCGCCGCCGTCGATCGCGACCCGGATGTCGGCTGCGACCCGCAGCACCTCTTCGAACCGCTCCCGCTCGTAGAGCGATTCGGTGAAGCCGAGACCGGTGCGGGCGATCCCGGCCAACGCCTCGCTCCACCGCAGGAGCTGCTTGGTGGAGGGCTCGGGTTCCACCTGTCC
Organism: uncultured Acidimicrobiales bacterium; assembly: GCA_963741055.1. Lineage (GTDB taxonomy): Bacteria > Actinomycetota > Acidimicrobiia > Acidimicrobiales > RAAP-2 > Bog-756. The sequence goes on along the minus strand of CAVUGU010000004.1, from coordinate 36,424 downwards.
GACGCTACCCCACTGACACCGCGAAGCGGCCGGCTTCGGGCACAATTGGAGCGTGGGAGTACGCGAGGACTGCCGTCACTACATCATGCAGACGACCGCGCACGAGGAGAAGCTCGAGCGCTGCCGGATCGGCGCGAACGACCAGCTCCCTTTCGCCTGCCCCGACGGCTGCCTGTTCTACGAGCCGCGCAACGTCTCGGGTGCCGGCTGGACCATCCGTAGCCAAGACGACCCCTCCCTCTAGCCCCCCACCCGGGCCCTCGCCGCAGGCCGCCGGCCTCCGGCTACCAACCCCCCGCCTGTTCGCTCGCCGCCAGCCCCGCTGCCCGACCGACCTCGCTCGCCGGCCGACCTCGCTCGCGCGCGCCGCCGCTCAGCTCTCGATGACGTCGCCGAGGAGGTCTACCTGCACGCCTTCGTTGCGCAACCACTCGACCGCCCGGTCGACCGTCTCGGCGTTCCCGTCGAGCTCGCAGATGATCCACCCCGACTGCTCGCCCACGTCGGCCCGGCGGATGTTCGGGACGACGTCGAGCTCTTTCACCATGCGGGCGATGATCGGCTCGCGGACCAGTTCCTCGGGGAAGGTCAGCTTCACGCGGACACCGATCACCGGACCACCTCCGGCTCGGCGACCTGACCCGCCAGGGCCGCGTTGAGGTTGCCCGAACGGAACCCGTCGAGGTCGAGCGTCACGTAGCGATAGCCCGCGCCGTGCACCGCAACGGTGATCTCCTCGCGTCGGTCGACTGCTGCGGCGAGATCGTCGGTCGGCAATTCGATCCGCGCGGTCTCCCCGTAGTGGCGAACACGCACCTGGCGGAACCCGAGCGACCGAAGTGCCGACTCCGCATCGGCCACCGAACGGAGCGTGTCGAGGGTGACCGGCGTGCCGTAGGGGACGCGGGAGGCGAGACACGCCGCTGCCGGCTTGTCCCACGTGCGCAAGCCCAGCTGCCTCGAGCACGACCGCACCGCGTCCTTGGTAAAGCCCGCATCGACCAGCGGGAACTGCGCGCCGCGTTCGGCCGCCGCGATCTGCCCGGGTCGGTGGTCGCCGAGATCGTCGAGGTTGACGCCGAGCACCACCGTCCACCGGCCCGCTCCCTCCCGTCCGTCTCCTTCCGCCCCAGCCGCCCGTGCCCCCCGGGCGCACGTCTCCTCGAGAGCCTCCATCAGGGTCGCCTTGCAGTGGTAGCAGCGTGAGCCGTCGTTCGCCGAGTACGCCGGGTCCGCGAGCTCCCGGGTCGCGACCTCGAGGTGCAACAGGTCCCATTCCGCGGCGAGGGCTCGGCAGTCGGCGAGCTCCTCGGGTGCGAGGGACGGCGAGACAGCCGTCACGCAGAGCACGTTCTCCCGACCGAGGGTCTGGGTCGCGACCCAGGCGAGGAAGGCCGAATCCGCGCCGCCGCTGAACGCGACCGCCACTCGGCCGATGCCGATCAGCTCGGCGCGGAGCGCATCGAGGTGGCCGCCGGCGGCCTCGGCGATGGAACCCTCAAGCATCGACGCCGACCTGGTCGAGGACTTCCTCGATCGGTGCGACCACCCCGGTGACGAAGGGTCCGAACTCGGCGAAGCGGGCCGAAGCCTCGTCGAAGCGCATGCTGTAGACGCACTCTTTCAAGTCGTCGGGATGCACACCGAAGAGCGTCACACCCCACTCCCAGTCGTCGAGCCCGGTCGACCCGGTGATCAGCTGGAGCACGCGGCCCCGGAACGTCCGGCCCATCGCACCGTGACCCCCCATCAGGGCTCTTCGCTGCTCGTAGGGAGTGAGGTACCAGTTCGACTCCACCTCGTCCCCCCGCCGCTTGGACATCGGATAGAAGCAGAACGCGGTCATCCCGTCGGGTGGAAGCTTCGGGTAGAGCCTGGCCTGCTTCATCTCCTCGGGGAGGCCGTCCGCGTACTCGGATACCTCGGTGAGCGAGACGTAGGAGTCCGCCACTCGCAATCCCGCCGCTTGGAGCTCGGACTGCAGGCGGCGAAGGCGCCAGAGGTCGGCGCCGAGGGCCACGAATCCGATGTCGGCCTTGTGCCCGAGGAGCGCGGCGACCACCACCTGCACGCCGTCCTCCTCGGCCGTTTCGACCGCTCGCAGGATTGCCTTGCGATCGAGCAAGGCCGGTGCGCCACCGTCCCCACCGACACGGCAGAACAGATGGAGCACGCACCAACCGACCGAGGGCGCAAGACGTCGGGTCACCTCGACAGTCTAGGGAACGCACGAAGGGCGCCCACGGGGGCGCCCTTCGCATCGATCACTGATCACGGCCGCGCGGCCGGATCGGTCGGCTCAGAAGTCGTCCATCCCGCCGCCGGGCATCGCCGGGGCCGACTCCTCGGGCTTGTCGACGATGACCGCCTCGGTGGTGAGGAAGAGCGCTGCGATCGAGGCCGCGTTCTGAAGTGCGGAACGGGTCACCTTCACCGCGTCGATCACGCCGTCGTTGAATAGGTCGACGTACTCACCGGTCGCGGCGTTCAGACCCTCGGCGGGCTTCTTCAGGTGCCGCACCTTGTCGACGATCACGCCACCCTCTAGGCCGGCGTTGACCGCGATCTGCTTCAGCGGCTCCTCGACGGCCTTTGCCACGATGCGAGCACCGGTCGCCTCGTCACCCTCGAGCTTTGCGGCCACTTCCTCGACCGCCTTCTGGGACCGGAGCAGGGCCACGCCACCGCCGGGGACCACGCCCTCCTCGATGGCGGCCTTCGTGGTCGAGACCGCGTCCTCGATGCGGTGCTTCTTCTCCTTCAGCTCCACCTCGGTGGCTGCACCGACCTTGATGACCGCGACGCCGCCCGACAGCTTGGCAAGTCGCTCCTGGAGCTTCTCGCGGTCGTAGTCGGAATCGGTGTTGTCGATCTCGGTCTTGATCTGGTTGATGCGTCCCTTGATCTCGTCCTCGGAGCCCCCACCTTCGACGATGGTGGTCTCGTCCTTGGTCACGACCACCTTGCGCGCCGTGCCGAGCAGGTCGACACCCACGTTCTCGAGCTTGAGGCCGACCTCTTCGGTGACCACCTGGCCGCCGGTGAGGATCGCGATGTCCTGGAGCATGGCCTTGCGGCGCTCGCCGAAGCCGGGAGCCTTGACCGCGACGCTCCGGAAGGTGCCGCGGATCTTGTTGACCACGAGGGTGGCGAGCGCCTCGCCCTCGACGTCCTCGGCGATGATCACCAGTGGCTTGCTGGCCTGCATCACCTTCTCGAGCAGAGGCAGCAAGTCGCGGACCGCAGTGATCTTGGAGCCGACCAGCAAGATGTAGGCGTCCTCGAGCACACCCTCCATCCGCTCGGGGTCGGTCACGAAGTAGGGGGAGATGTAACCCTTGTCGAAGCGCATCCCCTCGACGAGGTCCATGTCCATCCCGAAGGTCTGGGACTCCTCGACCGTGATGACCCCGTCCTTGCCCACCTTGTCGATCGCCTCGGAGATCATGTCGCCGATCTCCGGATCCGCCGCGGAGATGGCCGCGACCTGTGCGATCTGGGCCTTCGAGTCGGTGTCACGGGCGGCGCCGCGCAGCGAGGCCACCGCGGCCTCGACTCCGTCCTCGATGCCCTTCTTGAGGGACATCGGATTAGCCCCCGCCGCCACGTTGCGGAGCCCCTCGTGGACCATCGCCCAGGCCAGGACCGTCGCGGTGGTGGTGCCGTCACCGGCCACGTCGTCGGTCTTCTTGGCGACCTCCTTGACCAGCTCGGCGCCGATCTTCTCGAAGGGGTCCTCGAGCTCGATGTCCTTCGCGATGGAGACACCGTCGTTGGTGATGGTCGGGGCGCCCCACTTCTTGTCGAGCACGACGTTGCGGCCCTTCGGGCCGAGGGTGACGCGTACGGCGTCGGCGAGCTTGTTCATGCCGCTCTCGAGGGACCGGCGGGCCTCCTCGTCGAACGTGATCAACTTGGCCATCTCGGCAGTTCCTCCGTGGTCGTGAGCACTCAGGGTCGTTTAGCACTCTATAGGGTCGAGTGCTAGAAGCAAACCACGCGGGTGGCCAGCGGCGCAACCCTCCTCGGGGCCCGCGGCACCGTCTCTTCCACAGGGCTGGGCTCCTCCCGAGGACGAGGCTGTGGCCGGCCTGGGCCGCTGCCTAGGCAAAACCGGACGTCGTCGGGATTCGTGCCGGGTCCGGAACCGAGCGAACGGCGGACAGGTGACCTGGCAGGTAACAGGGCCCGGAGCCAAGATCGTCTCGGCGGATTGAAACGATCTGGCTCAACGGGCCTGTTGTTTTCAGCCTGGCTGTTCGAACACGAGTCGTCAATAGGCGTTGCGCTGATGGCCGTTGCGCTGCAGAGGTGATTGAGCGCGCAACTATCCGGTAAGCCCCGGCAGGGGAGCCAATCCCCGGCCATATGCCTCACGTGAGGTAGATCGACGCCATCACCCCGAAGACACCCATTGCCCCGTGCCTTCCTCCGGCCTTCGCAGAGCCGCCGGTCGCAGACCGGGACTCTCGGGCCCGTCAGGAGCCCCGGAGCGAGGCGGCCTCGAAGGCGACGACCTGGTCGTCGAGGGGGAGGACCATGATCGGACCGAGGTTGCGGTGCTGCTCCGCCTCGAGCCGTACCACCGTGCCGTAGACGGTGAACCCCACTGCGTGCCCCGCGAAGTGCATCGGACCCTCGTCCATCGTCACCCCGGTCACACCGCTGCCACCCATCCGCAGAGCGGATTGCTGCATGCGTTCCATCGCGGCCTCCCGCGCCGCGTACATCGCCTCGGTGTAGTTGGTCAGTTCGACGTTCTGCGACGTCTGACGCATGGCGACGCCCGCGGAACGCCGGGGCGCGTAGACGAAGCTTGCGCCCGCCGCGAGCCCGACGGGCGCCCAACCCGATGCGCGGAGGAGGGCGAAGTCACGCCCCGAGAGGTCCGACACGAAGACCGACTCCGCGGCGATCCGTTTGGCCCCGACCGGACGGACCGCGGTGCCGGTCAGCACGACGTCGATGTGGTGGCGCTCGATCCCACCCTCGACGTGGACCCCGACGACACCGTGCCCCCCGGCCTTCGCGCATTCCCGGTGGATGCGCTCGGCGGCGGCGGCGAAGGAACTGCCGTACGCGCCAGAGGCCGAGGTGATCTCGCCCTGCCCCCAGTTCCAGACTCCGACCGGCACCGAGTGCAGAGATGCGCCACAGACCAACTCGACGGGCTCCCATCCGACCGTGTGGAGGGTCAGCTCCTCGTCGATCGAGAGGTCCGACGTCATCCCGGCTTGTCCGCCTTGCGCGTGTCCGGGCGGGGTGGCGACCGCGTCTCGCACCAGCTGCTGGAGGTCGATCGGGGCCTCCGCGCGATCGGATCCGCCGGTCGGCGGCTCTTCGGTCACTGCAATCGCACCGTGGGACGGGGGGAAGGAAGAGCGGCGAAGGGCTTCACCCTGCGCACCCGGTTCCCGCGCAGCACACACTGCAGCTCGGCATCCCCCTCACCGAGATCACTCGCGGTGGTGTGCATCGAGGCACCGTGGAGCGAGTCGCTGCCGAGCTGGGCACGGACGTGTTCGCGTGCGATGCGGCGGACCGCTGTGTGCGCATCGGAAAGCTGCTCGATCTCGACGTCACCCATCTGGCCTCCCCACATCACGTTGGTCCCCTCGGTCAGATACTGGGTGACACAGTTGGCGAACACCCGAACCGACGCGGCCGCGGCGGCGACGGCGACCGGCAGGTAGCCGGCCTCGAAGATCTTGGCCAGGCGCTGACCGGCCAGATAGGTCGTCCACAGCGGTCCGTCCGGAGGGCGGGTCCCGGCCACCCGCACCGCGGTCCCGCGCAGTCGGAACTCGACGACCCCCATGTCGCTCAAGTGCTCGGCCGTGTCGAGCACCCCCACCACGCCGTGCGCGCCGACCGCCGCGGCTTCTTCGAGCATCCGCGAGTAGGCGGTACCGAAACCGTTGCTCCACGCGGACTCGAGCCACGGCTGCTCGAAGTTCTGTCCCCAGCCACGGTGTTCGGCCGAGACGAATCCGTGTGGACACTGCCATGTCGCCGAATACGCACCACGGTCTCCCGTGTAGGGCGTCGCGAAGGTTCCGAAGGGGGATCCCAGCCCGTACCACCGCCACTGCATGACGCAGAAGCCCTGGACGTAGCCGACCGGCTCCAATCCCATCTGCAGACAGGCTGCGAAGTCCGGCACGGTGAGACCGGAGGTGAACGCACCTTCCGCGAAGCGGCGCGACGCGGCCTCGGGGATGTCGGTCGACGCCTCGCCCGGCTCCATCAGTTGTCGAGGGAGATGATGGTCGTCGGTGCGGGCAGCGTCACGTCGCCCGAACCCTTGACGACCGCGGTTCCGAGGGAGAGGAACTCGATGGTGTGGCTTCCCCACTGGTGCGACTTCTCTTCGAGGCGGACTCCGACGATCCCGGTCGCGTCCAGTTGGTTCGCCTCGTCCTGCATGCGGGTCATGGCCAGCTCGCGTGCCTCGTAGAGCGCCTGGGTGAAGTTGGGGAGCTCGACGTTCTGACCGGCGGAGCCGAGGGTCTGCCCGAGCCCGCGGTGAGCGATGTGGTAGACGCAAGTGCCCATCACCAGACCCAAGGGGACGAACCCGGTCTGCATGAGCGTCCAGAAGTCCTGTCCGGAGAGATCGGAGGTGAACGGCTTCCCGAGCTTGTTGCGGTAGGACTCGCCACTCTCGGCCTTGACCGCGGTGCCGACCGCGATGAATTCGGCCGCGTCCTTGCCCCACTCGTAGTAGTTCACGTCGAGGCGGACGCCGACCACCCCGTCGGCACCGAGCTCCGTAGCCTCCTCTTCCATCCGGGTCATCGCGAGCTCACGTGCGTTGTACATCGCCTCGGTGAGCTTGGTCAGTTCCTGGCTCTGACCCCAGCGCCGGGTCTGGATTCCCGTGTGGTAGATGGAAGACCCCATCACGAAGCCGAGCGGGTGGAAGCCGATCTCTTTGATCAGGAGGAACTCGTTGACCGAGAGGTCCGACGTGAACAATCCGTGTTCGAGCTCCTCCAGTCGGTGGCCTGCCTCCTTCGGCAGGTCCTCACCGAGTTCGCCGTCGGGCTGCTCCGGGAGTGGGTCTTTCGTCGCGTCGCTCACTGCTGACCTCCGATCACGATCGCCTCGAGGGCCGAACGAACCGACTGGCTATGGGCCGCTTCCGCTTTGAGCGCGGCAAGCAGCCGGGTGATCCACTCGTCGACGTCCACCTTCTGGCTGCGGATCCGGATACCGCCGGAGGAATGACCGATCGTGCAGGCGAGAGCGTCGCCGTCGACGTCGGCCTCGAACTGGTCGTCGTCGAGTTCGATGCGAATCGAACGGATCTCGTCGGACTTTCGGAACAAGCCACCGGCACGCTGCACCGCCATCCGAGGACCGAGCGCACCAGCGAGTTGATCAGCGAGGACCTTCACCAGGATCCTCATGTCGGTGCTGTCCGCGGAAGGGAGGCAGCCGCGAGCTCGAGGTCGAACGAGTCGCCCGTGCCGTCCACCTTCGAACCCTACCGCCGCCCCCTCCTGCCGAATAGGGCGGGGACGGTCGCGTTCTCAGCCCAGGTGCAGTCCGTCGGGCCGGCGCAACCCACCGGACCTACCCAGCCGGCTGTCAGACCGCGGGCGACGCTCCTGATGCCGTGAGATGCGGCACAACCGCAGGGACGCACGGCCGCCCTGCCCGACTCGCGCTTTCCGTTGCCGCCGGTGCCGTTCTGGCTGCGGCAGGGATCGCCGTTCTCGGATTGCGCGTTCGTACTGAAACGCCACCGGCAGTGGAAGGGAGTTCCGGTCGCCGTGCCCGCTTCTGCCGAGGTGTAGATCTGCTCGAGGCACGGCGAGGGGCATCACCAGTGGCAACAAGCGGAGCAAACCCGCGTCGTGTCCCTCACCCTCCGCCCCGGTGAGGGACACGACGCGCTTCTGCCGCCGGTTCCCGCCAACGGTGGAGTGTCACGACAGTGTGACACCAGATTCTGGCTAGTCTGACACGGGCTCCTCTTTTGTCAAGTGGGGGCGACACGCGAGGGACCATGGCCGAAGCTGGAGACCGGGGGACCGACGGACCGGGTCTCGAAGCCGAGAAACGCCAGCTCACCAAAGATCGCATCCTCCGGGCGGCAATGGTGGCGATGGCGAAGCGAGGCTTCTCGGCCACCGTGGAAGAGATCGCCGCTGTTGCCGGAGTCAGTGCCCGGACGATCTACCGCTACTTCGACACCCACGATCAGCTGGTCGCAGAGGGGTACCGCGAGATGCTGAAGGCCACCGGGAGCATCATTCCCGACTTGCCCTCGATCGAGGATGACCTCGACGGGTGGATCGATGCGATCGCTTTTGTGGCCCACACCCGAAACTCGATGATCATCGGAGCCGCCTTCTGGGATGTCTTCAAGCCCGCTGCGTCGGGCTCGAAGGAGATCGAAGAGGTGAGAGCCGCAAGGCGACCGATGCGGATGCAGTGGATGACCGGGATGGCATTCGTCACCTGGATGGCCGCCGGCGGGAAGGGAGAGCCCCCCTCCTCCCTCGTCGTGACTTTTGCCTTGGCACTCTCTTCTTTCACGACCCAAGGACTGGCCGCTGACTTCGACTACGGCCCCGAAGAGGCTGCCCGATTCAGCGCTGCGATGATCAAAGACCACCTGGCCGCGGCGGTGAAGGATCAAGCCGAAGCCTCATCGACGGCCTAGAACAAACCCTCGGAAGGGTGGTTGGGGGCGACGCGCCAACTCAGGATCAGACGGGGAAGTTCAGCCTCCCGACGTCAACTCCGTCGGCACGACGATGACGTCGACGAGAGCCTCGTTGCGAACGACGGTCAGGGTCAACGGCTGTCCGATCGCGTCGGCGAGCATGAGCCGCTGCAGGCTCTGGGCGCTGGTGATCGGCGTCTCGCCCGCACTGAGGAGCAAGTCCCCCGAACGCACGCCGGCCCTGGCCGCGGGTCCACCCGGGACCACCTCGGCGATGCCGAGCCCGGTTCGCTGGTTCCGCCGTTGAGCCAGCGCAGGGGGCAGGGGAGCCGGACTGCCGGCCAAACCCAGGTATGCACGGCGCACCCGTCCGTCAGCCATCAATGTCGCGACGATCTGATGCGTCGTCGGGTTGATGGGGATGGCCAAGCCGAGGCCTGCTCCGGCGACGGCGGTGTTGATCCCCACGACCTCGCCTGACGAGATCGCCAACGCTCCTCCGGAGTTGCCCGGATTGAGTGCGGCATCGGTCTGGATGACGTCGTCGATGACTCTGACGTTCGCGCCGACCTGCGTCGGGAGCGATCGACCGAGCCCACTGACGACACCGGCCGTCACGCTCCCGGCCAGTCCCAGCGGATTGCCGACCGCGACGACGAGTTGTCCGACTTGAAGTTCAGAGGCTTCCCCGAGCCGGACGGGCTCCGGGGTGACCCCGTCGGCTCGGATGACCGCGAGATCGGAAAGTGGGTCGGCGCCGACGACGTGGAAACTGACGACGGTTCCGTCGGAGAATGCCAACCGACCCGCTTCCGCATTGCCGACGACATGGGCATTGGTCAAGAGGAACCCGTCGTCGGTGAAGACCACCGCCGAGCCCGCTCCTCCCACGAGGTGGCCGTCCCTGCGTCGGTGGCGCACCTCGAGCGCCGCAACCCGCGGCGTCAGGTCGGCGGCCACCGTGGTCACTATCTTCGAGTACGCGTCCAAGCCCTTGCTGTCCAGCTCAGCCGCGCCAGACGTTGCGTATGTCATCTTCTTGCCTTCTTTTAGTGGATCGCGACACAACGGTTGATGGCCCCGGGTTATTCCGAAACGGCGCTCTTGGCGACGCCTCTTGTCCGCCACTCATCGGGGAAGTGGGCTCCACCGAGGCGGCGTTTGCGAACACTTCCTGTACCCTTGGGTCTTCCTGATGGTCTGGCCGTGCGCTCCACCCGGGTGCAGGTCAGATTGAGACCCAGGGGCCAGGGAGAGGTGCGAGAGCGGCCGAATCGGACTCACTGCTAATGAGTTGACCCTCTAACGGGGTCCGAGGGTTCAAATCCCTCCCTCTCCGCTCGATGACGACCCAGGTGGACCGAGCTCGCCGGTGTGGCGAGACATCGGAGACCGGCTGATCCCCGGGGTCGGCTCGTCTCTGTCGTCGGGTGCGTCGCGTTGCGTCGCCACATGTAGCTCCGACCAGGATCTCTGCGCGGTGATGGAAGAAAGCCGGCGCGGGCCGCCAGTAGGGTGGACGTCGTGGCCGAGCGGTACTGGATCGAGACGTTGGGCTGCCCGAAGAACCAGGTCGACTCGGAGAAGCTGGTGGGGGCTCTGGTGGCCGAAGGCCTCGATCCCGCGGGGTCGCCCACCCAGGCGGATCTGGTCGTGGTGAACACCTGTGCCTTCGTCGAGGCTGCCCGGCAGGAGTCGATCGATGCCATCCTCGAGCTCGACGCCGCCCGCCGGACCGGCTCCCGACTGGTCGTGACCGGCTGTCTGGCGGAGCGGTACGGCGGCGAGCTCGCCGACGCCCTCCCCGAGGTCGACCTCGTCGCACCCTTCGGTACCTCGCTGACCAGCGGCGCGACCTCCCGCGTCGAGCTCGGGCGGCGTCGCGTCGGGGCTGGATCCGAAGGTGCGGGCGACCGCTTGCCCGACTTCGACCTCCTCAACCTGCCCCGACCCGCCGCGTCGGCACCCTGGGCCTACGTGAAGGTGGCAGAGGGTTGTGACCGGCGATGCGGGTTCTGCGCGATCCCGTCGTTCCGGGGAGCGCAGCGTTCACGTTCGGTGGAATCGATCCTGACCGAAGTCGACGATCTCGACGGGAGCGCGAACGCGCTCCGCGAAGTGGTGCTCGTGGCCCAGGACCTCGCGTCCTTCGCCCTCGACCGCTCGGCCGGAGCGACCCACCGCGATCTCGACTCGCCGTTCCGAAACGGCCGGCGGCCCATCGTGGAGTTGGTGACCGAGGTGTCGAGGCGGGTGCCCTGGACCCGCCTCCTCTACCTCTATCCGTCCACACTCGACGACGCGCTCGTCGAGGCGATCCTCGGGACCGGCGTGCCCTACTTCGACCTCTCGCTGCAGCACGTGTCGCGGCCGCTGCTCAAGCGGATGCGCAGGTGGGGAGAGGGCGCGCGGTTCCTCGACCGGATCCGCTCCATTCGAGCCGCCGAGCCCGACGCCGCCTTCCGCTCGTCGTTCATCGTCGGCTACCCGGGCGAGTCCGAGTCCGACCACGACCTGCTGCTGGAGTGGATTGTCGAGGCCGATCTCGATTGGGTGGGCGTGTTCCCGTTCAGCCGCGAGGCGGGGACCTACGCGGACGGGCTCGACGAGCAGGTTCCGCCCGAGCTGATCGCCGAGCGCATCGACGAGTGCACCGAGCTCCAAGATGGGATCACCCGCCGCAAGCGCGAGGCCCTGATCGGCCGGTCCGTCGAGGTCCTGGTCGATGCGCCCGGAGAGGGGCGGACCGTTCGCGAGGCGCCTGAGATCGACGGAACCGTCAGCATCCCCGATCACCTGGAGGTCGGGAGCTTTGCCGAGCTGATCGTCGTCGGGGCCGAGGGACCGGACCTCCTCGCCGAACAACGGAACGAGACACGGCCAGACGGTTGTCTCGTCGGAACGTCAGGCAGAGGTCGGTGAGCAACCGCGCCGCGGAGCCAGGCACTCGAAAGCTGGTGACCGAGGATGTCAACCGTGTGCCGGCGACCGCCGAAGGCCACGAGGTAGCACGCTCCGCATACGGCCCGTCTGCAGTTTTGACACCCGCCAACTTGGTCACGCTTCTCCGTTTCCTCGGCGCGCCGGTCTTCATTGCCATGATCCTCCTCTGGGGCGCCAGCTGGGTGACGTTCGCCTTCGGGGGGCTGCTGGCCTTCTCCGACGGTGTCGACGGCTGGGTCGCGAGACGGCAGGGCACGACCAGCTCCGGCGCGTTCCTCGATCCGCTCGCGGACAAGGTCATCGTGCTCGGCGCGCTCTACGCGTTGGTGGCGAACGGCACGCTCTGGTGGGTTCCGGTCACGATCATCGCGGTACGCGAGGTCGCGATGAGCATTTACCGCTGGCTGATGAGCCGGCGCGGCGTCTCGATCCCGGCGCGGGGTTCGGCGAAGGTGAAGACCCTGTTGCAGGACCTTGCGATCGGTCTCTGTCTCGCGCCACCGCTCACGACCTATACCGGGCTCCTCTCCGCAGTGCTCTGGGTGGCGACCGCGCTGACCGTTGTCACCGGCGTGCAGTACTACCTCGACGGCCGCCGGGCAGCGGAGGGCCGAGCGGCAGGTTCGGGCGCCTCCGCCTCTCTCGGTGGCGCGGGTTCCGCCGGCTGACGCAAAGAGGACGCCATGCGCATCGAGATCGTCGCGGTCGGAACCGAGCTGCTCCTCGGCCAGATCACCGACACCAATTCGCGCTGGCTCGGCGAGGAGCTGGCCGCCATCGGCGTGGCGTCGTACTTCCACCAGGCGGTCGGCGACAACCACGACCGGATCGTTCTCGCCTTGCGCACCGCGCTCGCCCGAAGCGACGGGGCGATCGTTTGCGGGGGGCTCGGTCCCACCCAGGACGACATCACCCGCGAGGCGATCGCCGAGGTGATGAACGTCCCACTCCACCACGACGAGAGCGTCGTGGACGCCATGCGAGCAGTGTTCTCGTCTCGGGGGCGAGAGATGCCGGAATCGAACCTTCGGCAGGCTCAGGTACCCGAGGGCGCGACGGTGATCGCGCAGGCGAACGGAACGGCACCGGGACTGATCTGTCCGCTCGGGCACAAGGTCGTCTACGCGGTGCCCGGCGTGCCCTACGAGATGGAGGAGATGTTCGAGCGGGCGATCGCACCTGATCTGCAACGCCGCATGGGTGAGTCGGGCGAGCAGATTGGCGTGATCGCGAGCCGTGTCGTGCGCACGTGGGGGATGAGCGAGTCGTCCCTCGCAGAAGCGCTCGCCGAGCACATCTCCGGCCTCGACGAGACTCCCGGGGCGACGACTCCGGAGACCTCCGTCCGGGCCACTCTCGCCTTCCTGGCGAGTGGTATCGAGGGCATCAAGGTCCGGATCACCGTGCGCGCGCCGGACGAAGGATCGGCGGCTCGCGCACTCGACGACGAGGAGAAAACGGTCCGTGCCATCCTCAGCGCGGCGGCCGGCGATGTGGTCTTCGGTGTGGACGACGAAGCCATCGAAGATGCCGTTGCCCGGGTGCTCCTCGAACACGGACTGACCGTCGGGCTCGCGGAGTCGCTGACCGGCGGCCTGGCCGCATCCCGCCTCGTCAACGTTCCCGGAGCGAGCGGTTGGTTCCGCGGCGCGGTCGTCTCCTACGCGACCGACGTCAAGCAGTCCGTCCTCGGGGTTCCGGTCGGGCCTGTCGTCTCGGAGGAGGCAGCCCGGGCAATGGCCGAGGGTGCGGTCAAGGTCCTCGGCTCCGACGTCGGTCTTGCGATCACCGGAGTCGCAGGACCCGACCCGCAGGAGGGTCACTCGCCCGGCACCGTTTTCGTAGGGCTGGCCACTCCGGGTCGCGAGACCGAGTCCTTCGGGTTCCGAGTGCCGGGCGACCGCGACCGGGTTCGGCAGTACGCGACCATCGCGGCGCTCGACCTACTGCGGAGGAATCTCGGCGGGTAACCAGCGCTGAACGCGAGATCCCTGCGAGCTGCCACGGTCTCGGCAGCGGATCATCTTCCCGCGAGAAGGGAGTGCTCAGGACGAGGGCGAACGAGGCGCGGCCGAAGGAGTGACGGTGATCCCGTCCGGTACGAGCTCGATCCAGGTGTTCCCCGGCTGCAGCGCGATCGGTGTCCCGCCCGTGGTGGTCAACGCCGCGGGCTGGTTCACGTTCGGACGTGTCCAGGTACCACTGATGGCGACTCCGTTGCGCATCACGACGAGGGGTCCCGAGCCGGTCGCGGTGACCTCCACTTCGTAGCCCCCGACGTCGTTCTCGAGCCATGGGCCCTGGAAGGTCTGCACCGACATGATGACGACGTTGGTCGCGGCGGTCTGTGTGCCGTCGAGCAGGACGTCGGGCTCCCCGGAATACGAACGGAGGTATTTGGACACCGGTGCGCTCCACGTCCAGGTCACGTCCGACGTGGACGAGAAGGGGATGTGAACGCTCGCTCCAGAACCGGGCACCGACCCAGCGGGAAGGCCGGTCGAGTAGGTGAAGATCGGAGCGGGCGGCGTGACGTCCGAGGAGTCGAGCCCCCAGAGGGTCGACGTGTTGACGAAGCTGGAATAGGGAGCGACCCGGCCCGATTTCACGATGATCGTCGAGCCACCCGAGCTGTTGTAGTAGAGGTTCTTGTCGATCAACGGAGCACCCGCCAAGAGATTGATGACGGGCTGGATCCCACCCACGTGGGCGAAGATCGGATCCGAAAGCTGCGAGAGGATCGCGACATCGGGTTCGCGAGCCGATCGGACGTCACCGACGAGCGCCGGCGCCTGGCACTGGAAGACCGCGACCAGCCGGGTGATCCCCCCCTCGACCGGTTCCTCGAAGACGATGTCGGCCTGGTTGAGTCCGGTCGACGGGCGGTCGCCCGTGTAATTGCCGATCTTGACCGCGAGGGCTGGGCGCGCGGGGACCGACCTGCTGGGCGACGGCGCTCCGGTCAGCGGGCACGCCGCGCTCGGCGCGGGACTGGCTCCCGCCGCGGCGCTCGGCGCCGCGCCATGCTTGTCGTGGGTGAGAACGACGCCGGTCGCGGTACCGGCGAGCAGAACCACGACGACAGCGAGCACGTACCAACGAGTACGGCGACGACGCTTCGCCTTCCGGATTTCCTTTCGGGTGACGATCCGGGGGGCACCGGATCCCGACGCCGCGGGGCCGCCCTGACCCGCTCCGAACGACGGATCATCACCCGGCATGCCGGGTGACCCTACTGTGCGCCCGGCGTAAAAAGGTTGACGCCTTTGCGCGCTCGTCCACGCCTGGGCCACGCCTGGCCCGGCGCCTGGTGAGGATCCTTGATCGAACATGCGTTCGGCCCTATGGTGAGGTCGTCGTGACAGAGCTCTCGGGTAGAGAACCGGGTCTGGGCGATACGCAGTCGCAGCAAGTGAAGAGGTGTCGGCACCGGGCTGGCCCGGGTCCCCGGACCGTGGTCACACCCTCTCCGTAGGGTCGGCCCGGTCAATGTGAGCGACAGCATCGAGGAGAACGGACGACATGGAACGTGAGAAGGCACTCGACATGGCCCTCGGTCAGATCGAGAAGCAGTTCGGCAAAGGATCGGTCATGCGCATGGGCGAAAACCTGCACATGGGCATCGAGGCGATTCCGACCGGTGCACTGGCGCTCGATCTGGCACTCGGGATCGGCGGCCTCCCCCGCGGACGGATCGTCGAGATCTTCGGTCCGGAGTCCTCGGGGAAGTCGACGCTTGCGATGCACGTGGTGGCCGAGGCGCAGCGCAATGGCGGCATCTGCGCCTATGTGGACGCGGAGCACGCGATGGACCCGGTCTACGCCAAGGCGATCGGCGTCAACATCGACGATCTGTTGATCTCCCAGCCCGACACGGGTGAGCAGGCGCTCGAGATCTCCGACATGCTGATCCGTTCGGGCGCGCTCGACGTGCTGGTCATCGACTCGGTCGCCGCGCTGACCCCACGCGCCGAGATCGAAGGGGAGATGGGCGATTCGCACGTCGGCCTCCAGGCCCGGCTGATGTCGCAGGCGCTGCGCAAGCTCACCGGGACCCTGTCCAAGTCGCGGACCATCGCCGTCTTCATCAACCAGCTGCGCGAAAAGATCGGCGTGATGTACGGCTCGCCGGAGGTCACCCCCGGAGGTCGGGCGCTCAAGTTCTACTCGTCGATCCGGTTGGACATCCGTCGCATCGAGACCATCAAGGACGGGGCCGATCAGGTCGGCAACCGGACGCGGGTCAAGGTGGTCAAGAACAAGTGCTCGCCTCCGTTCAAGCAGGCCGAGTTCGACATCACCTTCGGCAAGGGCATCAGCCGCGAGGGATCGCTCCTCGACGTAGGGGTCGAGCTCGGATTCATCAAGAAGTCCGGTGCTTGGTTCACCTACGAGGGCGAGCAGCTCGGACAAGGCCGCGAGAACGTCAAGACCTTCCTGATCGAGAACCCACAGCTCATGGCCGAAATCGACGAGCGGATCCGCGAGCATCTCGCCGCTCAGAACGCGACGGGCGACGGGACCTCCGATCCCACCGACGGTCTTTCCCTCGACGACCAGCCGATCACGCTCAACGACTGAGGGCTCCCTCCGCGCTCGCCGGCCCGGGACGCGATTCGCGGCCCGGGCCGCTGCGCGAGCCGGGGAGTTCGTGCAGCGACGGGGTGGGTCAGGCCGAGTTCTGGGTGTTCGGCGCCTTGACCGAAACCGAACCAGGTGTGTAGATGGCGCGCCAGTTCCCCTGGGACGGGTGCGAGAGGCCGGCCGGACCCGTTCCGAGCACCGAGTACATGTTCTCCATGATCCGCAACAAGGTCGGAGTGACCGCGGGCTCTGCAGAGGGCAGCACGTTCGGAGGCACCAGCGGGCTGTCGGACAGTTGCCCGACCCACGAGGCGTTGCCGGTGGCGAACACGCCACCGGCGTTCGGGACGGTGTACCAGGTGACGTCCGAATAGTTGCCGTCGCGGTTGGGCACGATCGAGTGCGCAACCACGTCGAGGTTGGTCGGACTCGAGGAGTTCGGGACGTAGCGGTCGAACTCACCGCGGACCGCACCGGTGAAGCTCTGGCCCGAGGTCACACCGGTTCCGGCAAGGAGCCACGACGACTCGTCGGCGATCACCATGTCGGCGTTCGCCTCGATGTCCTGGTAGGTGATGCCGATCAGTTGCGACTCGGGTCGCGAGACCGGTGGCTGCGCCCAGTTGACGGTGACCAGGGCGTCGTTCTGCCCGGTCATGGGATCCTCGGTTGCCGATTTGTAGCAGACCTGCTGGCGATTGGGACCGACCGAAGACGGCTCGAAGCGGATCTGCCGGTAGCACGCGTTGGCGCCGAGGAAGGCCAGGTTGACACCGCCCGCGACCGCTTGTGCGGCGCCGTCGCGCATCGGCTGTGACCAGTACTCGTCGTGACCGAGACTCACCAGCATGCGGTGGTTGGCGAGCAGTTGTGGTTGGACGTGCAGATCGACGTCGGTCCAGTAGGTGACGTCGAGGCCGATCTTCTCTGCGTGGAAGACGACCGGGAGCTCGTTGCCGACGAAATCCGCGGCGCCGGACGCCCAGTCGTGATCGTAGGGCCGGTCGAACGACACGATACGCGCCCGGTCGTCGTAGGTACCGCCGGCGGGCGCATGGGTGTAGGAGAGTTCGCCGTCCGCGTTGCCGTAGTAGAGGCTGTAGCCGCCCCAGCGGTTATAGGCCTGCCAGGTGGTCACGCTCTGCTGGATGACGACTGCAGCCTTCGAGATGTCGTCGCGGACACACAGCGGGACGAACTGCTGCTCTCCCCCCGTGCCGACGAGCTTGAGCAGGTACGCACCCGGGGGCCAGGTGGGACCGATGGTCACGGTGAGCGAGGGCGTCCACTGGCATTCGATGGTGTTGGTCGGTGAGACCAGCGCGGGCGACGGTTGTCGGATGCCGGCGACCTCGGCGGACTGCCAGACGAGGCGCGCGCCGATCCCCTGGTAGTAGCCCATCCGGTAGGCCTCGACGTGGAACTGGGGCGCCTTCGTGCTGACGAACAGGGTGACGTGGTCACCGACCGTGGCGCTCACCTGGCTGGCGAAGCCCTCGATGTCCCCGGCGTTCTGAGGCGTGGTGACCCACCATGCGTGTCCGGTCTTGGCGTTCTCCGCGAGGATCGCGGCGGACGTCGGGACCACGACGCCATCGGGCAGGGTGGAGGTGAGCTTCCTCGACTTCGCCGAGGTGGGTCGTTTCGCGCGGTCTCCGTTCGCACTTGCATGCTCGTCGGAGCCCGAGGATTCGGCGATCCCGATCGCAGTGCCGGCGGCGACGACACTCCCGGCTGCGGTCCAGACGAGGAAGCGCCGCCGGTCGAAACGGGTCGGCGCAGCGTCACCCTCCGGATCGGGGTTGGTTCCCGAACTGTGGACTCCGTGCTTGCTCATCTGTGCTCAGGGCTCGGAGGTTCGGGGGTCGTCACCGCAGGTGAGCTCTCCGGTTCCTACGGCCGCGTCCGGTGTCTCCACGATCGCCCGATTCTCCCTCGATCGCGCCCCAGCCTACTGAGCGGGGGTATCGGGAGTGTGGCGACGACGGTTCCCGCACCTTCTGCGTCGAAGGCGCCACCACGCTGGCAACTCTGCACCGCCACGCTTACGCTCTGCCTCGGCAAATCCGCGGTTCGGCCGTGAGCCCGCGTCGATGAAAGCGAGTCCATGATGCAGTTCGCCCTCCTCCCGCCCGTGAGCGCCAACGTGCTGGCCGATCCGGACTGGATGGCCGGCTTTGCTGATCACGCGGACGCGTGCGGTTACGAGTCGGTGGTCATGGTCGAGCATGCGGTCGTCGTATCGGATT
The DNA here is from genome assembly GCA_963741055.1 of uncultured Acidimicrobiales bacterium. GTDB lineage: Bacteria > Actinomycetota > Acidimicrobiia > Acidimicrobiales > RAAP-2 > Bog-756. The sequence goes on along the minus strand of CAVUGU010000004.1, from coordinate 17,971 downwards.
ACACCAGCACCTACCCCTACGCGCGGTCGGGTCGGATGCCCCTTCCGGACGACTGCCCCATCCCCGATCCCCTCGACCTGATGGCGTACCTGGCTGCCGTCACCGATCGGATCCGGCTGGCGACGGGGGTTCTCGTCCTACCCAACCATCACCCGGTCGTGCTGGCCAAACGCATCGCGACGGTGGACGCACTTTCGGGAGGCCGGGTCCGCATGTGCATGGGTGTCGGGTGGATGGACGAGGAGCTTGCCGCCACGGGTGCCGACCCCCGCACCAAGGGCCGACGGACCGACGAGTGCATCGCTGCCCTGCGGGTCCTCTGGGCGGAAGCGGGGGCCGGGGGTGCGGACTTCGACGGGGAGTTCTTCTCCTTCCATCACGCGCACTCGTTCCCGAAGCCGGTGCAGCCGGGCGGCGTGCCGATCCACATCGGCGGACACAGTGATGCTGCCGCGCGCCGGGCCGGTCGTCTCGGCGACGGCTTCCAGCCACTCGGGCTCGATCCGGAACTGGTCACCGCCAAGATGCAGGTGGTGCGCGAAGCAGCCGAGGAGGCGGGCCGTGATCCCGCGGCGATCGAGCTCACGCTCTCGGGGTACATCCCGACGACCACCGAAGAGGAGATCGAATCGGCGGCCTCGCTCGGTGCGACCCGCATGGTGGTGTCGACGTCGTTGACCTCGGACATCGCCAAGGTGAAAGACGAGCTCTCGGAGTTCGGCGAGCGCTTCGGGGTGCGCGCGGACGCCCAGGCTGGGGCACCGCCGGCGTGAGCGTGGACGAGTGACCGGCACGTCGGGGCAGGTCGACGCGTCGACCACCCACCGGGAATGAGCGATCTCTGGCGCGAAGAGGCCGCGCTCCGGGCGCTCAGTTATGGCTACGCGGCGGCGGTCGACGACCGTGATGGTGAGGCCTTTGCCCGGCTTTTTGTTCCCGACGGGGAGCTGGTCGCCCCCGACGTCAAGGGCGACCTCTCTCCGACCTTCAGTCGGAAGGGCCAGGATCGGCTCCGGCGAGTGCTCGACGGGCTCGATCGCTACCGCCACACCTTCCACGAGGTCACCACCGCCCGTTACGAGATCGTCGAAGAATCCGCCTCAGGCCTCGTCTGGTGCACGGCGCACCACGTGGCCGCGGACGAGACCGACCAGGTCCCACCTCCCGGTACGGACACCGTATGGGGTATCCGCTACGTGGACGACTATCGGCGCACGAGCGAGGGATGGCGGATCGCACGACGCGTCCTGCATCTGCTCTGGATCGCCGAGCGGCCCGTCCTCCAGATCGGTCCCCGTCCCTGACCTCTCGTCTCGAGGTTCGCCAGAACCTGAAGCCTCAGCGGTCGGGCACCGGCTGCGGAGGCGGTGGCCCGACGTAGCGTGCGGCCGGGCGGATCAACCGGTTGTCGGCAGCCTGCTCGAGGACGTGGGCCGTCCAACCGATGGTGCGGCTGATGGCGAAGGTGGGAGTGAACAGATCGCGGGGGATGCCGCTGGTGTGCATCACGACGCCGGCGAAGAACTCGACGTTCGTGTAGAGCTGGCGACCGGGCTTGAGCTCCGCCAGCACATCGACGGTGGTTTGTTCGACCTGCTCGGCGAAGTCGACCAGCGGTCCTCCCAGCGAACGGGCCGTCGCCCGGAGGAATGCGGAACGCGGGTCCTCGGTCTTGTAGACGCGGTGGCCGAAACCCATGATCCGGTCCCCTCGGGAGACCGCGTCGCGGATCCACGCCTCGGCACGCTCCGGAGTGCCGATGCTGTCGAGCATGTCGAGCGCCCGGCTCGGCGCCCCTCCGTGCAGAGGGCCGGAGAGCGCACCGATCGCACCGCAGATCGCCGCGGCCAGGTCGGCGCCGGTCGAAGTGATGACTCTTGCGGTGAAGGTCGACGGATTGAAGCCGTGGTCGATGGTGAGCACCAGGTACTGCTCGATCGCGCGCACGTGGTCGGCAGGCGCCTCGGACCCGCTGAGCATCCAGAGATAGTTGGCCGCGTGAGAGAGGTCGGAACGGGGTGGGACCGGCCGGGTTCCGCCGCGGAGTCGCGCGAGGGAGGCCACGAGGGTCGGCATCACGGCACCGACCCGGATCGCCTGGTCGCGGAGTTCCTCCGGGCCGATGTCGACCGACGGTCGCCAACCGAGCTCGGCACCGAGCACCGACACCGCGGTGCGGAGGCCGTCGAGCACACTTCCGGCCCTGGCGATCTCGGGCAGCAGGCGAGCCACCTTTTCGGGAAGCTCCCTTGCCGCGGCGACCTCTGCGGCGAATCGCTCCGCCGCTGACCGGTCGGGGAGCTCGCCGTCGAGAAGCAGCTTCCACACGTCTTCGAACGAACGGCGTGCGGCGAGGTCGGTCGCCGCGTACTGGCGGTAGTGGTAGAAGCCCTCGTGCCCGCGCACGTCGCCGACCGATGTCTGCGCCACGACGACCCCCTCGAGACCCCGCGGCACGTCGGCTCTGCTCTCGTCAGCCGGCCGAATCTGCGCGACCGTGAGCAAGTCGCGGATCGACACCACGCCGACCAGAGCGCCGGCGTCGATGACCGGCAGGTGCCGGTAGTGATGATGGGTCAGGCCGGACCAGGCCGCGCCCACCTCTTCGTCGGGCCTCACCGCGTCCGGGTCAGCCGTCATCCAACGGGTGACCGGCTCGGTCGCCGGGTCGGTGTGCTCCGCGGAGGCGCGCAGTAGGTCGCGTTCGGTGAGGATTCCGGCGACGGTCCTTCCGGCGGTCACCACCACCGAACCGATCTGGTGCTCGTTCATCAGCGCGGTCGCGTCGGCTAACGACGCATTGGCGTCACAGGTCACCGGTGGTGCCGACATGAGCTCTTGGACGGCGGTCGCCATGGGACCCTCCTCGTTCCGGGCGGCCCGGACCCGAGGTTCGATGGGGCCGGGCCGCAGCCCTTCTCCGACAGTGTGGTCGCCTGGCCAGCGGTTGTAAATGTTGATCAAGTCAATATGAGTACGCTGGTGGAGGTGGATCGGATGCTCGAGACCGACGAGGCCGCCCGCAGGCTCGGAGTCAAGGTCAACACCCTCTACGCGTACGTGAGCCGAGGTCTTCTCCGCTCGCATCGGGCACCCGACGGACGGCGCAGCCTCTTCGAAGTGGAAGAGGTCGAAGGTCTGGCCCGTCGCTCTCGGGAGGGTCGAGCGGTCGAGACGAGGATGGCGGTGATCACCACAGGGGTCACGCAGCTGACCGAGTCGGGCCCTCTCTACCGCGGCCGTCGCGCAGTCGAGCTCGCCACTACCGCTTCGTTCGAGGACGTCGCCGAGCTTCTGTGGGACGTGAGAGAACCGGAGGATCCGACGCCGGCGTGGACCGCGCTCGACCTGGGTCGACCTCCTCTGCTGCGAGCACCGAGCGTGATCGAGTGGTCGGTCGTGATGACCGGCGCGCTCGACCCGGTCCGGGCCGACCTGCGGCCCGACGCGGTCGTGCGCACCACGCGACACCTGATCGCCACCGTGGTCGATGTTTTGGCCGACGCAGCGTCGCCGGCCCTTGGCAGGGAGACCATCGACCGCGCAGACCAGCCGCTCACCCCTCTCGACCTCGACGACGGGCGCGAACGACGAGGTTCGATCGCGTCGCGGGTTGCGATGTGCCTGAGCACGGCACCGTCGCGTCCCTTGGTGCGGGCGATCAACGCCGCTTTGGTCCTGTTGGCCGATCACGAGCTCGCGTCCTCGACGATGGCGGTACGGATCGCCGCCTCGACCCGTGCCGATCCCTATGACGCGATCCTCGCCGGTCTCGGGACCATCGCCGGGCCTCTGCACGGCGCTGCCAGCCAGCAGGTCTGCAACCTGCTCCACGAGACCGATCGGGTCGGCGTCGAGCGCGCCGTCGACGACGCGCTCCGCTGGCAGCGGATGCTGCCGGGTTTCGGGCACACGGTCTACACCGACGGGGATCCCCGCTACCTGGTCCTCGAGCGCCTCTTCGACGAGCTGGCGACGCCGCAGGCCCGAGCGACCGTCCATTCGCTGGTCGAGCTCGCCGCAGCCCAGCGGATCCCCCGGCCGAACGTCGACCTCGGTCTGGCTGCGATCACCTGGGCGATGGACCTGCCGCCCGAGGCCGGACAGATCCTCTTCACGCTCGCACGGATCAGCGGATGGATCGCCCACTATCTCGAAGAGCTCGGCGAGCGACCGCTCCGCTACCGGGCCCGCGCGGTCTACGCGGCAGCGACGGAGGGGTGACCCGACCGGCTGCGCGACGGTCTCGCCGTCGGATCTACGCTCGTGGCCATGCCGTTGCCCGCGCCGAGCGCAGACCGGACCTGCTTGGTGACCGGCGCCTCCTCCGGGATCGGCGCGGAGATCGCCCGCCTTCTCGCCGAGCGCGGGTTCGGGGTCACCCTCGTCGCCCGTAGCGAGCCCAAGCTGCGGGCACTCGCCGACGAGCTGACCGCGGCCCATGGGGTGCGCGCCGAGGTGGTGGCAGCCGACCTCACCGATGAGCCGTCGCGCACCCACATCAAGTCCGAGCTCGACGAACGCGGGCTCGGGGTCAACATCCTCGTCAACAACGCCGGGTTCTCGACGACCGGTCCGGTCTACCGCTCCGATCCACATAGCGAAGTGGCCATGGTGCGCACCGACGTCGAGGCCGTGGTGCACCTCTGTTCGCTGTTCCTCCCTGCCATGGTCGAGCGCCGGAGTGGCGCAGTGCTCAACGTCGCGTCGACCGCGGCCTTCCAACCGCTGCCCGGCCAGGCCGCGTACGGCGCGTCGAAGGCCTTCGTCCTCTCCTACAGTCACGCGATTCGCGGTGAGCTCCGGCCGTACGGGGTGACGGTCACCGCCCTCTGCCCCGGTCCCGTGTCGACGGGGTTCCAGGCGGCATCAGGAATGACCGACCAGGACTTCGAAGAGTCGTTGCCCCGCTTCATGTGGGTGCCGGTCGTCGAGGTCGCAAAAGCCGCGGTCGCGGGATTGGACGCCAACCGAGCGGTCGTCATCCCCGGTGTGGCGAACCGGGTCACTGCCGCGGCGGCTTGGATGTCACCTCGGAGCGTGCTGGTGCCCGCCGTCGCCAAACGCCATCCGGCGCTTCGGGGCTGAATCGAGCTGGGAGGGGACGTGGATCGGCCGTCCGAGATGAAGGTGACGGTCAGCAAGGACGGGCCTTACCTGATCGAGGGCTCGATTCCGATCACGCAAGAAGTCATCGTCTCCGACGACGAAGGGAACTCGATCGGGTGGCGGACCGGTAAGGAGTTCGAGACACAGGCTTCGTGCGCCCTTTGCCGATGTGGCCATTCGTCGAACAAGCCCTACTGCGACGGGACGCATCGCCGCATCGGGTTCGACGGCACCGAGGTCGCCGACCGCTCACCGTACGTCGAACAAGCGGACGTACAGGAGGGTCCGACACTGCTCCTGACCGACGCCCAGCCGCTCTGTGCGTTCGCGCGCTTCTGCGACGTCGCCGGTCAGGTCTGGAACCTGGTGGAACGTCCCGGCGAGGACGCGGCGCGCCAGACCGAGCTCGAAGCGGGGCTGTGCCCATCGGGTCGCCTGGTGGCGTGGGACCGGAACACGAGAACCGCGAAGGAACCCTCCTTCGAGCCGTCGATCGGCGTGATCGAGGACCCGACCGAGGGTGTCGCGGGACCGATCTGGGTGCGAGGCGGCATTCCGGTCGCCAGCGCCACCGGTGAGCCCTACGAGGTGCGGAACCGGGTCACGCTCTGCCGCTGCGGCGCGTCACGCAACAAGCCCTTCTGCGACGGGACGCACGCGGCGATCGGCTTCCAGGACTGAGCACCTGACCACGGGCGCCCGAGCCCAGCTCCTACTTCGGGTTCTGGTACGCCGCCTGCTCGAGGTCGAGGAGCCAGATCTTGCGATCGATCCCGCCGCCGTAGCCGGTCAACTGGCCGTCCGAGCCGATCACCCGATGACAGGGGACCACGATGGCGATCGGGTTTCTGCCGTTGGCGAGCCCGACCGCGCGGGAGGCCCCCGGGCGTCCGACCCGGCGGGCGAGCTCTCCGTAACTGAGCGTGGCCCCGTAGGGGATCTCTCGTAGTCCGGCCCACACCTGGCGCTGGAACTCGGTTCCCTCCATGCGGAGTTGGACGTCGAAGTCAGTCAAGTCTCCTGAGAAGTACGCGTCGAGTTGCTCGGTTACAGGAGCGAACCAGGCGTCGTCGCGGACCGCACTCGGCCGAGACGCGCGGTGCGTGGCGCTGCTCGTGCATGGAAAGGCCGGTGAGGAAGCCGTCCGAAGCGGTGAGCGTCAAAGGCCCGATAGGGCTGTCGACGGTGGTGGTCACGGTGGCCGTTGAGGTGAGGGTCATGCTGCTTCTCTCTTTCTTCGAGGACGGGGATCTGTCGGTGGCCACTGGTTGATCGGATGCTCGCCGGTGGCCCACAGGTGCTGGACGGCATAGGCGCGCCAGGGACGCCACCGTTCGGCGTGTGCCGTGAGTGCCGCAGCACGCGGAAGACCGAGGGATTCGGCACCACGACGGACACCGAGGTCGGTCAGTGGGAAGGCGTCGGGGTCGCCGAGGGCCCGCATCGCGACCGTCTGCACCGTCCAGGGGCCGACGCCGGGAAGTCTCTCGAGCGTCGCGAGCGTCGCGGCCCGGTCGCATCCGGGTCCCACCTCGAGCACACCGTCGTCGAGCGCCGAGGCGAGCGCGATGAGGCTTTGGCGGCGGCCGCCGGCGAGTGCGGCGCGGCAGTCGCGAAGCGCCGCCGGAGTGGGGAACAGCCGGGAGAGACCACCCCGGAGGTCCCGCACCTCCTCGCCGTAGCGCGCGGCGAGCCGTCCGGCGACGGTGCGTGCCCCGGCCGTCGAGACCTGTTGGCCGAGCACCGCATCGGATGGCGAGCTCAGCCCCGTCGATGCAACGGGGCACTCGACGACCCGGAGCCTTGGCGATCAGGGGCGCGAGGACCCGGTCCGAAGCCAGCCGTTCATCGATCGCCTCGGGGTCGGCGTCGAGATCGAGGAGCCACCGGCACCGGGCGATCCCGGTCGTGAGGTCACGAAGATCGCTGAGCACCAGGGTGCAGGCGACGTGGTCCGGGGTGGGAGTCAGTTCCACGATCGCCGGCCCGTGGCCGAGCCGGAGAGTCCGACGGTACGTGCCGTTTCGGACCTCCTCGACGCCGGGGACCGCGGTGGCGGCCAAGTGGCCGAAGAGATTGTCGGGACAGAGCGGTTGACGGAAGGGGAGCCGGAGGGAGAGCGAGGTCGGGACCGGACCCCGCTTCTTGTCGACACGGGCAATTCTGGAACGGAGCTCGGTCGGCGACATCCCGAAGACGTCTCGTACGGTGTCGTTGAATTGCCGGATGCTCGCGAAGCCCGCAGCGAAGGCGACGTTCGACATCGGAAGCGCCGTCGTCTCGATGAGGACGCGCGCCGTCTGTGCGCGTTGGGCTCGCGCCAGCGCGATCGGTCCGGCACCCACTTCGGCGAGCAGCACTCGCTCGAGCTGGCGCACGCTGTAGCCGAGGCTCGCGGCGAGTCCGCCGACGCCGTCACGATCGACCGCGCCGTCCGCGATCAGGCGCATCGCCCGGGCGACCACGTCGGCCCGAGCATCCCACTCGGGTGATCCGGGCGACGCGTTGGGCCGACACCGTTTGCAGGCGCGGAACCCTGCGAGCTGAGCGGCCGCGGCCGTGGGGTAGAAGACGACGTTCTCGCGGTGGGGGGTGCGGGCCGGGCAGCTCGGCCTGCAGTAGATCCCGGTGGTCAGGACGGCGGTGAAGAACCACCCGTCGAAGCGGGGATCACGCGATTGGACTGCGAGATAGCAGCGGTCCGGGTCCTCGATCACCCGACCAGCCTGACGCATCGAGGCACCGCGCACTAGCGGAAATACGACAGGGCGGTGGAGGCCGGCCCGGGGGCTCGCGATCTGGCCCGGGCCGCCCGATCGTGGCTAGGAGTCGGACTCCTCGGACAGGTTCGCCAGCCGGGACGCCAGCTGTCGGGAGATCCCGAGGGCCCGGCCGACCGACGTCGGGGTCGCACCTTGTGTACGACCGAACGCGAAGAAGGCGAGTCGAACCGCGTGGCGGGCCGACTCGAATCCCTCGATCGCATCGTTCACCTCCTGGCGACGCTCGGCCGCTTGCAGGTCGACGAGGATGTCGGTCAACTTTTCGGTGCCCTTCTCGAGGCGCCGCGCGGTCTCGAGGCTCAGCTCTCGATGTCGCTCCGCCGCGATCTGAAGGTCCTCGTCGGCTCGAACGATTCCCTCGAGCGCATGTCGAACTTGCTCAAGCTCGTCTGCCATGCCACCTCTCGATCAAGGCGGACACCGATCCATCGACATCGTTGCCGGGCAGTAGAGCCGTTGCGCGGACGTCCCCCCGGAATCGGGAGGGACGAGCCGCGGGATTCCGCCACCCAGGCCAGTCAACAGGTATGGACAACAAATGTCAAGGCGTATGGACATTCTCCGTATTGGTCCAGTTCAAGGAGGCATTGCGCGAGGGCAAGGCGTTCGGCAAGGTGGGTCCGGATACCATTCCGTCAGCCAGACCGAAGGGGCTCCGCCACCCCAGTCTGGTCAGAGCGACTTCTTGAGTTCGCTCCGAGACCCCAGCGAAGGGCCATTCCTTCCTGGGGTCTCGTCGCGCCGAGACAGGTCGGACGTTCGGAGGTGGACGGAGCCCGTGCTGCGACACGGGACACCCAGAGGACCGAATGCCGGTCTGGGTAGGGTCGAGGCCCATGAGTGCCTTTGTCTTCCGATTGCAGGCCCCTCGCCCGACCTTCGCCCTCGACATGACCGACGAAGAGCGGGAGATCATGCGACGTCACGCCGCGCACTGGCAGCCCTACGTCGATTCGGGCCAGATGGTGGTCTTCGGACCGGTGCTCGACGGGACGGGATCTTGGGGCCTCGGGGTGGTCGAAACCGACGAGGAAGACGATCTCCGGGTATTCGCGGCGAACGATCCAGTCGTCACGTCGGGCACCGCGTCGATCGAGATCGGCAAGATGCTCGCCGGGTTCGTCCGCCCGGGCTGACACGCGATCTGACCAGGATCAACCGGACCGATCGACCGGATTCGGTGGGCCGTGCGGGTCTCGATCCCGCCACCTTGGGATTAAAAGAGCGAGCCAGCCGGTCCCACAGGCATCCATCCCTGGCTGAATTCGTTCGTGACCTGCATCGTCTTTCTCACCTACGGTGCCGCTTTGCGTCGATTCCTCAGGGTTTGTAGTCACGATGTAGTCACGCCGCCGCGACGATGGTCCAGCTCATCGGGCGGATTCGAACCTCTGCTTGCAAAGACTGTTAGCCCGAACAACGACGGACAGCCACGAACGATCATGGCCGTTCAGAGTCCTTATGTGGTCGTGAGCGAATGACTGCGATTGACTGCGACCGCGCGATGGGCGCACGATGGCGCCGCCCCCATCGCCGTCGCTCAGGTCAAATTGTTAGGCGAATAGGACACACCCGCGAATCCCAGCAGATCGACGAGGCTGGCCCGTTCGACGAGCCAGCGACCGTCGACCAGGACTGCACGACCCTCGCGGCCGTTGACCATTGGGAACCGCTGGCCGTCGACCTCGATGCCGAACCAGACGACGGCCGCGTCACTCCGGAGGAACAGCACATCGTCGACCACCGTCTTCACCGCGGTGGGGTCTGAGTTTGGAAGGCGACGGCGCGCCTGGGAGAGGAGATCCGCCATCTTCTCGCCGGATTGCACGTTGACGAGGGTGGTTCCATCCGTTCCCACCTCATCGAGGTGCCCGAAGGCGTATTCGATCTGCCGCCGGGCCTCGGGTTCGTCGGCCGGGGGAGGACCGACCGGGACGTGCTTATCCCGTCTCCGTTGCGCCATGTGCTCGGTTGTCGGTTGACCTCGCATCGACGCTGAGAGGGCGGCTTGGATCGCCTTAGGATCGCCCCGGTCGACCTCACTGAGGTCGATCCCGCGGTGGTCGGCGATACGAAGGAGTTGGTCGGCCTGGGTTTCGACCTTCTCTCCCGGTCGAGGGTCGTACCGGAACATCTCCTCGGCGAGCGGTCGGTTGAGGGAAAGATCGCTGAACTCGTGGATGGTGCAGGGTTGTTCCTCGAACAGGCCAACGTGTCGCAGGACAATCCCGGTTTCAGCATCGAACCAAAAGGTCTGCTCGATGCCACCGAGCGTCATCGGGACCGGCTGTCTCATTGCTCGCATCGTGTTGGGCCGTGCCTCGACTCGCCACAAGTCCCGACCCGCGATCTGATCCATGGTGGGCATCGCAAACTGCAGCCGTCCGAACAGGAACGCGCCAGGATGAATCATTGGGCCTAACTCGGTCGAGTCGAGATCCGGCTGATCGGCGGTCAGGTGGGTGATGTGACCCGACCTCCCGACCCACCGGCTCGAACCATCGCTTACCTCGATCCGGTCGGTGCCATCAATCCTCCACCGATTCGGAAGCTGGATGGCGATGTGTTCGTGGGTGTCGGAGGTCTCCTCGATAGGTCCGGTCCCGACCATCATGTGGGCGACACTGCCTCCCGTGCGACGCACCGACACTTCGACTGCTTGCCGGGCTCGTTCGTGGTGACGCCAAGTCCACAGGGTCGCCTCGAACGTACGGAGGTTCACAGGGGCCTCGTCGATCAACCCAAGAAGGTCACCTTTCTCGCCCACGCACGAAGCCTACGGGCGGAGGGAAAGGACTGCCCCGAACCGGGAGCGGGTCACTTATCGAGCGTGGCTGACCGGCACTTGGAGGGCATGCTCTACACACTTGTTGGCGTTGTCAGCCTTGGAGGTTGAAGAAGGGCGTTAGGGCGGCAATATCAGCAGAAGCCTCTGCGGCTTGGGTCGGTGTCACGTTCGTTTCGGGAACAGAGGCCAGTTGAATCAATTCCGCGATAGCCGCTGGATAGCCCGACCTAGTGCCCGGATCCACCCTTTGGCCGATCATGAGATAGGCAGCGGCCTGTAGCCATGTCACCGATTGGAAGACAGCTGCTTCGCTCCAACTGAACTGATACTCCCGTTGAGCCAACGCATAACCGGTTTCGCTGGGAAGGGTCGGGTTGACGCCAGGGGCGGCTGGCAGCAAGAGATACCCTTGATCGCTCGGGGTTGGCACGAGGGCAATGATTGGGTTGGCGATCACGTTGTTCCCGTTGGAGCCGCCCGGATATCCGGAATTTGGAGCTGCTGGTGATCCGAAGAACCCGGCGTCGCCGAAGGAGAAGACGCCTCCGTCTGCGGCAACAACCCAATAACCCTTGCCGTCCGGCGCTGCCGTCATCGTCGTGACCGGTGCGAGCAAGCGTTGGCCACCCATCGACCCGTAGAACGCCGCATCCCCGAAGCTGAACATGCCTCCATCGGCGGCGACCAGCCAGTACCCCTTGCCATCGGGCGTAGCTGCCATTCCAACGATGCTGGCATTGAGCGGCTTTCCACCCATCGACCCGTAGAACGCCGCATCCCCGAAGCTGAACATGCCTCCATCGGCGGCGACCAGCCAGTACCCCTTGCCATCGGGCGTAGCTGCCATTCCAACGATGCTGGCATTGAGCGGCTTTCCACCCATCGACCCGTAGAACGCCGCATCCCCGAAGCTGAACATGCCTCCATCGGCGGCGACCAGCCAGTACCCCTTATCGTCGGGAGTAGCTGCAATGCCCACGACAGGTGCACGGAGAGGCAGATCGCCAGCCGAACCGTAGAAGGCTGTCCCCTCAGCGCTGAAGACACCACCGTCAGCAGTCGCCAGCCATCCACCGGCGCAGTCGGGAGTGACCGCAGTTCCCACAACCGGCGCACTGGCGAAGAGCCAAGGGGGGGTCCCCAAGCCGTCGAAGCCCTGGAATGTACAGCTAGCCGCATCACCGAACGCGATTGGCCCGAACGTGAAATAACCAGCCGCCGTCGGCGAGATGGCCGCGTTCGCGGTACTGGGACTCCACCCGACGCCTAGAACGACGGTAGTAAGGCTGAGCACGATGCCAAGAAGCGCCGACAGGCGGCGCTCCCGACGCCCTACGACTGGGACTGATGATCTACTTCTATGCCATCCCGTCAAGTCGTTCGCCCCCCTAGACGCCTAGAACCTCGATGCGACTTTCCTGCATCGTCCGACAACTCCCCGGCGAGTGCTGCGAGCGCCGAGATCCTGTCATGGATCCCGGGCTGATGCTGGCAGACCCAAATAGGGCGGTCTCGGGAACTCAGGCGGAGTGCTAACTGCCCCCCAAACGTTCGAGATCATCGGGATTCGCAGTGTTCCAGAACGGCGGGACGGAGTCTCTGGATCGTGATGGCAGACTCGCCTTCGTGGATTCGCATATTCAGCCGCCGCCACCCAGCCGCCCTCTGCTCGACCCCTCAGTACTGATAGGCCTCTCGGCCGATGATGCAGTTGCGATTGCCTTTGACTCCGGGTTTCACGACGTTCGGGTGCTGGAGTCCGCAGGTGGCCGAACTCTCAAGCCGATTGACATGTCGCTCCGGCACAATCGCTTGAACCTGGAGGTTGAAGATGGGCGAGTGTGCCGGACGCACTTCGGTTAACCAGACCGGCCCCAGATCGCCGGCTCGGCGATGGCCCCCTCCGCCCCCCGCTCCTCCGCGCCCTGCCCTCCCCGCTCGGGTGGCGGCGCCGCCGGCCCTGCGCCCTCGCCGCGCTGCACCTCGCCCGTCTCCGTGCGCGGCGGTTTTGCCCCGCCTCCCCGCGCCAGCCTTGCTCTTTCATTGTGTTGTTCACGGTAGAGCGGAAATACGGCACCCAGGCGGCACCAAACTGGGACGGCCTACCGGGAGAACGAGGGACAACAGGGACGGAGGGACGGAGCTTCGTGCGCGCTTAGCAGCCGTCATAGCTGAAGCGTCGGCTGACAACGTTGGGGGCTGGGTCCACGAGGCGAGGGTTGAGGACTCAAACGAGTGCCCCATGAACAGTCAACCCGCGCTTCCCAGAAATGGCGCATCACCAAAGGCGAAGACCCCTCCATCGCTGCCGACCATCCAATAGCCATGGCCGCTCGGGGTGGGAACGATGCCCACGATGTTGCTGACATGGACGCCCAACCCAGGCAGCGACCCCACGAATCCGGCGTCACCAAAGGCGAAGACCCCTCCATCGCTGCCGACCATCCAATAGCCATGGCCGCTCGGGGTGGGAACGATGCCCACGATGTTGCTGACATGGACGCCCAACCCGGCAGCGACCCCACGAATCCGGCATCACCAAAGGCGAAGACCCCTCCATCGCTGCCGACCATCCAATAGCCATGGCCGCTCGGGGTGGGAACGATGCCCACGATGTTGGACACCGCGACTCGAGTCCGGGAAGCGAACCGTGGTACGCCGAGCTACCGAAGGCGAAGAGTCCTCCGTCCCGGGCAACCAGCCAGTAGCCCCGGTTGTCTTCGGCCGGTGCTATCGCCTCGACAGGCTGATTCAGGTGCACTCCACCAGTCGATCCGTAAAAATGGGCGTCGCCGAAACTGAAAATGCCCCCGTCGGCGCCGAGTTCCCAGTATCCGTTCCCATCCCCGGTAGCCGCGATCCCTTTGATTGGAGCGTTGAGGGTTAGGCCAGCCATGGACCCAGCAAAGGTCGCATCCCCGTAGTTCCAGACTTCTCCAGCACAGGACGCCAGGAGGTAGCCCGCACCCGAGGGAGTCCCAGCGATGCCGACGAATGTCTGCGCCGGCAGCGATGTGGTGATCGCCATCGGCGACGACTGGCTGAAGCCCACTGCCGAACATGATGAAACCGTCACGCACGACGCGTCCCATAGTGACGAATTAGCACCGGCAGGTGGGGGCGGCAACATGCTCAGCGTCCAAGTAGACCCAATCAATGTCTCATACAGTGCCGTTGCGCCGTCGTTGCCCACTGCCAGACAAATGGTGGGTCCCGCACAGGAGACATTCGAGAGTACGGAGAGCGTCTGGGGCAGACTCGGCGGACTGGTTGGTGTCCACGATGACCCCGTCAAGGTCTCCCCGAGCAAACCAAATGGACCGTTATATCCAACGGCCACACAAGAAGTGGACGAGAAGCATGAGACAGAGTTGAGTGCGGCGCCGGGAGCCAACGAAGGCGTGAACGGAGTCCAGGTAGAACCCCTCAAGGTCTCAATGAGCGCCGAACTGCCGAGCCCACCGACCGCAATGCACGAACTGGGCGACGTGCATGACACACTCGACAAAACAGAACTAACCGATTGGACCGGCACTGGTGTGGGTATCGACGTCCAAGTCGACCCGGAGAGCGTCGCAATGTAGGACCTGGTAAAGCTCGTGGCTCGGATCGAGATAATTCCCCACGGCAACGCATACGGTCGTGGACGAACATGAAACTCCGGTGAGGTCAGGACCCACGGCCCCTGCCGGGACCGGAACAGTGCTCCACTTCCAGACTGTCCCTGAAAGTTGCATGACCAGCGGTGCGTACTGCAGCCCTGTCGAATATTCGCCCACCGCGAGACACGATATGGCGACGTGCAGGAGACGGCTGAAAGATTAGATGGGAGGTTATCTGGGGAAGGTGGTGGCTGAACATTGATGGGCACCCAAGATGAACCGGAAAGAACCTCGATCAGTGGAATCTGTCCATTCTCAGTCGCAAGACTTGGACGAGCGTGTCCTACGGCAACGCACGAGTTCGGTGACCAACAGGAGATGCCGAAGAGCGTGCCGCCGACCATCGATGGCGGGAGTGGAGGAGCTGTAGAGGGCGACGAAACTGATGCACTCGCGGTCCCTCCTCCGCCCATGGCGGCCATTCCTAGAAGAGCGGCCAGCAACAGCTGCAGCAGAAAGCGACCAAGGAATCGAGGTCTTGGCAAGCGCGTCACAATCTTCCGTTCCCACGGTGTCATCGGATGTGAGTTAAATAATGGGACACAAGGATGTGCTGTCGGTAGGGCCAAATTGCCCCGATTCGGGAGGTGAGTGTGGTCAATCTTGCCCCTTTCTCCCTGGCGGATCGACGATCCTCCAACAGAATCGAGTCACCGATGAAGGAGTCGTCGTCCGATGGTCGACGAGACAGAGGCCGGTCAGATCGGTCGTCTCGATGGGAGCCACGCGACTCAACCAGCCGGTCGTTGGCATGGCTGCCACCCCCGATGGACAGGTGCTGGTTACTTGCCTCAGATGGCGGCGTCTCGACGTTCGGCGACGTTCAATTCCACGGTTCTATGGAAGGTCAACGGCTGAACCAGCCGGTGATCGAGAGGCGAGCTGCGATGGTGACTCCGCCGTGTCGCTCATACGGAAGCTAGATCAGTCGGCCAGTCGCAGTTCGAGGGCTAGTCGAGTGAGCTCGGATCTTCGACGCAATCCTGTTTTGTGCTTGATGCGGTCTAGGTGGGAGCGCACAGTGCTCGCACTGATGAAAAGTTCTTCGCCGATAGACCTGTCGGTGAGCCCCTGAGCAATCAGCGCGAGGATCTGCTTTTCACGTTCCGAAAGGTCAGGAACTGAACCCACCGGACGCCAGGAATCATCAATCTCAGTCTCGTCCTCGTCCTCTTCGACTGAGAAGGTGAGCGTGGAGTCACCGATCTGAATCCGATCGCCATCACGCAGGGAACGCCGTTGCACTCGGCGGTCATTTACAAAGGTGCCGTTCCGGCTTTCCAGATCCACCAGCCGCCAGTGGCCCTCGGACAAGCGAAGCTCTGCATGCGACCGCGAGGCTTTGGTGTCATGAAGATCGACGTCGTTGCTTCGCCCACGTCCAATCGTCACCGAATCTGAGATCAGCCGATGTCGCACGCCGTTCGACTCCTGGAGTGACGCCATCTGTTCCCTCCATCTCGAGCGACAGTAGGCGAGCCTATGAGATGCGGCGCGGTGCCACCGGTCGTCGCTCAGTCATAGGCTGGTTGCAGTGGAACAGGCGACCGACACCGCCGCATCGACAGTGGGCGGCCGATATGGACTGATCGAGGTCATCGGACGGGGTGGATCCTCGGTCGTCTGGCGCGCATACGACGCCGAATTGGAGCGTCAGATCGCAGTCAAAGTACTCGCCTACAACGTCGCCTCGGACCCGTCTCTTCGCAAACGTTTCCACCGAGAAGCCCGACACGTTGCCTCACTGATCCACCCGAACATTGCCACCGTCTACGACTTTGGCACGGACGGCGATCGGTCGTTCATCGTGATGGAGTACGTCGCAGGCCAATCGTTACGCCATATTCTCAAGTCATCTGGATGTGTACCCGTGGCCGGTACGGCAAGTGCGGCCGTCGACGCCCTGTCGGCTCTGGGTCACGCACATGATCGGGGCATCATCCATCGCGACGTGAAGCCAGGCAACATTCTCGTGACCACGGCCGGCGTCGTGAAGGTGGTCGACTTCGGCGTGGCCAAGTCGCTCAACGAGACCACCGAGTTCACCGTGCTCGGATCCTTTATTGGCACTGCCAGATATGCGGCCCCCGAGCAGTTCACAGGTGGCAGAATCAGTCCGGCGTCGGACCTTTACTCCCTCGGCTGCGTTCTTTACCACTGCCTCAGCGGTCATCCCCCATTTGAGGCTGATGACGTGGAGAAGCTGATCCTGCAGCATCGTTTCGCCGAACCGGAGCCGATCGACGACCCACGTGTGCCCCCGTCGATGAAGACGGCGATCATGGTCTCCCTCGAGAAGGATCCAGAGAAACGATGGGCCAGCGCAAGCGCGATGTGCGACGGCTTCACGCAACACGTTGGGACGGAACTCGACTGGGTGGGCGTCATCACACAGGCAGGCGAGGAGGTCGAGTCCCTTCTCCCGGCGGACCGAGAGCCCGGGGGTCTCTGGTTTCCACCCTCGCGCTGGGATCGAACACGACTACGAGAGGATCTTCGAAGGGTGACGTAACTCCAGATCTCCCACATGCCCAACAGGCCAATCGGGTCCGGAAGCACAGGTACGCCATCTGGTTGGCGGTTGCCCTCGCAGCAATCGGAATCGTCGTCGGAGCCGCCTTTACATGGCAATCGGGTCGAAGCACTACCGGAACTGGGCGGGCACAGTCGCAATTGCCTTCAGGTGGGTACCTCCAGCCCGGTCAGTTTCTCTTGTCGCCTAACCATCGTTTCGCTCTCGTGATGCAACCCGATGGCAACCTGGTCGACTATGCCGACAGCCGTACGGTTGCACTTTGGGAAAGTGGAACGAGTGGGAATTTTGGCTCCTACGTTGTAATGCAGCCGGACGGCGACCTTGTGGTCTACCCGCACGGCAAATCGGCTCCTTCGCCCGGTGAATCCACGAGTGCCTTGTGGTCCTCGGGCAGTTTTGGACACGTGGGTTCCTATCTCGAGGTGGGAAGTAATGGCGACTTGTTCGTGAAGGACTCTCATCGCGGCATAGTTTGGGAGTTCACGGCTGCGGCTTCGTAGCGGATGTGGGGTCGACGGAGAAGCGTCGATTTGTGAGAGAGCCAGATCGGTGTCAGAGCCAGATTGGCCTGAGCTGTGAAGAAATGCCAACCGTTTTCAGGGATGAGATCCGAGCGTGCAAGAGCAGTTGAGCTCCCCGCGCCCCTGATCAAGGCGATCCAGTCAAGAGAAGTGAGGCCGGGATCCGTTCGAAGGAAGCTGGCTTCTGTTTTCGCGGCTAGGAGGAGTCTGACGGAAGACTCACTTGCAGACCGGCTTTCCGACGTCCTCTGGAGCTCATATCGGGACAGGGTTAGCAGCATCTTGCGATTGTCCTGGATGCAAGGTCAAGGACGGCGGCATCCCGGCCGGGGTTCAAGTCAGGGTCCAAAGTCCTCTGCGGGCCGGACAGGCGACGTTGGTTCTGACTAGGGAGAACGTGGTCGTAACGACAACGGTGGGGTACCGACAAAACCACTCCCAGCTGGGCATGGGCGCCGCCAAACGATCCCGCCTTCCACGCTGTCGGGTCTGATTTTCCACATTGTTGTCGGCGCAACGACCGATGGAGTAACTCCTAGTCAGGCGTTCGGATGACATTCTCGGCACCAACA
>CAVUGU010000003.1:0-107198 GCA_963741055.1 uncultured Acidimicrobiales bacterium | reverse complement strand
CCGGGGAAGACCGAGCCGAGCATGCGGAAGGTCATCCGCTGCAGGCGGCCGTAGGGTCCGGTCCAGTCGGTCACGTAGCGCTCGAACCAGGCCGCCTGGTTGGGGGTGTTCAAGAAGATGTCGCGGGTGCCGTTCCGGTTCACCGCGAAGTCCTTGTCGTGGTGCATGGGTCGCCAGTCGCGCGAGGCGAGCGCACCGAGCACGACGGTGGTGGCGGTGACCGGGTAGGCGAGCTCGGGAAGGAGGTCGCCGACAGCGACCGCTCGGTGGAGGAGCCGGTCGACCGGCAGAGTGGTCATCGGCCGGCTTCCCCTTGCCCGCCACTCCGCCGGTAGCCGAAGCCGGTGTAGCTCTCGACTGCCACGAGGTCGCCGCGCTGGTTGTGGTACTCGACGTCGATCACCCAGAAGCGGCCGGTGCCGAGGCGGGTGGTCTTCTCGTCGCTCACCGAGCGGAGGATCTGATGGGTGCGCAGCCGGTCGCCGGGACGCACCGGTTCGTAGAAGACGATGGTGTTGTCGGACATCACCGCTTCGGGGAGGCCGAGGCCCTCCTTCAGGTCGAAGTGGACCTGGAGCGGGAGGCCACCGGTCGTGCGCTCGGGCGCCCAGTGGTGGGGTCGGAACCAGACCGAGACCATCGTCGGCGGCGCGATCGGTCCGCCGGTGACCTGTTCGGCGACCTGGTCGTCCCAGAAGAGCGGGTTGCCGTTCTCGACCGAGGCGCACGTGGTCCAGACGTAGCCGCGCTCGACCGGGAACTCGCCCTCTTCCTCGTACTGTTCGACTCCGATCAGCTGCTCGACGTCCTCGACTCGGATCGCGCTCATCCGACCGCCCCCTTCTCACGCAGTTCGGCGATCCGCTCGGGTGCGAGTCCTCCTGCGGCGAGCACCCCGTCGGGGTCGGAGGCGAGCGGGTCGCGGGCGATCACGGTGCCGGCGACCGGCGCCATGCCAGCCAGAACTCGTCCGACCTGGCGGAACCGCTCCGGTCGATCGTCGGAGGAGGCCAGCTCTGCGTCGACGAACGCGCCGCGGGCCGAGAAGTGCCCGTCGGCGGCGACCTCGTCGACGGCGAGCACCGGGGAGACGCAAGTGTCGGCACCGGGGAGCTCCTTCACCCAGGCGTCGCGGTCTTTGGTCGCGAAGGCCGCGGCAAGGTCGGCACGGATTGCGTCCTGGGCCTCGTCGTCGAGCTGACGGGCCGCCCACTGCTCACAGCCGAGCAGACGACAGAGGTTGGCGAAGAACTTCGGCTCGATCGCCCCCACCGCGAGCCACTTGCCGTCCTTCGCGCGGTAGGTGTCGTAGCAGGCGTACCGGCCGGTGATGACGTCGTGTCGCGGGCCGACCTCCGCGCCGGTCGCCAGATGTTCGTCGACGGCGAGGGAGCACAGCCAGAGCACCCCGTCGGCGATCGACACGTCGAGGTGCACCCCCGAGCCGTCCCGCGCTCGCCCGACCAGCGCGGCCATCACCGCCATCGCCGCCTGCATCCCTCCCCCCGCTGCGTCGGCGATCGTGGCGCCGGGAACCGGTGGTCCTCCGTCGGCAGCGGGCTCGCACATCGCGAGGAAACCGCCGACGCCGAGGTAGTTGAGATCGTGACCAGCCCAGGCCGAGCGCGGGCCCTCCTGCCCGTACCCGGTGGTCGAGCAGAGGATGATCTTGGGGTTGACCGAGGAGAGCTCCTCGAAGCCGATCCCGAGCCGGTCCATCACGCCGGGCCGGTAGCTCTCGACCACCACGTCGGCGCGCCGGACGAGCGCGAGGAACGCCTCACGCCCCTCGGGATCCTTCAGGTCGATCTCCACACGGTCGAGGTCGCGCGAACCGCTGTAGGCGTAGAAGGGCGGCGCGATCGGCTCCGCGCCGCGGCCGGGCACCGCACCGATCTTGACGACTCTCGCGCCGTAGTCGGCCAGCAGTCGGGTGCAGCGTGCGGCAGGCCCGACGGTCGAGAGGTCGAGCACCCGGATTCCCGCGAGGGGACCGCTCCGCTCCGCGGGCGTCGCCTCGCCGGGGGTCGTGCGCTGGTCGGTCACCGGCACCGCGGGCGCTCAGAAATTCTTCGGGAGACCCAGCTTCCGCCGGGCGATGATGTTCTTCTGGATCTCCGAGGAGCCTCCGCCGATGGTGTCGATGACCGTGTAGCGGTAGGTCGACTCGGAGCGCCCGGCCATCGGGGCGTCCTCGTCGCGCACCCGCAGCTGGCCACCCGGTCCGGCGATGTCCATCGACGCGTTGGCCAGCCGGCGCGAGTACTCGGTGGTGAACAGCTTGTACTCGGAAGCCTCGGCGGTCGGCGCCGCACCGCCGCGAGACGAGGCGTCCACGAACTTGAGCCCGAGCACCCGGGCCACCTCGGCCTCGGTGTGCAGATGGGCGAGTCGGGCACGCACCACCGGGTCATCCGCCAAGCGCTCGCCGTCACGGGTGGCACCGGCCACGTACGCGGTGAGCAGCTCCAGCCGTTGGCCGATCTGTGAGTAGGTGAACAGGGTGAAGCGCTCGAGGTCGAGCGCCTCGGAGATGTACTGGAACCCGTGGTTGAGCTCGCCGACCACGTAGTCGTCGGACACCCAGACGTCGTCGAGGTAGACCGCGTTGGTCCGCTCGTCGCCCATCGTCCAGATCGGCTCGACGGTGATCCCCGGGTGGTCCATCGGCACGAGGAAGAGAGTGATCCCGTTGTGCTTCGGCGCGTCGGGGTCGGTGCGTGCGCCCAGCCAGTACCAGTCGGCGAAGTGTGCGGAGGTCGTCCAGGTCTTCTGTCCGTTGAGGCGCCATCCGTCCCCGTCGCGGGTGGCCTTGAGCTGCATCGACGCAGCGTCGGATCCGGCGTTCGGCTCGGAGTACCCGACGGCGAACTCGACCTCGTTGCGCAGGATCTTCGGCAGGAACTCCTGCTTCAGCTTCTCGCTGCCGTGGCGGATGATGGTCTTGCCGACGATCCCGACCCCTTTGCCGATCTGGGGTCCTCCCCGGGCGGCCAGCGCTTCGTTGAGGAGGTACTCGTAGAGCCCGTCCCCGTCGGAGCCGCCGTACTCCTTCGGCCAGGTGATCCCGAGCCACCCCTGCTCCCCGACCTTGGCCATGAAGCGGCGACGCACCGGCGTGTCGACGATCTGGGCCATGTTCTCGCGGGTGACGTCGAAGACCTCGGGGTCGTCGTTGGCGTCGAGGAAGGCCTCGACCTCTTTCACGAACTCCTGCTGCTCGGGGGTGAACTCGAAGTCCACGATCGGGCCTCCATCGTCCGGCGCGGCGGGCGCACGCGGTCGTACGCCGTCGTTTCCTGACAGACCGTCAGATATTCTGGTCATCATAGGATGACCGTCCCGAGGGGGCCAGCGACGTCGGCTCCCTCCCAGCCCGCCGACCCAGGCACGCCGACAGGAGTGACGCCATGAGAGGCATCGTGAGCATCGCGGGCTACGTGCCCTACCGACGCCTCGAGCGCGCGGCGGTCGCCGGAGTCTTCGGCAGCGGCGGTGGCAAGGGCACCCGGAGCGTGGCCTCCCACGACGAGGACACGACCACCATGGGGGTCGAGGCCTCACGGCTCGCGCTCCGAGCAGTGCCCGAGGCGCGCCTCACCCGGCTCTGGTTCTCGACGGCCACCCCTGCCTACCTGGACAAGACCAACGCCGCCGCGATCCACGCCGCACTCCGCCTCGACGGCAGTGTGGGCGCCTTCGACTTCGGCGGCGCGCTGCGCTCCGGGGTCGGCGCGCTCCTCGCGGCACTCGAGGGGAGCGGATCGACGCTGGCGGTGAGTTCGGACTTGCGCGACGGGCTCCCCACCTCGCCCGACGAATCGGCCGGCGGCGACGCGGCCGCCGCGGTCGCGGTCGGCGACGACCGCACGGGCGCGCCGGTGATCGCCGAGTACCTCGGAGGGGCGTCGGTGAGCGACGAGTTCCTCGACCGCTGGCGCAGACCCGGCGATCGGCGGTCGCGGGTCTGGGAGGAGCGTTTCGGTGAGACCCGCTACGTCCCACTCGGGGCCGAGGCGTTCGAGACGGCGCTGAAAGTCGCAGGGGTGAGCCCCGGCGACGTCGGGAAGGTGGCGGTCACCGGCATGCACACCCGGGCGACGAAGTCGGTCGCCCGCGGGCTCGGGGTCGGAGAGGAGTCCCTCGCCGACGATCTCTCCTCGACGGTGGGACAGGCGGGGACCGCGCAGCCGGCCCTCCTCCTCTCGTCGATGCTCGAGACGGCGGGCCCCGACCAGGTCGTCGTGGTGCTCTCCCTCGCCGACGGTGCCGACGCCCTCGTCTTCCGGACCACTGCGGCGATCGGCGAGTGGTCGCCGTCCGACCCGGTCGCGGCGCAAGTCGCCCGCGGCGCGCCGGTCGGCTACGGCACCTTCCTCTCGTGGCGCGGGATGGTCACGCCCGAGCCGCCGCGCCGGCCCGAGCCCTCGCGGGTGTCGGCGACGGCTGCCTGGCGCAGCGAGCAGTGGAAGTTCGGGTTCGTCGGTTCCCAGGACCGCACGAGCGAGGCCGTGCACCTCCCGCCGTCGCGCATCTCGATGAAGGGGGGCGCCGTCGACGACATGGAGCCGATCGGACTCGCCGACACCCGGGCGACCATCACCACCTTCACCGTCGACCGGCTCGCCTACTCGCCGAGCCCCCCGATCGTCTTCGCCGTGGTCGACTTCGACGGTGGTGGCCGCTTGCCCGTCGAGCTCACCGACGTCGACGCCGACGCGGTGCGGATCGGCGACCGGGTAGCGATGACCTTCCGCAGGCTCTACACCGCGGACGGCATCCACGACTACTTCTGGAAGGCCAAGCCGGCGCCGGCCGGCGCCGGCTGAATCGACGAGAGGACGGGACGGAGCGATGGCATCGCACGGGATCAAGGACCGGGTGGCGATCGTCGGGATGGGGTGCACCCGGTTCGCCGAGCACTGGGACAAGGGCCTCGACGACCTGATCGTCGAGGCTTCGGAGGAGACCTTCGTCTCGGCAGGCGTGGCAAAGGACGACGTCGACGCCTTCTGGCTCGGCACCGCCCAGTCGGGGATGAGCGGCATCACCCTGGCCCGTCCGCTGCAGATCGAGAACAAGCCGGTCACCCGGGTCGAGAACTACTGCACCACCGGGTCCGAGGCGCTGCGGGCGGCTGCCTACGCGGTCGCCTCCGGCGCGTACGACGTCGGGATGGCGGTCGGTGCGGAGAAGGTCAAGGACTCGGGTTACCAGGGTCTGAACGCGTTTCCCATCCCGAACGACGGCACCGCGCGGACCCTCACCGCAGCAGCCATGTTCTCGATGGTCGCTCCCGCATACGGCAAGAAGTACGGCGTCGACGACGACCAGCTGGCCGAGGTATTGGCCCGGATCTCGTGGAAGAACCACCAGAACGGCGCGGTAACCCGCGCGCGCAGTTCCGGAAGGAGGTCTCCGTCGAGACGATCTGCGCGTCACCCCGAGTGGCCGGCCGGCTCGGCGTGTTCGACTGCGCGGGAGTGGCCGACGGGGCCGCGGCGGCGATCGTGGTCCGGGCGGAGGACGCGCACCGCTACACCGACCATCCGCTCTACATCAAGGCGCTCTCCTTCGCCGCGGGTAGTGGCTCCGGCCTCATCGATCCGGAGTACGACTACACCTGGTTCCCCGAGTGCGCCCGGACGGCAGAGGACGCGTACCAGCAGGCCGGCATCACCGACCCACGTCGACAGCTCGCGATGGCGGAGGTGCACGACTGCTTCACGCCGACCGAGCTGGTGCTGATGGAGGACCTCGGCTTCGCCGAGCGCGGCACCGCGTGGAAAGAGGTGCTCGCCGGAACCTTCGACCGGACCGGGGCGCTGCCGGTCAACCCGGACGGCGGTCTGAAGAGCTTCGGCCACCCGGTCGGCGCATCGGGGCTCCGGATGCTCTTCGAGGCGTGGCTACAGCTACGAGGTGAGGCGACCCCGGAACGCCAGATCCAAACCGATCGAACCCTCGCCCTCACCCACAACCTGGGTGGCTATCCGGGCGAGATGGTCTCCTTCGTCTCAGTCCTCGGTACCGAGCTCGGCTGAGCGGGGCGCTTCGGCCTCCCGCTCGTCGAGCAGCGCCCACCACGAGGCCGCGGCACGGGCCGCGGCTTCAGCGACTTCGTTCGCGTCGGCATCGGCCGCCGAGAGCGCGTCGATCGCCCACTCGCCGTGCTCTGCGTCCATTTCGGCGTGCACGTCCCAGAACGCGGTGCCGCTCCCGTCGATGCCGTAGAGCAGACGGAGCCCGTCGGCCTTCGACCGAGCGACCGCGGGCGCCTGCAACTCGTACGCGGCGAGACCGGCCAGCGCGGCGACCGGGCTCTCCTCAGCCAGTTGCTCGTAGGTGTCGACCAGCGCGACGGCCGCCGGTCCCGGCTCGCTCGGCGGCGACTCTTCGCGCACACTCTCGGCGAACCGGTCGAAGAGCGCGAGGTGCGGTTCGGGTTCCCCGAGCTCGTCGGCGAGGTTGCGCGCGACGAGCGCCGCGGCTTCGGTCCGCCCTTCGGCCTGAAGACGCTCGTGCAGCGCGCCGAGCACCGCGGGGAGGGCAGCCTCGAACGCGCGGTACTGGGACGCGTACTCGGCGAGCTCGCCGCGCTCGAGACGGCCGGCGGACCATCGTTGGTAGAAGGGATGCTCGAGCAACTCGCGCCCCTCGAGTGCAGAGAGCAGAGCGGCGACGAGGTCGGTGCGGGAAGTCCGGGTCTCAGTGGCCATGCTGCATCATAACGAGACCTCCGGCGCGGGCAACAAGACTCAGCGGGCCGACGCAGCGCCGTGGGCGGGGTGCGCGTACCGCCCGCTCACGTCGTCGGGGTAGGAGACGGTGATTTCGTCGACCCAGGGATCGAGGTAGCGGAGCTTGCGTTCACGTTCGTCGGCCCGGCGCCGGATCTGGACAAGGAGGACGACGTACGCGGTGAGCGCGAGACCGGAGACCGCGGTAAGTGTCCAGAGAACCGAAGCCCCCGGAATGAAGCCGGCGAGCATGGTCACGACGAAGACCGCGGCGAGCACGCCGAGGGTGTCGCGGCGCCGGCGACGCGCGAGCTGGCGGGCGAACGGGTCGGGTGGTGGAGCGGCAAGCGGCTCACCAGGACGGGAGAGTCGCTGCTCGGAGGAGGCGGGCGGCCCGGCCGCCTGCCTCCCGGGCGAAGAAGCGCTGGTCGGCTGGGTTCGACCCGACGGGTCGTAAACGCTCGAGTCGTCGTCGGCCTCTTGTCCGAGGAAGGCGAGGGCGGGCCGAGGGAGGTCTTTTGCTCCGACGACGGTCAGGACGGGACGTCCGTCGTGCTCCGGTCCTTCCACGTCCTCTGGCGAGACCTGCCGGCCACCGATGGCGCGCAGACGGTAGGCCGGCGCCACGATCGGAGGCGGCGAGGAGTGCTCGAGGACGCGAAGCTGCTGGTGGAAGTCCGAGATCGAGGTGATCCCGTCGCCTCCGCTCGTGCGCCGTCGCACCATTCCCCGGCCGAGGATCGCGATCCACACAACCGCGACGACGACCAGAAGGATCACGGGCATCAACTCCCTCGACCTACCTTCCTCGGACAAAAACCCTAACCACAAGGGTTTCTCCGGTGGTGGATGGTCGGGGAACGACAGCGCCGACACCGACCGCATCCCGCGGTCACAACGACGCTCCCCGTGCGCCCCGTGTTCTACATCGCCCCTCCGTCGCGCTCAAGCGCGGCGCGAGAGCGCAGGTGGCGCGGGTCGCCGCGTCCGTGAAACGCGTCGGGCCGAGCCGCTCTGCGCGGGCACTCGGCCCGAACGGCCCTCCTACGCTATGGCCCGCACAGCCGGACGCCCGAGGAGCACGCGATGACCGTCGGAGGAGACGAGAGGACCGAGTGGGACGCCGCTCGGAGCGATGCTGGGGTCGGCGAGCTCGTCGCCGGCCTGACCGAAGAGGAGAAGCTCGGGTGTCTCGACGGCGACGCCCCGTTCTGGGCGGGGATCGCCTACCTCGGCGAGGGTGGCTACCACAAGAGTCCCTTCCGAGCGGCACGCATCGACCGCATCGGTTTTCCGGGTTTCGCGTTCTCCGACGGTCCACGCGGCGTCGTCGTCGGCCAGGCGACCTGCTTTCCGGTCGGCATGGCCCGCGGCGCGACCTTCGACCCCGACCTCGAGGAGCGGATCGGCGAAGCCATCGGTCGCGAGCTCCGCTCGATCGGGGCCGACCTGTTCGGCGGCATCTGCGTCAACGTCCTTCGTCATCCGGCCTGGGGCCGGGCACAGGAGACCTACGGAGAGGATCCCTGCCTGGTCGGCGAGATGGGTGCGGCGCTCTGCCGCGGGGTGCAGCGCCACGCGATGGCCTGCGTGAAGCACCTTGCCTGCAACTCGATGGAGAACGCTCGCTTCCAGGTGGACGTGACCGTGGACGAGATCCCGCTCCACGAGGTCTTCCTCCCCCACTTCCGCCGAGTGGTCGACGAGGGCGTCGCGGTGGTGATGAGCGCGTACAACAGCGTGAACGGCAGCTGGTGCGGGGAGAACCGCGAGCTGCTGACCGAAGTTCTGCGCGACGAGTGGGGCTTCGAAGGATTCGTGATCAGTGACTGGATCTTCGGCATCCGCGACGCAGCGAAGTCGCTCCGCGCGGGACTCGACGTCGAGATGCCCTACCACATGGTCCGGGCGAGCCATCTCCGCCAAGCGCTCTCGGACGGCGCGGCGTCGTGGTCCGACGTCGACGCGACCGTCGCCCGGATGGTCACCACGCGCCAGCGGTTCGATCCGGTTCTCGCGCGTCCCGCGCCCGGCCGCGAGGTGCTGGCCTGCGCCGAGCACCGGGCACTGGCGAGGCAGGCCGCCGCGCGGTCGCTGGTGCTCCTCCGCAACGAACCGGTCGACGGCGCACCGGTGCTTCCACTCGACCTCTCCCCCGGGGCCAGAGTCGCGCTGCTCGGCGCGCTCGCGACCGAGGTCGACCTCGGTGACGGCGGATCGAGCGACGTCTGGGCCCCATCGGTGGTCACCCCGCAAGAGGGACTGCGCGAGGCGATGCCGGGGGTCACCCTGGAGGTGGGCGGCGCCGATCCGGAGGAGGCGGCGGCGCTCGCGCAGGGGGCGGACGTGGCGATCGTCGTGGTCGGTTACACCCGCCACGACGAAGGCGAGTACATCGACGCGGGCGCGATGGAGACGTTCGCGCCGCTGTTTCCCGGGGACGACGATCCTGCGCTCGTCGAGCGTTTCACCGAAGAGATCTCGACCGAACGACTGCTCGCTCCTCCGGCCCACGTCGCGGCCCGCCCGAACGAGCAGCCCTTCGACGTCGGCGGCGATCGCCTCTCCCTGCGTCTCCACTCCGAGGACGTGGCCTTGATCCGCTCGGTGGCCGCGGTCAACCCGCGGACGGTGGTCCTGCTGATAGCCGGCAGTGCCGTGGTGATCTCGGAGTGGGACCGGGAGGTCCCGGCGATCGTCCAGTCGTGGTATTCGGGGATGGAAGGCGGGCGCGGCATCGCGGACGTCCTGTCCGGGCAGGTCGACGCGTCGGGCCGCCTGCCGTTCTCGGTCCCGGTCGACGAGGTGGACCTCCCGCCATTCGACACCGACGCGACCGCGTTCCGGTACGACGAGTGGCACGGTTACTGGTACCTCGCCCGCCGCGAGACGGCGCCGGCCTACCCCTTCGGCTTCGGGCTCAGCTACACGACCTTCCTGCTGCGAGCCGCCGGCGCGGTCGACGACGGCGACGCGATCGCGGTCCGGGCGACGCTCCGCAACGACGGGAGTCGGCGCGGTTCCGACGTCGTCCAGGTCTACGCGCATCGCCGCGGGTCGGATCGCCCGGCTCGCCTCTGTGGCTTCGCCAGGTTCGAGATCGACGCGGGCGGCTCGCTCAAGGTGGACGTGTGTGTCGACAAGCGATGGCTCGCCGAGCGCGACCCTGAACGCCACGCGATGGTGGTCCGGGCCGGCACCTACGAGCTCCGAGTCGCCCGCCACGCCTGCGACCCGGGGATCACGCTCGAGGTCGAGGTGGGCGCCTCCCCCACGCAATGAGCGTGACCACTGCCGACGGCTGGGACCCGCACCAGTACAACCGGTTCGCGGTCGAACGTGAGCAGCCGTTCTTCGACCTCGCCGCCCTCCTCGAGCGGGAAGGTTCGCCCGAGGTCGCCGACCTCGGCTGCGGTGACGGACGGCTCACCGCGGAGCTCCACCGATCCCTCGGTGCCGAGTCGACCCTCGGCGTCGACCGCTCACCGGCGATGATCGAACGAGCCGGTGCGCACGCGGGCGCCGGCGTGCGATTCCAGCTCGGCGACATCGGCACCTTCGAGCGGCCCCAGGCGTTCGACGTCGTCTTCGCCAACGCGTCCCTGCAGTGGGTACCCGACCACCGGAGCGTCCTCGGCCGTTGGGCGGATTGGCTCCGACCACGAGGTCAGCTCGCCATCCAGGTTCCCGCCAACGCCGACCACCCCGCCCACCTGGTGGCGGCAGAGGTCGCCGCCGAGCTGTTGACGGATCCTCCGCCCGACGCGGTGGCCGAGAACGTGCTCGCTCCCGAGGAGTACGCAGCCATCCTCGACGACCTCGGCTGCACCCGCCAGCTCGTTCGCCTCCAGGTGTACGTCCACCGGCTCGAATCGACCGCGGACGTCGTCGAGTGGGTGAAGGGTACGACGCTCACCCGGTTCAAGGCGCCGATGGGAGAGGAAGGCTGGACGCGCTTCGTCGCGGCCTATCGGGCACGACTCCTCGCCCACCTCGGGGAGCGCTCGCCTTACACCTACTTCTTCAAGCGCATCCTCCTCTGGGGCCGACTCCCCTAGTCCGGCCGCGTCAGCGCCGGTCGAGCACCCCCCGCACGAAGGCGGCCTGTCCCGCGTGCTGGAGGTCGTCGTCGGCGACGCTCACCAGGCGGACCCCGAGGGTGACCGGCGGGTCCCACCGTTCGTCCACGACACGGTCGAGATCGCCGTCGCGCAACCCGCGCACGAAGCGCAGGGTGGCCTCGTGGACCGAGTCGAAGTAGCCGAGCAACGTCGCAGCATCAGCGGTGACCACGCCGACCTGTTCCAAAGAGTGCCCGTAGCCGGTGTCGACCGGCTCCAGAGGCAATCCGAACCGCACCCGCCACCCGCTCGAGGTCCAGAGCTGATCGGTTCCCGCGACCTCGGAGACGTGGTCGTCCTGGACACGGGTGAGATGCCAGACCAGCCAGGCGATCGAGTTGGAGGTCCCGTCGATGCGAGCGCAGAGGTCGTCGTCCGAAAGGTCCTCGACCGCGCCGTGGACCGACTCGCGGACCCTCCCGAATGCGTCCTCCAACAACTCGGCGGTGTTCACTCTGGGCTCCTTTCGTCGTTTCGTCGCGGTCCGGGTCACGCACGCTCGGGCCGGTGGCAGACCGCTTCGACGTTGTTGCCGTCGGGATCGCGCACGAACGCGCCGTAGTAGTGCTCGTGGTACTCGGGCCACACCCGTGGTTCGTGGAGGACTGCTGCTCCGGTCCCGACTGCCGCGTCGAAGAAGGCTCGCACCGCTGCCCGGTCGGTCGCAGTGAAGGCGAGGTGGCACTCGAGAGGTTGGGCGCCTGAGCGGTTCGGTCCGATCCAGAATTCGGGATCCCCGCCCACCCCGTAACCGATGACCTCATCGAGCTCCATCGCACGTCCACCACCGAGCGGCCCGAGGACCGCGTCGTAGAAGGCAGCGGCCGCGGCGGTGTCCGCGCACTGGATCGAGACGTGGTCGATCACGCGTTCATTCTTTCAGGCATCGGGCGCCGAGACGGGCGAGACGCCGGCCCGCGCCGCGTAACGTCCGGCACGGTGCTCGACGGTGACCTCTACCCCGAAGGCCATGGTGACCGAGGGGCCGGTCAGGACCTCGCCGATCGGACCCGACGCGACCATCGCACCGTCCCGGAGCAGCGCGGCGTGGGTGATTCCCGGCGGGATCTCCTCGACGTGATGGGTCACGAAGACAAGTGGCGGGACGCTCGGGTCCTCCGCGAGCGCAGAGAGCCGCGCGAGGAGGCGCTCACGCGCCCCGAGGTCGAGGCCGGCGGCCGGCTCGTCGAGGAGGAGCAGCTCGGGCCGGGACATCAGCGCGCGGGCGAGAAGCACCTGCTGGCGCTCACCTTCGGAGAGGAGTCCGAAGGGGCGCTCCGCGAAGGCGCGACCCCCGAAGCCCGCTTCGTCGAGGAGCGACGCTGCTTCCTCCCGGTCCTCTTCGCTGTACTCGTGCCACCAGGTCTCGAGCGCAGCCGTCCGACCGGTCAGCACCACGTCGAGCGCGCGAGATTCCCGGTCGCAGCTGGCGGGCCACCGAAGCGCTCACCACCGCGATCCGCCACCTCAGTTCGCGCATGTCCACCCGGCCGAGCCGCTCTCCGAGGAGCTCGACGACTCCGGAGGTCGGCCAGAGCGACGAGCCGATCACCGCGAGCAGCGTGGTCTTGCCCGACCCGTTCGGACCGAGCAGCACCCACCGCTCGCCGCGAGCAACCTGCCAGGACACCCGATCGAGAATGGCCCTCCCGTCACGCACCACCGAGACGTCCTCGACCCGGACGGCGGGGCCGCTCCCGTCTTCGACTCCGCCGATGGTCATGGCGCAGCCTGGCTCGTGGTGCCCGGTTTGCCAAGTCCGACCAGGTAGATCGCAGGATCGAGAGGCGCCCAAAGGTCGAGCCCGACTCGTTTCCTCGAGATCACTCCACTTCCGTCAGGGACTTGCGCGATCCATGACGGGCGGGTCGGTAGTTGTCGAAGAGCA
Organism: uncultured Acidimicrobiales bacterium; assembly: GCA_963741055.1. GTDB lineage: Bacteria > Actinomycetota > Acidimicrobiia > Acidimicrobiales > RAAP-2 > Bog-756. Next base: position 94,449 of record CAVUGU010000003.1, on the reverse strand, counting down.
AGTGCTCGTACGAGCGACGAGTGACGGGACGAGTGACGAATCGTGTCGAGCTTTGCGCGTGGCGACGGCTCAGCCGACGCTCGATCGGAGCCGACTACGCCGAACGGAGTTCTCGCCCATTCGATCGATGGGCGGTGCAAGAAATCGGATCACGACCGGCTGTACGACTTCCGGTTTCGGAACGTCGATCAGGTCATGCGCCAGGAAGTGTGGAAGCCTTCTACATCGAGCCCGGAACATGCTTGCTCTCCGGCGCAATGGCGTCGGCCACGCGGGCCACTGCCACCAGCTGGTGGTGGCGAGAGATCAGTTCATCGACGGCAACGGAAAGCGGTGGCGGGTTGATGCCTCTGACGCGTACGCCGAAACTGCGCGCGGCAGCTGTGCCGAGGAGCTGATGGGACGGCACGGAGACATACCCCGATCATGCCCACTCTTGCAGCGTCCCGAGGCAGGAGTTCCGCAGTTCAGAGACCAAGCTTAAAGCTCCACGCACTATTGAGGCTCCGCGACCACCTCGGCGACACCGCGCTCGATCTCGTCTAGCTCAGCGTCCAGCTCGTCGGCCGCTGATCGCCATTTCGCCGCCGTCGCCCTGCCCTCGGCGATGGTCGCCTCGAATATCCGTCTCTCGGCCTCAGTCGTCATCGTTCCTCTTTCGTTGTGCAGTGCTCGCCAGTGTGACGAATCGGGATGGCGCTGTCGACACGGATCAGGTAACACGTGCGCCGACTGGTCAGATCTCCAAGATTGCCGCCTCGATGGAGAGGCACCACGAGAGATTCGCCCAGGTGACCGACTCTCCCCTTACGACTGCGTCCTCAACCGGTCAACGCAACAATTGCCCGATTGGCGAACAGTGAGTTCGTCGACCAGGGGGTGTTGGATTGGCACGTTTCTCGGCAGGGGACAGAGAGACGATCTGGGACACGCGGGAGGCGGGCGAGGTTGAGCGGCATCGCTCAGTGCCTTCGCTGGTACCCGGTACTGGCAATACAGGATGGTCACAAGTGTCGCCCACTGCCTATCGTTGCCCCACATCGCGAAGGAGGTTGCAGGACATGCGCGTTGAGAATGACGGCGTAGGCATCCATTACGAGGCGCACGGCGAGGGGAGGCCGGTGGTCCTGCTCCACGGCTTCCCCGATTCAGGTCGACTGTGGCGCCATCAGGTCCCGTCCCTGGCCGGCGCGGGCTTCCGGGTGATCGTGCCCGATCTGCGAGGCTTCGGCGCTTCGGACAAGCCCGAGGGGATCGACAACTACAACCTGCTGTTGCTGGCCGCGGACCTGGACGCCGTCCTCGACGCACAAGGGATCTCCAGAGCTCACCTGGTGGGCCACGACTGGGGCGCAGCTCTGTCGTGGGCCGTCGCCGCCCTGCTTCCCGACCGGGTCGACCACCTTGCAGCTCTGTCGGTCGGGCACCCGAGCTCGTTCCTCGACGATGAGTTCGAACAGGCGCAGAAGTCGTGGTACATGTTGCTCTTCCAGTTCACGGGCATCGCCGAGGAATGGCTCTCCGGTGACGACTGGGCCAACTTCCGGGCCTGGAGCCGCCATCCCGACGCCGATGCCGTGATCACTGACCTCGAGATAAGCGGATCGCTCACACCCGGGCTCAACCTGTACCGCGCCAACGTGCCACCCGAGTCCTTGGTGGGACCGCCGCTCGAGTTGCCTTCTGTGGAGGCGCCCACGATGGGCATCTGGAGCAGCCGGGACTTTGCCCTCACCGAGGGTCAGATGACTCGCTCCGCGAAGCACGTCGCTGGCCCCTGGCGCTACGAGAGGATCGATGGCCCCGGCCACTGGATGCAACTCGAAGACCCGGACGCAGTCAACGAGCTGTTGCTCGACTTCCTGCCTGCGGAGTGAAAGGAAGCGCAAGGAGCCTCCACCCAGAGATCCGCGCTGCAGCGGGACGACGGCAGCCTTCACTGGTTCGGTCAAGAATAGGTCCCGACCAGCCGATGCCATCCTCATGCCCACAAAGCGAGGGTGGGACGAATCACCCAGAGCATCGATGCTGCGCACCCGCTACCGGTGCGATCGGTGTTACAAGGGTTGCCTCATACCGTGCCGGTTCACCGCCGCCGAGTTCCGGCAGATGGAGCGAGAGAGTGACGAAGCGACACCTGACGAAGGGTCGAACGGGAGTGAATCCACGTGACTGGCTGCGAAGGTGGCCTCTGCCTGTCCCCTATCACCGTTCAAGAAGGGGCGGGGCCGCACAGACATCTGGTTGACTGCCCCGATCGTGAGGTAGGTGTGGGACGTTCCGAGCATCCCCCTACCGCGTCGTCGCGTTTCAGGGGCCTACACCTGGGTATCCGATACGTGCCCTAGAGACCGCAACGGCATTCGTCGTACTGTCGGTCGGCTCTGGGGTGCTCGGGGGTTATGGGGTTGCGTCAACGACCCCCGGCGGACGCCCAGCGGCATAGGCAAGCACTAACAGTCCTACTCGTTGGGCGTTCCGCGTCTCCGGCCGGCAATGAGTCTATTGACCTGTCATCCCCCGACCATCAGAGAGCGACGTCTCCTACCGAGGTTGTCGCGGCGCACGCCGACGGGCAGCGCGTTTGATCGACGCCGAATTCCGATGATACTTGGCTGACGATGCTTCGATTCGCCGCGAGGTCCAGAACGGCCCTCGCTGCGAGGCCGCGTGACCTGGGGGACGTAGGTGAGGTCGATTGCAGCGAGCGCGGGCACGTCGGGTGAGCAGATCTTGCCGGAGAGCCCCAGTTTCCTCTGAATGAGCCTGGTCGCGGAGATTTGCTGGCGCCCTACGAGGGACACGACGATCCCGTCGGCACCAGCTCTTCCGGTACGGCCCGCGCGGTGGACGTAATCGGTGTGATCAGGGGCGGGGTCGAAGTGGAGGACCAGCGCGACCGCGTCGACATGGATCCCTCGGGCAGCGATATCGGTGGCGACGAGCACGTCGAGTCGGCCCGCTCGGAAGGCAGAAAGGGCCCGTTCGCGCTGGCTTTGGCTGCGATCGCCATGGATGGGCGCCGAGCGAAGGCCGAACCGGCCGAGACGATCCGACAGGCGTCCCGCTCCTCTCTTGGTCCGGCAAAAGACGACGGCAGGCCCGTGCGCGGTGATCGCTTCGGCGGTAACGGCGACCCGGTCGTGAGGTTCGACGTGCCAGAAGTGGTGGTGCACCGTTCCCCGATCGATGCTGGCGGGCTGCACCTCGTGGCGCACCGGGTTGTGTTGGTAGTCACGGATCAGCTTGTCGACGGGTCCATCGAGGGTCGCCGAAAAGAGCAGTACTTGGCGCGATTTGCGGGTTTTGGAGATGAGGCGACGGACGTCCGGCAAGAATCCCATGTCGGCCATCCGGTCGGCTTCGTCGACGACCACCACTTCCACGAACGACAGGTCGACCGAGCCGCGCTCGACCAGATCGGTGAGTCTCCCCGGGCAGGCGACCAGCACGTCGACGCCCTTTCGCAGGGTGGCAATCTGCTTTCCGTAACTGACGCCGCCGTAGATCGACGTCACGCGGGTCGCGAGCGACTCAGCGAGTGGAGCGAGGTCTGCCTCGATCTGGGCGGCGAGTTCCCGGGTGGGAGCGACGACCAGAGCGAAAGGGTGCCGATGACCGGGTCCGACCCGAGCCTCGGCCTCGAGTCGAGACAGGATTGCCAGTCCAAAGGCGAGCGTCTTGCCCGATCCGGTCGGTGCCTTGCCGCAGACGTCGCGCCCGGCAAGGGAGTCCGGAAGCGTCGCGGACTGGATAGGGAAGGGGGCGGTGATGCCCCGCTGTTGCAGGGCCGCGGTCAGCGCCCGCGGCAGGCCAAGGTCGCAGAAGCGCACACGGGCGCGGGTAGTCGATGATGCGGTCACGAAGCTCCAGTCGGTCCAAGAGGGAAGATGGCCGACTCGATGGATGTCTCGTGGGCCTGACCAGCGACGCATCGCCGGGCGCCGACGGGCGTTCGCCCGCCGTTCTCGCCTCCAGAGTAGCGCAGGAGCTGGTGGGGCAAGGCGCGGGTCGACGCGGACAGCCCACTCTCGAATCGCGCGATGAGCTCCGCAGTCGAGGACGAGTGGAGTGAGGTTCGGCGGCCGGAGGCTGGTATCGTCGGACGAGTCGCCTGCTCTCAGTGGGTGTGGCTCGCTCGAGACCTTCCGAGTTGGCCCGATGCGAACGGAGCCCGGCACCATCGATCGCTTCATCGAACCCTTCTCGGGTCTCTCGTCTTTTTCGCGTTTTGGATCGAGCAGCGACCTCCACACCGGTTCTGCTCAGCAGCCCCAATCGGGTCAGCTGGGGTCGTCCTGATGCCTAGCTCTGCTGGCAAGCGCGAGCGGGAGCGCCAGAAGCTGGAGAAGGCACAGGCCAAGGCCCAGCGAAGAGCCGCTCTGCGTGCGGTCGAATCCGACCCCGATGACGGCTCTCACCCCCGAAGCGAGTCCGAGCTCATCGAGGACCTTGCAGGGCTCCAGCGAGCTTTCGAAGCGGGCGAGGTTTCACAGGAGGATTTTGACGAACGCCGAGGCCGCCTCCAGGCGGAGTTCGGGCGACTCTCGGGATGATCGACTGGACCACGGATCACCCACGCCCTCCTGAGTTGGTGCGCCACGAGGAGGTCGCACACCCATCGCCAGGCGTGCTCCTCCTTCGGAACGTGGCGAAGTTGTGACCGCAGCACTTCCAAGGACGCACTGCGCCCTTTGCGACCGGCCGGCCACGGTGGAGATCGAACCGCCACGCAGGACTCTGGCTCGCGGACTCGATCCGAGTGATCACTCCTACGCGGTCACCGTGATCCTGCCCGACGTTCTGCTTTGCGGCGGACACGATGCCCAGGTACGCAACGGGGACGCGCTCATCGGGTGGTGCGACGACGAGCGCTGCCGGATTTACGGCGAGGTTGGCGAAACCTCCCCGTGTGGCGACCAGTATGAGAAGCTCGTATCGGGAAATCGGCCTCGGTCCTCCCGCTCGCACCACCCATCGACGAGGCAAACGGAAACATAGGAAGAGAAACGGAAGAAAACGTGGCAACTGGAACAGTGAAATTCTTCAACGAAGAAAAGGGCTTCGGGTTCATCGCGCCGAGCACCGGAGAGAAAGACGTCTTCGTCCATTTCTCCAACGTGGTGGGTGAGGGATTCAAGACCCTCGCCGAGGGCCAGCAGGTCGAATTCGATGTGGCCGAGGGACGCAAGGGCCCAGAAGCGCAAAACGTCCGGGCCGTCTAGTCCTGGGCCGTCTCGGCGGGACCTGTCGCATCGATCCCCCCAGGGCTGATGCACAGTTCGGCGGGCAACTGCCCCCCTGCACGCAGGCCTCGAACAGCGGCGATTCCCGTCAGGAGACGTTGAACCGGAACTCGACGACGTCTCCGTCGCGCATCACGTACTCCTTGCCCTCGACTCGGGCCTTTCCGGCCGCCCGCACCGCGGCGATCGAGCCGGCGGCCACCAAGTCGTCGTAGCTCACTACCTCCGCCTTGATGAAGCCGCGCTCGAAGTCGGTGTGGATCTCCCCGGCCGCCTCGGGAGCGGTCGCACCCGCTCGGATGGTCCAGGCGCGCGCCTCCTTCGGGCCTGCGGTGAGAAAGGTCTGGAGCCCGAGCGCGGCAAATCCCATCCGGACCAGCTGCACCAGCCCCGACTCGTCCTGGCCGTAGCCGGCGAGCAGCTCGGCAGCGTCGACCGGATCGAGGACCGCCACCTCGGCCTCGATCTGCGCGCAGAGCACGACCGCCCGGGCAGGCGCGACCAGTTCGGTCAGCTCCGCCGCGGTCGACCCGTCTCCGAGGGCTGCTTCGTCGACGTTGAAGACGTAGAGGAAGGGCTTGGCGCTCAGGAGATGGAGGTCGGCGAGCAGAGCGGGGTCGATCTCTCCGGCTGCCACCGCGGCGGCGATGGTCCGGCCCGAGTCGAGGACGACCCGTGCCTGCTCGGCGGCCGCCAGCACCGGCTGGAGTGCGGGCTGCTTGCGGACTTCCTTCGCCAGCTTCTCCAGACGGTTGTCGACGGTCTGCAGGTCGGCGAGGACGAGCTCGGTGTTGACGGTCTCGATGTCGTCGGACGGCGAGATGACGCCCTCCACGTGGATGACGTCGGGGTCGTCGAACACCCGGACCACCTGGCAGATGGCATCGCTCTCCCGGATGGCCGCGAGGAACTTGTTGCCGAGGCCTTCACCTGCCGAGGCGCCCTTCACGATGCCGGCGATGTCGACGAAGGTGACCGTCGCCGGCACGATCTCTTTCGAGTCGAACAGCTCCGCGAGCCGCTCGAGGCGAGGATCGGGGACCGCCACGACGCCGATGTTGGGGTCGATGGTGGCGAAGGGGTAGTTGGCCGCCAGTACCTCGTTGCGGGTGAGGGCGTTGAACAGGGTGGACTTGCCGACGTTGGGCAGGCCGACGATACCGATGGTCAGTCCCACGGCGGCCGACTCAGCCGACCGGGCGGAGTAGGTACTCGCTCATCGTCGAGCTCCGGAGCCGGGCGAGGTCGAGACAGGCGTTCACGCTCTCCATCATCTGCGAGACGTTGGCATCGAGCTCATCGGCCGAGGTCGCGTTGAAGAAGAGCATCGGGTCGGCTACGTGCCGTGCGGACGGCCAGGCCTCGTCGACGATCCCGTCGATGGCCGGCGCCCCCTCGGTCAGGGGACGGACCACCTCGTTGCGCACGTAGCGGGTGCGCGGCTGGAGCCGGGCCGACACCGGCGACTGGGTCCCGTGCCACCGTTCGATCCACTCGGAGCGCTCCAGCCCGGACGGGCGGTGGATGAGCGCGACGGTCAGCACGCCCGGAGAGCGCTCCCCGTCCGGCCAGTCCCTCGGTGGCGCATGGCTGCGTCGTGCCGTAGTCGTCGTAGAGCGACTCGACGACCAGATACCCGGCGAACCGGTGCCCGAGGGCGGCGATCGCCTCCTCCACCTCCTCGCGCCGCTCGTAGCAGTCGAGCCAGAGCGCGATCTCTGCGACGTGGGGCTCCTCCTCGGGTGGCGGTGGTGCCGGTGATGGTGCCTCGGCCGCCTCGGCGTCGTGGACGTTGATCGAGAGGCCGCGCACCCCGGCCTTCTCGAGGCGTGCGCCGGATCTCCCCGAGCAGCCGCTCCCGCAGGGCGTCGCCCTCCTCGGGAGTCCCCGCGCCCCACACCAGATAGATCAGCTTCTCCATCGCGAGCCCCGGCTCCGGCTCAGCGCGCGGGTGGAGAGGGGACCCGGCAGGCACCGTCGATGTCGAAGACCTGGTTGAAACGACCGAGGGCGAGCCACGAGGCGACGCACAGCCCGAGGTCGACCAGTTCGTCGTCGGTGTACGCCGCGTGCAGCCGCTTCCAGAACGCGTCGTCCATGCTCAGATGCTGCTCGGCGTAGCGCTCGGCGAATTCCGCCGCCAGACGCTCGCGCTCGGTGAGCGACTCCAAGTCACGCCGCACGCCGACGGCTTCGTAGAACGACTCGGGGATCTCTCCGGGGTCGCTCGCCCGGCTCGGCACGTCGCGGGCGGTGCGCCAGCTGGTGCAGATCGCACACTGGTTGATCCGCGCGATGGTGATCCGTGCGGCCTCGAACTCGCGGAGCGACAGGGTCGAGCGCTCGTACACCGCGCTGCTGTACGCGCTGGCAGCGGCGGTGAGCGGTGGCGCGAGCTCGGTCCAGACGTAGACCAGCGGGTCGCGATCAGACGGGACGGAGATCCGGGGCATCGGTGGCTCTGGCGCGGTCGGCGGCCTCGGCCGACTCCAACGTGGGCGAGGTCACAGGGCGGCGGTGGGGACCCGGCGGATGACCCGGGCGGCGAGGCCGGTCACGTAGGGGATCCAGCCCCGGTCACCCATCAGCCAGAGCCACAGCTCGCGCCGGTAGGCGACGACCGAGTCGATGAAGTCCTCGCGGCTGAAACCGAGCGGCTCGAGTGCGGGTCGCCAGGCGCGCCAGAGCAAGAGCCCGATGCAGATGTCGTCGCTGAACCCTTCGCGCCAGTTGGCGCCGGACAACAGCGTGTCGCGAAGCTCGCGCTGCAAGTCGATCGGTTCGTCGGGGAGCTCGAGGCGCGGGCTTCCCTCCACCTCGAAGACCGTCACGGCACCGACTCTATCCACGTGCCGGTCACCGCGCACCGGCGCGAACGCGGCGGTGGTGCCGACGCGCGTCCCGGTCACGCTCAATGCGGGCGCACCACGGGCGCCCGGTCGGTGCCACCGTACGTAGCCAGGTGTTCCGCGTAATCGATGAACAGGGGCGCCTCCGGATCAAACGTTCGATGGAGGGTGTCCACTGCGATCCGCTTGTCCATTGTGTCCAGTTTCACGAGCGCCTCGGGGTTGTCGATCTCGCGGAAGTCGAGGCGGGCGCGGGCGTTGTCGAGCGCCCTCCTGCCCCGCTCGGTGCGGACCAGCACGCTGCTCCACCCGTCCATCGAGCCGACGCTGCCGACGGAGAGATCCGCGCCGCGGCCGAGGAAATCGGCGCACTCGTCGCACCCCTTCAGTGCGGCACCGTGGAAGTTCTTGATCGGCTCGTCGACGGCGAGCTCGCCGTCGCGGTACTCGACGATCATCCGCCCGCGGATCACGTCGACCTTGCTGACCCGCTCGACGTCGACCTCACGGTCCTCGGCCAGGAGCTGGAGCATCAATCCCTTGTAGTCGAACGACTTGGTGCAGAGGAGGGCGATGGTCAGCACCACCGCGTCGACCCGGTGGGCGCCCGACGGCCACCGCCTCGCCTGCATGCCCCGGATGCCCTGGATCTCACAGGGCGTCCCGACCACCGCGATGCGCGGCTTGGCCGGCAGGTCGTACTTGGAGAGATCGAGTTCGGCGAGCGCCATCGTCTGGTTGTAGTAACTGCCCGCCGCGTCGTTGATCTCCTTGGCGGTGGTCGCGAGGTGGGCCACCCCTCGCCAGGGCTCGTCGGGGTCGTCGCTCGGCCGGGTCACGAGGGCCCCGTCGATCTCGCCGGCGGCGAGCGCCGCGACGAGCAGAGCACTGACCACACCCCCGTCTTGAGCGCCCTCGGGCCTCGCTCCCGCGCGCACCGAGAAGGAGTCGAGCACCGCGCCGAGCCCGTCCCCCGGGGGACCCCCGGTGATCTTCCAGTAGGTGTCCGAGGCGTCCGCTCGCTCGATGGCCTCTGCGGGTGGCTCCTCCCCGGTGGCGACGGTGGTCGTCGAAGGTGGCCAGAGCGCCTCGTAGCGGAGGCCGCCGCGTGGGCAGAAGTCCCAACAGAGCGAGCAGCCGGTGCACATCTTGACCAGCTCGGGCAGCTGGGTGTCCTCGTCGATGCCGATCGAGTTCGACGGGCAGACCGCCACGCACGTACCGCACTGGATGCAGCGGTCCGCGTCGATGACTCCGGCCTCGAGCTCCCAGAACCAGGTCTTGCCCGGCGGCTCCTCGATGCCGTTCATCGTCTCGCGCAGCCAGGCGCCCTTCATCCCGCACGCTCCCCGGCGAGGATGCGGCGCAGGTCGTCGTTGTCCACGCGGCGGGCCCAGTTGTGGAAGGTCTCGTTCTCGCGCCGTTCGGACTGGTAGCGACCGACGACCCGGAGCAGCGCGTCGGGAACGTCGTTGACCGGCCGGGCATGCTCGACCCAGTCGATGAACGCGGCGTCGGTCCCGAGCGAGCCGCCCATACCGATGTCGACCGCCTCCGAGAGGTGCTGGCCGACCTTGGCCACCTCGCCGCGCAACCCGATGTCGGCGATCTGGGGCTGTGCGCAGCTCGCCGAGCATCCCGAGAAGTGCATCCGCACCACTCCCGCGTCCTCTCTCGGACCACCTGCCGGGGCGGTGCCGACCGGCTCGCCGGCCAGCTGCTCGTCGAGGAAGCGCGCCCACTTGACCGCACGCTCCTTCGTCTCGACGATCGCGTAGCGGCAGAACTCCGAGCCGGTGCAGGCCACCACGCCGCGGGTGAACGGCCCCGGGAAGGGCGAGTACTTGGCCAGCAGCTCCTCCCCGAGCAGCGCGTCGACGCGCTCGTTCGGGATGCCGGTGAAGACGAGGTTCTGGTCGTTCGCGATCCGCGCGGTGCCGTCCCCGTAGGTCTCGGCGAGCCGGGCCGCCTCCACCATGTCGATCCCGTTCATCCGACCGACCGGCACCGAGATGCCGACGTAGGAGAGTCCCTCCTGCTTCTGGCGGTGCACCCCCACGTGGTCGCCCCGGTGGCGACGGGTGAGCGCCTCACCGGCGGGCACCAGGTCGAACCGCGCCCGCTTGGCCAGCTGGTCGCGGAAGCCCTCGGCGCCGAGCTCCTCCACCAGGTAGCGCATCCGGGCCTGACCCCGGTTCTCGCGGTTGCCCAGCTCGCCGAAGACCTGGGCGATCGCCCGGCACACCTCGACCGCCTGGTCGATGGCCACGAAGACGTCGAGATCCGACGCCATCCGCTCTCCGTCGGAGAGCCCGCCGCCGGCCAGCAGGTTGAAGCCGAGGCTCCCGTCCGCCCCGCGGGCGGGCCACAGCCCGATGTCGTTGATCTCCGCCTGCGCGCAGTCCTCCACGCAGCCGGTCACCGACATCTTGAACTTCCGCGGCAGATTGGCGTACTCGCGGTTGCCGGTGAAGAAGTCGGAGACCGCCTGTGCGACCGGGAGCCCGTCGAAGGCCTCGTCCGCGTCGACGCCCGAGACCGGGCAGCTCGTCACGTTGCGGGCGCCGTCGCCGCAGGCCTGCATCGACGTGAGGCCGACCGAGGCGAGCCGTCGCCAGATCCGTGGGACGTCCTCGATCCGGATCCAGTGGATCTGCACCGACTGGCGGGTGGTGAGGTCGGCGAAGCGCGCGCCGAAGACGCGGCTCTCGGTGCCGTCGGGACCCTCGCCGAAGGCGTCGGCCACCACCCCGATCTCGCGGAGCTGGGGCGCGGTGAGGTGCCCGCCGGGAACCTTGATCCGCATCATGAACGCGTCGCCGCCCTGGATCTGGGGATAGATGCCGGCCCACTTCAATCGCTCGACCTCGCCGGGAACCGACTTGATCCCGCCCGGGCCGTTCTTCGAGTAGTCGTCGATGATCGCGTCGATGATCTCGAGCGGATGGCGCTCCAGTTTCCACCGCTCGATCTCGTTCAGCTCCCCCGCGGTCCGATAGGGATCGACGAAGGGCATCGGGCGTGTGGTCCCACGGAGACGGAGCCCGTAGAGCTCGTCCCGGTCTTTGGTCACGTCAGAGGTGCAGCCCGCACTCGACCTTGTCGGAGCCGGACCAGCGACCAGCGCGCGGGTCCTCGCCTTCGGCAACCGGACGGGTGGTCGGCGCGCAGCCGATGGAGAGATAGCCCTTGGAGACGAGCGGGTGCTCGGGGATCGCGTGCTCGCGGGCGTAGCCGACGACGTCGAGCTCGGTCCAGGTGGCGAGCGGGTTGATCTTGACCATGTCCCAGTTCTCGTCGAACGCGACGATCGGCGCGTCGCGCCGGGTCGGGGCGTCGGTGCGCTTGAGCCCGGTCATCCAGGCCTCTTTGTCCGCCAGCGCGAGCTGGAGCGGCCGCACCTTGCGGAACTCACAGCACTGGGCGGTCCCGCAGGGCCACTGCTCGGCGCCCTCCGCGGGATGGGTCACGGTGAGGTTCAGGTCGTAGCGGTCGCGGACGGTCTCCACGTACTCGAGCGTCTCGGGGAAGTGAGAGCCGGTGTCGAGGAAGATGACTTCGATCTCGGGGTTCACGCGGACCGCCAGATCGACCACGACCGCGTCCTGGAACGAACAAGAGAGCGCGAGCTTCGGTCCGAAGCGCTCGACGGCCCACTCGATGACCGCACCGGCGGGCGCGGTCTCGAACGCGGCCGAACACTCCGCCATCTCCTCTCGGAGCGACGTACGTTCCCTGTTGCTCGCCACGATCCCTAGGCTCATGACTTCTCCTGTCCTCTCCGGACCGGCAACGTCTCGCTGGGTTCTTTACTTCCCGGGTGCTCGCGCCCACCCGGCGAACCGGACGGGTGCCGCTTTCCCGCCTGACCCGACTATACATGACTAAGTAGATCAAGTATTACAACAATTCCCTGGTCCGGGGCAAGGGCAGGGCGGTGGCTTCGGGCGGGGCAGCGGGAGGAGAGGACCCGGCCATGCGCGTCGGCGGTCGTGACATCGATATACATCACGTGATGTATATGCCGGGAAGACAGATGTCCCCCGCGGACCCCGACCCCAGACGATGAGCCCGAGGCCCGCTCCCGACCAGGACGACTCCGGTTCGCCGCCGAGAGCCTCCCTTCCCTGGCCCGCCCCGGTTCCAGGTGCCCCCGGCCTACCCGTCGTCCTCCAGCTCGGGGGTGCCCGCTGCCTGGTGGTGGGCGGAGGCCGGGTCGGGGCCCGACGTGCCCGGGAGCTGGCCCGGTCGGGGGCCTCGGTCACCGTGGTCGCCCCCGAGATCGATCCCGCCCTCGCCGAGCTCGCCCCCGGCGACCCCGCCCCCGCCCGGGCGGAGGCCGGCGGAGGCACCGTCGAGTGCCGGGTCCGTCCCTACCGGCCCGGCGAGGCGTCCTCTTACCACCTGGTCGTGGCCGCCACCGGTGTCGCCGCCACCGACCGGACGGTCGTCGCCGACGCGCTCGCCGCAGGGGTGCTCGTCTCGAGCGCGGACGGCGCACACCCCGGCAACGTCAGCTTCCCTGCGGTGCATCGCGACGGCGCGGTCACGGTGGCCGTCTCGACCGGCGGGTTGAGCCCAGCCCTCGCGGTGTGGTTGCGCAGCCGCATCGCCTCCTCGCTCGGGCCTGGTCTCGCGGCGCTCGCCGAGCTCGCGAGCGAGGCGCGAGAGACCCTGCGCCGCACCGGCGCGCCGGCCGGGTCGGTCGACTGGGACTCGGCGTTCGACGAAGTGGCACCGCTCGTCGCCGCGGGTCGAATGGACGAGGCACGGGCCTTGCTGGTCGCCCGCGGCGCGGGCGCGCAAGGTGCGACCGGCGAACCCGGTGGCGCCGGTGACGACTCGGTAGGCTCGGCGCCGTGAACCCCGAGTCGGTGCTGTCGGTCGACGAGATCGACCTCTCGGACCTCGCCTTCTGGGAGCGGCCGTGGCCCGAGCGCGAGGCCGCGTTCGCACTGCTCCGGCGGGAGCGTCCCCTCGCCCACTTCGAGGATCCCGACATGACCGCCGACTCGCCGCTCGCGCCGCCGCCGGGAGACGGCTACTACGCGGTCACCCGCCATGCCGATGTGGCCGAGTGCAGCCGGCACCCGGAGATCTACACCTCGGGGAAGGGCGCGGTCAGCATCCTCGACCTGCCGCCCGAGATGGTCGAGTACTTCGCCGGCATGATCTCGACCGACAACCCGCGCCACGCGCGCCTGCGGCGGATCGTCTCCGCCGCGTTCAATCCCCGACGGGTCGCCAGCATCGAGGACACCATCGAGGCGGTCGCCGACCGGGTGATCGACCGGGTCGCCGGCCTCGGCGAGTGCGACTTCGTCACCGAGATCGCCGCGCCGCTCCCCCTCGAGATCATCTGCGACATGATGGGCGTCCCACCCTCGGAGTACGCGACGGTGTTCCGCTGCTCCAACGTGATCCTCTCGAACGGGGATCCCGAGTACATCCCCGAGGGCACCGACGCGGTGATGGCCTTCCTCAACGCGGGCCAGGAGCTCACCGATCTGATGAACGAGCTCGCCGCCCATCGCCTCGAACACCCCACCGACGACCTGACCACCGCGCTCATCACCACCAACATCGACGGCGAGGCGCTGACCCACGGAGAGCTGGCTTCCTTCTTCATCTTGATCCTGACCGCAGGCAACGAGACGACCCGCAACGCGATCGCCCACTCGCTGGTCGCCCTCTCCGAGAATCCTGAGCAGAAAGCCCGCTGGCAAGCCGACCCGGTTGCGATCGGGGCGACCGGGCCCGACGAGGTCGTGCGGTGGGCCTCACCGGTCATCTGGATGCGCCGCACCGTCGCCGAGGACGCGAAAGGCGCGGTGCTGTCCGGGGTCGAGCTCCAACCCGGCGAGAAGGTGCTCCTCTTCTACAACTCGGCCAATCGCGACGAGGCGGTCTTCGACGACCCCTTCCGCTTCGACGTCGGGCGGGACCCCAACCCCCATCTGGGCTTCGGGGCGGCCGGGACCCCACTTCTGCCTCGGTGCCCACCTCGCCCGGCGCGAGATCCAGGTGATGCTCCGCGAGCTGCTGGCCCGGCTCCCCGACATCGAACCGACCGCCGAGCCCGACCGGCTGCTCTCCAACTTCATCAACGGCATCAAGCATCTGCCCTGCCGGTACACGCCGGCCTAGCGGCCCGCGCCGGTCCGGGCCGCACGAGCCGCTCGAGCCGCGGCGGGGCCTTCAGGGCTTCGCCACCATCACCACCGTCGCGGCGATCAGCAGCACGCCGATGGCGAGCGACGCGCCGGCCGCGCTGCGGCAGTCGGTCGCGAGGTCACCCCCACCCTCGCCGCGCGCGACCGTCTCGCGGAGCCTCCGCTCGGCCGGCCACAGCACCAGCTCGGCGAGGAGCGCCGCGGCCAGCCAGACGACCAGCCCGATCAGGACCCAGTCGTCGGAGTACGACCAGTCGCCCTGGCTCATCGCGACGAGGACCGCGCCGAGCACCGGCACGAGGAAGATGACCCGGCCCGCCCAGTTGGTGCCCGGGCGGTAGTAGCGGCGCAGGGCGTCGCTCGTGGGCCCCGAACGGCCGAGCGCGAGCGCCGATCCGCCCGCCACCGCGACGACGAGCAAGGAGGCGAGTACCGCGAGGATGTGCGCGAGGAGCACGATGTCGTAGGCTGCGCTCCGGGCATGGAGGCCCGCCGATGCCGCCGGATGGGCGAAGGTCACGCCGGCGATTGTGGCATCGGGGTCTCCGGCAGGCCTAGCAGGGACAATTGACCTGTGCCCAGGTCCTCGGGTTGCTACCTTGGTGTCGGGACATGTGCCAACTCAGCAGATCCTGCGCCGGACACCCGTGTAAGAGAGAGGCGAGAGGGGACGGACTGCATCCCGCGTGAACCAGCTCCGACTTGACCCGTTGACCGGGCGCTGGGTGGTGGTGAGTACCGACCGCGCGACCCGCCCCAAGGCGTTCGCGCCCCGGATGGCGTCGATCCAGGCCGACACCTCGCGACCGTGCCCGTTCTGCCCCGGCAACGAAGAGACCGGGTCGCCCTCTCTCGAAGCCGTCGGCCCCGACGGCAAGTGGCTGGTGCGGGTCGTGCCCAACCGGTACCCGGCCTTCGAGGGCAACGAGCCCTTCGTGGTGACCAACCGGGGGCCGATCTTCACCCAGGCCAGCGCGGGCGGCATCCACGAGGTGTTCGTCCTCTCCCCGAGCCACTCCAACTCGTGGTCGATGCTCTCCGACGAGCAGGCCGGTGTGGTGATGCAAGCGGTGAGCGACCGGATCAACGAGCACGCGGCGATCCCGGGGCTCCGCTACAGCCAGGCGATCGTCAACGCCGGACGCGAGGCGGGCGCATCGATCGAGCACCCCCACGGCCAGCTGCTCGGGATGTCCTTCGTGCCGCGCGAGCTGGTCGAGGAGCAGGCCGGCTTCGCCCGCTTCGCCGGGCGCTGCCTCCTCTGCACCACGGTCGACGCCGAGGAGAACGTCGGCCACCGAGTGGTGTACGCGGACGAGCGGGTGCTCGTGATCTGTCCCTTCTGGAGCGGTGTTCCCTACGAGATGCTGGTCATCCCCCGCGCACACGGCCCCCACCTCCACCACAGCCCCCGGGCGGATCTCTTCGCGGTCGGCCGCGCTCTCAAGATCGCGCTCGGCCGCCTGCGCGACGTGCTCGGCGACCTCGCCTACAACCTCGTGTTCCACTCCGCCCCCTACCGCGCACCCGAGCCCTACCACTGGCACGTGCACGTGGTGCCGAAGCTCACCACCGTGGCCGGTTTCGAGCTCGGCACCGGGGTTCTGATCAACATCGCGAACCCCGAGGAGGTCGCGCTCGAGCTGGCGGTGAAGCCGCCGATCGCCGACGTGGGCTGAGCGGTCCGAGGCCGGCTTGCGCGGCGCTCAGGCCAGCTCGAAGCAGTGTGACCCGTAAGGGCCGAGGGTGACCGGGTACGGGCCCTCCCCTACCAAGGGGAACGCGACCCGGCCGAGCAGCTCGATGGGCTGGCGGCCGGACCAGCGCTCGACGTGGAGCTCCGCGGGCTGGGCGAGCCGGCTGAGGTTGTGCACGCAGAGGACCGGGTTGACCTGTTCGGACTCGTCGCGTGCGGAGCGGATGTAGGCGAGCACCGAGGGGTTGGCCGAGGGGATGATCTCGAGCGTGCCGGTGCCGAGGATCGGGAAGAGGCGGCGCACACCGAGCAGTCTGCGCATCCAGTGGAGGAACGAGCTCGTGTTCCGCTGTTCGGCCTCCACGTTGACGGCGGCGAAGCCGTAGACCGGGTCCATCAGCGGCGGCAGGTA
Organism: uncultured Acidimicrobiales bacterium; assembly: GCA_963741055.1. Lineage (GTDB taxonomy): Bacteria > Actinomycetota > Acidimicrobiia > Acidimicrobiales > RAAP-2 > Bog-756. Next base: position 78,073 of record CAVUGU010000003.1, on the reverse strand, counting down.
GAGCTGGGCGAAGTCGGCCCGGCTGAAGCCGCCGTTGCGGTCGGGGGTCCACTGCATCGGGGTCCGTACCGAGTCACGGTCACCCAGATAGAGGTTGTCGCCCATCTGGATCTCGTCCCCGTAGTAGAGGACCGGGCTGCCCGGCAGGGTGAAGAGAAGGTAGAAGAAGAGCTCGGTGAGGCGGCGGTCGCGATCGAGCAGCGGGGCGAGTCGCCGTCCGATCCCCATGTGCCGCTTCATCCTCGGGTCCCTCGCGTACTCGGCGAAGAGGTAGTCGCGCTCCTCCTCGGTCACCTTCTCGAGGGTCAGCTCGTCGTGGTTGCGGAGGAAGATCGCCCACTGGCCGCCCGGGGGTGCCTCGGGGGTCTGGGCGAGGATCTCGGTGATCGGGAAGCTCTGCTCGCGACGGACCGCCATGAACAGCCGGGGCATGAGAGGGAAGTTGAAGCAGAGATGGCACTCGTCGCCGTCCCCGAAGTAGTCGGCCACGTCGGCCGGCCATCCGTTGGCCTCGGCGAGGAGGATGCGTCCGGGGTAGCGGGAGTCGACCTCGGCACGGAGGCGCTTGATGAACTGGTGCGTCTCGGCGAAGGTTCTCACCCGTCGTCCCGTCGCGCTCGAAGAGATACGGGAGCGCGTCGAGGCGGAAGCCGTCGAGGCCGAGATCGAGCCAGAAGCGGACCACGTCGAGCATGGCGTCGGCGACCTCGGGGTTGTCGTAGTTGAGATCGGGCTGGTGCGCGTAGAAGCGGTGCCAGTAGTACTGGTTGCGCACCGGGTCGTAGGACCAGTTGGATCGCTCGACGTCCACGAAGACCACCCGCGCTTCGGGCCAGCGCTGGTCGTCGTCGTTCCACACGTACCAGTCCGCCTTCGGGTTGTCGCGACTCGAGCGGGACTCGACGAACCACGGGTGCAGGTCGCTGGTGTGGTTGATCACCAGATCGGCGATGACCCGGATGCCGCGTGAGTGGGCCTCGTCGAGGAGGGTCCGCAGGTCCTCGACCGTCCCCGACTCGGGATGCACCGAGTAGTAGTCGCTGATGTCGTAGCCACCGTCACGCAACGGCGAGGGGTAGAAGGGGAGCAGCCAGATGCAGTCGATGCCCAGCCACTGGAGGTAGTCGAGCTTGGCGGTGAGCCCGGGGAGGTCCCCCACCCCGTCGCTGTTGCCGTCGAAGAAGCCGCGGATGAACACCTCGTAGAAAACCGCCCGCTGGAACCACAGTGGGTCCTCCCCGGGGGCCGGAAGCTGGGCGCTCATGGCCGCGGGGTCCTCTGCGAGGTCGCTCACCGAGGGCACCGCCAGCGGCGCTCCCGGCGCGGCCGATCTCTGGTCGACAGCCACTGTGGCAACCTACCCGAGGCGCGCGGAGAAGCGGGGGCTCCTCGTCACTGCGTTCGTCGCCTCGAACCCGACCGACCGGGCGTGGGCAACACGTTCGAGACGACACGGTCGGCGGCTTCGTAGGGGTCGACCTCGCCGCCGAGCACCGACTCGAGCGCGTCGGCCATCACGCGGCTCTCCGACAGGTCCTCGAGCCGTTCCTGGAGGCGGGCCGAGAGGATCTCGCGGAACTCACGAGTCAGCCGATCGCGCCGGCGGGCCTCGAGCACTCCGGAGTCGCGGAGGTGCGTCCGGTGCTCCCCGATCACCTCCCAGAGCGCGCCGACCCCGACGCCTGTGGACGCGACGGTCTCGACGATCGGAGGGCGCCAGTCGCCGACGTCGGTCAGGTCGAGCATCAGCTCGAGATCGCGTCGGGTCTCACGCGCGCCGGGGCGGTCCGCCTTGTTGATGGCGAAGAGGTCGCCGATCTCGAGGAGCCCGGCCTTCGAGGCCTGGATCGCGTCGCCCCATCCCGGGTTCAGCACGACCACCGTGGTGTCGGTGGCCCCGGCCACTTCGACCTCCTGCTGTCCGACGCCGACCGTCTCGACGATGACCAATGGGATCCCGACCGCAGAGAGGAGCCGCACCGCGTCGGGCACCGCGACCGCGAGCCCTCCCAGGTGGCCGCGGGTCGCCATCGAGCGGATGTAGACCCGGGGGTCGAGCGCGTGCCCGGGCATGCGCACGCGGTCACCGAGGATCGCGCCACCCGAGAACGGCGAGGACGGGTCGACCGCGAGCACGCCGACCGCGTACTTGTCCCCGTCGGCTTCCTCCTTGGCAAGGCCGACCAGCCGGTCGGTCAGGGTCGACTTGCCCGCACCCGGCGCCCCGGTGATCCCGAGCGTGTACGTCTCACCCGCGGCGGCATAGGTGAGCGAGGCGACCTTTTGTGCCGCTTCGCCGCCTCGCTCGACCATCGAGAGCAGACGTGCGAGCGCCCCCTGGTCACCTCCACGCGCCGCGTCGGCGAGAGCCCCGGGGTCGCGTCCGGCGGGCATGGGGTGACGAGCGTACTGGACCGGCGCGGCGTCAGTCGCGGCAGACGCGTGCGCCGAGCGAGGCCAGCTTCCCGTCGAAGTCCTCATAGCCGCGGTCGACGTGGTGGGCGTCGGTGATGACGGTCTCCCCGTCGGCGACCAGTCCCGCGAGCACCAGTGCGGCACCGGCGCGCACGTCGAAGGCCCGCACCGGCGCACCCGAGAGCCGTTCGACCCCGCGCACCACCGCGTGGTGGCCCTGGGTGCGGATGTCGGCCCCCATCCGGCGGAGCTCCTCGACGTAGCGGAACCTCCCGAAGAAGAGGTTCTCGGTGACGATGCCCACTCCGTCGGCGGTGGTGAGCAGCGCGACCAGGAGGGGCTTGTAGTCGGTGGCGAAGCCCGGGTAGGGCAGGGTGGCCACGTCGACCGGTGCGAGGGGTCTCGAGCCCGAGCGGCAGGCGCGGAGCCCCTCGCCCTCCATGGTCACCTCGATCCCCATCGCGCCGAGTTTGCGGATCAGCATGTCCATGTGGTCGGGCCTACCGTCCTCGACGATCACCTCTCCGGCGGTCAGCCCGGCCGCGGCGAGGAAGGTGGCCACCACCAACCGATCGGGGATCACCGCATGGGTGGCCGGATGCAGTGACTCGACCCCGACGACTTCGATACGCGAAGTGCCCGCGCCGGAGATCCGCGCGCCCATCGAGTTGAGGAACTCGGCCAGGTCCGACACCTCGGGCTCGCGGGCTGCGTTCTCGATGACGGTGGTCCCCTTGGCGAGTGTGGCGGCCATCAGCACGTTGTCGGTGCCGGTGTGGCTCGGGTACTCGAGCACCACTCGGGTGCCCACCAGTCGGGGCATCGATGCGACCGTCGAGTCCACCCGGCCCACGACGTTGCCGTGAGAAGAGGTGAACGAGGCACCGAGCGCCTCGAGCGCGTGGAGGTGCATGTCGATCGGACGAGGTCCGAAGTCGTCCCCACCGGGCATCGAAACCGTCGCCCGGCCCATCCAGCGAGGAGCGGGCCGAGCACCACCACCGAGGCGCGCATCTTCTCGACCAGCTCGTAGGGAGCCTCGGGCACCAGCTCGGACGGCGTGGTCACCACCAGCTCGTCGGGGGTTCTCCCCCGCGCCACGTCGACTCCCATCGCGCCGAGTACCTCGCCCATGATGTCGACGTCGGTGATGCGAGGGACGTTGGTGAGGACGTGGCGTCCCTCGGCGAGGAGGCACGCCGCCATCAGCTTGAGGACCGAGTTCTTGGCGCCGCCCGCCCGGACCGTCCCGGCGAGCGGCCCGTTCGGGGTCACGACGAACCGGTCCATCCTCTAAGTATGGCTTCCGCAGACCCGGCGGCCCGAGATGCCTTCGAGGGGCGTTGTGCAGGTGCCATCACCCTTGACGATGGCGGCCATCACCATCGGTCGAGTGCTCAGATGGCCGCGGGCTCCTCGTAGCGGCCGAAGACCCCGGCCAACGCGTCGACCATCTCGCCGACCGTCGCGTACGCGCGGACCGCGTCGAGGATCGCCGGCATCAGGTTGACCTCCGCAACCGCTGCGTCGTCGGCCAACCGGACGAGCGACGCGGCCACCGCGGCGTCGTCGCGGTGACGCTTGACGTCGGCGAGACGCTTGCACTGCACTTCCTCGACCTCGGGACCGATGAGCAGAGTCGGCAGCTCGGAGTCTTCGTTGCCGCCCGTATAACCGTTGACCCCGACGACGACCGCCCGTCCCGTCGTCATCTTCCGCTGAGAGCGGTAGGCCGCGTCGGCGATCTCTCCCTGGAACCAGCCCGACTCGATTCCCGCGACCACTCCTTCGAGGATCGAGCCGCCACCGAGCTCGTCGAGGTGGGCGAAGACCGCCTCTGCCTGCGCGGCCATCTCGTCGGTCAACGCCTCGACGAACCACGAGCCGCCGAGCGGGTCGGCCACCGACGCCACACCGGTTTCCGACGCGATCACCTGCTGGGTCCGCAACGCGATCCGCGCCGCCTTGTCGGTCGGGAGGGCGAGCACCTCGTCCATCGAGTTGGTGTGGAGGCTCTGGGTGCCGCCGAGCACACCGGCGAGCGCCTCGAGGGCGGTCCGGACGATGTTGAGCTCGGGCTGTTGGGCGGTGAGCGAGACGCCCGCGGTCTGGGTGTGGAACCGGCAGGTCAGCGAGCGCGGATCGATGGCGCCGTAGCGCTCCTTCATCCAGCGTGCCCAGAGCCGGCGCGCGGCGCGGTACTTGGCGATCTCCTCGAAGAAGTCGATGTGTGCGTTGAAGAAGAAGGAGAGGCGCGGTGCGAACTCGTCGACGTCGAGCCCGGCGGCGAGCGCGGCCTCGACGTAGGCGAACCCGTTGGCCAAGGTGAAGGCGAGCTCGTGCGCGGCGGTCGAGCCGGCCTCGCGGATGTGGTAGCCGGAGACCGACACCGGATGGAACCGGGGCGTCTCGGCCGCGCAGAACCGGATCACGTCGGTGACCAGGCGCAACGAGGGACGCGGCGGGAAGAGGTACTCCTTCTGGGCCTGGTACTCCTTCAAGATGTCGTTCTGGAGGGTGCCGCCGAGGCTGGCGCGCGGCGCGCCGGCCCGCTCCGCCGCCACCAAGTACATCGCGAAGCACATCGAGGCGGGCGAGTTGATGGTCATCGAGGTGGTCGTCGCGGCGAGGTCGATGCCGGCGAAGAGGTCCTCTGCGTCGGCCAGGGTGTCGACCGCGACGCCGCAGCGCCCGACCTCGCCCTCCGACAGCGGGTCGTCCGAGTCCCGCCCCATCAGGGTGGGGAGGTCGTAGGCGACCGAGAGCCCGTCGCCGCCGGCACGTAGGAGATCGCGGAAGCGGACGTTGGTGTCCTCGGCGGTGCCGAACCCGGCGAACATCCGCATCGTCCAGAGCTTCGAGCGGTACATCGAGGCGTACGGTCCGCGGGTGTAGGGGTAGACGCCGGGCCATTCCGGGTCGGTGGTCTCCGCCGCGCCGGCCACAGCATCGTCGGGCCCGTAGACCGGATCGAGCGGGATCCCCGACATCGTCTCGAAGTCGGCATCACGGAGGGTCGCCTTGCGATAGGCGGCCAGCCACTCGTCGAATCCGGTGTCCGGACGAGCCTCGTCGTTGCTGCTCACTGCTCCAGCATAGAAAGGTTCCGCGCCGCCAGTCGCACCGGCTGACAGCCACTATCGTCATGGGCCGTGGCTCGCAGCACACAGGCACCCGACCGAAACCTGGCCATGGAGCTGGTCCGCGTGACCGAGGCCGCCGCGCTGGCGGCCTCGCGCTGGATGGGGCGTGGAGACAAGGAAGGCGCGGACGACGCCGCGGTCAACGCGATGCGCATCACGCTCTCTTCGATCTCGATGGACGGAATCGTGGTCATCGGTGAGGGTGAGAAGGACGGCGCTCCGATGCTTTACAACGGGGAGCGCATCGGCGACGGCACACCTCCGAAGGCCGACATCGCGGTGGACCCGATCGACGGGACCACCTCCACCGCGCTCGGTCGCGGCGGCGCGCTCGCGGTCATCGCGGTCTCCGAGCAGGGCACCATGTTCGACCCGGGGCCGTGCGTCTACATGGAGAAGCTGGCGGTCGGGCCCAGCGCGGTCGGCTCGATCGACATCTCCGCGCCGATCGAGGAAAACCTGGCGGCCGTCGCCAAGGCGAAGGGCACCTCGATCCGCGACCTCGCGGTGGTCATCCTCGACCGGCCCCGCCACGCCGAGGTGATCGCCGCGGTACGGACGACCGGAGCCCGGATCCGGCTGATCACCGACGGCGATGTGGCCGCGGCCATCGCGACGTCCTGGCCCGACACGGGCGTCGACCTGCTGGTCGGCATCGGAGGGACCCCGGAAGGGGTCATCGCGGCAGCAGCGCTCAAGTCGATGGGCGGCGAGATCCAGGGGAAGCTCTGGCCACGCGACGACACCGAGCGCTCGGCGGCCATCGAAGCCGGCTACGACGTCGAGGCGGTCCTCACCACCGACGACCTGGTCAAAGGCGACAACTGCTTCTTCGCGGCCACCGGGATCACCGACGGCGAACTCCTCCACGGGGTCCGCTACGACACGCTCGGCGCGATGACCCAGTCGCTCGTGATGCGCTCGAAGTCGGGCACGGTCCGCCTCATCGACGCTCGCCACCGGCTCCAGAAGCTGGCCGAGTACAGCTCGATCGAGTTCACCTGAGCGGCGGGGCCGCTCAGGCCCCGGTGGTAGAGGGCTCCTGCACCACGTCGAGCCGGGTCTTCGCGCGGAGCCGCTCCCCTTCCGCTTCGGCGACCTCGGGGTCGACCTCGTCGCCCTCCGGCGTGCGACCCGAACTTCCGAGCTCGGCGAGGCGCACTTCGGCGGCCTCGAGCGCGACGCGTGCCCGCTCGACGTCGATCTCCTCGGCGAGCTCCGCCACTCCGAGCAGCATGGTGACCCGCGTGCCGCGCCGGGATTCCTCGTCGGGTGCGGCCAGCTCGACTCCGTACTCCACCTGGACGAAGCCACCGTGGGACGCGATGCGCACCACATCGCCACTCTCCACGGTGACCCGGACGAGGCCCGGCTCGACCGATCCGATCAGCGGCGTGTGGCCGGCCAGGAAGGTGACGTCACCGACACCGTCCCGCAGGACGACCTCTTTGGCTCGGTCGCTCACCAGCACCCGCTCCGGGGTGACCAGTTCGAGCGCGAAGAGATCCTCGTCAGGCACCGCGGCGTCGTCCTCTGCTCATTCGTTCTCGAGGGTGTGGGCCTTGGCCATCGCCGACTCCGCGCCGCCCACGTTCAAGAACGCCTGCTCTGGCAAGTTGTCGAGCTCGCCGTCGACCAGCGCCTCGAACGACTCGACGGTCTCGGCCACCGGGACGGTGACCCCCTTCAGGCCGGTGAAGACCTCTCCGACGTTGAACGGCTGCGAGAGAAACCGCTGGATCTTGCGGGCGCGATCGACGGTGACCCGGTCCTCGTCGGAGAGCTCGTCGAGCCCGAGGATGGCGATGATGTCCTGGAGCTCCTTGTAACGCTGCAGGACGCCCTGCACGCGTCGGGCGACGTTGTAGTGGCGCTCGCCCACGATCTCGGGCGCCAGGATGTTCGAGGTCGACGCGAGCGGGTCCACCGCCGGGTAGATGCCGAGCGACGCGATGTCGCGGGAGAGCTCGGTCGTCGCGTCGAGGTGGGTGAAGGTGGTGAACGGTGCCGGGTCCGTGTAGTCGTCGGCGGGGACGTAGACGGCCTGCAGCGAGGTGATCGAGCGACCACGGGTCGAGGTGATCCGCTCTTGGAGCTGGCCCATCTCGTCCGCGAGCGTCGGCTGGTAGCCGACCGCCGAGGGCATCCGGCCGAGCAGGGTCGAGACCTCCGAGCCGGCCTGGACGAACCGGAAGATGTTGTCGATGAACAACAACACGTCCTGGTTCTTCACGTCACGGAAGTACTCGGCCATGGTCAGCGCGGCGAGCGCGACCCGGAGCCGCACCCCGGGTGGCTCGTCCATCTGTCCGTAGACGAGGGCGGCCTTCTCGATGACCCCGGACTCCTGCATCTCGAGCCAGAGGTCGGTCCCCTCACGGGTCCGCTCGCCGACTCCCGCGAAGACCGACACACCGCCGTGGTTGGTCGCGACCCGGTTGATCATCTCTTGGATGAGGACGGTCTTCCCCACACCTGCGCCGCCGAAGAGGCCGATCTTGCCCCCCTGCACGTAGGGCTCGAGCAGGTCGATGACCTTGATCCCGGTCTCGAACATCAACGCCCGCGGCTCGAGCGCGTCGAACTCGGGTGCCGGGCGGTGGATGTCCCAGTAGGCGTCCGGCTGGCCGATCTCGTCGGTGTCGAGCGGCTGACCGAGGACGTTGAAGACGTGGCCGAGGACGGCGTCTCCTACCGGCACCCGCAGCCCGTGTCCCGGGTTGCGGACCTCGGCGCCACGGGTGAGCCCGTCGGTCGGCTTCAGACAGACGCAGCGCACCCGCCCGTCGCCGATCTGCTGGGCGACCTCGGCCACGATGGTCTCGGTCCTGCCCTCGACGGTCGCGTCGACCTCGACGGCCCCGTTGATCTCGGGGAGGGAGTGCGGAGGGAACTCGACGTCGATGACCGGGCCGGCGATGGCCACGACGCGGCCGGGGACGTGAGACTTCTCGGGGGTGGCGGACTTTTCGGCGGTGACGGTCACAGGAGTGCTCCCAGGAGAGGTTGACGGTGGAGGCGGATGGGCGGAGTCAGGACGGGGCGGGCGAAGGCGCTCACACGCGAACCTCGATCGCGATGCCGCCCTCGTCTTCCGCGGTGCCCGCCCGCAACGACTCGGCGCCTCCGACGATCTCCATGATCTCGGTGGTGATGGCGTCCTGACGGGCGCGGTTCATGATGCGGGTGTACTTGGTGATGAGGTCGCCGGCATTGTCGCTCGCGGCGGCCATCGCGCGCTGGCGCGCGGTGACTTCCGCCGCGGCGGCTTCGAGCAACGCGCCGAAGACTCCCGTCTCTGCGGCACGAGGGCCGAGCGTCTCGAGGAGAAGGGAGGCCTCGGGTTCGAATTCGATGTAACCGAGCGCCCCGGAAGATCCCGACGAAGCCTCCGCCTTGTCGGTGCGCGCGCTCCACTGGATCTGCTCCTCACCGTGCCCACTCGGTGCGCTCGCGTCGGGCCCGTCCTCCCCGGCCCGCGGATCGGGCAGCGGCAGGAGCTGGCGCTCCTCCACCCGCTGGGTGCCGGCCGAGAGGAATCGCGTGGACAGGACCATCACCTGCTCGACCTCGCCCGCCACGAACGGCGCGATGAACGACGCCGCCACTCGCCGCGCCTCGGCGAACGTAGGACGCTCGCTCATCCCGATGAAGGAGCGCTCGACCGGCTGGCGCCGGAACCGGAAGTAGCCCGGCGCCTTCTTCCCACAGGTGAAGAGGCGCACCTCGATCCCTTCCGCGCGCTTGGCCGCGACGAACCGCTCGGTGGCACGGAGGACGTTCGAGTTGTACGCGCCGCACAGGCCGCGGTCGGCGACCACCGCGAGGAGCGCGATGGTGTGGACCTCCTCGGGGGTACCGAGCAGCCGGCCCGCGGCCATCGGGTCTCCGAGGGCGGTCTCGAGGACGATCCGCGCCATGCCCTCCTGGTACGGGCGGGCCGCGGCGATCCGCCCCTGTGCGCGGACGATCTGCGACGCGGCGATCAGCTCCATCGCCTTGGTGATCTTCTGGGTCGACTTGATGCTGCGGATCCTCCGCCGGAGGACTCGCTCTTGACCACCGGCCATCTCAGTCGCTCCCCCCCGCGTCGAAGCTCTCGGTGAAGGTGCGCACCGCCTTTTCGAGCGCGTCGCCGTCCGGCAAGGTGCCGGTCGTGCGAATGTGCTCGAGCAGGTCCGCGTGGTTGGCCTGGAAGTACGCGCGGATCTCGGCCTCGTAGCGCTGCACGTCGCCGACCGGCACGCCGTCGACGTAGCCGTTGGTGCCGGCGAAGATCACCAGCACCTGCTCCTCGACCGGCCTCGGCGCGTTGATGCCCTGCTTCAGCAGCTCGGTGAGGCGGTAGCCGCGGTCGAGCTGGGCCTGGGACACCTTGTCGAGCTCCGACCCGAAGGTGGCGAAGGCCTCGAGCTCGCGGAATTGGGCGAGGTCGAGCTTCAAGGTGCCCGACACCGCCTTCATCGCCTTGATCTGCGCGGCGCCGCCGACCCGGCTGACCGACACGCCGACGTTGATCGCCGGGCGGACCCCGGAGTAGAAGAGGTCGGTCTCGAGGAAGACCTGGCCGTCGGTGATCGAGATCACGTTGGTCGGGATGTAGGCCGAGATGTCGCCGGCTTTGGTCTCGATGATCGGCAACGCGGTGAGCGATCCGCCGCCTTCGGTGTCCGAGAGCTTGGCCGCGCGCTCGAGCAGGCGCGAGTGGAGGTAGAAGACGTCGCCGGGGTAGGCCTCGCGCCCGGGCGGCCGGCGCAGGAGGAGCGACATCTGGCGGTAGGCCTCGGCCTGCTTGGAGAGGTCGTCGTAGACGATGAGGGCGGCCTCCCCGTTGTCCATCCAGTGCTGTCCCATGGCACAGCCGGCGTAGGGAGCGAGGTACTTGAACGGCGAGGGGTTCCAGGCGCCGGCGAGCACCACGACCGTGTAGTCCATCGCGCCGTAGCGCTCGAAGGTGGCGACCGTCTGGGCGACCGACGACTCCTTCTGTCCGATCGCGACGTAGATGCACTTCACGCCCTGTCCCCGCTGGTTGAGGATGGTGTCGATCGCGACGGTGGTCTTGCCGGTCTTGCGGTCCCCGATGAGCAGCTCGCGCTGGCCGCGGCCGATCGGGGTCATCGCGTCGATGGCCTTGATGCCGGTCTGGAGCGGCTCGGAGACCGGCTGGCGCTTCACGATGCCGGGCGCCTGGACCTCGAGGCGGCGGGTCTCGTCGGTTGCGACAGGACCCTTTGCCGTCGATCGGCTCGCCGAGCGCGTTGACCACCCGGCCGAGCAGCGCGTCCCCCACCCGCACCGAGAGGATGCGGCCGGTGGCCTTCACCAGCTGCTCCTCCTCGAGGCCGGTGTCGTCACCGAGGACGACCGCCCCGATGGTCTCCTCGTCGAGGTTGAGGGCGAGTCCCTCGGTCCCGTCCTCGAACTCGAGGATCTCGTTGACCGCGGCGCCGGGGAGCCCGGTCACCCGGGCGATGCCGTCGCCCACCTCGACGATCCGCCCGACCTGCTCGGTGCCGACTTCGGGGGTGTACTCCTCGACGTGGCGACGCAGGGCGGCGGTGATCTCGTCCGCGCTGATGGAGAGTTCGGTCATCGAGGTGATTCCTCCGGTGCAGTGGTGTCGGTCAGGCGTGGGGCAGGGGCGTGGCCCTCGCTGGCGAAGTGTTCGCGCAGCTCGTCGAGCCGGTGGCGAGCGGAGCCGTCCACCAACAGGTCCCCCACCTCGACGACCGCGCCGGCGAGCAGCGACGGGTCGGTGGTCACCTGCAACTCGACCGGACCGCCGGTGAGGGTCGCGAGCGCGTCGGTCAGCGCCCGCTGCTGATCTTCGGAGACCGGCTCGGCGGCGCGCACCTTGGCCACCCGCCATCCGCGGGCCGCCGCAGCCGCCTCGACCAGGGTGTCGAGGGTCCAGACGAAGTCGCGTGCTCGGCCGCCCCGGATCGCGTAGGCGACGAGCCGCAGGGTGGGTGCCGAGACCTTGCCGGCCAGCAATTCGGCGGCGAGGGCCTGGCGGTCGGGCACGGGCAGCTCGCGATCGGCGAGCGCCGAGCGGAGCGGACGGCTGGACTCGACGGTGCGGGCGAAACGGAACAGGTCGTCTTCGATGTCCTCGAGCTGCGAGGTGGTGACCGACTCGAAGATCGCGGCGGCGTAGCCGCCGACACGGTGCACCGAGGCGAGCCGGCCGAGCGGTGGTTCGTCCGGCGGCGGCACGTCGGGCTGGGTGCGGGGGCGGTCGGCCGCCTCGGCGAGGCGCGACGCGAGCCAGTGGAACGAGGTGGTCACCTCCGAGGCCGGCACGACGGTGACCGCCTGGTGGACGAGGCGCGCGACCTCCTCGCGGACCTTCCCCGCCAGCAGGTCGTCGAGCACCGACCGGCGCGCCGCCGCGGGGACCGCGCCGTCGTCGACCGCGAGGGTCAGCTCGGTGCTCGCGTCGACCGTCTGGGCGACCGCGCGCATGCTCCGCGGCCGCGTCGGCGAGCGCCCCGGCCGCGGCGAGCGACTCCTCCATCGCCGCCAGGTACCCCTGGAGGGCTGCGTTCACCGGGCGGCTCCGCTGCTGGCCGCGCCGGCCGGCGCCCCGACCTCGCGGACCGCGGCGATGGCTTCGTCGATGAGGTCGCGGTGGTCGGCGGCCTGCACCTCGCGGCCGACCACCCGCCCGGCGGCGGCGAGCACGATCTCCCCAACCCGGTTGGCCACCTCGTCGACCGCGGCCTGACGGGCCACACCGACCTCTGCGTCGGCCGAGGCCACGATCCGGTCGTAGACCTCCTGTGCTCGGCTCTCGGCGCTCGTCACCATCTGACTCGGCGGTGGTCTGTGCCTGGGAGACGATCTCGCGGGCCTGGTTACGCGCCGCATCGAGAGTCGCTCGGCGCTCGCGGTCGGCCTCCTCGGCGTCGGCCTTGGCCTGGTCGGCGGCATCGAGCTCGCCGCGGATCTGGTCCTGGCGATCGGTGAGCACCTTTTCCAGGTACGGCAGCACGTAGCGGGCGATCACCCCGAGCACGATCAAGAACGCGATCAGGACGACCACGAACGTGCCGTTCGGAATGAGGAAATTGCTGGAGGCGGTGGGCATGGCCGTCAACCTTCGTCGTGGGTGGGAACCGTCGGACTACTTCTTGTAGAGGGAGAAGATGAACAACGCGGTGAACGCGAGGTTGATGAAGTAGGCGGCCTCGCACAGGCCGACGGTGAGGAACATGAGGGTGGTGAGCCGTCCCTGCGCCTCTGGCTGGCGGGCGACACCTTGGATGGTCGAGCTACCGGCGAGCCCGTCACCGATGGCTGCGCCGACCGCGCCACCGCCGAGGGCCAGCCCTCCGCCGATCATGGCGCCGGCGAGCTGAACCGACTGCGAGGTAACTGCTGACATTTTCTGCCTCTTCTCCTTTATTGGTTGGTTGGATCGATCGTTTTGCCGCGCCCCTTCGTGCGCGTCAGTGGGCCAGGTCCGTGCTCATGGCCGTCTCGAAGTAGATGATGGTGAGCAGGGCGAAGATGAACGCCTGGATGGCGCCGATGCCCATGTCGAAGAGCTTCCAGATCACGGTGAACGGGATCGAGAGAATCCCGCCGATGGGCACCGAGGCGAGTCGCCAGTCGACGAGTGCGGCGAGCAAGGCGAGCATCAAGCCGCCGGCGAAGAGATTCCCGAAGAGCCGGAGGGTGAGGGTGACCGGCCGGACGACCTCCTCGATCACGTTCATGAAGAGGTTGACCGGGAACAACACCGGCGAGAACGGCTGCTTGAGGAAGTGGTTCACGTAGCCGCGGAAGCCGCGGGTTCGGATGGCGGCCGCGTTGGTCAACACGAACACGGTGACGGCCATCGCGGCCGGCAGGTTGATGTCGCTGGTCGGTGCCGGCAGGAACTCGTAGGTCGAGCCGATCCCCAGCACCTCGAAGAGGTTGCAGGTGAAGATCAGGACGAAGATGGTGATCGCGAGCGGCACCACCTGGGCACCGCGGGGACCGATCGAGTCGTAGACCTGCTTTTGGACCGCGCCGACGGCGATCTCCCAGCACAGCTGGAACTTGCTCGGGACCCCGCTCGTGGCCTTCGCCCGAAGGATCAGACCGAAGGTGATCACGATGACGCAAGCGATGATCGTGGCCCAGACGATGTCGACGTTGACGGTGAGCGGACCCCACTTGGCCTGCGGGTGCACGCCGACGGTGATGTCCGATGCGGACAGCGGCGTCGAGAGGAGAGAGGTCAGACCCATCTCAACCCTCCCCGTCGCCGAGGACCGGGCGATCCGGGTGGCGCCAGGGCTCGACCACCGGCTCCGAGGCCTCGACGTCGATCACCTGTCGGATCGTGCCGTCCTCCCCGGTCTTCATCATCGAACGGGCGACGTTGACCACCAGAATCAGCTGGAACGCGGCCAGGCCGCCGAGGACCCCGAAGCCGAGTTGGGGTGAGACGAGCAGCAACCCGATGGTGACCACGGTGATGATCCCCATCCGGGTCACGGTGTTGATGGCCAGGGGACCGCGGGTGCGGCCGTCCTCGCGAGAGCTCACCTTGGCGACCGAGGTGCCGATGAGTCGGAAGTTGAGCGTGCCGAGAGAGAGGCCGACGCAGGCGCCGAGCCCGACCAGCGGATGGCCGAAGGAGACCGAGGCCACGAGCGCGGCGACGCCGATCACCAGTGCGCCGCCGACGGTCCGGCGCGAGACGTCGTGGACGTTGGGGAGCGAGAGGTGCGCGAACACGGTCCGCTAGAGGCGGCCTAGAGATACCGGCGGATGGTCGAGACGGTGCTCGCCACCGCGATCACCACGCCGAAGGCCAGGCCGATGAGGGTGAACAGGGGCGCGGTGTGTGCCAGCGCGTCGATCAGATACCCGATGGCCGCGCCCCCGACGAGGCAAAGGGCGACCGTGAGGCCGAGCATCAAGAACGCAAGCGCCCCCGGCGAGAGCAGCCGGCCGGAGTCCTCCCTTCTCCCTCTTCCGGGTCCGAGGGGTCGTTCTGATCGGAGGGGGCCCAGGTGGGACGGCATCTTCCATGTTCGGGCCGTGCCGCGCTAGGCGAATGGGAGGGTCGGAGCTTCACGAATCGACGTCCGGATCACGCAGTGGTTCGACTGCGAAGACCGGTCGGGCGACCGGTCCGGCCCTCGGTGGGGACGGGAGGCCTGCAGTTCACGGCCAGCATCATCGCACTTTCCGACCTGCGGCGGCAAAACGCCCGAAACGCGCCGTTCACACTTTTCGGGTGGAAACCGGGCGCTGCCGAACGCCCGGGGGGGTTCCCGAAGGGGCCGGCGCGAGCGGCTCCACGCCGTTGCCGTCCACGCCGTCCCCGGGGCCCGTCTCCACCCCGGCCGAGGGGGTGAGATCGGCGCTCACCGCCACCGGTTCCCCCTGATCGGACTCCGCCGCGGCGGCCGGATCGCCCGGCTCGGGCCGCTTGCGCAGGTCCGGATGGAAGAGGGTGTAGAGCACCACGCCGAGCGCAAGCGCGCCGAAGGGGATGAACGCGTTGACGCTCGAGATGTAGAGCGGGAAGAGGATGAAGCCGGACAAGAGGGCGGTCCACGCCCAGAGGATCAGCACGCTGCGACGGTGCCCGTGACCGAGGCGGAGGAGCCGGTGGTGGAGATGGTTCTTGTCCGGGGTCGAGAAACCGGACCGGTTGGCGGTCCTCCGTACGAATGCGAAGGCCATGTCGACCATCGGGACACCGAGGATGAAGAAGGGGATGAACAGCGGAGCGAAGAAGAAGTAGGTCTGTCCGGTGCGCGACGCCACCCCGGCCGCGCCCGTGTCCGCCCACCGGCCGCCGATGAGCATGGTGGAGGCGGCCATCAACAGCCCGAGTAACAACGCCCCGGCGTCGCCCATGAAGATCTTGGCCGGGTGGAAGTTGTGCGGCAGGAACCCGAGGCAGATACCGCAGGTGATGATCGCGATGAGCGGACCGATGTTGTCGGCCGGAAGGTTGCCGAGTGCCTGCAGGTGCAAGCCGTAGACCGCGAGCGCGCCCGAGGCGATGGCCACCACGCCCGCCGCGAGCCCGTCGAGCCCGTCGATCAGGTTGACCGCATTGGTGATGGCGATGACCCAGAGCGACGTGAGCAGCGGCGCCCACACCGGCGAGATCTGGACGACGCCGGCGAGAGGGATCTTGAACTGGTACCAGGTGACCCCGAGGAAGGAGAGGATGCAGGCCGCGAGGACCTGGCCGGCGACCTTGGCCGGCGCGGACATGTCGCGGAAGTCGTCGATGATCCCGACCACGAAGATCGCGGTCGCCCCGAGGATGAGCCCGAGGGGTTCGGAGGAGCCGTGGAACAGCTGGTCGAGCGCAGGGATGGTGGCGGCGACCGCCCAGGTGACCAGCATGGCCACGAAGATGGCGGCGCCGCCCGACTCGGGGGTCACCTGCCGGTGGATCTTGCGCTCGTCGGGCTGGGCGACGTAGCCGATCTGGAGAGCGAGATGTCGGGCGGGGAAGGTGAGGACCCATGACGACAGCGCCGCCACGAGCGAGAAGGACTGCGTACCAGTTGAGCGGGACGACTCCCGAGCTCACCGGCTCGACCTCCGACCCGGCCTCACCCGCCGGCGAGCGCCGCGTAGGGCGGGAAGCCCGAGCACAGCGCACGGACCTCTTTGCGAATGGCTGCGAGCTCGCCCTCGTCGTCGCGGTGGCGGAGGGTCCTGCCGATGAGCGCTCCGACGAGCCGCATCTCGGCCTCGCCCATGCCGGCGGTGGTCTCCGCCGCCGTGCCGAGGCGAAGACCCGAGGTCACGAACGGCGAGCGGGGATCGTCGGGGATCGTGTTGCGGTTGCAGGTGATCCCTCGCGCGGTCGAGGGTCTCCTGGGCCACCTTGCCGGTCAGCTCGGGGTCGAAATCGCGGAGGTCGACCAGGACCTGGTGGTTGTCGGTGCCTCCCGAAACCAGGCGGAACCCCGCCTCGGCGAGCGAGACGGCCAGCACCCTGGCGTTGGCGACCACCTTCGCCGCGTACTCGCGGAACTCGGGTCGGGCGGCCTCGGCGAACGCGACCGCCTTCGCCGCGATGACGTGCTCGAGGGGGCCGCCCTGGAGCCCGGGGAAGACCGCGCTGTCGATGCTCTTGGCGAGCTCGGCGCCGGTCATGATGGCGCCGCCACGGGGTCCCCGCAGGGTCTTGTGGGTGGTCAGGGTCACCACGTCGGCGATGCCCACCGGCGAGGGGTGCACGCCGCCGGCGATGAGCCCGGCCGGGTGTGCCGCGTCGTACATGAACCGCGCGCCGACCGAGTCGGCGATCTCGCGGAAGGGCAGCGGGTCGATGATCCGTGAGTACGCGGTCGAGCCGGCGACGATCAGGGCCGGGTGCTCGCGGCGGGCGATGTCGGCGACCTGGTCGAAGTCGATGATCTCCCCCGGCTTGTCGGGGTCGCCCGTCGCCGGGGACACCCCGTAGGCGACGAAGCGCCAGATCTTCGAGGTGATGCTCGCCGGCGACCCGTGGGTGAGATGCCCGCCCTGGTCGAGGCGCATCGCGAGGACGGTGTCGCCGGGCTCGAGCAACGCCTGGTAGGCGGCGAGGTTGGCAGCTGCCCCGGCGTGAGGCTGCACGTTGGCGTGCTCCGCCCCGTAGAGCGCGCAGAGCCGGTCGCGAGCCAGGTCCTCGACGCGGTCGACGACCTGGTTGCCCCCGTAGTAGCGACGGCCGGGATAGCCCTCCGAGTACTTGTTGGTCAGGATCGAGCCGGTGGCGGCAAGGACGGCCGGAGAGGTGAAGTTCTCCGAGGCGATGAGCTGGAGGGTGGTCGACTGGCGCTCGGCTTCGTCCCCGAGCAGGTCGGCGACCTCGGGGTCGCCCTCGAGCCAGTCGCCGAACGGGAGAAGCGGCGTCCGCGGCGGTCATCGGAGCGGCTCCGCGTCGGTCGCCGCACGGTTGCCTCGTACGCGTCGATCTCCCGGAGGCGCCGCTCGTGCCGGCCCGCTTCGAACTCCGCCGCGAAGAAGGCGTCGAGCGCATCGAGTGCGACCAGCTCGCCGGTCACCCGCCCGCCGAGACAGATCACGTTGGCGTCGTTGTGGCGCCGCGCGAACGACGCGGTGGTCGCGTCGTGCACGACGGCAGCTCTGATGCCGGTCACCTTGTTGGCCGCGATGCCGATGCCGACGCCGGTCGCGCAGACGCAGACCCCGCGGTCCGCGGTGCCACCGGCCACGGCCTCACCGACCGCGACCCCGAACTCCGGGTAGTCGACGGAGACGTCGGGAGAGTCGGTGCCGAGGTCGATGACCTGGTGTCCCGCGTCGGCCAGGTGCTTGGCGAGCGTGGCCTTCAAGGTGTAGCCCGCGTGGTCCGAGCCGACGGCGATCCGCATGACGCGAGTGTACCGAGGGCCCCGCGGGACCGACGGCGCCCGGAGCTTCGGTGCGGCTCCGCTCAGGTCGGCGAAGGCGACACCGATCCGTGCTCGGCCTCGCCGTAGCGGTGGCGGAAGGCCGCGTAGGCGAAAGGTCCGGCGGCCATCGGGAGCCAGTAGGAGGCGAGCCGGTAGGCGAGAGTGGCGAGAACCGCCTGTGCCGGGGTCAACCCGGAGGCGATGAGCAAACCGGTGAGGCTGGCCTCGACGATCCCGAGACCGCCCGGCGTGATCGGAATCAGCCCGATCACTCCGGCCACCGCATAGGAGAGCAGGATGACCGAGGGCCGCGGATGGCTGCCGACCGCGAAGACACAGAAGAGCAGGCACAAGTAATCGAGGGCGAGGCGGCCCGCGGACAAAAGGGTCGCCGCCGGCCAACGCTGCCCGAGGACCGAGCGGATCAGGTCGCGCTGTTCGAGCAGCCGCTCGGGAAGGCCGTGCATCGGCGGGCGCTTCCGGAAGAAGCGGTTGTGGAGGGCTTCGACGCCGCGCCCCGCAGCGACGAGCGGCCCGTCGGTGAGGAGGACCACCGCGCCGAAGGCCACGAAGAGGACGAACCCGATCGCGCCGATGAACGCCGCGGTGGCGAGCCCCCGGTTGACCGGTGCCCCGAACAGCACCACCGGCAGTGTGAAGACCGGGAGGGCCAGCAGGCCCCCGACACCGAGGAAGGAGAAGGCGGTCAAACCGCCCACCGTGTCGCTCGTGTCCATTCCGCTCCGCTCGAGCATCCGGAACTGCACGGCGGCGCCCGCGGCCTGGCCGCCCGGGACGATGAGCGAGATCGCGTTGCCGGCGAGCTGCGCGGTGATCACCGAGAACCAGGCCTTGGTGCGCAGCGCGATCCTCTGGATCGCGAACGTGCACGCGAAGTGGCCTGCCTCGGCGAAGATCGCCGGAATGAACCAGAAGAGACTCAGCTTGTGGAGTTCGGGTGCCGAGCTCAGGACGGCGATGACGCTCGGGGCCACCAGATAGAGCGCGATCCCCGAGAAGCCGATGTAGATGGAGCGCTTGACGACCGCCTTCCACGGGAACGGCCGTTCCTGCTGCTCTTCGAACTGCTTCTCGAAGGAGCGGGTCCTCGGCTCTCCGCTCGGCTCGCCGCTCGGCTCGTCCGTCAACCGATCACTCCCCGACACTGTCGTGCACCCACACGCCGGTCGCCGGCTCGATGGCGCTCAAGCTCCGACCGCTGCTCCCGCCGCCGCGAGCATGACGTTCGCGCCCCGCAGATCCACTTCGACACCCGCCGCCATCTTGTTCATCACGTAGCAGACGGTGAGGCCGACGTCTTGGTCCATGACGACGATCGAGCCGCCGTAGCCTCCCCAGTAACAGGCGCGTGGACCGATCGGCACCATCTCGGTACTCAGTCCGTATCCCATGCCGAACCGGGCCGGCATGGTGAGGACGAGGTCGCGACCCTTGTACTGCTCGTCGAACACCGCGTCGCATCCCTCCTTCGAGAGGAGACGCACGCCGCCGCGCCTCACCCCGCCCCGCCACGATCGACTGGACCGCGGCGACCGAGCGCGCGTTCCCCTGCCCGTTCGCCGCGGGGATCTCCGCCCTCCGCCACCACTCGTTCCACGAGTTGCGCGCGTCGAGCGGCGGGTTGGAGAAGATGCGGAGGACCATCTTCGAGGCACGGACGTCGGTGTCGATCGGCGGCGGAGGGATCATCGGTGCGACCCGGGCGTCCTCGGAAGCGGCCAGGCCGATGTGGAAGTCGGCTCCGAGGGGCTTCGCCACCTCGCTCGCGAACCACTGCCCGATGGAGGCGCCGGTGATCCGGCGCACCACCTCAC
This sequence comes from uncultured Acidimicrobiales bacterium, assembly GCA_963741055.1. Classification (GTDB taxonomy): domain Bacteria; phylum Actinomycetota; class Acidimicrobiia; order Acidimicrobiales; family RAAP-2; genus Bog-756. The sequence goes on along the minus strand of CAVUGU010000003.1, from coordinate 58,300 downwards.
CGATCAGGTAGCCCTGGGTGACCGCGTGGTATCCCGATGCGGTGCCCGGCTCCCACCAGGGCTCCTGCGCCGCGAGGAGCGAGGTGCACCGCTCCCAGTCGGCGAGCTCCTCGGTCTCGAGGTGCTCCGTCCACCCGGGCAGGCCCGCGGTGTGGCTCATCAGGTGGCGAACCTCGATGCGCTCCTTGCCCGCCGCGGCGAACTCGGGCCAGTACTTCGACACCGGAGCGTAGAAGTCGAGCTCCCCGCGGTCGGCGAGCATCAGTGCACAGAGGAAGGTCATCGTCTTGGTCGTCGACCAGACGTTGCAGATGGTGTCCCGCTCCCACGGCCTGGTGCGCTCCTCGTCGGTGAAGCCGCCCCAGATGTCGACGACCGGCTCGCCGCGGAGGAAGACGGCGACGCACGCCCCGACATCGGTGCCCGCGTCGAGGCTCGACGCGAGCGTCTTCGCCGACGATGTCGAACCGCTCGTCCCAGGTGCCCTGGATGTCGGCCATCGGACCCTCCTCGTGCAGAACTCCTCCACGATCTTTCCACGCGGTCTCCCGGGTCGGCGTGGCGAGCGGTCGCGCCCGACCGGATCGCCGGGCCCGAGCGCCGGATCCGCGTGGGTCGAGCCGGACTCGGACGGCTCCGAGGTGATCCCGGCGATTCCGGCTCCGAGCCACAGCCGTTAGCCTGGGATGTCGTGAGTGAGACGTCGAGCTCCCATCTGACCCGTGACACCTACGAGCGGCTGCAGGCCGAGCTCGAGGACTTGACCACCCGCGGCCGCGTGGAGATCGCGTCCGCCATCGAGTCGGCGCGAGCGCTCGGCGACCTCTCGGAGAACGGCGACTACCACGCGGCGAAGGACGCACAGGGGAAGATGGAGTCGAGGATCCGCCAGCTCCAGGCGCTGCTCAAGTCGGCCACGGTCGTCGACGGCGAGGAGGGTGACGGGACGGTGCGTCCCGGTGCGGTGGTGACCCTCCGCTACGAAGGTGACCCCGAGGACGAGACGGTCGACTTCTTCGTCGGCTCGATCGAGGAGCGCCACGACGACCTCACCGTGGTTTCCCCGGGCTCACCGCTCGGCCAGGCACTCGACGGGCAGGTGGTGGGCGACGTGGTCGAGTACGCGGCGCCCGGCGGGACGCTCCGCGTCGAGATCGTGCGCATCGGGGGTTGAGCCGATGAGCGATTCCCCGCGCACCCTCTCCGAGAAGGTCTGGGACCGTCACGTCGTCCACCGCGGCACCGACGGCGAACCCGACGTCCTCTTCGTCGACCTCCACCTCATCCACGAGGTGACTTCGCCCCAGGCGTTCGACGGCCTCCGCATGGCCGGCCGCCCCGTCCACCGCCCCGACCTGACGGTGGCGACCGCCGACCACAACGTTCCCACCGCGGACATCGACAAGCCGGTGGCGGACCCCGTCTCGGCGAAGCAGCTCGAGGTGCTCGCCACCAATTGCGCCGAGTTCGGCATCACCTGCTACCCGATGGGCGACGCCAATCAGGGCATCGTCCACATCATCGGGCCCGAGCAGGGTCTCACCCAACCCGGCATGACCGTCGTCTGCGGCGACAGCCACACCTCGACCCATGGCGCGTTCGGTGCACTGGCCTTCGGCATCGGCACGAGCGAGGTGGAGCACGTCCTCGCCACCCAGACCCTCCCCCAGGTCCGGCCTGCGACGATGGCCGTCGACGTCGACGGAGCGCTGCCCGAGGGAGTCACTGCAAAGGACCTGGTCCTCGCCGTCATCGGCACCATCGGCACCGGCGGCGGGAGCGGGCACGTCATCGAGTACCGGGGCGCGGCGGTCCGTGGGCTCTCGATGGAAGGACGGATGACCGTCTGCAACATGTCGATCGAGGCGGGCGCACGCGCGGGGATGGTCGCCCCCGACGACATCACCTTCGCCTACCTCGAGGGGCGCGACCACGCACCGAAGGGGTCGGAGTGGGAGGAGGCGCTCGCGTCCTGGCGATCGCTTCCGACCGACGACGGCGCGACGTTCGCCAAGCAGGTCTCCCTCGATGCCTCGTCGCTCGCGCCGTACGTCACCTGGGGCACGAACCCCGCACAGGTGGCACGGATCGACGGGGTGATCCCCGAGGTCGACTCCTTCGCCGATCCGGCCGAGCGAGACGCGGCTGCTCGCGCCCTCGACTACATGGGGCTCACCGCCGGCATCCCTTTGCGTGAGATCTCGGTCGACACCGTCTTCATCGGCTCGTGCACCAACGCGCGGATCGAGGACCTTCGCTCGGCGGCCGCCGTGCTGGCAGGACGGCGTGTCCGCAGTGGTCTGCGCGCGCTGGTCGTGCCCGGCTCCCACCGGGTGAAGGCGCAGGCGGAGGCCGAGGGGCTCGACCAGGTGTTCGTCTCGGCGGGCTTCGACTGGCGCGAGCCAGGCTGCTCGATGTGTCTCGCCATGAACCCCGACAAGCTCGCGCCCGGCGAGCGGGCGGCGTCGACCTCCAACCGGAACTTCGAAGGACGCCAGGGTCGGGGTGGGCGCACCCACCTGGTGTCACCGGCGGTGGCCGCCGCAACAGCGGTTGCAGGCCACATCGCCGATCCCTCGGAGCTCGGCTAGTGCGCGCGGTACGGGTGGTCACCGGGCGAGCGGTCCCCCTCGACCGGGCCGACGTCGACACCGATCAGATCATCCCCTCCGACTGGCTGAAACGGGTCGAACGCACCGGCTTCGGGGCCGGGCTCTTCGCGGAGTGGCGCGACGACCGAGACTTCGTCCTCAACGACCCGGTCTACGCGGGAGCCAACATCCTCGTCGCCGGACCCAACTTCGGCATCGGCTCCTCGCGCGAGCATGCGGTCTGGGCGCTCCAGGACTACGGGTTCGAAGCGGTCGTCTCCCCGCGCTTCGCCGACATCTTCCGCAACAACTGCACGAAGACCGGACTGGTGCCGGTCGAGGTCGATCCGAAGACCGGCCGGGCGCTCCTCGACGCCGTCGAGGCGGACCCGGCGCTGGAGATCACCATCGACGTCGAACGGGCAACGGTCGAAGCGCCCGCGGCCGCCATCGAGTCGGAGTTCTCCCTGGACGAGTTCACGAGAACCCGCCTGCTCAACGGCTGGGACGACATCGGCCTCACCCTCCGGTTCGAGGACGAGATCCGGGCCTACGAGGCGAAGCGTCCCGACTGGTTGCCGACCACTCGCTGAGCGCCGCACAGCTGTCGGGCGCTCAGCTGAGAGGCGTACCCCCCGTGGTTTCGCCTGGCCCCTGCCGACTGCGGAGCGTGCCCGCCGGGTCCCCGGCGCCGACTACCACGAGGGGCAGGGGGGCAGCCAGCGTCGGGGGACCCGGTGGATGATGAGCCGCGAACTAAGGGCTCCGTTCGCAGCTGCGATCTCTTGACCACGGCGAAGCCGACCGCCGAGGCGCCGATTCCGCCGACACGCGAGAAGGTACACGACGACTGGTGCGACTACGGGGACCCGCGCCGAAGGGCGACGGCCAGACGCATTGGCGCTTCGAACACACGGTTGCCGCTCCCCTCCCCATGCCCGCCAACTCGCGGATTTAGTCGAAGGCCCGCCCGCAATCCGCCACCCTTCCGCCGAACCCTGGGTGCGAGCCTTCTGTTGTCGGCGTCATGCTAGGGCGCGCCGACCAGCGGGTCAATCGTCCTCACCTGCGCGCAACGGAGCATTTTTGCGCCCGAGAGGCCGGTTTTCGCTTGCCGGAGCAGGTCATTTCATGGACCCGTCAGGTCGGGGGCGCACAGTGTGGCCCGATGTCCGAACGACCCCTCGACGAACCGAGGACGTCAATACCCCTCGACACCGGCCCACGAGCGCACCCGATTGCCGGCAGCGAGAACTTCCCCGATCAGGCGACCGAGTCCAATGCGCGACTCACCGGCCTTGCCGCTGCGGTGTTGCTCGTCCTCCTCGCCGCGGAGGGCGCCACGTTGCTCAAGATCCACCGTCTTCTCACCGCTCACGTCTTCATCGGGATGCTCCTCGTCCCCCTGGTCGTCGTGAAGATCGGGAGCACCGGATGGCGGATCGCCCGCTACTACCTCGGCGCGCCGGCCTACCGCCGCCGTGGACCGCCACCACTCGCGCTGCGTCTGCTCGGCCCTTTGGTGGTGGTCACCACCGTCGTGGTGTTCGCCTCGGGGATCGCGCTGCTGTTCGTGCCGCTCTCCGAGCGGAGTCAGATGCTCTTCGTGCACAAAGCGAGCTTCGTGCTCTGGTTCGGAGCAATGACCCTGCACGTGGTGGCCCACCTTTTGGACACCGCGCGACTCGCACCCGCCGACTTCGTCACCGCCACCCGCCGGCAGGTTCGCGGCGCCGGTGCACGACTCTGGGCGCTGGCCGCGACCCTGGTGCTCGGGGTGGTCCTCGGTATCGTGATGCTGCCGGCCGTCTCCAACTGGCTCTCGGCCGGTGGCATCACCCGGGGAGGTTGACCGAGCCGATGGGCGCAACGCCGCGATGAGAGTGCTGGTAGCCGAGGACGACCCCGGACTCCGGTCGGTGCTCGAGCGCGGGCTACGCGAACAGGGCTACGTCGTCGACGCGGTGCTCGACGGCAGTGACGCGCTCTCCTACCTCCGCTCCTACTCCTACGAGGTTGCGGTGCTCGACTGGCGGATGCCGCGGCAGAGCGGGCTCGAGGTGGTGAAGACCATGCGGGCGCGGGGCGACCGCACGCCGGTCCTCATGCTCACCGCCCGCGATGCCACCGAGGACCGGGTCGAAGGCTTGAACGAAGGGGCCGACGACTACCTGGTCAAGCCGTTCTCATTCGCCGAGTTGGTGGCACGGGTCGGCGCCCTCCAGCGACGACCCGGGCTCGCGGTCGACCCCCGGATCACCTGCGGCGACGTCACCTTCGATCCGGCGACCCGACAGGCGACTCGCCGCGGCGAGCCCCTCACACTCACCGCGATCGAGACCGGGCTCCTCGAGCTACTGCTCCGTCGCGCCCCCGCGGTGGTGAACCGGCGGACGATCGCCGTCCAGGTCTGGGACGACGAGGCGGACGCCGTCGGGTCGAACACCATCGACGTCCACGTCGGCCGCCTCCGGGCGAAGCTCGCACCGGCCGACACCCGCATCGAAACCGTGCGCGGGACCGGCTACCGGCTGGTCGTCGGATGAGCACCCGTGGTGGGCCCCGGTGGGCCCACGCGGCCAAGGTCGCGACCGGTGCCACCGTGGTGGTCGCCGCGGTCGCCGTCGTCGTCGCGCTCGTGGTCAACCTCATGATCGTCGACCACCTTGGTAGCGAGGTCGACGGCCGCTTGTCGGATCGGCTGGCGGACGCGTCCCACCAGATCTTCCGTCCTTCGGCATCCGACACTCCACCAGCCGGAAAAGGCGATCTCGACGATGCACCCGTCTTCGTCTGGAGGATCCTGCCCTCGGGGGTCGCGATCCCCGAGGAGACGGGCTCGCCGGCTCTGCCCTCGCGGCATTGGAGTGCCGGCACCGTCACACTTTCGATGGCCGACAGCACCTTCCGGCTGCGAGCTGAGCCGAACCAGGGTGGATGGTTGGTCGCCGGGGAGAGCGTCGCAAGGCTCGACCAGGTTCGTAACGAGCTGCTCGTCGCGGAGGCACTCCTCGGAGCGCTGCTTTTGCTCGTGACCTTCGCTGGTTCGTTCGTCGTCGGACTGCGCGCGTCCGCACCCATCGAGGAGATCAGGAGGCGCCAAGCCGAGTTCACCGCCGACGCCTCCCACGAGCTCCGCACACCACTGAGCGTCATCGAGGCCGAGGTCGATCTCGCATTGAGCCGTGGACGTGACACGACGAGCTACCAAGCGACTCTTCGACGGATCTCCTCCGAGAGTGGACGCCTCCGCTCCATCGTCGAGGACCTCCTCTGGCTGGCCCGCGCGGACGACCTCGACCGGCCCGATGGTCAGACGACACGAACGGTCGACGTCGCGGCGGTCGGGGAAGCCTGCGCAGATCGCTTCGAAGCCGTCGCGCGCACCATGTCGGTGAGCCTGATCCCTCGCCTCGAAGGGCAGAATGCGCTCATCCGGGCGGACGGCGACGCGGTCGATCGGCTGATCAGCGTCCTCTTGGACAACGCCTGCCGGTACGCGGGCAACGGTGGCCGCGTCGAGCTGCGGGTCACGAACACGGGTGGACAGGTGACCCTTTCGGTCGAGGACTCGGGCCCGGGAATTCCCGAGTCCGAGCGTGATCTGGTGCTCGACCGGTTCCATCGTGCCGACGAGCGGCCCGGTGGGACCGGGCTCGGACTGGCCATCGCCGACGTGGTCGTGCGCACCACCGGTGGGTCGTGGTCGATCGGCTCCTCCTCGCTCGGCGGCGCGCGGATGGCGGTCACCTGGCGAGCGGTGAGCGCGCACCCGTCCGCTCTGGTGCGGGAGCCAGTCCCGACCTGAGCCGGGCTCAGCCGGGTCGAGCCCTCGTCGAAGTGCCTCTGACCTCAGCTTGGTTCTTCGGAATTTCTTAACCCACCTTCAGGGTGTTGTCAGCTTGCGGCCGTACCCTCGACTGGATGTCCTCGTCAGGTGCTGTCGGGCAAGGTTCCCACCCACGGTCGGCTCCGGTCGGATCCGACCCGCTCCGCGCGCGTCCTGCGTGACGCGGCCTTACAGCGTTCCCGCTCGATCACCAAGGGGATCGCGATCGGGTCGGTCGCGGCCGTCGCTGCCCTCGCCGCGTACGTGAGCCACGCCTTCCCCGGCCACTCCTCGACGCCGAGTGGCAACTCGGGCACCCCGAGTCAGTCGACCAACTCTTCGTCGGGCGCGTCCTCGTCGGGTGCCTCCTCGTCGGGCGCGACCCAATCGAGCGGAGGCCAGTCCTCGGGCTCCTCGGGCGTCGCCCCTCCGTCGAGCGCTCCCTCTGTTTCATCCGGTTCGGCCCCCGTGGTGAGCGGTTCGACGTGAGTACTCTCGCCGAAACGGCGCGACGGCCGGATCAACTCGCGATCTACCGCACCCGGATCTGGTCGACCCGAGTGGATCTCGTCGTCACCGAACCCGGCGCTCTGGTGGCCGCGGCCGGACTCCTCCGCGAGGAGCTCGAACGTGTGGATCTGGTCGCGAGCCGGTTCCGCCCCGACTCGGAGATCGAGGACCTCCACCGCGCCGCGCGTACAGGCCGCCCCGTACCGGTGTCGGCCGAGCTCCTCGAGGCGGTGACCATCGCTTGCCGCGCGGCCGCCCTCACCGACGGAGCCGTCGACCCGACCGTCGGGAATGCGCTGTGCAGGCTCGGGTACGACCTCGACTTCTCATTGGTCTCATGCGGACGGACCGGCACACTTCCCTCGCCGAAGCCCGTGCCGGGATGGCAGTCGGTGATCATCGACCCCGACGATTCGACGATCACCCTGCCGGCCGGAACGACACTCGACCTCGGTGCCACCGGGAAGGCATGGGCCGCCGATCGCGCGGCGACTGCAGTTGCCGGGCGACTCGGGTGTGGCGTGTTGGTCTCCCTCGGCGGCGACGTGTCGGTCCGCGACGCGCCGGAGAAAGGGTTCGACGTCGGTATCGCCGACGTCTGTGGTGACGCCGTCGCACCGGTTGCGGTCACGATCTCGTCGGGCGGCCTCGCCACTTCGGGAATCGGCCGGCGCGCGTGGAGGCTCGGCAACCATCGGGTCCACCATCTGATCGACCCTTCGACGGGTCTGCCGGCCCACGCGCCCTGGCGCACGGTGTCGGTGGCTGGCGCTACCTGTGTGGACGCCAACACGGCCTCGACCGCCGCCATGATCAAGGGTGCCGCGGCGGTCGAGTGGCTCGAGGAGCGCCGACTCCCGGCCCGCCTGGTGGCCCATGACGGCTCGGTCCTCGCCGTCGGCGGATGGCCGAACGACCCGCGCGACGAGACCCACGTCGGAGCAGAGGCCGGCGGGACCTGAATCGATGAGCACCGTCGCCCTCGCCGCGCTGGCGAGCGGATCGGGCCAGAAGGCCCTCTGGTACCTCACCCGTTCGACCGGGATCGTCGCGCTTGTCCTCCTCACCGCCACGGTGGTCCTCGGGGTGGTCGCCTCGGTCGGCTGGGCGACCGAACGGTGGCCACGCTTCCTCTCTCAGACCGTCCACCGCGATCTCTCGCTGCTCTGCCTGACCTTCGTCGCCGTCCACGTCCTCACCACGGTGAGCGACGGGTACGTACCCATCGGCATCGCCGACGCCTTCCTACCCTTCCGCACCCAGTACCGACCCCTTTATGTCGGGCTCGGAGCGGTTGCCTTCGACCTGATGCTCGCGGTGCTCGTGACCAGCGCGCTGCGTCGGCGGATCGGGTTCGGGGCGTGGAGGTTCGTCCACTGGCTCGCGTACCTCTGCTGGCCCATTGCGATGGTGCACGCTCTCGGCAGCGGGTCCGACACCACCCAGCCGGTCGTCGTGTTCGTGGACATCGTCTGCGCCGGCGCGGTCGTCGGCGCAGTTTCCTGGCGACTGATCGCGGGGCGCGCCTTCCCCGCCCGCCGTCGCGCTGCGGCTGCAGTGGGCGCCGCGGCGACGGTGCTCGCCATCTCCCTCTTCGCAGTCGCCGGACCGCTGCGGCCCGGCTGGTCCCGCCGGGCCGGAACTTCGAACGCGCTCCTCGCGCAGCTGGCCCGGAAGAACGCGACGGCTGCGACCAGCGGTACCGGCAGCACCACTTCGTCCACGACGACGCCGGCATCGTCCTCCTCTGCCTCGGCGTCCGTCCCCGCGCCGCCCTTCACCGTCGGAGTCACCGGCTCGCAGTCGGCTGCGCTCGGAAACGGAGGTGTCGAGAGGGTCACGCTCACGCTGCACCTGCAGGATTCCTCGTCCACGCCGCTCACCGTCGTCCTGACCGGGTCGCCGGCCGCGGGAGGCGGCATCGTGATGACGTCGGGCTCGGTGATGTTCGGTCCCTACTCGGGTCAGGTGACCTCCTTGAGCGGCGGTTCGATCGCCGCCTTGATCCGGGCCCCCGTCCGCTTGGAGCTCGTCCTCTCCCTCGACGTCGACCAGCGCTCCGGCGCGCTGTCCGGCACCGTGTCGGGAACCACCGCGAGCGCAGCATCGGATGGGAATCGATGACGCCACCCACTGTCTCGACCACCCTGCCGACCCGATCCGCTCCGAGTGCCGACCCTGCCCGGCCCCACCGGGGTCGACCGACTCCTTGCGGGGGTGGGTGGAGGGCCGACCCCTCTCGCCGATCACCTCGACCGGTGGGGCCCCCTTCCCACCTGGAAGGGCCGGAGCTTCCTCGACGAGCTCGAGCGCAGCGGAGTGCGCGGACACGGTGGCGCCTGGTTCCCCGTCGCGAGCAAGTGGCGATCGATCCGGCGCAGCCTCCTGCGCGCACCGGTGGTGGTGGCCAACGGGGCCGAGAGCGAGCCAGCGAGCGGGAAGGACCGGATCCTCCTCGAGCGGGTCCCCCACCTCGTGGTCGACGGCGCCGTGGTCGCGGCGCGCACGCTCGGTGCCTCGCAGGTCTATCTCCACCTTCCCTCGGCGTCGGTGCCTTCACTGCGCCTCGCGCTCGACGAGCGCCAGCAGTTCGAACGCGACGGATGCAGCTTCGAGATCGTGGTGGCGCCCGACCGGTTCCTCGCCGGGCAGGAGACCGCGGTCGTCAGCACGATCGTCGGGCGTCAACGGGCCACCCCGACCTTCGCCGGGGTACGCACCATTCGCGAGCAGGGAGTCGGAGGGCGGCCGACGCTCGTGCAGAATGTCGAGTCGCTTGCCCACATCGGCCTGATCGCTCGCTACGGCGCCGCGTGGTTCCGCACGGCCGGCACTCCGGAGTGTCCCGGCACCGTGCTCCTCACGGTCACCGGGCGGTGGGAAGAACCCCGGGTCGTCGAGGTCCCGCTCGGAGTCCCCCTCGCGTCGGCCTTGCGGCTCGGACCCGAAGAGGCGCGCCGGGTGCAAGGGGTGCTGCTCGGCGGGTACGGGGGTGGCTGGATCACCACCGCCGAGGCCATGGCAATGCCGCTGACCGAAGAGGCCGCGAGAAAGGCGGGTTCGTCGATCGGAGCCGGAGTGGTCGCGCTCCTCCCGTCAGGAACCTGCCCGCTCGCCGAAGTGAGCCGGGTGGTCGGCTACCTGGAGGGCGAGGGAGCCGGCCAGTGCGGGCCGTGTGTCCACGGTCTCGCCGCGCTGGCCCGCACGGTGGAACTGCTCGCCTTCCAGCCCTCTGCACTGCGCGGCGGCATCAAGGACCTCCCGGTCCTCTGCGGTCTGGTCGAGGGACGCGGCGCATGCCGTCACCCCGACGGTGTCGCTCGCTTCGTGCGCAGCGCGCTCCGGGTGTTCAACGAGCACGCGACCCTCCATCTCCAACGCGGACCCTGCCGCACCGGCACAGAATCCTTCCTTCCGGTCCCCCAGACGAGACGCCGGCGGTCCGGACGATGAAACGGGTGGCTCTGGTAGTCGACCCGATCGCCTGCGACGGCCACGGAGTGTGTGCCGAAGTGTTCCCCGAGGGCGTTCGCCTCGACCCGTGGGGGTTTCCGATCATCACTCCGGGCGAGGTCCCCGCCGACCTTCTCGAGCACGCCGAGCGTGCCATTGCCCGCTGCCCTCGCCTCGCCCTCGTCCTGGTCGAACGGCGAGACTGAGCACGACCGGCCTACGAAGGTCCCGACATCGCGGCGCATCGGAGTCCGAGGCGATCGCGTAGGGTGAGCTGTCGATGAGGGGGTTGCTCACCTGGCTTCGCCGGCTTGCGCTGCTGGCAGCTCTGTTCGCGGTCGCGCAGCGGGTTCTCCGACGGATCAACAGCGCGGACAACACCGGCGTGGGCACCCTTCCCCCGATCGTCGGCGACACCTGGCCTCCGGTCCCGACCAATCCGGACCGCGGGGACTGAGGAGGTGCCCGGCGCCTCCGGCGCGGGCCCATCCGGAGGAGTGCGCTACGACCGCATCGGCGTCGGCTACTCGGTGGGGCGAAGGACCGACCCGACCTGGGCCGCGGCGATCGCGAACGCGCTCGGCCACGCCTCGCCGGTGCTCAACGTGGGGGCAGGTGCCGGCTCCTACGAACCACCGGACCGTCCGGTCGTCGCCGTCGAGCCTTCCGAGCTGATGATCTCGCAGCGACCTCCCGGTGCTGCACCGGTGGTCCGCGGGGTGGTCGAGCACCTTCCCTTCGGGGACCGCACCGCGGGTGCCGCGCTGGCGGTGTTGACCAACCACCACTGGACCGACGAAGTCGGGGGGTTCGCCGAGGTCTGTCGGGTCGCACCGCTCCGGGTGGTCGTCACCTTCGACCCGGCTGTGCACCTGGAGCAGTGGATCGTGCGCGACTACGTGCCCGAGGTCGGCGCCGTCGACGTCGATCGGCCTTCCTTCGACGAGATCGTCGGCCTGCTCGCTGCCGACGTCACGGTGCTGCCGCTGAGTCGCTCCTTCGAGGATGGCGTGCTCGGCGCGCACTGGTGCCGCCCCTTCGCCTACCTCGATCCCACGGTGCGGGCCCACATGTCCGGCTTCGCCCGCCTCGACCCGGTGGTCGTCGACCGCGCGATGCGGCGGCTGCGTGCGGATCTCGAGAGCGGGGCCTGGGACGCGCGATACGGCTCGATCGCCGAGCTCGACGCCTTCGACGCGGGATACCGGCTACTCGTCTCGAGAGCGACTGGCTGACCCGTCACTCCGCGTCGAGCGACCAGCTGGTCACGTGCTCGCAGCGCCCGACCTGGATCGAGTACTCGCTGTAGAGCTCGTCGCGACCGCGTTGCTGTGCCGCCACGTGGCGTGGGTCGTCGCGCCACGTTCGATGCGCCTCAGGGGTGTCGAAGGTCGCCACGGTCACGTGCTCGCCGTCGGCCGAGTCGAACGTCTTGAAGTCGACGAAACCCGGCACCGCACGGGCCGCGACCGCCATCTCCTCGGCGAGCGCCGAATAGGCCGCCTCCGAGCCCGGCCGCCGGCGTGACCGGAAGATCGTCATCACCTGGTCGGTACGGAATCGGCCCTCGCCGGTCGCGTCACCTTCGTTGCTCACGCGTCGGCCAGCTCGATGGTGTGAACGTCACTGATCCCCGCCGCGTCCCGCAGGCGCGCCAGCGCGTCCTCGGGAACGGTCTTGTCGGTCGAGAGCACCATGAGCGCGGTGTTGCCGGTCTCCGACGGTCCGACCGCCATCGAGGAGATCGAGACGTCCGCGTCGCCGAGGACAGTGCCCACCACGCCGATCATCCCCGGACGATCGTCGTTGCGGACGACCACCATCTGGGGCGCGGGCGGTACCTCGACCGTGTGGTCGTCCATCATCACCAGGTGCGGCTCGCCGCGGGTGCCGGTCAGTGTGCCGGCGACCGAATGGCCGCCGCCGCGCACCGTGATCAGGTTGACGTAGTCGTGGGCGGTCACCGTCGAGGTCTCGCGTACCTCGAGCCCGCGCTCGGCGGCGAGCTGGGGTGCGTTGACGTAGGAGACCGGCTCCTCGGTCGCCGTGGCGAAGACACCTTTCAGGACCGAGAGACCGAGGATGTCGGTGCCGGCGCCGGCCAGGCCTCCCTGGTACTCGATCTCCAAGGTGTCGGGAAGCCCGTCGTTGAGGCAGGAGAGGATCCGCCCGAGTTGCTCCGCGAGTCCCATGAAGGGCCGGACCGTCTCGGAGACGTCGGTCGCCGCGACGTTGACCGCGAAGGGTACGAAGTCACCCGCCAGCGCGAGGATCACCTGCTCCGCGATGGTGACGCCCGCCTTGTCCTGCGCCTCGGTGGTCGAGGCGCCGAGATGCGGGGCGACCACCACGGAGGGAAGCTCGAAGAGCGGCGACTCGGTGGTCGGCTCCTTGGCGAAGACGTCGAGCCCGGCGCCCTGCACGTTCCCCGAACGGATCGCCTCCGCCAAGGCGTCCTCGTCGACGATGCCGCCGCGGGCGGTGTTGACGATCCGCAGACCCGGCTTGGCCTTCGCCAGGAGGTCCTTGCCGATCAGCCCCATGGTCTCGGCGTTCTTCGGGAGGTGGACCGTCACGAAATCCGATTCGGCCATGAGGTCCTCGAGGCTCATCAGCTCCACGCCCATGTGGCGGGCTCGCTCGACCGACACGAAGGGGTCGTAGGCGACGAGGCGCATCCCGAAGGCGAGCGCGCGCTGGGCCACGAGCGCACCCACCCGACCGAGCCCCACGATGCCGAGGGTCTTCCCGTGGAGCTCGACCCCTTCCCACTTCGATCGCTCCCACTTGCCACCGACCAGGGCAGAGTGGGCCTGGGGGATGTTGCGCGCCTGGGCGAGCAGGAGGGCCATCGCCTGCTCCGCGGCCGAAAGGATGTTCGACTGCGGCGCGTTGGCGACCATGATGCCCCGCTCGGTCGCCGCAGCCACGTCCACGTTGTCGAGGCCGATGCCGGCCCGACCGACGACGACCAGGTCGGTGCCGGCCGCGAGCACGTCCGCTGTCACGGTGGTGGCCGAGCGGATGATCAGCGCCTCCGCGCCGGCCAACCGCCTCGATGAGCTCTTCGGGGGAGAGACCGAGCCGAACGTCGACCTCGTGGCCCGCGTCGGCGAGACGCTCGAGTCCAGCAGGCGCCAATTGTTCGGTCACGAGCACTCTAGCCATGGCGTTCCTTTCTGTGGCGGGGACGTGGCCCCGATGCAGGGGGCCGCGGACTCACGCAGACGGGCTCACGCGACGTCGCGGAACAGCTTGGCGAGTCGCGAGATGCCCTCGACGAGGTCGTCGTCGGCGAGCGCGTAGGACATCCGGAAGTAACCGGGCGCACCGAAGGCCTCGCCCGGCACCACCGCCACCTTGGCCTCTCCGATCGCCACCTCGGCGAGCTCGACGCTCGACGCCGGTCGAGTGCCGCGGATCTCGCGTCCGAGCAGATCGCCGATCCAAGGAAACGCGTAGAAGGCACCCTCGGGCAACGCGCAGGTCACACCGTCGATCTCGTTGAGCATGGAGTACATGGTGAGCCGGCGGCGGTCGAAGGCCTCCCGCATCTGGGCGACTGCCGAGAGGTCGCCGGTCACCGCGGCCAGTGCGGCGCGCTGGCTGACGTTGGCGACGTTGGAGGTGGTGTGGGACTGCAGGTTGGTGGCGGCGGTGACCACGTCGGGAGGCCCGATCAGCCAGCCCACCCGCCAACCGGTCATCGCGTAGGTCTTCGCCACTCCGTTGATCACCACGCACCGGTCGACGACATCGGGAACCACCACCGGCATCGAGTGGTGCTCGGCGCCGCCGTAGACGAGATGCTCGTAGATCTCGTCGGTCACCACCCAGATCCCGCGATCGGCCGCCCATTGGCCGATCGCCTCGATCTCCGCCCGCGGGTAGACCGCGCCGGTCGGGTTGGACGGCGATACGAAGAGCAGCACCTTGGTGCGCTCGGTCAGGGCTGCCTCGAGCTGCTCCACCGACGCTCGGAAGCCGGTTTCCACGCCGGTTTCGACCACGACCGGCACACCGCCGGCAAGGGCGATCGACTCGGGATAGGTCGTCCAGTAGGGGGCGAGCACCAGAACCTCGTCGCCCGGGTCGCACAACACCGCGAAGGCGTTGGCGACGGCTTGCTTGCCGCCGTTGGTCACGAGCACCTGCGACGCTTCGACCTCCAACCCCGAGTCGCGGCGCGTCTTGACGGCGAGTGCCTCGCGCAACTCGGGCAGTCCGGCGGTCGGCGTGTACCGGTGGTTGCGCGGATCGCGACACGCCTCTTCCGCGGCGACAACGATGTGCTCCGGCGTCGGGAAATCGGGCTCGCCGGCACCGAAGCCGATGACGTTCTCACCCTGTGCCCGAAGGGCCTTCGCCTTCGCATCGACCGCGAGGGTGGCGGACGGCGCGACCGCTGCCGCCCGCGCCGAGATGCGAGGCTGACCGATTTCGGTTGAGGACGCCACGGTGCCATGATTCCATATGTGACCGACGCCCCCGACATCGAGATCCCGGCCAATCTGCTGCCCGTGGACGGACGCTTCGGCTCGGGTCCCTCGAAGGTCCGACCCGAAGCGGTCGAGGCCCTCGCCGCTGCGTCGGGAACCTATCTCGGGACCAGCCACCGTCAGCGGACGGTCAAGTCGGTGGTCGGGAGCATCCGGGAAGGACTCCGCGACCTGTTCTCCCTCCCCGACGGTTACGAGGTGGTGCTCGGCAACGGCGGCACCACCCTCTTCTGGGACACGGCAACCTTCTGCCTCATCGAGAGGAAGAGCCAGCACCTGAGCTTCGGCGAGTTCTCCTCGAAGTTCGCAACCGCGGCGTCCGACGCTCCCCACCTCGAAGAGCCCGAGGTGATCAGCGCGCCGGTCGGGACCCGTCCGGACCCGATCGCCCGCGAGGAGATCGATCTCTACGCCCTCACCCACAACGAGACCTCGACCGGGGTCATGATGCCGATCAACAGGCCCGACGGTGCAAAGGCGCCCGAGGACGGTGGCGGGCTGGTGGCCGTCGACGCCACATCGGGAGCGGGTGGCCTGCGGGTCAATGCCGAGGACTTCGACGCCTACTACTTCGCGCCACAGAAGTGCTTCGGCTCCGACGGCGGGCTCTGGCTGGCCCTGCTCTCCCCGGCCGCTCAGGAGCGGGTGGCCAAGATCGCCGAGGGGGGACGGTGGGTGCCTGCGTCGATGGACCTCGCCATTGCGCTCGAGAACTCGAAGCTCGACCAGACCTACAACACACCGGCGCTCGCCACCCTCTTCCTCCTCGACAACCAGGTGACCTGGTTCAACAAGCAGGGTGGCCTCGAGTTCTCCGCCGGGCGGAGCGACCGGTCCGCCGAGATCCTCTACACGTGGGCGGACGCCGCGGACTTCGCGACCCCCTTCGTGACGGCGCCGCAGGACCGGAGCCACGTCGTCGGGACCATCGACCTCGACGCCTCGATCGATGCGGCCGTCGTCGCGGCGGTTCTCCGGTCGAACGGGATCGTGGATACCGAGCCCTACCGCAAGCTCGGCCGCAACCAGCTGCGCATTGCCCTGTTCCCGGCGATCGATCCCGAGGACGTGGCATCCCTCTGCGCCTGCGTCAACTACGTGGTCGGCGCGCTCACCGCCTGATCCACCCGTCCGCTCGGCATTCCCTCCGGCTTCGTGCCGCCCGAGATCGGGGCGCCCTGTCGACCCGTCCGGACCTCCTCCCAGGTATGTCTGTCTCCGCGCACGTGATGTATAGTGATGTATAGTGATGTATAGATGTAGGTGATGTATAGTGATGTATAGTGATGTAGGTACTCCGCGAGCAACCTGGTAGGAAGGCGGAGAGAAGAGGCAGTCAAGGGCACGAGCTCCCGAGCCCGAGGTCGAAGGGACGGAGGTCAGAGGGTCGAGTTCGAGGCGAGGAGCGCCCGAGCTACTACGAGCCGGCGCTGTCGCCCTCGACGATCCAACGTGACCGTAGGTCCTCCAGCCACTCGGGGAGATCGATCGGCGGGTCGGGCAGTGCCGCTGCGTCCTGGCGAGCGAGCGCGGCCTCGAAGGAGCCCGGGTCGTCGCCCCACGAGCGCGGGTCCCCCATCATCACCTCGTAGAGGATCACTCCGTCGGGCCCGGCCACGAAGGGGCCGAAGGCCGCTCCGAGCGGGAGCTCGATGTGGGTTCCGGCAGGGCAGTGGCGGTCCCCGCACCAGAGCTCGCCACTCACGACGAAGACGACATGCGGGCTGTAGTGGCCGTGGCGACGCACCACCATCCCCGGGTCCCACTTCGCGTACAGGGAGAGGTACTGCGGTTCCGGTGAGAAGGCGAGCCACTTCTCCCAGACCGACGAGGTGGTCCCGTCGGCGTTTCGAATCGATTTGACCTGCTGCCAGGGGACGTCGGGATCGTCGAGTTGCCGGAAGGTCGGTTCGAGGCCCCGGACCTTCACCGCCGCCTCGTCGACCGCCCCCTCGTCGACCGCGGCCTCCTCCGGTTGTGCCACCCCCGCGCCTTCAGCCGCCCGAGACGTCTTGGACCCGCTGGCGCCCTGCGGACACGAAGGGCATCATGTCGCGCAACTCGGCGCCGACTTTCTCGATCGGGTGCTCGAGTCCCGCCTGGCGGAGCGCCTTGAAGTTCGGGCGGCCATTGGCGTTCTCCTCCACCCACTCTGTGGCGAACCGGCCGTCTCGGATCTCGGTCAGGATGCGGCCCATCTCCTCGCGCACCGCCTGGTTGATGACCCGAGGTCCGCGGGTCAAGTCGCCGTATTCCGCGGTGTCCGAGATCGAATAGCGCATGCCGGCGATGCCCTGCTCGTACATCAGGTCGACGATGAGCTTGAGCTCGTGGAGGCATTCGAAGTAGGCCGACTCGGGTTGGTACCCGGCTCCCACCAGCGTCTCGTAACCGGCCTGCACCAGCGCGGTGAGCCCTCCACAAAGAACGACTTGCTCGCCGAAGAGATCCGTCTCGGTCTCCTCGGCGAAAGTGGTGTCGAGCACCCCGGCGCGGGTGGCGCCGATGGCGTGGGCGTAGGAGAGGGCGAGGTCGTGCGCCTTGCCCGAGGGATCGGCGGCAACCGCGACGAGCGAGGGCACCCCACCGCCCTCGGTGTAGGTCCGCCGGACCAGGTGTCCGGGCCCCTTCGGCGCGACCATCGCCACGTCGACGTCGGGAGGCGGGTTGATGAGCTCGAAGCGGATGTTGAAGCCGTGCGCGAAGAACAGCGCGTCTCCCGGGTTGAGGTTCGGCGCGATCTCCGTTTCGTAGACCCGGGCCTGCTCGGTGTCGGGCAGGAGGATCATGATCACGTCGGCTTCGGCGGCCGCATCGGCGACCGAGAGCACCCGCAGCCCAGCTTCCTCGGCCTTCCGGCGCGAAGACGAGTCCT
Source organism: uncultured Acidimicrobiales bacterium (assembly GCA_963741055.1). Taxonomy (GTDB): domain Bacteria; phylum Actinomycetota; class Acidimicrobiia; order Acidimicrobiales; family RAAP-2; genus Bog-756. The sequence goes on along the minus strand of CAVUGU010000003.1, from coordinate 40,543 downwards.
CGCGCAGACCGACCCGCACGTCGACGCCGGACTCGGCCAGGTTCAGCGCGTGGGCGTGACCCTGGGAGCCGTAGCCGATGATCGCCACCTTGCGGTTCCCGATGAGGCTCGAGTCGGCGTCCTTCTCGTAGTACAGCGTTGCCATGATCAACCTGCCTTGGTCTGGTCGACGGAGTGGAGCAGCGGTGACCCGCGATCGGCCCGGTCCAGCATAGGCAGCGCCACACGACCGGTCCTCTGCATGTCGACGATGCCGTAGCCGCGGATCAGTTCCTCGAAATCGTCGAGTTTGCTCGGCGCTCCGGCCAACATCACGGTCAGCCGGTCGAGCCCGACGTCGACGATCTTCCCCTCGAACACGCCGACCAACTGGATGACCTGGCCACGCGCCTCGGGTCCGGCCTCGACGGTCGCCAGCAACAGTTCGCGCTCCCTCGAGGTGGCGGGATCGAGCTCGGTGATAGCGACCACCGGCACCAGCTTGTAGAGCTGGTTGATGATCTGGTCGAGAGGGGCCGACTCCACGTCGACCACGATGGTGATCCGGCTGAGCCGCTCGTCGTCGGTCGGCGCGACCGCGAGGCTGAAGATGTTGTAGCCGCGCCGAGAGAAGAGGCCCGCGACCCGGGCGAGCACACCCGACTTGTTCTCGACAAGGATCGTCAGGGTGTGATGGCGCTTGTCCGCGCCGTACACGCTCACCGGGGGCTCCTCTGCGCGAGCGAGGGATCGACCACGATGTCGTCGTTCGACGCGCCGGCCGCGACCATCGGATAGACCTTCTCGAACTCGTCGACCCGGAAGTCGATCACCACCGGCCGGTCGTCGATGTGGTTCGCCTTGTCGATGGCCGATGCCACCTCCTCTGGCGACTCGACACGGATGCCGACGCACCCCATCGCCTCGGCCCAACCCACGTAGTCGGGAAGGTCGGGCGAGAGGTACACCTCCGAGTAGCGCTCCTCGTAGAACATCTCCTGCCATTGGCGGACCATCCCGAGGTAGGAGTTGTTGAGGATGGCGACCTTCACCGGGATCCGCTCCGAGCTGGCCGTGACCAACTCCTGCGCGGTCATCTGGAAGCACCCGTCGCCGTCGACCGCCCAGACCATGCGTCCCGGCCGGCCGACCTTCGCACCGATCGACGCCGGCACCGCAAAGCCCATCGTGCCGAGGCCGCCCGAGTTGACCCATGTGTACGGGTAGTCGAACCGCCACCACTGAGAGGCGAACATCTGGTGCTGGCCGACACCCGCCGCCACGATGGTGTCGTCAGGGGTCATGTCGCGAAGGGTCTCGAGAACGAACTGCGGTTTGAGCGCACCTGATCCGGGCTGCTGGTCGTAGACGATCGGGAACCGTTCCTGCCACTCGCCGAGCTGCGCGCGCCAAGGAGCCAGTCGCTCTCGCGGGAACATGGCGGCGACCGAGCCGTGAGCCGCAGTCGCACCTTCGGGGGCCGTCGAAGGCGGGCCTCCCGGCACGCTGCGGGCAGCGTCGGAGTGCGGCAAACCGAGTGCCTCGAGAGCCGCGAGCAACTCCTCGATCACCAGACGGCAGTCGCCGGCGATGGCGACGTCCGCCCGACGCACCTTGTTGAGCTCGGCCGGGTCGACGTCGACGTGGACGATCTTCGCCTCGGGCGCGAACGCGTCGACCTTGCCGGTCACCCGGTCGTCGAAGCGGCTCCCGAGCGCGATGAGCAGATCGGCCTTTTGCATGGAGGTGACCGCGGTGTAGTTCCCGTGCATTCCGGGCATCCCGAGGCAGAGCGGGTGGCTGTCGGGAAAGCAGCCGCGTGCCATCAGGGTGGTGACCACCGGGATGCCGGTGCGCTCGGCCAGTTCGCGCAAGCCCTCGGCGGCCCGCGACTTCAAGATGCCGCCGCCCGCGTAGATGATCGGTCGCTCGGCGGCCAGCAACATCCGTGCCGCTTCGAGGACCAGCTCGGGGTCGCCCACGGTGACCGGGTGGTAGCCGGGCAGGTCGAGGTCGGCCGCGTCGGGCCAGTACCACTCCATCGGCTTGACCGCGACGTCCTTCGGCACGTCGACGAGCACCGGCCCGGGACGCCCGCTGGTCGCCACGTAGAAGGCCTCGGCGACCACCCGTGGAATGTCCGCCCCGTCGGTGATCAGCCAGTTGTGCTTGGTGATCCCCATGGTGATGCCGGTGATGTCGCTCTCCTGAAAGGCGTCGGTGCCGATGGCGGTCGTCGCCACCTGGCCGGTGATCACCACCAGGGGGATCGAGTCCATGTACGCGTCGGCGAGCGGGGTCACCACGTTGGTCGCTCCCGGGCCGCTCGTCACCATCGCGACGCCGGGCCGCCCGGTCACCTGGGCGTAACCCTCGGCCATGTGCCCCGCGCCCTGCTCGTGGCGGACCAGGATGTGGCGGATCGAGGAGTCGATGATCGGGTCGTAGACGGGCAGGATGGCGCCACCGGGAAGGCCGAACATGACTTCGACCCCCTCCATCTCGAGGCTCTTGATCAGTGCCTGGGCACCAGTGAGTTCCATCGCTGCTCCTTGTCGGACGGTTGGCGCTGTGCGTTCGTTCGGTTCGTGGGTTCGGGTGGTGGGTTCGGTTGCTGCGTTCGAGTCGTGCGTTCGGGGCGGGACATGAAAACGACCTCCCGTCCGGGAGGTCGAAGGGCGCACGCGGCGAAGGGGCGTCGCGTGCGCTACGAGACGAGTACCAGGATGATGAAGGCGTGGGCTCCGGTACGCATGGTCCGCCCATTGTGGCATGCCCGCCGGGGCCGTATCAAGCGATTCGCTCAGCCGGCCGTACCCGGCCCGTCGCCCGCGACCCACGTCCTCGACTGGTGCGCCCCCTCGGACACCACGAAGTAGCCGACCTCGGTGACGTCGATCGAGAAGAGGTGGAAGTCGCCCTCGGGCCTCCAGCCGATGCGCTCCTCGAGCGCGTGGCAGTACCGCTCGCGTCGCAGTGGGTCCTCGACCGGCTGGGCGAGGCCGTAGACCTTCACGTCCCCCTGGCTCCCCGACTTGTCCGACACGATCGAGTGGACGACACAGCGCGGGTCGCGAAGCAGGTCGATCGCCTTCCGAGAGCGCCACATCATCCCGAGAAGGAGATCGCCGTCGACGATCAACGGCTCCACCGGGCTGATCCGAGGCCACCCGCTCGCCCGCAGGGTGCCGACGAGAACCAGTCCGTCGGAGTCGAAGCGGGTCTCCGCGATCGCGGCGAACTCCGGGTCGCCGTCTCGGAACTCGGCCCAGGTGACCACGCCCCGCCGCCCTCCGCTCAGGCCTCGGTGACCGCTCCCCGTTCCGCGCCGGTGACGAGGCGCGGCGTACTTGGCGAGCACCCCGCTCGTGTAGCGCGGGGGCGGATGCTTGAGCGCGCGCCGGCGGCGGTCCAACTCGGTTTCGTCGACGTCGAGGTCGATGGTGTGGGCGGTGACGTCGACCGAGATGCGGTCGCCGTCGGCGACGAGCGCGATCGGGCCGCCGTCGACCGCCTCGGGCGCGACGTGGCCGATGCAGAACCCATGAGTACCGCCCGAGAAACGGCCGTCGGTCACGAGGGCGCAGTCCGCGCCGCGTCCGACGCCCTTCATCGCGCCGGTCACCGCCAGCATCTCGCGCATCCCGGGGCCGCCCTTCGGGCCTTCGTAGCGGATCACCACCACCGTCCCCGGTTCGATCGAGCCGCCGAGGATCGCCTCCATCGCGAGGTCCTCACCGTCGAAGACCCGGGCGGGCCCCTCGAAGGTCAGCTGGTCGATGCCGGCAACCTTCACCACCCCGCCCTTCGGGGCGAGCGATCCGGTGAGCACCGCGATGCCGCCCTGCGCGTGGATGGGGCGGTCGATCGGATGGACCACCTCACCGTCGGGGGCGGGCGGGTCGAGCTCGGCGAGGTTCTCGGCGACCGTCTTGCCGGTGACGGTCAGGCAGTCGCCGTGGAGCAGACCGGCTTCGAGCAGCTCGGCCATGACCACCGGCACCCCGCCGATGCGGTCGAGGTCGGCCATGTGGAAGCGGCCGTGCGGCTTGGTGTCGGCCAGATGCGGGACCCGGGCAGCCACCGCGTTGAAGTCGGAGAGCACCAGCTCGACCCGGGCTTCGGTCGCGATCGCCAGAAGGTGGAGGACCGCGTTGGTCGAGCCACCGAGCGCCATGATCACTGCGATCGCGTTCTCGAAGGCCTCCTTGGTCATGATCTGGCGAGGGCGGACCCCTTCTCGCAGGAGACCGACCACGGACTCGCCGCTCAGATAGGCCGCATCGTCGCGCCGGCGGTCGACCGCGGGAGCCGACGAGCTTCCGGGCAACGACATCCCGAGGGCCTCGGCCGCCGACGCCATCGTGTTGGCGGTGAACATGCCGGCGCACGAGCCCTCGGTCGGACAGGCGTTGTGCTCGATCAGACTGAGCTCCTCGTCGCTCAACTCGTCCACCGCGTTGGCACCGACCGCCTCGAAGACCGACACGATGTCGAGGGCGCGGTCGCGGGCACGGCCGGGAAGGATGGTGCCGCCGTAGAGAAAGACCGAGGGCAGGTTGAGGCGTGCGGCCGCCATCAGCATTCCCGGGAGGGACTTGTCGCAGCCGGCGAGGGTGACCATGGCGTCGAAGCGCTCGGCGTGCATCATGGTCTCGACCGAATCGGCGATCACCTCGCGGCTGACCAGTGAGGCGCGCATGCCCTCGTGGCCCATCGAGATGCCGTCGGAGACCGCGATGGTCACGAACTCGAGAGGGAAGCCGCCTGCTTCGCGCACCCCCTCCTTCGCCCGCTTGGCCAAGCGGTCGAGGGGGAGGTTGCAAGGGGTGACCTCGTTCCAGGACGAGACCACCCCGATCTGAGGCTTGTCCCAGTCGGCGTCGGTCATTCCGACGGCACGGAGCATGGCCCGGGCCGGGGCCCGGGTCGGGCCGTCGGTTACCTCGAAACTGCGCGGCTTGATGCCGGTCAGCGGCGCTTCGGAGGGATCAAGCGGGGTCTCGTTGGCCATGGAGGAATGGTACGCGCGCTCCGGCAGGGTCGATCCGGCCCGGACGGCCGGCCGGACAGCGAGAGGACCAGGGGCGAACCCCTGGTCCTCGTCGCGAAGCTCGATTGAGGAGGTGCGGGTCAGGTGACCGCGGCCATCCCCACCATCGGTGCGTTGAGCGTCAACCCGCCGGCCGAGCCCCAGAAGACGGCATCGGGATAGCTGAAGACGCCGCCGTCGCCTGCGGCGAGCCAGTAGCCGTTGCCGTCGGGCGAGCCTGCGATGGCCACCACCGGGGCGTTCAGATGAAGGCCACCCGCGGAGCCGAGGAAGGCTGCGCCAGGGCCGTAGTTGAACACGCCACCGTCGGCGGCGCCGAGCCAGTAGCCGTTGCCACCGGGCGCCGCGGTGATGCCGACCACCGGGGCGACCAGCGTGAGGCTGCCTGCCGAGCCCTCGAAGGTGGCGTCACCGAAGGCGAAGACGCCCCCGTCCTTCGCCACCAACCAGTAGCCGTTGCCGTCGGGGGTCGAGCGCCATCCCGACCACCGGGGCGTTGAGGGGAGACGCCACCCATCGAGCCGAAGAACTGGGCGTCACCGAAGGCGAAGAGGCCTCCGTCGGCGGCGACCAACCAGTAGCCGAAGCCGTCGGGGGTGGCCGCGATGCCGACCACCGGCGAATTCAGGGTGAGATTGCCGGTCGAGCCGTAGAAGCCGGCGTCGCCGTAGGCGAACACCCCACCGTCGCTCGCAACCAGCCAGTAGCCGCCTCCGTCCGGAGTGGCGGCCATACCGACCACCGGCTCGTTCAAGTGGAGGCTGCCGGCCGAGCCTTCGAACGGCGGGTTGCCGTAGGTGAACACTCCACCGTCAGCAGGCTCCGAGCCAGTAGCCCGCCCGGTAGCTGAACCGGTTCTGGACGCCGGTCGGCGAGGTCGGCAGATTGGCGCCCGGCACCGTGACCGTCACGTTGACGACGCCGGTAGCCGGCGCGGTGGCCGTCGCGGTGATCGAAGTGTCCGAGTTGACGGTGATGTGACTCGCCGCGATCGCGTGCGCGGCGTTCGAGCCGAAGTCGACCGCCGTCGCCCCGGTGAACCCGGTACCGGTGATGGTGACCGAGGTCCGCCCGCCGGGCGGCCCGGTGCTCGGGCTCATCCCGGTCACGATCGGGCCGTCGGTGTAGGTGAACGGCTCTCGGTCGACGACGGACCTGAGGAGTCGTCACCTCGACGTCGGCAGTATCACCCGCGGTGCCCGCCGGGGCGCACGGCGAGGATCGAGTTCGGCGTGAGGCTCTTGAAGCTCGTCGCCGCGCACTCCACCGAAGGTGACCGAGGTCGGGTTGGCGAGGAAGTTCGCCGACGATCCTTGACCGAGTTCCCGCCCGCCGAGGGACCGGCGTTCGGGCAGCAGGGCCTGGAGCTGGCCGGCCGGCACGTGGATCGCGCGAAGTGGCGATCTGCTCCGCGCTCGGCTGCGTGCAGGTGCGCGGGTACCAGCGCCGGCGCCGTTGAGCGACCGCGGTGAGCGAGCCGGTCGGCCCGTCGAGAGGGTGACCTGGCGTCGAACCCGTGCTGTTCGACGAGTGAACGAACGCACGCTGCCGGGCGCGGTGAAGTTGAGCGGGCCGGTCACCGACTCGGGACCCTGGTCGCGGGAAGGTTGAACGTCGCGGTCTGGCTCGCCGGCGTCGCCCCGGTCGAGGTGATCGTCAAGCGTGAGACCGTCCCGGTGAACATCGTCACCCGCCGGAATCAGGCGTGGCGAGCGTCGCTTGGGAGAGCTGGCTCTTGACCGCGAAGTTGGTCAGACCGAACGACCCACCCGGGGACACCGGGTTGGGCGAGATCGATGCGGTCACCGGACGGGCAGGGTAGTCGGTCGCCGCGCCGATGAGTGCACGTGCGAGTTCGCGCAAATGTCGGTGTGTCGGCGCCGGCGATCCCTCCTGATCCCGCCAGAGCCAGTCCGGCCGCTCCGGCCAGTCCTGTCGCCGCCAACGCCACTGCGCCACCCAGCGATGCCAGGCGAACCGGCAGTGTTCGTCTTGATCTCATCTGCGCCTCTCTTCACGCTTCAGGGCGCGAACCCCCCGGGCCGCTCTTCCCCATTCCGACACGGCGATCGCCCGCATTCGGCGACCGGCTGACGTCGTCGTCGTCCCCTGCCTGTTCGGCAACTCCCCCAACCAGCTGGGCAACCTAGGGGAACCCTCCGGCCAATTGCAACAGCCCCTTGTGGGAACCTTCCCCTCCGACCCGACGTCGGTCGGCCGCGGATACCACGGGACGTACAGTGACGCGGTGGCAAGCGTGCGACGTGACCATCGCTGCGCCTGAGGGTGGTGGGGACGACGGAAACACCGGCGTTTGCTCCGTCCGAACTGGATGCGTTCGCCACGTCCTTCGCCGAGCAGGGCTTCGCCACCCTACGCGGGGTCTTCGACGAGGTCGAGCTCGGCGAAGCCGAAGCCGAGCTGACCGAGGCACAGCGCCGCCTTGCCGCCGGAGAGCTCGGCGAACGGTTCGGGACCGCCATCCTCGACGATCCCGAAGCGACCCACGGCGGCGAGCCCTTCGCCCACTACGTCTGCTTCGCGACCGATGCCTCGGCGGCGGCCGGTCGCCTGGTCCGGAACCCGGTGCTGGTCGCGGCGGCGCACCGGCTGCTCGGAGAAGGGTGCGTGGCTCCTCGACTACGAGCAGTTCGGCGTCGTGTACCAGGACGCGCGCCCCGGACCGGGCTCGGGCTACTCGCGGATCGGCTGGCACACCGACCACCAGTCCGGCCCGCACCTCGACATCTGGCCGGGTGCCGCCTTCACCTTGCACTTCGACCCCACCTCCCCGGCCAACGGCTTCCTGCGGGTTCTGCCCGGAAGCCATCTCGGCGGCACCGAAGGGATCCCGCTCGGGTTCGAACGCGTACCGGGAGAGGTCGCCCTCTACCTCGAGAGAGGCGACGTGCTCTTCCATCACTCGGACCTGTGGCACGCCGCAGCGCGCGCCACCGCCGACGGCGAGGTGGCGGTTCGGCGTCACCTGCGCGGCTCGTGGCACGGCGGGGCGAGGCTCGACGAGGGGCACGGCACGGCCGACTTCGTGAAGAACGCGCTGCGATAGGTTCGGCGCCGGCGGGCGGTCCGGCCCGGCGATCGGTTCACCGGCGAAAGGTGGCTGTCACATGGAGCTCCTCCGAACCCCCGACGACTCCTTCGAGGGACTGCCCGACTTCCCGTTCGAACCTCACTACGCGGAGATCCCCGACCAGGACGGAGGGACCCTTCGGGTCCATTACCTCGACGAAGGCCCCGCCGACGGCCAGGTGGTGGTCCTGCTCCACGGCGAGCCGTCGTGGAGCTTCCTCTACCGCCACATGGTGCCGGTGCTCGCGGGCGCGGGCCTTCGCACCATCGCGCCCGACCTGGTCGGGTTCGGACGCTCCGACAAGCCGACTCCCCGCTCCGAGTACACCTTCGCCCGGCACGTCGAGTGGATGCGAAGCCTCCTCTTCGACCGGCTCGACCAGTCGGAGGTCACGCTCGTCTGCCAGGACTGGGGCGGGCTCATCGGGTTGCGTCTGGTCGCGGAGCACGCCGATCGCTTCGCACGAGTGGTGGCCGCCAACACCTTCCTTCCGACCGGCGACGAACGGGTCGGCGATGCCTTCCTCGCGTGGCTCAAGTTCTCACAGGAGGTCGAGGTCTTCCCGACCGGAGTGATCGTGAACACCGGGTGCACCACCGAGCTCTCGCCGGAGGTGATGGCCGGCTACGACGCACCCTTCCCCGACCAGCGCCTGACCGAAGGCGCGCGCCAGTTCCCCACCCTCGTGCCGATCAGCCCCGACGACCCGGCATCGGAGGCGAACCGGGCCGCGTGGGAGGCCCTCCGAAGGTTCGACCGCCCGTTCCTCACTGCGTTCAGTGACGGCGACCCGATCACAGCCGGATCGGACCGCGCTTTGCAGGAGCGGATCCCCGGCGCGAAGGGTCAGCCGCACACCACCATCGAGGGCGGCGGCCACTTCCTCCAGGAGGACCGGGGGCCCGAACTGGCGCAGGTGGTCGTCGACTTCGTCCGCGCCACCTGACCCGTCGAGACCGCCGAGGGTCGAACCGCACGCGGCGGAGCCCGCATCGGGAGGGTCGGGCATACTGGCGCGGTGGCCGACCGCAACGTCCTCGGCGGCGAGCTCGAGCCCTGCAGCATGGACCCGCTCACCGGCTTCTACCGGAACGGGTGCTGTGCGACGGGACCCGAAGACCTCGGGAGCCACACCATCTGCGCGGTGGTCACGAAGGAGTTCCTCTCGCACCAGCGCGAGATCGGCAACGACCTGGTCACACCGCTCCCGCAGTACCGCTTTCCGGGGCTCTCTCCCGGTGACCGGTGGTGCGTGACCGCGGCCAACTGGTTGCGGGCGCACCTCGACGGAGCTGCCGCCTTCGTGGTGCTGGCCTCGACCCACGAGCGTGCGCTCGACATCGTCCCACTCGAGGTCCTCGAAGAGCACGCTGTCGACGTGCCCTCCGATCCGGGCGGTCTCGGCCGCTGACCGTCGTTGTTCTCAGGCGCTCCGGCGACGGAGAGCCTTCTTCAGCACCGTGCCGTACGCATCGAGTCCTTCGCGGAAGAGCCGGGACTCGGGACCGGCCGCGATGCCGACACGCTCGGGGATGATGCCCCAGACCGGGACCTTTTCCTTCGTCCACCACTCGACCGCCTCAGCCAGGTCGTTCGTGCCCAGCCGGGCCGCACAGATGACGATGCCGTAGGCCGACTTCGGACGGATCATCTCGAGGGTGGCCTCCACCCGCGAGTACTCCACGCCGCCGGCACGAGTCGGGACCATCACCGCGTCGGCACGCTCGAGCGCCGCTCGTACGATCCGTTCGTCCCCCGGTGGGGTGTCGACCACTGCGAGACCCCGATGGCCGGTCATCGCGCGGCCGACGGTGCGTTCGGAGGGGGCCTCGACCAGCTCGACCCCTTCGACCGGGCGCGACTCGAACCACTCAGCAGACGACGCCTGCCGATCCGAGTCGACGAGCAGCACCGGGTCCCAACCCCGGTCGGCCGCAGCCGCCGCGAGGTAGACGGTCGTCGTCGTCTTGCCGACTCCACCTTTGACGTTGCTGACGACGATGTTCATCGCGACCTCGAGACCACGAGGGGGGTATGCACGCCGGGAACCATACCCCAACAAATTATGGGTTCTTACCAGGGATTATGACGCGTCGGCTCGGGAGCGCTCCCGCTCACCGCCGGCCCGCGGAGCTGTGCGCAGGCGTCCAGGCGACCGGAAGCTTCGCCGGACCCCAGATCCCGAACGTCTCCGGCTTCCACTCGACCGGACCGTCCAACCGGAGATCGGGCATGCGTTCCGCGAGGAGGACGAGCGCCTCTTGGAGCTCGGCGCGCGCCAGGTGCGCACCGAGGCACCGGTGGATCCCGAAACCGAAAGTCATCTGTTGCACGCCGGGTTCGCGCTCGATGTCGAAGAATTCCGGTTCCACGAACACGTCAGGATCGCGGTTCGATCCCGCGAGCGACACCGACACCAGCGACCCTTCCGGGAAGAGGACATCGCGGTACTCGATCGGCTCCGACGCGACCCGTATGGTGCCCGCGACCGCGCCGAGGTACCGCATGCACTCTTCGACAGCGTGCGAGGCGAGATCCGGGCGCTCGACGAATCGTCGCCACTGCTCGGGATGCGCGCCGAAGAGTGCGACACAACAGCCGAGCTGGTTGCGCGTCGTGTCGGTTCCGGCCATGAGCACCGCCTCGGCCAACATGATCAGTTCGTCGCTCGAGAGCCGGTCGCCTTCCTCCTCGACCGAGATGAGCACGCTCAACAGATCCTCGCCCGGCGCGTCGCGTCGGCGTTCGACGAGGTCGCGTACGTACGCCTCGAGGTCGGCGGACGCACTCTGAATGGCCGGCAGATCCTCGGCGAGGTTCTGGTTGAAGACCTTGAAGATGTCGGTGGCCCAACGCGAGAACAGCTCCCAGTCGCCTCTCGGGGCGCCGAGGAGCTCGCAGATGATCGGGATCGGGTAGGGCTCGCAGACCCGCGATACGAAGTCGCAGCTCCCCTCCGCGCTCACCGAGTCGAGAAGCTCGCCCACCACCTCGCGCATGAAGGGACGAAGCCGATCGGCTGCAGCAGGGGTGAACGCCCCGTTGATCAGACGACGGAGTCGGGTGTGCTCGTCGCCTTCCATCGAGAGGATGGAGGGCCGGCGCTCTTCGAACTCGACATCGGCGACACCCTGCATCCTCGGGATCAAGGAGAGCGCCGAATGAAACCTGCGGTCGCGTAGCACCGCCGCGGCGTCCTCGTACCGCATCACCGCGAATCCCAACGGCGTCCTCGCCAGCCAGTGCGCGTCGCGTGCCGCGCAGATCGCGGCGAGCCGGTCGGCGCGGTCGAGACCGGTGGGGTCGTAGATCGGAAGGTCGAGCTCGAGCGCGGCGGTTGCGGTCATCATCCTCCCTTCCCAGAGGACCCGGCTGTCGAGTTTCAGGCGGCGGCGCCTATCCGACGCTCCGCTGCAGCCTGGCCTTCCGGACAATACCGGAGGGATCGCGCAGTGCGTCGATCGGGCGCGGCGGGCGATGGCGGTCCGCGCGGGCGTTGCGTACGCTGGCCTGCGATGGCCGAGCGAGCGAGGCGAACACCCTGGGAGATTCGGCGCGACCTGGCGCTCACCCGGCTGAACACGGTTGCCGACGCACGCCGGCTCGCCAAGCGCCGGGTTCCGCCCGCGGTCTTCGACTACATCGACGGTGCGGCCGGCGAGGAGCGCACCCTTGCGATGAATCGCGAGGCCATCGAGTCGGTCGGGTTCGTCCCCCGCATGGGGGTGACGGTGGGCTCTCCCGGACCCGACCTCAGCACGACCGTGCTCGGCACCCCGGTGTCCATGCCGATGCTGATGAGTCCGGTCGGCTTCACCCGGATGATGGAGCCCGGCGGCGACGTCGCCGGCGCGCGTGCCGCGGAGGCCGCGGGGACCATCTTCACCTTGAGCTCGATGTCGGGACAGACGCTCGAGGAGGTCGCCGCCGCGTCGTCGGGACCCCTTTGGTTCCAGCTCTACTTCCTCGGCGGACGGGACGGCGCCGAACAGTTGGTCGCGCGTGCACGCGACGCGGGCTACCGCGCCCTGGTGGTGACCGTCGACACCCAGATCCCCGGCAACCGCGAGCGAGATCACCGTTACCAGATCTCACCACCGATCAGGTTCGACCGCAGCACCGTCGTCAAGATGGCGCCGCAGGTGGCGCTCCATCCCTGGTGGCTCTTCGACGCGGCGAAGGACCGGTTCCAGCTCGAGCTGGCCAACGCGACGACCATCGAAGCGAACGGTCAGCGGATGACCGAAGGCGAAGCCCTCATGCACTGGGTCTCGAGACCACCGCTGTGGGAGGACTTCGCGTGGATGAGCAAGGTCTTCGACGGACCAGTGATCTGCAAGGGCGTCCTCTCCGGTGAGGACGCGAAGCGAGCGGTCGAGGCAGGGGCGTCGGCGATCATCGTCTCCAACCACGGCGGACGACAGCTCGACGGTGTGCCCGCGGGAATGGAGGCACTGGTCGAGGTGCTCGACGCGGTCGGGAGCAAGGTCGAAGTCCTCGTCGACGGAGGGTTCCGCAGGGGTGCCGACGTGGTGAAGGCGGTCGCGCTCGGCGCGAAGGCGGCCATGATCGGGCGGCCCTGGGCGTACGGACTCGCGGCGGCCGGTGAGCCGGGGATCAAGAAGGTGCTCTCGTTCATGCGCCAGGACATCGACCGCACGCTCCGTCTGCTCGGTGCCCCGTCGGTCCAATCGTTGGACCCGTCGTACGTCTCTCCGCCCGAAGGCTGGGTCAAGCCGAAGACGCGTCCACGACGCCGCAGCGCGGGTTCGAACGCCACGTCGTCCAAAGCTCCGACCGCCTGACCGTCGGGGCGCACCAACTCGGCGCGCGAGGCGCCGCCGTACCCGTCGCAGGTACCCGCCACCCGTAGACTGCGACTCGCCGTGCCCTACCTCGAGTGCCAGGCGGCTGCTCGATGAGCGTCCTCTCTCGGATCCGAACCATCGTCCTCGGGCGCGAGCTGTCCGCGAGCGAGGCCGCGAGCGAGCAGATCACCCCCGTCGAAGGGCTCTCCGCGCTCTCGCTCGACGCGTCTGACCTCGGTGGCCTACGGGCCGGAGGCGATCCTCCTGGTGCTCGCAGGGGCGGGCGCCTCGGCACTCCATCTGATCCTGCCGATCACCATCGCGATCATCGTGCTCCTGGTCATCCTGGTGACCTCGTACCGGCAGGTGATCGACGCCTACCCGCACGGCGGAGGCGCCTACGCGGTGTCCCGCGACAACTTCGGGCCAGAGGTCAGCAAGCTCGCGGGTGCGGCACTCATCGTCGACTACACCCTGACGGTGGCGGTGTCGATCGCGGCAGGTGTCGGGCAGCTCACGTCCGCCTTCCCGTCGACCACGCCGTACACGGTGCCGATCTGCCTCGGGATCCTGGCCGTCGTCACCGCGCTCAACCTCCGCGGCCTCGGCGAGAGTGCACGGGCGTTTCTCCTGCCGACCCTGGTGTTCATCGTCGGGTTGATCGCGATCATCTTCGTGGGCCTCGTCCACCCTCTCGGTGAGAACACCCCCAAGACCGGCGCCTCGCTGGTCGCCACCCATTCGCTCGAGGCGGTCAGCGTTCTCCTCGTCCTCAAGGCCTTCTCCGCGGGGTGCAGCGCGCTCACCGGCGTCGAGGCGATCGCCAACGGCGTGCCGCTCTTCAAGGAGCCCAGGGTCGCACGTGCAAAGCGCACCGAGGTCCTGCTCGGAGGGATCCTCGGCACGATGCTGCTCGGGCTTGCGGTGCTCACCGACAAGTTCCACATCGAGCCGCGGTCCAACCAGACCGTCCTGAGCCAGATCATGTCGGAGTCGGTCGGGCGGCACTGGGCCTACTACATCGTCTCGCTCACGATCACCCTGGTGCTCGCGCTCGCCGCCAACACCTCGTTCGGGGGGCTGCCGGTGCTGACCAGTCTCCTCGCGAGAGACAACTACCTCCCCCACTTCTTCGGATTCCGTGATCGTCGCCTGGTCTTCGGCAACGGCGTCTGGGCGCTCACCATCTTTTCGGCCGCGCTGCTGGTCGCCGTCGGCGGGAACACCAACACCTTGATCCCCTTGTTCGCGATCGGCGTGTTCATCGGCTTCACCCTCTCGCAGTCGGGTCTCGTCGTGCACTGGCGGCGAACCCGAGAACACGGCTGGGCGAGGCGGGCGATGATCAACGGCACCGGAGCGTTGGTCACGGCAGTCGCGACGGTGATCTTCCTCGTCTCCAAGTTCACCGAGGGCGCCTGGGTCGTGGTCATCGCGATCCCGACCCTCATCCTTCTCTTCACTCGGATCGAGGCCTACTACCGGACGGTGGGCGAGGAGATCGGGGTCGGCCAGGTCCCACCACCGTTGCACCGCAAGCACACCGTGGTGGTGGTGCCGGTGACCAATGTGTCCCGTCTCACACGATTCGCGCTCTCCGAGGCGGTTTCGCTCGGCGAGGAGACGATCGCGGTGACGGTCGTCTTCGACGGCATCAGTCCGGGGATCCCCGAGCACGACGTCGAGGCCGAGTGGAGAGAGTGGAACCCGGGAGTACCCCTGCGGGTCCTGCACACCCAGTACTCCTCGGTGGTGCAGCCCATCCTCGGGCTGGTGGACGAGCTCCGCGCACAGCACGACCGGCAGGTCGTCGTGCTGATCCCGGTGATCGTCCCCGAGCACCTCCGCTACCGGCTGCTGCACAACCAGGTCGACCTGGCGCTCGCATCCGAGCTGCGCAAGCGTCCCGACGTCGTCGTCGCCAGGGTCCCACTGCCGCTCCGAAAGGTCAGCGACCAGGCGCACTCCGAGCAGCCAGAGGGCACAGCCGCGCCCGAGCCAGCCGACGGTTGAGCACCGAGGATGCGACCTGCCGACGCTACGGTGGGGTCGATGGACGTCCAGGCAGGGCTGGCCGACACCGGCGTCGAGGTGCTCCACCTCTCGAGCGTCATCAAACGGCCCCTGGTCGACGGCGCCGGTGACCGGCTCGGCCGCGTGCAGGACCTCATCGTGCGGATGGGCGAGTCGCCGCATCCTCCGGTGGTCGGGCTGGTCGTCGAGATCGGCGGACGCGATCTCTTCGTCCCGATCCGAAAGGCGCGCTTCGAGCCCGGGCGGGTCCGATTCGAGGGACGGCGGGTGGACCTCCGCCGATTCGAGCGGCGTCCGGGGGAACTGCTGCTCTCCCAAGACCTCTCGACCCACCACTTGATCAACTTCGTGGCCGGACGACTCATCCGCGCGAACGAGATCGAGCTCGCCAACGTGGACGGCACCTGGGAGGTGGTCGGCGTCGACCCGTCGACCCATTCGCCGCTCCGGCGGCTGCTGCCGGGACGGAGGCGTGAGAAGAACGCACCGATCGTCGACTGGGCGAGCATCGAGCCCTTCGTGGCCCATGTGCCGTCGTCCCGCCTGCGGATCCCGTACCGGAAGCTCGCCAAGCTGCACCCCGCGCAGATCGCCGACCTGGTGGAAGCCGCCTCGCACGAAGAGGGCGAGGAGATCATCGAGGCGGTCGGGGAGAACCGCGAGCTCGAGGCCGACGTCTTCGAGGAGCTGGACATGGAGCACCAGGTCGAGTTCCTCCGGAGCCGCTCCGACGAGGAGGCAGCGCGACTGCTCGCCTCCATGGCGCCCGACGACGCGGCCGACCTGATCACCGAGATCGACCAGGAGCGACGGCTGCCGATCCTCAACATGCTCCCCGCGGCTCAACAGCGCACCATCCGCTCGTTGCTCAGCTACAACCCCGAGACCGCTGGTGGTCTGATGAGCCCGGACTTCCTCAGCCTCCCCCAGACGACGACGGTCGGCGCCGCACTCGAGTCGATCCGTCGGTCGAGCGCGGCACCCGAGTCGCTGAACGTGGTGTTCGCGACCGACGAAGACGGTCAAGTGACCGGCAGCGTGACCGCGGTCCAGCTGATCAAGGCGGATCCCTCTCTCCGCCTTGCCGACGTCGTCGATCCGGACCCTCCGCACGTGCATCCCGATTGGGACGTCGGCGCCATCGCCCGCAAGATGTCCGACTTCAATCTGGTGGAGGCCCCGGTCATGGACGAGGATCACCGCAAGATCCTCGGCGTGGTGACCATCGACGACCTGCTCGAGCTCCTGCTCCCGACCGGCTGGCGCCGCGACTTCGGCACCACCTCTGCAGAGGACTGAGCCGTGGGCCGGCGACGAAGACCCCGCGTCGCCAGGACCCGTCGGCGACGATCGGCCGCCGTCTTCTGACCCGACGCCCGGTCGCGCGAGCGCGGCCGTCGCTGCGGAGCAGAACGCGACCGTGCTCAGCCGGGCTCGGCACCAGATCGAGGGGCGGCACGCACCAGAGCCGCGGATCGCCGCGAGACGGCCCGAACCCTCACGAGTACACGACACCAGCACGACTCTGAGCACGACCGGAAAGGAGGTGAGAAACGGTGGAACCGGAGGCCACGGACGTGGAGCCCACCTCGAGCGTGCTCGACGCCGCCCACGAGGGGGACATCCGCGGGGCCTTCGGGACCATTCGCCAGCACGACGTCGAGGCGCGCCGGTCGTGGGGGGCTCGCCTGCTGACCCTCTTCGCCATCATGGGGCCGGGCCTCATCGTGATGGTCGGCGACAACGACGCGGGGGGCGTCTCGACCTACGCCCAGGCGGGACAGAACTACGGGCTCACCCTGCTCTGGACGTTGCCGTTGCTCATTCCGGTCCTCGTCGTGAACCAGGAGATGGTCGTCCGCCTCGGTGCGGTCACCGGCGTCGGCCACGCACGACTGATCTACGAGCGCTACGGGAGGTTCTGGGGTGCCTTCTCGGTGGGCGACCTGTTCATCTTGAACTTCCTCACCATCTCCACCGAGTTCATCGGCGTCAGCCTGGCGCTGTCCTACTTCGGGGTCACCAAGTACATCTCGGTCCCTATCGCTGCGATGACGTTGGTCGTGATGACCGCCAGCGGCAGCTTCCGCCGGTGGGAGCGCTTCATGTTCTTGTTCATCGCAGTGAACTTCTTGGTGATCCCGCTCGCGGTGCTCAGCCATCCTTCCGCGGGTTCCTTCTTCCACGGCCTGGTGGTACCAGGTGTCCAAGGGGGCTTCACCTCGACGTCGGTGCTGTTGATCATCGCCATCGTCGGCACGACGGTCGCCCCGTGGCAACTGTTCTTCCAGCAGTCGAACATCGTCGACAAGCGGATCACGCCTCGGTGGATCAACTACGAGCGAGCGGATACCGTGCTCGGCTCGATCGTGACGGTGTTCGCAGCGTCATTGCTGATGGCGATCACCGCGTCGGCCTTCGCCGGAACGCCACTCGCGGGCAAGTTCAACGACGCGGAGGGAGTCGCCCACGGTCTCAGTCACTACGTGGGGAACGGAGCCGGCGCCATCTTCGCGATCATCCTGCTCAATGCGTCGATCATCGGCGCCGCGGCGGTCACCCTCGCCACGTCGTATGCGTTCGGTGACTCGTTCGGGACCCGCCACTCGCTCCACTACCACTGGCGCGAGGCCAGGTTCTTCTACGGAGCGTTCAGTGCGATGGTGGCAGTTGCCGCGATCATCGTGCTCATTCCCGGTGCGCCCCTCGGCCTGATCACCACGAGCGTCCAGGCACTGGCAGGCGTGCTCCTGCCGAGCGCGACCGTTTTCCTCTTGTTGCTCTGCAACGACAAGGAGGTCCTCGGGCCCTGGGTCAACCGACCATGGCTCAACGTCGTCGCCGGGATCATCGTCTCGATCCTGCTCGCGATGTCACTCGTGCTGATGACCACCACGCTCTTCCCACAGATCAACGTGACCGATGTCGCACTCGCGCTCGGGGGCGTGCTCCTCGTCGGCTACGCCTACTGGGGAGTGATGATCGTCCGCCATCGTGCACAGTGGCAGCCGGTCGAGGAGATGCCGCCTGAGCGGAAGGCGAACTGGCGGATGCCCTCACTGGCCCTGCTCAAGCGTCCGACCTGGTCACGAGGTCGCCTGATCGGGATGTACGCGCTCCGCGGGTACCTGGTGCTGGCGGTGATCATGCTGCTGGTGAAGGCGATCGAACTCGGGGTGCACTAGGTGGTGGTGGTCGTCTTCGAGGCCGAAGACGACGGGCCGACGGAGAGCGTCCAGCTGCACGTGGTGGTGATCGCGAAGTCGAAGGTGCCGGTCTCCGAGTAGACCTTCGTTCCCCCACCACCGAGACCGGTCTGGCCGGCGATGCCGATC
The DNA here is from genome assembly GCA_963741055.1 of uncultured Acidimicrobiales bacterium. Taxonomy (GTDB): domain Bacteria; phylum Actinomycetota; class Acidimicrobiia; order Acidimicrobiales; family RAAP-2; genus Bog-756. Next base: position 22,243 of record CAVUGU010000003.1, on the reverse strand, counting down.
GGCGAACTTCCCGCCTTCGTCGCGGTGAGAGCGAACGGTCGAGCGGTCACCGGATTGGTGCAGTTGAACCGCCAGGTGACCCTCCACTTCTTCGGCAAGTCGACCGAAGCGATGGTCTTGTTGCTCGTCCCCGACTGATGGATGACCGCATCGGCAGGGGTCGCCGAGGTGGAGTTGGAGCTGCAAGCCGCGAGGGTGATGCCGAGCAGGGCCAGAAGGCCGACCGCGAAGAGCCCTGGTGCGGTGTGGCGTCGCGCTGTTTCATCAACGCCCGCTTCGAGAGCCTCGACACCGGGTTCCGACGTCGCGGCGAAAATGACCCGACATTCCGTCGGCAGCATCAAGGCAGCCTATTTGCAGCGTTGGGCGGACGGGGGCATCCCGACGACCCGGTTGTTCAGGGCGAGCTGCCCGTGGAGGTGAAGACCCCGGCATGACCGACGGCGAAGATGCCACCGTCGGACGCCATAGGGCAGCAGCAGCTCCTCACGGCGTGTACCACCCCGACACGTCGACGACCCCGTTCGCGGAGCCCAGGGCGTTGTAGATGGTGAGGCCACCCGAGGAAGAGAGTTTCACGACGGAGAGGTTGGCCACCGTCTGTCCTGCAACGAAATTCAAATCGGAGGTGGTCTGCCTCGTCACCCCCTCCGGGTAGACGGTGAAGAAACTCTGCGCGGTCGGTCCGGTCGCAGTCACGTTGGCGACGACTGCGACGGCCCCGCTCTGTATCCCGCCGTTGCCAGTCACCTGGACGTCCAGGGTCCCACCAGCACCGAAGGTCATTCCGGCACATTGGGTGGTGTTGGACGCGCGGGTGTCACAGATCCGAGCTGGAACGACCGGCTCGAAATACCCGGAGACGGCTGACGTGAAGTAGCCGTTCACGTCCACGACTGCGTTGACCGAGCCAAAAGCGTTGTAGAGGTCGAGGGCGCCGGAACTCGAGAGCGGGATGATCACCCTGTTCGGGACGGTCTGGCCCGCGACGAAGTTGAGATTGGAAGCGAGCGGCCTGGTCGCGCCCTCCGGGAAGGCGGTCAAGAAGCTCTGGGCGGTCGCGCCGGTGGCCGTCACGTTGGCGACGACCGCACTCGCCCCAAGAGGCACCCCGCCCTCGCCGGTCACCTGGACCGTGAGGGTGTCCCCTGCCGTGAGGGTCTTTCCGACGCACGGGGTGGTGTTGCCGTTCGATCTCGTGTCACAGATCCGGGCCGGGGTGAGCGCGGTGAAGCCCTTTCCACTCGAGCCGGGTCCGTAGTAGCCGCTGACGTCGACGACCGCGTTGACCGAGCCCAACGCGTTGTAGATGTCGATCGCCCCACTCGCCGAGAGCGGCACGGTGACCAGGTTCGGGACGGTCTGTCCAGCCTTGAAGTTCAAATTGGAGGCGAGCGGCCTGGTCGCTCCTGCCGGGTAGGCCGTCAAGAAGCTCTCGGCGGTCGCGCCGGTGGCCGTCAAGTTGGCGACGACCGCAGTCGCCCCGGGGGGCACCCCGCCCTCGCCGGTCACCTGGACCGTGAGGGTGTCCCCTGCCGTGAGGGTCTTTCCGACGCACGGGGTGGTGTTGCCGTTCGATCTCGTGTCACAGATCCGGGCCGGGGTGAGCGGGAAGTAGGGCGCCGGCATGAGCTCGGACAAGGCCGCCGAGGGTGGTCCTGTCCCTACCGCATTGGTGGCCGCCACCGTGAAGGAGTAGGTGTGACCGGGAGTGAGCCCGGTCAGGTCTGCATTCGTCGGCGGAGGTGTGCCGGAGACCGTCACCGGCGTGAGGGGGGTCGAGGTGGTGGTATCGGTGATGTCGACCGTGTAGGAGGTGATCGGGCTCCCGCCGTCGCTGCTCGGAGGGCTCCACGACAGGCCCGCCTCGGCGACCCCGAGGGTGGCGGAAAGGTTGGTCGGCGCTCCCGGCAGCGAGGCCGCCACGTAGGTGAACTGATCGGCGGGGGAGGTCGCCGAGGTGCCACCGCCGTTGGTGACGGTGATGTCCACCGTCCCCGCCGCGCTCGGCGGCGAAGCGGCGGTGATCTGGGTGTCCGAGTCGACGTGGAACGAGGCCGCCGGCGTCGCGCCGAAGTCGACCGCGGTGGCGGTGGTGAAGCCGGTGCCGGTGATGGTGACCGAGGTGCCACCCGCGGTCGGTCCGGAGCTGGGTGCAATCGACGCGACCGTCGGCTCGGCGATGAAGGTGAACTGGTCACTGACGCTGATCGGCGAGGTGCCGCCGGGCGTGGTGACGGTCACGTCGACCGCGCCCGCCGAGTGGGCCGGCGAGGTGGCGGTGATCTGGGTGTCGGAGTCGACCGTGAACGAGGCCGTCGTCGTGCCGAAGTCGACCGCGGTGGCGGTGGTGAAGCCGGTGCCGGTGATGGTGACCGAGGTGCCGCCCGCGGTCGGTCCGGCGTTCGGCGCGACCGAGGTCACCGTCGGCCCGGAGACGAAGGTGAACTGGTCGGCCGGGGAGGTCGGAGAGGTGCCGCCCGCCGTCGTCACGGTGATGTCGACCGTCCCGGCCGCGCTCGGCGGGGAGGTGGCGGTGATCTGGGTGTCGGAGTCGACCGTGAACGAGGCCGTGGTCGTGCCGAAGTCGACCGCGGTGGCGGTGGTGAAGTCGGTGCCGGTGATGGTGACCGAGGTGCCGCCCGCGGTCGGACCGGAGCTGGGCGCGACCGAGACCACCGTCGGCTCGACGACGAAGGTGAACTGGTCGGCCGGGGTGGTGGCGGAGGTGCCGCCGGCGTTGGTGACGGTGATGTCGACCGTCCCGGCCGCGCTCGGCGGCGAGGTGGCGGTGATCTGGGTGTCGGTGTCGACGGTGAAGGTGGTGGCCGCTGTCGTGCCGAAGTCGACCGCGGTGGCGGTGGTGAAGCCGGTGCCGGTGATGGTGACCGAGGTGCCGCCCGCGGTCGGTCCGGAGCTGGGCGCGACCGAGCTGACCGTCGGCTGGGCGACGAAGGTGAACTGGTCACCGGGGCCGAGCGGCGAGGTGCCGCTCGGGCTGGTGACGGTCACGTCGACCGCGCCCGCCGAGTGGGCCGGTGAGGTCGCGGTGATCTGGGTGTCGGAGCCGACGGTGAACGAGGCCGTCGTGGTGCCGAACTCGACCGCAGTGGCGGGGGTGAAGTTGGTGCCGGTGATGGTGACCGAGGTGCCGCCCGCGGTCGGGCCGGCGTTCGGCACCACCGAGTCGACCGTCGGCTCGGCGACGAAGGTGAACTGGTCGGCCGGGGAGGTCGCAGAGGTGCCGCCCGCGGTTGTCACGGTGATGTCGACGGTCCCGGCCGCGCTCGGCGGGGAACTGGCGGTGATCTGGGTGTCGGAGTCGACCGTGAAGGTGGTCGCCGCCGTCGTGCCGAAGTCGACTGCGGTGGCGGTGGTGAATTCGGTGCCGGTGATGGTGACCGAGGTGCCACCCGCGGTCGGTCCGGAGCTGGGCGCGACCGAGCTGACCGTCGGTTCGGCGACGAAGGTGAACTGGTCAGCGGGGCCGAGCGGCGAGGTGCCGCTCGGGCCAGTGACGGTCACGTCGACCGCGCCCGCCGAGTGGGCCGGCGAGGTCGCGGTGATCTGGGTGTCGGAGTCGACCGTGAAGGTGGTCGCCGGCGTCGTGCCGAAGTCGACCGCGGTGGCGGTGGTGAAGTCGGTGCCGGTGATGGTGACCGAGGTGCCGCCCGCGGTCGGTCCGGCGTTCGGCACCACCGAGCCGACCGTGGGCTCGACGAAGGTGAACTGGTCGGCCGGGGAGGTGGCGGAGGTGCCGCCTGCGGTGGTCACAGTGATGTCGACCGTCCCCGCCGCGCTGGGCGGCGAGGTGGCGGTGATCTGGGTGTCGGAGTCGACCGTGAAGGTGGTCGCCGGCGTCGTGCCGAAGTCGACTTCGGTGGCGGTGGTGAAACCGGTGCCGGTGATGGTGACCGAGGTGCCGCCCGTGGTCGGTCCGGAGGTGGGCGTGACCAAGCTGACCGTCGGCTCGGCGACGAACGTGAACTGGTCAGCGGGGCCGAGCGGCGAGGTGCCGCTCGGGCTGGTGACGCTCACGTCGACCGCGCCCGCCGAGTGGGCCGGCGAGGTGGCGGTGATCTGGGTGTCGGAATCGACGGTGAAGGCGGTGGCTGCCGTCGTGCCGAAGTCGACCGCGGTGGCGGTGGTGAAGTCGGTGCCGGTGATGGTGACCGAGGTGCCGCCCGCGGTCGGGCCGGCGTTCGGCACCACCGAGCCGACCGTCGGTGCCGCGATGAAGGTGAACTGGTCGGCCGAGGAGGTCGCCGAGGTGCCACCGGCGTTGGTGACGGTGACGTCGACCGTCCCCGCCGTGCTCGGCGGGGAGGTGGCCGTGATCTGGGTGTCGGAGTCGACGGTGAACGAGGCCGCCGTCGTGCCGAAGTCGACCGCGGTGGCGGCGGTGAAGTCGGTGCCGGTGATGGTGACCGAGGTGCCGCCCGCGGTCGGTCCCGCGTTCGGCGCCACAGAGGCGACCGTCGGTGCGGCGACGAAGGTGAACTGGTCGGCCGGGGAGGTCGCCGAGGTGCCACCGGCGTTGGTGACGGTGACGTCGACCGTCCCCGCCGCGCTCGGCGGCGAGGTGGCGGTGATCTGGGTGTCGGAGTCGACGGTGAAGGTGGTCGCCGCCGTCGTGCCGAAGTCGACCGCGGTGGCGGCGGTGAAGTCGGTGCCGGTGATGGTGACCGAGGTGCCGCCCCCGGTCGGTCCGGCGTTGGGCACGACCGAGGCGACCGTCGGTGCGGCGACGAAGGTGAACTGATCACTGGGGCCGAGCGCCGAGGTGCCGCTCGGGCTGAGGACGGTCACGTCGACGGTGCCCGCCGAGTGCGCCGGCGAGGTGGCGGTGATCTGGGTGTCGGAGTCGACGGTGAAGGTGGTGGCTGCTGTCGTGCCGAAGTCGACCGCGGTGGCCGTGGTGAAGTCGGTGCCGGTGATGGTGACCGAGGTGCCGCCCGCGGTGGGCCCGGCGTTCGGCACCACCGAGCCGACGGTCGGTGCGGCGATGAAGGTGAACTGGTCACTGGCGCTGATCGCCGAGGTGCCACCCACCGACGTCACGGTGATGTCGACCGTCCCCGCCGCGCTGGACGGCGAGGTGGCGGTGATCTGGGTGTCGGAGTCGACGGTGTAGGTGGTGGCCGCCGTCGTGCCGAAGTCGACCGCGGTGGCGCCGGTGAAGTCGGTGCCGGTGATGGTGACCGAGGTGCCGCCCGCGGCCGGTCCGGCGTTCGGCACCACCGAGGTGACCGTCGGCTCCGCGATGAAGGTGAACAGGTCGGCCGAGGAGGTCGCCGAGGTGCCACCGGCGGTGGTGACGGTGACGTCGACGGTCCCCGCCGCGCTCGGCGGCGAGGTGGCGGTGATCTGGGTGGCGGAGTCGACCGTGAACAAGGCCGGCGTCGTGCCGAAGTCGACCGCGGTCGCGGTGGTGAATCCGGTGCCGGTGATGGTGACCGAGGTGCCGCCCGTGGTCGGTCCCAAGCTGGGGGCGACCGACTGACCGTCGGCGCCGCGACGTAGGTGAACTGGTCAGTGGCGCCGATTGGCGAGGTGCCGCCCGGGCTGGTGACGGTCACGTCGACTGCGCCCGCCGAGTGGGCCGGCGAGGTGGCGGTGATCTGGGTGTCGGAGTCGACCGTGAACGAGGCCGCCGTCGTGCCGAAGTCGACCGCGGTGGCGCCGGTGAAGCCGGTGCCGGTGATGGTGACCGAGGTGCCGCCCGTGGTCGGTCCGGAGGTGGGCGCGACCGAGGCGACCGTCGGCTCGGCGACGAAGGTGAACAGGTCGGCCGAGGAGGTCGCCGAGGTGCCACCGGCTGTGGTGACGGTGATGTCGACCGTCCCGGCCGCGCTCGGCGGCGAGGTGGCGGTGATCTGGGTGTCGCGAGTCGACGGTGAAGGTGGTGGCCGCCGTCGTGCCGAAGTCGACCGCGGTGGCGGCGGTGAAGCCGGTGCCGGTGATGGTGACCGAGGTGCCGCCCGCGGTCGGTCCTGAGCTGGGCGCGACCGAGCTGACCGTCGGCGCGGCGACGAAGGTGAACTGGTCAGTGGCACCGATTGGCGAGGTGCCACCGGGGCTGGTGACGGTCACGTTGACCGCGCCCGCCGGGTGGGCCGGCGAGGTGGCGGTGATCTGGGTGTCGGAGACGACGGTGAAGCTGGTGGCCGGCGTCGTGCCGAAGTGGACTGCGGTGGCGGTGGTGAAGCCGGTGCCGGTGATGGTGACCGAGGTGCCGCCCGCGGTCGGCCCGGCGTTGGGCGCGACCGAGCTGACCGTCGGCTCGGCGATGAAGGTGAAGTGGTCTGCCGAGGAAGTCGCCGAGGTGCCGCCCGCGGTGGTGACGGTTACGTCGACGGTGGCTGCGGCGTGCGCCGGCGAGGTGGCGGTGATCTGGGTGGCCGAGACGACCGAGAAGGTGGTGGCCGCCGTCGTGCCGAAGTCGACCGCGGTGGCGGCGGTGAAGCCGGTGCCGGTGATGGTGACCGAGGTGCCGCCCGCGGTCGGCCCCGCGTTGGGTGCGACCGAGCTGACCGTCGGCGCGGCGACGAAGGTGAACTGGTCGCTCGCGCTGATCGGCGAGGTGCCACCCGCCGTCGTCACCGTGATGTCGACCGTCCCCGCCGCGCTGGCCGGCGAGGTGGCGGTGATCTGGGTGTCGGAGACGACGGTGAAGGTGGTGGCCGCCGTCGTGCCGAAGTGGACCGCGGTGGCGCCGGTGAAGCCGGTGCCGGTGATGGTGACCGAGGTGCCGCCCGCGGTCGGCCCGGAGCTGGGTGCGACCGAGCTGACCGTCGGTGCGGCGACGAAGGTGAACTGGTCAGCGGCACCAATTGGCGAGGTGCCGCCCGGGCTGGTGACGGTGACGTCGACGGTGCCCGCCGCATGCGCCGGCGAGGTGGCGGTGATCTGGGTGGCCGAGACGACCGTGAAGCTGGAGGCCGCCGTCGCGCCGAAGGCGACCGCAGTGGCGCCGGTGAAGCCGGTCCCGGTGATGGTGACCGAGGTGCCACCAGCGGTCGGTCCCGCGCTGGGTGCGACCGAGCTGACCGTCGGAGCGGCGACGAAGGTGAAGTCGTCGGCCGGAGAGGTCGCCGATGTGCCGCCTGCCGTGGTGACGGTCACGTTGACGGTGGCCGCGGCGTGCGCCGGCGAGGTGGCGGTGATCTGGGTGTCGGAGACGACCGTGAAGGTGGAGGCCGCCGTCGTGCCGAAGGTGACGGCAGTGGCCGCGGTGAAGCCGGTGCCGGTGATGGTGACCGAGGTGCCGCCCGCCGTCGGTCCCGCGCTGGGTGCGACCGAGCTGACCGTCGGTACCGGGGCGATAAAGGTGAAGTGGTCGGCCGAGGAGGTCGCCGAGGTGCCACCGGTGGTGGTGACGGTCACGTCGACGGTTGCCGCGGCGTGCGCAGGCGAAGTGGCGGTGATCTGGGTCGCCGAGACGACAGTGAAGCCGGAAGCCGCCGTCGTGCCGAAGTGGACCGCGGTGGCGCCGGTGAAGTTGGTGCCGGTGATGGTGACCGAGGTGCCTCCCGCAGTCGGTCCCGAGGTGGGTGCGACCGAGCCGACCGTCGGAGCGGCAACGAACGTGAAGTGGTCGGCCGGAGAGGTCGCCGAGGTGCCGCCGGCCGTGGTGACGGTCACATTGACGGTGGCCGCGGCGTGGGCCGGCGAGGTGGCGGTGATCTGGGTGTCGGAGACGACGGCGAAGGTGGTGGCCGCCGTAAAGCCGAAGGCGACCGCAGTGGCGGCGGTGAAGCCGGTGCCGGTGATGGTGACCGAGGTGCCCCCCGCGGCCGGTCCCGCACTGGGTGCGACCGAGCTGACCGTCGGCACCGGAGCGACATAGCGGAAGTGGTCGGACGGGGAAGTTGCCGAGGTGCCACCCGGGGTGATGACTGTCACGTCGACGGTGCCCGCGGCGTGCGCCGGCGAGGTGGCGGTGATCTGGGTCGCGGAGACGATGACGACCGCCAGTACCAAATGCCGTCCCAAACTGAACGCTGCTGGCGCCAAGGAAGTTGCTACCGGTAATGGTGACTGACGTTCCCCCCGACGTAGGTCCCGTTGTCGGGCTGACTCCCGAAACAACAGGCACTGCGAAGTACGTATATTGATCGGAGGCCGACGTCGCCGAGGTACCGGCGGGAGTCGTCACAGTTACGTTGACCGTCCCGGCCACACCTGCCGGTGCTGTCGCCAGAATTTCCGAATCGGATTTGAACGTAAAGCCTGCAACGGTGGTACCGAAATGAACGCTCGTGGCTCCTGTGAACCCAGAACCCGAAATTGTTACAGCATTGCCGAAGGTCAGTGGTCCGGAGTTGGGGCTGACTCCTGTCACGACGGGAGGCGCAGCTGCGCCCGCCGGTGGCGCAAAACCGACCGGCAGTGCGACCGCGGCGAGGGTCGCGACCACGATGGCAAGCGCAACGACGCACCGCCGAAATCGGCCGCGTGTTCCGGCCAAGAGTTCGATCAGCGAGCGGCGATCAGAACCTCCGGAACGAAGCTCCAGTAGAGCCTTCTGACGCCGCATGGTGCCGGCCTTTCCGGCCTGTCCAGAACCGTCATCGCCTGGATGCCGGAGCCAGACGTGTGCGCGGACACGACCAAGTCGTCGTCCGCGGCAGGCTGCACGCGTCCTCGATTTGGATAGGCCTCTTTAGGGTGAGGGACAATGCATCGGTTGGACTGCGATATCCAACCTTTCGCACTTTGGTGCATTCGAAACCCGATTGCAACAGGTCCGCATCAGATTGTGTCTACAGATCGCCCGACGTGTTCTGTCACGACGTTGTGGATCAAGGACTTCCGGCGCGTTCCACGCGATCCTGCTGCGGCGGCTCGACCGCCGAGATCGGCGCGATACCGGCTCCTTGTCGTTCCGCCCTACCCATTCGAGACGGCCACCAGTTCCACCGTCCGAGTAGCTCGACCGTCGAAGGAACCAGAACCGTTCGCACGATGAAGGTGTCGATCAAGATCCCGACTGCCAAGACCGACTCCGATTTCGCGGATCGACCCGTTGCCGGCTCCTGAACCACCGACCACTGCCAGCACCACGAAGCTCCCCGCCAGCACCAGGCCGGCGGAGGTCACCGTAGGACCGGTCACGCCGACGGCTTTGATGACGGCCTGACGAAGCGGCATGCGTCCCGCCTCCTCGCGGATACGTGTCATCACCAGGATGTTGTAGTCCTCGCCGAGCGCGAGCAGGAAGATGAACATCAGGAACGGTAAGAGGAAGATCACGCCGCCCTCCCCACCGATCAGCTGGAACACCAAGACCGAAATGCCGAGGGACGCGAGGTACGACAGGACCACGCTCAGGATGAGGTAGATCGGAGCGATCAGGCTGCGCAATACCAGTGCGAGAACCAGACCGATGGCGATGATGGCGATGGGAACGATCTTGCCGATGTCCGAGTCGGAGATGTGACTGACGTCGTAGAGCGCCGGTGCTTCGCCCGCCAATCCGCTGGCATCGGCCCCTGCCTTGGCAGCCGCAGCCGACACCGCCGATCGGATCTGGGGCACCGCGTTGATCGCAGCGTTTGCACCAGGATTGCCTGCTGTGAGGCCGGTCTCCCACTGGACGGTGTGGCCGTCCGCGCTGATGTAACGAGCTGTGGTCAGGAACGTGTCCCAGTCGGCCGGCGACACACCCGATCCCGCCGGCGGAGCGAGCCCCATCGTGACCAGCTCCTGCGCAGAGCCGTAGGGGTGTAGCTGTTGATAGAGACCTGACAGCTCAGCGGGGGTGATCGGCGCTCCGTTCGGATCGAGCGGGCCGGTGATTGCCGAGAACACTCCGCTGTCGCGCAACGAGTTGGCCGCGACCTGCAATTGGTCGGGGTTCTGCCAGACCGACGTGGGGAAGTGCATGACGACGTTGGTCGGGTTTGCATTCGACTGCGGGAAGTACTTCGCCAACGCAGCGTTGCCCTTGGCCGCTTCGCTCCCGGCCGGTGCCGCGAGATCGCCACCGAAACCGGACGGTTTGAAGTTCAGCGCGAACAGCGCGAAGACGCCGAGCACTACGACGCCGACCGTGATGGTTCTCACCGGGTGTTGAACCAGACGAGAGGCGATCCGCCCCCAAGTCCCCTCCGCGGCCTCCCGCGGCATGGTCTTCGAAGGCCAGAACACGGCCCTACCGAGAATGGCGAGCAGTGCCGGCAGAAGGGTGAGACCCGCCAGCAGCATCACTGCGACGCCGAGGGCGAGCGGCAGCCCGAGGTCGTGGTAGAGGTTGAAGCTCGCGGCCAGCAGCGTCAACAAGGCGACGATGACGGTCGCTGCCGACGCGCTGATCGACTCGCCGACCCGGCGCACCGCGTAGACGACCGCGTCCTTCGGATCGGCCCCGGCCAGCAGCTGTTCGCGCACCCGGAAGACCAAGAACAACCCGTAGTCGGTGCCCGCGCCGAGGATGAGCACGATCAGGAGGATCTGGGTGAAGAACGAGACCTTGATGACTCCGGCCGATCCCAGTGCTCCGATGAACGCGCCCGAGATCGCCAGCACCAACGCGGCCGGCAACAGGGTGACGAGAGGCGCCAGCACGGAGCGGAAGATGATCAGGAGCAGGATGATGATGAAGACGATCGAGGCGAACTGGATCTCGGAGCCCTGCTTCGCCGACTGCTTCTGGTTTGCGACCCCGGTCGCCACCTGACCCGCGAGGTGTACCTGGAGATCGCTCGGGAGCGAGACCCGCGCGAGCGCCGAGTCCATGTTGTCGACCAGAGTGGTCGCCTTGCCCTGGTCGAACGGCGACGTCGAAGAGGTGAAGAGCAGCTGTGCAGCTCTTCCGTCGGGGGACGTTCCGAGGAAGTGGGCCGACAGAGCGGTCGGCACCTGCTTGAGGTGGGTGAGGATCTCCGAGAGGGCAGCTCGATCCTCCGCGGTGAGAGCCGGAGCGGAGGTCACAGCCACAACCGGCACATTGCTGTGGTTGACCGATCCGATCAACGGCTGGGCGAGGTCCGCAGCTTGATTGCTCGGAGCACTCGCCGGGAGGAAGGTGCTGTTGTTGTTGTTCACCTGGCTCGAGAGCGTCGGCAGCGCGCGCACCGTGACGATGGTGCCGACGATCCAGATCGCAACCACTAGCCAGCGCAATCGGACGACGCCGCGTCCCAGCGCTTCGAAGAACCGACTCATCGGGGGATCACCTCGCGAATCGTTGCACGGTGCCCCCGCTGGTGAGTATCCGGATCAACCCTGAGAGGGATGGGGGTTAACCCTGACACCGGTACTACCTAGGTGGGGGTGATCCGGGCAGGAACGGACGATCAGCGGAGCCATCCTACCGAGATGCCCGGCGACGCTGAAATCCGCAGCACAACCCACCGTTGCTCGAGGAAGACCGGTTGCCTTCCGACGCGCGTCACTCTGCGGCGTCGGGAATCGAGCTCAGGGCACCTTCAGCGCGGGGACGACCTCGTCCATGAACCGGCGGAGAGTCTCGTCGCCCGGAAAGTCGCGCAGCCAGAGGATGAGCCCGCGGCACCCCGCATCGATGAACCCCTGAGCCTTCTCGATGACCTGCTCGACCGTCCCGACGAGATTGTCGGCAAGGTAGCTGTCGGTGGGCGTGCCTCCCCACAGATCGCCGCCTTCGTCGGTCTCGCACCAGGCGAGCGTCTCGGCCTCGGTGTCGAAGAGCCGACAATCCGGCCCGTGGGTCCGGGTGATCGCATCGATCGGCCGGCCGATCTCCTCGCAATAGCCCTCGAGCAGCTTCGACTTGCGCTCGAAGTCGGAAAGGCCCACCTGCCAGTTGGTCAGGTCGGCACGCCGAGCGGCGATCCTGAGGTTGACCTGCTCTCCCCCGCCGCCGATCAGCATGGGCGGGGACGCCTGGACGGGCTTCGGGTCGCAGAACGCACCGTCGAAGTGCAGGTGCTCGCCATCGAAGGTGACCGTCTCCTCCGTCCAGAACCGGCGGATGACCTCCATCGTCTCGTCGAGCACCGCCAACCGTACGCGGTCGGGCAGATACTCGTAGCCGTACGCGTGGTACTCCTCGTGGTACCAGCCCGCCCCGAGTCCGAGGATGAGCCTGCCGTTCGAGAACACGTCGATGCAAGCAGCCTCCTTCGCCAACAGGCCTGCGTTGCGATACGACGCGCACGTCACGAGCTGACCGAGCCGCGCGGTCGAGGTCTGCTGTGAGAGCGCAGCGAGCATCGTGTACGCCTCGAAGCAATGAGTCGGCTCTCTGCGGGGCACGGTCTCGACATGGTCGTAGACCCAGAGGTGGTCATAACCGAGGGACTCGGCGAGTCGGGCCAACTCGACCGAGCGCTCCCACGCCGCGCGAGCGCCCCAGCCGGTGTACTCGAGCTTCCAGCCCTGGGGAACGAAGACGCCGACTTCGAGCGACCCGCTCACTCGGGGAACTCCCACCATTGGACCTCGCACATCATCGGTAGCAGGTACTTCACGTACAGCGAATGGATCTTGACGACCTTCTGGTCGTCGACGTGCAGATCGATGAGGTCGACCCGGCTGTCGTCCTCGCGAAACTTGGCCGCGCGGTCTTGCACGCCCTGCAACTCGTCGAGCGACCCGACGGCGAAGCCGAAGTGGTCCATCCGAGGACAACGCATCGGATCGTCTTCGGCGATGAGGAAGATGAACTGGTCCCAGTGCACGCAGGAGAGGATCAGTCTCCGACGGTCCTCGGTCATGACGGTGATCTCGTCGAATCCGAACACATCGCTCCAGAAGCGGCAGATGTCCGTCCGGTTCTTCTCGTCGAGCAGGTCGGCCGGCATGCTCATCGCGACGTGATTGAAGTGGGGGTTGCCGGTCGGATAATAGGGATGGGCCATCAGCTGTCTCCATTCGCAGCGGCCACTGCCGTCGCACCCTCCGACAACCAGGGCACCACCATGACCTTGCCGGCCAAGCGCCCCTCGGCGAGGCCGACCAAGGCGTCGGAGATCCGATCGAGCGTGACGTCCTCTGCCTCGATGAGCACGTCGGTCGGGAACCCGTCGGACGCCAACAGCTCGAGCGTGTGGTCGAAACCGCCGAGGTCGTAGACGAAGGAGCCCACCACATGGAGCTCGTTCAGGAGGAAGCGGTTGGGATCGAACCTCGGACCTTCCATCCCGGCTCCGACCAGCGCCATCGTCCCACCACGGCGAAGCTGGTGGAACCCCGTCTCCATCGCGGCCTTCTTCCCCGAGCACTCGAGCACGACGTGGACCGCGTGTTCCGAGATCCGTTCGGGCTCCCACGGCGGGAACGTCTCGATCTCGGTGGGATCGAGAACCTTCTCGGCTCCGAGCTTCGTCGCGAGCTCCCTACGTCGTTCCCCCGGCTCGACGACGGTGACCGGTCCGATTCCGCGCGCAACCAGTGCCGCGACCGACAGCGCTCCGATCGGGCCGGCGCCCATGACCATGACGCTGTCGCCAGGCGCGGCTCCGGCCCGGGTGATCCCATGGAGCGCGACCGCCAGCGGTTCGGCGAGGGCAGCCTCACGCGCGGTCACTCCCGGAGGCAGACGAACGAGGGCCGCCGCGTGGACCAGGACGTAGCGGGCGAACGCGCCGTCGTGGCCGTCGACGATCGAACCCTGCCGGTTCTCGCACTGCGACGGCTTGCCTTCGAGGCAGCGCCGACAACGTCCGCACTTCGGGGTGGTGCCTCCGACGACGGTCTCGCCGAGCTCCCAACCGGTCACCCCCTCACCGAGCGCGGCGATGGAACCGGTGAACTCGTGTCCCGCAACGAGGCCGGGCTTGTCGCCCCACCCCTCGAGCAGCATGTGGATGTCCGAACCGCAGATCCCGCAGTGATCGACCTCGACGAGGACCTCTCCGGGCCCGGGTTCGGGCACCGGCTTCTCCTCGACGACGACCTCGCCCGGCCTGCGATAGACCGCCGCCGGCATCGTCTCGGGCAGCGCGCCCATGTCCCACCTCCCCCACGGTGCCCGAGTCGGTCGTTCGGGCCCGTCCAAGAGTCTGACATGCACGTCGTCCCCCGTCAGACGAGAGGGTCACACCACGGCGACGCAGGAGGGCACGGCAGTAACGTGAGCCGATGCCTTTCACCCCCGCCACCGACCGATACGAGCGCATGCAGTACCGGCGATGTGGGAGGAGCGGTATCCGTCTCCCACTGGTGTCCCTCGGGCTCTGGCACAACTTCGGTGGTGCCGCCGACGAGGCCGAGATCGATCGGATGCTCACCCGGGCGTTCGATCTGGGCGTCACCCACTTCGACCTGGCCAACAACTACGGACCGCCGTTCGGAGCCGCCGAGGCCAATTTCGGAAAGGCGCTCAAACGCAATTTCGGTCCGTACCGAGACGAACTGCTCATCTCGACCAAGGCCGGCTACGACATGTGGCCGGGGCCCTATGGAGAGGGGGGTTCCCGCAAATACCTGCTGGCGAGCCTCGACGCGAGCCTGAAGCGGATGGGTCTCGACTACGTCGACATCTTCTACTCGCACTGCCCCGACCCGAAGACGCCGCTCGAGGAGACGATGGGCGCGCTCGACACCGCGGTGCGGCAGGGGAAGGCCCTCTACGCGGGCATCTCCTCTTACAGTGCCGAGCTGACCGCGCACGCCGCGACCGTCCTTCGAGATCTCGGGACGCCACTTCTGATCCACCAGCCGCCCTACTCGATGCTCAACCGTTGGATCGAGTACGGCATCCTCGACACGCTCGGGACGCTCGGTGTGGGTTGCATCGTCTTCTCCCCGCTGGCCCAAGGCATCCTGAGCGACCGCTACCTGAGCGGGATCCCGGAGGGTTCACGGGCCAGCCAGGCCGACTCGCTCGATCCGAACCAGCTCACCGACGAGACGCTCGCCAAGGTGAAGGCGCTCAACGAGCTCGCACGCGACCGAGGTCAGTCGCTCGCCCAGATGGCGCTCGCCTGGACCGTCCGTGACCCGAGGGTGACCTCCACCCTGGTCGGCGCGAGCAGCCTCGAGCAGTTGCTCGCGAACCTCGCGATGCTCGAGTCCCTCGACTTCTCCGACGAAGAGCTCGCACAGATCGACAAGACCCTCCGCGGCTGACGTCGGCCGATCCTGCACGCGGGATCTCGGCGCTCGGCGATCCCCGACCGCGCCCGGGCACGCCTTTGTTGCCGGGGACTAGGTACACGGGTGCAGCACGTGACGTAGACGGCCCGCGAGGAGGCACGCCTGGGGTGCTTCTCCCCTGCCGGGTCGAGGTTGACATGTGACCATCTGGTCACCTATTCTCAAGGCATGGCGGACGAGGACCTCGTCTTCCGGGCGCTCGCCGACCCGACCCGACGCAGGCTGCTCGACACCCTGTTCCGTGAGGACGGTCGCTCGCTGACCGAGCTCGAAGCGGGTCTCGAGATGACCCGATTCGGGGTCATGAAGCACCTGCGTCTGCTCGAGGAAGCGGGGCTCGTCGTCACCCGGCGCGCGGGCCGCCAGAAGCTCCACTTCCTCAACCCGGTTCCCATCCGCCTGATCCACGACCGCTGGATCGACAAATACACCGAGCCCTGGGCAGCCTCGCTCAGCGATCTCAAACGACAACTGGAGGACACCATGGAGAAGGTCTACGAGATCTACATCCGCACCACCCCCGAACGACTCTGGGAGGCCATCACCGACCCGGAGATCCGACGCAAGTACAACTTCGGCGCCGCCGTCACCTCGAAATGGACGCCGGGTTCACCCATCGAGATGGGACCGAGCGCCGGAGGCCTGATCGGAGAGGGCACCGTCCTCGAGGTCGACCCCCCACGCCGCCTGGTCCACACGATGGTCGCGCTCTGGAGCGACGAGGTGCGGAGCGAGGGTGAGTCTCGAGTGACCTGGGAGATCGAGCCGATCGAGGACTCCTGCCGCCTGACCGTCGTCCACGACCAGCTGCGCGAAGGGGCCAATGCCCAGCTCTACGGCGGGTGGCCGATGATCCTCTCGGGGCTGAAGACCTGGCTCGAAACCGGAGAGGTGCTCACCACGCCCGGCTCGTTGATGTACAGCTGAGCACGCCAGGAAGTCGGTCGTTCAGGGAGCCAGGAGGCCGGCCGGCCGGGGAGCGAATCGGCGACCTGGTCGGACCGGCTCCGGGGCCCCCGGAACCGAGCCGGACAGAAAAAAGGCAGGTCCGGAGCTAGGCGGCGGAACCACGCTCGACGGACCTGCTCCTTCATTTTAGGGAGTCCGCGCCCGAGACCGAGCGCGGAGCCGTCCCGAGCGATCTCAGGCGATGGGCAGCGGGATGGTGGTCCGGACGGTGGTCTTGGTCTTGACGTGCCTGGTTCCGACCACGGTGATCACGGTCTCGGTGACGGTGACCGTGACGGTCGCAGTGCCGGCCACCAGCTTGGAACTGGCCGTCCCCGAGATCACGCCGGCCTTGGAGAGCTTGAGTCCGCGAGGCAGCGGTGCTCCCTTGGTCCACTTCAAGGTGGCCCGGGGCGAAACTCCTCCGGCGCTCAGCTGGACCGGCCCATAAGGCACGCCCGGCACCACTTGCGGGAGCGACGCGGTCGCGATGCCGAAGGGAAGGATCGTCCAGGCAAAGGTCGTCGACGCAGAGTGCCCGTGCGTGTCGGTGGCGACGAGCGTCACCGAACACGAACACGGCGTGGTCGGTGTCCCGCTGAGCGCGCCCGTGGTCGGGCTGAGCACGATGCCGGCAGGCAAGCCGGAGCCGGACCAGGTCACCGTACCGACCGCGTTCACGACACTCGGGGCCGCGGCGGAGACGGCGGCGAAGATGTAGTTGTGACGGTTGCCCGGCTTGACCACGCTCAACGTGACGCATGCGGCCGCAGAGGTCGCCCCCGTCGTCAGCGTGTAGGTACCGGACGGGCACGGGGTCGGGGCGGTCGCGCCGGTGCTCGACACGTAGGTGCCGGCAGGTGCGGGGGTGCACGGCACCGACCCGGTCGCGCTGTAGGAGCCGGGTGAACAGAGCGACGTCACCGTGATGCTTTCCACCAGCTGCGGTGCCGGCAGGTAGTTGGCGTTGCCGGCTTGGTTGGCGTCGATCACGCAGGTGCCGATCGCGCCGTAGGTGACCGTGGTGCCGTCGGTCCCCGACACCGAACAGACCCCGGCCGCGGTCGACGGGTCGACGGTGAAGACGACCGGATTGCCCGAAACGCCCCCGGTCGCGGTGAGGGTTCCGGTGGTCCCGACCGTTCCTGACGAGGGGGGCGTGAAGGCGATGGATTGGGTCGCCGGGGCGACCGTGACGCTCTGCTGCACCTGCGGTGCCGGCAGGTAGTTGGCGTTGCCGGCCTGGTTCGCGTCGATCACGCAGGTGCCCGCCCCGGTGAAGTTCACCGTGGTGCCGTTGGTCCCCGACACCGAGCAGACCCCGGCCGCGGTCGAGGGGTCGACGGTGAAGACGACCGGGTTGCCCGAGCCTCCCCCGGTCGCGGCGAGGGTTCCGGTGGTGCCGACCGTGCCCGACGACGGGGGCGGGAAGGTGATCGATTGGGTCGCCGGCGCGACGGTGACGTTCTGCTCCACCTGTGGTGCCGGGAGGTAGTTGGCGTTGCCGGCCTGGTTCGCGTCGATCACGCAGGTGCCCGCCCCGGTGAAGTTCACCGTGGCGCCGTTGGTGCCCGACACCGAGCACACCCCGGCCGCGGTCGAGGGGTCGACGGTGAAGACGACCGGGTTGCCCGAGCCTCCCCCGGTCGCGGCGAGGGTTCCGGTGGTGCCGACCGTGCCCGCGGACGGGGGCGGGAAGGTGATCGATTGGGTCGCCGGCGCGACGGTGACGTTCTGCTGCACCTGTGGCGCCGGGAGGTAGTTGGCGTTGCCGGCCTGGTTCGCGTCGATCACACAGGTGCCCGCCCCGGTGAAGTTCACCGTGGCGCCGTTGGTCCCCGACACCGAGCACACCCCGGCCGCGGTCGAGGGGTCGACGGTGAAGACGACCGGGTTGCCCGAGCCTCCCCCGGTCGCGGCGAGGGTTCCGGTGGTGCCGACCGTGCCCGCGGACGGGGGCGGGAAGGTGATCGATTGGGTCGCCGGCGCGACGGTGACGTTCTGCTCCACCTGTGGCGCCGGCAGGTAGTTGGCGTTGCCGGCCTGGTTCGCGTCGATCACACAGGTGCCCGCCCCGGTGAAGTTCACCGTGGCGCCGTTGGTGCCCGACACCGAGCACACCCCGGCCGCGGTCGAGGGGTCGACGGTGAAGACGACCGGGTTGCCCGAGCCTCCCCCGGTCGCGGCGAGGGTTCCGGTGGTGCCGACCGTGCCCGCAGCACGGGGGCGGGAAGGTGATCGTCTGGTTTGCCGGAGCGACCGTGATGCTCTGCTGCACCTGTGGGGCGGCCGGATAGGTGGCATTGCCCGGTTGGTTGGCGTCGATGAGACAGGTGCCGACCGCGGTGAAGCTCACGACGCCGCCGACGAGCGAACAGCCGCTCGAGGAGGAGTCGAGTGTGATGGCAACCGGCAACCCCGAAGTCGCGCTCGCGGTCGGCGTGTAGCTGGGTCCGCCCACCGTGGCTGCGCTCGGTGCGCTCGAGGTGAACACCACGGTCTGCGAGAGGATGGTCGAGAGGACCCAGGTGTCGGCGAGCGCGCTCCCGTTGACGTCGAGTCCACCGAAGAGCACGAGTTGGTTGGCGGCGGCGTCGTCGGTCATCACGTCGTCGCTCCGGGCCCCGGGGAGGCTCGACGGGGTCTGCCGCGGACCAGGCGCCCGAGGCGAAGGTCCACTCGTCGCTCAAGGTGTTCAGGTTGTTGTCGACACCACCGAAGAGGACGAGGGTCCCGGTTCCCGGGTCGTAGGCCATCGCGGTGTACGCCCGCGCGCTCGGCGCGCTCGGCGTGGTGACCTGGGTCCAGGTCGTGCCGGTGTAGGTCCAGGTGTCCCCCAGGGTGTTCGAGTTCACGTCGAGTCCTCCGAAGAGCACGACCGCGTTCGACGCCGCGTCGAACGCCATCGCCGCGTCGGAGCGCGGCTGGGGTGTCTGGGCGACCCAGGTGGTCCCGGTCGAGGTCCAGGTGTCCCCGAGCGTGTTCACGCTCGGATCGAGACCCCCGAAGAGGACCAGCTGGTTGGCCGAGGAGTTGTAGACGATGTCGGTGTCGCTCCTCGCCGAGGGGAGCGCGGCCGTGGTCTGCGCACTCCAGGAGAGTGTGCTCGGGTTGTAGGTCCACTCGTCCCCGAGCGTGTTCGACGACGGGTCGAGGCCGCCGTAGAGGACCACCTGCTTGGTCGAGGTGTCGTAGGCCATCGAGGCGTAGGACCTTGCCGTCGGCGAAGTCGCCGGGGCGACCTGTGTCCAGTTGGAGCCGTTGAACTCCCAGGTGTCCCCAAGAGTGTTGATGCCGGTGCTGCCGAGTCCGCCGAACAGCACCACCTGGTTGGCGGCCGCGTCGTAGGCCATGGCCGCGTCGGAGCGCACCGGGGGCTTGTTGCCGAGGGTGAGCTTCTGCCAGGTGTTGACGTCGAAGAGCCAGGTGTCCTGCTGCACGCTCCCGCCCTCGGTGATCCCGCCGAAGAGGACCGGCTCGCCGAGGGCCGAGTCGTAGGCCATCGAGGTGTCCGAACGCGCCGAAGGTGAGAAGGGCAGGGTCAGCTGCGACCAACTGGTGCCGTTGAACTCCCAGGTGTCACCCAGCGCGGTGACCCCGTCGGCCGCCAAGCCTCCGAAGAGCACCACCTTGCCGACCGCCGCGTCGTAGACCATCGAGGCGTAACTGCGCGCCGCGGGTTCGGGACCGCTGATCTGGTGCCAGGTCGAACCCGACTCGACCCAGGTGTCCCCGAGGGTGTTCTCGTTGACGTCGAGACCACCGAAGATCACCAGCTGGTTGGTCGCGGAGTCGTAGGCGGAGGCGTAGTCGCTGCGGGCCGAGGGTCCCATCGGCGTCCAGGTGGTCCCGTTGAAGGTCCAGGTATCGCCGAGCGTGTTCGAATTGGCGTCGAGACCCCCGAACAGGACCAGCTCGCCGAGAGCGGCGTCGTAGGTGAGCGACGCGTCCGAGCGCGGACCCGGGGTGACCGGCGGAGAGAGCTGTGTCCAGGTCGTGCCGGAGTAGACCCAGGTGTCACCCAGCGGGGTCTGGCCGTCCGAGGCGAGCCCGCCGAAGAGGACCAGCTGGCCGCTCGCCTGGTCGTAGGCCATCGAGGCGAAGCTCCGGGCCGGTGGCGAGTTGGTCGGGACCTTCTGGACCCAGTTGGTCCCGTTGTAGGCCCAGGTGTCCGCGAGCGCAGTGGTGCCGTTCGAGGCCAACCCGCCGAAGAGGATCTCCTGTCCGAGGGCCGGATCGTCCGCCATCGCGTCATCGCTCCGTGCCGGCGGGGCTGCCGACACCCAGGTGGCGCCGTTCGAGAGCCAGGCGTCCCCGAGAGTGTTCCCGTTCACGTCCAGCCCGCCGAAGAGGACGAGCTCGCTCGTGGACGCGTCGTAGGCGAAGGATGCGTCGCTCCGTGGGGTAGGTGACGTCGCCGTGGCGACCTGGGTCCAGGTCGTACCGTTGTAGGTCCAGGTGTCCGAGAGCATCTTGCCCGGACCCGAGGAGCCGCTGAAGAGCACCAGCTGGCTGGTCGCCGCGTCGTAGGACATCGCGGCGTCCGAGCGTGCCGGCGGGGAGGCCGCCGGCGACGCCTGCGTCCAGTTCGTCCCGTTGAAGATCCAGGTGTCGGAGAGCGCGGTCGTCCCCGACAGGCCGCCGAAGAGGACCACGTCACCGGTCGCCGCGTCGTACGCCATCGCCGAGTCGGAGCGAGCCGGCGGGCTCTGCGTCGGGCTGAGAGCCGTCCAGTTGGTCCCGTCGAAGGCCCAGGTGTCGGAGAGCGCGGTGCCGGTCGACGACAGCCCGCCGAAGAGAACCAGCTCGCCGTGTGCTCCGAGCGCGGGGTCGAAGGCCATCGATGCGTAGGCCCGAGCAGGTGGGCTCTGGATCGGGGTGACCGCGGTCCAGGTCGTCCCGTTGTAGGTCCAGGTGTCCGACAAGGTGGTGTTCGAGGCACCGAGCCCGCCGAAGAGGACCACGTCGCCGGTTGCGGGGTCGTAGGCCGCCGCATCGTCGCTGCGCGCGCTCGGGCTCGAGGCCGGAGCGGCCTCCGTCCAGGTCGTACCGTTGCCCGTCCAGGTGTCACCGAGCGAAACTCCGTTGGTGTCGATCCCGCCGAAGAGGACCAGCTGTCCGGCCGCGGGGTCGTAGACCATCGGAGCATCGCTACGGGAGGCGGGGACGAGCGGTGACCACGACGACAAAGATCCGGTCGCCGCCGTCGACGAAGCGACGCCGACCAGCTGTCCGGCGAGCACCGCGCCCACCGCCACGAGGGCGGCCACCGTTTTTCCCCACGTCCCCATCGCGTCCCTTACCGCCGCCACTTCCGACCGAGGTCACCACACCGTGTCACAGAAAAGCAGCACGCCGCGGGCGCGTCGGCGTCTCCACCTTCCCGGGGCGTGTTCGCGCAGTGTGAAGGGCCGGGTGTCGGGTGTCAAGGCTGTCGGCGGGACCGCGGTCGCCTCCGGCGTCGGCAAGCATGATTGGGCTGCTCTCCAGTACGCCGATCTGCCAAGGAGTGGGCCGATGACCGAGCACCCCATCTACGAGTACGACCCCCACCGGCGTACCCAGACGAAACTCGGAGACCTGCACGGGCCGGTCAAGGTCGCCGAGCAGTTCCCCCACGACGGCCCGGCAGCACGGTTCAACGCGTGGTTCGCGGTGAAGGTGACCAAGGGCGTGGGGACCATGTGGTGCGTGTCGCCTTCGTGGCCCTCGCGTCGCGGCCTCCGCCCGCGATCCGATCGCATGACGCGGTGACGCTCGTGTCGTGGATCTCCCAGACCTTCCTCCAGTTGGTCCTGCTGTCGGTGGTGATCGTCGGTCAGAACGTGCTCGCGGCCGCCGCGGACAAGCGCTCCGTCGAGACCTCCGAGGACGTGGACGCGGTGCTCCACGAGGCGGTCAAGATCCAAGAGCACCTCGCGGCGCAGGACAACCTTCCTCGGGAAGATCGGAGGAGAGGCTGCGTCGTGTGCAGGGCGGGCGCACCGTCTTGAGCGCCGTCGTTCGGGCTCAGGTCACGTCAAGATCACGTACAGCCGCGCCGAAGCGGCGATGCTCAGCGGGATGCCGTCGAGCGACGCGGCTCGTCGGTCACGGTCACGTCGCGATTCCCGTGCCCCTTGGCGATCGCGTACAGCTGCCGCTGATCTTCGGAGGAGTCAGGGTCGGAGGGTTGTAGACGGCGGGCGTCACCGAGACCGTGTTCGGCACC
>CAVUGU010000002.1:0-211529 GCA_963741055.1 uncultured Acidimicrobiales bacterium | reverse complement strand
GCTACGACGGACGGCGGAACGACGTGGACCAATCAGTCTCCGCCGGCCGGATTCACATTTGTGGGGGACATTGCGTGTGCGACCTCCTCCTATTGCATTGCCGTCGCAAGAGCCGTTCCGGCGCTGATCGTGACAACGGACGGAGGGACTAGTTGGGGCGTTGCAACGCTCCCGATCTCAGTTAGCGGGGGGCTATTGGGCGTGTCCTGCCCGTCCGCGTCTGAGTGCTTTGCTGTTGGCGAAAATACAGTCCTTGTTTCGACCGATGGAGGAAGCACCTGGTCGACCCAGACCGTTCCGTCTGGAATGACTGGATTGGAATCGATCACTTGCTTCTCCACAGCCGATTGCACCGCGGTGGGGTCGGGCTTGAACGGAAGCGTGACTGCTGGTGCCAGCATCAGTACGACCGATGGTGGCACCACTTGGACCAGTGGGTCATTGCCCGCCACGGTCGGCCAGTTGTCTGGAGTGGCCTGTCCATCTGCCACAGCCTGCATTGCGGTTGGCGGCAACAATCTCGTCGCGTCCAGTGACGGGGGCGTGACTTGGAGCAGCAGCCAGCTTTCACCCACTTCTCACGACAGTCTGTTTTCCGTGTCGTGTCCGAGCGCGTTTGACTGCATTGCGGTCGGCACCGACAACACAGGCGGTCTCATCTTGGCGACGACGGATGGGGGAACCACCTGGCAAAGCGAAACACCTCCTTCGCTCGAAACTGCAGTCGATGGGATCGCCTGTACCTCGACACTCGATTGCCTCGCAGTAGGTGGCGGCCTGATCATCGAAACGGACGACGGTGGTGGAACCTGGACCACTCAGACGGCTCCCTTTGGCGTCAATGTGCTGTCTGGCGTGACCTGCGCATCGACAACTGATTGCTTCGCCGTCGGAGGGCCAGCTGATGGCGAAGATGTGAGCGGAGGTGGAGTCGCCCTCGCCACGAAAGATGCCGGTGCTAGTTGGCAGAACCAGAGTCTTCCCTCGGGTATCGGAACCCTCTATGGGATTACTTGCCCTTCAGAGTCGGAGTGCATCGCGGTCGGACACACTGATGGTGTGAACCCCGTTGGCTACGTCATAGGATCAACGGATGGAGGGAGCTCGTGGTCGACATCGACCATCCCCTCCGGAATCACCAGGCTTTCCGGGATCGGTGCACTTCGACATCGCAGTGCTTCGCGGTCGGAGAGAATTCCTCTTCCTCGGTGACCATCGTCGGCACCACCGATGGGGGTGCGACCTGGACTTCGGAGGCAATCCCGGTGGAGCCAGGTGTTCTGCAGAGCATCGCCTGCCCATCGACTCTGGATTGCTACGCGGTCGGCGACGATGAGGGAGCTGTCTTCGTCACAACGGATGGAGGAACTAGCTGGTCCACGAAGTTGACGGGAACTTCTGCGTCCTACATCCCCAATGGCATCTCCTGTCCCACAACGACCGATTGCTATATGGACGGATCGAGGGGGCTCATGGTTGCGACGACTAACGGGTGGGACACCTGGACCGGCAATCAGCTGCCTTCATCGGTGACTGGCAGCGAGGGCGACTTTGGAGACATCGCCTGTGCCACCCCGACTCAGTGTGTCGCGGTTGGGACCGGGACCATGGACACGACACCGACCCCGGCAGTCATCGTCACAACTGACGGAGGGCAAAACTGGATCAGCGAACCGCTGCCCGGCAACATTCGCTCCCTCAGTGGCGCAACTTGCCTCAGCTTCGAAAACTGTTTAACCGTAGGGCAGGGGCTGAATTCACCCACTGACGGAGGAGTGATCCTCAATGGGCCGATCGAGACGCCTCCGATGGTGACCACCACCAGCCTCGCGAACGGCGTCACCGGCGAGGCGTACACGGACCGCCTGCAGGCCGGCGGAGGAACTGGGCCCTTTGGCTGGGCGGTCACCGCTGGCTCGCTTCCACTCGGACTGAATTTGAACGCATCCACAGGATTGATCTCCGGCACGCCGGAACTTGCTTCATCGACTCCGTTCACGGTGATGGTGACCGACTCCTTCACTCCAGCAGAGTCCGCGACCGCAAGTTTCTCGATCACCGTCGTGAACCCGGTCGAGATAACGACGACAGCGCTTCCCATCGCAACCGTGGGTCAGAGTTATTCGACCACGTTGAGCGCGACGGGTGGGACTGCTCCTTACTCGTGGGAGTCATCCAGTCTCCCGGGATGGCTCAACCTCGACTCGACGACGGGAGCGCTCACCGGTACCCCGACGGTCTCGATACCCCTGATGGTGACCTTCCAGGTGACCGATGCGAACAGGCTGACCGATTCGGTGACGCTCGCCCTCTCAGTCTTCTCCGATCCTGGCGTCTACGTCCCGCTTTCGCCGACCCGCGTCTGCGACACGAGAGCCGGGAACCCCTCCCACTTAAGCGGTATTGCGGCTCAGTGCAGCAACGGCACCGCCGGTGAGACCCTCGGTGCCGGCGGAACCGTCACGTTCGCCCTCGCTGGCGACTTCGGCGTCCCTTCGAGCGCGGTCACCGCGGTCGTACTGAACGTCACCACGGTCGGGTCCAAGGCCGCAGGATTCCTCACCGTGTATCCGGCCGGCCAACCTCAACCGATCGCGTCCAACTTGAATTACCTGAAAGGCCAGACCGTGCCCAACCTGGTCGAGGTCGGCCTCGCAGGTGGCGAAGTCTCGATCTTCTCGTCGTCGGCAAGCGACGTCGTGGTCGACCTTGAGGGCTACGTGACGACGACGCCCCAGGGCGGTGCCGGGCTCTACAACGCGCTCTCGACCCCGGCCCGTATCTGTGACACGAGAGGATCCAACCCCTCCCACCTGTCCGACGGCGCCACCCAGTGCAATTCGAACCTCGCCTCGAGCAGCCCGGACCACCTGGTCACCGCGACCACGCCACTGACGGTCACCGTGGCAGGCAACGGCGGCGTCCCGGCGAGCGGAGTCGGTGCGGTCGTGCTGAACGTGACGGTGACGAGGCCACAGGCCGCCGGCTACATGAGCGCTTATCCGGCTGGCCAGCCGAGACCCCTCGCCTCGAACGTGAACTACGCGGCCTCCCAGACCGTGGCCAACCGAGTGACAGTCCCGGTCTCAGGCACCGGGCAGGTCACCCTCTACTCGGCGTCCCCGGCCGATCTGATCGTCGACGTATCCGGTTGGTACACGGCGACCGGGGGCACTACCGGAGCGGAGTTCACCCCTGAACTCTCCCCCGTGCGCATCTGCGACAGCCGTGGTTCAAATCCTTCT
This sequence comes from uncultured Acidimicrobiales bacterium, assembly GCA_963741055.1. GTDB lineage: Bacteria > Actinomycetota > Acidimicrobiia > Acidimicrobiales > RAAP-2 > Bog-756. The sequence continues at coordinate 208,284 of CAVUGU010000002.1, read as the reverse complement.
GACCTGGTCAGCCCGAACACCCAGTGCAACACCAATGTCGCACCGGGGGGACCGGCCAACCCCCTCGTCGCCGGCAGTGCGTGCACAATCCAAGCGACCGGGCTCGCCGACATGCCCTCGGGGGCGGTCGCCGCGGTACTGAACGTGACCGATATCGCGCCTACTGCACCCAGCTACTTGACGGTCTATGCGCAAGGAAGCCCGCCCACTACGTCCGACGTCAACCCGCCGGTCGGAGACGTGCAGGCCAACTTCACCGTGGCCACCTTGACTGCCTCCGGTTCGTTCAACGCGGTCGACGGCGGGAGCGGCACCACAAATTTGGTCGTGGATGTCGCGGGTTGGTACACGGCTTAAGTCGCACACACAGCCCCCCCTACCTCACCTCCTCTCCCACCCCCACCCTCCATCTCCGGTGTGCGTTTCTGTCCCCTCTGGGCCTCCGTCCACCCTGCCCCTTGTCGATCTGCGGGTGGGCAGCCCGGCATGTCCGGTGAGGATCTCCGCTGAGGCCTTCGTCGTCGGCGCCGTTTCGCCGGGTGCGGCGTTTCGGAAGCCCTGATCTCCTATCCCAGTCACCCGAAGCGGTCGTCGGCTGCCACGTCCGGAGGAATCCAGGAGGGGGATCGCTTCTCCATGAACGCGCGGCATGCCCTCGCGCGGCTCGGGCGAGTGTTCGAGTGTCCAGAACATGGTCTGGTAGTCGATCAGCCCGTAGCGTTCGTTGAGCATCCGCTTCACCTGCCCCCGCGCCTCGGGTGCGGTCCGCAGCACCTGGTGCGCGGCCTCCCTGGCCGCGGTGTGGAGATCGTCGTGGGGAACGACCCGCGAGACGAGCCCGATCCGCCGAGCCTCCTCCGCGTCGAACCTCCTGGCAGAGAAGAGCAGGTCCCGAGCGACCGCGATCCCGACGTGCGCCGGTAGGACCGCGGCGTAGGTCGCATCGGTGATCCCCCTCAAGAGCTCGGGTACCCGGAAGGTTGCCCGATCGCTCACCACCGCGATGTCGGACATCATGGCGATCAGGAGACCACCGGCCTGGCAGATGCCGTTCACTGCCGCGATCACCGGGGCAACGCTGTCGCGAATGCTGAGGAAGGGCAGCACGTCCGGCCCGATCACCTCGGGGACCGACTCTCCCGGCTCGGAGCGGCCGCCGAGGTCGCCGCCGGGAGAGAAGACGTCCCCGACGCCGGTGATCACCAGGGCTGCGAGCTCGGGATCGGAGTTGACCAGTCGCACCGCCCGTTTGAGCCCGAAGTACATGGCCGGGGTGAGTGCGTTCCTCGCCCCGGGGCGATCGATGGTGCACCAGGCGACCGACCCCTCGGTCTCGAGACGGAGGCACGGTGTGCCGAGGTCGTGGCTCATCGCGCCACCTTCAGAGGTCCTCGACGCCGGTCAGGCGTTCTTCCAGGCGGGAGTCCGCTTCTCCGCGAAGGCCTTCGGCCCCTCGATCGCGTCCTGGCTCGAGAAGACCTCGCGGGAGATCGCCGTTTCGATGCGGTAGGCCTCTTTCATGTCCACTGCCAAGCCCCGCAGCACCGACTCCTTGGTCTTGCGGACCGCGAAGGGCCCGTTGGCGGTGATCCGCCTCGCGTAGTCGTAGGCGCGGTCCATCAGGTGGACCGGCGCACAGACCTCGTTGACCAGACCCATGTGGTACACGCGTTCCGCCGAGATGCGGTCCGCACAGAGCAACAGCTCCATCGCTGCCGGGTACGGCACCTGGCGGGGGAGGCGCACCGTGGTCCCCCCGCCGGCGAACAACCCCCGCTTCGGCTCCATCACCCCGAAGGTCGCGAGATCGGAGGCCACCCGGAGGTCGCACCCGCCGAGCATCTCCATCCCCCCTGCGACACAGGTCCCGTTCACCGCCGCGACGATCGGCTTGTAGAGCTCGACGTTGCGGAGCACGGCTTTGATCCCGTCATCGAGGCGGTAGCCGTCGATCTCGGCGACCCCGTCCTTTTGCATCTGGGACTGCAACTTGGTGACTTGGGGGATGTAGGTCTTGAGGTCGGCCCCGACACAGAAGTCCTGGCCCACCCCGGTGATGATCGCGACCCACGAGTCGTCCTCGTCGCCGAAGCGCTCCCAGGCCGCGCGCAGCTGCGCGAAGTGCTCCATGTCGAGCGAGTTGCGGGCCTCGGGCCGATCGATGGTGATCAGGACGATGTGGTCGTCGCCCTGCTCGTAATGGATGGGCATGGTGTGCGCTCGGCGGGTCCCTACTTCTCGCCGTCGGCTGGACCGAAGGTGCGGGCGACCGTACCCAAGTCGACGAGGCCTTCGGAGCGCTCGCGCTTGTTCTTGAGACGCGAGACCTGCGCGGTGTCGACGTCGCTTGCCTCGGCCCGCAGCGCGGCCACCGTGCACTTCTCCCGCGGCCGGATCGCGTAGGGGTCGTACTGGAAGAGACGCATCGCGTTCTCGTGGGTGATCTTGTTGATCTGCGCGTCGTCGACGTCGGCCAGGTACTTCATCGCCGCCTCGGGCGACTGGGGCCAGGTCGAGTCGGAGTGAGGGTAGTCGCACTCCCAGGTGATCATGTCGACGTTGAGGAAGTCCCTGCTGGCCACCCCGAAGGCGTCGTCGATGAAGCAGGTGATGATCCGCTCCTTGAAGAGCTGGCTCGGCAACTGATCGCCGAAGTCCTGCCCGGTCCATGCGTGATGGTGCTGGTACACGTAGTCGATGCGCTCGAGCGCGTAGGGGATCCAACCGATGCCGCCCTCGGAGAGCGCGATGCGGAGGTCCTTGTACTTACGGAGTACCGGCGACCAGAGCAGGTCGGCCGCCGCCTGGACCATGTTCATCGGCTGAAGGGTGATCATCACGTCGATGGGGGCGTCCATCGAGGTGATCACCAACTCCGAGGAGGATCCGAGGTGCATGCAGACCACGGTTCCCTCGTCGGCGCACGCGCTCCAGAAGGGGTCCCAGTGGTCGGTGTGGATCGAGGGCCAGCCGAGCTTGGAGGGGTTCTCGGAGAAGGTCACCGCGTGGCAGCCGAGGCCGGCCATCCGGTGGACCTCCTCGGCGGCCAGCTCGGGATCCCAGAGCACCGGAATCGAAAGAGGGATGAACCGGCCGGGTTCCGCACCGCACCACCCGTCGACGTGCCAGTCGTTGTACGCCTTCACCATGGCGAGCGCCTCTTCGGCGTCGCTTGCCGCGGCGCGGGCGAACAGCTGGCCGCAGAATTGGGGGAAGGAGGGGAAGCACATCGAGCCGAGGACCCCGTTGACGCTCATGTCTCGGACCCGCTCGTGCACGTCGTAGCAACCGAGCCGCATCTCGTCGAGGGAGGTCGGCTCGATGCCGTACTCCTCGGGCGGGCGCCCGACCACCGCGTTGAGCCCGACGTTGGGGATCTCGCTGTCGCGGTAGCGCCAGACGTCGGTGCCGTCGTCCTTGCGCACCAAATGGGCGCACGGTCCTGGAACTTCGCGGGCAGGCGGCCGTCGAACATGCCGGGCGGCTCGATCACGTGATCGTCCACGCTGACCAGAATGAGATCCTCGGTCCTCACAGCCTCACCTCTCGGTCCTTGTCGGAGTCGTTCCGATGATACGCCGCTCGGGCACGAGTCGTGCCCAGCAGGCGGCCGTTCAGAGACGGGCCGTGTTGGCACCCTTCTCGCCGGCGACGAGTGTCACCTCTTCACCCGCGAGGTCGACGCCGTCGGGGACGGCCTCCTCCAGGCGGGCATAGCAGCGGGATCCGTCGGGCAGATCGCAGATCAGAGCGGTCCACTCGGGACCGTCCCGCCCGTAGGTGGTCGAGAACGTCGCCACTCGCGCGGGACCCTCGGGGTGGGCGGTGACCGGGAGCGCAGGGTGTGTCGCTGCGGTCTCCCGTGCGGGCGCCGGACCCGGAGTCGTCGACCAGAGCGAGGCGGCGTGCCCGGCCATGTGCATGCTCACTCCGCTCACCACTCCGAACGAGCCCGGGTCGGCCCGGAGCACCTCGGTCATCGCGGCCATCGCGTGGGTGGTGTAGTTGCTCCCCGGGCCCCCGTGATAGGGCAGACCACCGGTCACCGTGAGCGAGCGCTGCTCTCGGATGCCGAGGGCGTCCGAAGCGAACGCGAGGGAGCTCGCGAAGCACGAGTAGAGGTCGAGATGGGCGACGTCGTCCACCGTCCTGCCGCCGAGGGCTCGCGCCATTGCCCCTTCCATCGCGGGCGCGTGCCAGAGCTCCGGCCGCTCGGCCATCCCGAAAGGCTCGTTCGCCGCGCCGAAGCCGCGCAGGTACACCCTGCGGTCGGCGGGCACCCCGAGCGCGTCGGCACGGGCATCGGTGGCGAGCAGCACCCCCGCGGCCATGTCCACGTCCATGAAGGCGGTCATCAGCTTGGTGTAGGGAGTGGCAACCATCCGGTTGGTCGGGGTCACCTCGGCGATCTCCGATGCGTCGTGTGCGACCGGGAACCAGGCGTGTTCGGGTTGGGCCGCCGCGATCTCCGACAACGGAGCGAACAGCTGGCCGAGCTCCTTGCGGTGCTCGTCGAGATCGCGTCCGAGGTGGACTCGTCGGGCCGTGTCGAGGAGCGCGAAGGTCAGGTACGCCTGGAAGATGCCGTTCGCCGCCTCGGCGCGGTCGATGGTGATGGGGAAGCGGCGGGCTTCCTCGGGCGGATACGACCATGCGGGATCGGGGACTCGCTTGCGGGTGGCGAGTGCCTCCCCGCCGATGACCAGAGCAAGGTCGAGCTCTCCGCGCACCATCGCGTCGGCCGCGTCGGCCACCAGCGTGAGCGGCACCGAGCCGCCGATCCCCGAATAACGGCGGTGAGCCGGGTCGGCGCCGAGGCGTTCGGCCAGGCGGAGGCAGGCGTCGTCGTACTCCCACGCCTGGCAGTAGACGACCTGGAGGCTCTCGAGTTCGCCGAGCGCGCCTCCGACGCCAGCGTCGGCGGCCGCGGCTCGGGCGACCTCCTCCCACATGTCGAGCGGCTCGGGCGCGGGCTGCTCCCGCCAGGTGTGCCGTGCCGCGCCGACGATGCAGACGGCGCTCGGGTCGGCCGGCACCTCAGGAGAGCCGGGACTGACCGGGGAGCTTGATCGCCCGGTCGGCGATGATGTTCTTCTGCACCTCGCTCGAGCCGCCTCCGATGGTGCTGTACCGCTGGAAGGCGTAGAGGCGGGTCCACTTCCCGCGATCCACGGAGTCGGGACCGCCCCGCGCGAGAAGCCCGGCCGGGCCGAGCAGGTCGACTGCCAACGCGGCGAGGGTCTGGGCCAGCGACGACCACTGGAGCTTGGCGAAGGGCACCTCGGGCCAATTCTTCTCGCCCTTGATGATCTTGCTCAGCGCCCGGAGCGCGAGGAGCCGCGACAGCTCGATTTCGGTCCAGGCGTGCGCGAGCCGGTCGCGCAGACTCGGGTCCTCCAGCGCGGCAGGATTCACCGAGCGGGCGGCGGTCACCATGGCCCGCAGGTCGGCGGCGAGGATCGAGATCTGGCCCGCGATGCCGACTCGCTCGTTGGCCAGGGTGCCCATTGCAACCATCCACCCTTCGCCCTCACCGCCGAGCCGGCTGTCCGTCGGCAGGGAGGCGTCGGTGAAGTACACCTCGTTGAACATCTCTTCGCCGGACATGTCACGGATCGGCCTCGTCTCGATGCCCGGAGTCTGCATGTCGACGATGAAGGCGGTGATGCCCTCGTGCTTGGCACCCCGCTCGATCGCCGTCGGGTCGGTGCGGAGCAGGAAGAGACCCCAGCGCGCAAGGTGCGCGGTCGAGATCCAGATCTTCTGCCCGTTGACGATGTAGTGGTCGCCGTCGAGGATGGCGGTGGTCCGCAGGTTGGCGAGGTCGTTCCCGGCGTCGGGCTCGGAGAAGCCCTGGCACCAGTGCTCGTTGGCCTGGAGGATCGAGGGGAGCCAGCGCGCCTTTTGCTCCTCGGTGCCCCAGGCGATGATCATCGGTCCGATCTGCCAGAGCCCGTTCGGGTTGTACAACCCCGGCGCGCGGTACTCGGCCATCACCTCCGAGTAGATGATCCGCTGCATCGCGGTGGCAGCCCGTCCCCCGTACTCGACCGGCCAGTGGACCGCGGCCCACCGTCCGGTGTTGAGCAGCCGCTGCCAGGCTGCGCGGCGCTGGGTCGACTTTTCACCCGTCAGCGAACCTTCGTCGGTGATCTCCTCGCTCGCCAGGAACGGCGGCAGGTGCTCGTCGAGCCATGCCCGCAATTCGTCGCGGAAGGCCTCGTCTTCGGGTGCAAGGGCGAAATCCACGCCCCGGAGGCTAGTGCGAGTGCCGTCTACACTGTCGCCGACATCGGGGACCGCCGTCCGGGGGTGCGCAGTGGACTTCACATTCGACGAGCAACAACTCGCGCTCCAAGACGTCGCGCGTCAGGCGATGGGCGACGTGGACGGCGAGACCCTGCGTACCCTCGCCGAGGATCCGGGCGGGTTCACGCCCGAGCTCTGGGAGCGGTTGGTCGCCCTCGGTTGGACCGGGATGCTGGTGCCCGGCGAAGGAGCCGGTCTGCTCGAGATGTGCATCGTGCTCGAGCAGATGGGCCGCGTGCCCCTGCCCGGTCCCTTCTTCTCGTCGTCGGTGATGGCGACCCGCGCCGCGGTCGCACTCGGAGCCGACGACCTCTTGGCGGGGCTGGCCTCCGGCGCACAGCGAGGGACCGTTGCGCTGCACGAGGAGGGGTACGGAAACCCGCTCACCACCGTGCGCGCCCGCGCTCGCCGCCGGGGAGCCGGATGGGTGCTGACCGGGACGAAGCCGATCGTGGTCGACGGTCACACCGCGGACTGGGCGATCGTGGTCGCGCTCACCGAGGAGGGGGTCCGCTCCTTCCTCCTCGAGTCGCCGCGTGCCGAGGTCGTGCCGTCGCTCGACCCCACCCGCAAGCTCGCGCGCCTCGTCCTCGACGAACAGCCCGCCGAGCCGATCGGTCCGATCGGGGATCAGGCGGCGATCTGGCGAGAGGTGCTCGACGACATCGCGGTGGGACTCGCCGCAGAGCTGATCGGCGTCTCGGACCGTGCCCTCGAGGAGGCCGTCGAGTACTCGAAGACGCGAGTGGTCTTCGACCGGCCGATCGCTTCGTTCCAATCGGTCAAGCATCGGATCGTCGACATGTACCAGGGTCTCGAGCTGGCACGAGCCGGCGTCCACTTCGCAGCCTGGGCGGCCGACACCGGCGCGCCCGAGCGCGCACAGGCAGCGGCGATGGCGGCGGGCTACGCAGCCGAAGCTGCGGTGCGGGCGACCGGGGACAACATTCAGGTCCACGGAGGCGTGGGCTTCACCTGGGCCAACGATGCTCACTTCCTCTTCAAGCGCGCGAAGCAGAACGAAGTGCTGATGGGTGGCTCCGGCCAGCAGTTCGAGCACCTGGCCGGCATGTTGGTCGACCGGGTCTGAGATGCCCGAGGGGTCCGGCGGGGATTCTCCGCCCGGAACGTCGCCACGTGCGGGCGGTCTCGATTTCCACCTCTTTCTCCCCCAGATGCGCCTCGCCCCTGACGCGCTCGAGCTTCGTGCGCGGACAGCAGAAGCCTCGGGTTTCGAGGGGATGGCCCTCATGGACCACCTCGCACCGCCCGGCGCGACCGACCAGCCGATGTTCGAAGCATTCACCGCCGCGACCTGGCTGGCCGCGGTGACCGAGCGTTTGCGGCTCGGACACCTGGTGCTCTGCGACGCGCTTCGACACCCCGCGGTGCTCGCCCGCCAGGCAGTGACGCTCGATCACTTCTCCGGCGGCCGGTTCGAGCTCGGGATCGGCTCGGGCTCGGTCCCCGGCGAGCTCGATGTGTTCGGTGTCGGAGACTCCGGCGGCCGCGCCCGCGTCGAGCGGCTGCGCGAGACGCTCGAGCTGGTGACCGCCTTCTGGACCGGTGAGCCCGTCCACCACCGGGGTGAGCAATTCGTGGTCGAGGGTGCCCGTCAGCTCCCGGTTCCACTCGGGCGGATCCCCATCGTGGTCGGCGGCACCGGTCCGCGAACGATGGAGCTGGTGGCGCGCTTCGCCGACTGGTGGAACGTGCCGCTCAACCACGTGGACCGGCTCGACGAGGCGCGCGGGCAGGCGGGCACGGCGCAGGTCTCCGTGCAGTTGCTGGTGACCCTGGTCACCGACGAGCGCAGCCGCCACGAGGTGCTCGAGACCGCGGCGCGCCGGTTCGGGAGGATGGGCGAGGGCGGACATCTCGCGGGTTCGCCGTCGGAGCTGGTGCCGAAGCTCGTGGAGTTGCAAGAGCGGGGAGTTGCGAGGGTCTACACCTGGTTCACCGACTTCGCGCGGCCGGAGACCCTGGAGATCTTCGGGCGCGAGGTGATCGATGCGCTGAAGTGACGAGGAGGCTCGGCGTCGGGTTCGGGGTGGCGGGTGCGTCGGACCCGGGTGTGGGCGGTCTCCGCTCGGTACTTTGGTTGCGGACACGTGATGTATATGGTACATCACGTGATGTCACGGCCCCGGGACTAAGTAGGTGTCACAGCCCGGGACTGAGTAGATGTCACAGCCCGGGACTAAGTAGGGGTGCGTGACTTCTACGGCCGGCCTTCGGGCCGCAGAGCAAGAGCTCCGTCCGCGCGGGCCGGCCTGAGAGACTCAGAGCGAGTCGACGACCCGGGTCGCCTTGTAGCCCGCCCGGGGGAGTGCGTTGCGGGCGAGCGGCCGGACGGTCGCCTCGACCCCGAGCGCCTCTTTGATCCGGCCCACCAGACGTACCGCGACCTCGTCGCCGACACCTGGTTGCTCGCTCGCGACCTCCACCTCGACCACGAGCGTCGCCGGGTCCTCCGTCGGGACGGAGCACCCGGTACTCGAGCGAAGGCTGGGTGACCAGCTCCTCACCCCGCAAACACGCTTCCAGCTCGTTCAATTGGAAGCGGGTCCCCTGACAGCTGAGGAGGTCCTTGAACCGGCCTCCCCAGAGGCCGCGGATCGAGGTCTCACCGCAGGGGCAGGGCTCGCGGTGGATCGCGCACGCCTCTTCGAGGTCGTACCGGAGGAGTCCGTTGTCGCGATCGAGCGTCGTGACGGTCAGGTTGCCCCACTCGCCGTCCGGCACCTCGCGGCCGGTCGCGGGATCGACTGCCTGGACGACCGCCCAGTCCTCGTGGATGTGCGCGCCCGGCGACTGGCCGCAGGGGCCGCCCACGTAGGCGTAGCACTCGGCGCCTGCGGTGAGGAGTGGCATCCCGCCGCGCCCCATGCCGAAGCCGATCGGCGCCTTCAGCCCGGTGAGGCCCGCGTCCTCGAGTGGGATGCCGAGTGCGGTCGCCACCTCGACGAAGCGACCGGTGGCGAACCCCATGAAGGGGATGTCCGGCGTCACCCGCGTCCAGAAGCGGACCGCCTGCTCGGCGAGCTCGTCGGTGTCGGGTGGGGGGACCCAGATGGTGAGCAGTCCGAAGTACTCATAGGTCTGCTGGAGCATGATCCCGCCGCCGTAGAGGTACGCGGGGTGGGCGTGGGTCACGATCATCCCGGGCCGGTAACCCATTCGCCACCAGTTGCGTGCGGCCGACTCGTACTCGACCCAGAGGTCGTGGCGCGTCCAGACGGTGATGGTCGGCTGCCCGGTGGTGCCGGTAGAGGTGCCGATCCGAACTCCCTGTCGCGGGTCGGTGAAGCGGTAGGTGCCCCACGGGGGCGAGGCGGCCTCCGAGTCGCGCAGGTCCTGCTTGACGGTCGAGGGGATCCCGGCGAGGTCGTCGACTCCGCTGATATCGGCCGCGGACGAGACGCCCGCGCTGATCAACTTCTCGCGAAAGAGGGCAACCTCGTCTTCGAAGATGCGTGCGACCAGCGTGCGCAACCGTTCGTCCTGCAGCGCACGTCGCTGCTCGGGGTCCATCGCCTGCTTCGCAGGGTCCCACAACGCCTGATCGCTCGGGCGCGGGAGGGGCCCGATGGTGCCCTCGGTGAACGGCGGGGTGGAGACGTCAGCCATTCGGCCATGGTACCGACAGGTTCAGGAAGCGCCCTCGGGGGAACCGACGACCTGCTCGACGATCGCCGCGATCTCCTCCGCCCGCGCCCGGAACTCGGTCGCCGTGTCCGCGTCGCCACCGGCGACCGGATCGAGCACACCCGTGACGTGTTCGAGGAGCAGCCCGACCAGCAGGGTCCGGAGCATCCGTGCCAGCGCCTTCTGCCCTCCGGGCGGGCTGACGGCAGGTTTGTGCTCGGCGAGCCACTTCTCGAGGAGGTCTTGGCTCGCGGCGAACAGTTCGTTTCCCACCGCGTAGGCGGTTTGGTCGCCGCGCATCACCTCGCCGATCATCAGGCGGATGAAGTCGTCGACTTCGAGCATCGACTGCAGGATGTCGTCGAGGAGATCCGCGAGGCGGGTGGTAGCAGGATCGAGCAGGGCCGGCTGCGAGGCGGGGGAGAGGCTCTCGGCCAGTCCGCGTTCCTCGAGGACTGCGACGAGCAGGTCCCGCTTCGAGGGGAAGTAGTGGTACAGCGACGCCACGTTGAGGCCGGTCGCTGCCGCGAGGCTTCGCATCGAGGTCCCGTCGACCCCGTGCTGGGACATCAGGGCGAGCGCGGTGTTCAAGATGTGCTGGCGCTGGGTGCTCCCGTCCGGGCGGCCCGCCGCTTCGCTCGCTCCCGTCACCGCACCATTGTGGACCAGCGGCCGGAGCCGTCCGGGTTTCGGGCCTTTGAAAGGGTGTTCTGGAGCCAAACGAACGTTTGAACTACATTGGTGGAGGTGCCGCTCCGGTCGGAGCGAGAGTAGGGACGAGGGGAGAACGTCGATGGCCACCGATACCAAGGGCGCGGTCGAGGCCAAGCCTGCGCCGATCCCCTTCGACCCGTTCGAATTGGAGGACGTCGTCTCGGGGAACATCCGTGATCCCTATCCCCGCTTCGCCGAGCTCCGGCGACAGGCACCGGTGCACGCCGGTCCGATCGACCTCGGTGAAGAGGTGCCCGAGCCCGAGCCGGACACGGGGAAGCCGCCGGCGATCACCGTCTTCGGCTTCGACGAGGCGGTCGAGGTGCTGCGTGACAACGAGACGTACTCCTCGACGATCTACGCGGGCGTCATGGGCGAGGTGATGGGACGGACCATCCTTCAGATGGACGAGCCCGAGCACCGGTTGCAGCGAGCCCTCGTGTCCCCGTCCCTCCGTTCCAAGGTGCTCGAGAGGTGGGAGGGAGACCTCGTCCAGCAAGTGGTGAACGAGCTGATCGACCTGTTCGCCGCAGACGGACGCGCCGATCTGGTGCGGCAGCTCACCTTCAACTTCCCGGTGCAGGTCATCGCGCACATCCTCGGCCTGCCCCGTTCGGACTTCCCCACGTTCCAACGGTGGGCGATCGAGATCACCAGTGTGACGGCCAACTGGGAACGGGGGATTGCCGCGTCGGCAGCACTACGCGACTACTTCGCGGAGATCTTGGCCGAGCGGCGGCGCCATCCGTCCGAGGACCTGATCAGCGAGCTGGTGCAGGTCGAGGTCGACGGGCGCAAGCTCGACGACGAGGAGATCTACTCGTTCCTCCGACTCCTGTTGCCCGCCGGCGTCGAGACGACCTACCGGGCGTCGGGGAGCATGCTCTACGGGCTCCTGACCAACCCGGACCAGTACCGCGCGGTGCGCGAGGACCGCTCGCTCATTCCGGTCGCCTTCGAGGAGACGATCCGGTGGGAGCCACCGGTCACCGTGATCCTGCGGCAGGCCACGCGCGACACCGAGCTCGGAGGAGTGCCCGTCCAGAAGGGGGCCGACGTCGGACTGCTGCTCGGATCCGCCAACCGGGACGAGCGCAAGTACGAGCACCCCGACCAGTTCGACATCTTCCGCGAGTCCCGCCAGAGCCTCGGTTTCGGTTTCGGCGTCCACGTTTGCGTCGGCATGCACCTCGCCCGGATGGAGACCCGTGTCGCGATCGACACCCTCTTCGACCGGCTCCCCGACATGGAGCTCGCACCCGAGCCCGGCCAGGACGTGCACATCAAGGGGATGGCCTTCCGCTCGCCGATCGCGCTCCCGGTCACGTTCAGCCCCTCGCTGACCTCGCGGAGCGCCTCGCCGAGCGGGGTCAGGACGCCGAGTTGTCGATGCCCGGGACGAGCGAGCCGCACACCGGATCGGCACCTTGGACGAGTTGGAAATTCTTGCCGCTCAGCTTGGTGAACCACAGGCAGTTGTCGACCCCCGAGGGAACCGGGGTGCGGGCTCCGATGTTGAGGGTGTGGTTCGCCAGCAGACCTGCCGCGCCGTAGTTGGCGATCCCGTTCATGTCCTTGATGAGGTCGGCCGGGGTGGGGTCGGCACCGGTCTTCTCCAACCCATGGACCAGCAGGTCCACCGAGAGATATCCCACGTACTCGGCGAAGGTGGGGTCGGTCTTCGACGCCGACCGAACTGAGGTCCGACTGGAGCTGCTCGGTCGCAGCCGTGTGCATCTCCACCGGCTCGAACTGCAAGGGGAAGTAGACACCGTTGGCCGCGGCCTCGGCACCGGAACCTGCTTGTTGCAGATCGCCTCCGTAGCCGGTGAACAACACACCGGCTTTCAAGTCCACGCCCGCTTGGCGCAGTCCCTGGATGGTCAAGAGCGCGGCGTTCGGCTCGAGAAGTCCGATGAACCCGTTGACCCCGGCGCTCTTCATGGCGAGGACGAGCGGTTGGACGTTGGTGGTGCCGAGGGGGACGGTGTCGTTCAGGTAGCCGACCTTGATGCCGGCCTGCTTGGCCGAATCGGCGAAGCTCTTCGCTCCTTCGGTCGAGAGGGGGTACGCGTAGCCGACCACGGCCAGGTTGGTGACACCCACCATCTTGAAGAACTTGCCGAGGGTGGTCGCGACCTTGGCGGGATCCGAAGGACCGGCGGCGGAGAGCATGTTCTGGCTGGTCAGCCACTCCGAGCCGTCCTCGGACCACCCGAGCACGGGAACCCCGTGAGCAGTGAGCCACGGCGCCGCACCGAAGGTCACCGCCGACTCGGCGATGACCGCCAACACGTTGTCCTGTTCGACCAGTTGCTGGGCGGCGGTGAGGGCCTGGCTCGGGCTGGTGCCGGTGTCGGCCACGATCGTCTTGATCGTGTAGCCGTCCCGCGCCGCCAGCTTGACGCCGGCCTGTACGCCCTCCTCGGCGCTGCCGTTGACCGAGGCGCCGGGGCCGGTCACGTCCGCGAGCACACCGATCGTGTAGGTGTGACCGGCGCCCGATGAAGTCCCGGTGCCCGAGGAGCTCCCGCCGCCCGAGGAGGCCCCACTCGACGAGCCGCACGCGACCAACGTCAGCGAAAGAATCAGTGTGCCGAGTGCCGCGCTGACCTTGGTTCGCATCTTCCCCCCTGTCGCCTCCGGGTCGATTGACCCGGATCCGGGCCAAAGATTAGTTTCTAAGTGTCCTCTCGACACGCCGCGACGGGAAGGCGAGGGAAGAGTAAGCGGAAAGAAGAGCCGGGGAAGGAAGAGTGAGCCGGTCGCTCGACGCGCCGATCGAGAAGGGCGAGGGTACCGAAGGAGCTTCGGTCCTCGGCGAGCGCGTTCCTTCTGTCGGTTAGATGACGTCCGACGGAGCCCGGAGGGCGGAGATCCTCGAGACGGCGGCGACGCTCTTCGCCTCGTCGGGTCTGCGGACCACGCTGAAGGACATCGCCGATGCCTGTGGGATTCTCCCGGGCAGTCTCTATCACCACTTCGATTCGAAGGAAGCGATCGTCATCGAGCTGGTCGGCGCTACCGCGAGGACCTGGACCGGGTCGCCCTCGAGGCCTCGGAGCAACCGCAGGGAAGCGGGCCCGTCGAAGACCGGATCATGGCCTTCGGTCGGGCGATCGCCGAGTGCGCCCTCCGACACCGTGCCGCGTTGCTGCTGACCTTGTACGAGCCCCCGACGGTCCTCGGGGAAGAGCTGGTGAAGCTCGCCCAGCAGGCGCCGAACGCGATCGAAGGCGACCATGCTCCAGATCCTCCGAGAAGGCGATGCCTCCGGTTCGATCAGATCGGACATCGACCTCGAGTTGCTCGGCAATCGACTGTGCCAGAGCATGCTCCACGTCGGCGTCGGTGTCTCCCATCTCACGCCAGGGGCCGAGCACGTCCCGGAGTTGAGACTGGGAATCCTCCTCCACGGGATCGGGGTGCGAATCCCGTCGAACGCAACCTTGGACCGCTCCGGTGCGCTCGGGGCCGCCCAGGGTGTGATCGTCAGCTGGGAAGGCGGCGACGACCTCGACGAGCGGACCACACATCTCATGGCCGCGGCGAGGGCGGAGTTCGGACGCCGCGGGTACGAGTCCACGACGATGAGGGATATCGCGGCGGCCGCCGGCCTCAGTACGGGAACCGTCTACCGGTCCTTCCGTTCGAAAGAGGAGCTTCTGGACTCCATCATGAGCTCGTACTCGCGGAGCTTGAAGACCGCGTGGGACACCGTGCTGCGCTCGGATTCGTCGTCGATCGAACGGGTGGACGGGCTGATGTGGGTGAACATCCACGTCCTCGAGCGCTTCGGTGACGAATTCAAGATCCAGCTGGCATGGTTGCGGCAGTCGCCGCCCAGCACGCCGCACCTCGACTTCTCGTTCCGCGCGCAGCTGCGTCAGATCAAAGCCCTTCTCGCCGATGGGACCGGGCGTGGCGAGATCCGTCTGGACGGTGGCTCGGCCGACGTGAGGGCTCGGTGCGTCTTCGAAGCGATCATGATGTCCCCGAGCATCATCCGTGTCGCCGGCGCCCCATCGGCCCATCGGCTCGCCCGTGACACGGTGCTTCGGGGCGCTCTCGTGGGCGGCCGGGGCCACCATGGATAGCGCGGCTCCGACCTCGCTGCTCCGCGACGGACCGGAGCGATTCGACCTTCTGGCATCGGCCATCGCGGGAAGACCTGTCGAGGTCGCCGCCGCCGAAGCCGGCGGCCTGGCTTGGACCGACGGTGTCACCGTGTTCGTCGATGTGCAGATCAGTGCGGCCGATCAACTCGCCTCGGTCGCGGTGCAGTCGGCGCTGTTGGGCGCGGGGAGCCTCGACGACACGGAGATCTCGCGAACGCTCGCACGGCGACCGGGCCTTTCTCGTCGCTACCTGACGATCGAAGGGCATCGCGCGCTCACCGCGCAGGAGTCTCATCCTGCCCACCTCGGTCGGCGGGCTCATCGATCGGGCGATCGCGGGTCGCAGCAACTCACCGGTCGACTCCTTGGCCATCGCCGCGAGTCGCGAGGTGGTCGAGGAACCGCCCGTCGTCTTCGGCGCCATCCGTGCGAGGCAGCGAAGAGTGCCACCCGCCAAGGATCGAGACGACGTTCGCCAGCAACACGTCCCGCGCCGCCGCGACGAACCTCCCGAGAACGAGCTCGACGCCGAAGGAGAGGAAGCTGACGCCGCCGTGGACCTCTTCTCGAGTCCGATCGGGGGCGGGTCGGGGCTCGGCAGGTGGTTGAAGAAGCTCTTCAGCGAGGGACGCTCCACCGAGGCGGGCCCGCCCGGTGCCGAATCGCCGACCCACTGGAGCCGCCGCCGCGACCGGGTCGCCCGCACGGCGACCGTCTCCACCTCGCCGGCATCTCTTCCGGAGAACCTTTCCTCGGATCCTCACCGAGGAGTCACCTATCCCGAGTGGGATCTGAAGAGGAGGCGTTACAGGCCGGACTGGTGCACGGTGACCGAGCTCGAGCCGGGGCCCACCGAGCTGGTCCCCATTCGTTCCCGCCACGGCACCGGCTTTTCGCCGTCCGCTCGCCCGGCTCGGCATGGGACTCGAACACCGTCGCCGCCAGTTGCACGGTGACGACATCGACATCGACGCAGTGGTCGACTCGGAGGTCCGGATCAAGGCCGGCTCGGCCCCCGACGAAGAGGTCTACATCGACACCTTGCGACGCCGCCGCGACCTCTCGGTGCTCCTGCTGCTCGACGTCTCCGGATCGGCCGGCGAGCCGAGCGGGACCGGCCGACCGGTGCACGAGCACCAAAAAGAGACGGCTGCCGCGCTCAGCCTCGTTCTCGACGAGCTGGGGGACCGGGTCGCGCTGTACGGTTTCCGCTCGCTCGGGCGCTCGGCGGTACAGGTGGTACCGGTCAAGCGATTCGGCGAGCATCTCGACGAGCTGACGATGATGCGCTTGGGCGGGTTGGCACCGGGCGCCTACACCCGTCTCGGGGCCGCGGTTCGCCACGCCACGGCGATCCTCGAGAGAGACGCCGGAACGCCGAGACGATTGCTGGTCGTGCTGTCGGACGGATTCGCCTACGACCACGGCTACGAACCGGCCTATGGCGAGGCCGACTCCCGGCGCGCGCTGGCCGAGGCTCGGCGGTTGGGAATCGGAACGCTCTGTCTGAGCGTGGGCGCGGGAACCGACGCCCGCGCCCTACGACGAGTCTTCGGAGTGGCCGCGCATGCGTCCGTTGCCGCGCATGGACGACCTTCCTCGCATGGTCGGGCCGCTCTTTCGGTCTGCGCTTCGCTCGGCGGAGCTGCAGCGGAGGCGCTCACAACGAAGAGTCCGGACGAGGGAGCGACTCGAGGTCGAGGAGAAAACGGGATGACGGAGACAAGCCGTCCCTACTACGTACCGGTCGGCAACGAGGAGCAGGTGTTCCGGGCCGCCTCTGCGAAGGGCCTCGCGATCCTGCTGAAGGGACCTACCGGCTGCGGAAAGACCCGCCTGGTGGAGGCCATGGCCTTCGATCTCGAACGACCGCTGGTCACCGTCGCCTGCCATGACGACCTGACCACGGCCGATCTGGTGGGACGGTTCCTCCTGCAAGGCGGTGAGACCAAGTGGGTGGACGGTCCCCTCACCCGCGCGGTCCGCGAGGGCTCGATCTGCTACCTCGACGAGATCGTCGAGGCTCGCCAGGACACCACGGTCGTACTCCATCCCTTGGCCGACCATCGACGCCAGATGCCGATCGATCGTCTCGGCATCACGCTCGACGCGGCAGAGGGCTTTCTGCCTCGTGGTCTCCTACAACCCCGGATACCAGAGCGTGTTGAAGGACCTGAAGGACTCCACCCGCCAGCGGATGGTCGCGATCGAGCTCGACTTTCCACCGGGCGAAGTGGAGGAGAAGATCGTGAGCCACGAGGCAGGAGTCGACCATCATGTCGCAGCTCAGCTGGTGCAGCTCGCTCACGCGATCCGACGTCTCGAATCGGCCGGCTTGCGCGAGGTCGCATCGACGAGGGTCCTCGTCGCGGCCGGCCAACTGGTCACGGGTGGCATGAGCCTCCGCGACGCCGCACGCGCCGCGGTTGCGGGCCCTCTCACCGACGACCCCCGGATCAGCGCCGGCTTGTCCGAGATGATCGACGCGTACTTGACCGATCAGCGTGCGTGAACCGATTTGATTGACGGTCCGCGAGGCCCCCGGTAGGTTGAGCGGAACAAAAGTCAGGTCACGACCGATCCGGTTGTTCCGTCCGGCACCGACGCGGCAGTGGGGGAGCGAGTGTCCTACGAAAGCATGGCCGAGCCGATCAAGCTCGGGTACCTGTTCGACTTCAAGCTCCCTGACGGCTACCCCGAGGAGGCTCGTTCCGACCTGGTCCTCCCCTTCGAGCTGGTGTTCAAGCGGGGACTCGAGCAGGGGATCATCGATCGGCCGGTCGAGATCCTCTTCCGCGAGGTCGAAGGCCTGCCCAAGGGCACGATCAAGGCGGTCATCGACGGCTACGGCGAGCTCGTCGAGCAGGGCTGTCTCGCCGTGTTCGGTCCGGCCATCACCGACAACTGTGTCCCGACCCGCGAAGCCATCGAGGAGCGCTTCCGCGTGCCGGCCATCAGCGTGACCGGCACCGACGACTGGCTGGGCGAGTGGACCTTCTCGCTCTCGATGGGTTCGATGACCGACGAGCCCATCTTCTGGGCCGACCTGTTGGTCAAGGCCGGCCACACCGAGGTCGGGGTGCTCATCGAGCAGTCCCTCGTCGGCGACACCTATGTCAGGAACTTCCGGAATGCGTGCGCCACCGCCGGTGTGCGCATTGTCGCCGAGGAGTGGATCGCACAGACCGCACAGGACATCACCGAACCGGTGCGCCGGATCCACGACGCAAAGCCACAGGCGTTGGTCCACTGCGGTTTCGGGTTCGGGATCGCCCGGGTCAACCCGGCATTGGCAGCGGTCGGTTGGGACCCGCCCCGTTACACCGGGACCGCGTTCCAGAACGCGTGGATCCACCAGATCATGTGGGATGCCATCCTGGGTTGGACCGGTCTCGACCAGTACGACGAGTCGAATCCGGTCGGCCAGAGGTTTCTCGACGAGTACCAGGCGGAGTACGGGCGGCGCCCCGAGTACTGCGTACCGGTGGTCAACCGCGATCTCGCCACGATCCTCCTCCATGCCTTCGCGGACGCCCATCCATTGACCCCGCGCGGGGTGAAAGAGTCGCTCGAGCGGGTGAAGATGCTCCCTGCGGCCTCGGGGGCACCCGGCACGCGCCTCTCGTTCGGGAAGTGGACCCGACGGGGATGGATGGGCGCCGGCTACCTGGTGGCCCGCCAACTCGAGCCCGAGTTCGGCAAGGCGCGCCTCGTCGCCCGCTTCGGGGAGTGAACGAGGTGGTCACCGACCTCGACCAACCCGAGACGATCTCGCGCCCGGTCACCTCGACGGGCACGCCCGGCCCTTCCGGTCGATCGAGGATCGCGCTGGTCGTGGCCTTGTGCGCGCTCGGTGTCGGCGTGATCTTCGTCGCCCACAACGCCCGCCACGGTGCGGTGGCGGCGCGCATCGCCAACCCGGCTCACCACGTCGCGCCGAGCACGGTCGCACCGCTGTTCGGCTGGACCCACTGGTTGGGCCTCCTCCAGATGTTCACGGTGATCGCGGTGGTGCAGTTGATCGTGATCTTCGCGATCGCCTGGTGGCGCTACCCCAAGCACCCGATCCTCCTGATGGCGATCGTCTGCACGACGCTCGTCTGGCAGGACCCGATCATGAACTGGGCGCCCTACGCGGTGTACAACCCCGCACTCTGGCACTGGCCGGAGAACTGGCCGCTGGTGTCGATCTCACCGACGGTCGAGCCCTTCGTGGTCATCGGCTACGTGATGTTCTACCTGGTCCCGGGCTTGATCGGCATCTGGGTGCTGCACCGGATCCAGCGGCGCCGGCCGGTCACCTCGTTCGTCTGGACCCACCCGCTCGTCACGCTCGGTCTGCTGATCTTCGTCATCGGCTTCGTCTACGACGCCATCCAGGAGATGATCCTGGTGAGAACCCAGATGTACATCTATTCGCAGGTGATCCCGTTCGGATCGGTGTTCACCGGCAAGCCCTACCAGTTCCCCCTTCTCTGGGAGTCCGCGCTCGTCACCACGGTGATGATCCCTGCGGGCGTGCTGCTCTATCGCGACGACACCGGCCGCACCGTCGCCGAGAAGCTGGCCCACCGGGTGCGTGCGTTCCGCGGATACCCGGCGCTCGGCACTTTTGCTGGTGATGTTCGTCATCCTCAACGCGTGTTACTTCTTCCTCTACGGCGGAGGCTTTGCGATCATCCGGGCGAGCGGCGCGGCCACCTCGGTCGCGTGTCCCTATCCCTATCCGACGACGAAGGTCTACGACCCGCAGGGCTTCTACGAGAAGGCGGGCCAGCCCGGTCCCTACTCCGCGGGCATCTGGGACGGTTGGGAGACCGGTCAGTCCGGACGCCCGAACGTGACCCCTCCGAGCAACGGCGGGCGCTGTAGCCCGTCGCGTCTCAAGGGTTCAGCTGTCCGGTCGGGCGGATCACCAGCTCGTTGATGCAGAGGCCCTCGGGCCGGCTGATCATGAAGGCGATGACGTCGGCCAGCTCGGTCGGTGATGCCGGCTCGCCACCGGGGGCGAACCAGGGGATGTAGTCGGGTGGCGCCTCACCGTCGAAGACCAGGCCCTCGATGGTGAGGCCCTCGGTCTCGAACATCCCCGGCATGACGCAGCTGACGTTCACCCCGATCGGCGCCAGCTCGAGGCGGAGCGCGTCGAACGCGGCCCGCTGACCGCGCTTGGAGGCCGCGTAGATGCCCGCGCCCGGCATCGGCGTGATCGCTCCGGTCGAGCTCACCAGGACCACGTCGCGCCGGCCGGTTTCGGGAAAATGTCCGAGGGCGTGGCGGACGGTGGCGAGGGGTGCCGTCAAGTTCAAGTCGAACAGCTCTCGCCAGCGTTGCGGTGAGCCGGTCGGGATCGTCCCCACCATCGACTTGCCCGCCACCGCGATCACCCCGTCGAGACCACCGAGTGACGCCGCCGCCTCGCCGACGGCAGCTTCGAGCGCCGGCAGGTCGGTGACGTCGCAGGGAAAGGGGAGCGCCCGCTCACCGAGCTCCCCGCGCAATTCGTCGAGCCGGTCCTTTCGCCGGGCGAGCATCGCCACCGATCCGCCGCACTCGACGATCGTGCGGGCCGTCGCGGCCCCGATGCCACTCGACGCACCGGTGACCAGCACCCGCCGCCCTCCGAGATCAACCCGCAGGCCCATCGAAGCCGCTCCTTCCGTCCTGTCTTCGTTGACGCACCACCACGGCCTGGTACCTTAACCTGAACGAATATTTGGTCACCGAGTCGCGGGAGCGATGCATGGAGTCGACGGACGTCTCACCCGCCACGGCGGACGAGAGTAGGACCAGCCAGGACGAGAGCGACGAGTTCGGGCTCTTCGACGACGCGGTCGCCGGCGACCTGCGCGACCCGTATCCGGAGTTGGCGAAGGCACGTCGCGAGCATCCGGTCCAGCGGCTCGACGACTCGCTCATGCCGCACGAGGAGGCCCAGGCGGTCTTCTTCGTCTACCGGTTCGACGACGTCGCTCAGGTGCTGCGGGACTCGGAGACCTTCTCGTCCGCGCACATCATCGACCTGATCATGGGACCGGTGATGGGCGAGCACATCATTCTCGGGATGGACGACCCGCAGCATCGCCGGTACCGCGCGCTGGTCTCGACGGCCTTCCGCCAGAAGGTGCTCGCTCGTTGGGAGACCGAGCTGGTCGAACCCGTCGCCAACGGTTTGATCGATCGGTTCGTCGACCGGGGTCGTGCCGACCTGGTCCGTGAGTTCACCTTTCCCTATCCCACCCGGATCATCGCCGGGTTGCTCGGGTTGCCCCAGGACGACTACCGGCAGTTCCAGCGCTGGTCCATCTCGATCCTCGGTTTCATCAGCAAGCCCGAACAGGCCATCGCGGCTTCGCAGGAGGTGAAGGAGTACACCGCCGAGATCCTCGCCGAGCGACGGCGGGCGCCGAGAGAGGACCTGATCAGCGATCTGGCCCACGCCGAGCTGGACGGCGAGCACCTGACCGACGAGGAGATCTTCTCCTTCGTGCGCCTCCTCCTCCCTGCGGGCGTCGAGACGACGTTCCGCTCGACCGGCAACCTGCTCTTCACCCTGCTCTCGCATCCCCGACCAACTGGACGCGGTCCGCGGGGACCGGAGCCTGGTCCCACAGGCCATCGAAGAAGCACTGCGCTACGAGACCCCGCTGCTCAACATCACCCGGCTGGCCACCAAGGACACCGAGATCGGCGGGGTCCCCGTTCCGGCCGGCTCGACGGTCATGGTGATGCTCGCCGCGGCCAACCGTGACGAGACCCGGTACCCGGACCCGGACCGGTTCGACATCTTCCGGGACGACCCGAAGCCCCACATCTCCTTCGGACACGGGCCACACGTGTGCCTCGGCTTGCACCTGGCTCGTATCGAGATGCGGGTCGCGCTCAATCTCCTGCTCGACCGCCTCTCCGACCTGCGTCTCGATCCGGACGCGGACGACCCGCACATCCAGGGCCAGGTCTTCCGATCACCGACCGCCATCCCGGTGCTGTTCGGCTGAGCCCTCGAACCGTGTGATCGATTTCGGCGGCCAAACGGTCGTGGTGACCGGGGCCGGCCGGGGTCTCGGCCGGCTCTACGCGATCGACCTGGCGCGCCGGGGCGCCGCCGTCGTGGTCAACGACCTCGGGAGCTCCATGGGTGGCGTCGGCTCGGACCGACGCGTCGCGGACCAGGTGGTCGAGGAGATCGAAGCCGCCGGTGGCGTCGCGGTCGCCTCCCACGAGTCGGTCGCGACACCGACAGGTGGTCGGGCGATCGTCGAATCCGCACTCGACCGGTTCGGGCGTCTCGACGCGGTCGTCAGCAACGCGGGCATCTTCCAGACGACCCCCTTCGATCAGATCACGGCGGACGACTGGCGCCGGATGATCGACGTCCACCTCGGCGGCGGCTTCCATCTGAGCCAACCGGCGTTCCGCGCGATGAAGGAACAGGGCTACGGACGGTTCGTGTTCGTCGCCTCGTCGGCCGGGCTCTTCGGTCAGCTCGAGACCGCGCATTACGCGGCCGCCAAGGCCGGTCTCGTCGGGTTGACCAACGTCATCGCGCTCGAAGGGGCCGAGCACGGGATCTCGGCGAATTCGGTGCTCCCCTTCGGCTATTCGCGGATGGTCACCGAGACGGTCGGCGACATCGAGCAACTGCCCGAGGCTGCGGCGTTCCTCTCGGCGATCGATCCCGATCTGGTCGTGCCGATGGTCGTCTTCCTCGCCAGCCGGAACTGCCGGCTCACCCATCACAATTTCTCGGCCGGTGCCGGACGCTTCGCCCGGGTGTTCACCGGTCTCGGCGAGGGCTGGCTCGCGCCGACCTCGACCGGCGTCAAACCGACCGCCGACGACGTCGAGGACCACCTCGATGCGATCGGCGCGATCGAGCCTTTCACCGTCCCCATGTCCATCTACGACGAGGTCGGAGAGATCTGGTCGCGCTTGGATGTGGACTCGGAGAGATAGGCGGAGCGATCGCTCGGTCCGGGTGACAGAGCGGTTCACACCGCGGTCCGTCGGCGTCGTCCGCGCCTATGGTGACCCGGTGCCGATCTGGCTGACCGACGCCGAGTACGAGAAGCTGGTCGCGGCCTGCGACCGCATCGTCCCTGCCGGTCCGGACGGTCCGGGTGCGGTCGCCGGTGGCGCGCCCGAGTACATCGACGGTTTGCTCGGGGCGTTCACGTTCGATCCGCCGCGGATCTGGGCCGGCGGACCGACCTCGGGTCGTCACGGTGGCGTCGACGGATTCGAGCGCTTCCACCGCCTCACTCCGCTCGACGAGCTCGCCTGGAGGATGCGCATCGAGGGATCGCAGGGGCTTGTCGAGCGGGAGTTCAACGGACCGGTGGTCGGCCTCCAACAGCGCTACCGCGACGGGCTCGCCGCGCTCGGGGACGACTACTGCGAGCTCGGACCCGTCCAACAGGAAGAGGCGCTCCGGGCGACGCCCGACTTCGCCATGCTGCTCTTTCACCACGTCTGCGAGGGGATGTACGGAGCTCCCGAGTACGGAGGCAATCCCGACGGGATCGTCTGGCGATCGATCGGCTACGAGGGCGACACCCAGCCCCGCGGCTTCACCGACCAAGAGGTCTCCGACCCGTGACGGTCGACGCGGTCATCATCGGGTCGGGGCCGGGGGGTGCCACCGCGGCCGACGTGCTCACCGCGGCCGGCTGGTCGGTGGTCATCGTCGAGAAGGGCCGAAACCACCTGCTCGACCCCGACGACTTGACCAAGCCGGCCGGTGACTACTCGAACGACGAGCTCAAGTTCTTCGATCGGCACTTCCTCGGTCCCGATCCACTGGTCGAGCCGCGCACCTTCCGCACCGACCGATCCGAAGGCGAGCGGATCCACGTCGGGGAGGTCAACACCATTCCCTCGACCGTCGGCGGCGGAGGGACCCACGCGGACGGCAAGGTGCCGCGGTTCATGCCCGACGACTTCGCTCTGCTGTCGGTGCTCGGGCCCCAACCCGACGCCGAGGTCGCCGACTGGCCGCTCGACTACGACGAGCTCGAGCCCTACTACGGCGAGGTCGAGCGCCTGATCGGGGTCGCCGGCCTGGCAGGAGCCAACCCGTTCGCCGGTCCCCGGTCCGGTCCCTATCCGATGCCGCCGGGCGCGCCGATGTACGGGGCCAAGCTGTCGACCGCCGCGGCCGAGCGCCTCGGCTACCACCCGTACCCCGCGCCGACCGCGGCGAACAGCGTGCCCTACGACGGTCGGCCGGCATGCAACAACTGCGGCTTCTGCGCGTTCTTCGGCTGCCCGATCCACGCCAAGGGAGACCCGATCGCCATGCTGATCCGGGCGATGGCGAGCGGTCGGGCGGAGCTACTGGTCGAGACGTTCGCGTCGCGGGTGATCGTCGAAGGGCGCCGTGCGACCGGGGTCGAGCTGGTCGCGCCCGACGGCAGCCGTCGGGTGCTCGGCGCGCGCCATGTGGTGCTTGCGTGCGGTGCGGTCGAGACGCCGAGGCTGCTGCTGCTGTCGGGATTCGACCACGACCTGATCGGTCGTCACCTGATGGTCCACTTCCAGACCATCGCGGCCGGCACCATGCCCTTCACCACCTACGCCGAGCGCGGACGCTCGGTGACCCACGTGCACGACGACATGATCGTGGGTGACGACGAGACCAAGGCTGCGGCCGCCGAATCCGGGCTGCCCTGGTTGCGAGGGGGACTGGTCGAGCACGCGGGTCCCTCGCACACGGTGATGGAGGCCAAGCACTACCCCTGGGGACAGCGCCACTCGCGTCTCATGAACGACTCGCCGCTCCGCAAGCGCCTGTGGGCCTTCACCATGCAGGGAGAGGACCTTCCGTACCTGAGCAACCGGGTCGACCTCGATCCCCAGATCAGAGACGCTCGCGGCTTTCCGGTCGCGCGGGTCACCTACAAGCCGGGACGGCACGAGCTTGCCGCGTCCGCTCACTACGGCCCGCGGTTGCGCGCGATCCTCGAGGAGATGGGCGCGGTGTGGACCATCGCCACCACCTCGCCGGGCCCGGGGAACGCGGGGACCACCCCCGACGCCGTCCCCCAGAGCCGTCACGTGATGGGGACGACCCGCATGGGCACCGATCCCTCGAGGTCGGTGGTCGACCCAACCGGTCGGGTGCACGGCGTCGACAACCTGGTGGTCGCCGACTCCTCGGTCTTCGTCACCGCGTCGGGCTACGGGCCGACACTCACCCTGGCCGCGCTCGCCGCCCGGGCCGCGCACCTCATGCTCTGAGCCCTCGGGCTCAGGCTTCGCCGCGGGTGAGCAGGAGGGCTCCGGCGATCGGACCACCGCCGTTGGCGACCGCGGCGACCTCGGGCAGCGAGCCGCCCCGACGGAGCACCTGGCGCGCCCCACCTTGGCCGCGCAGCTGGACGCACGCCTCGTGGATGAGGCCGAAGCCGTGCAGCCGCCCGCCCGAGAGCTGGCCTCCCGCGGTGTTGAGGGGGAGCACGCCGTCGCGGGCGATGGCGGTGCCGTCGGCGACGAAGGGGCCGCTCTCGCCGCGTCCGCAGAAGCCGAGCGCCTCCAGCCAGACCATGGTGAGGATCGAGAACCCGTCGTAGAGCTCCGCCACGTCGACGTCCGAGGGGGAGAGGTCGGTCCGCTCCCACATCGAGGCACCCGCGTCCCGCGCGGCCATCGAGGTCGGATCCTCGAACTGGTCCCAGCTCGGGCGGCCCCGCAGCGCGGTGCCGACCGCGTTGACGTGGCAGGCCGGGTGTGGCGTGTCCGTCGCGAAGTCGCGGTGGGACACGACGAACGCGGTCGAGCCGTCGCACGGTGCGTCACAGTCGTAGAGGCAGAGCGGCGTCGAGATCATCCGTGCGGCCAGGTACTCGTCGAGGGTGAGCGGCTCGCGGTAGATCGCCTTCGGATTCACTTCGGCGTTGCGGCGCGCGTTGAGTGCGATCTGGGCGAGTTGCTCGCGGGTGAGGCCGAACTCGTACATCCGTCGGGCGGCCACGAGGGCGATCCAGTTGGCCGCGGAGACCGCCCCGAAGGGGAGCGACCACTGGAGGAAGCCCGAAAACCGCGGCACGCCGCCCCCGCCTCCTCCGCCGCCACCGATGCCCTGGCGTCCCCCGGCACCCTGCGCGGTCGACTCGGTGACCGTGCGGTAGACGAGCACGTGTCGGGCGAGCCCTGCGCCGACCGCCAGGCAGGCCGCGATCACCGCGCGCATCTGCGCGGGGCCCTCCCCGCCTCCGTCGTGCCAGTTGAGGCGCAGCCGCATCGCGTCCTGGACCTCCGGGGTGGTCGGCCCGGCGAACCCGGCGGTGCCGGCTCCCATTCCCGGGTAGGTGGCCAGGCCGTCGATGTCCTCGCGGGCGAGCCCGGCGTCCTCCATCGCGGCGAGGCAGGCCTCGACGGTGAGGTCGAGCTCGCTGCGGTCGAGGCGCCGGCCGATCGCGGACTGCCCGATGCCCGAGATGATCGCCGATCGCTCGAGAGGAACCTCTGGCGCCATCAGCCGGCACCCCCGCGTGCGGGCCGGAAGAGCGGGAGGAAGACGTCCTCTTGCTCCTCGAAGACGACCTCGACCGGCATCCCGGCCTCGACGTCCTCGACCGCGACGTCCACCAGGTTGGTGAGCAGCCGCACCCGCTCGTCCTCGTCGATCGCGACCCACCCGATGAGGTAGGGCTCGCTGCCCGGTATCCACTGCTGGACGTTGCAGGTGCAGGCGACCACGGTCGCCCGGCCGCTCACCACCTCGGGGGAGAGCTCGGAGGAGAGGCACTCCGGACAGCGCGGCGCCGGTGGGTGGACGAAGGAGCGGCACTCCTGGCAGCGCAGGAAGCGCAGTCGCCCGTCCGCGCCGCTCGTCCAGAAGAACCGGTTGTCGCGGTCGAGACGGGGGAGGAGCCGGATGGAGGGTCCGCGGGCGGGGATCCCCTCTGGAGTCGCGCTCACCGGCGCCCCAGGACGTCGGGGTTCACGACGTGGAGTGGCTTCGCACCGGCGAGCAGGCGACAGAGGTCCTCCGCGATGGTGGCGGTGTGGTTGGTTTCGGTGTCGTAGGTGGCCCCGCCGATGTGGGGGGTCAGCACGACCGAGTCGAAACCGGTGAGCGGGTGGTCGGTCGCGAGGAACTCGCCCTCGAAGTGGTCGAGGCCGGCTGCGGACACCTTGCCCGAACCCAGCGCGTCGACCAGCGCGTCGGTGTCGTGGAGGGCCGCCCGCGCGCTGTTGATGTAGACCACGCCGTCGCGCATGGCCGCGAACTGCGGTGCGCCGATCATCCCCTTGGTCTCCTCGGTGACCGGTGCGTGCATCGAGACGACGTCGGCGCGTTCGAGGAGCTCCTCCAAGGAGACGGTCGGTTGGTCCGCGTAGGGGTCGTAGGCGATGACCTCCATGCCGAGTCCGGCCAGCCGCCACTTGGCCGCGCGCCCGACTGCACCGAGTCCGACCAGGCCGGCGGTCCGGCCGGCGAGCTCCCACGCTCGGAAGCGTTGGTAGGGGATGGTGCCGTCCTTGTAGATCTCGCCACGCCGTACGTCGTCGTCCGCGGCGACGATGCCCCGCGTCGCGGCGAAGAGGAGCCCGACGGTCAGCTCGGCGACCGCGTCGGCGTTTCGACCCGGTGCACGGAGGACGGGTACGCCCGCCTCGGTGGCCGCCTCGACGTCGACGTTGTTGGGGTCGCCACGGCAGCTGCACACCGCGACCAGATCGAGTTCGAACAGTGGCCCCGCACACCGGTCGCTCTCGACGATCGCGATCGACGCGCCTTCTGCCGCCATCCGTTCGGCGAGCTGCTCTGCGTTGTAGATGCGCAGGCTCGGCTGGTCGAGCCACGAGTCGAGAGTGAGGTCGGCGAGCTCGGAGAGGAGCTCGAGGCCTGGGCCGCGCACCGCCGCGGTCACCAGCGCCTTCGGTCGGTCGGGCATGCTCGGTGTCTCCTCGCTCGGGCTCGCGGTGGTCCCCGAGGGTGGCACCGGCGCTTCTCGTCCATAATGGCGTCTCATGACTCGGTTGTCAGGTCCGTGAGCCGCCCGCGGGGAAAGGACTGCACCATCGGGGTCGACGTCGGTACCACCGCGGTCAAGGCGGTCGCGGTCGACGGAAGTGGTGCAGTGGTCGCGAGAGCGCGCGTTCCACACGGCGTCGGAACTCCCTCGGCCGACTTCTTGGAGCACCACGCGGATCGCGCGTGGCGCAAGGGCCCCCGCAAGGCCTACGCCGCGGTCGCGGCCGAGCTCGACGGAGAGGCGGCGGCCTTCGAGGTGACCTCGATGGTGCCGTCGATCACCGCGGTCGACCGGCGCGGCGCGCCGATGCTCCCGGGTCTCCTCTATGGGGACGCCCGGGCCCGGGACGACGCGGCGTCCCGCGGACCCGAGGACTTCGGGGGCGAGCGGGACGAGGGGAGGCGGATGCTCGAGTGGGCGATCGCCGAGCGACCGGACGCCCGCGGCTACTGGCCCTGCCAGGCGGTGGCCACCTACGCGCTGTCCGGGGTACCGGCGGTGGACACCGCCACTGCGGCCTCCTTCGGCGGCCTCTTCGTGCGGAACCGGTGGGACCCGGCGGCACTCGAGGCGCTCGGCGTCGGCGAGGAAAAGTTGTCGCGGGTGGTCGACATGGGCAAGCCCGCGGGCACCGTCCCCGACTCGTCGACCCTCGCTGGAGGCGGGTCGGTCGACGCGTTCTGCGAGCAGATCGTGGCCGGCGCCAACCGGCCCGGGGACGTCCTCGCCATCTTCGGTGCCACCCTCGTCGTCTGGGTGGTGAGCGAGGAGTGGATCGAGAGGCCCGGCCTGATCTCCTTCCCGAGCACCGAGCCGGGCCAGGTGTTGGTCGGCGGAGCGAGCAACGCCGGGGCGCTCTTCGCCGACTGGGCGCGCTCGTTGCTCGGCGGGACCCGCCGCCGGGGACCGTCGGTCGACGGGGCGGACGAGCGCACCGGTGACCCCGACCGGATTCCGGTCTGGCTGCCCTACCTCCGCGGCGAGCGGACGCCCTTCCACGACCCGATGCTGCGGGCGAGCATCCACGGGCTCGACATCACCCAGGGCCCCGAGGCGATGCTCCGCGCCGCGCACGAAGCGAGTGGTTTCGTGATCCGGCGCATCGTGGAGCGCTCGGGCGCGAGCGCCAAGCGGATCGTGGCGACCGGTGGTGGCTCGCGGTCGGTCCCCTGGATGCAGGCGGTCGCCGACGCGTCCGGCCTACCGGTCGAGACCGTCGCCGTGCCCGAAGGTGCGGCGCTCGGCGCGGCTTTCATGGCCAGGATGGTCGCGGGTCTGGAGACCGACTTCTCGGTGGCGGGATCGTGGGCGCGGACCGGGGGGACGATCGACCCGGACCCGACCTGGGCGCAGGCCGCGGCGGCGCGTTTCGCCCGCTTCGAGGCGATCGGCCCCGGAACCTGAGGCGAGCTCCGCTCTAGCCGTCCCCCATCGCGCGCATCGCGGCGAGGAAGCCGTCGAAGTCCTTCATCTTCATCTCCACCACCGCGCGCATGTCGGGGAGGTAGTGCTCGAACTGCTCGCTCCCGATGGCGGCGACGATGCCCGCCGCGATCTCCTCCGCCGGCACCAACGGCCCGTCGTAGTCGGGCGGGTCGTTGTCGGGTTGGTCCCAGATCTCGGTGTCGATGGCGCCGGGGAGGACCAGGCGGACCGAGACGCCCGAGCCGAGGAGATCGGCCGCGAGCGATTCGCTCCAGCCGGCGAGGGCGAACTTCGACCCGCTGTAGGCCGCCTCGTTGACGATGCCGAGACGACCCCCGAGGCTCGACACGTTGACGAAGGTCCCGCTGGCGCGCTCGAGCATGCGGGGGAGCAGCGCGAGGGTGATGGCGACCGGCGAGAAGTAATTGACGGCCATCACCTTCTCGACCTCGGCCATGGTCAGCCGGCTCGCCGAGCGGCGCATCGGGATGCCGGCGTTGTTGATCACCACCTCGAGCGGGCCGAGCTCGTCCCAGATCTCGAGCGCCAGCTCGGCGGCACGCGAAGGATCCGAGAGGTCGGCCGGCCACGCGCGCGAACTGGGCGCGCTCTGCCGGCACTCCGCGAGGACCTCCTCCAGGCGATCGGCGCGCCGGGCCACGAGTGCCACCGTCGAGCCGCCGGCCGCCAGCAGGCGGGCGGTCGCCGCCCCGATGCCCGGAGGAGGCACCGGTGACCAGCACCACGCCGGCACCCGACCGCGCGGACCCGGTCACGACCGGTCCTCCTCGGACTCGCCGAACAGCGGGAGCCGCTCCCACCCTCGGGGTGCGGTCGCGAGGCGCCAGTGCTGCTCGGGCACGTTCGCGTCGAGTCGCTCGTCGAGAAGGTGGTCGCGCTGGAGCGGCCCGAGCTGGCTCTTGTAGCAGTCGATGGCCGCGCGCTTGGCCGCCATGTCGACCTCGACGGGAACGATCGACGGCGTCGGCCAGACACCGCTGCGGAACAGCCTGGAGACCCGCCAGGCCATCATGCCGGGGAGGTGCTTGTAGCCGTGGTCCTCGTAGCAGAACCAGCTCACGTCCTCGTTGGTCTCGGCTCGGACCAGAAGACCCGCGTCGTGGGTGATCATGTGATCGGGATGGGCGATGCCCATCGGGAGGAAGACCGCCGTCGGGTTCGCGGATTCGATCGCGGTTTTCAAGTCGGCTGCGATGTCCGCCGCGCTCGGCCGATCGCCGTCGGCCAGGTACTGGCCGTCGACGAAGTCGAGCCAGACCGGGCTGGCGCCCATCGACTCCATCGCGGCACGGTCCTCTTCGTGGCGTGCGCCGACCACGTCGTCACCGCGCTCGAACCCGCCGAGCGCGTCCCACTCGGTGACCTCGTCCGGGTAGGCGGCGGGGCGACCGGCGTGGACGGTGACCACCGTCGTGCCCGGGTAGCTGATGATCAGGTGGGCGGCCCCGAGGGCCGCGTCGTCGAGGTGGGGCGAGACCACCACGATCGACTCGAGCACCGAGTCGTCGAGTTTCCCCCAGAGCGCCTTCGCGTCCATTGGCGGCAGCGTAACGGGTCGTGGCCGCTTCAGCCGAGGGAGCGACGGATGAAACCCACCATCCCGATCGCGGTGAGGACCACGAGGAAGCCGATGCTCGCGGCGAAGCAGATCGCGACCGGAATGTGGGGCACCGACGGAACCATCAGACCGCGTAGACCTTCGCTCACGTAGGTCATCGGGTTGAACGCGCAGACCACCTGGAACCAGCGGATCGAGCTCAACGAGGGCCACGGGTACTGCGAGCAACCGGTGAAGGTGAGCGGGATCAGCACCAACGCGAAGGTCACGTTGATCCGGTTGGGCGGCACGAAGGTGCCGAGGATGAGTCCCATCGCCGAGCCGAGCAGCGCCCCGAGGATCGTCATCACGATCACACCGAACCACGACGACGCCTGCCACGGAATCGATCCGAGGATCCACACGCCGATCGGGAACATGACCGCCGCGGCCACGCAGCCCCGCATGGCCGCGAACACCACCTTCTCGACGGCGACCGCGCCGATGGGCAACGGCGCGAGCAGGCGGTCCTCGATCTCGTTGCTGTAGGAGAACTCGATGACCAAGGGGAGCGCGGTCGACTGGATGCCGGTGAGCACCGCGGCGAGCGCCACGAGCCCCGGGAAGAGGACCTGTGCGTAGCCGGGGCGCGCGTAGCCCAGCTCGGTCAGCACCTTGCCGAAGACGAACAGGAGGAACAGCGGCTGGAGGATGACCTGGGCGAGGAAGATCGGGAACTCGCGGCCGGTCACGAACAGGTCGCGTCGCAAGATGGCCAGCGCGGTCTGCCAGGGGCCCCAACGCCGGCGGGACCCGGTTCCCAACTCGAGCTCGGATTCGGCGGTGACGGTCATCGGAGCGCTCTTCCGGTCAGGTGGATGAACACGTCTTCGAGGTTGGGTTCACCGAGACGCACGTCGGTGAGCCGCGCGCCGGCGGCCTCGATGGCGTGGGCGACCGGGGCGACGTAGGGCGCGGCCTCGCCGTGGACGTAGACCCGGAAGCGCCACCCGGTACCGGTCGGGTCGTCGAGTTGTTCGACCTGACTCACCCCCTCGAGCGAGGCGACCAGCTTTCCGACCGATACGGGCTCGCCGTCCGGGCTGGGCTCGACGGTGCAGTCGAGTGTGCGGTCGCTCGGCATCCCGCGCACCAGAGCGGCCGGGGTGTCGAGCGCGAGCAGCGTTCCGTGGTCGATGATCGCGACCCGGTCGCTCAAGGTGGCCGCCTCGTCCATGTCGTGGGTGGTGATCACGACGGTCGTCCCGGCGTCGCGCAGCTCGCCGACCTTCTCCCAGAGGAAGAGGCGCGCGGCCGGATCGAGACCGGTCGAGGGCTCGTCGAGGAAGAGCACCGCGGGCGCGTGCATGAGCGCGCGGGCGATCATCATCCGCTGGATCTGGCCGCCCGAGAAGTCGTCCGGTCTGCCGCCGGGCCGGTCGCCGAGCCCGAACTGCTCGAGCAGCTCGTCGGCGAGCCGGTTGCGGACCGGCCGAGGCACGCCGTGATAGCTCGCGTGGAAGAGCAGGTTCTGGCGCACCGAGAGCGAACGGTCGAGGTTGTTCTGCTGGGGGACCACCCCGAGGACGCGTCGTGCTCCGACCGGGTCGGCCACCACGTCCACCCCGGCCACCCGCGCGCTCCCGCGGGTCGGTCGGATCCGGGTGGTGAGGATGCCGATGGTGGTCG
This sequence comes from uncultured Acidimicrobiales bacterium, assembly GCA_963741055.1. Classification (GTDB taxonomy): domain Bacteria; phylum Actinomycetota; class Acidimicrobiia; order Acidimicrobiales; family RAAP-2; genus Bog-756. The sequence goes on along the minus strand of CAVUGU010000002.1, from coordinate 175,840 downwards.
TCTTGCCCGCCCCGTTCGGCCCGAGGAAGCCGAACACCTCCCCCTGGTGGACCTCGAAGCTCACGCCGGCGAGCGAGTCGTTCGGCGCCTTCGGGTACCGCTTCACCAGGTCGGTGACCTCGACGGCGAGCTTTGTCGTGCTCTCGGTGTCGTGCTCTCTGTTCAATTGGCTCAGTTGGCTCACCATCGGGTCCGGGGGACGGGCAACCGTGTCGCGGCGGGTCCTTCCGTGAGCCAGGTGCCGGCGTGTGCCCCGGCGACGACGATACGCTCCGGGCGGCACACAGCGCACCCTGCCGAATCGGAGGGGTGCGGAACGGGGGCGTGCGGAAGGAGAGTCGTGACCGCCCATCGACGGCGCGGCGACGGGCGGGGCGGATGAGCGGGGGCTCCCGCTGGAATCCCTTCGCGGCCCTGTCGCGCTCGTGGGGCCACTTCGTCCGGCGACCGAGGCGCACCCAGCTCCGCACGATCGTGCTGATCGGGGCGGTCGTCGCCGGGGTAGCCGTGTGGCTGGCGACGTCCCCCTCGAGCACGTCCTCCGGCTCGGCCGCGACCGCCTCGCCGACGACCACCCACGCGGCGAGCGGGCCGACGCCGGTCAGCGCGGCGAGCACCTCGACCAGGGGGATCCAAGGGAACTCGATCAACGTGGTGTTCCCGGTCGTCTCGCTCAACTCGCTCGCCGGCCAGGAAGGGTTCGCCGCCGATCCCGAGTACGGCGAACAGACCAAGGCGATCCAGTTCTACGTCAAGCAGATCAACGACAGCGGCGGGATCAACGGTCGTCACATCAATCCGATCATCACCAACTACGACCCGACCAGCGAAACGGCGATGCGCGCCCTCTGCAAGACCTGGACGGAAGGATCGCCGGCGGCCTTTGCGGTGCTCGACGGGATCGGCGCCTGGACGGGCGACAACCAGCTCTGCATCACCCAGGAAGGCCAGACGCCCTTCATCGGTGGGTGGAGCACCGTGACCAACTGGACCGACCAGGGCTCGCCCTACCTCTGGTGGACCGGACCCGACGACTCGGTGATCCTCCAAGCGGTCGTGGACTGGGGGCTCAGCGCGCACCTGCTCGGCGGCTCGCGGGTGGTCGGGGTGATCGCCGGCGACCGTGCCTCGGACCAACTGGCCCTGAACGACTACCTCCTGCCGGACCTGCACCGAGCCGGCGTCACGCCAGTGGTCGAGACCATCGCGTCGGACCCGACCGAGTCGGCGACGACCAACTCGCAGGCGCCCCTCGTGATCCAGCAGCTTCGCAGCGCGGGGGTGGACTCGGTCATTCCGCTGATCCCCTTCAACGTCTTCTACCCGGTGCTACAGGCGGAGACCTCCCAGCAGTACTACCCGCGACTTCTGCTGAGCGACTACGAGGAGAGCATCGAATCCGCGCTCGGACTCATCCCGATCCCCTACGAGAAGGCGCTCGACGGACAGGAAGGCCTCACCACCCAGACGCTCGGAGGCTCGACGACGCCGTCGAACTACACGGGTCCGAAGGGCTACGACCCGGGAGTCAAGGCGTGCTGGACCCCCTGGCACAAGGCCTACCCCCAGATCCCCTCGGGTGCGACCACCGACTACCTCGAAGAGCAAGGGCCCGTCGTCCTCTGGTGCGAGACGATCACCCTCTTCGCCGAGGCCGCGAAGAACGCCGGCCCGGATCTCAACCGGCGCACCTTTGTCACCGCGCTCTCGAAGATCACCGACTTCCCGGGCACCTCGGCGCCGATCCTCAGCTACGGACCCGACAAGCGCTACGGGCCGACCCTCTACAAGATCGTCCGTCTGCACAACAACGTCCCCCCGAGCTCGCAGTGCCAGCTGACGTCGCAAGGCAAGGCGCAGGGAACCTGCTGGACCAACGTGACGCCATTCCAGCCGCTGCCGGGCAACACCGGCTGAGGCGCCCGGCGCCGGTCAGTTCGCGAGGACCCAGCCCAGCCCGCCGTCGAGGTGGCGGAGGTAGTCGGGCGTCTCCCAGGCCAGCGGGAAGTGGCCGAGCGAGGTCGAGAAGGCCCGCCCCGACCCCTCGGTGAAGCACCACGAGAGCGGGTACTCGCCCGAGGGTGGGCTGACCTCGGCGTCGAGGTCGTCGGGATTCGCGCGGAGCAGCACCTCCGCGTCGGGCCGGAGCCCGCGGAAGGTGTAGATCTCGTCGTGCCAGGCAAAGACCTCCGGGAAGTGCGCGACCGCCGGGTGTTCCGGTTGGAGCACCTCCACGTTGACCGACTGGGTCCACGGATGGCCGTCGAAGCGCGCGCCGACCAGCTGGCCGTACTCGTCCCACCCGTGGCACGAGTCGGTGGCCGAGTGGATCGCGAGCACCGAGGTCCTCCCCGAGCGGACCGCGTCGACGATCGACCGCTGCTGGCTCTCCGACCACGGCGTCTCCCCGATGGTGAAGAGGGCCAGGACCCGCGCCCGCTCGAGCAGTGTGGGGTCGAGGGTCCGCACGTCGCCGGTCCGCTCGAAGTCCATCCCGCGGGTTTCGGCGAGCTCGGCGAGGGCGGTGGCGGACTGATCGAGCACGCCGTGCACACCGGCCGGGCCGTCGAGGTAGGGAGCCACCTGGGTCACGTAGAGCAGGGTGGGTTGCGGCATCGCCGCATGGTACCGGCACGTCCTTCGCGCACGCCGGGGTCGACGCCCGTGGTGCGGCGGGGGGCACTGGATAGAGTGCTCCCCATGCCAGGTTCGGGTCGGTCCCGTTCACGGGGGAGCTGAGCAGCGTGCAGGTGACCATCGTCGGCGGCGGCAGCTACCAGTGGACGCCGGAGCTCCTCGCCGACCTGCTCGGCACCGAGTCGTTGCACGGGGCGCGCATCGTCTTGGAGGACATCGACCCCGAGCCGCTGGTGAAGATGGAGGCGCTCGCAGGCAAGCTCGACGAGGCGATCGGCGCCGGAGCCACGTTCGCCACGACGACCGATCAGCGGCGGGCGCTCGAGGGAGCGGACTTCGTCATCGTGACCATCTCGACCGGCGGCTTCGAGTCGATGGCGGTCGACCTCGAGGTCCCGGCCCGCCACGGCATCCGCCAATCGGTCGGCGACTCGGTGGGTCCGGGCGGCGTCAACCGCTCGCTGCGCAACGTCCCGGTGCTGGTCGGCATCGCCGCCGACATGGCAGAGGTCTGCCCGGACGCGTGGATGCTCAACATCACCAACCCGATGACCTGCCTCACCCGGGCGGTCTGCCGCGAGTCGCCGCTCAAGGCGGTCGGCCTCTGTCACGAAGTGGGGAACTGGTGCCTCGACTTGGCCATCGCCCTCGGGAAGCCCGCCGAGGCGATCCGGCCGGTCGTCGCCGGGGTCAACCACCTTCCGGTGGTGACCGAACTGGACGTCGAAGGAGAGGACGGGTTCGACATCCTCTCCGGCATGGTCGAGGAAGCCGGCGGCCTCGCCGCGCTCGCGCCCGGCCCGGACCGTCCGGTCGCCGAGGAGTTCTCGCGCCTCGACTTCCTCCAGCGACACCTTCTCGCCCTCACCTTGCTCGACCGCTTCGGCGCGCTGCCGGCCTCCGGCGACCGCCACATCGCGGAGTTCGTGCCCTGGGTCCTCACCGAGGAGTCGGGATGGGGATCGGCGTACAACATCGACCTCACCACCATCGCCCGGCGACAGGAGCACCAGGTCGGCTACGTGGCCGACGTCGACGCCTGGCTCGCGGGGAGCAAGCAGCTCCAGACCTGGCAATCGGGAGAGCTGCCGGGCCCGGTCATCGACTCGCTGGTCTCCGGCACCGCCCGCGAGCTGCCGGTCAACATCCCGAACGACGGACAGGTGCCCGACGTGGACGACGAGGTGGTGGTCGAGTCGATCTGCGTCGTCGACGACAAGGGCGTGCGCGGGCGCGACCGGGCCCGTCTCCCACGGCCCTTCGCCGAGCTGCTCCGCCGCCACGTCGCGGTCCAGGAGATGACCGTCGAGGCCGCCCTCGCCGGCGATCGCAGCCTGGCGACCGCCGCGTTCCTCCTCGATCCGCTGGCGGGTCGGGGGGACCTCGGCGTGACCGGCGCGATGGTCGACGAGCTGTTGTCGGGGACGGCGCGATGGCTCCCGCAGTTCGACCGTTGAGCTCGTCCGCGAATCGTCGAGGGTGAGGAGGACCAAGATGGAGATCGGCTTCGTCGGCCTCGGTGCCATGGGGCTGCCGATGACCCGCCACCTGGTCGAGGCCGGTCACCGGGTCACCGTCGCGTCGCGCAGCCGCGGTCCGATCGAGCGCGCGGTGGGCTTCGGTGCGATCGAGGGGGGCTCGGTGAAGGCGGTGGCCGAGGCCGCGGAGATCGTGATCCTCTGCGTGCCGAGCTCACCCCAGGTCGACGAGGTGGTGGGCGCGTTGCTCCCCGCGCTCGGCGCCGGAAAGATCGTCGTCGACTGCTCGACCATCGACCCCGAGGTCGAGCGCGCGCAACACCAGCGTGTCGAGGCGACCGGGGCCGGCTTTCTCGACGCGCCCCTTTCGGGCGGCACCGCGGGCGCCGAAGCCGGGACGCTCACCGTGATGGTCGGGGGAGACGAAAAGACACTGGAGGTGGCCCGACCCGCGCTCGAGGCCTTCGCCGCCCGCATCGTCCATGTGGGCGGAGCCGGGATGGGCCAGGTGGTCAAGCTCTGCAACAACCTCGTCTACGCGGCGCAGATGCTGGCCACCGCAGAGGCGACCGCGCTCGCGGTCAAGTCCGGCGTCGACCTCGCCAAGTTCCACGAGGTGCTGGTGCACTCGACCGGCGACTGTGTCGCGGTGCGGACCCGCCTGCCGGTCGCGGGTGTGGTTCCCGAGAGCCCGGCGTCGAACGGCTGGCAGCCGGGGTTCATGACCGAGCTCATGGCGAAGGACCTCGACCTCGCGCTCGGGTACGGCGCGGCGACCGGGGTACCGCTCGCCACGACCGCGATCACCCGCCAGGCGCTGACCGCCGCGGTGGTGGCCGGCTTCGCCCGTGAGGACTTCTCGTCGGTGGCGAAGATCGTCTTCTCGCTCTCCGGGGTCGCGTGAGCGGTGACCTGATCCTCGCAGCCGACCACCGCGGCACGCGGGGTGGTGACCATCGAGCGCTACGACGACTACCTGGCCGTGCTCGCCGCCGCGCTGCCCCACTGCGACGGGATCCTCGCCACCACCGAGCCGTTGCGCAGCCTTCGTTCGTCCGGCGCGATCGCCGAGGGTCAGCGCACCTATCTCTCGATCAACCGGACCGGTCTCGCCGGGTCGGTCTTCGAGCTCGACGACCGTCTGGTGGCGAGCGTGGCCGGCGCAGCCGAGGAAGGGTGGACCGGCGTCAAGATCATGACCCGGGTCGCGATGGACGACCTGCGAGGGGCCGAGGCGATCGAGCTGCTCGGGAAGGTGCTGGAGGAATCCCGTGCGGCCGGTCTCGAGACGATGGTCGAGGCGGTCGTCTGGCGCGGCGGCCGGATGTCGAAGCTCATCGCGGACATCGTGCTGGCCGCGGTCATCGCGCACGACCTCGGGGCGCCGCTGCTGAAGGTGCCGGTACCCGAGGCCCCGACCGGCGACGAGCGGGTGGCCGCGGTCGCCCGGGTGGTGGCGAGCGTCGGCGTACCGGTGCTCTTCCTCGGCGGGCCGCACCGACCCCAGGGGAGAGAGGAGATCCTCGAGGAGGCGCGGGACGTGATGGCCGGAGGAGCTGGCGGACTGGCGATCGGCCGCGCGGTGCTCAACGACGAGGACCCCGCCGCGATGGCCGCGTCGCTCGCCGCCGTCGTCCACGGCTCGTGATCCTCACGGTCGACCTCGGCACGAGCGTCACCAAGGGGGCGGTGTGGGGCGCGGAGGGCCTGCTCGCGCTGGCGTCGGTCCCGCTCGAGACGGAGCACCCCGAGCCGGGGCTGGCCGAGCAGGACCCGGCGGACCTGGTGGTCCTCGGTGCTGGACGTGTGCAGCCGTCTCGGTGCGGAGCTGCCCGGCGGGCTCAGCCCGGTCACGGTCGTCGGGCTGACCGGAGCACGCCAGACCTTCTCGCTCTTCGACGGCTCGGGACGCGCGCTCGGTGCCCGGCATCCTCTGGTCGGATCGCCGCGCCGCGCAGGAGGCAGCCCATCTCGCGGGTGCCCGCGGCGTGGATCAGGGCGACGCGAGCGCACCGGGCGGCCCGCTCGACGCCGCGTCGGTCGCCGCCAAGGTCGCCTGGCTCTCCGGTCACCGGCCGGCGGAGTTGGCGTCGGCCGTGTGGATGCTCACGCCGCGCGACCTGGTCGCGTGGCGCATGACCGGCGAGGTGGTGACCGACACCACGATGGCCTCGCGGGCGGGGCTCCACGACGCGGCCGGCCGGGTGGACACCGCGCTGGCCGGCGAGGTCGCCGACCGGCTGCCGCCCGCGGTGCCGTCGGACACCGTGGTCGGCTCGATCGAGGGTTCGGTCGCCGAACACCTCGGCGTCGCGTCGGGGACCCCGGTGGTCATCGGCGCAGGCGACCGCGCGTGCGAAGTGCTCGGCACCGGTGCGACCGAGGCGCGGCCGCTGGTCAGCTGGGGGACGACCGCCAACGTGTCGGTTCCGGTGAAAGGTGAACAGCGGCCGGCGCCGCCGTCCGGGAGTGGTGGCGTCGCGTGGGGCCGACGGCGGGTGGCTGCTCGAAGCGGGGCTCTCGGCTGCGGGCTCGTTCCTCGCCTGGCTCAGCCGGCTGACCGGCGACGCTCCGTCGGCGCTCGCCTCGCTGGCCACGACGAGTCCGCCGGGCGCGCGTGGCGTCGTGGCCACCCCGTGGCTCGAGGGCGCCCGAGCTCCGTGGTGGCAACCGTCCGCGGCCGCATGCCTGGCCGGCATCTCGTCGACCACCGGAACCGCCGACCTCGCCCGTGCGGTCTTCGAGTCGGTCGGATGGGAGGTGCGGCGCTGCCTCGCCGCGCTCGCCGCGCGCCGACCAGCCTGGTCCGCCGACCACCGAGCTCTCGCTCGGCGGCGCCGGCACCGACGTCGCGGTGTGGGCCGAGGTGGTCTGCGGCATCACCGGTCTCCCGGCGAGCCGGCGCCGGTCGGGACAGGCCGCATCGGCGGGCGCCGCGCTCCTCGCGTCGCAGGGGCGCGGGGCTCGGCTTCGATCTCGAGGTTCTCGATCCGCCCGTGCACGCGCCGCGATCCGGATCCCGATGTGGCCCGGTGGTACGCCGAGCTCGCCGGCCGTGCGGACCACCTGGCCGAAGTGGTCGTCGAAATCGAGGAGGCCGCTTCTCCTCCCGAGTCGCTCCTCCGCGCGGCGTCGTCCGGGCACCCGCCACCGGCGCCGGGCACAGGGTTAGGGTGAGGGCCCGATGCCCGAGCAGGTGCTGTTCGACTTCGCAGTCCCGGACGAACTGCTGAAGGAAGTCGTCTCGAAGAGCAGGACTCCCGAGGCGATCGCCGACCTCGACGTGATGCCCGGTACCGGCGAAGGCAAACCGCCACCATTCCTCGGGATCCTCCACCAGTACGGCACCGCACCGCTCGTGCTGCTCACCATCGCCGCGCTGATTCCGGGCAGCTTCGGCAACGGGATCATCCTCATCGGCAACAACCTCGAGCACTCGTTCCACATCCACGACGCGGCGCTCGGTGCAGTGGCCTTCGTCGCGCAGGTGGCCCAGCTTCTCTGGGCGGTGCCCCTCGCGCTCTGGGCGGACCGGGGCAGCCGCAAGGTGGTGGCCGCGGTCGCGCTGTTGGTGTTCTCGGTCTTCGCGCCCCTGATGGCGATCGCACCGAACGTGTGGGCGTTCACCTTCCTCTACCTGGTCGCGTCGATCGGGTTCGGGGTCAACAACACCGTGCACAACTCGTACCTCTCCGACGCCTACCCGGTCGAGGGAAGGGGCAGGGTCTTCAGCTGGCACAACCTGTCGGACCCGCTCTCCCAGACCGTCGGGATCCTCATCTTCGGCTGGGTCGTGACCATCTCCCACAACTGGCGCTACGGCTGCCTGATCGCACTGGCCGGCATCCCGGTCGGCCTGTTGCTGTTCACCCTGCGCGAGCCCGAAAAGGGCGCGAACGAGTCGTCCCATATCTTGAAGGCGTCGGGAATGGACCTGCACGCGCAGCAGGGTGAGGCCCCCCGGGTGCTCCTCGGCTCGGCGGTCACCCGGCTGCTGCGGATCCGTTCCATCTACTACGAGCTGGTGGCCGTCGCGATCCTCGGCTTCGCCGGCACCGGCGCCCCGCTGTTCGGAAACCTCTACTTCGTCCGTCGGTGGGGGCTCGACACCGCGCAGCGCAGCGAGGTCTATTCGATCATCGGTCTCGCCGCGTTCCTCGGGCTGCCTTTCGCCTACGTGCTCGGCGACCGGTACTTCCGGCGGGCACCGGAGCGTCCGCTGGTGATCGCGGGAATCTGCATCACCGTGTACGGAGGGTTGTTCGTCGCCTCGCTCTACATGCCGTACCTGTGGTTGGTGGTCACCCTCCAGTTCCTGGCCAACGCCGCGGTCGCACCGCTTGCCATCTGCATCTTCCTCACCCTCGCGGCGACCGCACCCCCCGAGATGCGCACCATCTGCTTCGCGATGTTCGGGGTGTGCGCGCTGGTGTTCGGCGGGTTCACCGGCGCGGTGCTCCTCGGCGCGGTGAGCGACGCGGTCGGCTACCTGCACGGACCGACGGTCGCGCTCACCCTGATCGGGCCGGTCTGCGCGATCGGGGGTCTCCTGTTGGTGATCGGCTCGCGCTACGTCAAGGGTGACATCACCATGGTCATCGAGGACTGCCTGGAGCGCTACGCCGAGGGTCGCCGCCGGCAGGCCGGCGGGGCGGTGCCGGCGCTGCAGGTGCACAACCTCGACTTCTACTACGGCACCAACCAGGTGCTCTTCGACATCAACCTCGATATCGGCGAGGGCGAGGTCGTCGCGCTGCTCGGCACTAACGGGGCCGGCAAGTCCACTCTGCTCCGGGCGGTGTCCGGTCTCGACCATCCGCACCGCGGGGTCATCCGCATCTTCGGGGTCAACTGCACCTACCTCGAACCCGAGCAGATCATCGATCAAGGGGTCGCGCTCCTCGTCGGCGGCAAGATGACCTTCCCCGGCCTCACCGTCCGCGACAACCTGCTCGTCGGCGCGCACACCCTGCGCGGGCGCGGCCAGGCCCGCTCGGCCATGGACGACGCGCTCGATCGGTTCCCCGAGCTCGCGCCGAGGCTCCACCAGGCGGCGGGCACCCTCTCCGGGGGTGAGCAGCAGATGCTCGCACTCTCCCGGGTCATGCTCACTCGGCCCTCGCCTTCTCCTGATCGACGAGTTGGCGCTCGGGCTCGCACCGATGGCCGTCGACCGGCTGATGGCGATCGTGCGGGAGGTCAACGAGCAGGGCACCACCGTCGTACTGGTCGAACAGAGCGTCAACCGGGCGATGAGCCTGGCCCGGCGGGCCATCTTCATCGAACGGGGCGAAATCCGCTTCGACGGACTCGCCACCGATCTGATCGAACGGACCGACCTGCTGCGACCGGTGTTCCTCGGGGCGGCCGCCGCCGGACTGGGCTGAGGGGCTCTCGTGTCGGTCCCGAGCTTCGTCCTCGTCCAGGGTGCGATCACCGGCCTCGGCTACGGACTGCTGGCGATGGGCCTCGTGCTCATCTACCGGACCAACCGGGTCCTCAACTTCGCCCAGGGCCAGCTCGGCGTGGTGGCGGCGGTCTTCCTGGTCAAGTGCTTCTACGACTTCGGGTTCAACTACTGGTTCTCACTGGTGCTCGCGGTGGGGCTGGCCGCAGCGATCGGCGCGCTCAGCGAGCTCGTGCTGCGTCGTCTCTTCAACCGGCCCCGGGTGCTGGTGATGGTCGCGACGATCGGGCTCAGCCAGGTGCTCTTCGTCCTGACCGCCCTGCCCTTCATGCGACCGAAGAACCTCTTCAAGCCCTTCCCGGTGCCGGTGCACCTCACCTTCCACATCGGTACCTACCTGTTCACGCCGGGCCAGGTGCTCACCCTCATCGTGGCGCCGATCGTTGCGGTGGCCCTGGCCGCGTTCGTCAAGTGGTCCCGCTGGGGCCTCAACATGCGGGCGATGGCCGAGAACGCAGATTCGGCCCGTCTCTCCGGTGTGTGGGTGCGTCGCACCTCGACGGTCTCTTGGACCCTCGCCGGCGTCCTCTCCGCGTTCGCCGCGATCCTCGCGTCCCCCGGTCAGGCGTCCGCCCTCACCGACGTGCTCAGCCCCGAGCTGCTCCTGCTCGCGCTCACCGCGGCGATGGTCGGCGCGATGGTCAGTCTGTCGGTGGCGTTCATCGCGGCGATCGCGGTCGGGGTGGTCCAGGAGATCCTGGTCTGGAACCTGGCGACGACCGCGCAGGTCGACCTGGTGTTGTTCCTCATCGTCTCGGTGGTGCTGTTGGTGCGGATCGCCGCGCTGCCGATCGGCGTCCGGCGGGAGGAGCAGTCCAGCTGGCTGGAGAGCACGCGGAGCCGGCTCCGCGACGTGGACCCGCTTCGACGCACGGGTCGGGGGGACCGGCGTCGCGCTGGTCGTGCTCGCGGCCGCCCTCGCGCCATTGGTCGTCAGCACCGGCCGCTCGTTCCTGATGTCCCAGATCTGCATCTACGCGGTGATCGCGCTCTCCCTCACCGTGCTCACCGGCTGGGCCGGCCAGGTCTCCCTCGGGCAGTTCGGGCTGGTCGCGATCGGGGCCCTGATGGCGTCGCACCTCGGTTCGAGCGTCCCGCTGATCCTGCTGTTGCCGTTCGCGGGCGCGGTGACCGCAGTGGTCGCGGTGGTGATCGGGCTGCCCGCGCTGCGGGTGCGAGGCCTCTACCTGGCGGTGAGCACCCTCGCGTTCAGCCTCTGGCTGATGGGACCGATCCTCTCCACCACCTGCTGGACGGTGCCGGTCCTCGACAAGCGGCTGTGCACCGGCCTTCCCAACCCGCAGTCGACGTTGATCGCGAGACCGAGCATCTTCGGGATCGATCTCGGTTCCGAACGCGCCTTCGCGTGGTTCTCCCTCGTCGTCCTGGTCCTGTCCGCGCTGATGGTCCGTCTGTGGCGCGACCGCGGGGTCGCCCGTCGGCTGATCTCGGTCCGGGACAACGAGTCGGGAGCGGGTGCGACGGGCATTCCGCTCGCGCGTACCAAGCTGCTGGCCTTCGCACTGTCGGGGTTCATCGCCGGCTACGCCGGGGTCTGCCTGGCCTTCGCGCTCGAGCGCTTCTCGACCAGCACCTTCGATCCGACCTACTCGCTGCTCGTCGTCTCGATGGTGGTCATCGGCGGCCTCGACTCGATCGCAGGCGCGGTGCTGGGCGCGCTCTATCTGGTCGGGATCCCGGCGATCTTCGGCACCACGCCGACCATCCAGTTCCTCACCAGTGGGCTCGGGCTCCTCGCGTTCATCCTCTATCTGCCGGGCGGCCTGGCCGAGGTCATGCACCAGCTCGGTGATCTGGTGACCGACCTGGTCGCACGCCTGCGCGGGACGAAGGGGGAGCCACCGCTGCGCGGCACGACGGTCCCCGCGACACCGGTCGTGGCGGGAGAGCCCGTCCCGTGAGCACCCGCGACCGCGCACGCGGCCCGGCGCGGCTCGACGTCGAGGGCGTGGTCGTCTCCTACGGGGGCCTCCGGGCGGTCGACGGGGTCGAGCTCTCTGCCGAACCGGGCGAGATCGTGGGCCTGATCGGCCCGAACGGTTCGGGAAAGACCACCCTGCTCGACGTGGTGTCCGGACTGGTGCGCCCGGACGCGGGGTCGGTCCGACTCGACGGCGAGAGCCTCGTCGAGTACCTGCCCGAGGAGCGCAGCTCGCTCGGGATCGTGCGTTCGTTCCAGGATTGCCGTCTCTTCCCGCAGCTGACCGTCGAAGAGGTCCTCCTGCTCACCCAGGATGCGAGCCGGCCGGTGGGAGTGCTCGCCTCGACGCTGCAGATGCCGTGGGCGCGCCGCGCCGAGCGTGGAAAGCTGGTGGCGGTCGACGACGTCATGCGGTCCTTCGGCATCGAGCGCTTCCGCCGTCACCGCATCGCCGAGCTCTCGACCGGCACCCGACGGGTGGTCGACCTGGCCTCGATCGTCCTCGCCCGCCCGCGGCTCCTGCTCCTCGACGAGCCCACCGCGGGGATCGCGCAGCGCGAGGCCGAGGCCTTCGTCCCGCTGCTGCGGCGGCTGCACGAGGTGGCCGACACCACCATCCTCCTGGTCGAGCACGACGTGCCGCTGGTCTTCGCGCTCTGCGACAAGGTGGTGATGATGGAGAGCGGCAGCGTCGTCTCCGCCGGCACCCCCGACCACGTACGGCGCGACCCGCGCGCGCTGGCCGCGTACCTCGGGGCGAGCGAGGAGGCGTTGGCGGTGTCCGGCAGCCTCCCGACCCGGTCGGGCGCGCAGGGCTCGCCCGACGGCAACGGCGAGCGCCGGCCCGGGGCGCCGGGGGAGTAGCCGGTCAGGCTGGCGGCTTGGCCGGCCCGTAGGGCACGTCGCCCCGGAGGGTGACCCGGTGCCCGATCCGGGTCGCGTCGCCGTAGTCGTCGATCGCGTAGTGAAGGGTGGCCCGGTTGTCCCAGAACGCCACCGACCCGGGACGCCAGCGGAACCGGCAGGTCAGCTCCGGCTGCTGGCAGTGCCGGTAGAGCATGTCGAGGATCGCAGCCGACTCGTTCGGCGACAGCCCGAAGATCATCTGGGTGAAGTGCGGGTTGACGAAGAGGCCGTTGCGTCCGTTCTCCGGGTGGGTCCGGACCACCGGATGGATGGCGGGCAGGAGCTTCTCGTGCCATTCGCCGTGCCACTCGTATCCCCCCTTCGCCTCGACCTCCGCCGCGAACCAGGGGTCGTGGTGGATCGCGATCAGCTGGTCGCACATCGCGTGGACCGGTTCCGACAGTCGGTCGTAGGCGTCCTGCAAGCTGGCCCACATGGTGTCGCCGCCGACGTCGGGCACTTCGAGCATGTAGAGGATCGACCCGAACGCGGGCGCCTGGAGGAAGGTCACGTCGGTGTGCCACCAGTTGGCCCGGTCCTCTCGGCCGTCGATCGCCAGCACCTTGGTGTGCCCGTCGATGGCCGCGATCACCGGGTGACCCTCGGTCACCACGCCGAACTGGGCGGCGAAGTCCGCCTGTTGCTCCGGGGTGAGCTCCTGGTCGCGGAAGAAGACCACGTGATGGGTGTTGAGGGCCTGGCGCACCGCGGCGACACCCGCCTCGCCCAGTGGACGCGAGAGGTCGACCCCGTGGATTTCGGCACCGATCAGCGGCGAGAGGGGGCGGATGTCGAGCTCGGTGGCGAGCGCCATGACCCCAGTGTGCCGCACGGTCGATGGCTGCTCAACCGTCCGCGGTCGTCAGGATGTGGAAGCGTGGGCGCCGTGGAGGCCCGCCCGCGCAACTTCTCGCCCTGGTTCCAGGTGGTGACCCGGCTGATGGCAACCGATGAGTCGGACCCCTTTCCCGACCGCGACCCCGGCTGCGTGGGAGGCCTGGCGCGGACGCTTCCGGGCTCGTCTCGAGGAACTCCTCGTACCCTGGCCGGCGCGGGTACCGCCCGAAGTCGAGGTCACCGACGAGGTCCCCTGCGAGGGGTACACGCAGTCGCGCCTCGTCTTCGACAGCGAGGACACCATGTCGGTGCCGGCCTACCTGTTGGTGCCCGACGGCCGCGACGCACCGGGCACCGCGGTGCTCGCGGTGCACGGGCACGGCCCGGGCAAGTCGCGGGTGTGCGGGCTCGACCCCGAAGCTCGTCCCGGAGAGGACTACGCCGCCGAGTTGGCCCGCCGCGGCCACCTGGTGCTCGCGCCCGACCTCCGGTGCTTCGGCGAGCGCGCGGACTGGAACCCTCCCGACCACTACGCGTGCGACACCAACCTGGTCCACCAATTCATGGGCGGGTGGACCCCGTTGACCCAGAACCTCTGGGACCTGGCCCGCTGTCTCGACGTGCTCTCCGAACATCCTCTGGTCGACCCGGCGCGCCTCGGGATGGTCGGGTTCTCCTACGGCGCGACCGCGACCTTGTTCCTCGCCGCGATCGATGACCGGGTCGCCGCCTCCGTGGTGAGTGGCTTCTTCTCCTCGTGGGCGGAAGCGCACAAGGTGCCCTGGAACATGTGCGGTTCGCAGGTCCTCTTCGGGATGCTCGGCAAGATCGAGCACGCCGATCTCGGTGCGCTGGTCGCGCCGCGGCCGCTCCTCGTCGAGAACGGGCGCGACGACCTCCTGTTCCCAGTCGCCGCGGCCGAGGAGTCGCTCCGGCGGATCGCCCCGATCTACGACCAGGCTGGTGCGAGCGACGCGCTGGTGCACGACGTCTTCGAGGGCGAGCACCAGTGGCACGGCGTGCTCGCCTACCCGTTTCTCGACCGCTGGCTCTAGCGGGAGCGGATTCCTTCGCGTCCCTCGGCCAACAGCGCCGAGGACGCGGGGTCGAGGAAGACCGTGGCCTGCGCGGTGCGCTGGAGGATCGAGGCGGGGCAGTCGGTGCTCACCGGTCCTTCGAGCGCGGCGCGCACCGGTTCGGCCTTGCGCGACTCGGGCACGATCGCGAGCACCCGGCCGGCCCGTAGCAACGCCGGGATGGTCACGGTCACCGCTCGCTCGGGGACGTCGGACTCGGTGGCGAAGTGGCCTTCGCCGACCTGTTGGAGACGGCAGGCCCGGTCGAGGACCACCACCTTGACGTCGAGCGGGTCCTCGAAGTCGGCGACCGGCGGGTCGTTGAACGCGAGATGGCCGTTCTCGCCGATCCCGAGGCAGCAGAGGTCGAGGGGGTGCGCGGTGAGCAGGTCGGCGTAGCGGACGGCCTCTTCTTCGGGAGGCGCGAGGCCGTCGAGGTAGTGGGCGGCGCGGGGACGGGCGGGTGTGACGATGCGCTCGCGGATCCACCGCCGGAAGCTGGCCGGGTGGTCCTCGCCGATCCCCACGTACTCGTCCATGTGGAAGACGACGACGTCGCCCCAGGGAACGTCCGGCGTGTCCCCGACCAGCGTCGCGACGAAGTCGAGCTGCGAGTTCCCGGTCGCGAACATCGCGTGGGCGACGCCCGATCTCGCCACCGCGGCCGCGGAGGGTCGCGGCTGCCGCGTCGGCTGCGGCCCGCGCCATCGTTGCGGTGTCGCGAGCGATCGACACCGTCGCGCGCGCCTCTCCGTCGCCAGAGCGTGCCACCGGCGCACTGTAGGCCACGGCGAAGGCGAGTCTCACTGCTTCTTCTGAGTTCTTCCGAGCATCGGATCGCAGGGCGCAAGCGGGCCCGCGCTAGGTTGCGGGCCGACGCCCGGCGCCTGCGCCGGGCGACGAGAGGGGAGGAGCCCCAGGTGGCAGACGACGACGTCCTCGATTCGATCATCGGCAAGCCGACCAGCACCACGGTGGTCACCGTGGAACGAGGCAAGCTCGCCGAGTTCGCGACCGCAGTGAAGGACGACAGTCCGATCTACCGCGACCCGAGGGCGGCCACCGACGCCGGGCTCGCGGGGATCCCCGCGCCACCCACCTACCCCTTCGTGATGGAGAACTTCGGCGCGTATCCGGAGCTGCAGTCGAGCGAGGCACCGAAGGGGAACCCGATGGCCGAGGTGCTCGGCCCGCTCATGGCGAAGGGCGGCATCATCCTCCACGGCGAACAGGAGTTCACCTACCGCCGGCCGGTCTATGCCGGCGACGTGTTGGTCGGTGAAGGCAAGGTCGTCGACGCCTACCGCAAGGAGTCCAAGGGACGGACCATGACCTTCGTCGTCGTGGAGACCGACTGGCGTGATCGGGAGAGCGGCGAGGCGGTCTGCACGTCGCGCATGAACATCATCCATCGCGGCTGATGGCGCGCGTCCGGCGCCGACCGGGACGAACAGGTCCTGGCCCAGATCGACGACGGGGTGTGCTGGATCACCCTCAACCGGCCCGAGGCGGGCAACGCGATCACCGCGGCGATGCGGAACCAGATGGTCGAGTGGCTGGAGGAGGCCTCGGCCGATCTCGCGGTGCGGGCGGTGGTGCTGACCGGCGCCGGAGAGAAGGGCTTCTGCACCGGTGCGGACCTGCGCTCGCAAGAACCGGGACCTCCCCGGCCCGAGGGCGCCCCCGACCGCCCGGTCGGAGAAGCCGCCCGTCTGATCCGCATGGGTTGGCAGCGACTGATCACGGCGGTGCTCGACTGCGAGAAGCCGGTCGTCGCGGCCGTCAACGCGACCGCCGCCGGTGGCGGCATGCACCTGGCGCTCGCCTGCGACCTGGTGCTCGCCGCCGAAGAGGCCGGCTTCATCGAGGTGTTCGTCCGCCGGGGCATCGCGCCGGACGCGGGAGGCGCGTATCTGCTCCCTCGCCTGATCGGCATCCAGCGCGCGAAGGAGCTCTTCTTCTTCGGCGACGAGCTCCCGGCTCGGGACGCGGAGCGACTCGGTCTGGTCAACCGGGTGGTGCCGCGAGACGAGCTGCACGACCTCGCCGGGCAGTGGGCGGCACGTCTGGCGTCGGGCCCGACCCGCGCCATCGCGGCCGCCAAGTACCTCACCAACCGCTCCCTCGAGTCGGACCGGGCCGCCGCGCTCTGGGACGAGGCGGTCGCGCAGGAGCTCGTGGTCGGTACCGAGGACTGTCGCGAAGGGCTTCGCGCGTTCGCGGAGCGCCGGGAACCGACGTTCCGCGGTTGGTGAGGAACCAAGGCGGGCGCGCGCCTGGGCTGGCCTTCGGTCGGGGATGCTAGAAACTCAGCCGTGAAAACGACCTGGTTGACCACAGCGGAGTGGCTCGCAGTCCTGCGGATCGGGATCGGCCTCTGGTGGATCGAGAGCTTCCGCCACAAGGACAAGGCCGCCTGGCTGGTCCGCGGAGCCGGCATCTCGTGGGGCGCATCGGTCGCCGAGAAGCACAAGCTCGCATTCGTGAAGACCAGCTTCGACCGGTTCGTCCGGCCCTATCCGAAAACGATGGCCTACGTCGTCGTCTTCGGAGAGCTCGCGGTCGGCCTGGGTCTCGCACTCGGTTTCCTCACGCCGATCGCCGCCTTCGCCAGCATCCTGTTGAACCTGATGTACTTCGTCCTGATGATCACCGACTGGGCCGAGCAGGGTCAGAACCTGATGATGATCCTCATCGCGGTGGTGATCCTCGGCACCCACGCGTGGGACACCTGGTCGATCGACCACCTGCTGCACCTCTTCGGAGCCTGATCGTGCCGATCGGGATCCGCGACGAGCACGAGGAGCTCCGCCTCTCTCTTCGAGGGTGGTGCGAGTCGCGGTGTCCTGCTGCCGTCGTCCGCGAGGCGCTCGAGGCTCCGGCCGACGCACTCCCGCCGTTCTGGGAGGACCTCGCCGCGCACGGCACGCTCGGGATCCATCTGCCCGAGGAGTTCGGAGGACAGGGCGCGGGACTGGTGGAGCTCGCGGTGGCCGCCGAGGAGCTGGGGCGGGCGGCCGCGCCGGGCCCGTGGGCGACCACCGTCGTGGTCGGAGCGGTGCTCGCCCAGCACGGCGCGCCGGGCAAGGAGTTCCTCCCCGCGGTCATCGACGGCGCGACGCCCGCGTCGCTCGTCTATCCGGTGGCGTCGCCCGACGGCAGCGCGCGAGCCCCGGCCGGCCTGATCGGCACCCGGCGGCCCGACGGCTCGCTGGTCGTCGAAGGAACGGTCCAGCCGATCGTCAACGGCACCGTGGTGACCCTGGTGCTGGCGCCGGTGGAGGCGGGGGGATCGACACTGTGGGTGCTCCTCGAACGGGACGACGCGCGGTCCGTCGAAGGAGTGCCGAGCTTCGACCTCGCACGGCCGTCGGCGGCGTGGACGCTCGAGGCGTGCCGTCGTCCCGCCGGCCCGGATCCTGACCACGGCCACGACCGAGCGGATCCGCGACCTCGCCTTGCTCGTCGCGGCCGCCGAAGCCGTCGGGGGCGCACGCTGGTGCCTCGAAGTCGCGGCGGAACACGCACGCGATCGCCACCAATTCGGCAGGCCGATCGGCCAGTTCCAAGGCGTGAAGCATCGCCTCGCCGACATGCTGGTCCAGCTCGAGCAGTCGGTGGCCGCGACGTGGGACGCGGCCACCTCGGCCGACGAGGTCTCCGATGAGGAGGTCGACCGGGACACCCGGGCGCAGGCCCATCTTTCGGTGCAGCTCGCTGCGTCTCTGGCACTCGACGGCTACGTCGCCGCAGCCAACGGCGCCATTCAGGTCCTCGGCGGGATGGGTTTCACCTGGGAGCACGACGCGCACATCCACCTGCGGCGGGCCACGACGCTCCGCCAGCTCTTCGGCGGCACCGCTCCGCTGCGTGCCGAGTCCGCACGCTCGCCCTGTCGGGGACGCGCCGGCGACTGAGCGTCGAGCTTCCTCCCGAGGCCGACGAGCTGCACGACCGGCTGAGCCCGGTGCTGCGAGCGATCGCCGCGACGGAGGACCCCGCCGAACAGCGACGCGCGCTCGCCGAAGAAGGACTCCTCGCTCCTCACTGGCCCGCTCCGTGGGGTCGGGACGCCGGCCCGGTCGAGCAGCTGGTGATCGACCAGGTGTGCAAGGAGGCGAACCTGCGCCGTCCCAACCTCGCGGTCGCCGCCTGGGCCCTCCCGACGATCATCGCCCACGGCACCGATGAACAACGTGAACGCTTCGTGATGCCGACCCTCCGTGGCGATGTCGTCTGGTGCCAGCTCTTCAGCGAGCCGGGCGCGGGTTCTGATCTCGCGGCGCTCGCCACCCGCGCCACGAAGGTGCCGGGGGGATGGACCCTCGACGGTCAAAAGGTCTGGACGTCGGTCGCGCAGCGCGCCCACATGGGGATCTGCCTCGCGCGCACCGACCCGGACGCACCCAAGCACCGCGGCATCACCTACTTCCTCGTCGACATGCGCTCTGCGGGGATCACGGTCCGGCCGCTGCGCGAGATCACCGGTGCGGCCCTCTTCAACGAGGTCTTCTTCGACGGCTGCTTCGTACCCGACGAGTGCGTCGTCGGCGAGGTGAACGGCGGCTGGCTCCTCGCCCGCACCACGCTCGCCAACGAGCGGGTGTCGCTCTCGTCGGACAGTGCGTTCGGCGGAGTGCTCGAAGAGGTGCTCGCCCTGTTCGCTTCGCGACCCGAGCTCGGCGACCCGGTCACCCTCGACCGCCTCGGCGCACTGACCGCGGAGGCGCAGTCGCTCGCGCAGCTGGGCCTTCGGGCCACGATCCGCTCGGTGAGCCGACTCGAGCCCGGTCCCGAGTCGAGCGTCGGCAAGCTGGCCGGTGCCGAATTCGACCAGCGGGTGCACGAATTCGGGCTCGACCTCCTCGGACCCGAGGGCGTGCGCTCCGACGGCGCGGCCGCGAGCTGGGCGCACGGAGTCCTTCAGAGCAAGTGCCTGACCATCGCGGGGGGCACCAGCGAGGTCCAGCGCAACGTGATCGGGGAGCGGCTGCTCGGGCTTCCGCGGGACCCCGAGCCCGGCCGGTGAGGCAGCGGAGCTGCACGCCCGGGTGTGCGAGAATCGAGAGAGCCGAGCACGAGGACGGAGGTCCGACCGATGGGTGACGCCGCGCTGTACTTCGAGGACGTGTCCGAAGGAGACCAGGCTCCGGTGCGAACCCACGTGCTGACCCGCACCGACCTGGTGAGGTACGCGGGCGCCTCGGGCGACTTCAACCCGATGCACCACGACGAGGTCCTGGCGGTCGCGGCCGGGCAGCCGAGCGTGTTCGGGCACGGGATGTTCTCGATGGGCTTCCTCGGCTCCGCCCTCACCGACTACGTGGGCATCGGCAACGTCCGCCGGTTCCAGGTCCGCTTCGCCAAGCAGACCTGGCCGGACGAAGACCTTCGCACCCAGATCGTGGTGAAGGCCAAGCGCGTCGAAGGCGACGACCATCTGGTCGACCTCGACGTCCGGCTCGCCAACGCGGCCGGCGAGGAGAAGGTGGTCGGCGAGGCGACCGCGGTCGTCCCGACTCGGGCCTGACCCTCGGCGGCCGCCGGAGAGGGAAGAGCCTCCTGCTCCTAGAAGAAGCTGAACTTGGGGATGCCCGACGAGATCCCCTTGAACAGGTCGCCCTTGGCGCTCGCCAGCTCCGAGGGGGTCCACATCGAATCCCGGCGGATCTCCCCGACCGGGTGGAACCCGCCCATCACCCACACGTTGCCGCCGAAGACGACGAAGTTCTGACCGGTTACGTCGGAGGCCTCGTCCGAGGCGAGGAAGGTCACCAGCTGCGCGACGTTGCGGGGATCCCATTCGTCGAACCCCTCCTTCGCCTTTGCCATCTCGCCGAAGAGGTTCTCGGTCATCCGGGTCCGGGCCCTCGGCGAGATCGAGTTGACGGTGACCCCGTACCGCTCGAGCTCACGGGCGAGCACCCAGGTCATCGACGCGATGCCCGCCTTGGCCGCCGAGTAGTTCGCCTGGCCGGCGTTCCCGTAGAGACCGGCCTCCGACGCGGTGTTCACGATGTGCGCGGCGACCGGCTCGCCGGCCTTCGACTTCCCACGCCAGTAGACCGCGGCGTGGTGCGACGGCGCGAAGTGGCCCTTCAGGTGGACTCGGATGACGTCGTCCCAGTCCGACTCGTCCATGTTGAAGCTCATCTTGTCCCGGAGGATGCCGGCGTTGTTCACCAGGATGTCGAGCGTGCCGAAGGTGTCCACCGCCTGGTCGATCAGATCCTTCGCGCCCTGCCACGAGCTCACGTCCGACGAGTTGACCGCGCCGTCGCTGCCCGACTTCTTGATCAGCTCGACGACTTCCTCGGCGGGATGCTTGTCCCCTCCCTCGCCCGATACGGACGCGCCCACGTCGTTGACGATCACCTTGGCGCCCTCGGATGCGAGCAGCAGCGCCTCCTCGCGGCCGATCCCGCGACCAGCGCCGGTGACGATCGCCACCTTGCCGTCGAGCATTCCCATGTCGTCCTCCTGTGTCCGGTTCGAAGCGCCGCCGGCGGCCGGGGCCGCAGCGGAACCGGGGAAGCATGTCCGACGCGCGGCCCTTCCGGCAAGATCGGGGCGACCGAATGGCCGATGGTAGGTTCACCGCCATCGGCCCGGTACGAACGCGAAAGGTCTCGCCCCACCTGCGGCGCATCGATCGCAAGGTGCGTCGCGAGGTCAGCCGGCTCGCCGGCCTGGCCTATGCGCAGCTGGCACCGAGAGAAGCGGTACGCATGGCCTACAACGTGCTGCTCCGACGGGAGCCGGACGAACCCGCCTGGACAGAGCAGGCCGATGCGATGGCGTCGGGGATCCTCTCCCACGACGACGTGGTCGACCGAATCCGCTGCTCGAGCGAGTTCCGGAACCAGGTGCCGATCGGCGCGGCCAGCCTCCACAGCTCGCTCCACGCCAGCCGGGCAGAGTTCATCATCGGGCTCCCGCCCGCACGGAGGATCGTCGACCTCGGTGGGGGCCACACCATCGACCCGCGCGGCGCCCTGGTCGTCCTCGGTTATCCCTACGACTTCGACGAACTGGTCGTCGTCGATCTGCCGCCCGACGATCGTCATCCGCTCTACCGGTCCGAGCGCTTCGGACCCGAGGAAACCGCTCGTGGGCGGGTCCGCTACGAGTACCGCTCGATGGCGGACCTCGCCTTCGCGCCCGACGAGTCGGTGGATCTCGTCTACAGCGGACAGTCGATCGAGCACGTGAGCGAGGCCGACGGCGACGTGGTCCTCGCGGAAGCCGCCCGGGTCCTCGTCCCCGGAGGTCACCTCGCCGTCGACACCCCGAACGGCCGGCTCTGTCGTCTGCAACAGCCCGATTTCATCGATCCCGACCACAAGGTCGAGTACACCCTTCCCGAGCTGCGGGCGAAGCTGTCGGCTGCCGGCTTCGAGGTGCTGACCGAGCGTGGCCTCAACTGGGGCGGTGCCCGCACCGATCGTTTCGACCCCGCCGCGCTCGCTGCCAACCACGGCATCTACTACGACGCCGACAACTGCTACCTGCTCGCCGTGCTGGCGAGGAAGCCGCTCTGAACCAAGAGGGGAGACCCGCCAGGTGCCCGATCCTGGATTGGTGACCCAAACGGCGGACCGACCCGCGAGCTCCGCGCGCTCGCGGGTCACGAGCTGGTTCCGGGCGAAGGATCCCGGGCTCGTCGCCACCAAGCGGTCGGTCCGGGCCGCGGTCGTCGTATCCGGCATCTTCGCCATCGCTCACTTCGCATTCTCCGATCCGCAGGTGAGCCTGTTCGCTTCCTTCGGTTCGTTCGCACTGATGCTGTTCGTCGACTTCGCAGGCCCACCCCGGACCCGCCTCCTCTCCTACCTGGCATTGTTCGCCACCGGCGTGGTGTTCGTGACCATCGGGACCGCCGCGTCGACCCACGAGGTGCTGGCCGTGGTCGCCATGGCGGTGGTCGGCTTCGTCGTCCTCTTCGCGGGGATCGTCGCGCCGCAGGCCGCGACCGCGTCGACCGCCGCGCTGTTGACCTTCGTGCTCCCGGTGGCGGTGGCCGCACCGGTCGCTGAGATCGGCCCACGGATCGTCGGCTTCGTACTCGCCGCGGCCGCCGCGATCCCCGCCTGCCTCCTGATCTGGCCGGTCCACTGGCACGACCGGTTGCGCCGTCAGCTGTCGGCCACCCTCTCCGCGGTAGCCGGGGTCGCGACGGCCCACGTCGAAGGCGACCGCAACACCGCGGCCAAGACGACGATGGACACCGAGGTGGCCGAGCTGCAGGCGTCCTTCGGGTCGACCCCCTACCCGCCCACCGGCGCCTCTCTGACCGCGATGGCCTTGGCGAAGTTGGTCGGCCGGACCGAGTGGCTCGCAGAGAACGCGGTGTTGGAGACGCAAAGCACCCGCGACGTCGACCGCCCTTCGGTCCGACGGATCCTCGGAGGCGTCGCGGCGACCCTGCAGTCGAGTGCCCGACTGGTCCGTGACGGGCGGGTACCCGAAAACGGTGCGACGCCGGTCGACGAAGAGGTGCGGGCGTCGACCGTGCGGCTCCACCAACTGGTCCGCCACGAGCTCGACGCCGAGGTGTCGAGGATGCTCGCGTCCGGCGAGCCACTCGAGGTGGAGCGCCCGGGCGCGCTCCGGGAACCCGACGCCGGCATCGAGACCCTGCTCGATCCCGCCTTCCACGCACGCGCGCTCGGCGTCGCCACCTCGATGGTGGCGGACACGGCGCTCGAGACCGCCGGGGAGGAGCCGACCGGCACGCTCGAGCCGACCGATGGAGTCGGCCCTGCGCCGGCACTCGGCCTCTCGCGAATCAGGAGCCACCTCTCCTTCGAGTCGGTCTGGTTCCGCAACTCGGTGCGCGGAGCCGCCGGCTTGGCGCTCGCCGTCGCGGTCGCCGAGGCGACGAACGTCCAGCACGCGTTCTGGGTCGTCCTCGGGACGCTCGCGGTCCTGCGTTCGAACGCCCTCGGGACCGGTTCCACCGCTTTGCGGGCGATCGGGGGGACCGCAGTCGGATTCGTGATCGGCTCGCTGCTGCTGGTCGGGATCGGCTCCCATTCGGTTGCGCTCTGGGTGCTGCTCCCCATCGCCGTCCTGGTGGCCGGGATGGCGCCCTCGATGATTTCCTTTGCCGCCGGCCAGGCCGGGTTCACCGTGATGGTCGTCATCCTCTTCAACATCATCCAGCCCTCGGGGTGGCGGGTCGGGCTCACCCGGATCGAGGACGTGGCGATCGGCTGTGCAGTGAGCGTCGTCGTCGGGCTGCTCTTCTGGCCTCGCGGCGCGACCGCCGCATTCGGACGTGCACTGGCCGACGCCTTCGTTGCCAACTCCGGGTACCTCTCGGACGCGGTGAACAGTCTGGTGAGCTCCGAGGGGGTGGACACCGCGCCGGCGTTCCGAACCGCCCATCGCGCCTACCTGCGCCTCGACGACGCGTTCCGCCAGTTCCTCGGTGAGCGTGGCACCAAGGTGGTGCCCATCGACACGGCGACCAAGCTCTTCACCGGAGCCAACCGCATCCGGTTGGGTGCCTACACCTTGGCCAGCCTGCCGCCCGTACGTCTCGGCGCGGGGAGTCCCGACCTCGAGTCGGTGGACGTCGCGGCAGCGGTGCTGCGCGACGCCTACGCCGCCAGTCATCGATGGTACGAAGGGTTCGCAGAGTTGCTCGCCGGCCGGCGAGACTCGCTCGAGCCCGCGGAGCAGCACGATCCGACGCTCCACCAAGTGCTGCGGGAGGCGCTCGACGAGGCGCGCGTCCGCCAGCGCCGCGACCAGCTGCGGGTGGTCCTCCGCATGCTCTGGGCCGATCAGCTGCTCGAGTCCCAGCGAGAGGTGCAGGACGATCTTGCGGGCGCCGCCGAGCTCTTCGCGGCCCGCCGCCGGCACGCGAGCCTGGTCTGAGCGGCGTGCGGGCGGGGAGACTCGAACTCCCACCCCCGAAGGGACCGGGTCCTAAGCCCGGCGCGTCTGCCAGTTCCGCCACACCCGCGCGGTCCTCGATGCTAATTCGCCACCGGCGCCGAACCGGGTTTCGGGGGTGTCCCGAGGCGATCGGAGGTGCTCGGAGATGCCGGTAGGAGCACGGAGGCGAAGGGGTGCCTCGCTATAGTCCTGCTGTGCCGCCCACGCAGTCGCAGACGCCCCCGGCCGCCGCGGTCGAGCGGGAGGAGTCGGCGCGCGAGGAGCTCGAAGGAGTCGAGCAGGTCGACTACCTGACCCAGGTGATGGCCGAGATCGACGCCGAGGTGCGCCGCCGGCGTGCGTCGGGCGATCTTCCCGCCGGCCTCGAGCGCGAGCTCGACGAGTTGTTCCTCGAGTTCTCGCCGGTCGGACTCCAGGGGAAGGCCCGTCTCCGCGAGACGCTCGCCCTCGTCGACGGTTCGGCGTACGTCGACACTGCGGTCCCGACCGCGTCGCAGAAGGCGCTCGGCGGACTGGTCAAGCGCACGATCAGCAAAGCGCTCGGCTGGTACATCGGCTTCATCGTCCACCAGGTCGTCAAGTTCGCCTGGGCGGTCTCGCGGATGTTCCACGTGTTGGTGGACCACGTCGAGGATCTCGAGGCGGCGGTCGAGGCACAACGGACGCCGAAGCTGCCCCCGAGCGCGGTACCACGGGTCGACCCCGGGACCCAGTGGTGGTCACCGGTGGCGGTCGCGGCCATGGACGGCGTCCGCGGTCGGGTCCTCCAGGCCGAGTGCGGGACGGGCGGCCTCCTCGACGCGTTGCTTGCGGCCGGTGTGGACGCCTACGGAGTGGATCCGGCCGAGCCGGACGTCGAGCTCGCCGCCGACCGCGGCCTCGACGTGCGGGCCGAGGGCGTCCTCGACCACCTCGAGGTGGTCGCCGACGAGGCGCTCGCCGGGCTCGTGCTCAGCGGGTCGATCCAGTGGCTCGACCCAGGGGAGCGCGAGCGGTTGATCGACCTGGTGTCGTCCCGCCTCGCGCTCGAAGGAGTGCTGGTCGTGCAGTCGGCGACGCCGGAAGCGTGGGCCCGCAACTCCGGTCACGTGCTGACCGACCTCGCGCCCGGCCGACCCCTGCACCTCGAGACCTGGGTTCATCTTCTCAGCGAGCGCGGCTTTTCGAAGACGGAGGTCACCTTCGGGGGCGGGGATCAGCGCCTCGATCGGGTCGCCGCGACCGGCGAACAGGCAGCCGCCCTGAACGCGGCGATCGACGCGGTCAATGCCTTGCTGCTCGGTCCGGCCGAGTACGTGCTGGTCGCCGTCCGGGAGCGGTGATCGCGGTCCACCAGTTCGTCCCGGCACTGCTGCCACGGGACGCGACCGGCGATCACACCCTGGCCCTCCGGGATGCGCTGCGCGACGCCGGGTGGGACTCGGAGGTCTACGTCGAGGCGGCCCACGACGACCTCTGGAGCGAGGCCACCTACTTCGAGCGCTATCCCGAGCGCGCGAAGCCCGGTGACGTCCTGCTCTATCAATTGAGCACGGCCTCGCCGATCGCCGAGTTCCTCCTCGGCCGCGACGAACCGCTGGTCCTCGACTACCACAACATCACCCCGGCCTCGTTCTACGACGGCTGGGAGGAGCACACCCGCGACAAGGTCGCGCTCGCCCGCGAGCAAGCCGCGGCCCTGGCGCCGCGCGCGGTGCTCGGCATCGCGGATTCGGCCTTCAACGCAGGGGAGCTCGAGGCGATGGGATGCCGGTCGACGACGGTGGTGCCGATCATCGTCGACACCGAGCAGATGTGCGGTCCGGCCGACGAGTCCGAACGGGCGCGGCTCGCCACGTCGCACGGGTCGTCGACCGTCCTCTTGTTCGTCGGCCGGCTCTCTCCGAACAAGTCGCAGCACGACCTGGTCGAGGCTCTGCTGCTCTATCGACGCTGGTTCGACCCCGAGGCGCAGCTCCACCTGGTCGGGCCCTCGATCACCCCGAACTACGCCCGGGCGATCTTCGACTTCGCGGAGGAGCTCGGCCTTCGCGACGCGATCCGACACGGGGAGGATCTGACCCACGCGGAGCTCGCCGCCTGGTACGCGGAGGCCGACGTCTTCGTCTGCCTCTCGGAGCACGAAGGGTTCTGCATCCCGCTCCTCGAGGCCATGGCCTCGGGGCTGCCGATCGTGGCCTACGACGCCGGCGCGGTGGGGGAGACGCTCGGGGGCGCGGGTCTCCTTCTCGACTCGAAGCGACCGAGTGTCGTCGCCACGTCCGTCGCCCGGGTGGCACGCGATCCGGTGCTCGCGAGCTCGCTGTCGGCGGCCGGCCGACAGCGACTCGCCGCCTTCTCGCCGGAGACGACCCGCGCGCGCTTCGTCGAAGTGCTCGGTGCCCTCGAGGGTGTACGACGGGCGACGGTATGAGGCTCACCTTCGTGACCCCGCGTTATGGCACCGAAGTCATCGGTGGGGCCGAGACCGCGGCGCGCATGCTGGCCGAACGGCTCGGCCGACAGCCCGGTTGGGAGGTCGAGGTCCTGACCAGTTGCGCACTCGACCACCTGACGTGGGAGAACGTCGAGCCGGCTGGCACTTCGACGATCAACGGCGTCACCGTGCACCGCTTCCCGACCGCGACCCGACGCCTGCTCGACTACTTCGAGCTCGACGGACGTCTGCGGGTCTCGCCGACCACCGCCTCCCTCGAGGAGGGTCGGCGGTGGATCGCACTCAACGGTCCGCTCTGCCCGGAGCTCGTGGACGCGGTCGCCGCCACGCGTTCCGACGCGCTCGCCTGCTACCCGTACCTCTTCGCGACCACGGTCGACGCCATCGCGGTGTCGCCGGTGCCGACCGTGCTCCATCCGGCCGCTCACGACGAGCCCGCGCTCTATCTGCGGGCGTTCCGGCGCAGCTTCTCGGACCTCGACGGCTTCGTGTACCACACCCGTGCGGAGCGCGACCTGATGGAGCACGTCTTCCGGGTCGGGGCTCGCCCGCAACTGGTGCTCGGCCTCGGCGTCGACGAACCCGCCGGAACCGGTCGGGCCGGAGGGGACCTGCTCGGGCTCTCCGACCGGCCCTACCTCTGCTATCTGGGACGGGTCGACGAGCACAAGGGCTGCGGCATGCTGGCTGACTACTTCGCCGCCTACAAGGAGCGGCACCCAACGGATCTGGCCCTGGCCTTCGTCGGACCGGTGTCCGACAAAGCGCCCGACCATCCCGACGTGGTGGTCACCGGGACGGTCTCCGAGTCGGACAAGTGGGACATCCTGGCCGGCGCCTGCGCAATGGTGACGCCGTCTGCCTATGAGTCCTTCTCGCTGGTGCTGCTCGAGGCCTGGACGGTCGACGTGCCGGTCCTCGTCAACGCCGCGTGCGCGGCGACCATGGAGCACGTCCGGCGATCGGGTGGCGGGCTCTGGTTCGACTCGTTCCGCTCCTTCGAGGCTGCGGTCGACCGGTTGACCAGCGACTCGGCCCTGCGACGGAGGCTGGCGGTGGCCGGGCACCGGTACACCTCCCGCCACTACCGTTGGCCGGCGATCATCGACCGCTACACCGCGTTCCTCGAGGAGGTCGTCGCCCGCGGCCACCGGGCACCACTGCGCTCGGCACGGCTCGTCGTGCCGACTGGCGGTGCCGAGTACGTCCGGAAGGGGTGAGCGACGACGGCTGGCGACTCGACCGAATCTGAAGACGGCAAGGGCATCGGATCGGACGACCGCGGGCACGCGTCGCACGACCAGGAGCTCGAGCCCGACGAGCGCGAGCTGCTCGCTGCCTTCGACCGTCTGAGCCCGCAGGGCTCGCTGCGGTGGGGTTTCGACGACGCGCTGCGCCGTGTCGACGAGCCCAATCTCGCTTCCGCCGCGGGTGCGGCTCCCTGGCGGGGGCTTCCCCCCGACCTCTGGGAGCGCGGACGGTCGGCGAAGGTCGGCCAGCGATTCGTCGGTGACGTGGCGGGCGTGCTCGCCGATCTGCTCGCGGCGGATGCCCGTACCGCGGCCGATGCCGCAGTCGCCGCGGTCAATGGCGACCGGTTCGTCGCGACCTGGGACGCGCTCCGCTACCTGGCCGCGAGGATCGAAGCGCTCGAGGCGCGCGCCGATCCGGTCGGGTCCGCCGCGCCCCTCGACCTTCCGGTGCCCGGAACTCACCGAATGGGCCTCCTCGGTCGGGTCGTGGTGTGTGCCGGTGGGGAAGCGGAGCACCATCGTGGTTGGCGAGCTGTGCGACGGATCGGTGCTCGACGCGCTCACCGAGACCGGTCGGCAGGTGCGCGGTGTCGACCCTCGGGGCCGCGTCGATTTGGCGGGCGTTCGGCGCGGCGCGGGTGGGCCGGAGCACACCGGACCTGGTGATCGACGAGATTGCAGCCTCACCTCGCGTCACTCCCCGGCGGCTCTGCCGCGGCGGTGGTCCTCGCCGGATGTGTCGACCGCCTCGACCTCCCGGGGAAGATCAGCCTGCTCGACGAGGCGGTGCGGGTGGTCGAACCGGGAGGCTCGGTGGTCGTGCTCACCTCCGACCAGGCCGCGTTCGACCGGTCGCTCCCGCCGACGGCGCTCGACCTGCTGCCCGGCCGGCCGTTCCACCCCGAGACCTGGTTGTTGCTGTTCGACCGAGCCGATGCGAGCGAGACCAAGTGGCACCGACCCGAGCGGGGAAGCGTCCACGCGGTGGTCGCCAGGTTCCACCGGTGAGCCCGACCGCCGGAGTCCACCAGTTCGTCCCGATGCTCCACCGTTACGACGCGGTGGGGGAGCATGCGCGGACGCTCCGCGACCTGCTGGTCGAGGCGGGGATTCCCTCGCGGATCTACACCGAGATCCCCGACCCGGTGACCGCCGCGGAGACCGCTCCCTACCTCCGGTACGAAACCGACGCGGCTCCCGGCGACGTCCTCGTGTACCAGTTCGCGACCCGTTCGGTGATCGCGGGCTGGCTCGCCTCGCGACCCGAGCCCGTCGTCGTCAACTACCACAGCGTCACCCCACCCGAGTACTTCGGCCCCTGGAGCGACGGGATCACCCGCCTGCAAGTGGGTGCCCTCTCCGAACTGGCGCTGCTCGCGCCGAGGGCGGAGCTCGGCGTCGCCGTCTCGCAGTTCGACGCGAAGGAGCTCCTCGGCGCCGGCTGCGGCCGGGTCGAGGTGATACCGGTTGCGAACGTCCGCGTACCGCCACTCGAGCCGGACCGCGCTCTCGTCGAGGAGGTGCGCAACGCCCATCCGGGACCCGGCGCGCGCTGGCTGTCGGTCGGACGGCTCGCTCCGAACAAGGCGCACCAACGGACGATCGCAGCCCTGTTCGTCACCCGCACGACCACCGACCCGGCGGCCACCCTCACCGTGGTCGGATCGCCGAGCGTGCCGTCGTACGCAGCGGCACTCGCCCGCTACGCGGCGCAGCTCGGCCTCATCGACGCGGTCGACTTCGTCAGTGGCATCGACGAAGCGCGTCTCGCCGCCCATTACCGTGCCGGCCACGTCCTGGTGATGCTCTCCGAACACGAGGGGTACGGCGTCCCGCTCGTGGAGGCAATGGGTCAGGGCCTTCCGATCGTGGCCGCCGACGCGGGCGCGGTGCGCGAGGTGGTCGGGGACGCCGCGGTCCTGCTCGGTGGGACCGGACCGCGGTCCGTCGCGGCAGCGGTCTCCCATCTCCTCGGCGATCCTGCGGAACGGGCCCGACTGGTGGCGTCGGGCCGCGTGCGCTTCGACGAGCTCGACCTCGGTCACGCCGGGGAACGGCTGGTCGAGGCCCTTCGCGGCCTCCGAACACGGGTCACCGCGGCCGGATGATCGACCCGAGAACGCCCGGGGCGTTGCGTCCACTCGGAGGCCCGACCAAGTAGGCTGCGGGCCATGGACGACTTGCTTCTGATGGGCGCGCACGCGCCGATCGCCCCCTCTGCACAAATGAGCGTCGAGGTCGGGCCGAGCGCGGACATCTTCCAGCGCCTGCTCAAGGAGCGGATCGTGTTCATCGGCTCGGCGATCGACCAGAACACCGCCAACCTGGTCTGCTCCCAGTTGATCCTGCTCGAGGCCGAGAACCCCGACCGTGACATCGCGGTCTACATCAACTCTCCCGGCGGCTCGGTCACCGATGGGCTGGCCATCTACGACACCATGCAGTACGTGCGGTGCGACGTGCGCACCATCTGTGTGGGCCTGGCCGCCTCGATGGGCCAGTTCCTGCTCTGCGCAGGGACGCCCGGCAAGCGGTTCGCCCTCCCACACAGCCGAATCCTCATGCACCAGCCGTCGGGCCAGATGCAGGGCCAGGCCGCCGACATCGCCATCCAGGCAGAGCAGATCATCTACTTGAAGCGGATGATGGCCGAGCGGATCGCCTTCCACACCGGCCAGACCGTCGAGCGCATCGAGGCCGATTCCGATCGCGACCGCTGGTTCACTGCGGAGGAGGCCCGCGAGTACGGCTTCATCGACGAAGTGATCCAGAAGGACGCGATGCAGGTCCCGTCGGCCGGGTCGGGGGCCGCCACCTCGTGAGCATCGGCGTCGAGAAGCCTGCGTCGGCGGCACCGCAACGCGTTTCGACCATCGGCGGCAGCACCCGGTTCGTACCGGGGCAAAGCAATGACCAAGATCACCGTCGTCAACGGCAAGATCCAGCTGGGTCAGCGACTGCGCGACCTCTGGCACAGTCGCGACCTGCTCGGAGAGCTGACCCGCACCGAGCTCAAGGTCAAGTACAAGAACTCGGTGCTCGGGTACGTCTGGTCGCTGCTCAACCCGGCGCTCGTGCTGCTCATCTATTTCACGGTCTTCTCCATCATCAATCGGGGCGGGATCCCCCACTTCGCCATCTGGTTGTTCGCCGGACTGTTGGTCTGGAACCTCTTCAACGGCGCAGCGATGGGCTCGACCGGTGTGGTGGTCGGCAAGGCTGGGATCGTGAAGAAGGTCGCGTTTCCCCGCGAGCTGCTCGCGCTTTCGGTCGTGGGCGTCGCCATCATCATGTTCGCACTGCAACTGGTGATCATGGTTCTCGCGCTGCTCATCTTCCACATCTCTCCCGACTTCACCTACGTGGCCGTTCTCCCGCTCGCCTTCGTCGCCCTTCTGGTGTTCACCAGTGCGGTGTCCGTCTTCCTCTCTGCGGTCAACGTCTACCTCCGCGACACCCAGCACCTGACCGAGGTGTTGCTGATGGCGTGGTTCTGGGGGACGCCGATCGTCTACTACTACGGGCTGATCGCAAACGAGGTCGCGCAAGTACCCGAGCCTGGTCTGGATCAAGTATCTCTATCTCTGCAATCCGGTCACCCCGATCGTGCTGACCTTCCAACGGGCCATCTACGGGCGCTCGGAGTTCGTCAAGAACGGCGCAGTGACTCACTTGCTGCCCAACTGGAGTCCGCTCGGCTACGCCGGGATGTGCGGGATCGTGCTCGTCGTGGGCATCGGCCTCTTCCTCCTCGCGATGGTCGTCTTCGGGCGCCTCGAGGGGAACTTCGCCGAGGAGCTCTGAGGATGGCCGTCGCGATCGAGGTCACGGACATCTCGAAGCAGTTCCGCCTCTACCACGAGAAGCACACCTCCTTGAAGGAGCGGGTGATCCACGGCGGCAAGATGCCCTACACGCCCTTCTGGGCGCTGCGTGACGTCAACGTCGAGATCAACCAGGGCGAGACCTTCGGCATCCTCGGCCGCAACGGATCGGGCAAGTCGACACTGCTCAAGTGCATCGCCGGCATCCTCAAGCCCACCAGCGGCGAGATCCGAGTACGCGGCAGCCTCGCCGCGATGCTCGAGCTCGGCGCCGGTTTCCAGCCGGAGCTCTCGGGCCGCGACAACATCTATCTGAACGGCTCGCTGCTCGGGCTCACTCGTGCTGAGATCGAAAAGCGCTTCGACGACATCGTCGCGTTCGCCGAGCTCGAGGACTTCATCGACAACCAGGTCAAGTTCTATTCCTCGGGAATGTACGTGCGACTCGGGTTCGCGGTCGCGGTGAACGTCGAGCCCGACGTGCTCCTCGTCGACGAGGTGCTCGCGGTGGGCGACGCGGCATTCCAGCGCAAGTGCCTCGACCACGTGAAGAAGTTCCAGCGCGAAGGCCGGACCATCGTCGTGGTGAGTCACGGCAACGACACCATCCGCCAGAACTGCGAACGGGCCATGGTGATGAACCACGGCCAGATGATCGCCATCGGCGAACCGGGCGAGGCCATTCGTGCCTACCTCGCGGACCTCCTCGGTGTCGGGACCGGTCGTGCGAACGCGGAACCCGACGGCGCGGGCAATGCGTTCTCGATCGGGAGCGTGCGCACCGAGCACGGCGGCGACGGCTCGAGGGGACACCTCTACCCGGGCGAGGCGCTCACGGTCATCGTGGACCTCGACAGCCTGGCCGAGGTGGACGACGCGATGGCCACCATCGCCATCTACGACGACAAGAACGAGGTGGTGTTCGCCTCCGACCCCGACGACCCGGCCTCCGCGATCGAGGTCCCCGAGGGCGGTGGCACCCTGCGGTTCCACTTCCCGGAGGTGCCGCTGCTCGACGGCACCTACTCGGTGAGCATCGGTGTGCGTAGTGCGATGACGACGAGCATCTTCGACTGGCAGGACCAGGTCACCAAGTTCGAGGTCGCCAACCCGGGACGCTCGACCGGACGGGTGCGGCTGCCGCTCGACGTGAGCTTCCGCCGGCGCTCGACCGGCCTGACCGGGGAGGTGCCGGCGGTCAACGCCTTCGGCCCGCTCGCGGGCTGGGAAGAAAGCGCTTCGTGACCGTCGGCCGTATCGACCAGGTCATCCCCACACTCGCCAGCCGTGATGCCATCGGAGGTCACGTGGTCCGTCTCCGTGACCTGCTCCGCTCGCGCGGCTACCGCTCGGACATCTTCTACGGCAACGCCAGCGAAGACCGGCTCGACCACGGCTTGCCAGTGAGTCGGATCGGCGACAAGCCGTCGACCGGACGGGTGCTGCTCTATCAGCTCTCGATCGGGAGCGGGGTGGCCGACATCTTCCGCGAGCGCGGCGAGCGGAAGTTCGTCAACTATCACAACATCACTCCTGCCGATCTGCTCGAAGCGTGGATCCCCGAGGTCGGGGAGGAGGTTCGGTGGGGACGTGCTCAACTGCGGGACCTCGCACCGGTCACCGAGTTCGCCATCGCCGACTCGCACTTCAACGAACTCGAGCTGCAAGCGGCCGGCTACCGCTCGACGACCACCGTGCCCCTCCTGATCGACCTCGACAGCTTCGCCGGTTCACCGGACCCCGCGACCGCAGCCCGACTCGAACGGGACAAGTCAGTGGGAGGTGTCGACCTCCTCTTCGTCGGCAAGGTCTCGCCGCACAAAGGTCAGCACGATCTGGTGAAGGCGCTCGCGGCGTACCGACGGGTCTACGACCCGCGGGCCCGGCTCCGCCTGGTCGGCGGTGCCATCAGCGACGGTTACCAAACCGCCCTCGAGCGCTTCGCCGAAGAGCTCGGCCTACTCGATGCGATCGACATCGCCGGGTCGGTCACTCACGAGGAGCTGATCGCCTACTACGCCGCTTCCGACGTGTTCGTCTGCCTCTCCAATCACGAGGGTTTCTGCGTTCCCCTCCTCGAGGCGATGTACCACCAGCTGCCGATCGTGGCCCATACCAACACCGCGGTGCCCGAGACCATCGAAGGAGCAGGTCTCGTCCTTCCCGACAAGGATCCGGCGCGGGTGGCCGCCGCGATTCACCGGGTCGTCGAGGACGCGCGCCTCCGTGCGGCTCTCGCACAGGCAGCCTCCGAACGGGTGTCCTCGTTCGCCTTGCCACGCGTGCAGGAGGGGTTCGCTACTGCGCTCGAGGGCGCGTTCGCGGCGTGAGGCCGACGGCGGACGGCCGTCGCGCGAATTCGATGAAGCTCACCTTCGTCCTGCCCCGCTACGGGCCGGCCATCGTCGGCGGCGCGGAGACGGCCGCGCGACTGCTGGCGGAACACCTCGCAGCACGGGACGGCTGGGAGGTCGAGGTGCTGACCAGTTGCGCGGAGGACTTCGTCACCTGGGCCGACGTCTACCCGGCCGGCGAAGAGACGATCGGCGGTGTCTCGGTGGTCCGCTTCCCATCCCGCTCCGGGCGGGATCCGTCGTTCCACCCGTTCTCCGCCTCGCTCCTGGCGTCCCCTGCGGATGCGACGCTAGGCGATGCAGAGCGGTGGATCGACTTGCAGGGCCCGGTCTTGCCCGAGCTGGTGGAAGCGGCAGTGTCCTCCGATGTCGACGCGCTCGTCTTCTATCCGTACCTCTACTACCCGACCGTGCGGGTCATCGACCGGGTGAAGCGCCCGACCATCCTGCATCCAGCGGCCCACGACGAACCGGCACTCCGTCTCCCGGTCTTCCCGCGGGTGTTCGCCGCTGCCGACGGGCTGGTGTTCCAGACCGAGGCCGAGCGCGAGCTCGTGCAGGGTCTCTTCCCGGTGGCCTCCCACCGCCAGCTCCTCCTCGGACTCGGAGTGGACGATCCCGACCGGCGCGACGTGACCGCCACAGCACCGGCTCGAGCGGACGACGCGCCCTATTTGTTGTGCCTCGGCCGCGTCGAGCCCAAGAAGGGAACCTCTTTGCTGGTGTCACTGTTCGCCCGCTACAAGGAGCGCCGCGCAGGACCACTTCGCCTGGTGGTCGCCGGACCGGTCGTGGATGCCCCCGACGAGCACCCCGACGTCGATCTGATCGGACCGGTTTCCGACGACGAGAAATGGGCGCTTCTCGAAGGTGCGGTCGGGCTGGTCGCGCCGTCGCCGTGGGAGGCCTTCTCTTTGGTGGTTGCCGAGGCGTGGAGCGCTCGGACGCCGGTGATGGTGAACGCGCTGTGCGCGGCGACCGTCGAGCACTGTCGCCGATCTGGCGGGGGAGTGCTCTTCGGTGACTACAGCGAGTTCGAGGTGGGCGTGGACCTGCTCTCGAGCGATCCCGACGCCCGGCGCTCGCTCGGAGAGCGGGGGCGTGCGTACGTCGATCGCCGTTTCCGCTGGCCACAGGTCATCGATCGGTACGCGGCCTTTGTAGAGACGGTGGTCGCCGCAGGATAAAGACCTGCGGAGAGGTCCTGCTGTGGTCAATAGGTGTGGACGGCCCTCTGCAGGTGAGCAACAGGTGTGGACGGGTCTCCAGGGGGAGTAGTCCCGCGACCGGTGATGTATATATACATCGATATACATCACGTGTCGGAAGGACAGGTACCCCGAGGGAGGTGCGGCCAGCCCGAGGACGTCGCGGCCAGCCGCCGGCGGACGGCAGCCCGAGGGACCGGCAGCCACGAGAAGGACCCATCCCTCCAGCCGAACTGTCAGAAGATCCCTGTACCGAGGGGGCGGTGGCCTGCCGTCGAGACGACCCGCACGCCGAGGAGTGAGGCGCCCGGGGAGATCTTGAAGACCAGGTAGTGGCCGATGGGCCGGGGGACGGCCACCGGCTGGGCGTCACCGGAGGACGCCAGCGAAGCGAGGCCGGTGAGCGCCGGGGAGGCGACCAGGAACACCGAACCTCCCGGCCCGACGCTGACGACCGATCCCGACGCGTAGTAGAGCGCGCCGTGCAGCTCGTTGTACTGGACGTCTCCGGGCGCGATCAGCGCGATGCGATCCGAGGGCAGGGCCCATCCGGCGTTTCGGTAGAAGGAGGCGCCACCGTCCACGGTGTCGAGGACGATCACGTCGGAAGAGCTGCGAACCGACGGCGCCAGGCCGGAGAGTGCGCCGTCGATCTCGTCGGTGGAACGGATGGTGGCCCGGGTGTCGGGGTAGGGAGCCTGGTACCGCGGTTGCGCGAGCCAGAGGGCCCCCGAGCTCCGCACCCAGCTCTGCGGCAGCACGCCGTCGCCGGCGAGGAAACGCTGCGCGCCGAGCCCCACGACGACGACGACGCCGAGCGTCGCGACGCAGAGCCAAGGAAGAGACAACCGGTGCGGCGCCGACCTCTGCCGTGAGCGGCCAGTCGGAGGAAGCGTTCCGGTGAGCGCGCCGAGTGGGAGCAACAAGAGGATCACCGCCGCCGGCAGGTACGCGAGCAGGTAACCACCCTTCGCGAACTGCACGAGCGCGACCAGCAGGATCGGGGGCACCAATGCGGCACCGAGGATCGCGGCTCTCGACTGGTACCACGGGCGACCTTCGGTGACATCCCCGGACGCCACGGCCGGGGATTGCGGCGAGCCGGTCCCGCGACCTCCCATGAGCCAGCGTCCGGCGAGGACGAGACAGGCGAGGATCGCCAGCAGCCCGAGTGGAGCCAGCGCCACCGTCGTGTAGCCGGCGAAGGTGCCGAGATTGGTCGCGCCGCCGGGCGCGTGGTCGAGGACGGAGGTGGACTGCGCTGCACCGGTTGCCTCGATGCGGGTGGCGTGGGCCCACGCAGCGAACCCGCCGGGTTGCATCACCACCATCGGCACGAACCAAATGCCGACCGAGGCGACCGCCGCGCCGAGGGTGGCGGCGAAGAGCCGCCAGGTGCGGGTGGCGGCGACCACGGAGACGATCGCCAAGAGAGCGAACGACTGCACGATCGACTGGCGGAACCCGGCAAGAAATCCGACCGCGGCAACGGCGGCGATCCCGTGCCAACTGCCGGGGCGGGCGCGCCAGGCCAGAGTCATCAAGAGGGGACAGGCCAGCAGATCGAAGGAGTAGGTCGCGACGATGGATCCGCTGAACCACGCGAAGGGTGAGGCGGCCACCACCACGCCCGCGGCAACACCAACCCACGGCCCGCCCAGGTCTCGGCCCGCGACCACGGTGAGCGCTGCAGCGAGGCCCGAAGCGACGGCGGCGAGGAGCACGAGGGCGTGCACGGTTCCGAGGCCACCGATCGCGGCCAGCGCCCGCCCCGACTCGACGTACAACCAATAGCCGGGCGGCTGGGGCAGTCCGTGTCTCACGTCGTAGCGGCCGGTCGCGAGGACGTACTGGGCCGAGTCCCAGTCAGTCGGGCCGCTGGCCGCGGTGAGCAGCCGGAGTACGAGTGCGACGCCACCGACCGCGACCGGAGCGACCCAGGGACTCTGGTGCCGATGTCGAGTCCGCGGCGCCCGAGCCGACTCGACACGGTCGCCGGCTTCGTCGGGGCTGGCCACGAGCACGGATGGGTGGTCGAGGGCCATGGCTCAGGGTACCGGGCGGCTCCGGGGCGGAGCCGTATACCCGATGCCGTCCGAGCACGTAGGCAGCATCCCCACGGTCCTCGCCCGCATCGGGGGTTCAGTTCCCGGGACGAGGCGCCGATACGCGCGAGGGTCGGGGTCGTGCCTCGCCTTTGCGGCTCCAGCACGGCACCTCGGGACGATGGGGACCGGCGTTCGCGCCGGGCAGGAGGGATTTGTTCGATGGCTGATGCACGAGTCCGGACCACGACGGCGGCAGCGAGACGGGGGCACCGCGTGTTGGCGGCGTGTTCGGCCACCGCGCTCGCGACGGTTGCCTCGCTCGCGGTCTCGTCGGTGCCCGCGTCGGCAGGAGGCGCAGTTCCCCACGCCAGCCTCGGCATCTCGCTCGTCTGGCAGCAGACGCTGCCCGACGGCGGCGCACCGATCGGCCAGAGCTCGCCGTCGGAAGCGACCCTCGACGGGGGCGGTCCCGCGGCCGTGGTCGGCGACCGTGCCGGCAACGTGTGGGCGTTCCACCTCTCGAACGGCTCCGGGGTTGCGGGTTGGCCCGCCCATACCGGCGCGCCGATCGACTCGACTCCGTCGGTGACCCCTGCCGGTGGCGGTACCGACGACGTCTTCGTCGGTGCGGGGAACGCGGCGAGTCCCAACGTCGGCGGTTACTACGCGTTCAATCACGCCGGCGCGCAGATCTGGGGCCGCAATGCAACCGATCCGAACGGAAATCATGGCGTGCAGGCCTCGATGTCGGTCGGCTCGATCGACGGCGTCACTGCGGTGGTCGCACCCTCGCTCGGACAGGACCAGTACGCGTTCAACGCGGCGAACGGCGCGGTGTTGCCAGGGTGGCCGTTCTTCACTGCCGACAGCAGCTTCTCGACGCCTTCGCTCGCCGACCTGTACGGGAACGGCCAGACCGACGTGATCGAGGGTGGGGACTCGACCGCGGGGATCGCGTACGGTCAGACCTACAGCAACGGCGGACATGTCCGGGTGCTCGGTCCCGGCGGCAACTTGATCTGTGACCATGACACCAACCAGACGGTTGACTCGTCGCCGGCGGTCGGGAACTTCCTCGCCGGTGGCCAGACGGGGATCGCGGTCGGCACCGGCTCCTATTACCCGGGCGCACCCGACACCAACACGGTCCTCGCCCTGAACGGCGGATGCGGCGTCGTCTGGCAGGCCAACCTCGGCGGGACGACGACCGACAGCCCGGCCATCGGCGACCTCGAGGGTGACGGCAACGTCGAGGTGGTCGAGGGTGCCGACACCGGCTCGGGCGGGTTGGTCTGGGCGCTCAACGGCTCGAACGGCGCCCCGATGCCGGGGTGGCCGCAGGCAGTCGGCGGCCAGATCATCGGCGGGATCACCACTGCAGATCTGAGCGGCGGCGGCTACAACGACGTGCTCGTCCCGACCACCTCCGGCCTCGCCATCTTCGACGGGCGGAGTGCACAGCTGCTCGCCGTCCTCGGCGGCGGGACCCTCGGACTGCAGAGCTCGCCGATGGTGACCACCGATCCGAACGGCACCATCGGTATCACCATCGCCGGTTACGACGCGGGCAACGCAGGCATGATCCAGCACTACGAGGTGAACGGCTCGGCCGGTCACTCCCTCGGTAAGCGGGCCTGGCCCATGTTCCATCAGAACCCCCAGCTCACCGGTGTGCTGAACCAGCCGGCCCCGGGACACCTCAACCAGCCGATCGTCGGCATGGCATCGACGGCCAACGGTGGCGGGTACTGGAACGTCGCGTCCGACGGCGGACTGTTCGCATTCGGCAATGCAGCCTTCTACGGCTCGATGGGCGGCCAGCCGCTCAACCGGGCCATCGTCGGCATGGCGAGCACCCACGACGGGCGCGGTTATTGGGAGGTGGCATCCGACGGCGGACTCTTCGCCTTCGGCGACGCCGGGTTCTACGGCTCGACCGGATCGCTCGTGCTCAATCAGGCCGGTGGTCGGCATGGCCTCGACCCCGGACGGGCGCGGCTACTGGCTGGTCGCATCCGACGGCGGCCTCTTCGCCTTCGGCGACGCCGGGTTCTACGGCTCGACCGGATCGCTCGCGCTCAACCAGCCGGTGGTGGGCATGGCGGCCACACCAGACGGTCGCGGCTACTGGCTGGTCGCCTCCGACGGCGGACTCTTCGCCTTCGGCGACGCAGCCTTCTACGGGTCCATGGGTGGTCAGCCACTCAACCGTCCCGTGGTCGGGATGGCGTCGAATGGTGGACAGGGGTACTGGCTGGTCGCATCGGACGGGGGCGTCTTCTCCTTCGGCAACGCACCCTTCTACGGCTCGACCGGTTCGTTGAGCCTTCAGCAGCCGGTGGTCGGCATGGCGCCGGGCCGTCGCGGCAGTGGTTACTGGATGGTCGCAGCCGACGGAGGCATGTTCGCCTTCAACGTCGGTTTCTACGGATCGGTCCCACAGCTCTTCTCTGCGGCAATCGGCACCGACTGACCGAGCCGCGAGCGATGCCGCGTCTTGTCGGCGCCACGTCTCGCCAGGCCACGTGTCGCCGGGCCACGATCCACCCCGTCGAGGGCGGCTCCCACTACCGTGACCCACCGAGGTGCATGTCGAACACGGTCGCCGTCTGAGACTCGGCATCTGCCGTCGGGTTGCCGGGTTGCTCGCCGCGCTCGTGGTATTCGTCTTGCTCGCGATAGCCGGTGCGCTGGCGCTACCTGAAGCAGCTGCTGCATATCCGTCGTCGACGGTCTCGCTCACCGGTCACGGCTTCGGCCACGGTCACGGGATGGGGCAGTGGGGCGCGCTCGGCTACGCGCTGAGCGGGACCGGCTACCAGGCGATCCTCGACCACTACTACGGCGGGACGTCGCCGGCGTCGCTCACGGCCGGGCAGGAGTCGCACCTGGTGCGCGTCGCGCTCACCGAGAACGACGGCAACACGGCGATCGTCACCTCGGGTTCGCCCTTCTCGGTCGCCGGGACCTCGATCTCGGTTCCGGCCGGTCAGGCCGTGCTGATGGGACCGGTGGGCGGCGGAGTGTGGACCGTCGCGGTCGGTCCGGGATGCGGCGGGCCCTGGACCCCCCGGGCGACACTCGCCGACCCGACCGTGCAGCCGAGCTCCAACCCCGGACTCGGAGACCCGCAGGCCGGGTCGAAAGCGCTCCAGCTCTGCCAGATCGGCGGCAACCTCACCCTGCGGGGCTCGATCGAGGCGACGTACAACTCCGACGGTGCGCCCCGGACGGTCAACATCGTGCCGCTCGAGCAGTACGTGTCGGGCGTTGTCCCGAACGAGTCGCCGGCGGGATGGGGGACCCTCGGCGGGCCCGGGCCGCAAGGCAACCCCTGGGGCTTCCAGGAGCTCGAGGCCCAGGCGGTCGCCGCGCGCTCGTTCGTGATGGCCGGTCTCGGCTCCTATGGGGGCTACGCCGATGTGTGCGACCTCGCCTGTCAGACCTACCGCGGTCTCGCGAACGAGACCTCGATCAGTGACCTCGCGGTGACCGACACGGCCGGAGTCGTCATGGAATTCGCCGGGGGGACGGTGGCGTCGACCCAGTACTCGGCCTCGACCGGCGGCTACAGCGCGCCCGGGGCCTTCCCGGCGGGGGTCGATGCGGGCGACTCGGTCTGTGTGCCGGGTGCGTGCAACCCGAACCACACCTGGTCGGCCTCGATCCCGGTCTCGAGCGTCGAGGCGGCATGGCCGCGACTCGGGACCCTGGAGGCGATCCAGGTGACCGCCCGCAACGGATTCGGTGACTTCGGGGGTCGGGTCACCGCGATGACACTCGTCGGGTCGGCGTCGAACGTCTCGCTGACCGGCGACGCCTTCGCCGCGGCCCTCGGTCTCAAGTCGGACTGGTTCAGGGTCGGGACCACCATCACCGGACCGGGTGTCGGGATGGCCGCCACTCCGGACGGCAAGGGCTACTGGGTGGTCGGTGCCAACGGATCGCTGTTCGCGTTCGGGGACGCGAGCTACCAAGGTTCGGCGGACGGGCTGGCCCTCAACAAGCCGGTGGTCGGGATGGCCGCGACCGCCGACGGCAAGGGGTACTGGCTGGTCGCCTCGGACGGTGGAATCTTCGACTACGGCGACGCGCACTTCTACGGCTCGACCGGCAACCTCGTCCTCAACAAGCCGGTGGTCGGGATGGCCCCGACGCCGGACGGGCGCGGCTACTGGCTGGTCGCGGCCGACGGCGGGATCTTCAGCTACGGCGACGCGCACTTCTACGGCTCGACCGGCAACCTCGTCCTCAACCAGCCGGTGGTGGGGATGGCCGCGACCGCCGACGGCAAGGGGTACTGGCTGGTCGCCTCCGACGGGGGCGTCTTCGCGTTCGGTGACGCGGGCTTCGTCGGCTCGATGGGAGGGCAACCGCTCAACCGTCCCGTCGTCGGGATCTCGACCGTTCCGGGCGGGGACGGTTATCGCTTGGTCGCCTCCGACGGCGGCATCTTCGCATTCGGCCGCGCGCTCTTCTACGGTTCGACCGGGTCGCTCCATCTGGTCCGACCGGTGGTCGGGATGGTCGGCACTCCCGACGGCCGCGGCTACTGGATGGTGGCGGGCGACGGCGGCATCTTCGCCTTCGGCGACGCGGGGTTCTACGGCTCGGCCGCCGGCTGAGTGCGTCGAAGCGACGGATACCGCCGGAGCCGTCCGAAGCGCCCCAGACGTCCCACGTTGACGCCGACGTCGGCGGCTTCGAGCATCGACAGATCTCCGCGGCTGTTCCCGTAGGCCCAGAGCTTGGGAGCCGTGATCCCCGAGCGTTCGATCCATCGCCGGAGGCGCCGGATCTTCTCCGGACCCCGGCAGTTGGCCCCGTCGTAGTGGCCGGTCAGTCGCCCGTCGTCCCCGACCGCCAGCCGGGTCGCGATGACCCCGTCGGCACCGAGCCGCCGGGCGACCAGCCCGACGTAGACCTCCGGGGACGCGGAGACGAGGAGCACCGCGTCACCTCGCCCGCGGTGCCAGTCGAGCCGGGCCGCGATGTCGGGTCGTACCCGGTCGAGGAGCCGTTCCGTATAGACGTGCGCGACGCGATCGAGGTGACCCGGTTCCACCCCGGCGAGGGTGCGCTCGAAGAGTCGTTCCTTGGTGCGGTCGGCGACCTCCCCGCCGACCAGTGCCGCGTGGACCAGCCGGGGGAGCATGCCGGCGGCTGCGAACAGCGCCCTGCGTCGTCCGCTGACCGCGCTGAGGAAGCCGAAGACGCTCCCACGTCGGATCACCGTCCCGTCGAAGTCGAATGCAGCCACATCGGGCATCGCCGCCGGCCCGGGTCAGGCGGAGGTGCCCGCCGCCGGCGGTTCGACGGTGCCTCCCGACCGCCCCGCGCCTTCGGCGAAACGCTGTGCACCGGCACCTGCCTCACCCGACGAGAGGCTGGCGATGCCGAAGCGGTACTCGAGCGCCAGCGCGTCCTCTTCGGTGAGACCCCACTGGCCGAGGGCGGAGAGCCGGTCGTTGCGCAGACAGTCCTGGGGGAGGGCGGCCAGTTCGCGGCCCCATGCGACGGCCGCCTCCAGCGCGGCGCCCGGTGGGACCACCCGGTTGGCGAGGCCGATGGCGAGCGCCTCCTCGGCGCCCACCTCTCGGCCGGAGAGGATGAGGTCGAGCGCCCTTCCCTGTCCGACGATCCGGGGGAGGCGCACGGTGCCACCGTCGACGAGGGGAACCCCGAAGCGGCGGCAGAAGACGCCGAGCACCGCGTCAGCGGCGAGCACTCGCAGGTCGCACCAGATGGCGAGCTCGAGACCGCCGGCGACCGCGAAGCCCTCGACCGCGGCGATCACCGGCTTGGAGAGGACCATCCGGGTCGGGCCCATCGGCCCCGGCCCGTCCTCGGTCACCCGGTTGCCCTGCCCGGTGGCGATCGCCTTCAGGTCCGCGCCGGCGCAGAAGGTGCCCCCGTTGCCGGTGAGCACCGCCACCGACGAGGACGGATCCGCGTCGAAGCGCCCGAAGGCGTCGAGCAGCGCCTCGGCGGTCGGCCGGTCGACCGCGTTGCGCCGCTCGGGTCGATCGATGGCGACGACGGTGACCGGGCCGACGTTGGCGACCTCGATGTTCTCGGGCACGCCCACAGCATGGTGGACGCGTGCCGTGCGCGGCCAGTGCCGATCGAC
This sequence comes from uncultured Acidimicrobiales bacterium, assembly GCA_963741055.1. GTDB lineage: Bacteria > Actinomycetota > Acidimicrobiia > Acidimicrobiales > RAAP-2 > Bog-756. The sequence continues at coordinate 132,337 of CAVUGU010000002.1, read as the reverse complement.
GCGTCGCGCCGTGGCGACCAGGTCGGCGGGCGCAGGCTCGGAATACTCGACCTACTCGGTCGACTATTGAGGACGAGGCGACTAACCTGAGCGCGCATCGGTACCCGGCTCGCTGGGCCCGGCGTGCGATCCCCACCCATCGTGATCAAAAGGAGCAGCACATGGCAATCCGACTGGGCGACGAAGCCCCCGACTTCACGGCCGAGACCACCGAAGGCACCATCAATTTCCACGAGTACCTCGGGGACAGCTGGGGCATCCTCTTCTCGCACCCGAAGGACTTCACCCCGGTGTGCACCACCGAGCTCGGGGCCTTCTCCAAGGCCAAGGCCGAGTTCGACAAGCGCAACACCAAGCTCATCGGGCTCTCGGTGGACGACGTGTCCTCCCACGGGAAGTGGGCCGGCGACATCGAGGAGACCCAAGGTCAGGCCCTCAACTTCCCGCTCATCGGGGACGAGGACCGCAAGGTCGCCGACCTCTACGACATGATCCACCCGAACGCCAACGACACGGTCACCGTGCGCTCGGTGTTCATCATCGGGCCGGACAAGAAGGTCAAGCTCACCCTGACCTATCCGGCGTCGACCGGGCGCAACGTGGACGAGATCCTTCGGGTCCTCGACTCGCTGCAGCTCACCGCCGACTACAAGGTGGCCACGCCGGTCAACTGGGAAAACGGCCAAGACGTGATCATCGTCCCGGCCGTTTCCGACGAGGAGGCGAAGGAGCGGTTCCCGAAGGGCTTCAAGGCTCTCAAGCCCTACCTCCGGGTGACCCCTCAGCCGAACAAGTAGTCGGGCCACCCCGCCCGGGCGCGGGTGAGGGATTCCGAGTGCGGCCGGTCCCGTGCGCTGCGGCGTGAGCTTCCGCACGCGCGTGGCCGGCCGGATCGCGCCCGGACCAGGTCGACTGCTAGCATTGAGGCCGTCGGCGTGCACCGTCCGTCGGCAGCACTTGAATCATCCGAGGTCAATTTCCCTATGCCAGACAAGCAGGCCACCATCTCGGAGTACCGCCTCCACGAGACGGACACCGGGTCGCCGGAGGTGCAGATCGCGCTCTTGAGCGAGCGCATCGTGCACCTGACGGACCATCTGAAGGTGCACAAAGGCGATCACCACACCCGACGTGGCCTGCTCAAGCTCATCGGCCGACGCCGCCGCTTGTTGGACTACGTGAGGAACAACGACGTCGAGCGTTACCGCGAGATCATCGGTCGCCTCGGCCTCCGCCGTTAGGCGGACTGCAGCACCACCGCCCGGCTTCGGCCGGGCGGTCGCAATTCGCCCACCGGCGACGGGCCCGGGGGGCGGCGGGCCGGCGCGGTGCCGGACCGCAGGACGGCCCACCGTCGCGGCGGGGGGTCCCGAAAAAACAGAAAACGGGCTCCATCGAGGTCAGTCACCAGTTGCCGAACACCCGGCGCGGGTCGAGTGTTCGACAACTGGGAACTGGCTGGGGAGTCCCTGAACCAGTTAGGAGCGTCATGTCAGACGCCATCACCGTCTCCGGGCCGATCAGCGGAACCGAGCGGACACTTACTTTCGAAGCGGGCAAGCTCGCGCAGTTGGCCGACGGCGCGGTCCTCGGCCGGATCGGCGACACCATCGTGTTGGTGACCGCCACGGCTGCACGATCGGTACGCGAGGGAGCCGACTTCTTCCCGCTTACCGTCGACATGGAGGAGCGGACCTACGCCGCAGGGAAGATCCCCGGCTCGTTCTTCCGCCGTGAGGGCAAGTCCTCCGATCAGGCGATCCTCACCGACCGGCTGATCGACCGCCCCCTCCGCCCGTCGTTCCCGAAGGGCTTCCGCAACGAGGTGCACATCGTCGGGACCGTCCTCGGTGCCGATCAGGTCAACCCACACGACGTGCTCGCCATCAACACCGCTTCGGCCGCGCTGATGGTTTCGGGGATCCCCTTCGACGGTCCGATCGGGGCCGTGCGCGTCGCCTACTCGACCGACGGCGAATGGATTCCGCACCCGACGTTCGAGGAGGGAGACGAGTCGACCTTCGAATTGGTGGTCGCCGGCCGCGCGCTCACCGACGCCGACGACGCGGAGATCGCGATCATGATGGTCGAGGCGGGAGGGACCGAGCGCTCCTTCCAGTACTACGAGGAGGGAGCGCCGAAGGTCACCGAGGAGGTGCTCGCCGAGGGGCTCGAGGCGGCCAAGCGATGGATCCGCGACTCGATCGTGCTCCAGCGCCGCCTGGTCGACGCCTACCTCGCCGCGCGAGGACCGATCGAGACCATCGAATTCCCGGTGCTCGCCGACTACGAGGACGACGTGTGGGGCCGGGTCGAGCAGTCCGGCACCGGCTTGTTGGGCTCGGCCAACACGATCATCGCCAAAGCGGAGCGGAACGCGGCACTGGCGGAGGCCACGAGTGCGATCGTCACCGAGCTCGCCGACGAGTTCCCCGAGCGGGAGGGCGAGATCAAGGCCGCGATCCGCAGTCTCACCAAGCAGCTGGTGCGCAAGCGGATCATCGAGGACGGTCTCCGGATCGACGGGCGCGGGGTCACCGACATCCGGCCGCTCAGCGCCGAGGTCGACCTCTTCCCGACCGCACATGGTTCCGCCCTCTTCCAGCGTGGCGAGACCCAGGTGCTCAACGTGACGACGCTCGGGATGCCGCGGATGGCCCAGCAGCTCGACACCATCACGCCGGAGACGTCCAAGCGCTACATCCACCACTACAACTTCCCGCCGTACTCGACCGGCGAGACCGGGTTCATGCGCGGGCCGAAGCGGAGGGAGATCGGTCACGGGTTGCTCGCCGAGCGCGCGTTGTTGCCGGTCGTCCCCTACGAGGAGGACTTCCCCTACACGCTCCGACTGGTCTCCGACGTCCTCCAGTCGAACGGATCCACCTCGATGGCCTCGGTCTGTGGCTCGAGCCTCTCGATGATGGCCGCCGGCGTACCCGCTCAAGGCGCCGGTCGCCGGTATCGCCATGGGACTCGTCCACGAGGGTGGTGCGTACGTGACCCTGACCGACATCCTCGGCGCAGAGGATGCCTTCGGCGACATGGACTTCAAGGTCGCGGGAACGAGAGAGGTCGTGACCGCCCTGCAGCTCGACACCAAGATCGACGGGCTGCCGCTCGACGTGCTCACCAAGGCGCTCCTCCAGGCCAAGGAGGCCCGTCTGGTGATCCTCGACGTGATGGCCTCGGCCATCCCCGAGCCGCGGGCCGAGGTGGCCGAGTCGGCACCGAAGATCGTCTCCTTCGAGATCCCGATCGACAAGATCGGCGAGGTCATCGGCCCGAAGGGCAAGGTGATCAATGCGCTCCAGCTGGAGACGGGTGCGGACATCGCGGTCGACGACGACGGGATGGTCGGGACGGTGACCATCGGCGCGAAGGACGGGGGAGCGGTCGAAGAGGCCCGGCGGCGGATCGCGACCATCCTCGATCCGCCGCTCGCCGAGGTCGGCGTCACCTACGAGGGCAAGGTGGTCAACATCACCAAGTTCGGTGCGTTCGTCAACATCCTTCCGGGTCGAGACGGTCTCCTTCACATCTCCAAGATGGGCCGCGGCAAGCGGGTGGAGCGGGTGGAGGACGTCTTCGAGCTCGGCCAGCCGGTCGAGGTACGGGTCGACGACATCGACCCGCAAGGGAAGGTCTCGCTCTCACTGGTGGGCGACGACGCCGTATCGGACGCGCCCGAGGGCGGTAACCGATCCGGTCGGGACGGCGGCGGCCGCGGTTCGTCCGGCAGGGACGGCGGTCGGGGTTCGTCCGGTCGCGGTGGCAAGTCGGACGCCCCGAACGGCGCTCGGTCCGGGGCAGCCTCCTTCGAGGACGTCTTCCAAGAGGAGTTGGTCGAGGAGTTCGGCGATCTCGGGCCGGCGGCGGTCGAGAGCCACGACCGGCCGTCGGGAGGTGGCGGCGGTCGGGGTGGTCGTCGGCGGCGTTGACCGCCCTTCGCTCCGCCCCGCCCGGCACCGGTTCCGGTGAGCCTGCGAGGTCCAGGGTCGTAGCCGGCCCGAGCCGTCGGTGATCACCACCGAGCGGCTGGGAAGCGGGCTCTCGCTCGTGACCGAGCGGATGGAAGACGCGCGTTCGGTGGCCATCGGGTTCTGGGTGGGCACCGGCTCCCGGGACGAGGACCCGCGCCAGGCCGGAGCGTCGCACGTGCTCGAACATCTGCTCTTCAAGGGCACCGAGGACCGGTCACCCTCTGCGATCGCGGAAGCCGTCGACGAGGTGGGCGGCGACTTCAACGCGTTCACCACCAAGGAGTACACGTCCTTCTACATCCGTCTCCTCGCCGAACATCTCGAGCTCGGCCTCGACGTGCTGTCGGACATCATGTGGCGGCCGGCCCTGCGCGAATCCGATCTCGACGCCGAGCGCCAGGTCATCCTCGACGAGATCCACATGCACGCGGACGAACCCGCCGAGGAGGCGTCGGAGCAGAGCTCGGCCGCCCTCTTCCCGGGCCACCCGCTCGGACGCGAGGTGCTCGGCAGCGAAGAGTCGGTCGGGACGATGAAGGTCGACCAGGTGTGCGAGTTCTTCTGCGAGCACTACCGCCCGGGCAACATGGTGGCCGCCGCGGCGGGTGATCTCGACCATGCGGCTGTGGCGGAAGGCCTCGAGGCGCGATTTCGCGGTCTCGCCGGCGGCAGCCACCCTCCTCGGAGCGCCCCCGGCGACCGGGTCGAGACGATGCGAGTGACCCGGAGGTCCACCGAACAGGCCCACCTGGTCCTCGCCGCGCACTCGGTCCACCGCTCGGACCCGCGGCGCTATGCCTACGCGGTCTTCAACCACGTCCTCGGCGGGGGGCTCTCGAGCCGTCTCTTCCAGGAGATCCGCGAGCGTCGTGGACTCGCCTACTCGGTGTGGTCGGACCGGATCGCCTACGACGACGCCGGTGCGGTGAGCGTCGGCGTCGGGACCGCACCTGAACACGTGGGCGAGGTGATCGACATCGTCACTGCGGAGCTCGGCGCGCTCGGTGCCGACGGCATCTCCGACCGCGAGCTCGCGATCGCCAAGGGAAACCTGCGCGCCGACACGCTGCTCGCATGCGAGGACTCGGGTGCGAGGATGAGCCGCATCGGCGCCGGGCTCCTTCTCCACGGAGAGGTGCTCACGGTCGACGAGATTCTCGAACGCATCGACGCGGTGACTCGTGAAGAGGTGCACGAGGCCGCCCGCGAGCTGGCGGAGACGCCGTGGACCCTCTCGGCGGTCGGGCCGTTCGACGCGGAGGACTTCGACGCCGGAGGTGGTGCGACCGGGCTGAGCGCGACGACGAGGGTCCGGAGCGCGCGAGAACGCGACCGCGCGAGCCCGCCACAGTAGGGTGCCCCTCGTGCGGATCGGAGTGCTCGGCGCAGGGGGCCGGATGGGCCGTGAGGTCTGCCGTGCGGTGCTGGCACATCCGGGTCTCGAACTGGCTGCGGCAGTCGACCCCGGATTCGCCGGCGTCGAACTCTCCGAGCTGATCGGCGCCGGCGCCGGCGAGATGGCGGTCGCAGGGGACCTCGACGCGATGACCGCGGCCGGCGTCGAGGTCGCGGTCGACTTCACCCGGATCGAGGCGGCACGGGTGAACCTGCCGTTCTGCGCGGAGTCCGGCATCCACGCGGTGGTGGGCACCACCGGCCTCACCGCGTCAGACCTCGAAGACCTCGGGCGCCGCTTCAACGGGGTGGGCCGGGCGCCCAACTGCATCGTGGCACCCAACTTCGCGATCGGCGCGGTGTTGATGATGCGCTTCGCGGAGCTCGCGGCCCCGTGGTTCTCGGGAGCAGAGATCATCGAGCTTCACCGTGAAGGGAAGCTCGACGCTCCCTCGGGGACCGCGATGCGCACCGCCGAGATGATCGCGGGGGCTCTCTCGGCGACGGCATCGACCGGGGCCGCCCGCGACGTCGCCGGCAACGACGGCTACCCCGCCGATCGGACCGTCCATCGTCTCGTCGACGGGGCCCGTGGAGGTACCGGTCCGGGTGGCGTGCGCCTGCACTCGGTGCGGCTTCCCGGTTTCGTGGCCCATCAAGAAGTGGTCTTCGGTGGTGACGGCCAGACACTGACCATCCGGCACGATTCGACCGATCGGGTCTCTTTCATGGCCGGCGTGATACTGGCCGTCGAGTCGGTCCCGACACGCCCCGGTCTGACCGTCGGTCTCGAGCCACTGCTCGGCTTCTAGCCGGCGAGGTCGTGGCCTCCCGCCAAGAGATCATCGAGGCGACCTACCTCTGTGTGGCCCGCTCCGGCCTGTCGAAGACGACGGTCGAAGACGCGGCGCGCGAGGCCGGTGTGTCCCGGGCGACCGTCTACCGGCTCTTCCCCGGTGGCCGCGAAGAGCTCCTCGACGCGACGGTTGCCTGGGCCACGCTCGATTTCTTCCTGCGTCTCTACGAGGAGGTGCGGGACGCCGCCACGCTCGAGGAGGTGATGGAGCGGGGGATCGCCTTCGCCCATCGGGCGATCCTCGAACACCAGGTCCTCCAGCGTGTCCTCCAGACCGAGCCGGAGAAGCTGCTCCCCGCTCTCACCGTGGAGAGCAACCGCATCCGCTCGGGAATCGCTGCGTTCCTGGTGCCCTTTCTCGAAGAGCGCGGCATGGCCGAGGGGGTCGACCCCGGGGAGGCCTCCGACTTCCTCGCCCGGATGCTCCTTTCTTACATGGCTCAACCAGGACGATGGGACCTCGAGGACCCCGCTCAAGTGGCTCGGCTGGTGCGCTCCGAGTTGCTCGCCGGCGTGGTGTCGAACCCTGAGGCGCCGTCGGGCGGGTTCCCTCGCACTCGTTGACAGTGAGACAAATTGCGACGTACTGTTTCAAGCGTGCCCGCACCGGGGGGAACGCTGGTAGCCGAGGGGCCACGTCCGGCACTCGAGCTGCATGAAGAGCGGCGATCGCCCGCCGCACCCTCGCTACGTCTCCGGGTGATCGATGCCACGGTGGTCTGCCTCTCCCGGCACGGAACCCAGAAGACGACCGTCGACGACATCGCGCGCCAGGCGGGCGTTTCGCGGGCCACGGTGTACCGGGCCTTTCCGGGCGGTCGTGAAGAAGTGCTGCACGCGGTCGTCGACACCGAATCGGCTCGATTGTTCGCCGCGGTGGGGGCGAGGCTCGCTGGCGAACAGGACCTCTCCTCGGCGCTGGTCGCCGGCATCGTGGAGGCCTCCCGCCGCATCCGTGAGCATCCGGCAGTCCACTACCTGCTGGCCCACGAGCCGGGCACCATCCTCGGCCACCTGGCGTTCGACGAGGCGGACCGGGTCCTCGCGACCTCGTCGCGACTGACCGCGCCGTTCCTCACCCGGTGGATGAGCCCCGAGGAGGCCGAGCGGGTCGCGGAGTGGGCGACGAGGATCGTCCTCTCCTACGTGATCTCGCCGAGCACCGGCACCGACCTGAGCGACCCGGCAGCGACCACCTGGCTGGTCGAGACCTTCGTGATGCCGGGCATCTGGGCGCTCAACTCGGGTGTCGCCGACTCCGCGCCGTCCGGTCGGACACGACCCGGCCTGCATCGACATTCCAGACCGACCAGCACTTCGACGAGCAATGGACGCACGACTTCGCAGTCAAAGGGAGATGGACATGACCACTGAGATGACCGACACCAAGGACATCATCGGCCGAAACGAGATCGACGACTTCGAGGCCATCCTCTCGGTCGTGGGCACCGAGGAGGAAGACGGCCGTCACCCGGTCGACTCCGAGTACGAGTCGATCTTCACCTGGGATTACGAGAAGGGGGAGCGGCCGAAGCTGACCAAGCTCTACGAGAAGGCGAAGAACGCACAGTGGAACGCGGAGACCGATCTGCCGTGGGACACCGAGGTCGACCAGGAGCGACTGGTGCGCGAGGAGGCCGAGGCGGGCGGCGGGTTCGCGGCGGGCTTCGACTTGGCCGGCACACCGGTCGAGAAGTGGAGCGACAAGGAGTGGGTGAACTTCGGTGTGGAGAGCCAGAACTGGACTTTCTCCCAGTTCCTCCACGGTGAGCAGGGAGCCTTGATCTGCACCTCGAAGATCGTCGAGTCGGTGCCCTGGATCGACGCCAAGTACTACGCCTCGACCCAGGTGATGGACGAGGCGCGCCACGTCGAGGTGTTCGCCAAGTACCTCGACGAGAAGCTCTCCGGGCACTACCCGATCAACGCCCACCTCCGGATGCTCCTCGACGACATCATCGCCGACTCACGATGGGACCTCACCTATCTCGGGATGCAGATCATGGTCGAAGGCCTCGCGCTCGCCGCGTTCGGGTTCATGCAGCAGACCACCCAGGACCCGCTGCTGCGCCAGCTCCTCAAGTACGTGATGGCCGACGAAGCCCGCCATGTGGCGTTCGGTGTGCTGAGTCTCCAGGAGTACTACCAGGGGCTCACCGCGGCCGAACTGCGCGAGCGCCAGGAGTTCGCCTTCGAGGCCGCGGTGCGCATGCGCGACCGCTTCCTGCAGCAAGAGGTCTGGGACCGGATGGGGATCGATCCGAAGGCGATCGTCCCGCTCGTCTACCAGGCGCCCGACCGCAAGGAGTTCCAGGCGCTGCTGTTCTCGAAGATCGTGCCCAACTGCAAGAAGCTCGGACTGCTCGACGGCGCGGACGGTTGGCTGCGGACCAAGTTCACCGAGCTCGGCGTGATCCACTTCGAGTCGGCCACCGACACCTCCGAGGAGTACGAGGACCTCGCGGCGGCGACGCCGGGCAGCCGGACGTCCGCCTGATCGACACCGCCCGACCGCGCCGGCCCCGACCAACGGGTGTCGGCGCCCCTCCTGGTAGCCTGCGACGCGTGGAGCACGTCTCGCACCCGATGCGCCGAACGGCGGCCTGACGTGCCGCGCTTCGGATCGGTCGTCACCGCGATGGTCACGCCGTTCGCCGACGACGGACGCGTGGACCACAAGGTGGCCGCCGAGCTCGCACGCCATCTGGTCACGAACGGCAGCGACGGGCTGGTCGTCGCCGGCACCACCGGCGAAGGTCCGGTGCTCAGTGACGCCGAGCGCGTCGAGCTGTTCAAGACGGTGATCGGAGCCGTCGAGGTACCGGTCATCGCGTCGACCGGCACCAACGACACCGCCCACTCGGTCATGCTCACCGAGGAGGCGGCGAAGTGCGGGGCGGACGGCGTGCTCGTGGTCACCCCCTACTACAACCGTCCGTCGAGAGCGGGACTCGCCGCGCACTTCCGAACCGTCGCGGCGGCCACCGACCTGCCAGTCGTGCTCTACGACATCCCGGTCCGATCCGGACGCCGCATCGGCACGGAGCTGATCGTCGAGCTCGCCCACGAGGTGACCAACATCCTGGCGGTGAAGGACGCGACCGGCGACCTGCCTGCCGCCGCGGTGGTCGTGGCGGAGACACCGGAGGGATTCGAGGTGTACTCGGGTGACGACGCGCTCACCCTTCCGTTCCTCTCGGTCGGCGGGGTCGGCGTGATCAGCGTCGCCTCGCACTGGGCAGGCCGGCTCCTCGCGGACATGATCGAGTGCTACCGCGCCGGCGAGGTGGATCGGGCGGCCGCACTCAACCGTCGGCTCGCAGAGTCCTACCGCTTCGAGTCGAGCGACGAGTACCCGAACCCGGTTCCCGCCAAGGCGGCCTGCCGCTCGCTCGGGCTGCAGGTCGGCCAGTGCCGTCTGCCGCACGTCCCTGCGCCAGAAGACCTCGACGATCTCGCCCGCTCGATCATCGCTCGGTCGGGCGCCGCCGACGCGGCGCAGCGGTCGGTTGCCTGAGGGACGTCACGAGCCCGCTCGAGCCGGTGCCGGCGGGCCGGCGGGCCGGGCCGGCATCGCACCCGTACGGGTGGTCTTCCTCGGGGGACTCGGCGAGATCGGGCGCAACTGCGCGTGCATCGAGGTCGACGGGCGGATCCTCGTACTCGATGTCGGGATCATGTTCCCCGATCCGGACATGCCCGGTGTCGACCTGGTCCTTCCCGACTTCACCTATCTGCGGGAGAACGCCGAGCGGGTCGACGGCATCATCCTCACCCACGGGCACGAAGACCACACCGGCGGGCTCGCGTACCTGCTGCGCGACTTCTCGGTACCGATCTACGGATCCGAGCTGACCCTCGCCCTCGCCCGGAATCGGGTGGACGAGGCGGGGCTCGGCGACCGCGCCCAGTTCGTCCCGGTGCGCGACGGCGAGCGCCGGCGGATCGGGCCCTGCGACGTCGAGTTCATCCCGGTGACCCACTCGGTGCCCCACGCATTCGCCACCGCATTCCACACCCCGCAGGGAGTGATCCTCCACTCCGGCGACTTCAAGATCGACCTCCACCCGGTCGACGAGCGCCGCACCGATCTGGCGAGGATGGGCGCGCTCGCCGACGACCCGGGAATCCGACTCCTCCTCTCCGACTCGACCAATGCGGAGGAGCCGGGCTTCACCCCTTCGGAGTCGACGGTCGGCGCGACGCTCGAGAAGGTCTTCCTCGCACGTCCGGACCGGCGACTGATCGTGACCTGCTTCGCGAGCCACATCCACCGGATCCAGCAGGTCGCCGACGCGGCCATCGCCGGAGGCAGAGTGGTCGCGACGCTCGGGCGCTCGATGGAGAAGAACGTGGCGCTCGCCCGCCGTCTCGGCGTGCTGCACATCCCCGATGCCTCGATCGTCGAGATCGAGGACATCGACGACCTGGAGCCGGGGAAGGTCTGCGTCCTCTCGACCGGATCGCAAGGCGAGCCGATGTCGGCGCTCGCGCGGCTGGCGACCGGGGAGAACCGCTCGCTCAGCCTCGCCGAAGGCGACGTCGTCGTGATCAGCGCGCATCCGATCCCGGGCAACGAGTGGTCGGTGGGCCGGGTGATCGACGGGCTGCACCGAAGGGGCGTCGAGGTCATCCACTCGGGCGTGCAGGCGGTGCACGTGAGCGGGCACGCTCGCCAGGGTGAGCTGGCGATGCTCATGTCGGTGACCCGTCCCGAGTTCTTCGTCCCGGTGCACGGCGAGTACCGTCACATGGCCAACCACGTCCGCCTCGCGGCCAGCATGGGCATCACCGGCGACCGTGCTCTCCTCTGCGAGGACGGCGACGCGGTGCGTCTCGATGCCTCCGGTCTCCGGCGCGACGGGACCGTGCCGGGCGGCTATCTGTTCGTCGACGGCAGCACGGTCGGCGACATCGGTCGCGGCGTGCTGCGAGATCGCATGGTGCTGGCGGAGGAAGGGGTGGTGATGGCGGTGGCCACCGTCGACTGCAAGCGCGAGGAGGTGGTCGGCGTCCCCCAGATCGTGACCCGCGGCTGGGCCACCGACCACGAGAACGATGCACTCCTCGAAGAGGCGCGCGCCGAGGTGACCAAAGCGCTCGAGTTGGCGTTGTCCGCCGGGAACAGCGACCACGAGACCTTGAACCGGGTGGTCCGCAAGGCGGTCGGCAAGCTGGTCGGGGAGCGCACACGTCAGCGTCCGATGATCGTCCCGGTGATCGTGACGGTGTGAACCCCGACGTCGAGCCGGTGTCCCCCTGGGGCCGATGCTCGACGGGTACCCTGGAGCGCACTGTGACGACCGCCACCACGCGACGGGCGCGTCGGCGCGGAACGTCGCGCTCGCACGGCAGGCCGGCGTCCCGTTCGCGCCCACGGACATCCGCGGCCCGTCCCGTCGAAGAGCCGTCGCCGGCGCGAGCGACCCCGGCTGTTCCGGTCGATCGGCGCAGTGGTGGCCGGGCACGCCACCGACCTCTGGGGTGTGGCTGCGGTGACCCTCGGGATCCTTGCGGCACTCGCCTTCTACGCAGGGTCGCTCGGTCCGGCCGGCCGTGGCGCCCGCCACGTGGTCGGCGACGTTCTCGGCTGGGGACGTTTCCTCGTGCCCCTCGCGCTGGTCGCGGTCGGAGTGCGGCTGCTCATGGGCCGTGCCGAGGAGCGCGACCAGGGAGGCGCCACCCGTGAGCCGGCGCGGGCGGTCGTCGGGGCGACCCTGACCTTGCTCGCGGTGACCGGGCTGGCCGCACTCGCCGGCGGATCGCCTCCTTTGCGGGCACCTGCCGGCGAGCTGGCCGACGCGGGCGGATGGGTCGGCGCGGCCATCGGGAACCCGCTCGGTTCGGGCCTCGGTGGGTTCGGGGCGGCCACCGTCCTCGTCGCCGTGGTGGTCGCGGCGTTGGTCCTCTTCACCGGGGTGTCGGTGCGGACCGCAGCCGGCGGGGTGGTGTCGGCCGCACGCTGGGCGGGATCTGTCGCTTCCGGTGGTCCTGGTCGGAAGGACGACAGCGAGATGGTCGAGTCCGACGACGAGCCGACCGACCCGTTCGGGCGGACGGTCTCGTCCGGCCGCGACGCGGTGGACGACAGCGGAGGCACCGAAGACGCCGCCTCGGTCACCGACCCGGCGGGCCCGGGCGGTCTGTCCGCCGAACCCTCGGACACTGACCCACTGGACGAGGACGCCGAGACCGAGGACCGCGACCGGGGAGCCCGAGGACGTCGCGACGCCTGCCACCACGCCGCTCGAGCTGCGCCTCGGGCCCGCACGCGGGGAGTGGCGCCTTCCACCGGCGGAGCTGCTGAGGCGGGCCAAGCCTCAGTCGGTCGACGAGCACGAGGTCGACGAGGCGGGTGCGGCCCTGGTGGCCGCGCTCGATGCGCACGGGGTCACCACCCGGCTGGTCGGGCGGACCGTCGGTCCCTCGGTCACCCGCTACGAGCTCGAGCTCGGTGCCGGGGTCAAGGTGTCCCGGGTCACCTCGCTCTCGAAGGACATCGCCTACGCGATGGCCTCTCCCGACGTTCGCATCCTCGCGCCCATTCCGGGGAAGTCGGCGATCGGAGTCGAGGTCCCCAACCGGCACCGCCAGTTGGTCGCCCTCGGGGACGTCCTCGCGTCAGGTGAGGCCAAACGCGCAGGTCACCCGCTCGAGGTGCCGCTCGGGCGCGACATCGCCGGGCGGGCGGTGATGGTCAACCTGGCCGAGATGCCCCACGTGCTCGTGTCCGGTGCGACCGGGTCGGGGAAGTCGTCGTGCATCAACTCGGTCCTGACCTCGATCCTCGCCCGGGCGACCCCCGATCAGGTCCGGCTCATCCTGGTGGATCCGAAGCGGGTCGAGCTCGGCCAGTACAACGACCTGCCGCACCTGCTCACCCAGGTGGTGGTCGATCCGAAGAAGGCGGCGAACGCGCTCAGCTGGGCGGTCACCGAGATGGAGCGCCGTTACGACCTGCTGGCCGAGGTCGGGATGCGCGACATCACCGGTTACAACACCGGCGTCGACAACGGCGACCTCGAGGAGCACGAGCAGGCGTACCGCTACCGGACCGCCGGAGGAGACGAGGCGCCGGACGACGACTCGCCGCGCTACCAGCATCTGCCGTTCATCCTGATCGTCGTCGACGAGCTCAACGACCTGATGATGGTGGCCGCGCGCGACGTCGAGGACTCGGTGTGCCGCCTCGCACAGATGGCCCGCGCCGTCGGGATCCACCTGGTGCTCGCCACCCAGCGTCCGTCGGTCGACGTGATCACCGGCGTGATCAAGGCGAACATCCCTTCGCGGCTGGCGTTCTCGGTCTCCTCCCTGGCCGACAGCCGGGTGATCCTCGACCAACCGGGCGCGGAGCGGCTGATCGGGATGGGCGACATGCTGCTCCTGTCGGCCTCGTCGTCCAACCCGCAACGTCTCCAGGGCCCGTGGGTGAGCGAGGAGGAGATCCGTGCGGTCGCCGCGCACTGGAAGCGACAGCGGTCGATGGAGATCGTCGCGGGCATCGACGAGGTGGTCAGCAAGTGGTGGCCCTTCCTCGGGCGGCGACGACGGGGACGACGAGCTCCTCGCGGAGGCGATGGAGCTGGTAGTGCGCTCCCAGCTCGGATCCACCTCGATGCTCCAGCGTCGCCTGCGGGTCGGTTTCGCGCGCGCCGGCCGGCTGATGGACCTGATGGAACGTCGTGGGGTGGTCGGTCCCTCCGAGGGCAGCAAGGCGCGTGCCGTCCTGATGACGCCCGAGGAGCTGGACGCACGCTGAGTAGGTGAGCAAGACGGAACAGAGGGGCAGCGGCATCGAGGCAGACGGGCAGGGAATCGCAGAAACGGACACGAAGGCCGCGAGCGTGACCCTCGCGCCGCGCCCGGCACACCGGCGGGCACGGCGGATCCTGACCTGGGCCTTGGTCGCGGTGGTGGTCGCGCTGGTGGCCACGGCGGGGGTCGCGGCCGGCGAGCGGATCAACCAGCCCCTCAGCGCGACCACCCTCCACGCCGGGCTCGTCACCCACCTATGAGGTCGCCGGCGGAACCCCGTCGCTCCCGTGGCCGAGCACCGGCCAGGCGGCGATCGCGATTCCCGCGATCGGCTACGCGAAGCAGTCCGGCCCCGAGGATCCGGTGCCGATCGCCTCGCTGACCAAGCTGACCACCGCCGTGCTCATCCTGCACGACCATCCCATCGCTCCGGGGACCGACGGCCCGTCGATCACCGTCACCGCGGCGGACGCCGCCGAGTACGCGGCGGAGATCCACCAGGACGAGTCCACCATCGAGATCCAGGCCGGCGAGGTGCTCACCGAGCGCCAGATGCTCGAGGCGCTCCTCCTCGTGTCGGCCAACGACATCGCCTACAGCCTGGCGCTCTGGGACGCCGGCACCGAGAGCGCGTTCGTCTCGAAGATGAATGCTCTGGCCGCGTCGCTCGGCGCGACCTCCAGCCACTTCGTGGACGCGAGCGGCTTCGATCCCGACTCGCGATCGACCGCGGCGGACTGCCTGCGCATCGCCGCGGAAGGCATGCGCGATCCGACCTTCGCCGCCGTCGTGGCGATGCCGACCGCCACGCTCCCCTTGGTCGGCACGGTCCACAACATCGTCCACGAAGTGGGGAGCGACGGTGTGGCCGGCATCAAGTCGGGCTACACCTCTCAGGCAGGCGGCTGCTACGTCCTCGCCGGCGTCCACGTCATCGACGGGAGACCGGTGACCGTACTCGTCGCGGTGCTCGGCCAACCCGTGCCGGCGGCGGTGCCCATTTCGACCACCACGTCGACGCCGACGACCGCACCACCGCCCCCGCCCGGATCGGACACCACGACGACCCTGCCTCCCGGCGAGTTCACCGTGCCCGACCCCTTCCGCTACACGAGCCCGATCGCGGACGCCTTGTTGGGGGCGACGGAGAACGGAGTGGTACAGGTGACCGTCTCCAAGCACGGGGCTGCGGTGGGCTCGGCCACCACCTCGTGGGGAGGGCGGACCTACCGGGTACCGGTGGTGACCGCGCACACTGCGTGGGTCTTCGGCTGGCCGGGTCAGCAGGTGGCCTCCGCCACCGAGCTGCGACCGGTGGCACCGGGCAGCCAGAAGGGGAGCACGGTCGGCTCCGCGCTCTTCGCGCTCGGCTCCCAGATCCAGGTCGTTCCCCTCCAGCTCGCCACCACGGTGCCGGAGCCCTCGCTCTGGTGGCGGCTGGTCCACCGCGTCTGAGCGACGACGGGTCGGCCGTCGTCGGTCACCGCGCCTCCACGCGACGCACGTCCGGTGACGAGTACCGTGTCGGGGTGCGCGCACGAGCACCCGCGTCGGCAGCGAACCTCGGGCCCGGCTACGACACCCTGGCCATCGCGCTCGACCGCTATGTCGAGGTCGAGGTGGAGCCGGCGACCCGGCTGGTGGTGCGATCGGAGGGGGAGGGGGCAGGACTCTCCGACGATCCCTCCCATCTTGCGGCGAGAGTGGCGATTGACGTGGCGGGCACCGACCACCTGGCGATCACCGTGCGCTCGCAGATCCCGGTCGCCCGCGGTCTCGGCTCCTCGGCAGCACTGGCGGTCGCTGCGGCCGCGGCTGCAGGAGCCCGCGACCCGCTAGCGGTTGCCGCGGCGGTCGACGGTCACCCGGACAACGCGGCCGCGTCCACCGTCGGTGGTCTGGTCGCCGCAGCCCGCATCCACGGTGGTGTGCACGCGGTGCGCCTCCAGCTGGACGTCTCGCTGGGATTCGTGGTGATCGTCCCCGACGTGACCCTCTCGACCGCCCGGGCGCGTCAGGTCCTCCCGACCGAAGTCAGCCGCGAGAACGCCGCGTTCAACCTCTCGCGACTCGCACTGCTGATCGCCGGGCTCGCGGACAGTCGGGTCCTCGTCGCCGAGTCGACGGAGGACCGGCTCCACCAGGACTACCGGAGCCCTCTCTTCCCGGCCGCACCGAAGCTGATGTCGGCGCTCACCGCGGGTGGTGCGCTGGCGGCCTGCTGGTCGGGCGCAGGACCCTCCCTGCTCGGCATCTGCCGGGGCATCGACGCGGAGCAGGTGCACTCGGCGGCAGAGGTCGCCCTCGCCGAGGCGGAGCTGCCGGGCGAGGTCCTCGTCCTCCGCCCGGATCTGCACGGACTGGTCGTCGAGGACGCGACCACCGGGTTCTACGACTTCGACGCCGATCAGAGGGTCTAGAGGGCGTGTCGACCACTCCGTCGAAAGAGCTCCGCGCGGTCGACAACCCGCACCCCGGCCGCGACTACGAGGTGGTCTGCGAGACCCCCGAGTTCACCTGTCTCTGCCCCCTCACCGGCCAACCCGACTTCGCGACGGTCCGCATCGCGTACGTGCCCGACCGTTCGATCGTCGAGCTCAAGTCGCTCAAGCTCTACCTGTGGAGCTACCGGGACGACTGCGGGTTCCACGAGGACGTGACCAACCGCATCCTCGACGATCTGGTCGCCGTGGTCGCGCCGCGCCGGATGACGGTCTCCACCGACTGGTTGGTCCGGGGCGGTATCCACACTGTCGTCGAGGCGAGCCACCCCTGATCCCGACCGGGTCCGCCGTCCCGGTGGACCGGTCGTATTGTGGTGCGGTGACCGGGTTGCCACAGCCAGCGGGAGAGTCTGCGCTCCTCGACGGGGCAGCAGACCGGAGCTTCTACGTGAAGACCTTCGGTTGCCAGATGAACGTGCACGACTCGGAACGGCTCGCGGGCGTCCTCGTCGCCGCCGGCATGCGACCCTCGCCCGACCTGGAGAGTGCGGACGTGGTGGTGCTCAACACCTGCTGCATCCGCGAGAACGCCGACAATCGCTTCTACGGCCATCTCGGCAACTTGAAGACGCTGCGGGAGCGGCGCCCGAACCTCCAGATCGCGGTCGGCGGTTGTCTCGCCCAGATGGAGGGGGAACGCCTGCTCGAACGCGCCCCGCACGTCGACGTCGTCTTCGGGACTCACAACCTGGCTCGTGCCCCCGAGCTGCTGGCACGTGCCGCGGCGTCGGGGCCGGTGGTCGAGGTGACCGAGGCCCCCGAGCGATCGGACCCGTGGTCGGCCGAGCAACAGCAGGTCGCGTTCGGCGCGGTGCGCGACCTCCCGTACGCGGCCTGGGTCACCATCCAGACCGGGTGCGACAACTCCTGTGCGTTCTGCATCGTTCCCTCCGTGCGGGGGGCAGAGGTCTCGCGGCCGACCGACGATCTCCTCGCCGAAGTCGAGGCCCTGGCCGGTCGCGGAGTGACCGAGGTCACCCTGCTCGGCCAGAACGTCAACTCCTACGGTCGGGATCTCACTCGCCGCCGGCCACTGTTCGCCGATCTGTTGCGATCGGTGGGCGCGGTCGAGGGCATCCGCAGGGTCCGGTTCACCAGTCCTCACCCGAAGGACCTGCGGCCCGAGACCATCGGCGCCATGGCCGAGACCGACACCGTCTGCAACCATCTCCATCTCCCCCTGCAGTCGGGGAGCGACCGGGTCCTCACCTCGATGCGGCGCGGCTACACCGCCGATCGGTACCTTCGACGACTCGCCGACGCGCACGCCGCCATCCCCGATCTGGCGGTGACCACCGACGTGATCGTCGGGTTCCCCGGAGAGGACGACGACGACTTCGAGCGGACCCTCGAGGTCGTCGCGGAGGCCGGGTACGACAGCGCGTACACCTTCATCTTCTCGCCGCGCCCGGGGACGCGGGCGGCCGCGATGACCGACCGATTCGTTCCCGCCGAGGTGGTGGCCGATCGCTTCGAGCGGTTGGTGTCGGTCGTCGAACGCTCGGCCGTGCTCCGGCATCGTGCCCGGGTCGGCCGCATCGAAGAGGTGGTGGTCGAGGGACCTTCGAAGCGCGACCCCACTCTGTCCTCGGGCCGCACCACGCAGAACAAGCTGGTCCATTTCGGCGACAGGGGTCGTCCGGTCGCCACCGGCTCGTTCGCCCGGGTGGCGGTGACCGCCAGCGGATCGCACCATCTTCTCGGGGAGATGGTGGAGGTGACCGCCCGTCCGGCGCACCGGGTCCGTATCCCCGTCGCCGCGGGTTGATCTCGCCGTGACCAGCGGCGGTGGAGCGCGGCGTGTCGCACTGGTCGGACCGACCGCGGCCGGGAAGTCCGAGCTCGCGGTCGCGGTCGCCGACGCCTGTGGTCCGGGTGAGCCGACCGGCGCGGGTGGCGAGGTCGAGCTGGTCTCGGTCGACTCGATGGCTGTCTACCGGGGCATGGACATCGGGACGGCGAAGCCCGGCGCGGCGGTCCGCGCACGACTCCGCGTCCATCTGGTCGATTTGGTCGACCCCGCCGAGGAGTTCACCGTGCGCGAGTTCCAGCTGGCGGCGCGCGACGCCCTCGCCGGCATCGGTCGCGCGAGGCGGGTCGGCACTGCTGGTCGGCGGGACGGGCCTCTACCTTCGGTCGATCATCGACGATCTCCACTTTCCCGGGTCGCTTCCCGCAGGTGGCCGCCGCGCTCGAGGAGGAGATCGACGCGGCCGGGCCGCCGGGGAGCGAGGCGGAACGGGCGCTCCTCGCTCAGCTGCACGACCGTCTCGCCGTGCTGGATCCGGT
Organism: uncultured Acidimicrobiales bacterium; assembly: GCA_963741055.1. Classification (GTDB taxonomy): domain Bacteria; phylum Actinomycetota; class Acidimicrobiia; order Acidimicrobiales; family RAAP-2; genus Bog-756. The sequence continues at coordinate 113,552 of CAVUGU010000002.1, read as the reverse complement.
CGGTTCGGCCCGCGTCGCAGCGACCAACCGCCGGCGCCTGGTCCGCGCGCTCGAGGTCTCGATCGGTTCGGGAAGGCCCTTCTCGTCGTTCGGTCCGGGACTCGAGCGCTACCCACCGACGCCCGTCGTCCTGCTCGGGGTCGATCACCCTCCGGCCGTGCTCGACGAGCGGATCGCCGCGCGCTTCGAGCGGCTGATGGATGCCGGGTTGCTCGACGAGGTGCGCCGCCTCTCCCGGCGGCCCGGCGGTCTCTCGAGGACCGCTCGGCAGGCGCTCGGCTACCGCGAGCTCCTCGCCCACCTCGAGGAGGGAGTCCCGCTCTCGACCGCGGTCGCGGAAGCCGTACGGCGGACCCGGGCGTTCGCACGACGGCAGCGGTCGTGGTTCCGTCGCGATCCCCGTATCGTGTGGATGGACCCTGACGACGATCTGTTGCAGACGGTGTCGGCGCGCCTCGGCGCCGCCACCCGTCACCGCCGGGGTGGGAGAGTGACGCGACGACGATGAGTTCGGAGACGGGGGTGACGCTCCGGCTGAGCAAGCATCACGGAGCCGGCAACGACTTCCTGGTCCTCGTCGATCGCGAGGGAACCTCACCGATCGACGCCGGTCTGGCGCGGGCGCTGTGCGACCGGCGTCACGGGATTGGCGCGGACGGGGTGATCCGCGTGCTCGAAGGACGTAACGGCGCTGACCTCGCGATGGAGCTGCGCAACGCCGATGGAGGCGAGGCGGAGATGAGCGGGAACGGTGTGCGTTGCCTCGCGCAGGCGGCAGTCGACGCTGGTCTCGTCGAGGGACCGGTCTTCACCGTCGAGACCGCGGCCGGAATCAGGGGGGTCGAGTACCACGACGGCACCGCGACGGCCTCGGTCGACATGGGTGTGGTCACGCTCGGTGACGAGTCACCCGCGGGCGTCGGCGAGCACCGCGCACTCGAGGTCGACGTCGGAAATCCCCACCTGGTGCTCGAGGTCGACGACCCTTCGACCGTCGACGTCGAGGGGGTGGGCCGCCGGCTGCAGGAGCGCTACCGCAGCGGCGTGAACGTCGAATTCGTGACGGCCGGCCCTGGTCCGGACGCGTTGACCCTTCGGGTCTGGGAGCGCGGCGCCGGGGAGACCTTGGCATGCGGGACCGGAAGCGTGGCCGCCGCCGCGGCGATGCGGCACTGGGGCGAGGTGGGCACCCGGGTCGAGGTGCACAGCCCCGGGGGAGACCTGGTGGTCCTGCTCGACGGTGACCGGGCCTGGTTGAGCGGACCCGTGCGCAAGGTAGCCGATCTGCTCGTCGAGCCGCGCTCGCTGCTCGCGGCGGCGCACACGTGACCCCGCCCGAGTCGGCCTTCACCGACACGCTGATCTCGCGCACGGTCCGTGAGCGGATCGTGCTGGTCGGCGTCGCCCGGCCGCCGGCGACGCTCGTGGAGACCGATGCCAGCCTCGACGAGCTCGAGCGGCTGGTCGAGACCGCGGGCGCCGAGGTGGCCGAGCGGGTGCTCCAACGTCGCGACGCGCCCGATCCTGCGACCTACCTCGGGCGGGGCAAGGTCGAATCGCTGCGCGAGATCTGCCTGGCAGTCGATGCGGACACCGTGGTCTTCGACGACGACCTCACGCCGGCACAGCAGCGCAACCTCGAGCAGATCCTCGGTCGGACCGCCATCGACCGCACCGCGGTGATCCTCGACATCTTCGCCCAGAACGCAAGGACCCCCGAAGGGAAGTCCCAGGTCGAGCTCGCCCTCCTCCGCTACCGGCTTCCCCGTCTGCGCGGTCGAGGACGCGCACTCAGCCAACAGGCCGGCGGCATCGGGACCCGGGGTCCCGGCGAGACGATCCTCGAGGTCGACCGGCGACGGCTCCTCCAGCGGATGGGCCGGCTCGAAGGAGACCTGCGCCGGCTCGACCGCAACCGGCGCACCCAGCGACGGGGGCGCAACCGCTCGCGCCATCGTTCGGTCTCTCTTGTCGGCTACACCAACGCGGGGAAGTCGACCCTGTTGAACCGGCTCTGTGGCGCCGACGTCCTCGTGGAGAACCGGCTCTTCTCCACCCTCGATCCGCGCACCCGCCAGCTCGAGCTCGCGGGCGGGGAGACGGTGCTCCTGACCGACACCGTCGGCTTCGTGCGCAAGCTCCCGCACCAGGTGGTCGAGGCGTTCCGCTCCACCCTCGAGGTGGTCTGCGAGTCGGACCTGCTGCTCCACGTGGTCGACGGCTCCGCCCCCGACCTCGAGGGCCAGATCGACGCAGTACGCACGGTCCTCGCCGAGATCGGCGCCGCCGACCTGCCCGAGCTGATGGTGGTCAACAAGGCCGACGCGCTCCCTGCGTCGGAGGGGTGTGGTGGGGAGGCGACGAAGCTCATGGAGGCACACGAAGGGGCGGTGCTTGTGTCCGCGGTCACCGGCGAGGGAATCGGGTCGTTGCTGGTCGCGCTCTCCGACCGGCTCCGGGTCGGCGATCGGGTCGTCGAACTGGTCGTCCCCTGGGCCCGGGGCGACGTGCTGGCCGCGCTCCACCGCGAAGGCGGGATCGTCGGCGAGGTCGCGGGCGAGGACGCGACGCGGGTCCAGGTGGTCCTCGACGACGTCGGCCGCTCCCGCTTCGCCGAGTTCGTGGCCTCGTGACCGGGTCCGACCGCGCGTCGGGCTTCGTCCCGCCGCCGTATCCCTACGACCGGCTCGAGGGACTCCGCGCCGAAGCGGCCGAGCGCTTCGGCGAGCCCGGCCCGGATCGGGGCGACGAGAGCCGCGGCGGGGTCGTCGACTGCTCGATCGGGACCCCCTGCGATCCGCCGCCGGAGGCCGTCGTCGCCGCGATGGCCACCTCCGGTGCCGAGCGCGGCTATCCGTACTCGATCGGCTCTCCCGCCTACCGACGCGCCGCCGCGCAATACCTGTCCCGTCGCTTCGACGTCGACGTCGACGCCGAGCGCGAGATCGCCGCTTGCGTCGGGACCAAGGAGTTCGTCGCGTCGGTCGCGCACTACCTCCATCTCCGCGATCCCGAGCACGACACGGTCCTCTACCCGGCCACCTCGTACCCGACCTACGCGATGGGTGCGTTGCTCGCCGGATGCCGTGCGGTCGCGGTCCCCGAACTCGCAGGCGGTGGGCTCGACCTGGCCTCGGTTCGCGAGGAGGACGCGGCACGCGCCCTCCTGCTCTGGGCCAACTCGCCCTCGAACCCGACCGGAGGGCTCACCGACCTCGTCGAGGTGGCCGCATGGGGCCGGGCTCGTGCCGTACCGGTCTTCTCGGACGAGTGCTACGCCGAGTTCACCTGGGCCGGACCGCCAAGGTCGATCCTCTCGACCGGCCTGTCCGGGGTGGTCGCGGTGCACTCGCTGTCGAAGCGCTCGAACCTCGCAGGTGTCCGTGCCGGCTTCTTCGCCGGCGACCCCGATCTGGTCGGCTACCTCCTCGACGTGCGCCGGCACGCCGGGCTGATGGTTCCGGGCCCGGTCCAGGCCGGCGCGGTGGTCGCGCTCGGAGACGATGCGCACGTCGATGCACAGCGGGCCCGCTACCTCGAGCGGCTCGAGTTCCTGAGCGAGGTGCTCCGCCGCTGGGTGTCGACACCTCGCTCCCCGACGGTGGCTTCTACCTCTGGGTGCCGGTCCCGCCCGCGATGGGGGACGACGGATGGGCGCTGGCCGCGGCGCTCGCGCTCGAAGCCGGACTGTTGGTGAGTCCCGGCAGCCTCTACGGGCCGGGTGGAGATTCGTTCGTCCGGATCGCGGTCGTGCAGCCGATGGAGCGCCTCCGTCTGGTCGAGGCACGGCTCGCGAGCTCCGGCTCGCGCCTCGACGCGCTGACCGAGGCGGCAAGGACGGCCGGAACCGCCTGAGACCGGGATAGGGTCGCGCCCCATGTCCGACCTGCGCGAGCAGATCGAAGCGCTGTGGGACCGCGCCGGCGAGCTCGGCCCCGACGACGCGGCCGCGCTCGGCGTGGTGACCGAGGCGATCGACCTCCTCGACCGAGGCGAGGCCCGGGTGGCCGAGGTCGACGGCTCCACCGATCAGGTGGTGGTCCACCAGTGGCTCAAACAGGCCATCCTGTTGTTGTTCCGGCTGCGCTCGATGGAGACGCTCGAAGTGGGTCCGTTCGAGTTCGCCGACAAGCTCCCGCTCAAGCACGACTATGCCGACTCGGGTGTGCGGGTGGTGCCCGGCGCGTCGGCTCGGTGGGGTTCCTACCTCGGCCCCGGTGTCGATCTGCATGCCGAGCTACGTCAACATCGGCGCGAGGGTGGGAGCCGGTTCGATGGTCGACACCTGGGCGACGGTCGGCTCGTGCGCGCAGATCGGCGAGCGGGTCCATCTCTCTGGTGGCGTGGGCATCGGTGGTGTCCTCGAGCCGGCCCAGGCGGCTCCGGTGGTGATCGAGGACGAGGTGATGATCGGGAGCCGCTGCATGATCACCCAGGGGGCGCGCGTTTCGCGAGGTTCGGTCGTCGGGGAGGGCACGATCCTCAACCCGTCGATCCCGGTCATCGACGCCGAGACCGGGGAAGAGCTGAGCCGGGGTCACGTCCCCGCCTGGTCGGTGGCGGTGTCCGCCTCGCGGCGCCGGGAGTTCGCCGGCGGTGAGTTCTTCCTCCCGTGTGTCTTGGTGATCAAGCGGCTGACCGAAGGGCAGCGTCACGACAAGGCGCAGTTGAACGAGGTGCTCCGCCAACACGGGGTTTCCGTGTGAGCGACGTGCCTCGAGGCGGCCTGCTCGAGCTGGCCGCCGCGCTGGTCGCGATCCCGTCGGTGAGTCACCACGAAGAGGCGATGGCCGACGCGGTGGAGGCGGCCCTGCGCCTCTGCCCGTGGCTGACCGTCGAGCGCGTCGGCGACAACGTGGTCGCCCGCACCGAGCTCGGTAGGACCACACGGGTGGTCCTTGCAGGCCACCTCGACACGGTCCCCCCGTCCGCCGACGACGAGCCGCGCATCGTCGGATCCGTGCTGTACGGCGTCGGGTCCGTCGACATGAAGGGTGGGCTCGCCGTCCTCTTGCACCTCGCGGGAAGCCTCCCCGAGCCGGCCACCGACGTGACCTGGTGCTTCTACTCGGGCGAGGAGGTCGAGCGGCGGTTCAACGGACTCGGTCACCTCTTCGAGCGTCGCCCCGAGCTGCTCGCCGGCGAGGTCGCGATCCTCGCCGAGCCGACCGGTGGGGTGGTCGAGGCCGGGTGTCAGGGAACGCTTCGGGTACGAATGGTCCTCGAGGGCACCCGGGCCCACACCGCGCGGCCCTTCACCGGGCGAAACGCCATCCACCGCCTCGCCCCGGTGCTCGACAAGGTCGCCGCCTACCGCGGGCGCCGGCCAGTGCTCGACGGCTGCGAGTTCGCCGAGCAGCTCCAAGCGGTCGGGGTGGAAGGGGGAGTGGCTCCGAACGTCGTTCCGGACACCGCCGACCTCTTGGTGAACCACCGGTTCGCGCCGGACCGGACCGTTCGCGAGGCGGAAGCCGCGCTCGAGGAGCTGCTCGCCGGTGACCTCGAGACCGGTGACCGGTGGGAGGTGGTCGACGAGGCCGCGGGTGCACCGCCGTCGCTCGAGCATCCGGTGCTCGCCGCCCTGGTCGACGCGACCGGCGCGGCGCCGAGGGCGAAGGTCGGCTGGACCGACGTCGCGACGTTCTGGTCGCACGGGATCCCAGCAGCCAACTTCGGCCCGGGCGACCCTCTCGCCGCGCACGCGCCGGGTGAGCACGTGAGCGCCGACGAGCTCGATCAGGCGGCGGCGGTACTCGAGCGCGTCCTCAGAGACGGCGCAGGACGGTGACCACCCTCCCGTAGACCGTCACCTCGGCGGGGTCGAACTCCATCGGGGAGAGGCGCTGGTTGGCCGGAGTGAGCACGACGATGCCGCCGCGGGTCGAGAAGCGCTTGACGGTGGCCTCCTCGCCGGGGATCCCCGCGACGACGATTTCTCCCGGGTGTGCATCGGGTTGCTGGCGGACCACCACGTAGTCGCCGTCGACGATCCCCGCGTCGATCATCGAGTCGCCGCGGACGCGCAACATGAACAAGGTCCCCGAACCGGTGAAGTCCTCGGGCAGCGGGAGGAACTCCTCCACGTTCTCCTCGGCGAGCACGCCGGTGCCGGCTGCCACCTCGCCCACCAGCGGAACATGGCGGACCGGCCGGGCGTCCATGATCACCTTGGAGGTCGGGTCGTAGCAGACCTCGATGGCTCGCGGCTTGGTCGGGTCACGGCGGAGATATCCCTCGCGCTGGAGCACCGCCAGGTGGGCGTGGACGGTCGAGGACGACGTCAGCCCGACCGCCTCGCCGATCTCGCGAACCGACGGTGGGTAGCCGCGCTCTCTGACCGAGTCGGAGATGCAGTCGAGGATCTGCTTGCGCTTGGTGCTCAGGACCTGGGCCATTGCTCGCGTCGACCTCCTGGATCCGCCCGGTGGCGAACGTCTGTTTGGACGAAGGTACCCCTGGGGGGGACCGAAAGCAAACATCCGTTCGGAAAACCGTTGACAACGAACAGACGTTCGTGTTCAGATGACCACATGGCGAACAGGAGTTCGATCGACGTCCTCGAGGTCCCGGAGGTCTCGGGGGTCCCGGCGGATGAGGCGAGGCGGTCCGACGGGACTGGAGGGACTGAAGAGGCCCGAGAGGGGAGCAGACAGTGACCACGGCCTTCGTTCCCACCGTGTGGTCGACCTCGGGCGATCCCGACCCTTCGACCCGGCCCGTGTTGCGAGTGGTGGAGGGTGGTGGAGGTGCACCCGCGGTTCGGCAACGCAGGCTGCTGGTCGCGGTCATCGTGGTGCTCTCGATCGCGCTGGCTCTTCCGCTGAGCGGAACCGGTGGTCGCTCCCACGCCACCGGTTCCGCTCCGGCGGGGATCGGCCGCCAGGTCGAGTACACCGTGCGGCCCGGCGACACCTTGTGGACCATCGCCGAGCGGGTCGACCCGAACAACGACCCGCGTCCCCTCGTGGCGGAGCTGGCCGCGCAGACCGGCTCGGACACCGTCGTACCGGGCGAGCACATCTCGCTTCCCTGATCCGCGCCGAGGGGTCGCGAGGCAACGCCACCGATGAGAAGGGCGGTTCTCGGTTGAAGCGGGGCAGTAGCCTCGGGAACGTGCGTTGTCCCTGGTGCCTGGCCGACGACGACCGCGTCGTCGACTCGCGGGTCGTGGAGGAGGGCGCAGCGATCCGTCGACGCCGCGAGTGCGTCGGGTGCGGACACCGTTACACCACGTTCGAGCGGATCGACGAGGTCCCGTTCATGGTCATCAAGCGTTCCGGTGAGCGCCAGCCATTCGACCGGGGAAAGGTCATCGACGGGCTCCGAGCCGCGACGAAGAACCGGCCGGTCACCGAAGAGCAACTCGACGTGGTCGCACGCGGGGTGGAGGAAGCACTGCGCGAGGAAGGTGGGGAACCCACCTCCGAGCAGGTCGGTCTCGCGGTGCTCGAGCGGCTCCGCGAAGTCGACGAGGTCGCCTACCTCCGCTTCGCCAGCGTCTACAAGGGTTTCGAGGGAGCGGACGACTTCCGGCGCGAAGCCGGGTTGTTGACGAAGGCGACAGCTCCGAAGCGCTCCGAGGGGTAGCCGATGGGCGAGCTCCTCGTCGAGGTGCCACGCCGGGCGCTCGCCATCTACGCCCACCCGGACGATCCCGACGTGTCCTGTGGGGGGACCCTCGCAGCCTGGTCCGCGGCCGGTTGCGAGGTGCACGCGCTCGTCTGCACCGACGGTGGAAAGGGGACGACCGACCCGGATGCCGACCTCGTCGAGCTCGTCGCCCGCCGGGCTTCCGAGGCAGCCGAGGCTGCCGCCCACATCGGGCTCGCGGGTCAGGAGTTCCTCGGTTATCCGGACGGAGAGCTCGCCGACGACGCGCCGTTCCGCGAGGCGGTGGTCGAGGTGGTCCGGCGCATCCGGCCCGAGACGGTTCTCTGCCCCGATCCGACAGCGGTCTTCTTCGGGCAGGAGTACTTCAACCACCGCGATCACCGGATCTGCGGTCTGGTCGCGCTCGACGCCGTCTCGCCGGCGGCCGCGTTGCCCCACTACTTCCCCCGGGCCGGCGCGGCCCACCAGGTCGAAACGGTGCTGCTGTCGGGAACGCTCGAGCCCGACGTCTGGGTCGACATCTCCGAGACGATCTCGCGGAAGGGGGAGGCCGTGGGCGCTCACCGCAGCCAATTCCCCGACGGGGTCGAATGGGCCACGACCGCGGTCACCCTCTCGGCCGAGGACGCAGGTCGCGCAGCCGGCGTCCTCTACGCGGAGGGCTTCCGGAGGCTCCGGCTCGTTGGCTGACAGGGCAGAGGCTCCGACGGTGGTTTCGGCCTCGGCTTCCGCGGCACGCGGTAAGTGGGACCGGGTGATCCTCCACCTCGACATGGACGCCTTCTTCGCGTCGGTCGAGGTTCTCGACGACCCGTCGTTGAAGGGCAAGCCGGTGATCGTGGGCGGAGCCGGGGGTCGAGGGGTGGTCGCCGCGTGCACTTACGAAGCACGTCGGTACGGCGTGCACTCCGCGATGCCCTCGTCGGTGGCACGCCGGTTGTGTCCGACCGCGATCTTCCTCCACGGCCGCTACCACCGCTACGTCGAGGAGAGCCGAAAACTCCATGCGATCTTGGAGTCGGTGACCCCGCTCGTCGAGGGGATCTCGATCGACGAGGCGTTCCTCGACGTGACCGGCGCGCTGGCCTTGCTCGGTGACGGCGAACGGATCGCGCTCGACCTGCGGACGCGGATCGGTGACGAGCTCGGACTGATGTGCTCGGTCGGTGTCGGCCGCACGAAGCTGGTCGCGAAGCTGGCGTCGGAGGCGGCCAAGCCGGTCGCCTCGCGATCGGGGGTCCTCGAAGGACGCGGGGTCGTCGTCGTGCCGCCCGCCGAGGAGCTCGCCTTCCTCCACTCGCTGCCGGTGCGCGCCCTCTCCGGCGTCGGACCGGCGACGGGGCGGCGGCTCGAAGAGCTCGGCCTCCAGACGGTCGGGGACCTGGCCACCCTTCCGACCGGTGCGCTCGAACGAGCGATCGGTGCGTCGGCCGGTGCCCACCTGGCCGCCCTTTCCCGCGGTGAGGACCCGCGTCCGGTGGTGACCGACCAGCCGCCGAAGTCGATCGGCCACGAGGAAACCTTCGCCACCGACCTCTGGGACCGCGGAGACCTCCATGCGCGCCTGGTCCGTCTCACCGACGCGTCGACCTCTGCGATGCGGGGAGCAGGTCTCGCGGCTCGCACGGTCACGGTCAAGATCAAGCTGGCCGATTTCTCGCTGCTCACCCGCTCCTTCACCCTCGCCGCGCCGATCGACGCCTCCCCGGCCGTCGTGGCGGTGGCGTCCGCTCTCCTCGACTCGGTCGAGCCGGACCAGGGGATCCGCCTCCTCGGCGTGAGCTTGTCGGGGTTCGCGGTCCCGGGCGCGGCGGTGCAGTTGAGCCTCGACCTCGACACGGAGGTGCCCGCAACCGACGGCGGGCCTCCCGCCGCGAGCGGTGACGAGGCCGAGCGTTTGCAGGTCGTCTGGTCCTCGGTGAGCGCGGCGGTCGACGCGATCCGCGAGCGCTACGGGGCGACGTCGGTCGGGCCTGCTTCGCTGGTCGGGGCGGGGGGTCTCGAGGCCCGCCGAAGGGGTGACGCCCAGTGGGGCCCTCCGAAGCCGGAGCCCTGACCCGCCGATGATGACCCAGCGGTCACCCGGTAAGATGACGCCGGTGCATGATCAAGTCTGCGTCGCCGGCGGCCGATGCTTCCGACATGGCGCATGTTCGGGGAAAGGCCGCGCGAGGATGACCCCGATGTCGGCTGTCCTCGATGACGGGTGGAGGGAGCGGGTCGGTGCCGCTCTCTGAGCACGAACAACGCATCCTGCACGAACTGGAGCAGTCGCTCTACCAGGAGGATCCCGACTTCGCGGAACGGGTCCGCTCGGAGACCGTCTACCGTCACGCCGGCCGGTACTGCATCTGGTCCGCGTTGGTGTTCGTCGCAGCGCTGATCTTCATGTTCTTCACCTTCTCGTCGCACGTGGCTCTGGGCTTCGTCGGAGTCGTGGTGATGTTCCTCTCGGGTGTTGTCTTCGCCAACAACGCACGCCGAATGGGCAAGGCCGGCATCGACGATCTCTCCCGGTCGCTGCACAGCCGCAATCTCGGCGGCTCGGTCCACGATCCACGTGAGTGGATCCGCGGGCGCTTTCACCGCGACGACTGAGCGTTCGATCGGACGCGGATGCCCACCGGGGGAGGTGCCCGACCCTCCTCGGACGACGTGCCCGGCCGGCCGGTCCGGGGTCCGGTGGTGCTGGCGGTCGACGTCGGCGGGACCAAGATCGAGGCCGGGGTGGTCGACGGAGCGGGCCGCATCCTCTCGGACGCACGGGTCCCGACCCCAGAGACCTCCGATCCGGAGGAGGTGTTCGACGCGCTCGGCTCCGCCGTCGGGCGCAGTCCGGTCCGCGCGCCCTGAGTCTCCGCTGATCTGCGGGGTGGGGTGCGGTGGTCCGATGACCCTGCACGGCGAGACGGTGAGTCCGCTGAACATCCCGGCCTGGCGTCACTTCCCACTGCGCCAGCGGCTCTCCGACAAGGTGGGGCTGCCGGTCGTCGTCGACAACGACGCGAAGGCGCTCGCCCTCGGAGAAGGCTGGCTCGGCGGCGCGCAAGGAGTCACCGACTACCTGGCGATGGTGGTCTCGACGGGGATCGGCGCAGGCATCGTGCTCGACGGACACCTGCTCGAGGGACGCACCGGCAATGCCGGTCACATCGGTCACGTGGTCGTCGAACCGGACGGCAGGCCGTGTCGTTGTGGCGGCCAGGGCTGTCTCGAGGCGGAGGCGTCCGGGCTCGCCATCGAGGCGCGCACCGGCCATCCGCCGTCCGAGGCGGGGGAGGAGGTCCGGAAGGCGACGGGCACACTGGTCGGCCGAGCGGTCGGATCGGTCGCCAACCTGTTGGACCTCGATCTCGCACTGGTCGCGGGTTCAGTCGCACTCGGCTTCGGCGACGTGTTCTTCGATGCCGCGCAGGAGGAGATCGCGCGCCGATGCGGACTCGAATTCTCGCGTTCGACCCGCATCGTCCCGGCGGGACTCGGCTCGACGGGTCCACTGATCGGGGCCGCCGCGCTCGGACGTCGGCGGCTCGAGCAGATGGAGGGCGGAGCGACCCGATGAGCCCTGAGGACGAAGGAGACGACGAGGGAAGGTCGGGCGTGGACCGGCGATCCCCGGTCCGTCGTGGTGCGCGCACTGTTGGCCCGGCCGGATCTCTGGTGGACCGGACTGGTGGTGCTCAAACGGTTGGCGCCGCCGCGATGGTGGCGTCGGCGGATCTCACCTTCCGCTCCCGCATCGGGCGTGGTGGCAATTCCGGATGGTGACCGCCTACGGACGCGCCGGATGCCCACCCCCTCGCCGGCGACGTGATCGCCTACCTCGAGTGGTGTCGATCGACCGGATGGCGAGGCCGGCGTTCGTGGCACCGGCAGGGCACGCCAGACGCTGAGCGCCTTCACGTGCGGCGGTCGGGCTAATTTCCGGTCCCATGGATCGACGGTCGAAGGGGGCCGGGCGGAGGGGCGCCCCGGGGGGACCTGCGGGCGGAGGTCCCGATTCCGCCCCGTCACCCGCGAGGCAGGCGCGACGTGCGCTGGTGCTCAACGCGACCTTCGAGCCCTTCGGCATCGTCTCGTCGCGCCGGGCGGTGCTGTTGGTGCTCGACACCAAGGCGGAGCTCGTGCACACCACCGAGCGGTTCTTCCGGGCGGAGCGCTTCAGCCTGCCCGAGCCCTCGGTGGTCCGTCTGGTGCGCTACGTCCAGGTGCCGCGCCACTACCGGGTCGCGGTCAACCGCCGCACCGTCTTCGCTCGGGACGGTTCCCGCTGCCAGTACTGCGGCTCTGCAGCCGAGAACCTCGACCACGTGATCCCACGGAGCCGGGGTGGTCTCCACACGTGGGAGAACGTCGTCGCGGCCTGCCGCCGGTGCAACACCCGCAAGGAGGACCGGCTCCCACACGAGGTCGGGATGGTCCTCCACGCCACGCCCGCCGCACCCCGGCATCGGGTGCAGTTGCTCGCGCTCTGCGGGGGTGCGAGCGAGGCGTGGCACCCCTACCTCGGCGTCGGGGTGCCCGAACGGGACGCGCTGACCGCCTGATCTCGCCGAGCTGGAGGGTCGAGGGCCGCACGGGACCGGCCGGTGAGTTGCACGCCGCTTGGCCGTCGGTCGACTCGGACCCGGGCTCCCGAGCGGTCGCGATGTGCGAGCCGGAGGGTCCGTGCGTCGTGCTCGGCTCGACGCAACCGGAGGAACAGGCGGATCCGGTCCGCGCCGGCGAACGGGGTGTCGCGCTCGCGCGGCGCCGGACCGGCGGAGGCGCGGTGTTGGTCGACATCGTGGATCCGGTGTGGATCGACCTGTGGCTCCCGGCAGACGACCCGCTCGCCTCGCCCGACCTCGGGCGCTCGTTCGACTGGCTCGGAGAGACGTGGGTGACGGCCCTCGACGCGCTCGGCCTGCGCGGCCTGTCGAGCCGACGGGGCGGAGTGGTCAGGACGGAATGGTCCGGGTTGGTCTGCTTCGCGGGATCGGGCAGGGGAGAGGTGTTCGACGCGGACGGGAGAAAAGTCGTCGGTCTCGCGCAACGAAGGACCCGCTTCGGTTCGTGGTTCCAATCCGCCTGTCTCGTGCAGTGGGACCCGAGTCTCCTTCTCGACACGCTCTCCCTCTCCGGACCGCAACGGGCTCGCGCTCGACGCGAGCTCGCGGCCGTCGCTGCCGGTGTGGGCGATCTGGGTGGCGCGGCGATGAGCGGCGTCGCCGGTCACGCCGCGGTCACCGCCGCGCTGCTCCAATCGCTGCCCTGAGCGCACCGCGGCCTCGAGCCGCAGCCGTTTGCCGTCCTTTTGCCTTTTGGTTCCCTTCGGCCCTCCTCCCGTTCCTCCGGCCGCCTTCTTGCTCGCGTGCTTTCGGTCGGCCGCGGCTCGTGTCGGCAACGCCGCAGTGGTGGATGCCAGCCGGATCCCGTGTTCGAGGGTGCATCCAAGTGGTTGACGAGTGGGGGAGTGGGGCGTAGAGTGGTGAAAAGTGGTGTGAAAGGGAGGGCCCCTGAGGGTCCTGGGCACTGCGGGGAGCACAGTGGGAGCACACACCGGTGGCACGGTTTTTCGGCAGGTACGAGCATTCGCTCGACGACAAGGGAAGGGTCATCCTTCCGTCGAAGTTCCGCGGCCCGTTCGAGCACGGGGGGTATCTGACCGCGTATCAGGATGGGTGCTTGTCCCTGTGGACGCCCGAGGAGTTCGAGACGCAGATGCAGGCCATGCAGGAGCGGGCGAAAGAGGGGAGGAGCGACCGGAACCTGGTGCGGCTCTGGGCGTCGACCTCCCACGAGCTGGAGATCGACCGACAGGGACGGATGGCGATCCCCGCGCAGTTGCGCGAGTACGCGGAACTCGAGGGCGACGTCCTGGTCCTCGGCGCGATCGACCGGGTCGAGCTGTGGAACCGAGCGTCCTGGGAGGAGAAGGTCCTACCCGAGGAGGAACGGCTCAACCAGGGCGACGACGCGTGACACCCGTCGCGCACCTCCATGTGGTGCGCGAGGGAACCGCCGCAGCCGATCACCCAACTTGGCCCGTCGAAACGAACGAAGGGAGCACCCACGACCGAACCACCGACCGCAACCCTCAACTCACGGATCTCCGGGTGCGGTCCGAGCACCCGAGCGGGTCCGGCCGGCCCACCCCTTACGAGTCGGGACTGGCCGCCGTGGCCCGTCACGACGTGCACATCGAACGAGTCTGGCCCATGCGCAGTCCCTCGACCGGAGCGCTGGAAGAATCCTCCTCCGCCCACTTCCAGGTTGATCGTCGCGGCACTCCACCCGCAAAGATCTCGCCGGTCGGGGGACTGCGGATGAGCCAGGCATACACCCATCAACCGGTCATGGTGGCCGAGGTCGCCGACCTGTTCGAGGCCGTCCCCACCGGATTGGTCGTCGACGCGACGATCGGTGGGGGAGGTCACGCTGCCGCGTTGCTGGCCGCCCACCCGGATCTCCAGGTGCTCGGGATCGACCGCGATCCCGCTGCGGTGCGTGCAGCCACCGAGGCACTCGCGCCCTACGGCGCGCGGGCGACGGTCCGACGGGGTCGTTTCGATCAGCTCGAGGCGATCGTGCGACAGTTGCAGGCGGAGCTCGCGGACACCGGACGAGGAACTCGGGCTGAGCGGTGCGATGTTCGATCTCGGAGTCAGCTCACCACAACTGGACGAGTCCGGACGGGGATTCTCCTACCGGACCGACGCACCGCTCGACATGCGGATGGACCCGACCGAGGGACGGAGCGCCGCCGACGTCGTCAACGAGTACGACGAGGACTCCCTCGTCTCGTTGTTCGCAGCGAACGGAGAGGGCCGGTTCTCGCGCCGCATCGCCCACGCGATCGTCGGCGCACGGCCGATCCGGACCACCGGAGAGCTCTCCGACGTGGTACGCGCCGCAGTCCCCGCCGCCGCCCGCCGTACGGGACACCCCGCCCGCCGGGTCTTCCAGGCGATCCGGATCGAGGTCAACGAGGAGCTGGAGCAGGTCGAGGTCGGGGTCGAACAGGCGCTCAGTCTTCTGCGGCTGGGGGGCCGCTGCGTCGTGATCTCGTACCACTCGGGAGAGGACCGGCTGGTCAAGTCCGCCTTCACCCGCGCCGCCACCGGCAACTGCCAGTGTCCGCCCGGCCTCCCGTGCGTCTGCGGAGCCGATCCGCAGTACCGGCTCCTGTTCCGGGGGGCACGGCGCCCAACGGGCGCCGAGGTCGAGCGAAACCGCCGCGCCGAAGCAGCTCGCCTCCGCGTCGTCGAACGCGTCGCGGGCTCGCCGTCCGGGTCGCGCACCGACGGCGAGGTGGCGTGACCCCTCCCGCCGCCGGCACGGCGCGGCCTTCGCCCACTCGTGGAGCGCCGCGACAGAGTCCCACTGCCGCTCGCCGCGCGACGCTCCGCGTCGTCGAACCTTCGTCGCGCCCGCGGCGACGTCGGTTCCGGAAGCGACCGGCGACGTGGGTGTCGGTCGCACTCGATCGCGGGAAGCCTGTTCGCGGTCGTCGCGGGTGACGATCTCGTCACCCAGGGACAGATCCGCCTCTCGGCGCTCCAGAGCCAGCTGGCTTCCGCCACGGCTCAGCAAAAGAGCGAACAGGTCGCGGTCGCGCAGCTGGCCGCGCCCACCCGGGTGGTCCGGATGGCCGAGACGGAGGACGGGTTGGTCACCACGCCATCGGTCATCGATCTCCCCGAAGTGCCACTCGACGTGCCGCTACCCGCACCGCAGACCGGTCCACCCGCGTCACCGTCCCGGCGGTGAGCCCGTCGATCCTGCTGGGGCGCCGCACCCACGCGATGCGCCTGGTGCTCGCTGCAGTCTTCGTCGCTCTCGTGGCACGCCTGGTCGCGGTCCAGGACTTCTCGCATCAGCACTATGCCGCGCTCTCCAAGTCGGAGCTCACCCAGCAGGTGTCGGTGCCGGCAGTCCGAGGTGGCATCTACGACCGCAGCGGTGAGGTACTGGCTGAATCGGTGACCAAGCAGACCGTCGTCGCGGATCCACTGCTGATCACCCACCCCGCACCGATCGCGGACAAGCTCTCGCCGCTGCTCGGCCTCTCGGCCGATCAGTTGCGCGTCCGAGCTCACCGAGCATTCGGGATTCGTCTACCTCGCGCACCGGGTCTCCGATCAGGTCGCGGCCGCGGTGACCAAGCTCGACCTGCCGGGCATCAACCTGGTTCCCGAGTCGCAGCGGGTCGAGCCCGACGGCCTGCTCGCCGAGCCGGTCGTCGGCTCGGTGGGTTACGGCGGCTCGGGGAGTTCGGGCCTCGAGTACCAGTACCAGTCGACCCTCGCCGGCAAGGCGGGATCCGAGGACCTGATGCAGGCGCCCGACGGCGTCGCCCTCACCGGCACCACCAGCAGCGCGGTTGCCTCGCGCCCGGGCAGTGGCCTCGAGCTGACCCTCGACCAGTCGATCCAGTACGTCGCCGAGCAGGCACTCGGCGCCGAGATCGCCGCGGCTCACGCCACCGGCGGAACGGCAGTGGTGATGGACGTGAAGTCCGGGGACGTCCTGGCGATGGCCGACCTGACGGCCACTCGGCCGGGCACCGAGGCGACACCCCCGTCGGGGACCACCGGACCGACTCTGGTCTCCTCGTCGGACACCCTCCCGGCGGGTGTCGAAGAAGCCGCGTCCAACTCCGCGGTGACCCAGGTCTACGAGCCCGGTTCGGTCTTCAAGCTGGTGACCTTCTCGGCTGCGCTGGCCGCCGGGGTGGTCACCCCCAATCAGGCGCTCTCGGTTCCCGGTTCGCTCCCGATGGGGAAGTACACCTTCCACGACGCGGAGTCCCATGGCACCGAGTCGCTCTCTGCGACCCAAATCCTCGCGCAGTCCTCCAACATCGGGACGATCGAAGTGGCGCAGGGGCTCGGTGAGGACCGCCTGCTCGCGCAGATCGGCAATCTCGGATTCGGCCGGCCGACCGGCCTCGAATTCCCCGGTGAGTCGCAGGGTCTCGTGCCGGGAGCCGCGGCCTGGACGGGAACGTCGATCGGTTCGACGCCGATCGGCCAGGACGACGCGGTGACCGCACAGCAAATCCTCGACGCCTACAACTCGGTCGCCAACGGGGGCGTCTTCGTCCAGCCCCGTCTCGTACGCGGCATCGTGACTTCTTCGGGCTCGGTCAGCCCGACCGCACCCTCACCCACACGGCGGGTGATCGACCCGGCCACCGACGCGGAGCTGGTTTCGATGCTCGAGTCGGTGGTCGCTTCGGGGACCGGCACCAGTGCCGCCATCGACGGCTACACCGTGGCCGGAAAGACCGGCACGGCGCAGATGCCCGACCCCAACCATCTCGGTTACATCCCGGGAGCCTACGTGGGTACGTTCGCCGGATTCGCGCCCGCCGAGCACCCGGTCTTGTCGGCCATCGTCGTCCTCGACCACCCGACGCCGATCTACGGCGGGGCGGTGGCCGCGCCGGTCTTTTCGACCATCATGGCGTACGCCCTGCACCACTACGGGATCCCGACCACCACCACGGCCACCGCCTCGGCGTCGACGACGGCGGTCGGAAGTACCGGTACCATCACCGTGCCGGCCGGAGCCGTCACCGAAGGACCGTAGATGCGCCCGGATCGGAGCCGGCCGAACCGACCCGTTTCCCGGAGCCCTGGATCACCGCCCCGTGCACATGACCGACTTGCTTGACGACGTCGACGTGGTCGCTCTGCGCGGCGATGCGGCGGCAACCGAGGTCGAGTCGGTCGAGTTCGACAGCCGGGCGGTCCGGCGCGGCTCCCTCTTCTGTTGCGTACCGGGCACTCGTACCGACGGTCACCTCCACGCGGCCGACGCGGTGCGCCGGGGGGCGGTCGCGCTGCTCTGCGAACACGATCTCGACCAACCGGTCACCGAAGTCCTCGTGCGGCCCGGCACGGTCCGCACCGCGATGGCGGAGATCGCGGCAGCGTTCCACGGACATCCGGCACGCGCGCTGACCACCATCGGCGTGACGGGGACCAACGGCAAGACGACGGTGACCCATCTCGTTCGCGCCGTGCTCGACCACGCCGGGATCCCGACGGGTGTCGTCGGCACCCTCGACGGCGTCCGCACCACACCGGAGGCACCGATCCTCCAGGCGACACTCGCCGACCTCCGCGAGAACGGGACGAAGGCGGTCGCGCTCGAGGTCTCCTCCCACGCCCTCACCCAACACCGAGTGGACGCGATGACCTTCGACGTCGCCGCGTTCACCAACCTGAGCCGCGAGCACCTCGACCATCACGGATCGATGGAGGAGTACTACCGCGCGAAGGCGAGGCTCTTCGAAGCAGACCGGACCGATGTCGCGGTGGTCGACACCGACGACTCCTGGGGCCGGCGTCTTGCGGACGAGCTCGAGGGGCGCCGCGTGGTGCGGGTGGGCAGGTCCGATGTCGACGAGCTGGTCTTCTCCCTCGGCGCCACCTCGTTCCGCTGGCGCGGGCACGCGGGTCACTCTTCCTCTGCTGGGCGCGTTCAACGTCGACAACGCCCTGGTCGCAGCCGGCGTCGCGCTCGCGCTCGGCATCGACGAGAGCACCATCGCCGAAGGCCTCGAGACCGCCGCGCCGGTGCCCGGACGGATGGAGCTCGTCCGCTCGGAAGCCCCGTTCGCCGTGGTGGTCGACTATGCCCACACCCCAGCGGGGCTCGAGACCGCGCTCGCCGCGGCCCGGACCTTGGCCGGGGCCGGAAGGGTGATCTGCCTCTTCGGCTGCGGCGGCGACCGCGACCCCGGGAAGCGTCCGGAGATGGGAGCCGTGGCGTCGAGGGACGCGGACGTCGCGGTGGTGACCTCGGACAACCCGCGCTCGGAGGACCCGCGGGCGATCATCGACGCGGTGGTAGCCGGTATGGACGGCGGCGCCCAGCTGGCCGTCGAGGTCGACCGGTCCGAGGCGATCCGGTTGGCCGTCTCGGTGGCGAATCCGGGGGACGTGGTGTTGCTCGCCGGGAAGGGACACGAGACCACCCAGACGGAGGGTGACGAGACCCGACCCTTCGACGACCGCGTCGAGGCCGCGAGCGCGGTGCGCGACCAGCTCCGTGGTGCTGCCTCGTGATCTCGCTGATGACCGCAGGAGGCGTCGCCCTGTGGGTGGCGGTCCTCTCTACGCCGGCGCTCCGACAATGGCTGGTGAGGAACGGGATCGGACAGCAGATCCGCGACGACGGTCCTCGTGTGCACATCGCCAAGGCCGGCACTCCGACGATGGGCGGTATCGCCATCGTGATCGCGGTGTTCGGCGGCTATTTCGCTGCGCACGCCATACCGGGCGTGACCTTCTCGCGTTCGGGAGACCTGATCCTGCTGGCGGTGTTCGGTGCCGGGTTGATCGGCTTTGCCGACGACTGGATCAAGGTCCGCCACCGCCGCAGCCTCGGGCTGAACAAGCGGGCCAAGTTCGGCGCACAGATCGCGCTCGGCCTCCTCTTTGCCTTACTGGCCGTGTACTGGGCACACGCGTCGACGACGCTGTCGTTCACCCGGTACGACCTACCGGGCCTCCAGCTCGGAACCGGCCTGTGGGTGGTGTGGGCGACCGTGCTCATCGCCGCGACGGCCAACGCGGTGAACCTGACCGACGGACTGGACGGTTTGGCGGCCGGCTCCTCGACCTTCTGCTTCGCCTGCCTCGCGGTCATCGGCTACTGGCAGTACCGCCACTTCGCCATCTACCACGTGGCGGACGCACTCGACCTCGCCCTCTGCGCGGTCGCGCTCGCCGGGGCCTGCCTCGGGTTCCTCTGGTGGAACGCGGCGCCGGCGAGGATCTTCATGGGCGATACCGGCTCGCTCTCCATCGGGTCCGGACTGGCCGCGCTGTGTCTGCTGATGAATCTGGACCTGTTGCTCGCGGTGATCGGAGGGCTCTTCGTGATCGTGACGCTGTCGGTGGTCATCCAGGTGGTCAGCTTCCGCGTGTTCCACCGCCGGGTCTTCCTGATGGCGCCGCTCCACCACCACTTCGAGTTGTTGGGGTGGCCCGAGATCACCGTCATCGTGCGCTTCTGGATCCTCGCCGGGCTGTTCGCCGCGCTCGGCCTCGGGATCTTCTACGGCGACTTCCTCACCGTGGGGAAGGTGTGATGCCCGCGTTCCACCACTTCGCCGCCACCGTGGACGAAGCTTTGGGGGTGGACGCCCATCGAACAGGCGCGCCCGCGACGGGGGTCCGGCGGGGACGGCGTGGAGGCGGTCGTGGCTGAGCGGGCCGCGACGCGAGGAGCGGCACCCGACGGCCGCGGCCCCGGTCACCCGGGTGAGGGCGGTCGCCCCGGTGAAGGCCCCGACCCGTGGTGCGCGGCGCACCGTCCGCCAGGTGCCGACCGCTCAGGCGATCTCGCTGTTGGTCGGCGTGCTGTGCGTGCTCGGGCTGGTGATGGTCGGCTCGGCCTCTCCGGTCATCTCCCTCGAGCTCTACGGCTCGCCCTGGGCGATCCTCATCCGTCAGGTGATGTGGATGGCGATCGGCGCCGCAGTGCTGCTCCTTGTCGCCCGCTTCGACTACCGGCGGTGGCGGAGCATCCGGCTGCCGCTCCTCGTCGTGTCGATGGGCCTTCTGGTCGTCGTGCTGATGCCCCACCTCGGCGTGACCGCGGGAGGCTCGTCGCGGTGGATCGGTATCGGTCAGCTGGAGCTCCAGCCCTCCGAGCTGATGAAGCTGGCCATGGCGGTGTTCGCCGCGGATCTGCTCACTCGGCGGGTCCACCAGCTCGACGAGCCACGAAGGGTGATCACTCCCGTCCTCGTCGTCCTCTCCGTCTCGGCCGTGCTCATCCTCAAGCAACCCGACATGGGGACCGCCCTCGTCCTCGTCTGCATCGCGTTCGCGATCCTGTTCATGGGCGGGGTCCGCATGCGCCCGATCATGAAGGTGCTGGCTGTCTCGGCGGGCCTCGCTCTCCTGGTGGGCCTGGTCGATCCCTATCGGCGGGACCGTATCCTGTCCTTCCTCAACCCGGGCGCCCATCAGTCGGGCTCCGGCTACCAGGTGTGGCAGTCGCTCATCGGCCTCGGCTCGGGACACCTCTTCGGGCTCGGGCTCGGAGGCGGTCGCCAAAAGTGGGGGCTGCTGCCGAACGCCCACACCGACTTCATCTTCTCGGTCGTCGGCGAAGAGCTCGGTCTCGTCGGCGCGGTCGTGCTCCTCGGATTGTTCTTCGCGCTGGCCTGGCTGGGGTTCCGGGCGGCCACCCGCGCGCCGGACCGCTTCGGCAGCCTGCTCGCCGTCGGGATCACGGTTTGGATCACCAGCCAGGCGGTGATCAACGTCGGGGCGGTGGTCGGAGTGCTGCCGGTGACCGGAATTCCGCTCCCGTTCGTCTCGTACGGCGGCTCCTCCCTCGTGATCACCATGGCCGCCGTCGGGATCCTCATCAACATCGCTTCGCGCGAGCGGGTGGCGCGGGCCGACCGGCCGCGCCGGCGCAGACCGTCCCACGCGTGAGTCGGGGAGCGCTACGCACTGGTGGCGGGCGGCGGAACCGCCGGCCACCTGCAGCCGGCCCTCGCGATCGCCGAGGCGCTGGTGGAAGCCGGCCACCCCCGCGAGACCATCGAGTTCGTCGGGTCGGCCCGGGGGCAGGACCGGGACACCCTCGAGGGGCGGGGCTTCCCGATCGTGCTGCTGCCCGGCCGGGGTGTCGTGCGCAGCCTCAAACCGAAGCACCTGCTCGCAAATGCGCGGGCCTCGGCCGAGTTGCTCGCGGGCGTGTTCTCCGCGTACCGCGTGGTCACCCGAGCGCGGCCCCAGGTGGTGGTGTCGGTGGGGGGTTACGCGAGCGTCGGACCGGCCCTGGCCGCAGTCGTACGCGGGGTGCCCCTGGTGCTGGTGAACGTGGACGCCGTTCCCGGCGCGGCCAACCGGCTGTTCGCTCGCGCGGCGCGTGCCTGTGCGGTGGGGTGGGACGGCACGCCGCTTCCGCGTGCAACCCGCACCGGCACACCGGTTCGCCCGGAGATCGCGAAGGTGGGGCGCTCTCGCGGCGCAGCGTCGTGCGGCTCGCCGTGCGCTCGGTCTTCCCGAAGACCGCCCCACGGTCGTCATCGTCGGCGGCTCGCTCGGCGCGCGTTCGCTCAACGAGGCGGCGGTGGCGCTGGCCGACCTCTGGGCGGACCGGGACGACCGCTCGATCTACCACGTGGTCGGGCGACGCGATTGGGACCGCTTCGCTCCCTCGGGGAAGGGCTCGGCTGATGAGCCGGGAGCCGCACCGAGTGGCCTCTTCTCGCTTGCGGGTCCCCTACGAGGATCGGATGGAGCTGCTCTACGCGGCTGCCGACGTCGCAGTTTGCCGAGCGGGTGCGATGACCGTCGCCGAGTTGGCGGTCGCGGGTGTGCCGTCGGTCCTCGTCCCGTTGCCGGGCGCCCCCGGGGACCACCAGGGCGCGAACGCCCGTGTCCTCGCCGAGGCCGGTGGCGCGGTCATGGTCCGCGACGCAGCCTGCACCGGCGTGGCCCTCGCCGAGGAGCTCGACCGGTTGTTCGCCGACCCCGCCGCGCTCCCCGAGATGGAACGAGCCGTTCACTCCCTCGGTCGTCCGGAGGCGGCGGGCGCGGCGGCCCGCCTGGTCGAACGGTCCGCTCGTCCTCCGCTTACCTCGGAGGCACCGATGAGCGCGGATCCGTCGGGTGTGGCCTGGGATCCGTCGGTCCCGTCGGCCGTGCACGTCGTCGGCATCGGTGGAGCGGGTATGAGCGCGATCGCGACCGTGCTGAGCTCGATGGGTCACGTGGTGACCGGCAGCGACCTGAGGGAGTCGGCGGTCACCGAGCGGCTCTCCGCTCTCGGGATCCCCGTGTCGATCGGCCACGAGGCTGCCAACGTCGGGTCGGCCGAGGTGGTCACCGTCTCGACCGCGGTCGCCCGCTCCAACCCGGAGGTGGTCGAAGCGCACCGGCGACGGGTGCCGGTCCTTTCCCGGGCGACCGTATTGGCCGCGATCGCGTCCTTGCGGCAGTGCATCGCCATCGCCGGCACTCACGGAAAGACGACCACCGCCTCCATGCTCGCACTCGCGCTCGTCGAAGCGGACATGCACCCCTCGTTCCTCATCGGTGGTGACGTCAACGAGATCGGGACCAACGCGGTCTGGGATTCGGGCGAGTGGATCGTGGTCGAGGCCGACGAGAGCGACGGCACCTTTCTCTCGTTGACACCGGACGTCGCAGTGGTGACCAGTGTCGAGGCGGATCATCTCGACCACTACGGATCCTTCGGCGCGCTCCGCGAAGCTTTCGAGCGTTTCGTGGCCTCGGCGCGGCTCCAGCGCGTGGTGGGCGGCGACGATCCCGAGGCCGTGGAGATCGGCCGGTCCTACGGTGCGGACACCGTCGGGGTCGACGAGCAGGCCAGCTACCGGATGATCGAAGTCTCGCTGGCGCGGAGCTCGGTCTCGTTCCGGCTGCTCGGACCTGACCAGAACGAGTTGGGCGGGATCTCCATTCCGGTCCCCGGCCTCCACAACGCACGCAACGGCGCAGTCGCCGTCGTCGCGGCCCTCGCCACCGGTGCTCCGTTCGATGCGGCCGCTCGTGCGCTCGCTCGCTTCGCCGGGGTCGCCCGCCGGTTCGAATTCCGCGGAAGCGCTCGCGGGGTCACCTTCGTCGATGACTACGCGCACCTGCCGAGTGAGGTGCGCGCCGCGCTGTCCGCGGCCCGCGACGGCGGATGGCAGCGGGTCGTGGCGGTCTTCCAGCCGCACCGGTACACCCGGACCGCGGAGCTGTGGGAGGACTTCGGCCCGGCGTTCCGCGGTGCCGACGTGGTGGTGGTCACCGACGTCTACGGGGCCGGCGAGGCACCGAAGCCCGGGATCACCGGGCAACTCGTCGCGGATTCGGTGCGACGCGCGCTGCCGGGAGTACCCGTGTTCTACGCAGCCGGCCGCGACGAGCTCCGACGCCGGGTCGCGGCCCTTCTCGAAGCCGGCGACCTGTGCTGCACCCTCGGCGCCGGCGATCTGACCTCGCTGCCCGACGAGTTGATGGAGGCGCCGAGCTGGTGAGCGAGCGATGACCCTCCCCGACGACCTGCTCGCGGTCGAGGAGACCCTCGGCACCCTCGCCAAGACCGCGCCACCCGCTCGGCGAGCTGACCACCTACCGGGTGGGGGGTGAGGCGGCGCTCTTCGCCGAGTGTGACGACGAGGAGGAGCTGCTCGCGGTGGCGCGGGCACTCGCCGGTCGCAGACGTGCCGGTGCTGGTGCTCGGTCGCGGGTCGAACCTGCTCGTCGCCGACGCCGGCTTCCCCGGTCTCGCCATCTCGCTCGGTTCGGGCTTCGACGCCCTGCATCTCGAGGGCAACCAGGTGCGGGCCGGCGCGGCGCTCAGCCTGCCGGTGCTCGCCCGCCGCACCGCTGCCGCCGGCCTGCACGGCCTCGAGTGGGCGGTCGGAGTACCGGGTTCGGTGGGCGGTGCGATCCGGATGAACGCGGGTGGCCACGGCTCGAACACCGCGGCCACCCTCGTCCGCTACCGGTACGTGGACCTTCCTCGGAGCGGCCGTGCACGAGTCCGACGCCGAGCGGCTCCACTTCGGCTACCGGTACGCGGCGCTGTCGGACACCGACGTGGTGACCGAAGGCACCTACCAGCTCGAGCCCGGCGACCCCGACGAAGGCGCTTCCGTCATCTCGGAGATCGTCCGGTGGCGGCGAGCCAATCAGCCGGGCGGGTCGAACGCCGGATCGGTGTTCACCAACCCGGAGGGCGACGCGGCCGGGCGTCTCATCGAGGCCTGCGGTCTCAAAGGTCACCGGGTGGGGAGTGCCGAGGTCTCGGAACGCCATGCCAACTTCATCCAGGCCGATACCGGTGGCTCTGCCGACGACGTGCGCCGTCTGATCGAATTGGTCCGAGCGACCGTGGCCGAGGCCACCGGCGTGGTGCTCGAGACCGAAGTCCGCATGGTGGGCTTCACCGATCAGGAGCAAGCGGCGCGATGAGTCCGACCCAGGTCCGGTCGCCGAGTGGGCAGCGCCGCGGGATCGATCCTCGGATCCGCCAGCGCCGCATCGAAGTGGCTCGTCGACGGGGGCGCCGCCGGCTCCGCCTCGTCCTCGCGGCCTCCGCGGTGCTGGCCCTCGTCGTCGCCGGCCTCGCGGTCCTGCACACGCCCTGGTTCAGCGTGCGGGGCGTCACCGTCAGGGGATCCCACCCCCACACCGCCACCGCGTCGATCGTGGCGGCCGCGGACCTGGGTGGACATCCGCCGCTGGTGTCGGTGGACCCCGGGGCCACCGCGAGCACGGGTCGAGGCGCTGCCGTTCGTCGCGAGCGCAGGGATCCAGCGTGAGTGGCCCGACCACGTGGTGATCACCGTGAACGAGCGGACGCCGGTCGTCCAGATGGCCGGGCCCGGCCCGCAGTGGTCGGTCCTCGACGGCGGGGGACGAACGCTGGTCGCGGGCCCGACCCGCACCCCGGGCCTGGCCGTGCTGATCGTGCACGCGCCGTTCGGCCCGGTTCCGCCGGCGGCGGTCGGCGGTTCGCTTCCCCTCGTGGCCGAGCCGGGTCTCGAGGTCGCTCGGACGCTGCCGCCGGCTTTCGTCGCACAAATCGTCTCGGTGACGGTCGCGCCCGACGGGACGGTGTCGCTGGCGCTCGGCTCGGGGATCACCGTGCAGATCGGAACCGCGACCGAACTCCACGCGAAGTACGAGGACGTCGCCGCGATCATTGCCCATGCCTCACTGCGCGGCGTGACCGCGATCGACGTCACCGTCCCGGCGTCGCCCACGGTCACCGGTTGACCTCGCAGGGTCACCGGAACATGAGATGACCCATCGCGACGGGAGGGAAACCGCGTCCCGCCAGGGGGTCTTGCAGCATTCTCCAGTGCTTGACCAGGGAGAGGGCTCACCGTATCGTGGACCCCAACTCGCCGGTTGGAACGGTTTCAACCTGTGGTCGAGGGTAAGGGATTGCATGACCGTTCCGGCTCAGAACAATTACTTCGCCGTGATCAAAGTGGTAGGGGTCGGCGGCGGCGGGGTGAACGCGGTGAACCGCATGATCGAAGCCGGGCTCCGTGGTGTCGAATTCATCGCCACCAACACCGACGCGCAAGCGCTACTGATGAGCGACGCGGATCTGAAGCTCGACATCGGTCGACAGTTGACCCGCGGGCTCGGTGCGGGGAGCGACCCCGAAGTCGGGCGACTCGCGGCCGAGGAACACCGGGCGGAGATCGAAGAGGCGCTGAAGGGTGCCGACATGGTCTTCATCACCGCGGGCAAGGGCGGTGGCACCGGCACCGGCGCCGCGCCGGTGGTTGCCGAGATCGCCAAAGGCCTCGGCGCTCTGACCATCGGGGTGGTGACCCGACCCTTCACCTTCGAGGGACGCCGCCGTTCGGTCCAGGCCGAGCAGGGGATCCAGGCCCTGAAGGACAAGGTCGACACCTTGATCATCATCCCGAACGACCGTCTGCTCACCGTCTCCAACGAGAAGACGTCCATGGTCAACGCCTTCAAGATGGCGGACGAGGTGCTGATGCAGGGCGTTCAGGGCATCACCAGCCTGATCACGGTGCCGGGCCTGATCAACACCGACTTCGCCGACGTGAAGATGATCATGCAGAACGCGGGGACCGCGATCATGGGGATCGGCGCGGCGACCGGCGAGGGCCGATCGGTCAACGCGGCCAGGGCGGCCATCACCAGCCCACTCCTCGAGGCGTCCATCGAAGGGGCGCGGGGCATCCTGCTCAACATCGCCGGCGGTCCCGATCTCGGCCTCTTCGAGGTCAACGAGGCGGCGGAGATCATCCACGGAGTCGCGCATCCCGACGCCAACATCATCTTCGGCAGCGTGATCGACGACACGATGGGTGAAGAAGTGCGGGTCACGGTGATCGCGGCCGGCTTCGAACGGTGGGAGGCCGGTTCGCGGGGTGCGGCGACCCACGTGGAGGGGACCGGCCGGGACGAGGCGCGCAGCCGAGTCCTCGGGACGGAGCCCGCGCACGAGGACATCTTCGCCGCGCCGAGCGACGACGACCTCGACCTCGGCGACGACGAGTTCGACGTCCCGTCCTTCCTTCGCTGACCGGGCGCACCTCCCTCCCGCTCGGCGCCGGCATCTACGCGGTCTGGACCGACGCGTCATGGGGGGACCTGCGACCGGCGAATCCCGCTCTAGCCGCGGCGCTCGATTCGGCCATGAGCGTGTGCTCACCCGGTGGAGAGCGCTGCGTTGTCCACTTCGTCGAGCAGGTGCACGGGAGCGCAGTCACCGTCGTCGGAGACGCCGGCACTCGTTCCGTCGGGACGGCGCGCACCCGGTGCGAGGGAGAGGCTGACGCGCTGATCGCCACCTCGCCGGGGAACGGGCTGGCGGTCCTTGTCGCCGACTGCGCGCCGGTCGCGCTGGTGAGCCCCGAAGGGATCTTCGGTGCCGTGCACGCGGGATGGAAGGGAGTGAGTGCCGGCGTGGTCGAGCACGCGGTCGCCGCGATGCGTGAACTCGGCGCGAGCTCGGTGACCGGGGTCCGCGGTCCGTGCATCCGAAGTTGTTGCTACGAGTTCTCGGCAGAGGACCTCGAGAGGGTCGCCGTGCGCTACGGACCCGCGGTCGAAGGCCGCGCGAGGAGCGGTGCGGTCGCCCTCGACCTGCCGGCGGCCGTCTCCGCCGCACTCGCCGAAGCGGGAGCCGCGGAGCGCGGCGGGGTGGACGAGTGCACCGCCTGCGGTACCGGCTACTTCTCCCACCGGGCGCGTCGAGACGAGGGCCGGCAGGCCCTCTTGATCTGGCGCACGACCGAGCCTGGCGCCGCATGACCACGGCCGGCGGGCCGGGTCGGTTCGCGGAGCGGCTGGCCACGGTGCGGGACCGGATCGAACGGGCGAGCGCGGACCCTGGTTCTGTCCGACTGGTGGTGGTCACCAAAGGGTTCGGCGTGGAGGCAGTGAACCTCGCACTGGCCGCCGGAGTGACCGAGGTGGGGGAGAACTACGCGAGCGAGCTCCTCGCCAAAGCGCACGACATCGATCGGGACGACCTTGCCGGCGGCCCTGTGGCACCGCAGTGGCACTTCCTCGGCGCGGTGCAGCGGAACAAGGTGGCACGGCTCGCCCCGTTGGTCGCCTGTTGGCAGTCGGTTTCGCGCCTCGAAGAGGGCCGGGCCATCGCGGGCCGGCGACCGGGCGCAACCGTCCTCGTGCAAGTCGATATCGCCGGCCTCCCCGGTCGCGGCGGTTGCGAGCCGGGGCGCGCGCCCGAGCTGGTCGCCGCGCTGGCGGACGAGGAGCTCGACGTCGCCGGATTGATGGCCGTCGGTGTCCCCGGGCCACCCGAGGAGTCGAGACCGGGATTCCATCTGTTGTCCTCGCTCGCCGACCGGCTGGAGCTTCCGGTGCGGTCGATGGGCATGACCGACGATCTCGAAGTGGCGCTGTCGGAAGGATCGACCATGGTGCGACTGGGTAGGGCCCTGTTCGGGGAGCGCCCGAAAGCGGACGCCGCGCCGCAGTGAGCTGGGGGCGGATCGGGCTCCGGGCCGGGCCCGGGGCGTACCACCTGGCTTCTGGACCACGCACTACGCTGTCGCACAGGAGGACGTGATGCCTGCTTCGTTCATGAAGAAGACGATGGCCTACCTGGGCCTCGTCGACGACGACTACGACGATTACGACGATTACGACTCACGTCCGGCGCTCCCCGGCCGCGTCAACCGGGCTGCCGTCCCCGACGAGATCGACGAACCTCCGGCGCCGCCTCAACCGAGCCCGCGGATCCGGACCCTCACCCGTGACGAAGCCAACGGAACCGCTGCCGCACCGTCGGCGAGTCCGGTGAGTCCACGTGCGGCGGTGTCCACCTCCTCGGTGCGGCCGATCTCACACGACACGTCCGGCGCCCGGGTGCACATCGTGGCCCCGGGACGCTTCGCCGACGCCCAGGAGATCGCCAACCGCCTCATGAGCAATCAACCGGTCATCGTGAACATGCAGAGCGCCGATCGCGACCTCCAACGGCGGATGATCGACTTCTGCAGCGGAGCCACTTACGCACTGTCCGGAGGGATGGAACGGGTCGCGGACGAGGTCTTCCTCCTCACCCCCTCCAACGTGAAGGTCTCCGACGAGGAGCGCCAGCGCCTTGCGGACCGCGGCCTGGTGAACCCCTGACCCACCGGGCAGCCCCATCACCCCAGCCGAAGGGGACTGAGCCGTGCTGATCACCCTCATCCTGATCCTGGTCCAGCTCTATCTCTTCATCCTGCTCGGCTACGTGATCCTGAGCTTCGTGATCGCGTACGCCCACCTCGACTACGACTCGCCGGTCTACAAGATCCAGCGGGTCTTCAGCGCGCTCTGCGACCCGGTGCTCAACCCGATCCGAAGGATCATCCCGCCGGCCCGCATCGGCAACGTCGGGCTCGATCTGTCGGTGCTCATCCTCTTCTTGGTCATCGAGCTGATCTTGATCCCGATCCTGACGCGCTGATTCGATCGTCTCGGGGGTCCTCGCCGAGGGCATTCGGGCACGTCGGCGGACACATGATTGATCCCTGGACCACTGGTCCGGCGCCGCTAGCATGTCGTCCATGGACCCCTCCCAATCTGCTCTCGATTCCCTCCGCACGGTCGAGTTCCGTGAAACGCTGAAGGGCTACCACCGCGACGACGTGGACGAGTACCTCGAGCGGGCAGCCATCGAAGCCGAGGGGCTGCAGGAGCAGCTGCGCCAGAGCGGTGAGCGGCTGCGCCAGGCAGCCGAGCGGATCGCCGAGCTCGAGTCGGAATCGGAGAACCAGCCCGAGCCGACGGTGGAAGCTGCCGAGGCCTCGATCGTGGACGACCGGCTGCAGAGAACGCTCCTCCTCGCCCAGAAGTTCGTCGACGAGACGAGAGCCGATTCGGAGGCACAGGCATCCGCGCTCCTCGCCGAAGCCGACGCGAAGGCACGACTCGTCACCGAGCAGGCCGAGGTAAAGGCGGCACAGATCGCCGCCGAGTCCGAGCAGCGCCTCCGCGAGGAGATCGGCCGGCTCGAGGGAACCCGGAGCAAGCTGGCCCACGAAGTCGAGGCCATGTCCCGGCATCTGGAGAGCGAGCGGAACCGTCTCCGGACCACCTTGGGCGACATCTTGAAGTGGGTCGACGACAACATCCGCCCGGCGTCCGCGGGCATCGACCTACGCGGGCGCGGTGAGGCACCCTCCGGATCGCCCGCACCCTCCTCGGGAAGGGCCGAGCAGACCACCCATGCCGGCCGGCAAGCCGATTCGGGCGGGGCACGGACCGCTCCTGCCCGGAGCGCTCCGTCGAACCCCACGAGCGAGGGCCACCCCGGTGGGGTGATCACCCGCAGCACCCCGTCGGACGCGCTCCCTCTCTAGACAGCCACCCTCGTCTTCAGACAGCCGCCCTCGTCTTCGCGACGGGCGACTTCGCAGGCCCCGACCTGCACGCTCCTTCCGGCCGGGGGCGCGCGCCGAGGGCCGTACGACCTGGGCGATGCCGCCGGTATGGTCCCTTCGACACGTCCCACCCCGGATTGCCGCATGGACCCGGGCACGGTAGGGTCACCCGCCCACCGAGTGGCGGGGTGGGCGCTTCGCACCCCTCTTCGGCGGTGCATGGTCGGGGGCTCCGTCCCCGAAGGAGGACGAATTGACGGCTGTGAAGAAGGCGGCACCCGCGGCGAAGAAGGGCGGAACCACCAAACGAGGTGCCACGGCCGCGAGGAAGAGCACGACGGGCAGGGCGAGGCCTTCCGCCGCGAAGAAGAAGGCGACGGCGGCACGCTCGGGCTCGGCCAAGAAGGCGACGCCCGCCGCGAAGAAATCGGTCCGCGCCGCGAAGCCGGGAGCCGGCACGAAGGCTGCGAAAAAGGGGTCGGCCCCGGCGAAGCGCCCAGCGCCGGCAACGAAGGGCGCCGCCCGCCCTGCGAAGAAGTCCGCGCCTGCGCGCCAAGGCGTCGGCGGCCAAGAAGCCGGCGTCAGCGGCGAAGTCCGCGACCGAGCGCTCACCGGCCGCGAAGCCGGCGAAGAAGCCGGCGTCGATCGGCCCCTACGCGAAGGACGACAAGTTCCTCGAGGAGCAGGCGGCACTCCTGCTCGCGGAGCGGGGGGTGTACGAGGGACAGGCCCACGACCTGCGTGCCGAGGCGGACTCGTTGGCTCTGGAACGCGAGCCGGGGGACGTGCAGTTCGACGAGGAGTCCGGCGAAGGGGGTACGGTCACCGTGGACCGCGAGCGAAACCTCGCGCTCTCGGCCCAGGCCGGTGCCGCGGTGGAGGAGATCGACGACGCGCTGCGCAAGATCGGGCGCAAGACCTACGGGACGTGTGAGCGCTGCCATCAGCCGATCCCGAAGGCGCGACTTCGGGCCCTTCCCTACGCCAGGCTGTGTGTCGCATGCAAGAGCGGTGGCCTCTCACGACGCTGACACGTGATCCGCGGGCCGGCCACGACCGCTCGAGCCGGCGCTCGGGCCTCGTGCGGCTGGCCACCGCGGCGGGCGTGGCTGCAGGAGTCGTCCTCGTCGACCAGCTGACCAAATGGTGGGCGGTGAGCCGCCTCTCGAGCGGTTCGATCCACGTCATCTGGAAGCTCGATTTCGAGCTCACCCGCAACACCGGATCCTCCTTCAGCCTCCTGCAGGGATCGACCGGTCTCCTGACGGCGGTGGTGGTGATCGCCGCCGCGGTGCTCGGCGTGCTCGCTTGGCGAGCGCCCACCGTCGGCCGTTCCGTGCTCTACGGTCTGATCCTCGGCGGTGCGCTGGGCAATCTCGCCGACCGGGTCTTCCGGGGCGGTGCCGTGGTCGACTTCGTCGCCTTGCATTTCTGGCCCACGTTCAACGTCGCCGACGCCTGCATCGTGGTCGGTTGTGTGCTCTTGGTCATCTCCCTGCTCCGCGGCGTACGAACTGCGTGAGCGCGCTGGTGGTCACCGTTCCCGACTCGCTCGGGGGGGTGAGAGTCGACCGTGTGGTGGCGCTGCTGGCCGATCTCCCGCGCACGGCGGTCGACACCTTGGTCGACGAGGGGCGGATCACGGTGGACGGGCGTGTCGTTCGGCGGCGGAGCGTGCTCGTCCGAGCCGGCCAGGAGCTCTGCGTCGAGCGACCGGAGAAGTCCCCCGACGTGGGACCGGGTCCCGACGAGTCGGTCGAGTTCACCGTGGTCGAAGCGGACGACCAGGTGATCGTGGTCGACAAACCCGCGGGACTGGTGGTGCACCCGGGAGCGGGGCACTCGGGTGGGACCCTGGTGAACGGGCTCCTTTCCCGCTTTCCCGAGCTCGCCTCCGTCGCGGAGGAGACCGGCTCGGACCCGCGCCGTCCGGGAATCGTGCACCGGCTCGACCGCGGGACCTCGGGGTTGTTGGTGGTGGCCCGGACCGCGGACGCCTATCGGTCGCTCGTCGACCAGCTCAAGTTCCGACGTGTGTCGCGCTCCTACGCCACGATGGTGTGGGGCTCGGTCGAGGGCGGGTCCGGTGTCGTCGAGGCGCCGATCGGACGGTCGACCGCGGTGCCCACCCGGATGGCGGTCTCTCGCACCGGCAAGCCCGCGCTCACCCGTTACCGGGTGGAGCGACGCTTCGACGTGCCGCCGACCACCGAGCTGTGGGTCGAGCTCGAAACCGGGAGAACCCATCAGATCCGGGTCCACCTCGCTGCGGTCGGCCATCCGGTGGTGGGCGACCCGGTCTACGGACGTGGGGGACCGGCGCCGCCGGCGCCACTGGATCGGCCCTTCCTTCATGCCGCGCAACTCACGTTCGAGGATCCGGGTTCGGGCCGGGGCCGTACGTTCGATTCGCCTCTACCGGCGGATCTCGCCGCGGTTCTCCGCGCGCTCGAGGGTTGAGCGTGCGGTTGGTTCTCTCCGACCCCGATCAGGCCGCCTCGTGGACTCCTTCGAGCACCTGGCTGTCGGCGAGCGCCTCGAGGGCCTCGGCCTCTGCCTGACGGACCTTTCGGACCCCGACGCCGAGCCGCTCGGCCGTGGTCTGCAACGACGCGGGATCGCTGCCGTCGAAGCCGAACCGGTGCCGGATGACCTGACGCTGGAGATCAGTGAGACCGTCGACGGCGTCGCGGACGAGATCGAGAGTCAGGTCGTTCGCGACCTCCTCTTCGAACTCGCTCAGGTCGGTCGAGACGAGATCGCCGAGGGTCGCCGTCGAATCGGTCGTCGCCGGCTGATCGAGGCTTGCGACGACCCGTGCGGCGCGTGCCAGGTCGGCGCGCATTTCAGCCGTGGTGTTGGTGGCGTCGTCGAGCTCCTCGTCGGTCGGCGGCCGCTGGAGCTGATGGGTGAGCTCCCACGACGCAGCATCGACCTGCTGGTTCCGCTCCGCGACCTCCATCGGCAGCCGGATGGTCCGACCGTGCTGCTGCACGGCCCGCTGGAGTGCCTGGCGGATCCACCACGTCGCATACGTCGAGAAGCGGAAACCCCGCTCCCAGTCGAACTTGTCGACCGCCCGCATGAGGCCGAAGGTCCCCTCCTGGATGAGGTCGGAGAGGTCCACGCCACGATCCTGGTAGCGACGGGCCCAGTGGACGACCAGACGCAGGTTCGACGCGATCATCTCTCGGCGCGCCTCTTCGTCGCCGCTCGCAACGCGCTTTGCCAGCTCGGTCTGGGCCTCGTGGTCGGGCAGCGGATGATGATCGAGATCGCGCAGGAACAAGCCGAGGCTGTCCGCATCGGCGCTCCTGCTCCGCGTGCCACGTGCCGGCCGGGGAGCCGTCTCGGGGGACTTTTGACGGTCCGCTGGCCGCCCGCGTCCTGCCGAGGCTCTGTTCTCCCTGGTCACGGTGTCAGTCGCCATTCCACTCCTATTCTTCCCAGGGTCGACGCCATTGATAACGTCCGTGACCCATATAACGTTCGTCGCGGGCTCAACATTCCACGTCACGGCCGCGATCGGCTTGCATCCCGCCGCCTGGGGATGATCGGCTGTCCCGCCATGGATTCCGGCTCGCAGCGTTGCGTCCTGCTCCGCCACGGCGACACCGCCTGGAGCCGGTCCGGTCGGCACACCGGCCGCACCGACCTCCCGCTCCTGCCCGAAGGCGAGGAGCAGGTCATTGTTCAACGGCCGCGCCTTGCTGCCTATTCCTTCTCTCTGATCCTGACGAGCCCGCTCTCCAGGGCCCGCCGGACCTGTGAGCTCGCCGGGCTCGAAGAGTCCGTCGAGGTCGATCCCGACCTGCTCGAGTGGGACTACGGCGCCTACGAGGGACGACGGACGATCGATATCCGGGAGGAGCGGCCCGGATGGAACCTCTTCGACGACGGCGCACCCGACGGCGAGCGAGCGGCCGACGTCGGCGCACGGGTCGATCGGGTCATCGCTCGGGTCCGAGCCGAGCCGGGCGACGTGGCCTGCGTGGCCCACGCCCACGTGCTCCGAGTCCTGGCGGCCAGGTGGGTCGGCCTGGACGCGACCGGTGGGCGCTACTTCGTGCTGGGCCCCGCTGCGGTAAGCGTGCTCGGCTGGGAGCGGGAACGGCCGGTCGTGCGGCACTGGAACGGGACCCCGTACTGGTGATCGGCCCGCTGGTCGAGATGGCCACCCGTTTTTCGACCCGGGCAGGTGACCATGTTGTTTCCGAAGTGGTGATGTATATATACGTCGATATACATCACGCGTCCGAAGGCATATGTCCCCCGGGACTGCTCTCGTCCCGGACGGCCCAGGGCCCCGTGCCGGACGGCCCAGGGCAGGGGCGGGAACGCTCAGCCAGGGTGGGGCCGACTCGCCCGAGCCGAGGCGAGTCAGCCGAGGTCGGGCAGTGTGGGGGCCGGCGTCGGGTCGACCACGTACTCGGGGGTCCGGACCGAAGCGGGTAGGTCGGCGTCCACGACCGCCGGTCCGGACACCAACCCGCACGGAATGACCCCCGCCCAGATGGGGAGTCCCATGTCCTCGTCGGCGTCGAGCGGCCCGTCGGAGCGCACCTTCGCGGATGCCTCGTCGATGGGCAGCCGCACCACCGCCGTCGCCCGGAGCTCGCTCTCGGTCGGCGGCCGGGCGTCCCTGGCTCCGCCCGGGCGCCATGTGGTCGACGATCGCGAGCAGGGCCCGGAGCTTCTCGTCGGGGTCGTCAACCGCCGACCCGACACCGAAGAGGACCACCGACCGGTAGTTCATCGAATGGTGGAAGGCGGACCGGGCGAGGACGATCCCGTCGAGGAGAGTGACCGTCACGCAGATCGGGGCACCAGAGGCGACCGTCTTCAGCATGGCGTTGGCCGCGGCTCCGTGCAGGTAGACGACGTCGCCGCAGCGCGCATAGGCGGTCGGCAACACAACGGTCGAGCCGTCCTCGGGAAAGCCCACGTGGCAGACGAGCCCCTCGTCGAGGATGGCGTCGATGGTCCGGCGATCGTGGGTGCCGCGCTCTTTCTTCCTACGGAAGGTCGTGCGCGCCGAGCCGGCCGCGTGAGGAGCGCTCAGCCGGCGCTCCCCCGGTAGGCGGGCACCTTGCCGCGCGCCCGGGAGACCATGTCGGCGAGGGTGAACGAGTCGAGGTGGATGCGCATGTGCTCGCCGACGTCTGCCCAGACCGACAGCAGGACGCACTGGCCCTCGTGGTCACACGCCCCGTTCTCGTGGGGCAGGCCGAAGTCGCCGGCCACGATCGGGCCGTCGACCGCCGAGACGATCTGGGAGAGCGTGATCTCCCCGGGTGGACGTGCGAGCACGTAGCCGCCCCCGACTCCGCGCTTGGAGCGGACCAACCCGGCGCCTTTGAGCGCGAGCAGGATCTGCTCGAGGTAGGGCTGGGGGAGCCCCGTGCGCTCGGCGATGTCTCGGACCGCGGTGGGGCCCTCCCCGTCGGCGTGTAGGGCGAGCGACAACAGCGCCCTGCTCGCGTAATCCCCTCTGGTCGAGACCTTCACCGGTCACATGCTATTGCGCCGCCCCGGCGCCGAGGGCTGACCGTGGCGTCGACCACGACCCGGCTCGCCCAGGATGGACGCACCCGAGTGGAGCTCAGCGACCGCCCAGCTTGCCGCCCGCGAGGTCCTCTGCCATGGCCCAACCGAAGGTCACCAGGCGCCCGCCGGACGGGGTGTCGACGTCCGCGAAGAACGCTTCCACGGTCGGCGTCGGGTTCGACTTGGGGCTCGAGAAGTCGAAGCCGCCGGTCTCCCCGCCGTCGCCCTTGACCACGAAGCTCCGGTCGTCGATGCGGCCTTCCGCGCCGAATCGCTTGGCAAGGCGGCGGCCCCAGGCCCGCTCCTCGCCGCTTGCCTTGTGCTCGGGACCGGGCACCACGTCGGTCAGTCCCGGCGAAGGCCCGGAAGCCGTCCGCGCCGAGCAGGCGGGTCCCGACGAGGACGTCCTCGTCGGGAAAGGCGAGCAGGGCACGCCGGTACTTGTCGCCCATCATCGCCCGCAAGACCGTGTCGGCCCGCGAGGTCCGGTCGATCGATGCGAGTCCGATCAGAAGGGAGGGGGTCCCGCCGATGCGCTCGAGGGTGGAGAAGGAGTAGCCGCGCAGCTTCGAGCCCTCTCGGGCGCGGGTGACGAGCACCCACTCCTCGCGCTGCTTCGAGAGGAATCCGACGTCGAAGCGGGGCTCCCGCTCGGCGCACAGATCGGCCATCTCGGCCAGCTCGGCGTCACTGATTGACGTGCAATCCTTGGTCTCCACCTGGATGGACATATGACGTTCCGTACTCCTCGGTCTCCGAGCGGCCAAGGCCGCCGGCTCCGGTCTGCCGTAGGACCCGGGACCGCCCCGCCGGCCGGCGACACGGTTTCATGGGCCTCCACGCCAGGAGCCGTCCAACGATTTTACGGGATTTGAACGCACCTGTCGTATCCGAGGCCGGAGACCGGCCCCTCGACTCAGGCTTGGATGGCGTTCGGGCCGAGCAGGACCCGCAGTTCGCCGACGAGGCCCCGGCGGCTGTCCACGTTGAACTCCGAGGGGAGGCGGATCACCTTGTCGCCCACGTGGAGGAAGACCGGCGAGTCGCCGGGATGCTCGGTGAGCAGCCGCTTGAGGCCGTCGACCTTGCGATCGGTGAGGGCGTTGACCGGGAGGGTGATCCGTAGGTCGCCGATCCCGTCCGGGGCGAGTTCGGGCCGCTGAACCTCCATGCAGACCAGCTTGAGCTGGTCGTCGCGGAGGTCCACCCGGGTCTTCAGGACGACGATGGCGTCGTCATCGAGCAGGGCGCCGTACTCGGCCATGGTCCTCGGGAAGACGAACACCTCGACCGAGGCCTCGAGGTCCTCCAGCACGAAGGTGGCCATGAGCTCGCCCTTCTTGGTGTAGCGCCGGCTCAGGTCGGTGACCACACCGCCGACCAGACGGACTTGGCCCTCGCTGAAGCCACCGGCGCCGACGGCGCCACCTGGGGTGGCCGGGGCCTCCAGGTCCACGTCGCGGAGCTCGGCCAAGGTGCAGTCGACGAGTCGGGAGAGGGACCCCTCGTGGCCCATGAGGGGGTGATCGCTCAGGTAGAGGCCGAGCATCTCCTTCTCGAAGGCCAGGCGCTGGGACTTGGAGAACTCGGTGTCGGGGATCTCGACGCGGGTGTCGGCAAAGCCGGGGGTGGTGCCGGGCTGCTCGGGCTCGAGGGCGGCGAAGAGCGAGACCACCCCGGCCTCTTGTTCGCGACGCCGCTCGACGGTCCGGTCGACGATCTCTTCGAAGACCAGGCAGAGACCCATGCGCGGATGGCCGAGGGAATCGAACCCGCCACCTTTGATCAGCGACTCGATCGTGCGCTTGTTCAGCACCTGGGGATCGACCCGCTGGCAGAAGTCGTAGAAGTCGGTGAATGGCCCGCCGCGTTCGCGTTCGGACACGATCAACGAGACGAGGCCCTCTCCGACGTTGCGCACCGCGGAGAGCCCGAAGGTGATCGCACGACCTGCGATGCCCTCCGACCTCGCATCGCCGTCGCCGGGTGTCGCCGCGAACTCCGAGTAGGACCGGTTGACGTCGGGCACCAGCACAGGAATGCCGACCGAGCGGCACTCGGCGAGGTAGACCGCGGTCTTGTCCTTGTTGTCCTTCACCGAGGTGAGCAGGCTGGCGAGGTATTCGACGGGGTAGTGGGCCTTGAGCCACGCCGTCTGGTAGGCGACGAGCCCGTAGCCGTAGGAGTGGGACTTGTTGAAGGCGTAGTCGGCGAAGGGCTCGATGATGTCGAAGAGCCGTGTGCCGAGCTCCTCCCCGTATCCGGTGGCGACACAGCCGGCCACGAACTTCTCGCGCTCGGCGGCGATGAGGGAGCGGATCTTCTTTCCGCATGCCTTGCGGAGGTTGTCGGCCTCTTCGAGCGAGTACCCGGCGAAACGCTGGGCCACCCGCATCACCGACTCCTGGTAGAGCATCAGCCCGTAGGTGTCGCCGAGTATCGGCTCGAGGTCCGGGTGAAGGTAGGTGAGCTCTTTGCGGCCGTTCTTCAGCTCCGGGTAGTCGCGGTGCATGTTGGCCGCCATCGGCCCCGGTCGGTAGAGGGCGACGAGGGCCGCGACGTCGTCGAAGCTGGTTGGCGCCAGGGATCTGAGCGTCTGGCGCATCGCTCCACCCTCGAGCTGGAAGACACCGACCGACTCCGCGCGCCGGAGCATGGCGAGCGTCGGCTCGTCGTCGAGGGGAATGGCGTCGATCTCGGGGCGGGTACCCGTCGTCTCTTCGATCAGGTCGAGGGCCCGTTCGATGACCGAGAGGTTGCGCAGCCCGAGGAAGTCCATCTTGAGGAGGCCGAGCTCTTCGACGCCGTGCATCTCGTACTGGGTGACGATCGGAGCGTCCTCGGGGTCGTTCCCGTCGGGCTTGCGTTGGATCGGCAGGTACTCGGTGAGCGGCTCGTCGGTGATGACCACCGCTGCCGCGTGGATGCCGTCCTGGCGGCGCAATCCCTCGAGGCCCTTGGCCACGTCGATGACCCGCTTGGCTTCGGGGTCGGACTCGTACATGGTCCGGAGCTCACCGGCCGCGGCGAAGCCGTCCTCGTGCCCCTCGGACTTCGAGAGACACGCCGACAGAGGAGTGTCGCGCCCCATGATCAGGGGCGGCATCGCCTTCGCGATCCGGTCCCCCACCCCGTAGGGGTAACCGAGGACGCGGGCCGCGTCGCGCACCGCGGCTCGGGCCTTGATGGTGGAGAAGGTCACGATCTGAGCGACGTGGTCCGACCCGTACCGCTCGGCCGCGTAGCGGATCATCTCGCTGCGGTAGCGCTCGTCGAAGTCCATGTCGATGTCGGGCATCTGGCGCCGACCGGGGTTGAGGAAGCGTTCGAAGAGGAGGTCGTAGCGGATGGGGTCGATGTCGACGATCCGGAGGCAGTAGGCGACGCAACATCCCGCCGCCGATCCTCGACCCGGGCCGACCCGGATCCCGCGGGAGCGGGCGAACCGGATGAGGTCCCAGACCACGAGGAAGTACGCCGCGAAGCCCATGTCCGCGATCACCCGGAGCTCGTAGTCGATCCGCGACCGGACCTCGTCGGGCACCGGGTCTCCGTACCGCTCCTTCGCGCCCTCGAGGGTGAGGTGGCGTAGATAGCTCGCCGCACGCTGCTCGTAGTCCTCGCCCCCGAAGCCGTCGGGGACCGCGAAACGCGGGAGACTTGGTCGTCCGAAGTCGATCTGCACGGACGCGCGCTCGGCGATGAGCAGGGTGTTGTCGCAGGCCTCGGGGAGCTCGGCGAAGAGATGGCGCATCTCGGCGGCGGACTTGAGGTAGTGCTCCTCACCCTCGAACTTGAACCGGTTGGGATCCTCGATGAGCGCCCCGGTCTGGACGCAGAGCAGCGCGTCGTGCGCCACGTGGTCGGAGCGGTGGGTGTAGTGGCTGTCGTTGGTGGCGAGCAACGGGGCGCCGATCCGCCGGGCGATCTCGACGAGCGCGGGGTTGGTCTTGTGTTGCTGAGGGAGCCCGTGGTCCTGGAGCTCGACGAAGAGGTTCCCCTTGCCGAAGATGTCCTGGAGCCGGGCGGCGAGTGCTTCGGCCTTCATGCGGTCGTCGTTCAGCAGCGCCTGGAGGACCACGCCGCCGAGGCAGCCTGTGGTGGCGATCAGTCCGCCGGAATGGCGCTCGAGGAGCTCCCAGTCGACCCTCGGCTTGTAGTAGTAGCCCTCGAGATACGCGGCCGACGAGAGCTTCAAGAGGTTGCGGTAGCCGTCGTTCGTCTCGGCGAGAAGGGTGAGGTGGTAGTAGAGCTTCTCGCCGCCGCCGGCGTCGCCCCCGGTGTCGTCGACCTTGCCGCGCCGGACAGGTCGTTCGTGGCGCGAATCGGCGGCCATGTAGGCCTCGGTGCCGATCACCGGCGTGATCCCCGCGTTGCGACACGCCGCGTAGAAGTCGAGGACGCCGTACATGTTGCCGTGGTCGGTGATGCCGAGCGCGGGCTGGCCGTCGTCGACCGCCGCCTGCACCAGCTCGCCGACCCGTGCCGCGCCGTCGAGCATCGAGAACTCGGTATGGGTGTGGAGGTGTGCGAACGACGGCGATGCCAAGGGGCGATGCCTTTCCTTCCTCCCG
This sequence comes from uncultured Acidimicrobiales bacterium, assembly GCA_963741055.1. Classification (GTDB taxonomy): domain Bacteria; phylum Actinomycetota; class Acidimicrobiia; order Acidimicrobiales; family RAAP-2; genus Bog-756. The sequence continues at coordinate 73,451 of CAVUGU010000002.1, read as the reverse complement.
CTGCTCCTTCGGCTGCTCCTCCTGCCCCCTGGCGACGGGGGCCTGCCGAGCCGACGAGTTACAGCGATGTCATTCCGACCCTAGCGCGGCGCCGTACCGCCGCGATGCGTTCAGAGATAGGTCCCCGGGCGACCGGCGGACGAATCGCTCGGCGTGGCGAGCGAGCGCTGACGCATCTCGTCGAGCTGTGCCCGGGCCGCGACCTGCTGGGCCACCAGGGTGGCCTGGATCCCGTGGAAGAGCCCCTCGAGCCATCCGACGAGCTGCGCCTGGGCGACCCGCAGCTCCGCCTCGGAGGGGACCTGCGAATCGAAGGGGATCGAGATCCGGTCCAGCTCGGCCGCAAGATCGGGGGAGAGGCCGTCGGCGAGCTCGCGGATCGACTGCTCGTAGATCTCGCGGAGGCGCTCGCGGCTGGTCTCGTCGAGCGGGGCTTGGCGCGCCTCCTCCAAGAGCTGCTTGACCATCGAGCCGATCCGCAACAGCTTCGCCGGGCGGTTGATCGACTCGGTCTCGGCCAGCTCGCCTTCCCCGGAGGTGTCGCCTTCCGCGCCCGGGGGGCCGGCCGGCTGTTCGGCTGCGCCCGGCCCCTCGACCACCTCGGGCCGGATCGGCGGGTCCTCTCCGAGCAGATGCTCCGGTGCGTCCTCTGCCATCAGAGCTTCTCCCCTCCGAGTGTGACCAACGGGACGTACATCTCGGCGCTGGTCAGCGAGCCGTGACGTGACTGCAGCCGGCTCTCGCCGGTGTCGGCCGGATCGACGAACGCGATCGGCGCGTACGGTACCAGCGCGACGTCGCCGAGCCGTGAGGCGAGGCCGTCGCGAAGCGGCCCCCCGAGCCACCCGGCGTCGACCAGCTCCTCGCGCTGCAGGACCCAGGTCGACTCGCCGTAGCGCTCGACGGCCATCGCAGCCAGGTCCTCGCTCGCACCGTCGCGTGCATGCAGCCAGCGGAAGCGACCCTCACCGGACAGGAACCGCACCCCTGCCATCATCTCGCGTCCCAGCAGCTCGAGGTTCGGTCCGATGTCGACCTGTCCGTGGTCGGCCGTCACCACCAGGACCGCTCCCGGCGGCAACTCGTCGACCAGGTCGCCGATCAACCGGTCGACCGCTCGCAGTTCTGCGTCGTAGAGCTCGGCGAGGCCGTTCGCGTGGGCCACCTTGTCCATCCCGTCGTAGTAGGCGTAGACGAAGGGCTCGCCGGCACGCAGCAGCTCGCCGACCTCGAGCGGCAGGGAGGAGAGGACCCGGTAGCCGTGGAGCGGCGAGCTGCCGAGGTGGGCCGCGGTGAAACCGGTTCCGCCGAACTCGTGCTTCGACACGACCGGAACCCTCCCCTCGGAGTCGGCGAACGGGGTGAAGGGCTGGTACTCGCGAGCCGGAAGGCTCTGGCGCGCGTCGAGGGCCCGACCGCTTCCCACTGTCCAGCGCAACACGTTGAGGATGTCCTCGCCCATGGCGATCCGGTAGCCGAGGATCCCGTGCTCCGCGGGAGGAAGGCCGGTCGTGATCGAGGTGAGCGCGGTCGCGGTGGTCGTCGGCGCGACCGAGGTGATCGGGTGCTCGATGCCCTCGGCGGCGGACAGTGTGGGCGCGAGGGAGGCGCGTGCCCGCAATTGCTCCCATCCGAGACCGTCGAGCACCAACAGGACCACTTGTGAGGCTCGGCCGACCGACGGCGGCAGCCATCGAGGAAGGTCGGCGCCGTTGTGGTCGCCGAGGAGCGTCGGGACCAGGTTGGTGATGCAGCCGCCGGTGTAGTCGGGGAGGATCGGAGTCGCCGGCGCGGCCGGCGCAGTGGCGCTCACCCCTCCGAGACTATGCGAGCGCGGCCTGGTCAGCTCCGTGCCAGCAGGGCCCGGACCGTCTTGTAGCAGTGCCCGTCGCGGGGCGTGGTGACCGCAGCCACCACATAGTGGGGCTTGAAGCCGAGCGCGGAGGCGAGATCCTTCCCTTGGAGGCGGTCGCGGCGTGCGGCGTCCAGGGCGCGCGCGGCCCGCGGGTCCTCGACGGGCAGCCAGTTGTCGCTGCGGCCCCACCCGAAGCGTGCCCACACCGAACGATCGCCGATGCGCCGGAAGAGGACCGGCCCCTTGCTGGGCACGATCACCGCGAGCGACGGCCGGAACCCGCGGAACTCCCAGTAGGGAGCCGAGGCGCCGGGGAAGCCGAGCAGGTGCTCCTCGACCGGGGCGACCACCTGGTGGAGGAGGTGGCGGACCCTCCGCCCGTGCAAGGTCCCGAGGTGGCGGGGAAGCCCGCTCGCGGTCACCGCCTCCGGCTGGGCGAGGTCGTCCCGCTCGGGTTCGTCGGCGAGAAGCACCTCGGCCACGTCGAAGGGCGTGAGGTCCGGTTCATGGTCCTCCGGCCATTCGACGCGCACTCGCACCAGCGCGCCCGAGGCGAGATCGATGCCGGTGGTGTCTTCGGGGTGGCAGGCGAGGACGAGGACGGTCAGCGCGGTTCCACCCTGGACCTCGAGGCGCGATCGGCGCTTGACGCCGCGGGCGACCTCGCGGGCGGTGCCACCTCGTGGTGTTCGGGTGGACCTCCCGCTCACGCGGACACCGCGGCGAGCTCGACCTCGAGGCTGTGCGGATCGGTGACCGGGAGACGGCAGACCTGCTCGCGGCAGACGTACGCGGCGTCCGACGGACGGTCTTGCCAGAGAGGAGAGTCGGTCCGCTCTCCCCAGGCGATCACCGCGCCGGGCAGCCACCGGCTGCGCACCACTCCGAGCAGATCGGGCCGTTCGCCGGCGATCACCACCTCGACGAGACCGCGGGCGAACAGGTCGGCGGTCAGCACTGTGTGCGCGAAGGCGGTCGGATGTCGCAGGAGCAGGTCGCCGAGGAGATCGACCACACCCCACGACCCGTCGGTGAAACGTGCGTCGCCGGCGAGACCGCCGATTCGGGCGAGCGAGTAGGCCGCGACGGCGTTGGCCGAAGGCGTCGCGCCGTCGAAGAACTCCTTGGTACGCACGATCAGCTGCTCCGCGTCGCGACCGGTGGTGAAGAACCCGCCTTCTGCGGGATCTGCGAACAACTCGAGGAGCGCGTCGGCGGTCTCGAGGGCCCGTTCCGTCCAACGGGCGCGGCCGGTCAGCTCGCCGAGCCGGGTGAAGCACTCGATGAGCCACGCGTAGTCGCTCGCATAGGCGAGGTGGCGCGGGCCTCCCTCGGACTGCCAGCTTCTCAGCCACCGGCCGTCCGCTCGCTGCAGGTGGTCGCAGAGGAACTCGCCGATGGCGATCGCGGCTTCGGCCCACGCCGGCTCACCGGTGGCCGCTGCCGCCTCGGCCAGCGCCGCGCCGTACATGGCGTTCCACTCGGTCAGCACCTTGTCGTCGCGCCCGGGCCGCACCCGCTTGGTGCGCGCCGTCTCGAGGATGCGCCGACCCGTCTCGACCTCCTCGGGTCCGGTGAGCGGCTCGCCGACAGGGCGGCGGAGGACGAAGCGACCTTCGAAGGTGGGTCGGCCGCTCACCCCGAAGAACGTGGCGACCCGTGCAGCGCTCTCGGCCGAGAGTCCTCCTTCTCGGAGCTCGTCGGAGACCTCTTCGGGTGTCCAGACGTAGAACGCGCCTTCTCTTCCCTCGGAGTCGGCGTCCTCGGCCGAGCACACCCCGCCTTCTTCGAGGGTGAGGTCGCGACCGACGTACCCGACGATCCCCTCGACGACCCGCAGATAGTCGGCGCGGCCGGTGACCTGCCAGCCGTGGAGGAAGCAGCGCAACAAGCCCGCCTGGTCGTAGAGCATCTTCTCGAAGTGGGGGACCAGCCACTCCGCGTCCGTCGAATAGCGGGCGAACCCGCCGCCGAGCTGGTCGTGGATACCGCCTGCGGCCATCGCGTCGAGGGTGCGCACGGCCATCGCCTCGGACCCCGCGGACGTCTCGTCGTGGCGCACCGCGTCGAGGAGCAGGAGATCGACGAGCGTGGGTTGGGGGAACTTCGGTGCCGGGGAGAAGCCGCCCCAGACCCCGTCGAAGCGTTCGGCGAGATCCGCGACCGTCGCGGCGAGGATGTCCGCCGTCGTGCCGTCGGTCGCTGCCGGGCTCACCGACGAGTGGCAGCCGACCACGTGCGGGCAGCGAAGTGCGCGACTCGATCACCCGGGAGATCTCGCCGGCCTGCTCCTCGACCTCGTGCCGGCGTCCGGACCAGGCGTCGGCGAGCGTGGCGAGCACGGTGCGGAACGCGGGCAGCCCGTGGCGGTCGACCGGTGGGAAGTAGGTCCCGCCGTAGAAGGGCCGGCGGTCCGGCGTCAGGAACACGCTCATCGGCCACCCGCCCGACCCGGTGATGGCCTGCACCGCCTCCATGTAGACGGCGTCCACGTCGGGTCGTTCCTCGCGGTCGACCTTGATGCTGACGAAGGTGTCGTTGAGCACCGACGCCGTCGCTTCGTTCTCGAAGGACTCGTGGGCCATCACGTGGCACCAGTGGCAGGCGGAGTAGCCGATGGAGAGGAAGACCGGCCGGTCTTCGCTCGCCGCGCGCGCGAACGCTTCGTCACCCCACGGGTACCAGTCGACGGGATTGTCGGCGTGCTGGCGGAGGTACGGCGAGGTCTCGTCGGCGAGCCGGTTCACGTCCTGATGCTAGGGGCTGGTCCGTGTCGCCCTTCGCTCACCGCCGGAGCCGGAGAGGACCCACCTAGCCTGTGGCCATGGAGCTCCGACTCGACGGTAGGACGGCCCTGGTGACCGGGGGATCGCGAGGGATCGGTCGAGCCATCGGGCTCGCCTTCGCGCGGGCCGGGGCCGCGGTGATGCTCGCGTCGCGCAAAGCCGACGCGTTGGCCGACGCCGCGGATGCGATGAGAGCCGAGCTCGGCGCGGACGCCCGGGTGGACTGGCGGGTCGCCCACGCAGGTGACCCGTCGCAGGCGGTCGCGTGCGTCGAGGCGACCGTCGAGCGGTTCGGGTCTCTCGACATCCTGGTCAACAACGCCGCGACCAACCCCTACTTCGGGCCGATCATCGAGATCGATCGGGCGCGGGCCGAAAAGACGGTCGAGGTCAACCAGCTCGGCTATCTCGACTGGGCACGGGCCGCCTGGGAGGCCGGCATGTCCGAGGGCGGGGGGTGCATCCTCAACATGGCCTCGGTCGGCGGGCTCACGGTCGAAGCGGGCATCGGCTGGTACAACGTGACCAAGGCGGCGGTCATCCACCTCACCGAGCAACTCGCGGGTGAGCTCGGCCCCAAGGTCAGGGTCAACGCCATCGCGCCGGGTCTGGTCACGACCGACTTCGCCCGCGCTTTGTGGGAGCCGGCCGGGGAAGCGATCGCGCGGCGGCTGCCCCTGCGACGGCTCGGCACGCCCGAGGACGTGGCGAACTGCGCGCTGTTCCTCTGCTCGGACGCGGCGTCGTGGATCACCGGCGAGACGCTGGTCGTCGACGGCGGGTCGCGGTGCGTCCCGAGCGGCGGCGTCACCCGCTGACCGGGTCCACCGAAGAAAGAGCCGAGCGCCGCACCTTCCCGGTCGAGGTCAGTGGGAGATCCGTCACCACGACGAGCTCTCGAGGCGCCGCCCACGGCGCGAGCTCCGCGGCCACCACGTCGCGGAGCTCGCGGAGCCGTCGGTGGCCGGTCCGGGTCTCGAGGCACCACCCAGGCCACCACCCGCTCGCCCCATTCGGGGTCCGGTCGTTTCCCGACCGCGGCCGCGGCGACGGCCGGATGGGAGGCGAGCACCCGCTCGACCGGCTCGGGCCAGACCTTCTCGCCGCCGGTGACGATCATCTCGGCCATCCGTCCGTGGACCGCGAGGGTGCCGTCGGCGCAGAGCACCCCCGCATCGCCGGTCGGCAGCCACCCGTCGGCACGACGCGGATCGGACCCGTCGCGGTAGCAGCGGAGCAGCATCGGCCCACGGACGAACACCTCGCCGGTCGCACCGGACTCGTCGTCCCCCACCTGCACTTCGACTCCGTCGAGCGGGTGCCCGTCGTAGACCACCCCCGAGCCGGTCTCGGTCATGCCGTAGGTGGTGACCACGTTGTCGGGGAGCGAGACGGGCGGAGCGCTGCCGCCGAGGAGCACCTTCCGGTAGCCGGAGGCATCCATTCGGGCCAGAGCGGTGGCGACGAGTGCGACCAGGGTCGCACCTTCCCCCACCAGCTGCTTCGACCCGGTCCGGGTCGAAGCGTTCGAGCACGGTGCACGGGGTACCGGTCGACAGCGCGCGCACGACCACCGCGAGCCCCCCGATGTGCGCGAGCGGCAGACAGGCGACCCACCGGTCGCTTCCGGGGTCGACGCCGAGTCTCGCCGAGGAGGCCACGGCCGAAGCGGTGAGCGCCGTGTGGGTGAGGACGACGCCTTTCGGCTCGCCGGTGCTCCCGCTGGTCGGCACGACGAGGGCGTCCCCGACCTCGGTCGGCGACCCGTCGGGCCGGGCGACGCTGCCCGAGGAGGACACCACCCGGGACGGGCGGAGCGCGTCGAGCAGAACCGTGGCGGCGGGAGCTGGCAAGCGCGGGTCGACCGGGAGCACCGCGTCGCCGGCGTCCCACGCCGACCCGGAGGGCGTCCACGAACTCGGGGCCGGGCGCCAGGTCGAGCGCTACCAGCTCCGGCATGCGGTTAGCCTAGCGACCGTACGAGTGAGGACTCTAGGAGTGGATGGTCGAATGGTTGCAGCGGAAGGGGCCGACCGAGGTCCGACGGCGACGGCGACCCGGACGACGACCGTGATCTCGGGCCCTCCGCTCGACCCCGTCGACCGCTTCCGCGGCCTCCCGGGTCCGGCCTTCGAGTCGCGGCGGCTCGTACCGGGACATCCGGCTCGAGGTCGCCGAGGGCATCGCCAAGGTGACCATCGCGCGCCCCGAGGTGCGCAACGCCTTCCGTCCCCAGACCCTCTTCGAGCTGGCCGACGCGTTCGCGCTGGCCCGCGACGACTCCTCGGTCGGCGTCGTGATCCTCACCGGTGAAGGACCCGACGCGTTCTGCTCGGGTGGGGACCAGGCGGTCCGGGGGGAGGACGGCTACCTGGGGGACGACGCAGTCGCCCGCCAGGGCATCGGGCGCCTCAACGTGCTCGACCTCCAGATCCAGATCCGCCGGTTCCCGAAGCCGGTGGTCGCGATGGTCGCCGGATACGCGATCGGAGGCGGCCACGTGCTCCACCTGGTGTGCGACCTGACCGTCGCCGCGGACAACGCGCGCTTCGGCCAGACCGGTCCCCGGGTCGGCAGCTTCGACGGCGGGTACGGGGCGAGCCTGCTCGCCCGCACGGTGGGTCTCAAACGCGCGAAGGAGGTCTGGTTCCTCTGCCGCCAGTACGACGCGGCGACCGCGCTCGAGTGGGGGTTGGTCAACGCGGTCGTCCCTCTCGCCGAGCTCGAGGACGAGACGGTCGCCTGGTGCCGCCAGATGCTCTCGCTGTCGCCGCTCGCGCTCCGGATGCTGAAAGGCGGCATCCACGCGGCCGACGACGGCCTCGCCGGGCTGCAGCAGTTCGCCGGTGACGCGACCATGCTCTTCTACATGAGCGAGGAGGCCCAGGAGGGGCGGAACGCCTTCCAAGAGCGTCGCCCACCCGACTTCGGACGTTTCCCTCGTCGTCCGTGAACCCGGCGGGCGCGCCTCGCGCAACGCGGAGCGAGCAGTGACGGAGAACACCGCTGCGCCCCCCGCTCCGGGAAAACTGCGGCGCTGGGTGCTCGGCGCACGGCCGCGGACCCTGCCCGCGGCGATCGTGCCGGTGGTGGTCGGCACCGCGGCCGCCGTGCGCTACCACCCCTCGGGAGCGACGGAGGCGGTCCCGAGGATCGACTCGTGGTGGTGCGCACTGTTCGCGCTGATCGTCGCGCTCTCCCTCCAGATCGGGACCAACTACGCCAACGACTACTCGGACGGCATCCGAGGCACCGACGACGCGCGGGTGGGCCCGGTGCGCCTCGTCGCAGCGCGTCTCGCCGCACCCGAGTCGGTCCGCAGGGCAGCGCTGCTCGCCTACGGGGTGGCCGGCGCCGCCGGGCTGGTCCTCGCCTGGGCGACCTCGTGGTGGCTGGTCCCGATCGGCGCGGCGTCCGATCCTCGCGGGATGGTTCTACACCGGCGGTCCGCGTCCCTACGGGTACGCAGGCTTCGGTGAGCTGTTCGTCTTCGTGTTCTTCGGGCTGGTCGCGACCGCCGGCACCTTCTACGTGCAGACCCTCCGGCTCGGGGTGCCGGTGCTCTGGTGTGCGGCGGTGATGGTCGGCCTGCTCGCCACCGCGCTGTTGCTCGCCAACAACCTGCGTGACATCACCTCCGACACCGCGAGCGGGAAGCACACCCTCGCGGTGCGCCTCGGACGGCGTCGTGCTGGTTTCGTCTACCTCTTCTGCATCGCCGCACCCTTCGCGGGCGCGCTGGCCTGGTCGCTCGGCGCGTTGGCCTGGCCGGGTGCGCCGGCCCACCGACTGGCCCTGCTTCTCACCCTGTTGGCGCTGCCCGCGGCGGTCGCGCCTGCCCGTCGCGTCGCGAGCGGCGCCGAAGGGGGCGCGCTCCTTCCGGTGCTGGCCGCTACCGGAAGGCTGCAGGTGGTCTTCGGAGTGCTGCTGGCCGCCTCGCTGCTCTGGTGGTTCTCCTGACTCGTTCCGATGGCTCAGTCCGGTGCTTCCGGCGCGCCCGCAGCGGACGTGGTGCCCGCGACGAACGAGCGGATCAGGGCGGCCACTTCGGCCGGCTGCTCGAGGTGGGGTGCGTGCCCGGCTGCGGGGACGACCGCGGTGGAGGCGTTCCGCCCGATGGTCTGCGCCATCCGGCGCCCGAGCAGCGGTGAATTTCTCGTCGAGCTCGCCGGTGATCGAGACCACCGGCATCTCGAGCTCACCGAGACGATCCCAGAGGGGTCGCTGGGTTCCGGTGCCCGCGCGTCGAAGGCTCGAGGCGAGGCCCGCCGCCGAGTTGCGGGCGCGCTCGTCGAACGCGGCCGCACGCTCGTCGAGGCCGGCGAACATCGGTTGTGCGAGCCACTGGCGGAGGAAGCGCTCGACGCTGACCGGGGGAGTGCCGCCCGACGCCGGAGCGAGCTGGTCGGCCAGCTCGTCGTCGGCCATGCGGCGGGCGCGGCGCTCGACCGGATCGTCGAGGCCGGCGGTACCCGAGACGAGGACGAGCGAGGAGACCGTCTCGGGATGGGCCAGGGCCGCGTGGAGGCAGAAGCGGGCGCCCATCGAGTAGCCGACGTAGCAGCCGCGCCCTCCCGTCCGGACCAACAGATCGGCACCGCTCGTCGAGGTCGGCGTCCACTTCGGCGGAGCCGCCGTGACCGGGAAGGTCGACCAGCACCAGCCGGTGGTCCGCCGCGAGGTCGTCGGCCATCGCCCCCCAGCAACGGGCCGTTTGGGTGAAGCCGTGCGCGAGGACGAGGCGGCGCCCCGCTCCGACCTCCTCGGCGTCGAGGAAGGTGGTGCGCGAAACGGCGTCGGACTTCATGGCGCGATCGTCCTTCGGCATGGGAGCTCGCGGTGAGCGTACCGACCGACGACCGTGGGGTCGCCGACCTGCAGGCGGCGTACGCGGCCACCCTCGCCGACGAGTGGGCGCGCAACAGGGTGGCCCACGCCATCGTTTGTCCCGGGTCGCGATCGGCTCCGTTGGCCCTCGCACTCGCCGCGGAGCCTCGGATCACGGTCCACGTGCGGCTCGACGAGCGATCTGCGGCATTCACCGCGCTCGGCATCGGGCTGGCGACGGGCACGCCGGCGGTGACCGTGACCACCAGTGGGACCGCGGCGGCAGAGCTGCACGCCGCGGTGGTCGAGGCGGACCTCGCCTCGGTGCCCCTTCTCGTCTGCACCGCGGACCGCCCCCCCGAGCTGCACGGCGTCGGCGCACCTCAGACCATCGAGCAGCGCGACCTCTTCGACGGGGCTCTCCGCTTCCGCTGCGACCCTGGCGTCGTCGACCGGTCCTCGCGGTCGTGGTGGCGCTCGGTGGCATCGCGGAGCGTGATCGAGGCGACCAGGGGTCCGAAAGGTCCCGGACCGGTGCACCTCAACCTGTCCTTCCGTGAGCCGCTGGTCGGCGAGCCCTCCCTCGGCGGTGGTGCCGAGCCCGGTCGGTCCTCCGGCGATCCGTGGCACGTCGCGCCCGAGGCTCTCGGCGCGCCCAGCGATGAGATGCTCGACGCGCTGGCATCATCTGACGGAGAACTGCCGGCCCGAGGCCTGATCGTCGCCGGGGCGCGCTCTGGCGAGCCCGGCGTGCTCGGCGCGCTCTCCCGCGCGTTCGCGCTGGCCGCTCCTCGCCGATCCCGTTTCGGGAGCGCGACTGCTCGACGAGGGCGTGGTCGCCATGGCCGACCCGCTTCTCCGCACCGCATCGTTCGTCGACGCGCACTGGCCTGAAGTGGTCCTTTGCCTCGGTGGCGGATGGGCCTCGAAGCCGGTTCAGGCGTATCTCGGCGCCGCAGCCGAACGCGGTGCACGGGTGGTCGTCGTCGACCCGGCCGGTTCGTGGCGGGACCCGGAGCGCCGCGCCTCGGTGCTGCTTCGCTGCGACCCGTCGGCGTACTGCCGGCTCCTCCTCGAGCGGAGTGACGACGCACCGCGGCGGCCGGAAGAAGGAACGTCGAGAGGGGGAGTGGTGGCAGGAGTGGACGACCGCCGAGGCGCGGCTGCGTGCGGCCCTCCGCGAGCTCCTTGCAGAGCGGCTCGACGAGCCGTCGCTCGCGCACCGGGTGTTCGCCTCGCTGCCGTCGGGGACGAACCTGGTGGTGGCCTCCTCGATGCCGGTCCGCGACCTCGAGTCGTTCGCCACCCCCCGTCCCTCACCACCTAACGTCTTCGCCAACCGCGGCGCGAACGGAATCGACGGCGTCGTCTCGACCGCGCTCGGTGTGGCGATCGGCTCGGGGGCTCCGACGGTCGCTCTTGTCGGCGATCTGGCCTTCCTCCACGACGTCACCGCGCTGGTCGGCGCCGAGCTGCCGTCGCTGCCGCTCACGGTCGTCGTCGCCGACAACCGCGGCGGCGGCATCTTCTCCTTCCTCGAGCAGGCGGCCCTCGTCGACGGACCAACCTTCGAGTTGCTCTTCGGCACACCCCAGTTCCAGGATCCCGCGTCGGTGGCGGCCGGGTTCGGGTGGCCGGTCGACCGGATCGACGAAGCCGGCGGAGATCACTTCGAGGCGCTGCTCGCCGAGCGGATCGCGAGCGGCTCGCCGTCGGTGATCCGGGTCCGGCCTTCCGGAGCGCACCCGCAACGTCGAGCGTCACCGCGCGCTGTTCGCGGCCCTCTCCGGCGCGGTGGAGGGCGTGACCGCTCAGCAGGGACGCGGATCGTAGGAGGGGATCGTCGACGCCGGCGAGGGGGCGGCCGGCGCGGCACCCGACGCGGCGCTCGACGCCGCGGGGGCCGGTGCGGTGGTCGTCGTGGTAACCGGCAGGTACAGAGGTGCACCGTCGGCGTCGAGCGGCGGGGTGACGATCGTCGGGCGGGCACCTCCGAGGAACTGGCCGAGCAGCTGTGCGGTCTCGTCGGGTTGGACCACCTCGACCGAGCCCGCCGCGGAGCTCGCGCCGGTGGTCGGCAACGTGAAGGTGGTGAGCTGCGATCCGGAGAAAGCGTGGTAGTGCTCCGCGAGGGAGAGCATGTCGTTCGCGCTGAGGCCGTCGTCCTTGCTGAAGTCGTGGACGAGCGAGGTGAACAGCGCGTTCAGGCGGAACGGGTTGTAGGTGGACTTCGCCTTGTTCAACGCAGCGGAGATGATCAGGTTCTGGCGCTCGATCCTGCCGAGGTCCCCGGTCGGGTCGGCCACCCACCTGCCGTCGATCTCGTACTCGAAGTAGCGCGACCGCGAGAGCGCGAGCGCTTCGGCGCCGTTCAAGACCTGGCAGCCGGTCGTCGAGACGGCGAGGCCGGAGTTGTTGTTGCAGACGCCGGTCGAGCAGTCCTGGTCGCGGACCGGGTACGGGAAGTCCATCGAGATCCCCCCGAGCGCGTCCACCGCGTTCTGGAGACCGAAGAAACTGACCACGATGTAGTGGCTGATCGGGATCCCGAAGGTGTTCTGGATGGTCTTGATCAGCGCATCGGGACCCGCGCCGAAGGCCGCGTTGATCTTGTTGGCGCTCGACAGCTGGCTCGAGGCGGGCATGCCGGAGAGGGTCACGTAGGTGTCCCTCGGGATCGAGAGCGAAGAAGCCGTCCCGGCCGAGGGGTCGATCCGGATGATCTTGATGGTGTCGCTCCGCTGGCCGCCCGCGCTGTCCGCGCTCCCGAAGTGGAGGGCCTCCGCCGGGGTCTCACCCGCGCGGCTGTCCGAACCGATCACCAGCACGTTGTAGGGCTGTCCGCTCGGGACCGACGCGCACGCCGAGCACGGGCTCGAGGAGACCTTGGCCCACTCGTAACGGAAGTAGCCGTAGCCGAGGCCGACGAGGAGCACCAATGCGGCGACCACCACCACGGCGATGCGGAGCACCCGCTCGAGTGGCCGCCGGCGCGGCCTTCGGGCGCGGCGAAGCTCGCGTGAGGAGGGGACGGTGACGTCGCCGCCGAGGATCGGCCCGGGGAACTCGCGTTCCGCCCCGGTCGGTCGCGGGGTCATGCGGGCCAATTCTCGCAGCCGTGCTTCGGCGAGTGGTGGCGCGCGGTCCTTCCAGCTCAGTCAGGAGCCTGCGGGCAGCCACGATCCGTGGAACCCGTAGGGCACCCGGGCGGGCAGCTCGACGGTCGCGACCGGTGGACCTCCGAAGGAGGTCGCGTCGAGGATCACCAGGTCGCTTCCGTCACGGGCCGCGTCGTAGACGACGGTCAGCACCCACCCTTCGTCCTCGTGGCGCCCCTCCGCGCCCCGGACGAAGACCGGCTCGCCTGCGGAACGGTACGGGCCGGGATCGAACCGGGTGGTCTCGTCACGCCCGAAGTCGTACTTGATCAGCCCGAGAAAGGTAGGTTCGGCCGCGTCCTCTCCGAGCAGCGTGCAGTACCCGTAGCGATGCATCCGCCCGCTCACCGACTCGTCGATGCGCGGGAATTCGGCCGGAGCGTCGTCGAGGGGCTCCTCTTTGACCCGGTTGGCGGCGGGGTCGACGGTCCAACGGGTGAGAGTCGGCAAACACGAGCTGATCGGGCCGCCGGGTGGGGTGTCGAACGCCCGGTCGTAGCGGAGCACGTCGAGGACGACGGTGTCGCCTTCGTCGTAGGCGTTGAGGATGTGGAAGACGTAGCTCGGGTCCATGGCGATCCATCGCATCCGCGGCTCACGCGCCGTCCGGTCCATCAGCCCGACGCGGGCGCCCGCGTCGGGCATCCAGCGGAAGGGGAGCGATCGGCCGCTCGCGGCCAGGTCGAGATCGAAGAGGATCGGAAGGTCGAGGAAGACCACTCGGGTCTCGGTGACCGCGAAGTCGTGCATCATCGTCGCGCGGGGGATGTCGATCTCCTGGGTGCGCTCGAGCCTTCCCGCCGGGTCGGCAACGTGGTAACGGAGGAACGGGGGCCCGAACACGTCGACGCCGAAGAAGTGGAGCGCACCCGTCGCCGGATCGACCTTCGGGTGGGCGGTCATCGGAGAGGCGAGTTGGCCGTCGAAGTCCTCGACACGGGCCCGTTCGAGGTCCGAGGAGAGGGCATGGGGGAACCCCGACTCGGCGAGAGCGAGGATCGTGGCGGCGAAGCGGATCACGTGGGTGTTGGCCGGACCGTCGATCGGCTCGACCGGCCCCCTCGGAGGTTCGGTGCCGAGCTTGGCGGCGAGCGCCCGGGTCCGGACGAAGCGGTTGCGGTACCCGGCGGCCTGCCCGTCGCGGAGGGTGATCGCGTGGATCATGCCGTCACCGCGGAACCAGTGGTACTCGTCCTCGTCCTCGGGCACGACGACCGGGTTCGGACCGTTGCGGAGCAGCGCGCCCTCGAGGTCGGGTGGGATCGCGCCGGTTGTCGGAAGTCGGTGCTCCTCGGTCCGCTCCTCGAGCACCGGTGCGAAGTTTCCGTGCAGGTACGGGTTCGCCATGGTCCTTCTCCCGGCACGCCACCCGGCCGGGCGACGGGAAGGCGATCGTAGCGCCCGTCCGCGCGGTGCACGCGTGGCAGGCTGATGCGATGGTCACGCTGCTCGAGGATCTCCGGTTCCGCGGACTCGTTCACCAGATGACCGACCCCGCGCTCGCCGACCACCTCGTCGGAGACTCCCTGACCGCCTACAGCGGTTTCGACCCGACGGCCGACAGCCTCCACGTCGGCCATCTTCTCCAGCTGTGCAACCTGCGCCGGCTGCAGCTCGCGGGTCACCGCCCGATCGCGGTGGCCGGCGGCGCGACCGGCTTGATCGGCGACCCCGGGGGCAAGTCCGAGGAGCGCACACTGCTCTCTGCCGAGGAGCTACGTCGGAACACCGAGGGCATCCACGCCCAGCTGCGGAGCTTTCTCGAGCTCGACAGCGGTGGAGGGGGAACGAACGCGGTCCTCGTCGACAACTCGGAGTGGCTCGGCTCGCTGTCGCTCCTCGAGTTCCTCCGAGAGGTGGGCAAGCACTTCACCGTCGGTCAGATGACCGCCAAGGACTCGGTGCGAACCCGGCTGGCACGACCCGAGCAGGGCATCTCCTACACCGAGTTCAGCTACATGCTCCTCCAGGCGTACGACTTCCTCCACCTGTTCGACGCGTTCGGCTGCCGCCTCCAGCTCGGAGGAAGCGACCAGTGGGGGAACATCACCATGGGCATCGACCTGATCCGGCGCCTCCGCCGGGAGGAGGCGTGGGGGCTGACCACCCCGCTCGTGGTGAAGGCCGACGGCACCAAGTTCGGGAAGACCGAGACGGGCACGGTCTGGCTCGACCCGGCCCGAACCAGCCCCTACCAGCTGTACCAATTCTTCCTCCGCACCGAGGACGAGGTGGTCGGGACCTATCTGCGGTACTTCACCTTCCTCCCGCACGACGCGATCACCGATCTCGATCGTGCGACCGTGGAGCACCCCGAGCACCGCGAGGCCCAGCGCGAGCTCGCCCGGCAGGTCTGCACCCTCGTGCACGGCCCGCTGGAGACCGAACGGGCCGAGCAGGCCGCGGCGGCGCTCTTCGGAGAAGGAGGCGAAGGGATCGCCGGGCTCGACGAGCGGTCGCTCCTCGAGGTGTTCGCCGAGGCGCCCTCCACCTCCCTCGCTCGCGGCCGTCTCGACGACGGTGGAGTGTCACTCGTCGATCTCCTGGCCGAGACCGGGATCCTGCCGTCGAAGAGCCGGGCCCGCGCGACGGTCGAACAGGGCGGTGTGTACGTCAACAACCGTCGCGAACGCGACGCGGAGCGCGCCATCCACGCGGGGGATCTCATCGCGGGGCGGTACGTGGTGCTGCGACGCGGCAAGCGCGACTACCACCTGGTGAGCTTCGCCTGAACGGCGCTCGTGCCGCTCGGCCGGCGTCCGCCGCCGGTGCCCTGGTCCTACAATGAAGCCGATGACGGGTAGCGGCACGACCGACGGCGGCATGTCGTCGGTGCAGGTCACGAGGGGGCTTCCCGAGACCGTCCTCGCACCCGAGCCCGAGGCGGTGCGCACCGGTCTGGCCGAGGCCGAGGCTCTCTCGGGGGAGTCACGCCGGCGAGCGGTCTCCGACGTGGTGCGGGCGAACCCCGCCTCCTCGACGGCGTGGGCCGCGCTCGGCTCGCTCGCGGGGACGACGTGGAGGCCTACGCCTGCTTCCGGGTGGGCTACCACCGCGGACTCGACGCGCTCCGGCGCTCCGGCTGGAAGGGCTCGGGTCTGGTGCGCTTCGAACACCCCTCCAACCGCGGCTTCCTGCGTTGCGTCGACGGTCTCCGCTCGACGGCCGGGGCGATCGGCGAAACCGACGAAGAGGAGCGGTGCGCGCAGTTCCTGCGCCAGCTCGACCCGACCTGGGTCCCGGGCTTTTCCGCGTCTCCGGGGTGAGCCGCGACCGGGGAGGCCGATCCCGTGCCACCCGAGCGCGACGCGTCGCCGGGTTCGTGTCGGTTCTCCTCCTCGGCGTGCTCCTCGCCGCCTGCGCGGGCGAAGAGCAGAGCGGCCCGCCGTCCGCACAGGTCACCACCTGGGTGAACGGCTCGGGCGGCGGCGCGGCGATCGGCACGCTCCGTGCGGACGTCGCCAACGTCGACTACGTCCTCTCCCGGCACGAGGGGACCGGTTCGATCCGGACCGCGTGCGCACTGCTGACCAACGACGCAGAGACCGCCATCGGCAACCTCCCGACTCCGGACACGTCGCTCACCGACGAGCTCAACGCGGCCTACACCGACGCAGCGGCCGCCGGGGACGACTGCTACTCCGGCGCCTCGGGCACGAAGTCGCTGCTCGACCGCTCCGCACGGGAACGGGCGGACCTCACACCGCTGCTCACCACCGCCGTCGACCGCATCGTGTCGATCACCGGCCGCACGCCCACCACCTCCACCACCGCGCCGGCGGGCAACCTCGATCCGTTCGGAGACTGAGCGTGCCGTTGCCCGAGGCCGGCGTCGGTCCCATCCCGGAGGGACGCGATCCCGAGGAGTACGAGCGGCAACGGCGACGCGTCCTCTGGTCGATGCCCACCGGACTGTTCGTCGTCGGCAGCCGCGACGGTGAGCGGCGCAACCTGATGACGGCCAACTGGGTCATGCAGGTCGCGACCGCGCCGAAGCTGGTCGCGTTCGCGGTCGAGACGGGCTCGGTGACCCGTGGGTTGGTCGAGGGCGGGGGCGGCTTCTCGGTGAGCATCCTGGCGAAGGAGGATCGGACGCTGGTGCGCCGCTTCGTCAAACCGGTCACCGACGTCGTGCTCGGTGAGGACGGCGCGGTCGTCTCGATGGCCGGGGAACCGGTGCGCGAGGTGACCGGCGGTCTCCCGTGCATCGCCTCCGCGCTCGGTTGGCTCTCGTGTGAGGTCCGCGACTGTCGTGGAGTGGAACCGCGCCGGAAACGCTCCGGCGAGTCACGTGCTGGTGGCGGGAGAGGTCGTCGACGTCGGCGAGTGGCGTGAGACCGCAGGTGCGGCCGACGTGCTGGCGACGAGCGACACCCGGATGAACTACGGGGGGTGACCTCCCGGCGACCCGGTGCGACCCCGGCGGGCTGAGGGCTACGAGCCGGCGCGGAGGTCGATGCGCAGGGTGAGGATCCCGTCGACGAGTTCGGCCTCGGCGTCGCCGATCATCGCGAAGTCCATGAAGTCGTTTTGCGCCTGCTCGATGAAGCGCTTCCGCTCGGGACCCTCGACCGGGGGCAGCGACCGTGCCCGAACCGCCTCGGCGCGGTCCCGGAACCGGACCACCATGGCCTCCGGGTCGAATCGGTCTGACATGCCGCGATGGTACCGGGGCGGCCGACGCGCTCCGCGTTCGGACGCCCAGGACTACAATGACGGGCGTTGGTCTCGACTGGCCCCGGCGCTTCTACAGCGGGGGGCATGCCACCTTCAGCCGGCAAGGAGCTGTTTCCGTGAAGAAGGGACGCCATCGCCGCTTCGAGGAAGCGCGCAGCCTCAAGCGTTCGGTCGCCACGGCCTCGAGGCGTTGCCCCGAGTGCGGTGCCGAGCCCGAGGACGAACATGCGTCGTGGTGCCGCGCGACCGAGGACGATTTCGACGAGATCTTGGGGAACACGCCCCGCGAGGCGACGTTCACCGAGGACGATCCTCTGGCCGAGTAGTCAGCGGCGTACCGCAGGATGGGGCAGCGGTGTGACCGCACCGGCTCGCGCCTCTGCGCTCCTCGAGGTAGGCCGCGAGCAGCTTGTAGACCTTCTTTCCCGCCATGGTCTCCAACTCGCGACGCATCTCCAGGTAGACGGGGTCCTTACCGACGAACGCAGCGGGGTCCTCGGTGCACCACCAGTGGAAGTCCTCGCCGCCCTTTCCCCAGTGACGCCGGTCCCACTGGCGGACGACGGAGGTCACCCGCCCGTCGGGTGAGCTCTCGTCCTCGCGGCGAAGGGGTAGCTGCCAGCAGACCTCCGGTTTGAACTCGACGTGGCTCTTCTTCGCCTTCAAGGCCGCGAGGTGCAGCGCGCAACCGGCACCGGCCGGGAAGCCGGGCCGGTTGAGGAAGATGCACGCATCGTCGACGATCCGCGTGCCCAGGTCACCGTCGGCAAGCTTCTTCACGACACCTTTTTGGCCCTGCCGGTGGAACTGCCAGATGTCGGGGGAAAGCTTGGCCGCCACCTTTTCGACGGCGCGGGCGTCCTTCTTCCCGGTGAAATGGGCCCCGTAGGAGCAGCAGCCCTGTTCGAGCTCCGGCGCCGGTCCGGTGAGCACGCCCTGGCAGCCGCGTCCGTAGATGCACGTCCACGAGCTGGTCAGGAAGGTCACGTCGAAGAGCCAGGTGCGCTCCTCGTCAGGGTCGTCGAAGCTCACCCATTCGTGGGCATCGGAGGGCGCGCGTCCGTGGGGTCGTGGCATTGCACTTATGATGGCAGGCGTGAGCACCGTCCGCGACGATCTCCAGCACGACGGCATCCGGCCGGTGGTGACCGTCACCGAGAGCCGCCCGCTCGACGGTGGCCGAGGTGCTCTCCCGCGAGGCGGACGCCGCATCGCTCGCCCTGTGGATCGAGGTCAGCGGCGAACGCAACGGGGCCTACGCGTACGACATGTACTTCCAGGCGCTCGCCGACGCCGGAGCTGCCGACGTCGTGCAGCAAGATGACGCGCTCCCCCTCGTGATCCCGGCGGGCAGCGTCGACCGGATGCGCGGCGCGACACTCGACGAGGTGGACGATGCGGGTGGCGAGAGCGGCCTGGTCATCGTCAACCCCAACACACCGCCGCCCGCCGCGGACGAAGCGGTCGCCCCGGCGGTCGACCTCTCGGATCCGCTCGCACAGCGGGTCGTGGCGGTCCTCGACGAACAGGTCAATCCTTCGATCGCCGCGCACGGCGGGCGCGCCGATCTGGTCGCGGTCGAGAACGCTTCGGTCTACCTCCGGCTGAGCGGCGGCTGCCAGGGTTGCGGGATGGCCAAGGCGACACTCTCCCAGGGGATCGAGGTCATCTTGCGTGAGGCGATCCCCGAGATCGCCGAGATCGTCGACGTGACCGATCACGCCGACGGCACCAACCCCTACTACGAGCCCGCCGGCACCTGAGCTCCGTCGCCGGTCGGGCCGGCGGGGATACCCGGCGCGGCGAAGCCGGTCCGGTACCGTGCGGGTGTGGACGTGCTCCTCGCCGCGGGGACCGCTCTCGTTGGCGTCGCCGTAGGGGGTGCGCTCGATCCGGTCGGACAACAGCTCGCCGATGCGAGCGCCGCGGCGGAGGCAGCGCGGCGGGCGGAGAAGACCGCGCCGGACGAGAGCCCCCACCCGGTAGGGGACGCACCGGTCACCACCCGAGTGGTCCACC
Organism: uncultured Acidimicrobiales bacterium; assembly: GCA_963741055.1. Classification (GTDB taxonomy): domain Bacteria; phylum Actinomycetota; class Acidimicrobiia; order Acidimicrobiales; family RAAP-2; genus Bog-756. The sequence continues at coordinate 54,129 of CAVUGU010000002.1, read as the reverse complement.
TCCTGCCCTCCGGGAGATCGCCCGGGCGGACCGCGGGTGCCGCACTGGTCACCGGGGTCCTCTTCGGCGCCGCCGCGTGGCGCTTCGACTGGCACCTCGTCCTGGCCCCCTACTGCGTCTTCTTCGCGATGCTGGTGACCATCTCGGTGACCGACCTCACCCACCGGCTGGTCCCGCGCCGTCTGGTCTACGGAGGCATGGCGTTGATCGTCCCACTGCTCGTCGCGACCGCGGGTGTGGCGGGGACATGGCACGACCTGGTGGGATCGGTCATCGGCGGCGCGGTCGCCTTCGGGCTCTTCTTCGTCGTCTGGTGGTTCGTCCCACGAGGGATGGGATTCGGGGACGTGCGGCTCGCCGGGGCGATCGGATTCACCGTCGGCTACCTGAGCCTGCTGCACGCGTACCTCGCCTTCCTCTCCGGTTTCGTGGTGGGGCTCCTCTTCGGTCTGGTGGTGATGGGGGTGTCGTCGTCGGGACGCAAGACGCGCATCCCCTTCGCACCCTCGCTCGCCATCGGCGCGGTGATCGCCGTCCTCTGGGGCGGCCACCTCGCGCACGGCCTCTTCAATTCGGGTTCGTGAGCAGGTCGTCCGGGCGGCTGCACGCGAGCTCCCGGTTAGATTTGCCGGGATGCTCCGCTTCCTGACCGCCGGGGAGTCCCACGGCCGCGCGCTGGTCGTCGTGGTGGAAGGACTGCCGGCCGGACTTCCGGTGACCGCCGAGGACTTCGAGCGCGAGCTCGCCCGCCGGCGGCTCGGCTTCGGCCGAGGGCCGAGGATGCGCTTCGAGGCCGACCAGCTGAGCATCCTCGGTGGTGTCCGGCACGGGCGGACGCTCGGCTCGCCGGTCGCCGTCGAGATCGCCAACACCGAGTGGCCGAAGTGGGAAGAGGAGATGTCCCCCGCTCCGGGCGCTCCTGGGAAGGTGCTGACCCAGCCGCGTCCGGGCCACGCCGACTTGGCGGGGATGCTCAAGTACGGATTCGCCGACGCGCGTGACGTGCTCGAGCGCGCGTCGGCACGCGAGACGGCGGCCCGGGTCGCGGCGGGAACCCTCGCCAAGCGACTCCTCGCCGAGATCGGCATCGGCGTGCTCAGCCACACGGTCCAGCTCGGTGCCGCCCGAGCGCCGTACGTGCCGCTGCCCGCACTGGCCGACCTCGACCGGATCGACGAGTCGCCGGTCCGCTGCGCCGATCCCGATGCCGAGGCGGAGATGGTGGCCGAGGTGAAGGCCGCGGCCAAGGTCGGCGACTCCCTCGGTGGCGCAACCCAGGTGGTCGCCTACGGGGTGCCGGTCGGACTCGGGAGCCACGTGCACTGGGACCGCCGCCTCGACGCTGCGCTCGCCGGAGCGTTGATGAGCATCCAGGCGGTCAAGGCGGTGGAGCTCGGGGAGGGCTCGGAGCTCGCAGGTCTTCGCGGCTCGGAGGCCCACGACGCGATCCGGTTGGCCGACGCGGACGACGCGGACGACGAGGCGGCCGTCGCCTTGGCGGGCGGGTACGCGCGCGACACCCACCGCGCGGGCGGCATCGAGGGCGGGATCTCGACCGGGTCGCCCATCGTGGCCCGGGTCACCATGAAGCCGCTCGCGACGCTCAACCGACCGACGCTCGCCACGGTGGACGTGGAGACCGGCGAATCGACCGTCTCGTTCAAGGAACGGACCGACGTCACCGCGGTGCCGGCGATGGGAGTGGTCGCAGAGACGATGACGGCGCTCGTCCTCGCGGGCGAAGCCCTCCGCAAGTTCGGAGGCGATTCGCTGCAGGAGTTCCGCCGCAATCGCGACGGCTACCTCGCCGAGCTCGGCGAGACGCCGTCGGCGAGCGGGCAGCCGGCAACCGATGGCTGAGTGCCTGGTGCTGGTGGGGATGATGGGCGCCGGCAAGACGACGGTCGGTCGGCTCTGCGCGAAGCGGCTCGGCTGGGAGTACTCCGACTCCGACGTGCAGGTCGTCGAGGAGACCGGCCGCACGGTTCCCGAGCTGTTCGCGGAGGAGGGCGAGGAGGTGTTCCGCGCCCACGAGTCGCGGGTCCTCTCCGAGGCCCTCTCCGGTGACCGGTCGATGGTGGTGTCGGCGGCCGGCGGAGTGGTGCTCTCCGAGGCCAATCGCCAGCTGCTCCGCGCCTCGGCGACCGTGGTCTGGCTGCGCGCGGACGTGGGCACCCTGGCCGACCGGGTGGGCGCGGGGGAGGGGCGCCCACTCCTCGACGCCGACCCGGTCGTCTCGCTCGCCGCCCTCGACGAGGTGCGCCGCCCCCTCTACGCGACCGTCGCCGACGCGGTGGTGGACGTCGATGCGCTCAAGCCCGAGGAGGTAGCCGACCGGGTGCTCGCCGCGCTCGCACGTGACCACGGAGGCGAGCGGTGAGGACCGTGGGCGTCGAGCTCGGCGCGCGGAGTTACGACGTGGTGATCGGTGACGGTGCGGTCGACCTCCTGGCGGGCGTCGTCTCGTCCGTCGTGCCGGGGGCGGCGCGTGCGGCGGTGGTGACCCAACCGGGCATCGGCTTCGAGGTCGACCCCGGCCTCCCGGTCGAGGAGGTGCTCGTCGGAGACGGTGAGGAGGCGAAGTCCCTCGCGGAGGTGGAGCGGCTGTGTCGCGCGTTCGCACGCTCGGGTCTCAGCCGGTCCGACGTGGTGATCGCGGTCGGCGGCGGAGTCGTGACCGACCTGGCCGGCTTCGCGGCGGCGAGCTATCTGCGGGGCATCGCGTACGTGAACGTGGCGACGTCGTTGCTCGCGCAGGTCGACGCGGCCATCGGCGGGAAGACCGGCGTCAACATCCCCGAGGGCAAGAACTTGGTCGGCGCCTTCTGGCAGCCCCGGGCGGTGCTCTGCGACACCGCCGCGCTCGCGACCCTGCCGCCGCGCGAGTGGTCTTCGGGCCGCGGCGAGATCGCCAAGTACGCGCTCATCGAGGAGGGGGACCGCTCGGGTGCGGGTTCCTTCCACGAGCTGGCCACTCGAGGAGCAGATCACCCGGTGCGTCGCGATGAAGGCAGCCGTGGTGGCCGCCGACGAACGAGAGGGCGAGCGACGGATGATCCTCAATTACGGTCACACCCTCGCCCACGCCCTCGAAGCGAGCGCGTTCGGCGCAGCGGAGGACACCGCGCTCCGTCACGGTGAGGCGGTCGCGGTGGGACTGGTCTTCGCGGCACAACTCGCCCGACGGCTCGGTCGGATCGACGACGAGCAGGTCGAACTGCACCGCCGGGTCGTCTCGTCGTTCGACCTCTCGCCGTTGTTGCCGCAGGAGGCGGACTCCGAGGAGATCGTCTCGTTCATGGCGCGTGACAAGAAGGCCCGTCACGACCTCACGTTCGTTCTCGACGGTCCCGACGGCGTCGAGACGGTGCGCGGCGTCGAGCTGGACGACGTGGTGGCTACCCTTGCCGAGATGGACCAACGCGTGGGAGGGGAGCCGGGATGAGCGGCGGCGGGACCATCATGCTTCTGTCGGGACCGAACCTCGACCTGCTGGGGGAGCGCGAACCGGAGGTCTACGGCACCGCGACCCTGAAGGACCACGTCGCCGCCGCCACCGCAGCGGCGGGAGAGCATGGCTATGCCGTCGAGCACGTGCAGTCGAACCACGAGGGCGACCTGGTCGAGGCGGTCCACGCGGCCCGCGGATCGGCAGACGCCATCATCGTCAACGCGGGCGCCCTCACCCACACCTCGTGGTCGCTGCACGACGCGCTGGCGGCCTTCGACGGGGTCGTGGTCGAGCTGCACCTCTCCAATCCCGCGGCCCGCGAGCCGTTCCGTCACACCTCGACCATCGCATCGGTCGCGGACGGATCCATCGCCGGATTCGGCGGGCTCGGCTACCCCCTCGCCGTCCAAGCTGTCGTCACGTTGTTGGCCCGCGGCGAATGAGCAAGATCACGTCCAGCTCGCTCCCACCTCTCGAGGTGGCCGGCCGGATCGGCCGGCTCCGCCGTGCGCTGACACAAGTGGGCGCGGGGAACGAGGCGGTCGACGCCCTGCTCGTGACCAATCCGGTCAACATCAGATGGCTGACCGGGTTCTCGGGATCCGCCGGCCTCTTGTTGATCGGCGCGACCAGGACCCTGCTCACCACCGACGGTCGGTACCGCTCGCAGTCGGCCGAGCAGCTCGCCGCAGTCGGCCTCGCCGACGAGGTCGAGGTGGCGGTCGGTGGGGTCGCCGTCCAGCGAGAGGCGGTGGTCGGTGCCACGTCGGGTGACCAGGCGCTCGGTCTCGAAGCCGACCACGTCACCTGGTCCGGCGAGCGGGCCTGGGCGGAGTTGCTCCCGGCGGTCGAGCTGGTGCCGACGAGCGGCCTGGTCGAGCGTCTCCGCGCGGTCAAGGACCCCGGCGAGCTCGCCCGGATGGAGCGTGCCGCGTCGATCGCGGACGACGCGCTCGGCGAAGTCCTGCCCCTGCTCGCCGAGGCCGCCCGGCCCGGGGGGTCGATCACCGAAGCCCGCTTCGCAGCCGCCCTCGATCACGCCATGCGCGAAGGGGGCGCGGAGGAGCGCGCCTTCGAGACGATCGTCGCCGCCGGCGAGGACTCGGCCAAGCCGCACGCCCGACCGACCGACCGACCGATCCGCGCCGGCGATCCGGTGGTGGTCGACTTCGGTGCGGTGTTCGACGGGTATCGCTCGGACATGACCCGGACCTTCTTCATCGGCGGTGAGCCGTCCGGTGAGATCGGACGGGTCTTCGAGGTGGTGGCCGAAGCCCAACGCGCCGGGGTCGCCTCGGTGAGACCGGGCATCCCGGCCGGAGAGGTCGACGAGGTGTGCCGCGACGTGATCGCGGCGGCGGGTTGGAAGGAGCGCTTCGAGCACGGGACCGGTCACGGCGTCGGACTCGACATCCACGAAGCGCCGTCGGTGGCTCCGGGGTCCACTGCTATCCTCGAACCCGGCACGGTGGTCACCGTGGAGCCGGGTGTGTACCTTCCCGGGTTCGGCGGGGTCCGCATCGAGGACACCCTCGTGGTCACCGACGACGGCTGCCGGCCGCTCACCACGTTCCCGAAAGAAGTCGCGCTCTGATGTCAGTGTCCACCAACGATCTCCGCAACGGCATGACCCTCGACCTGCCCGAGGGGCTGTTCAACGTCGTCGAGTTCCAGCACGTGAAGCCCGGGAAGGGCGGCGCGTTCGTCAGGACCAAGTTGAAGAACCAGCGTACGGGTGCGGTCATCGAGCGGACCTACCGGGCCGACGAGAAGCTCGAACAGGCCATCATCGACAAACGCGAGATGCAGTTCCTCTACCGGGACGGCACCGCGTACGTCTTCATGGACACGACCAGTTACGAGCAGCTCCAGGTCGAGACTGCCCAGCTCCAGGACGCAGCGAACTACCTGAAGGAGGGCGACGACGCGGTCCTCCAGTTCTTCGGTTCGGAGATCGTCGGCGTGGACCTCCCCGCCGCGGTCGAGCTCACCGTCGCCGAGACCGAGCCCGGGCTCCAGGGTGATCGGGTGTCGGGGGCACGCAAGCCGGCCACGCTCGAGACCGGAATCGTCGTGCAGGTGCCGCTCTTCGTCAACCCCGGTGAGCAGATCAAGGTGGACACTCGGACCGGCGAGTACCTGACCCGGGCCTGACGGCCGGGTCGCCCCGACGGTTGTTCCGTCATGGACCCGGCATCCCGGCACCAGGCCCGCGAACGCGCGCTCGAGATCCTCTACGAGGCCGACCTCAAAGGTGAGCAGCCGACCACCGTCGTCGAGGCGCTCGCCGTCGTGCCCGACCCCTTCACCCTCGAGCTGGTGCGCGCGGTGACCGCGCGTCGGGCCGAGATCGACCGGCTGGTCGACGGCGCCGCGATCGGCTGGGACCTCGAGCGCATGGCGGTCGTCGACCGCAACGTGCTCCGCCTCGCGGTCGCCGAGCTCCTCGACTGCCCCGACGTACCGACCGCGGTGGTGCTCGACGAGGCGGTTGCGCTGGCCTCGGCCTACTCGACCGACGACTCGGGACGATTCGTGAACGGCGTGCTCGCGACGCTCGCCACCCAGATCCGCGGCTGACCGGAGGGGCGAGGATGACCAGCGACGCGCTGTTGCTCGGCGGTCGGCGGGGCGCACCGCTTCCCGCGACTGCGGCCGCGGTGGGGAGCGTCGAGACCTGACCGCGTCGGCAGGTCGGCGGGTGTAGAGTCAGGACCTGACCGTGAAGCGGGTCCCGTGAGGCCCGAACGGACAGGAGGAGCCGTGGCCGAACGCGAGCGCAGACACACCCGTCCGCGGGGTGCCGTGTTCGTGCCTCGGGTGCAGGTGATGTCCGCCGACGACGTCCGGCGTGCGATCACCCGGATGGCCCATGAGATCGCCGAGCGCAACGGCGGCCTCGACCGGGTGGTGCTGATCGGCCTGCAAACCGGCGGAGTGGCCATCGCCCACCGCCTGGCCGAGACCCTCGCCGACATCGAGAACGTGATCATCCCGGTCGGCACGCTCGACGTGGCCTTCTACCGCGACGACATCGGGCTGCGGCCGGTCCTCCCCGAGGCGACGACCGACATCGCGTTCGACCTGACCGGCACCACGGTCGTGCTGGTCGACGACGTGCTGTTCACCGGGCGAACCATCCGGGCGGCACTCAATGCGCTCGGCGAGTACGGCCGGGCCCAGGTGGTCGAGCTCGCGGTGATGGTCGACCGGGGCCACCGTGAGCTCCCGATCCGGGCCGACTACGTCGGCAAGAACCTGCCCACCAGCCGCGACGAGATGGTCGACGTGACCGACGAGGGAGTGTCCCTGGGGGAACTGGTCGGCAAGTGAGCCCGTTCCCCCGTCATCTCCTCAGCATCGAGGACCTGGAGCGCGAGGAGATCTGCGAGGTGTTGTCGGGTGGCGGACTCCTTCGCCGAGGTGGCCCGGCGCACCAATCCGAAGGTCCCCACCCTGCGGGGGCGCACGGTGGCGACCCTCTTCTTCGAGGAGTCCACCCGGACCCGGATGTCCTTCGAGACCGCGGCCAAGCGGATGTCGGCCGACGTGCTCTCCTTCTCGGCGGCCTCGTCGTCGCTGCAGAAGAAGGAGTCGCTGCGCGACACGGTCGAGACCATCGAGGCGATCGGCATCGACTCGGTGATCATCCGCCACCGCTCTTCGGGCGTGCCGGAGCGGGTGGCCGGGTGGGTCGAGCACTGCTCGGTGATCAACGCAGGTGACGGCTGGCACCAGCACCCGACCCAGGCACTGGTCGACCTCTACACGGTGCGCGACTGCCTCGGCGGCGGCGACGAGGGCATCGACCGGATCAAGGGACTGCAGGTGCTGATCGTGGGCGACGTGCGGCACAGCAGGGTCGCCCGGTCCCAGATCGACGCGTACGCCGCGCTCGGCGCCGAGGTCACGCTGGTCGCGCCCCCGACCCTGCTGCCCCCCTCGCTCGAGGGGTGGAAGGTGGCACACGTCGAGAACGACCTCGATCGTGCCCTCCCCGAGGCGCAGGTCGTCTCGCTGCTCCGGGTGCAGGAAGAGCGGGGGAGCGGTGAGTTCGTCCCCACGCTTCGTGAGTACACCGCGCGCTACGGCCTCACCTCGCGCCGTGCCGGCCTGCTCGGCGCGGACACGGTGGTGTTGCACCCGGGCCCGATGGTCCGCGGGGTCGAGATCGCCTCGGACGTTGCCGAGTTGCCCGCGGCCCACGTCACCGACCAGGTGCGCAACGGCGTCGCGATCCGGATGGCCGTCCTGTTCCTCTTGCTCGGCCAGGGACCCCTCGAGGGAGCATCGCGTGGCTGAGCGGGGTGCCGCGAGGACGGTCGTCATCCGCGGGGGCAGGGTCGTCGACCGCGATGGAGAACGGCGCGCCGACGTGGCGGTCGAGGGGGAGCGGATCGCCGCGGTCGGCGACGACCTCGAAGTTCCCCGCGGAGCCCGGGTCCTCGACGCCGGTGGGTGCGTGGTCGCTCCCGGTCTGGTGGATCTCCACACCCATCTGCGCCAGCCCGGCGACGAGGAGGCCGAGACCGTCGAATCCGGCACCCGTGCCGCCGCGCTCGGCGGTTTCACCGCGGTGGTGGCCATGCCCAACACCGACCCGCCGCTCGACTCGGCCGAGGCGGTGCGCACCGTCCTCGATCTTGCCGACGGGGGCGACCGCACCGAGGTCGCCGTCGCCGGGGCGATCACCGTCGGGCGCCGCGGCGAGCGCTTGGCGCCGATGGCCGAGCTGGCCGCACTCGGCGTGCGCCTCTTCACCGACGACGGGGCGGGTGTGCAGTCGGCCGGCGTCATGCGCCGCGCGCTCGACTACGCCAAGGGACTGGGGGTGATCCTCGCCGAGCACTGCGAGGAGGCCTCGCTCGCGTGCGGCGGGGCGATGCACGAAGGTGCCTGGTCGAGCAAGCTCGGTCTCCCCGGCGTCCCCGCAACCGCCGAGGAGGTGATGGTCGCCCGCGACCTGGCGCTCGCCGAGGCGGCCGGGGCGCGCATGCACTTCCTCCACCTCTCGACCGCGCGTTCGGTCGAGCTGGTCCGCCAGGCCAAGGCGGACGGCGTCGCGGTGACCGCCGAGGCGGCGCCACACCACTTCACGCTCACCGACGAACGGACCTCCGGTTACGACCCGGTGTACAAGGTGAACCCGCCGCTGCGCACCGCCGTCGACGTGGCGGCGATCAAGGCCGGTCTCGCCGACGGCACCCTCGACGCGATCGCGACCGACCACGCCCCCCACCCTCCGGAGCGGAAGGACGTTCCCTTCGACGAGGCGTCCCCGGGCATGCTCGGTCTCGAGACCGCGCTCGCGCTCGCGCTGGGCGAGCTCGACCTGCCGATCGAGCGGGTCCTCGCTCTGCTCAGCTGGCAGCCCGCTGCGCTCGCCGGGCTCGACCCGAACTGTGGCGGCTCCCAGGGCGGCCCGGTCGCGCCCGGGGAGGCGGCCAACCTCTGCGTCGTCGACCCGGCGGCGGAATGGACGGTCGATCCCTCCGCACTCGCCAGCCGGAGCCGGAACACGCCGTACGCGGGCATGCGGCTCACCGGAAGGGTGCGCCACACCCTCTTCCGGGGCGAACCGGTGGTGCTCGACGCGAGGGCGCAGCGGTGAGCGCGGGCATCCTCGGGACCTCTCGCAGCGAGGCGCTCCTCGTGCTCGGGGACGGCGAGACCTTCGAGGGGGAGGCGATCGGCGCGTACCCCGAAGACGGCGTCGCCACCGGTGAAGCCGTCTTCAACACGGTGCTCTCGGGCTACCAGGAGGTGATCACCGATCCGTCCTACGCGGGCCAGGTCATCGCGTTCACCTACCCCCACATCGGGAACTACGGCGTCAACCCGACCGACGACGAGGCACCGCGGCCCCACTGCAAGGGCATCATCGTCCGCGACCTCGCCGAGCGACCGAGCAGCTGGCGGGCGACCGGCAGCCTCGAGGAGTTCCTCGTGCGCCATTCGATCCCCGGCATGACCGGGGTCGACACCCGGCGCCTCACCCGTCACCTGCGCGACCAGGGTGCGATGCCCTGCGCCTTCGGCACCGCGTCCCGATCGGTCATCGCGGAGGCCGCCGCCGTGGCGAGGCCGACCGACGGTATCGACCTGGTGAGCGGTGTGAGTGCGACGACGACCGCGGTGCGCGGCAGCGGTCCCTACCGGGTCGTCGCCTACGACTTCGGCATCAAAGAGGCGATGATGCGGCAGCTGGCGGACTTCGCCACCCTCTCGATCGTGCCGGCGCACACCCCGGCGGCCGAGGTGCTCGGATGGGAGCCCGACGGGATCTTCCTCTCCAACGGCCCCGGCGACCCGGCCGCCCTGCCGAGGCGTCGTCGAGCAGATCCGCGCGCGTGCTCTCCGACGGATCGGTCGCGGTCTTCGGCATCTGCCTCGGTCACCAGCTCCTCGCCACCGCGCTCGGGGCGAGCACCTACAAGCTGCCCTTCGGCCACCACGGTGGCAACCATCCGGTGCAACGGCTGGCGACCGGCCAGGTCGAGATCACCTCGCAGAACCACAACTACGCGGTCTCGCTCGACCCGTCCTCCTCGCTCGAGGTCACCCACGTCAACCTGAACGACGGGGTGGTCGAGGGTCTGGCCAGCAGCGACGTCCCCGCCTTCTCCGTGCAGTACCACCCCGAGGCTGGTCCCGGCCCCCACGACGCGCGCTACCTCTTCGCGGAGTTCCGCGCTCTCATGGACGCGACCGGGGGTCCGGTCCGGCGCGGTCGGAGCGGCTGATGCCGCGGCGCGACGACCTCGAGTCGATCCTGGTGATCGGTTCCGGCCCGATCGTCATCGGCCAGGCCTGCGAGTTCGACTACTCGGGCACCCAGGCCTGCCGGGTACTGGCCGAAGAGGGCTTCCGGGTGATCCTCGCCAACTCGAACCCGGCGACCATCATGACCGACCCGGTGATGGCCGACCGCACCTATATCGAGCCGCTCGACCCGGACGTGCTCGCCGCGATCATCGAGCGCGAGCGCCCGGACGCGCTCCTTCCGACGCTCGGCGGCCAGACCGCGCTCAACCTGACCATGGCACTCGCCGGGCAGGGCACCCTCGACGAGCTCGGGGTCGAGGTGATCGGCGCGAACGCAGAGGCGATCGCGACCGCCGAGAACCGCGAGCGGTTCAAGTCGGCGATGGAGGAGATCGGGCTCGCGGTGCCCGCGGCGGGCTTCGCCCACTCGCTCGAGGAAGCCCTCGCGGTCGGAAGCGTCGATCGGTTACCCGGTGATGGTGCGCCCGAGCTTCATCCTCGGTGGCGCCGGCACCGGGATCGCGCTCGACGAGGACCACCTGGCCCGACTCGCCGCGGAAGCGCTGTATGCGTCGCCGGTCACCGAGGTCCTCGTCGAGCAGTCCATCGCCGGCCAGAAGGAATTCGAGCTCGAGGTGATGCGCGACAACGCGGACAACTGCGTGGTCATCTGCTCGATCGAGAACGTCGACCCGATGGGTGTCCACACCGGCGACTCGATCACCGTCGCACCCGCGCAGACCCTGACCGACGTCGAGTACCAGACGATGCGCGACGCCTCCTTCGCCTGCATCCGGCGGGTCGGGGTCGAGACCGGCGGGTCCAACGTGCAGTTCGCGGTCGACCCGGTCGACGGTCGCCAGATGATCATCGAGATGAACCCGCGCGTCTCGCGATCCTCCGCGCTGGCTTCGAAGGCCACCGGGTTCCCGATCGCGAAGATCGCGGCCCGTCTCGCCGTCGGCTACCGGCTCGACGAGATCCAAAACGACATCACCGGAGCGACGCCGGCCTCCTTCGAGCCGACCATCGACTACGTGGTGACCAAGATCCCGCGCTGGGCGTTCGAGAAACTGCCCGGCTCCACCGATCGGCTCGGCACGCGGATGCAGTCGGTCGGCGAGGTGATGGGCATCGGGCGCACCTTTCCCGAATCGCTCCAGAAGGCGGTTCGCTCGCTCGAGCAGGGCCGCGACGGGCTCAACGGGGACCCGGCCGAGCTGCGGACCGAGGCGGTGACGACCGAGGAGCTCCGGGAGCGGGTGGTGGTGGCGACCCCCGAGCGCCTCTTCGCGCTCGAGGCGCTTCTCCGGCGCGGCGAACCGGTCGAGCAGCTGGCCGAGTCGACCGGCATCGATCCGTGGTTCGTGTCGGAGATCGCGAGGATCGCCACCGCGCGGATGGCCCTCGGTCTTCAGGTGACGCTCGGAGTGACCGTCGACGACCTCGACCGCCGCTCGTGGCGCACCCTCAAGCGGCTCGGGTTCTCCGACCGGCAGCTCGCCTACCTGTTCGGGAACGGGACGACCGAGCAGGCGGTGCGGTCGAGGCGGCTCGCGGTCGCCGGCGGCGCGACCTTCAAGACGGTCGACACCTGCGGGGCCGAGTTCGAGGCCCGTACCCCTTACCACTACTCGACGACCGAGGACGAGGACGAGGTGGCCGGCTCGTCGCGGCCGAGGGTGATCATCCTCGGCTCGGGTCCCAACCGGATCGGGCAGGGGATCGAGTTCGACTACTGCTGCGTGCACGCCTCGTTGGCGCTGCGGGCCGCGGGGTACGAGACGGTGATGGTCAACTGCAACCCCGAGACCGTCTCCACCGACTACGACACCTCGGACCGCCTCTATTTCGAGCCGCTCACCGACGAGGACCTGGCGAACATCGTCGAGGCCGAGCAGACCGCCTCCGAAGGCGACGGACGCTCTGGTCGGGGTGATCGTGAGCCTCGGCGGGCAGACCCCGCTCAAGCTGGCCGCCGGGCTCGACGAGACGCTGGTCCTCGGCACCCCCCCGGCGTCGATCGACCTCGCCGAGGACCGCGAGCGGTGGAACGAGCTGTGCGCAGGCCTCGGCATCCTCCAGCCGCCAGGTGGGACCGCGCTCACCCCCGACGACGCGCTCGCGGTCGCCCGGTCGGTCGGCTATCCGGTGCTCGTGCGTCCCGTCCTACGTGCTCGGCGGCCGCGCGATGGAGATCGTCTACGACGACGAGCGACTGCTCGAGGCGGTCGCCGGCGATGACCGCGGCGGACGGGGCGCTCGGACGCGAGGGCGGCGTGACGGCCGAACGCCCGGTGCTGGTCGATCGCTTCCTCGAGGACGCGGTCGAGGTCGACGTCGACGCGGTGCGCGACTCGACCGGGGAGGTGCTCATCGGAGGGGTGATGGAGCACGTCGAGGAGGCCGGGGTGCACTCGGGGGACTCGGCGTGCGCGCTCCCGCCTCAGACCCTTCGAGCGGGGGTGGTGGCGGAGATCGAGCGGGTCACCCGCACGATCGCGGAGGCACTGCAGGTGCGCGGCCTCTGCAACGTGCAGTTTGCGGTCAAAGAGGAGCGCGTCTACGTCCTCGAGGCCAACCCGAGGGCCAGCCGCACGGTGCCCTTCGTGGCGAAGGCGACCGGTGTGCCGCTGGCCATGGTGGCCGCGCGGGTGATGGTCGGTGCCACGCTGGCCGAGTTGCGGACGGAGGGTCTGCTCACCGAACCGGTGACCGGCCACGTGTCGGTGAAAGAGGCGGTCCTGCCCTTCAACCGCTTCCCCGGAGTCGACACCATCCTCGGGCCCGAGATGCGTTCCACCGGGGAGGTGATGGGCATCGGCGCCACATTCGGCCTGGCTTTCGCCAAGAGCCAGATGGCCGCCGGCAACCGGCTTCCGGTCGACGGCACCGTCTTCCTCTCGCTCGCCGACCGCGACAAGCCGGCCGGCCTCGACGCCGCGCGCCAGTTCGCCGCGCTCGGCTTCGACCTGGCGGCCACCTCTGGGACCGCGTCGTGGCTCGAGCGGAACGGGCTCCCTGTCTCGGCGGTGGTGGCGAAGGTCGGCGACCAGCAACCGGGAGTGGTCGACGCGGTCGACCTGATCGCGAGCGGCAAGGTCCAGCTGGTGGTCAACACGCCGCGAGGGCGTGGGCCACGCGCGGACGGCGACCACATCCGGGCGGCAGCGGTGGCCCATCAGGTTCCCTGCGTCACCACCGTGGCGGCGGCCCGGGCGGCGGCGGGGGGAATCGCCGACTGGGTCCGGCACCCCCTGACGGTCCGTTCGCTCCAGGAGTACCACCGCAGATGATCCGCTCGGCGCCGTCGGGCACGAGGGCCGCGACCCGCGGCGGGGTGGACCTCGCGGTCGACGTCGGCTCGCTCCGGTTGACGAACCCGGTGATGACCGCGTCGGGGACCGCCGGCCACGCCGACGAGCTCGAGGCGTACTTCCCTCTCTCCGCCCTCGGCGCGGTGGTGGTCAAGTCCCTCTCGGTCGGCCCGTGGCCGGGAAACCCCGCGCCGCGGGTCCACCAGACCCCGGCCGGCATGCTCAACAGCGTCGGACTGCAGGGCCCCGGGGTCGAAGCGTGGCTCCGCGACGACCTTCCCCGCCTGGTCGCGGCCGGGGCGCGGACGGTGGTGAGCCTCTGGGGCCGCACCGTCGAGGAGTTCGCCGCGGCGGCTTCTGCGATCGCGGTCGCCGACGGTCTCTCGGCGATCGAGATCAACGTGAGCTGTCCGAACCTGGAGGACGGCCGCCGGATGTTCGCACACTCGGCGCAGGCCACCGCGAAGGTGGTCGCCGCGGTCGGGGAGCGCTGCCCGGAGCTGCCCCGCTGGGCGAAGCTCAGCCCCAACGCGGCCGACCTCCCGGAGATCGCGGCCGCCGCGCTCGAGGCGGGAGCGGAGGCGCTCACCCTGGTGAACACCTCCCTCGGGATGGTCATCGACGTCGACGAGGGGCGGCCGCTGCTCGGATCGGGCGGAAGCGGTGGGGGTCTCTCGGGCCCGGCGATCCACCCGGTCGCGGTGCGCGCGGTCTACGACGTGCGCACCGCGCTGCCCGACGCGGCGATCATCGGGGTCGGCGGGGTCATGGGAGGAAGCGATGCGGTGGAGCTGCTGATGGCCGGTGCGAACGCGGTGCAGGTGGGCACTGCGACCTTTCGCGACCCGCGAGCACCCGTCACGGTGCTCGGCGAGCTCGAGACCTGGTGCGAGCGACACGGGGTCCGCGCAGTTCGCGAGCTGACCGGTGCCGGCCGTGGCTGAGGGGCCCGGCGGGTTCGCCGCACGGGTGGCCTCGGCGGTCGCCTCGACCGGCCCTCTGTGTGCGGGGATCGACCCGTCGTCGGCGCTCCTCGACCGCTGGGGTCTTCCCGACGATCCGAGCGGACTGCGCGAGTTCGGCTCGCGCTGCGTCGAGGCCTTCGCCGGGACCGTCCCGGTGGTCAAGCCACAGGTCGCCTTCTTCGAACGGTTCGGATCGGCCGGCCTGGCGGCACTCGAGCACCTCCTCGAGTGGGCCCGCGACGCAGAGCTGCTGGTGATCGCGGACGCCAAGCGCGGCGACATCGAGAACACCATGACCGGCTACGCCACCGCCTGGCTCGACCCGGTGAGCCCGCTGTCGGTCGACGCGGTGACCGCGGTGCCCTACCTCGGGCTCGGCTCGCTCGAACCGATGGTCGAGTTGGCTGCCCGCCACCAACGCGGGGTGGTGGTGGTGGTGCGGAGCTCGAACCGAGAGGGCCGCGAAGTCCAAGAGGCGCGCACCGGCTCGGGGACCGGTCCTTCGGTCGAGGACCTCCTGCTGAGCGAGATCGCGACCGCGAACAACGGCCCTGCTGCCCGCCCGGGGACCGTCGGTGCGGTCATCGGGGCGACGCTCGCGCCGACCTCCTTCTCGCTGGCGAGCCTCGGAGGAGTCGTGCTCGCACCCGGCGTCGGGGCGCAGGGCGCGACCGCAGCCGACGTCGCGACCCACTTCGCCGGTTGCGCTCCGGGGACCGTGCTCCCGAGTGTCTCGCGATCGTTGCTGCTCGCCGGCCCGGACGTGGCGAGCCTCGCCGCGGCCGCCCGTCGCGCCCGTGACGAGATGGCCGACGCGTTGGTCGCTTCGCCCTGAACGGGGACTTGGCAGGCACCGGCGGGCGCAGCCCCGCGCGGACCGGCGGGTCGTCGCTACGGTGCACCCATGGAGGACGACGCCCCGGGCTCTCTCGCGTTCCCCGACGGGTTCCTCTGGGGGGCTGCCGGCGCCGCCCACCAGATCGAAGGCGGGAACACCAACAACGATTGGTGGGAGTTCGAGCACGCGCCCGGCTCGGGGTGCGTCGAGTCGAGTGGCGACGCCTGCGATTCGTACCACCGATGGCGCGAGGACCTCGACCTCGTCGCCGGCATGGGGCTCGGCGCCTACCGTTTCTCGCTCGAGTGGAGCCGGATCGAGCCGGCCGAGGACGAGTTCTCGCTCGGTGCGCTCGACCACTACCGCCGGATCCTCGCGGGTTGTCACGATCGGGGGATCGTGCCGGTGGTGACCTTCCACCACTTCACCAGCCCGAGGTGGCTGGCCGCGCGTGGCGCGTTCGAGGCGCTCGACGCGCCCGATCGCTTCGCCCGCTTCGTGGAGCGCTCGGCCGCGCATCTCGGCGACCTCATCGGGTGGGCGTGCACCATCAACGAACCGAACGTGGTCGGCGCGATGGGCTACACGGTCGGCGAGTATCCACCGGGAGTGAAGGACGACCTCACCCGCCATCTCGCGGTCAACCAGGCGATGGTGCGCGCGCACCGGCTGGCGGTCGACGCCCTTCGTTCCGGTCCGGGCCGCTACCCGGTCGGGCTCACCTTGTCGATGGCCGAGATGGTGGCCGACGAGGGTGGGGAGGTGGTCCGCGACGCAGCGGAGGAGATCCTCGAGGACATTTTCCTCCGGGCCACCGAAGGTGACGACTTCGTGGGGGCGCAGGCCTACACCCGCATGCACTTCGGACCGGACGGACCCGCCCCGGACGACCCGTCGGTGCCGCAGACCCAGCTCGGAACCGAGAACTGGCCCGCGGCGGTCCCCTTCTGCGTGCGGCGGGCGGCGGCGGTGACCGGCCTCCCGGTGCTGGTGACCGAGAGCGGGATCGGCACCGACGACGACGCCGAGCGGATCGCCTACCTCGACGCAGCCCTCCGGGGGGTGCACGGATGTGTCACCGAGGGGATCGACGTGCGCGGGTTCTTCGTGTGGAGCCTCCTCGACAACTTCGAATGGAACCTCGGCTTCGGACCCAAATTCGGCCTCCATTCGGTGGACCGAACCACCTTCGTCCGCACCGGCAAGCCGAGCGCGTCCTGGTTCTCGGCGATCGCCCGCGCCGGTCGCCTCGACCCGGCGGGTTGAGTCCCGAGCCGAGGGATCGGGGCCGGCCGTGGAGGTGATCGTCCTCGGCAGCGGCAGCCCGTTGCCCGATCCCGCTCGGGCAGGTCCCTCGACCCTGGTGCGGACCGGCGCGGGGGACCTGCTGATCGACTGCGGCCGCGGCGTGCTGATGCGGGCCGCCGCAGTGGGCTCCGGTGCCGGTGCCCTCCGGGCGGTACTGCTCACCCACCTGCACAGCGATCACCTCTGCGACTTCAACGACGTGGTGACCACCCGCTGGGTGACCTCGCTCCAGCCGTCGCCCCTCCCGGTGATCGGACCGGTCGGGACCGAGCACCTGGTCGACGCGACGCTCGCCATGCTCGAACCCGACATCTGTTACCGGCTCGCCCATCACGCCGACCTCGATTGGCGACCCGAGTGCGCGGTCCGAGAAGTCGAGCGCGGCCTCGTGCTCGAAGAGGGTGGCGTGCGGGTGACCGCCGCCCCCTCCGACCACGCGCCGGTCCGACCGACCGTCGCCTACCGCGTCGACGAGGGCGGGACGTCGGTCGTGCTCGCGGGCGACACCGTGCCCTGTGCCGGGCTCGACGAACTGTGCGCCGGCGCCGACGTCCTCGTCCACACGGTGGTGCGGCGGGACCTCATCGAGGCGATCGGGGTGCCTCGGCTGCTCGACGTGCTCGACTACCACTCGGCGGTGCAAGATGCAGCTCGCACCGCGGCCCGGGCGGGGGTCGGAACCCTCGTGCTGACCCACCTTGTCCCGCCGCCCCCTCCGGGGACCGAGGGCGAGTGGCGAGCGCAGGCCGAGGAGTACTACGACGGCGAGGTGCTGGTCGCGGCGGACCTCACCCGGGTTGCCGTCGGCTGAGGGACGCGCCGCCCCGGCGGGTCGGCCGCCCGCCGCGTCTGGCGCTCAGCGATCGGCGGTCGGGAGCTCGTCTCCGAACTCGATGAAGGGTGCGGGCGGGAGGTAGCGCTCGGGGATGTCGGCACCGGTCTCGTAGAAGTCGACGTCGAAGACGTTTGCGGTGCCCGGGTTCTCGACGGTGCCGCTCAGTCCCGCGTCGGTGCCGCGCAGGAACGCGGCGTGCGCGTCGATCGCGCCGGCGACGAGCGAGTGGTACGTCGCGAGCTCGATCCGGATGACAAGGCTGTAGACGCATTCGTCCGGTGCCTCTCCGACGTTGCGGGCGAGCATGCAGTGATGCGGTCCGTCGTCGATGACGTAGACCGCGTCCTCGCCGGAGCCGATGCGGGCGCGGATCCGCTCGGGGTGCCCGAAAGGATGGAACAACCGCCCCCGTCGTCGGTCCTTCATCGCCCAGAGCGGGCTCGGAGGGATGATCCCTTCGGGCTCGTGCTCCTCGAGCGGCGTGGCGTCGCTCGGAGCGGTCACCGGGAACGCGGTGCCGGGCCGCTCGGCCACGAATGCCTGCTGACCGTCGTCCCGGGGATTGGCGTCCGCCTGGCCGGCCGGCTTACCGGCGTCCGCGCCGGCCGGATCGGCGTCCTCGTCACCCACGTTCGACTCCTCTCGCTGCACTCTCCGTACCGTCGCGCTCGGAGCAGGTCGACACCATCGTGCCACGTCGCGAGGCACGGGCTCGTGGGGCCCGCGCTCAGGAGGCGGTCGGGAACCAGCCGCGCACCCGCGCCGAGGTGGTTCGATCACGCTCACGCAGCGCGCGGCGGGCCGCGGGGAAGTCGACCCATGCGAAGCGGACCGTGTCCCCCGGGCGCAGGCGGCCGAGCATCGAGAGGTCGGCGGCGATCACGCAAGCGACGACCGGATACCCCCCGACGGTCGCGTGGTCGGGCATGAGAACGATCGGCCGACCGTCGGGCGGTACCTGAACCGCACCCGCCACCATCCCGACCGAGGCGGGCGGCGGAGGCGGGACGAGAGGCCGGGACCCGGGCTCGAGGCGGAGGCCGACCCGGTTGGAGTCGGCACCCACTGTCCAGGCGCCCGCCACCAGTTGGTCGAGCTGGTCTGTCCCGAACGGATGGGGCCCGGTCAGGAGGCGGAGAGTGACCGGACCGTTCGGTTCAGCCGGCGCCGGGTCGGGGGTGAGCAAACCGCGAGGTCGGACGGGAGGCCCGAGAGCGAGGCGGTCGCCTTCGCGGAGAGGACCCGGTCCGAGGCCCGAGAGCAGGTCCGAAGAACGCGAACCGACCACCATCGGGGTGTCGAAACCCCCGGCGACCCCGAGGTACGCGCGGAGCACCTCGCGGATCGTCCCGACCGACACCTCCTGACCGGCTCGGGCCGGCACGACGGTGCCGGTCGCCACTGCGAACCCGTCGACGGTGACCTCCGCCGAGCCCGGTCCGGACGCGAGGACCGCCAGGTGCGCGTCGCAGGAGAGCCGGAGCACCGGACCGGCCGCGGTGATCTCGAGGGCCGGCGCGTCCGACCGGTTGCCGAGCAGCCGGTTGACCAGTCCCATCGCCTCGGGGTCACAGGGACCTGCCCGCGGGATTCCGGCCCCTCCGAGGGAACGACGCCCACCGTCCTGGACGAGGCTCAAGAGCCCCGGCGCGACCACCTCGGCGAAGCGGGGCCCGGCCTGCAGCGGCTGTCGTGGCGGACCGTTCGCGGCCGGCGCCACGGTGTCCGGGTCGCCGACGGTGAAGCGGACGGTGTCGCCCGGGCGAAGGCGCGCGTAGGGCGGGCGGTCCGGGTCGAAGAGGGTCGTCGAGGTGTGCCCGAGGAGCCTCCAGCCGCCCGGGCTCGCGGTGGGGTAGACCGAGGCGAACCCGCCGCCCACCGCGACCGAACCGGCGGGCACGACGGCGCGCGGGGTGGCGTGGCGCGCGATGCCCGCCAGCTCCTCGGGAAGACCGACCAGGTAGGGGAAGCCGGGTGCGAACCCGACGAAGGCGACCTCGAGATCGGTGGCGGTGAGCATCGAGACGATCGAGTCGGTGGTGGTCCCGGTGTCTCGCGCGACGTCCGCGAGATCGGGTCCGTCGAAGACCGTCGGGACCTCGACGTGGGTCGAGTCCGTCCGAGCGTCTTCTCGCCGATCGGAGTCGGTGTCCCTTTCGTCCGACGTGGCGAGCGTCGTCACCCACTCCGCGAGGAAGTCGCCGTCGTCGTGGGGGTCGAAGAGAACCACCACCGATGCGAGGCCGACCACGACGTCCTCGACCGTGGCCGGAGCCGATCCGTCGTCGCGCGCCTCTTCGATCGCGCGAGCAACGCGATGAGCGGAGCGCGTATCGAGTGTCTCGACGAGCAGCGCTCGATCGCCGTAGCGGATCAGGCGTACGTGCATCACGGTGTGCCGTCGCCGCTCGGCGGATCCACGAACGACCGCACCGTCACGCCGGCGTCGATCAACGCGGTCGCGAACCCCTCGGGCGGTTTGCGCGGCGGTCGGCGAGTCACCATGGATGCACAACGTCTCGGCTGGGACAGGTGTCCACTCTCCGGTGATCGACTCCACGCCCCCACGCCCCACCAAGGAGACCGCACGCCGGCCGACCTGGTCCGCGTCGGTGACGACCGCGCCGGCCAGGCCCCGGTCGACCAGCGTGCCGTCCGAACGGTACGCGCGGTCGGGAAAACCCTCGTGGACGACACGGAGCCCGGCACGGCGTGCCAGGTCGACCACCTGGCCGCGCCCCTGCGTGACCAGCACACCGACCGCCTGCCGGGAGGCCGCCTCGCACACCGCGGCGGCCACGAGCGGGTCGGAACCCATCTGGTGGTAGAGCGCGCCGTGGGGTTTGACATAGGCGATCTCGGCACCGAGCGAGGCGGAGATCTCCGCCAAATCGACGCACTGCTGGAGCAGGTCCTCGACCAATAGGGCGGGTTCGACCTCGACGACTCGACGGCCGAAACCCTCACGATCGCGATAGGAGACGTGGGCGCCGACGGTCACACCTCGCTCCACGCACGCGCGCACCGTCTCGCGCATGACCGAAGGCCCACCGGCATGGAACCCGCAGGCGATGCTCACGCTCGTGACGGCGTCGAGGACCGCGGCGTCACTCGGAGTGAGGGAGTCGCCTTCGCCCAGATCCGCGTTGAGGTCGATTTCGGGCACCGACCAATTATTCAGCGGATCGACGTGCGCGCGATCACGAAGACCGCTCCGGGTGGGACCGGCGCCGATGCGCTGCTCGTCGTCGCGCACCAGGGTATCGCGGCCCTGGTCAGAATGACCAGGGGCCGCCGAGGCGCTATGGTCTCGACCATGCCGCAACCGCCTGCACTCACGCCCGAACAGCGCCAGGCCGCCCTGGCCAAAGCTGCCAAGGTCCGCCGTGAGCGGGCTGAGGTCAAAGAGAAGCTCAAGTTGGGTTCGATCAATCTGTCCGAGCTCCTGTCGATGGCCGACACCAACGAGACGGTCGGGAAGATGAAGGTCCTCTCGGTCCTCGAGTCGCTTCCCGGGCTCGGAAAGGTCAAGGCGCGTCGCCTGATGGACACCGTCGGCATCAGCGAGAGCCGGCGTCTGCAGGGTCTCGGTAGCAACCAACGCGAGGCACTCCTGCGCGAAACCGCGCGCTGAGCACCGCGCGCCCCGCTTCGGCGCGCATCGTGCACGATTCGTCCGTCTTCGTTCTCTTCGGGCCGGGTGGCGCCGGAAAGGGAACGGTGGCCGCGCGACTGGTCGAGAAGGACCCGCGTCTGTGGTTGAGCCGTTCGTGGACGACTCGTGCGCGACGACCCGGCGAGGTCGAGGACGCCTACGTGTTCGTCGACCGCGCCGCGTTCGAGTCGAAGGCGAACGCGGGGGGCTTTCTCGAGTGGGCGGAGTATCTCGGCAACCTGTACGGCACCCCGGTCGGTGAAGCCCCGGCGGGCCGGGACCTGTTCCTCGAGATCGACCTGCAAGGGGCCGAGCAGGTGCGTCGGCTCCGCCCGGATGCGACGCTGATCCTGCTCGAGCCGCCCTCGCCCGAGGTCCAGGCCGAGCGGCTCCGTGCCCGCGGAGACGACGAGTCCCACATCGCGGAGCGCCTGCACGCCGGTACCGAGGAGCTTCGCCGCGGAAGGGCGATCGCGCACGCGGTCGTGGTGAACCACGACGTCGACCAGGCCACCGACGAAGTAGCCGGTATAGTGGGTCGTTTCCGGAGAGGCGCCCGTCCGGACGGTGGTGGTCGCAACGGCGACCCGCCTGATCTCGCCGAAGGATCGTGATGGCTCAGAACCCGACGACGCTCATGGACCCGCCGATCGAGGGGCTCCTCGACAAGGTGGACTCGAAGTTCACCTTGGTGGCTCTCGCCTCGAGGCGGGCGCGGCAAGTCAACAGCTACTACAACTCGCTCGGCGAAGGCCTCGGCGTGGTGGTGCCGCCTCAGGTCGCCTCGGCGTCGGGCAAGCCGCTCTCGATCGCCTTCGAAGAGATCGCCGACGGCAAGGCGACGTTCTCGCGGCCCGATCCCGAGGAGATCGCGGCCGAGGAGGCCGCGGCGCTGGCGCTCCTCGAAGGCGAGCAGATTGCGGAGGCGGCCGACGCGGAGCAACCCGCCGAAGCGGGCGAAGCGGGCGCCGTCCCCGAAGAGGCCGAGTAGGCCCGAACCGGGCCGGACGGTGGGGAGCGGCGGGAGCGCCGTGGGAGAAGAGGGGACGGCGTCACTCGACGCGGAGCACGCTCGCCGCAGTGAGGACGCGCCGGTGGTCGTGCTCGGTGTGTCGGCGGGGATCGCTTGTTACAAGGCGGTCGAAGTCTGCCGTCGCCTGGTCGACGCCGGGGTGCACGTCGCTCCGGTGCTCACCGAGTCGGCGACCCGCTTCGTCGGTCGGGTCACCTTCGATGCGCTCGCCTCGGAACCCGCGCAGATGAGCCTCTGGGACGAGCAGTCGCCGATGCCCCACACCCAGCTCGCCGCGCGCGCCGACCTGGTGGTCGTGGCGCCCGCCACTGCCGACCTGCTCGCGCGCTACGCCGGTGGCTTCGCCGACGACCTCCTCACCGCCACCTTGCTCGCCACCACTGCGCCGGTCGTGATCTGTCCGGCCATGCACACGGAGATGTGGGAGCACCCCGCGGTGCGCCACAACCTCTCGGTCCTCACCTCGCGCGGGGTGACGGTCGTCCCGCCCGAGTCGGGACGCCTGGCCGGCGGCGACCTCGGCGTCGGGCGCCTCGCCGATCCCTCGGTCATCGTCGAGCAGGTGCTCGCACGCCTCGGCGCGGCGGACACGCAGCACGACCTCGCGGGTACCCGGGTCGTCGTGTCGGCGGGGGGGACCCGCGAGCCGATCGATCCGGTCCGCTACCTGACCAACCGCTCCTCGGGCAAGCAGGGCCACGCGGTGGCCGAGGCCGCGGCGCGGCGCGGCGCGGAGGTGGTGCTGGTCACGACCACCAGCCGTCCGGTCCTCTCCGGGGTGATCGTCGAGCGGGTCGAGACCGCCGCGGAGATGGAGGCGACCGTGCTGGCGAGGGCGGCGACCGCGGAGGTGGTGGTGATGGCGGCCGCCGTCGCCGATTTCCGGCCGAAGGCCCCCCACGGTTCGAAGCTCTCGAAGTCCGACGGCGTCCCCGAGCTGCTGCTCGAGGCGACCCCCGACATCCTCGGCGAGCTCGGCCGCCGGAAGGAACCCGGGCAGGTGCTGGTGGGATTCGCCGCGGAGACCAAGCAGGTCGCCGAGCGGGCGCGGGCGAAGCTGGTAGCCAAGCAGGTGGACCTGATCGTCGCCAACGACGTCTCCGCGCCGGGCGTCGGATTCGACCACGACACCAACGAGGTGACGATCTTCGGGGCAGACGGGACCGAGAACCGTGTGGCGATGGCCGGGAAGGACGTCGTCGCCGACGCCATCTTGGATAGGGTGAGCGCCCTGTTGGCCGACCGCCGACCTGCAGAAGGAGCGCAAGCACCGTGAGCACCCGATACACCTTCACCTCGGAATCGGTGACCGAGGGCCATCCCGACAAGATGGCAGACCAGATCTCCGACACCGTCCTCGACGCGATGCTCGCCGACGACCCCGAGAGCCGCGTCGCGTGCGAGACGTTGCTCACCACCGGTCTGGTGCTCGTCGCGGGAGAGATCACCACGACGACCTACGTGGACATCCCGAAGCTGGTCCGCCAGACCGTCCGCGACATCGGCTACGACGACGACGCGTACGGGATCGACGGGAACACCTGTGGGGTCATCGTGTCGATCGACGAGCAGTCACCCGACATCGGACAGGGCGTCGACAACGCGTTCGAGGTGCGCGCGGGAACCGGCGGAGAGGACGTCCTCAACGCGCAGGGCGCCGGCGACCAGGGAATGATGTTCGGCTACGCCTGCGACGAAACCCCCGATCTGATGCCGTTGCCGGTGTGGTTGGCACACCGGCTCGCACAACGGCTCTCGCAGGTTCGCCGGGTGGGGGTCCTGCCCTACCTCCGGCCCGACGGCAAGACACAGGTGAGCGTCACCTACGAGGACGGTCGGCCGATCGCGCTGGAGACGGTCCTGATCTCGACCCAGCACGACCCGGGAGTCGATCTCGAGACCCTCCTCCTTCCCGATCTCCGGGACAACGTGATCAACCCGTTGCTCCCGCCGGAGCTCGACACGAGCGGGCTCCGCGTGCTCGCCAACCCGACCGGCGTCTTCGAGCTCGGTGGCCCCCACGCCGACACCGGTCTGACCGGGCGCAAGATCATCGTCGACACCTACGGCGGCATGGCCCGACACGGCGGTGGCGCCTTCTCCGGCAAGGACCCGTCGAAGGTCGACCGCTCCGCGGCGTACGCGGCGAGGTGGGTGGCGAAGAACGTGGTGGCGGCGGGCGCCGCGACGCGCTGCGAGGTCCAGGTGGCCTACGCGATCGGCGTCGCACGCCCCGTCTCCGTGCTCGTCGAGACCTTCGGCACCGAGCGGTGCGATCCGGCCCGCATCGAGTCGGCGATCGACGAGCTCTTCGACCTCCGGCCCGCGGCCATCGTCCGCGATCTCGACCTGAAGCGCCCGATCTACCGGAAGACCGCCGCGTACGGTCACTTCGGCCGCGCCGAGAAGGAGTTCACCTGGGAGGACACCGCCCGGTCCGACGAGCTGAAGCAGGCGCTCGGACTCTGACCTCACCCCGGCGGCCGACCGGCGAGGGGGCGGGCGGCCGGGAAGCGCCGAAGGGCCGCCTGGTCCGGGTGGTCCCCGACGTCGCGGCGATCACCCGCCGCTTCGACTATCTGGTGCCGCCTTCGCTTTCGGACGCGGTCGGTGTCGGCAGCCGGGTTCGGATCGATCTGCACGGGCGGCGAGTCGGCGCCTGGGTGGTCGAGGTCGACGTCGCCCCGATCGACGGGGTCGAGCCGAAGCCGATCGCACGCTCGAGCGGCCTCGGACCGCCGGGCGCAGGTGGTCGAGCTCGCCGAGTGGGCGTCGTGGCGGTGGGCCGGCCCGCTCTCGGTGTTCCTCGGGAGCGCGTCGCCTCCGCGGGTGGTGCGGCAGCTCCCTTCGGCCGGTGGCGCTTCCCGCGAGCGACCCGACTCGCCCGGCGGCGGCGCGGTCGCGCTCGTGGACGCTGCCCTCGCGGCACCCGGGCCCGGCGGTGCTCCGATTGGCGCCCGCGCTCGACGCGAACCTGGTCGTGCTCGAGACCCTGCACCGGATCGGGCCCGAGGACGTCCTCGTACTCGCCCCTTCTCGTCGGAGGGCCGAGCAGGTCGCGGCGCGCATCGGCGGGGCAGGCCAACCGGTCGCACTGTTGCCCGACGGATGGGCGGCCGCGGCGAACGGAGGCGTGGTCACGGTCGGGACCCGAGCCGCGGCGTGGGCGCCGCTGCGCCGCATCGCCGCCGCCGTGGTGCTCGATGCGCACGACGAGTCCTACCGCGAACAGCGAGCCCCCACCTGGTCCGCGGTCGAACGTGGTGCTCGAGCGCGCTCGGCGCGAGTCGGCGCCGGCTCTTCTCGTCTCCGCGTGCCCGACGGTCGTGATGAACGAGGAGGCGACGGTGGTGACCACCCGCCGCGGGCTCGAGCGACGCGGCTGGCCGACGGTCGAGGTGGTGGACCGCTCGGGCGACGACCCGCGCACCGGGCTCTACTCGGAACGCCTGGTCATCGCCGCGCGATCGGTGCTGACTCGGCCGGACGGCCGGGTGGTGTGCGTCCTCAACCGGACCGGCCGGGTCCGGATCCTCGCGTGTGCCGACTGCGGCGCGCTGGCGCGCTGCGAGGTGTGCGGAGGTGCGGTCGGCCAGGCCGAGGCGAAGGGGCCGCTCGTGTGCAGTCGCTGCGGCGCGTCGCGGCCACCGCTCTGCGCGGCGTGTGACTCGGCGCGGCTGAAGGTGGTGCGGGTGGGCGTCTCGCGGGCGACCGAGGAGCTCGCCGCGCTGCTCGGCACCGTGGCCGTCGAAGTCACCTCGGAGCGCGACGCCGACGACCCGGACGCCCGGTTGGTGGTCGGGACCGAGGCGGCCCTCCACCGGGTGACCCGTGCGGACCTGGTGGCGTTCCTCGATATCGATCAACACCTCCTCGCACCTCGGTTCGTCGCGGCGGAGCAGACCCTCGCGCTGCTGGCGAGGGCGGCCCGGCTGGTCGGGGGTCGCGACGGTCCGGGGCGCCTGCTCGTCCAGACCCGGCTCCCACACCACGAGGTGCTGATCGCGGCCTCTCACGCCGACCCGTCGCTCGTGGCGACGCCCGAGCGCACGCTGCGCGAGGCGCTCGGCCTGCCGCCCTTCTCCGCGCTGGCCACCCTGCGCGGGCCGGGCGCGCCGAGCTACGCCGAGGGATTGGCCGGTTCCGCCGGGGTGAGCGTCTCTGAGGGCACGAGCGACCGGTGGGTGGTGCGTGCCGCGGACCACCGGGTGCTCTGCGACGCCCTGGCATCGCGGTCGCGACCGACCGAGCGCCTGAGGGTCGAGGTGGACCCGGTCGACGTCTGAGCTGCCAGCGTCTCGCCGGCGTCGTCGCCGGCACTGTCGTCGGCACGGCCACCCCTACACTGGAGCCATGTCCGCCTACACGGTGCGCGTCTTCGGTGATCCGGTCCTGAAGCAGGCCGCCCGCGAAGTGGACGAGGTCGACGCGGCCCTCGTCCGGCTGGTCGACGACATGGTCGAGACCATGTACGCCTCCGAAGGAGCCGGGCTCGCTGCCACCCAGGTGGGCATCCAGAAGCGGCTCTTCGTCTACGACGTGGGCGAGGGTCCGGAAGCGGTCGTGAACCCGGAGATCGTCGAGTCAGGCGGCGAGTGGTACCACGAGGAGGGGTGTCTCTCGATCCCCGGCCTCCGCCTCGGCATCGTCCGCCCGAACCAGGTGCACCTCCGCGGCATCGGGCTCGACGGCGAGGAGCTCGACCTCGAAGCCGACGAGTTCCTCGGCCGCGTCTTCCAGCACGAGGTCGACCACCTCGACGGGGTGCTCATGATCGAGCGTCTCGAAGACGACCTGCGGCGTCAGGCGCTGCGCGTGCTACGCGACCGGGCGCTCGGCCTCGACACCTCGGCGATGGAGGCCACCCTGGTCGCGACCGGCGACCAGCGCGAGGTCTGACCCGCTCCGACCCGCCGGCTCCCGCGAAACGTCCGCGGTCTCCCGCTAGTCTCGCCGGCCGTGGCGCGCATGGTGTACCTCGGGACACCGGAGGACGCGGTGGCACCGTTGCTGACCTTGGTCGCCGCCGGCCACCAGATCGTGCTGGTCGTCACCCGCGCGGACACCCGACGCGGTCGAGGGGGACGGGTCGACGCGAGCCCGGTCAAGATGGCGGCCCTCGAGCTCGGCCTCCCGGTGACCAGCTCGCTCGACGAGGTTGCCGGGAGCGGCGCCGAGCTCGGTGTGGTGGTCGCCTTCGGGCGGATCATTCCCAGCTCGCTGCTCGAGCGGGTACCGATGGTCAACGTGCACTTCTCGTTGCTTCCCCGCTGGCGGGGCGCCGCGCCGGTCGAACGGGCGATCCTCGAGGGCGACGCCGAAACCGGGGTGTGCCTGATGAAGGTGGCCGCGGGGCTCGACACCGGCGCGATCTACGCCTCGGTGGCGACCCCGATCGGCGAGGAGGAGTCCGCCGCTTCGCTCCGTGCGAGGCTGGTCGTCCTCGCGTGCGGCATGCTCGAGGAATATCTCTCGCAGGGCCTCGCCGGCCTGCCGGTGCCCCGTGATCAGTCGGGTGAGCCTTCGTACGCGGAGAAGATCGATCCCGCCGAGCTCGAGTTGCACTGGGACCAGCCGGCGCTGCAAATCCGGCGGGTGGTGCGGATCGGACGAGCGTGGACCACTTTCCGGGGCAAACGCCTGCACGTCCTCGAGGCCGCACCGGCCGATCCGTTGCCCGACGGCGAGTCACTGCCGGTCGGGACGCTCGTTGGTGACGACGTGGTCGCGGGTGGAGCGACCCGCGTCCGTCTGGTGACGGTGCAGTCCGCAGGGCGGCGGCCGACCGCGGTGTCCGCCTGGCGGAACGGGGTCCACCCGACCGCCGACGAGCGGCTCGGGACCTGAAGGAACTCGGGAAGCGAGGAATCGGCCGGTAGGCTCGCAGATGATGCCGCGCGCCGATCCGGGACACGACTTGCGGGTCGCGCCCTCGATCCTCTCGGCGGATTTCGGCAGCCTGTCCGAGGCCATCGGGACGATCGCGGCCGGCAGCGAGTGGCTCCACGTCGACGTGATGGACGGCCACTTCGTGCCGAACCTGACCATCGGTCCGCCGGTCGTGGCGTCGCTGCGCCGTCACTCCGACCTCTTCTTCGACACCCATCTCATGATCACCGAGCCGGCCCGTTACCTCGAGGCCTTCCGCGACGCCGGTGCGGACGGCTGCACCGTGCACGTGGAGGTGGGCGAGACCGAAGCCCTCGTGAAGCAGATGCGCGACCTCGGGCTCCGAGCAGGGCTGGCCGCCAACCCCGACACTCCCTTCGAGGCGATCGAGCCCTACCTCGGCATGGTCGACCTGGTGCTGTGCATGACGGTCTTTCCTGGCTTCGGTGGCCAGGAGTTCATCCCGGACGTCCTCCCGAAGGTCCGTCGCGTGCGCCAGGCAGCCGATGCGGCCGGGCTCTCGCTCGACGTCGAGGTCGACGGGGGCATCGACCGGCACACCGTGGCCGATGCGGCCCGATCGGGTGCCAACGTCTTCGTAGCCGGTTCGGCCGTCTTCGGACACCCGCACCCGCTCGAGGAGGCCGTCGCCATCCGCGACGCCGCGGTGCGCGCCGTGACGGGTGTGTCGTCCTGACCGATCCGACCGACTTGCCCGACACCGGAGAGGGACTCGGCGGCGGGGACCTCGCCATGATGCGTCTGGCCATCGCCGCCGCCGAAGGTGTCCGCGGACGCACCTCGCCGAATCCGTGGGTGGGAGCGGTGGTGGTGCCGGCCGGCGACTCGGCCACTTTCGTCGGTGCCACCGCACCACCCGGAGGCCCGCACGCGGAGGTCGAAGCGCTCCGTGCCGCGGGAGCCCGGGCGCGCGACGGCGTGCTGTACGTCACCCTCGAGCCCTGCGCGCACCAGGGAAGGACCCCGCCGTGCACCGACGCGATCGTCGCGGCGGGGATCCGCCGGGTGGTGGTCGGGATCGAGGATCCCGACGCACACGTCCAGGGAGCCGGCATCGCGGCGCTCCGCGCGGCCAACGTCGAGGTCGAGGTGGGCGTCGCGGCCGACGAGATCGGAGAACAGCTCGCCGCCTACCGCCATCACCGCGCGACCGGTCGCCCGTGGGTCGTCCTCAAACTGGCGACCACCTTGGACGGACGGTCGGCCGCGCCCGACGGCACCAGCCGCTGGATCACCGGGGAGGCCGCGCGCCTCGACGTGCACCGTCTCCGTGCCCGGTCGGATGCGGTGCTGGTAGGCGCCGGTACGGTGCGCGCCGACGACCCCGGGCTCACCGTCCGTCTGCCAGCCGACGACCCGCTCTTTCGCGGCCCGGACGCGCAGCCGTTGCGGGTGGTGCTCGGTACACCTCCTCCGGGCGCGGCCGTCGAACCGGCGCTCGCGGTCGGAGGCGATCTCGGCGACGTCCTCGACGAGCTCGGAGGCCGGGGGGTGCTCCAGCTGCTGGTGGAAGGCGGCGCGCGGGTGGCGCACGAATTCCACGCGGCCGGTTTGGTCGACCGGTACGTCCTCTATCTGGCCCCTGCGCTCTTCGGAGGGAGCGACGCCCGGCCCCTCTTCGAGGGCCCGGGAGCGGCGACGATGGCCGACCTCTGGCGTGGACGGCTGTGCTCGCTGACTAGCCTTGAAGGTGACATCCGACTCGAATTGTCCCCTCGGGAGGGTGACCCGGACCGGTCGGCACCGAATTGAACCGAAATGAACCGAATCGAATCGAATTGAACGATCTAAGGCAACGACCGAGAGGCTGCCGACATAGGGAGAGGTGGGTCGGCCCGGCACGCGGCACCGAGGCCTCCAGCAGGAGAGAGGGAGATTGGGGTTTCGATGCCCTTTTCATCGGTAGAAGATGCCATCGAGGCGGTCGGGCGCGGCGAGATGGTCGTCGTGGTGGACGACGAGGACCGCGAGAACGAAGGCGACCTGATCATGGCCGCCGACGCGGTCACCCCCGAGAAGATCGCGTTCTTCCTCGCCCACACCTCGGGGCTGATCTGCGTGCCCCTCACCCCCGAGCGGGTGGAGCACCTCGACCTCCCGCTGATGGTGTCGGCCAACACCGAGGTGCAGCGGACCGCCTTCACCGTCAGCGTGGACTATCGCCACGGCACCTCGACCGGCATCTCGGCCGCGGACCGGTCGGCGACGATCAAGGCCCTGGTCGATCCCCACACCCGACCGGGCGACCTCAACCGGCCTGGGCACATCTTCCCCCTTCGTTACCGTGCGGGTGGGGTGCTGAAGCGCGCGGGGCACACCGAGGCCGCGGTCGACCTCGCACGCGCCGCGGGGATGTCGCCGGCTGGTGTGCTCTGCGAAGTGGTGAGCGAGGACAAGACCGGCATGGCCCGCCTCCCCGAGCTCGAGGAATTCGCGTCGCGCCATGACCTCCACCTCATCTCGATCGCCGACCTCATCCGATATCGGCGGCACAAGGACAAACTGGTCCGTCGCATCGCGCAGGCCACCCTCCCGACGGAGTTCGGCGATTTCGAGGTCTACGCCTACGAATCGGTCCTCGACGGTGAACACCATGTGGCGATGGTCATGGGGGAGGTCGACGGCGCGCAGAACACCCTGGTGCGCGTGCACAGCGAGTGCCTGACCGGCGACGTGTTCTCTTCGTTGCGCTGCGACTGCGGCCCTCAGCTGCAAGGCGCGCTCGCCCAGATCGCCGAAAACGGCAGCGGAGTGCTCGTCTACCTTCGTGGTCACGAAGGACGCGGGATCGGCCTCGCCCACAAGCTGCGCGCCTACCGTCTGCAAGAGGAGGGGCTCGACACGGTCGACGCCAACCTCGAGCTCGGCTTGCCGGCCGACTCGCGCGAGTACGGCATCGGCGCGCAGATCCTGGTCGACCTCGGCGTCACCACCATGCGGCTCATGACCAACAACCCGACCAAGTACGGAGGCCTCGAGGGATTCGGGCTCGACATCGTCGAGCGAGTCAGCATCCAACCGACTCCCACGCCTCAGAACATCGAGTACCTGCGGACCAAACGGGAGCGGATGGGGCACCTCCTCGAAGGCCTCGATGACGTCCTCTGACGAGACGCGCCTTCCGGCCGACGCCAAAGAGCGCGCCGCGGCGCGTGTGGGGAAGAGCCTCGACGGGAGCACCGGCGACGGTCGCCGCCTCCGGATCGGATTTGCGTGTGCGGAATTCAACGGGGACATCACCGACCGTCTGCTGGCCGGCGCGCTCGACGCGTTGGAGGAGGCCGGCCACGACGCCGCCGGCTCGGTGGTGGTCTGGGTGCCCGGTGCCTTCGAGCTGCCGCTCGTCGCGCAGGAGCTGGCGCGTTCGGAGGCGGTCGACGCGGTGGTCTGCCTCGGTGCGGTGATCCGCGGTGAGACCGGCCACTACGAGTTCGTAGCGGGCGAATGCGCCGCGGGGCTCCAGCGGGTGCAGCTCGACACCGGAGTGCCGATCGCGTTCGGCGTTCTGACGACCGAAAACGTCGAACAGGCGCGGGCACGCTCGGCGAGCGGCGCCGCCAACAAGGGGGCAGAAGCCGTAGAGACCGTCATCCAGACCGTCGCGGTGCTGGCCGGTGTCGCCGGGCTCCCGTCCGGCCCCACGGTCGGGTTCGCGGCGGGGAGGAGCTGACCGTGCTCCGGCTCGTCCTGCCCAAGGGCTCCTTGGAGCGCGCCACCCTCGATCTGTTCGCCGCGGCAGACCTCGCGGTGGTCCGGTCCTCGGACGTCGACTACCGCGCCTCGATCGACGATCCGCGCATCGACGACGTACGCATCCTCCGGCCACAGGAGATCCCGTTGTACGTCGCCGACGGGCTGTTCGACATCGGCATCACCGGTCGCGACTGGGTGGAGGAGCGGGGGAGCGACGTCACCTCGCTCGGGGTGTTGCACTACTCGAAGTCGACCTCGAGTCCGATCAGAGTGGTCCTCGCGGTACCGATCGACTCGCCGGTCTCCACGGTGGCCGATCTGGCGACGTCCGCGTCCGGGGCGGCGGGAGCACTTCGGGTGTCGACCGAGTACCCCGAACTCACCCGCCGCTTCTTCGACGAGCACGGGGTGCTCGCCGACGTGGTCCTCTCCTACGGCGCCACCGAGGCCAAGGTGCCCGACATCGCCGACTGCGTCGTCGAGATCACCGAGACCGGCCGTGCTCTGCGGGCGGCAGGCCTCAAGATCGTCGAGACCCTCCTCGTCTCGCGCACCGAGCTGATTGCGAATCCCAAATCTGCGTCGGACCCCGAGAAGCGTCACGCGATGGAGCAGCTGCTCACCCTCCTGCAGGGCGCGCTCGAGGCACGGGAGAAGGTGCTGGTCAAGCTCAACGTCACCGGTGACCAGCTGGCGGGGGTGATCGGGCTGCTCCCGTCCTTGCGCGCGCCGACCGTTTCGGAGCTGTTCGGCGGCGGAGGCTTCGCAGTCGAGACCGTGGTCCCGAAGTCGGAGATCAACGTCTTGATCCCTGCTCTGAAGGACAAGGGCGCCACCGACATCATCGAGCTCGCCCTCTCGAAGATCGTGCACTGAGGAGCGACCGGTGACCGACGCGTCGTGGGGAATGCCGAGAGATCTCATCCCGGTCGCGGGAGAGGTGGTCATCGGTGACGTCGTCGAGTTCGACGAGGCACGTGGACTCGGTTCGGTCGAGTTCGGAGTCGGCCGGCTCCTTCCGTTCCACTGCACCGCGATCACCGACGGTTCGCGCCGGATCACGCCGGGGACCGTGGTCGCCTTCGAGGTGGTGGCGGGACGACTGGGACGGCTCGAGGCCCGCTCGATCCGCCCGTTACCCGGGGTCATGCCCGGGGCAACCCTCGGACAAGTGGTGCGCGAGGCGTGGGAAGAGGAGTTGGCGGAGTTCGACGATGCGCCGGTCGGAGCAGAGGACCACGGCCCTCACTCGATGGGGGAGCCGGGGGTTGTCGAAGGTGGCGGCTGGCCGGTCGGCCCCGCCGATGCGACGCCCCCGTCGGGAACGCCGCGGGTCGAACCGTCGCCCGAGCCGCCGGCACCTGAGCCCTCGGAGTCGGCCGAGGCGGGACCGCCGCCGCCGTCCCCATCCGAGCCGGGGGCGCCGGAGGCGTTGCCCGGGCTCGCCCCCGATCCGTTCGAGGGCTTCGAGTCGACCGCCTGGTCCGAGTCCTCCTCTTCGTCCTCGTAGGGGTTGCCGAGCACGTCACGGGCCATGTCGACGACGACCGCACTGTCGGCGTCCTCTTCGGTCACCACCCCGAGGAGGGGGGCCGCCAGCAGACCGGTGACGATGCCGGTTTCGGCCATCGACTCCGCCTGCACGACGCTCCACTCCCACAGCCGCTTGACCATGTCGGGGCTCGACGACCGGCGCGGCGGGATCTTGAGCCAGCAGTTGACCGTCGCGTGACAGAGGCCGGTCACTGCGGGGAACAGCCAGATGAGCCGGTAGTTCCCGGTCGCGTCGACCACTGCCGCCGCGAGGTAGGCGAGCAGGACGCCGCAGAGATTGAACGGTGAGACGAGCACGCCGAGCCGCTCCCCGAGTCCTCCTGCCCTCGGCAGCAGGCGCAGCAGCAGCGGGGCGAGCACGATGACGTAGGCCCCGATGAACGGCGCGGCGATGTAGGAGAGGGCGACCGCCTGCCAGATGTGGGTGTCGAAGTACTGCACGCCCGCGAGCACTGCACCGACCAGGGGCGCACCGATGGCGAGCTGCATCGGGCTGAGCCACCGGCTGAGGGGAATCCCGAGCGCGATCCCGATGAAGAAGACCGGAAGGCCGGTCGCGAGCCCGGCGATGGTCTGCGCGCTGGCACCCGCGTGCAGCACCCGCTGGAAGAAGAGGATCGCCACGTACGCCGTGGAACCGACGCCGGACCAGAAGAGCAGCGAGCCCGCGACGAGGACCTTGGCGTTGGGTCCGGCGAGGATGTCGCGCAACTCGTCGCGCGCCGGACGGGCGCGTCGGCCACGGTCGGCCTCCGCGCCGCGTCGCGCAGCGGGCGCTTCGCGGACGAGGACCAGCACGCAGATCCCGACCGCGACCATGATTCGCCGCTGCCACCTGGAAGGGGAGGTTCCAGGTCGAGGGATCGTTCTGCTTCCAGCTGGCAATGACGGTGCCCTTGATGGTGAGGCTCGCGAGAGTGCCGAGCACGGTCGTGAGCAGCAACGCCTTGATCCATCTGCTGCGTCCGAAGACCTCCGGAACCACCGCCACGTTGGTGAGAGTGAACACCGACGCGGCCTGGCTGGCGAGCACGATGAACAGGACGAGCGGCCAGTAACCCGGCACGACGGTGAACATCCAGGTGCACACCCCGAGCGCGACGAGACTGACGCCCATGTAGGGCGTTCGGCGACCCACCCGGCTCCGTGTCCGGTCACTCAAACGTCCGGCGATCGGATAGGTCAGCCAGCTGAGCAGCCTGCTGGCGGTCAGGGCGAAGGTCACTGCGAGGGCGCTCGACGCACGGTGCTGGACGTAGAGGGTGATCAGGACTCCGGAGACCGCGAGGTTGGCTCGTGGGCCGACCAGTCCGACCGAGAGCCCGATGAAGCTGCGGAGCCGCGACTTGTCGATCGAGTTCTGTGCGCCGTCCCCCGGCTCGGGCCGGGTGGCCTCGGTGGCCCCGTTCGACGGCACCGGGAGCGGCGCCGGGGTGGACCCGGACGGAGCGAGCTCGTCGTCGGGTGAGGTCACTCCGACCGTGTCGTCGGCCTCGGTGGGACCCGTGCTCGCCGAGGACCCGCCGTTCGGGCCGGTCGCCGCCGCGGATTCCTCACCGGCACGCTGGGCCGCGTCGATCTGAACGTAGGCCATACGGAGCTGGCTCAGGCCGTCCTTCAGCGAGGGCTCTGCCTCACCGAGTCGACCTTCGAGGCCACCGACCAGGCAACCGAGCGCATCGATCGCGAGGCGCGCCCGCTCGAGAAAGGGCGGTTGCTGCGACAGGTAGACCGCGGCGAGTTCGAAGAGGCCGTAACAGTGGTTGGCGATCACCGCCTCGACGGGCGCCTCGGCGAGCTCGGCGCGCATGGCCTCGACCTGAGCGGCCAGCTCCTCGTCGTCCTCTGCGGCGGGAAAAGCGGGATCGCCCGATCGCCCCTCGCTCCCCGGCTCGGGTGGCGGTCCGACCTCCCGCTCGCCGTCGGGTGTCCACAGTGAGCCCACGACTGGTAGCCTAAAGCAACTGGTAGACGAGGAAGCGGGGTCTCGCGGAAGGCAAACCCCCACCCGGCCACGTTGCGGGAGCAAGTGTGCGCCTGGGTTCACTCACTGGCGATCGGGCGAAATCTCGATCGGGTCGGGGTGGCTCCGCTCCTTGTTCATTTGCCACGGCAGGTTCGTGGCCACAAGCACAGGGAGTAGTCGCATAGCAGCCACCATCACCACCAACGAGCCTCGTATCAACGACCGGATCCGTGCACGTGAAGTGCGCCTCGTCGATCCCGACGGCGAGCAACTCGGCATCAAACTCCTGCCGGAAGCGCTCGCCATCGCCGCCTCGCTCGATCTCGACCTTGTCGAAGTCGCACCCGGGGCGAACCCCCCGGTGTGTCGCATCATGGACTACGGGAAGTTCAAGTTCGACGCCGCACAGCGAGCCAAGGAGTCGAGGCGGAAGACGACCCACGTCGGCATCAAGGAGATGAAGTACCGGCCGAAGATCGGACCCGGAGACTTCGAGACCAAGACCCGGCAGGTGGCGAAGTTCCTCGAGGAAGGCCACAAGGTCAAGATCACGATCATGTTCCGGGGACGCGAGGTCTTCCATCCCGAGCTCGGCAAGAAGATCCTCGATCGGATCGCGGAGCAGATGGACGGCCTCGGCAAGCCCGAGGCGGTTCCCCGGCTCGACGGACGCAACATGGTGATGGTGCTGGCACCGGACAAGAGAGCAAAGCAGTCGGCTGCGTCGAAGGCCGCCACCACCGAGGATCCGAGCCCGAACGGGGCGAAGGCCTCATCGGAAGCCGAGGCCCGGGACGGTGGTGACCGGCACGACGGGCACGCTGCCGAGGTGGACGTCACGCCGGCCTCGTCCGGCGAAGGGGAAGGTTGAGAACATGCCGAAGATGAAGACCGACAGCGGGGCCCGCAAGCGGATCAAAGTGACGGGGTCTGGCCGGCTCCGGCGGCGGAAGGCGTTCCGATCGCACCTTCTCGAGCACAAGACGAGCGTCCGCAAGCGCCGACTCGCTCGAGAGACCGACTTCGCCCCGGGCGACGCCCGGCAGGTGAAGCGCATGCTCGGCCGGTAGGCCGGGTCGGCCTCCGCACCGTCCGACCGAGCGGTCGAGCGGTCCCGGTCGGACCGAAGAGGTCCGCGATCTACGGGCATCGCGTCGCTCCGGACACCATCCATCCGTAACCTCACACCCACCGACACGAAGGAGTCGTCCCATGGCCCGAGTCAAAGGCGCCGTACACGCGAAGAAGCACCACCGCGCCGTTCTCGAGCAGGCGCAGGGTTACTACGGGAACAAGAGCCGGTCGTTCCGGGCTGCCAACGAGCAGCTCATGCACTCGAAGCAGTACGCCTTCCGCGACCGCCGGGCCCGCAAAGGGGACTTCCGACAGCTCTGGATCCAGCGGATCAATGCTGCCGCACGGCTCAACGGGACGAGCTACAGCCGGTTCATCGCCGGCCTCCACCGCGCCGAGGTCGACGTCGACCGCAAG
Source organism: uncultured Acidimicrobiales bacterium (assembly GCA_963741055.1). Lineage (GTDB taxonomy): Bacteria > Actinomycetota > Acidimicrobiia > Acidimicrobiales > RAAP-2 > Bog-756. Next base: position 17,348 of record CAVUGU010000002.1, on the reverse strand, counting down.
GTCCTCGCCGACCTGGCGGTCTCGGAGCCGGACGCCTTCGCGAGCCTGGTCCGGGTCGCGAACGACGCACTGGCCGAGCCCGCGACCGAAGGTCAGGCGCGCTCCTGACCCAGGCCGGCCTGGCCTTCACCCACCAGCGCGTCCGGCGGGTCCGACAACTCCTCTCCAAGCGCGCACTCCGGCGGAAGGAGCACGCGATGGTGCTGGAGGGCGCCGAGCTGCTCAGTGCCGCGATCGACGCAGACGTCCCCGTCGAGTCGGCCTACGTGGCACCCGAGGGGCGCGACGACCCTGCAGTGTCGCGGGTGCTCGAGGAGGTCTACGTGCGGGGCGGGCGAGTCTTCGATCTGGCTCCCGGTGTGATCGAGCGGGTCGCCGACACGGTCACGCCGCAACCGCTCGTCGCGATCGTCTCGTTCGCGCCGGACGAGCTCGGGTCCGTCGAGGAGGCCACCACGGTCATGGTCTGCGTCGACGTGCGCGACCCGGGCAACCTCGGGACCATGATCCGGACCGCCGAGTCGGCGGGGGTCGGGGGAGTGGTCTGCTGTGAGGGCACCGTCGACCCGACCAACCCGAAGTGTCTCCGCGCGTCGGCCGGCTCGGTCTTCCGGGTCCCGGTGGTGGCGGCGGCTGAACCCGACGCGGTGCTCGATCGCCTCGGCGAGTGGGGCTTTGCACGAGTCGGCACCGTCGCGCGAGGGGGGACCGACTATGCGGTCTTCGATTGGCGCGGCCGGATCGCACTCGCCTTCGGGAACGAATCGTCCGGACTCGGTGACGAGCTGGCGCCACGGCTCGACGCCTGGGTGTCGGTCCCGATGGCCGGGGGAGCGGACTCGCTCAACGTGAGCGTCTCGGCCGCGGTCCTCTGCTTCGAGATCCTCCGGGTGCGCCGGCTTTCGGAGGGCGAGGCCACGGGCTCTACGATGCCCGCCATGGAAGCCCCCGAAGACGGCCGCGTGCACACGCGGGGGGATCGGGCATGACCATTTCGGTCGACGTCGACGCCTTGGTCGAAGAAGCGAGGACGGCCCTGGCCGCCGCCACCTCGACCGAGGAGATCCGCCAGGTCGCCGCGGCGGTCGCGGGAAAGAAGTCGCCCATCTCCGCTGCGTACCGCACCCTCGGTGGACTCGACGAGGAAGCACGGCGCTCGCTCGGTGCGCAGCTGCACGCGGCTCGGGGCGCCATCGACGAGCTGGTCGAACGGCGCCGGGAGGAGATCCGCTACGAGGAACTCGCCCGGGAGATGGCCGAAGCGAAGGCGGACCTGACCGAATTCGTACCCGGGGTCGGTGGTGGCCCCTCCCGCCCGCGGCCACCTTCACCTGGTCACCGAGACCCGTGATGAGCTCGAAGACGTGTTCGTCGGGATGGGCTTCGAAGTGGCGGAGGGGCCCGAGATCGAATCCGATTGGTTCAACTTCGGCGCGCTCAACATCCCGCCCGCACACCCTGCGCGGGGGATGTGGGACACCCTGTACCTCGACCTCGGCGCACCCGAGACGGTCCTGCTGCGGACCCACACCTCACCGGTGCAGGTACATCTGATGGAGGAGGCGGTCGTTTCCGGAGGGCTGCCCATCCATGCGGTGATGCCGGGCCGGTGTTATCGCCGCGACACACCCGACGCGCGCCACCTCCCCGTCTTCCACCAGATCGAAGGGCTGGTCGTCGACCACGGGATCACCTTTGCCGACCTCGCGGGCAGCATCGAGGTGTTCACCACCGCCTACTTCGGCGCGGACATCCACTCGCGGCTTCGTCCCGCCTACTTCCCTTTCACCGAGCCGTCGGCCGAGTACGAGGTGACCTGCACCATCTGCCGAGGCGTTGGGTGCCGTACCTGTTCGATGACCGGCTGGATCGAGCTAGGTGGTTGCGGCATGGTCGATCCGGCGGTCTTCGCCGCAGTCGGCATCGATGCGGACGAATGGACCGGGTTCGCCTTCGGCTTCGGGATCGACCGCTGCGCACAGATGCGCCACCAGATCTCCGACATGCGGTTCCTGATCGAGAACGACCTCCGTTTCGTCCGCCAGTTCTGATGGCCGGTTCCTGAGAGGCATCGGTGCGCGTCCCGCTGTCGTGGCTCACCGACTTCGCGCCCATCGAGGGCGACCCGGCCGTACTCGCCGCCGCCCTCGACGACCTCGGGTTGGTCGTCGAGGGGATCGAGAGGGTGGGGGAAGGCCTCGAAGGACTGGTCGTGGCGCGAGTGGACGAGATCGCCGCGATCCCCGGCGCCGATCGGATCCGTCGGGTGGTGGTGGACGACGGGACCTCTACGACCGAAGTGGTATGCGGGGCGACCAACTTCGAGCTCGGCGACCTGGTCGTCCTCGCGCCCGTCGGCTCGGTCCTCCCCGGTGGGATGGAGATCAAGAAGGTCACCATGAAGGGCGTCGCGTCGAACGGGATGCTGTGCTCGGGTCGCGAGCTCGGCCTTTCGGACGACCACGCCGGAATCCTCGTCCTCGAAGACGTCGAGAGTGAGGAGGGTATCGAGGCTGTCGAGGGCGTGACACCGGGCATGCCGCTCACCACTGCCCTCGGGATCGAACCCGACGTCGTCTTCGACATCGAGGTCGAGGCCAACCGACCCGACGCCTGGAGCATCGCCGGAGTCGCCCGCGACTTGGCGGCCCGGCTCGGTGTCCCCTTTGCCATACCCGACCTCCCGTGCCCCGTCGAGAATCCGCCCGAGCTCGTGCCCGGTCCACCGGTCGAGTCGCTCGCTTCGTTGCGTGTCGACGACACCGAGCTCTGCCCGCGCTTCACCGTGCGGGTGCTCACCGGGGTCGACGTCGCCGAGTCCCCACGCTGGCTCGCCCGTCGGTTGACCCTCGCCGGCATGCGGCCGATCAACAACGTGGTCGACGCGTCCAACTACGTCATGCTGGAGCTCGGCCAACCCTCTCACCCCTACGACCTCGACCGGCTTGCCGGACACGGGATCGTGGTGCGGCGGGCCATGCCGGGAGAGACGGTGACCACCCTCGACGGTGAGGTGCGCACACTCGGGCGCCCTGGGCCCGGCCTCGGCGACACCGGTGAGGACTGTCTCGTCTGTGACGCGACCGGTGAGCCGGTCGGCATCGGCGGCGTGATGGGTGGGGCTTCGTCGGAAATCGGCCCGGAGACCTCGCGGGTGCTGCTCGAGACCGCCTACTTCGTCCCGATGGCGATCGCCCGGACGTCGAAGCGCCTCGGGGTGCGCACCGAGGCCTCCGCGAGGTTCGAGCGCGGGTGCGATCCGGAGATCATCGACACTGCGGCCGAACGGATCTGTCGGTTGATCGCACTCACCTCTGGGCCCTCGACCACACTCGCGGCCGGGGTCCTCGACGAGCGTCACGGAGGTGCCGGAACCGCTGGAACTGACCGTACGGCCGGCGCGGATCAATGCCCTCATCGGTTCCGAGTTCGACGCGGCGACCATCTCGGCTCTGCTGACACCGCTCGGGTTCGTGGTGGAGCTGTCGTCCGACGGGGGAGGGGCGCTCCGGGTCATCGTCCCGACCTTCCGGCCCGACGTCCGGCCCGGCGAGATGGGTGAGGCGGACATTGCGGAGGAGGTTGCCCGAAGCTTCGGGTACGCACGACTCGAGCGTCGGACGCCGGCGTGGCCCCAGCCGGGCCGCCTGACCACCTACCAGCGCGACCGTCGCGAGGTGCGCGACGTGCTGTGCGGGCTCGGCGCGAGCGAGGCGTGGACGAGCACCTTTCTTTCGGAGTCGGAGCAGCTGGACAGCGGATTCGACCCTCCCTACGTCGAAGTCACCAACCCGCTGGTCGAGGCAGAGCGATACCTGCGGTCGTCGATGGCCCCGGGTCTCCTGCGTGCTGTGCGCTACAACGTGGAACGGCGCCAGGACGAGGTGCGCTTCTTCGAGGTCGGCAGTGTGTTCCGCCGGGTGCCGGGGGTCGACGCCTCCGCGGGTCTTGCAGCCGTCGAGTCGGCCGAGCGGATCTCCGCGGTCTTCGCCTGGCAGAACGACGATGCGTGGGTCGCGGTGGCTGCCTGGCGGATCCTTGCCGAGGCGTTGCGCCTCGCCGACTGGGCGTTGTGGAGCACGACGCATGCCGGGCCCGAGGGGCGGGTCCTTCACGATCACCGTTCCGCGGCCGTGGTCAGCCTGGTCAGCGAAGGGGGAACCGAACACCCCACGCACCTCGGAGTGCTCGGTGAGCTCGACCCGACCTTTGTCGAGAGCCACGGACTGCTCGACGCCCACGGCCGGCCGAGACGTGATCGGCTGGCTCGACCTCGATCTCGGGGTCCTGCTCGACCGCACGCGGGTTCCGCGCCGGTCCGAGGAGGCGCGGCCGGTGAGCCGCTTTCCGTCCTCGGACGTCGACCTCGCACTGGTGGTCGAGGACGCGATCCCGGCCGGCGCGGTGGAGCGGACGCTGCGAGCCGCAGGTGGCGAGCTGCTCGAGTCGGTAGCAGCTGTTCGACGTCTACCGGGGCGACTCGGTGCCGGACGGATCGAGGAGCCTCGCTTTCCACCTGCGGTTCTGCGCGCTCGACCGCACGCTCACCGACCAGGAGGTCGGGGAGCTGCGGACCGCCTGCATCGAGGCGGTCTCGGCGCGCCATCACGCGGTCCTGCGCTGAGCTTCCGGCCCCTGCTCGGCCGTGGCGGCCGGTTGGGGGTGGCGGTTGGGGGTGGTGGTGCGAGGTCCGACCCGATCCGAACCCGCCGTACCAGGGATTTTTGGAGTCCGGCACAGGGGTGTGTTCCGCCGGGAGTTTGTCAGTGTCAAACGTGGGCTGAGACGACCCTCCCTCTGGAGACTCCGCCCCTCAGGCCCTTCACCAGGCGCGCGGAGCAGAAGACTTGCATAAAGATGCGAAAATGTGCATAGACTTGCAGTCATGAAGGTGGGTGTGATGGGCGCGTCCGGGTACGCAGGCGTCGAGCTCCTGCGACTCTGTGCCGGCCATCCCGAGTTCGAGGTCGCCGTGGCGACTGCCGGATCGCACGCGGGGGAGCAGGTGGCGCGACATACCCCCTCGCTTGCGGCCGCGTATCCCTCGCTCGCCTACGCATCACCCGATCCAACCGCACTCGACGGAGTCGACGTGGCGTTCCTCGCGCTCCCGCACGGCGAGTCACAGCGCGTGGTTCCCGATCTCGCCGATCGGGTGGGCGTGATCGTCGACCTGGCGGCCGACTTCCGTCTGCACGACGCATCCCTGTACCCGGTCTGGTACGGGAAGGCGCACGACGCACCGGAGTTGCTCGGTGAGTTCGTCACCGGTCTTCCCGAGCTCGACCGAACCGCCTTGACCGGTGCCCGACGGATCGCGGTGCCCGGCTGTTATCCGACCGCTGCACTCCTCGCGCTCGCCCCGCTGGTCGAGGCAGGGCTTGTCGCAACCGGGCCCTCCGCACCGCCGCTCGTCGTGGATGCGGCAAGTGGGACCTCTGGAGCCGGGCGCCTCGCCGCCGATCACCTTCACTTCGCCGCCGTGGACGAGGACTTCACTGCGTACTCGCTGCTCAACCACCGGCACACGCCCGAGATGGAGCAAGGACTCGGAGCGGAGGTGTTGTTCACTCCGCACCTCGCCCCGATGGTCCGGGGCATCCTCGCCACCTGTTACGCGCGCCCCGCACCGGAAGCAAAGGACCTCACCACCGAGTCCGCTCTCGGCGTCATGGCCGAGCGCTACGCGGCTGAACCGTTCGTGATCGTGTCACCCGAACCGCCTTCGACGAAGGCGACCAGCGGTTCCAACTGTGCGCGGGTCACCGTCCGGGTCGATCCACGCACCGGTTGGATCGTGTCGCTCTGCGCGATCGACAACCTGATCAAAGGCGCGGCCGGGCAGGCCGTCCAGTGCGCCAACCTCGCGCTCGGTCTTCCCGAAGGTGCGGGGCTTCCCGTCGCGGGGATCTATCCGTGAGCATCACCGCGCCGAAAGGCTTTGTCGCCTCGGGCTTCGCGGCCGGTATCAAACCCTCGGGCGCCCTCGATCTTGCGCTTGTCGCGACCGAGGACGGAGCACCGGTCCCGACGGCAGCGACGTTCACCGCGAACCGTGCAGCGGCCGCGCCCGTGCTCGTGAGTCGCGACCATCTGGCCGTGACCGGCGGCCGCTCGGCCGCGGTGGTCGTCAGCAGCGGCAACGCCAACGCGGCCACCGGCGTCGAAGGGCGTGCCGACGCAGAGCGCATGTGCCAGCTCGTGGCCGACGGGCTCGGTGTCGAAGCTCATGACGTCCTGGTCTGCTCGACCGGCCTGATCGGCTTCCGCCTGCCGATGGGGACGATCGAAACCGGGATCCCCGCCCTCCTCCAGTCACGGGATGGCTCGCTCGAAGCGGCATCGCTGGCGGCGACCGGCATGCTGACCACCGACACGGGGACCAAGGAAGTGCTGGTCGAGAGCTCCGCCTTCGCCGTCGCGGGGATGGCCAAGGGAGCAGCCATGCTGGCGCCGAACATGGCCACGATGCTCGCCATCCTCACGACCGACGCGGCCGTCGAGCCGGCAACGCTCGCGCAGATCCTGCGAATCGCGGTGCGTGACTCGTTCAACGCGATGACCGTGGACGGTTGCACCTCCACCAACGACACGGTCGTACTCATGGCCTCCGGGCGGGCCGGTCCGGTGGATTCGAGCACTGTCGCCGACGCGGTCGGCGACGCCTGTGCCGAGCTGTCCCGCCAGATGGCTGCCGATGCCGAAGGCGGTTCGAAGGTCGTAGAGATCCGGGTGACCGGAGCCCGCTCGGACGACGAAGCGTTGCGTGCCGCGCGCCAGGTCGCGGAGTCACCGCTGGTCAAGTGCTCGTTGAACGGCGAAGACCCCTATTGGGGTCGGGTGATCAGCGAGCTCGGATCGGCCGACGTCGATTTCGAGATGGACCGTGTGGCGATCGCGTACGGCGGGGTCGCGGTCTGCCGCGACGGTGTCGGCGTCGATCACGACACGGCTGCGGTGGCCCGCCATCTGGCGGGGTCGACGGTCGACCTCCACTGCCACCTGGGACTTGCCGACGGGACGGGGACGGTGACCGGGGTGGACCTCGGTCACGGTTACATCGACGAGAACCGGACCACCTCGTGAGCGCGGCGCGCACCATTTCCTCCCCAGCGCTCGCTGCAGGTGACAAGGCGTCGGTGCTGGTCGAGGCGCTTCCCTACATCCGGCGCTTCTGGGGGAAGGTCGTGGTGGTCAAGTACGGCGGCAACGTGCTGGCGCCCGACCTCCGAGGGCGGCCAAGTCGACGACGCCGACGCGCTGGCGTCGTTCGCCGAGGACATCGTCCTCATGCGCTCGGTGGGGGTGCTCCCGGTGGTCGTCCACGGGGGCGGGCCCCAGATCGGCGCGCTCATGGCGCGAGTGGGCAAGGAGGTCGAGTTTCTCGACGGGCATCGGGTCACCGACGCCGAGACGATCGACCTGGTCCGGATGGTGCTGGTCGGCAAGGTGAACCGCGACATCGTCAGCTCGATCAACGTCCACGCCACCCTCGCGGTCGGCCTGTCGGGGGAGGACGCCAACCTGATCACGGCGGCTCCGCGGTCCGAGGCCCTCGGCTACGTCGGCGACGTCACCGCGGTGGACCCGGTCATCGTCCACCAGTTGTTGGCCCAAGGTCTGATCCCGGTGGTCGCGACCATCGGCACCGATGCTTCGGGCCAGGCCTTCAACATCAACGCGGACACCGCGGCCGGTGCCCTCGCCGCGGCACTCGAGGCCGAGAAGCTGGTCTTCCTCACCGACGTCGCAGGTCTCCGCTCGGTCCCCGACGATCCGGCGACTCTCTTGCATCGTGCGACGGCCGACGACCTCGACCGGATGGTCGAGAACGGAGCGGCGACCGGGGGGATGATCCCGAAGGTGCAGGCCTGTGCCCGCGCGGTGCGCGCCGGGGTCGGCCATGCGCACATCCTCGACGGGCGCACCCCCCATGCTCTGTTGCTCGAGGTGTTCACCGACGAGGGGATCGGCACGATGGTGGGGTTGGAACCATGACCACTGCGATCGACCGCTCCGCGCTCATGCAGACCTACCCGGAGCCGCCGGTGACCTTCGTCCGGGGTGAGGGCAGCGCGCTCTTCGACGCGTCCGGACGCCGTTATCTCGATTTCCTCGGCGGCTTGGCGGTGACTTCGCTCGGCCACGCCCATCCGGCGGTCGCGGACGCAGTCGGCCGCCAGGCGCGGACGCTCTCCCACGTTTCCAACCTCTTCGGGAACGAGCTCGCGCCCTCGGTGGCCGCCACGCTCGACCGTCTGATCGGTGGCGGAAGCGAACGAGCCGGGGGGCAGGTCTTCTTTGCCAATTCGGGAGCCGAGGCCAACGAGTGCGCGATCAAGCTGGCCCGTCGATGGGCGGGTTCGGGACGCTTCGCAGTGGTGAGCACCTGGGACGCGTTCCACGGGCGCACGATGGCCACACTCGCCGCGACCGGTCAGATCGCGAAGCAGCAGGCCTTCCTGCCGATGCCCGACGGCTTCGACCACGTGCCCTACGACGACATCGCCGCGCTCTCCGCGGCCTGCGACCCTGCGCGGGTCGCCGCGGTCTTGCTCGAGCCGATCCTCGGCGAAGCAGGTGTGGTCGTGCCTTCCTCGGACTACCTCGGCGCGGTACGGGAGATCTGCACCGAACGCGGCATGCTCTTGATGGTCGACGAGGTCCAGACCGGTCTCGGTCGCACGGGACGGTGGTTCGGCTTCCAGCATCTCGGTGTGCAGCCCGACGTGGTGACCATGGCGAAGGCCCTCGGGAACGGCATGCCGGTGGGAGCGTGTTGGGCACGTGCCGAGGTTGCGGCCGCCTTCGAGCCGGGAGATCACGGGAGCACGTTCGGTGGGCAACCGCTCGCCATGTCGGCGGCACAGGCGACGCTCGAGGTCATGGAGGCAGCGGACGTCCCCGCCCGCGCACGCGCCGCCGGCGCGCGACTGCGGAACGAGGTGGCGACACTTCCCGGGGTCGTCTCGGTGCGTGGCGAAGGGTTGCTGCTCGCCGCGGTACTCGACGGCGAGTTCGCGCCGACAGTCTGCCGGTCCGCGCTGGAGGCCGGACTGGTGGTGAACGCGCCCTGCGCCGACGTGCTGCGCTTCGCTCCGTCGCTGCTCGTGACCGACGAGGAGATCGACGAGGCGATCGCCATTCTTCGGAGCGTCCTCGCCGAGCGGGTGACGGGATGAGCGACGCACCGAGGTCGACCCGGCACCTGCTCGACGTCGACGATCTCGGTGTCGACGGACTCGACACGGTGCTCGCCCTCGCCGAGTCCGAGCCCGGGTCACTCGCCGGAATCTCTCCAGGGCTCCGGTGTGGCGCTGCTTTTCGAGAAGGCGTCGAACCGCACCCGCAACAGCACCGAGATGGCAGTTGCCGGCCTGGGCGGTCACCCGGTCTACATCCGAGGTGAGGAGGTCGGTCTCGACGTACGCGAGTCGGCCGCCGACGTGGCGCGCACCCTCGCCTGCTACCACGCGGTCCTCTGCGCCCGGGTCGTGGACCACCACTCGCTCGAGCGGATGGCCGCCGCGCTCGACGAGGCTTCGGTCGCCGTTCCGGTCATCAACCTGTTGTCGGACCGTGCGCATCCCTGCCAGGCAGTCGCCGACCTGCTGACCCTGCGCCAGGTGTTCGGCGCCGCCTCGCTCCGTCATCGCTCGGTGGCCTACATCGGCGACGCCAACAACGTCTGGCGCTCGCTCGCTCTTGCCGCGTCGATGGTCGGGATGCCGACCCGGGTCGCCTCACCGGAGGGGTACGGGCCGTCGCCTGCCGAGGTCAAGCAGGTCCGCGACCTCGGCGGCGAGCTGCTGGTGACGACCGACCCGGCGGAAGCCGCTGCGGGAGCGGACGCCCTCTACACCGATGTCTGGACCTCGATGGGCCAGGAGGCCGAGGCCGAGGCGCGAGGGCGCGCCTTCGCCGGCTACACCGTCGACGAAGCGCTGCTCGCTCTCGCCTCGTCGGATGCCGTCGTGCTCCACTGTCTCCCGGCTCACCGCGGCGAGGAGGTGACCGCCGAGGTGATCGACGGGCCCCGGAGTGTCGTCTGGCAGCAGGCAGCCAACCGGATGAGTGCGATGAGGGGAGTGCTGGCGTGGTGCACCGGCATCGACCGACCGAGTGAACGGTCGTGACCAAGCAGCAGCGTCAGCACCGCATCGCGAGGCTCCTCGAGTCCGAGGCGGTCGGCAGCCAGGCCCATCTGGTCGAGCTGCTCGCGGCAGACGGTATCGACGCGACCCAGACCACTGTCTCGCGCGATCTCGAAGAGCTCGGGGCGCTCAAGGTGCGGCTCCCCGGCGGCGCGACCGCCTACGCACTGCCCGAGCTTCCCTCCCAGCAGGTGGCACCTGAGGACCATCTCCGACGAGTGCTCGGGGAATGGGTCGTCGAGGTCGACCGATCGCTCAACCTGGTGGTCCTGCGCACCCCGCCCGGTTCGGCCCATGTCGTAGGCTCGGCACTCGACCGAAGCGGGTTTCCCGGGGTCATCGGGACCGTGGCCGGCGACGACACGGTGCTCGTGGTCGCGTCGGAGAGGCCCGGAGGCGCAGTGGTAGCCGACCGCCTCGCGGAGGTAGCCGGCCTCGATCTCCCGGATCCGGAGAAGCGGGGAACCGGTCCGTTGCCGGCGACCCAGCAGAGACCTTCACGCGCAAGGGGTAGATGATGAAGCAGCGAGTCGTGCTGGCGTACAGCGGTGGTCTCGACACCTCGGTCGCCGTCCGTTGGTTGATGGAGAACCTCGGAGTCGAGGTGATCGCGGTGGCGGTCGACGTCGGGCAGGCCGCGAGCTCCGGCGGTGAGGACTGGGACGCGATCCGCGCCCGCGCCCTGGCTGCCGGTGCGGTCGAGGCGACGGTCATCGACGCTCGCGACGAGATGGCCGAGGAGTTCTGCGTGCCCGCGCTGCAGGCCAACGCGGCCTACGAGGGCAAGTACCCGCTCGTGTCCGCGCTCTCCCGTCCCGTGATCGTGCGGCACCTGGTCGCCGAGGCCCGTCGCCACGGCGCGGGCGCGGTCGCTCACGGGTGCACGGGCAAGGGCAACGACCAGGTCCGCTTCGAGGTGGGGACCCGGGCACTCGCACCCGACCTCGAGGTCCTCGCGCCGGCCCGGGTCTGGGGACTCTCGAGGGAGGACAGCATCGAGTACGCGGCGAAGTGGGAGATCCCGCTCTCGGTGACGAAGGAGAAGGTGTACTCCATCGACGAGAATCTCTGGGGTCGAGCCATCGAGTGCGGTGCCATCGAGGACCCGTGGAGCCCGCCGCCCGAGGACGTCTTCACCATGACCCGGCCCACCGCAGAAGGTCCCGCCGAGCTCGTCGTCGGCTTCGAGGGCGGCGTCCCGGTGTCGCTCGACGGCAGACGGCTCGCACCGGAACCCTTGATCGCAGAGGTCAACCGGGTGGTGGGCTCACACGGCTTCGGCCGGCTCGACATGGTCGAGAACCGCCGGGTCGGGATCAAGAGTCGCGAGGTCTACGAGTGTCCCGGTGCGCTCGCGCTACTGATGGCTCACCGCGACCTCGAGGACCTGACCCTCGAACGCGACCTCCACCACGAGAAGGCTCGTCTGGAACCGCGGTGGTCGGAGCTCGTCTACGACGGCATGTGGTTCTCACCCCTGAAGGAAGCTCTCGACGCATTCATCGCGAACTCGCAGCGGAGCGTCTCGGGCGAAGTGCGCCTCGCGGTCGACACCGGGCGCTGTTGGGTGGTGGGACGCCGCAGCCCGATGAGCCTCTACGACCACGGGCTTGCCACCTACGACGATTCCGACACCTTCCGGCACCAGGACGCAGAGGGTTTCGTGCGGCTCTGGGGGCTCGGCGTGGCCACCTGGTCGGAGGTGCGAGCACGTGCCGAGGGTGACGACACACCCCCTCGCTCCGAGCGATGACTCTCTGGAAGGGCCGCTTGAGCGGCGGTACTGCGGACGTGGTCATGGAGTACTCGACGTCGCTCCACTACGACCGCCGGCTCGCCAAGGACGATCTCGAAGGGTCGAGAGCGCACGTGCGTGGCCTCGGCCGAGGTGGCCTCCTCACCGCTGCCGAGGTGGACCAACTGCTCGGCGCGCTGGACCAGGTCGAGCGCGAGCTCGAGTCCGGTGCGTTCGAGTTCGCACCCGGTGACGAGGACATCCACACGGCGGTCGAGCGGCGGACCACCGAGATCGCCGGCGACGTGGGTGCGAAGCTCCACACCGGCCGGAGCCGAAACGACCAGGTCGCGACCGACCTCCGCCTCTACGTCACCCGGGAGCTCGCTGCCGTCGCCCGCGAGGTGGTGGCGCTGCAGGAGGGCCTGCTCGCGCGCGCCAAGGAGTCGGGCGACGTCTACCTTCCCGGTTACACCCACCTCCAACGTGCACAGCCGGTGTTGCTCTCGCATCACTTGTTGGCCCATGGCTGGGCGCTCGCCCGCGACGTGGACCGAATCCTCGACACGCTCGACCGGATCGACGTGTCACCGCTCGGCGCCGGCGCGCTGGCCGGGTCGTCGCTGCCCCTCGATCCCGACGGGGTCGCGGAGGATCTGGGTTTCGGCCGGCGCTTCGAGAATTCGATGGACGCGGTGTCCGATCGCGATTTCGTCGCAGAGGCCCTCTTCGACCTCGCGCTCATCGGAGTCCATCTCTCCCGCATTGGCGAAGAGCTGGTGGTCTGGTCGAGCGAGGAGTTCGGGTTCGCGGTCTTCGACGACGCCTTCGCCACCGGGAGTTCGATGCTTCCGCAGAAGAAGAACCCCGACGTGGCCGAGCTGGCGCGCGGGAAGTCGGGTCGGCTGATCGGCAACCTCACCGGACTGCTCGCCACGTTGAAGGGACTGCCGCTCTCCTACAACCGCGACCTCCAAGAGGATAAAGAGCCACTCTTCGACTCGGTGGATCAGACACATCTCGCCCTGGCCGCACTCACCGGAGTGGTCTCGACGGTCCACTTCGACGCGGATCGTATGGAAGACGCGGCGAACGGGTCTGCGGTCGCCGCGGTGGATCTCGCGGAGTGGCTCGTCGAGCGCGGGATGCCGTTCCGGCAGGCGCACGAAGTCGTCGGCGCGCTGGTGCGGGACTCCATCGAGCGGCACGTCCCGCTCGCAGAGCTCGTCGAGGCACATCCCGCGCTCGGTTCCGAGGCGGTCTCGTTGCTCGAGCCGGGTGTCGCGGTGACCCGCAGGACCAGCCCCGGCAGCGCCGGACCGCTGGCGGTCAAGATCCAACTCGAGCAGTTCGTGCACCGACTGGAGTCCGACCGGAACCGCATCCCGAAATCGGGCTGAGGCCACTTTTCTCGAGCGGCGTGCGAAGCTGGCGCGGTGCTCGAGCTGGTGGTGATCGGGTTCCTCGGCGGAGTGGTGGCGGGGATCTCGCCCTGCATCCTCCCGGTGCTACCTGTCGTGCTGGCGGCGGGCGTGGCGGACCCGACCGAGCAGGTCGACTCTCAGAGCTCGGTGGAACATCCCGAGCCCTCCCCGGTACCGGAGCCGGTGGGCGCGGCCGCGGTCGCCTCGTCCACGGCATCCTCGTCGAGCGTGGCCGGCGACCCGCTCGGGACCTCCACCCGGCAGCTCGGCGAGAGCGCGCCGCAACGGATGTCGGAAGCTGCGGGCCGGCGCCGTGCCCTCGCGGTGGTCGCCGGGCTCGCGTTGAGCTTCGGCCTCTTCACCTTGATCGGGACCTGGCTGCTCGACGAGTTGCACCTCCCCTTCGACACCCTGCGCTGGCTCGGGATCGTGGTGGTCGGCATCGTCGGTGTAGGGCTACTGATCCCTGCGCTCGGCGTCGTACTCGAACGTCCCTTCGCCCGGCTGGGCGTCGGGACCCCGCGGCCGGAGCGAGGTGGGTTCCTCCTCGGTGCCAGTCTGGGTCTGGTCTTCGTCCCCTGCGCCGGACCCGTGCTCGCCGCCATCAGCGCGGTCGGGGCCGAGCGACACTTCGGTCTCTCGGCGGTGGTGCTGACCCTCGCATTCGCCGCCGGGGTCGCCGTGCCGCTCGGCGTGTTCGCGCTGGCCGGTCGGAGCATCCTCGGCCGGATCGCGGCGGTCCGGCGTCATGGGGAGACGGTCCGGCGGGTCGCGGGAGCAGTGCTGGTCCTGACCGCGCTGGCGCTGGCGTTCAACCTGACCGACGGCGTGCAACGTACGGTGCCCGGCTACACCGAAGCCCTGCAGAACCGGATCGAGACCGGCGCCGCGGCGAAACGAGCGCTCGCCGGCGTCACCGGGGCCTCCACCTCGGGCCAGATCGCGACTTGTCCCGCGGACAGCCCCGCTCTCGAGAAGTGTGGAAAGGCGCCCGCGCTCACCGGCATCACTCGGTGGCTCAACACGTCTGATGGCCGGCCGCTCTCGCTGGCGGACCTGAGAGGAAGGGTGGTGCTCGTCGACTTCTGGACCTACTCGTGCATCAATTGCCAGCGCACGCTGCCGCATCTCGAGGCGTGGTACCGCGCGTATGCCGCCGACGGTTTCACCATCATCGGCGTCCATACCCCCGAGTTCCCCTTCGAGCACGTCGTGTCCAACGTGTCGACCGCAGCGGCCCAACTCGGCGTGAAGTATCCGGTCGCGATCGACAATCAGTACGCGACCTGGAACGCGTACGAGAACCAGTACTGGCCGGCCGAATACCTGATCGATTCGAGCGGCACACTGCGACACATCGACGACGGCGAGGGGAACTACACGCAGTCCGAAACGTTCATCCGGCAACTCCTCCAGGCAGCAAACCCGAAAGTGGTGCTCCCTCGTCCGACCGGCGTCCCCGATCTGACGCCGGACGAACCGACGACGCCCGAGTCCTACCTCGGCTTCCAGCGGGCCCAATACGTGGCCGGCCAGACGGTGGAGGAGGACCAGATGACGTCCTACCAGCCGCCCTCGTCTGTCCCTCAGGACATGTACGCCTACGCCGGTGACTGGTCGGTCGGGAGCGAGTCCGCGACCGCCGGACAGGGTGCGCAGCTTCTGCTGCAGTTCGAGGCGAAGGACGTGTACCTGGTGCTCGGCGGTTCGGGCACCGTCGGGGTGTCGGTGAACGGTCGGCACGTCCGGTCGGTCGCGGTCTCCGGTGAGCCACGCCTGTACCAGCTGGTCGGCCCCGGTCCCTACCAGCAAGCCTTGCTCACCCTGAGCGTCTCGCCGGGCATACAAGCGTACGATTTCACGTTCGGATAGAGGAGCTCCTCAGAGAGCGGATGAACGAATTCGGCCACCGAGACGTAGAAAGAGCAGGCAGTCGCAGGGGATCGACTCTGCAGCGCCGGTGAGGACGGTGGCGATGAACCAGGACATCGAGGTGGAGACGACAGGGCCGTGGGCCGAGCCGGGGAACTGCTCGACGGGCGCGGTGGGCCGTTGCCGCCGTGCTCGGCGCGGTGCTGGTCACCGCGGCCGCGTGCAGCTCGGGTTCGGCCTCGCCCACGACGACCTCGGGCAACCACTCCTCGGCGAGCACCTCGGCGACCGCGGGCTCGACGACCTCGAGCACCTCTTCGTCAGTGGTGGACGTCGCCCAGCAGGCATCGGCCGGGCCCATCCTCGTCAACCACGCCGGGCTCACCCTCTACCGCTATACGCCCGACGGGACCGGCAAGTCGGTGTGCAACGGAGGCTGCGCGACCGCGTGGCCCCCGCTCACCGTCCCGGCCGGCACGACAAAGGTGACCGGAGCATCCGCCATCGGGAGCGGATCGCTCGGGACCATCACCCGCTCGGACGGCACCTTGCAGGTCACCTACAAGGGGATGCCGCTCTACACCTTCACCGGTGACATGGCGCCCGGCCAGACCAATGGCCAAGGTGCCGGAGGGATCTGGTTCTACATCCCCGTCACCTCGAGCAGTACTGCTTCCGGTACGTCCGCCTCGACCACCACGTCGATGGCAGCGTCGGGGAGCGGGTACTGAGCGACGAGAGGTCCGCCGGGTGCAGCGAGGCTCCTCGACGAGAGTGCGCACCGTGAGCGCGCCCGACGATGCCGAGAAGGACGGGACGCCGACCGCTCCGCATCAGCAAGCCGACGAGGCCGGTCTCCACCGGGCGTTCGTCGCGTACGGCGCGGAGCTCACCGGTCTTGCCCGGCGGGTGCTCGGGAATCACCACCTGGCCGAAGAGGCGGTGCAGGAGACCTTCGAACGGGCCTGGAAGTCGCGCCACCGCTTCGACCCCGCGGTCGGCACGCTCCGGGCGTGGCTCTTTTCCATCGAAAGGAATTTGCTCGTCGACATGGCACGCTCCAGAGGGCGCCGTGAACGCCTCGACCAGCGTGCTGCGGGACGGACCGAGCACGTGGCCGACGACGTCGAGCGCGCGATCGTGACCTGGCAGATGGAAGAAGCGATCCAGCACCTCACCCCGGGGCATCGAGCGGTACTCGTCGAGACCTACTTTCGCGGTCGCACCAGCAAAGAGGTCGCAGGCGCTCTCGGGATCGCCGAGGGCACCGTGCGCAGCCGCCTCTACCACGCATTGCGCTCGGTGCGCGCGACGCTCGAGAGGTCCGGGTGGGAGCAGTGACGCCGAGAAGCTGTCCGGCCTGGCGGGGACGACTGGCCATGTGGGCCGTCGACGGTCTCGATCCGGCCGAGGCGGACCTCGTCGCGACCCACCTCGACGGCTGCGCCGCCTGCCGCGAGGAGGCGGACGAGCTCGAAGCTGTGGTTCACCTTCTTTCGAAGGTGGACGCGGCGTCGATCGACCTGGCAGAAGCGTCCGTGAGCGATCGAGACGACGCGGAGCCTCTCGTGGCGCCCGGGACGGGAGGGCGCGGCACCGGCTCGCCCGAGCCGGAGGGCTCGTGGGCGGAGCGCGCCGCGCGCCGGACCGCCATGGCGGTCGGCACGGTGGCCGCGGCCGTAGCAGTGGCGGCCTCGGTGGTGGCCGCGTCCGCCGGCTCGGTGGCCGCCCCACCCGGACGGTCGGTCGCCCTCCGCGGCGAGGGCGGCGTTTCGGCGACGGTCGCCCTCACCGCAGAACCGTGGGGATCCCGGGCCGTGCTGAGCGAGGACGGACAGAGCCCAGGCGCCCCCTACACTGTCTCGATGGAGTCCAGCTCCGGCTACCGCTGGGTGGCGGGGAGCTATCGGACAACCGGCTCCGGGCCGATGCAGGTCCAGTTGACCTGCCCGGTCCCCCCGGGTCAGATCACCGAGGTATGGGTGACCGGCTCGAGTGGGCACACGGTGTTGAGCGGATACGCCTGACCGACGTGTGCCCTCGCCAGGGTCGATTGACACCCGGTGGGGGAGGGGGTAACGTGACATGCCCTGGTGAGCGGCCTTTCGGCCGTTTGCGGGCACCTACGCAGCGGGGCGGTCGCCCTAATCTGCGAACATCCGG
>CAVUGU010000001.1:0-60793 GCA_963741055.1 uncultured Acidimicrobiales bacterium | reverse complement strand
TGGTCGGCGCCGTTTTGTTGGGTGAGGCATTTCGGAGGCCCTTATCATCTTCTATCCCGCTTCGGGCGAACCACTCTCGGGCATTTGCCCCCGACCCCGGCCAGCGCCGCACTCGATTACGCGTTGCGCGAGAGCGTTCAGTAACCTAAGCGGCTGTTCGCGAGGAGTTCGGGTTTCGGATGTCGATCGAGGTCAAGAAGCTGGGGGGTTCGATTGGAGCGATGGTCTCCGGCGTCGACCTGGCGAACGAGCTGACCGGCGAGCAGG
Organism: uncultured Acidimicrobiales bacterium; assembly: GCA_963741055.1. GTDB lineage: Bacteria > Actinomycetota > Acidimicrobiia > Acidimicrobiales > RAAP-2 > Bog-756. Next base: position 60,526 of record CAVUGU010000001.1, on the reverse strand, counting down.
TCGACGAGATCCGCCGAATCTGGCTCGACCACCTGGTCATCTTCTTTCGAGACCAGCACCTCACCTGTGACCAGTTCCTCGCGTTCGCCCGCCGTGTCGGAAGGCCGGTCCCGTACCCACTGCTCCCTTCGATCGACGGATACCCCGAGATCATCGAGGTCTTGAAGCTCGAGCACGAACGAGTCAACTTCGGGGGCTTGTGGCACAGCGACACCGCCTACCTCGACGAGCCACCGATGGCGACGATGCTCCTCGCCCGAGAGGTCCCACCTGCGGGCGGAGACACCCTCTTCGCCAACGGTTACCTGGCATTCGAGACTCTCTCGGAGGGTCTACAGGAGATCCTCCGAGCCCTCGACGCAGTGAACTCCTCCGCGCTTGCGGACGTGAGCAAGACGCGAGAAGACCGCCGGGGCGATGCACCGTCGATCGATTACGAATCCGTCCATCCTGTGGTTCGAGTCCATCCCGAAACCGAGCGTCGTTCTCTCTATGTGAGTCCCGCGCACACGGCTCGCTTCGCGGGCCTCACCGAGGACGAGAGCCGGCCCCTCCTCGCCTACCTCTTCGAACACCAGATCCGACCTGAGTTCACCTGTCGATTCCAGTGGGAACCAGGCTCGATCGCGCTGTGGGACAACCGCTGTGCTCTGCACAACCCGGTCAACGACTACGACGGTTATCGGCGCTCTCTTCACCGCATCACGATGGCCGAGGACAAGGCCGCGTTCTTGCACTGAGACGCTCTTGACTGCGCTTTAGGCTCTGCTTCTATGCCAGTTCACGACGTCACAATGAACCTTGCCCACCCGATCACCGTGATGAACGTCGACGTGGAGTTCGAAGTCCGCGCTGACGGGGAGCTGATGGGAAAAGTGCAGATCAGCCGAGGTGGCATCGACTGGATGCCCTTCAAGTCGCATCCCCGGACGGCGTCCTGGGAGCAGTTCGCCGCATGGATGGAGGGATCTCTCTGAGCGGGGAAGGGACGAAGGTGTCAGCGCCCCTCAGCTCCGACCTTTGCGGCCGACCAGATGAAAGACCCGACTGAGCTGGCGGTAGGGGTCCCGCCGGCTGGCTTCCAGCTCGACCGCGGCGACGGCCGCCACCTCCTTCGAATTGCCGGGGTCGAGCTCGACTCCGCTGAACTCGAGCCAGTCGACGAACAACCACACGCCGTACCAGTGCAGCGGTTCCACCTCCCGGACCCGAATGAGCTCGCTGAGCTCCTCCACGGTGTCAGCTCGACCAGGCACTCCGAGCACCCCGATCTCGGTTCTGGCGTCGAACGCCGCCAGAGCGTCGTCCCACCGCCGCTCCAACGCCGGACGCACCGCCCCCGCCCTGGCATTGGCCGTCATGATCGAAACCACGCCACCGGTCGCGGCGCACCGGCACAGTTGGTCGACCAACGGCTCCGGTTGTTCGAGGTAGCCGAGCACGCCGTGGCACAACACAGCGTCGAACCTTCGGCCGTTCACGGCTTGGTCCGCGTCCTCGCCGGCGGCCTCGACCAGCGTCACCCGTCCCCGCACCTCGGTCGGGAGCCGCTCGATCCGCTCTCGAGCCTTGTCCAGCATCGCCGGCGATGGATCGAGCAGCGTCACCTCGTAGCCTGCCTGGGCCAGCGGAAACGATTGGTGGCCCGCGCCCCCGCCGACGTCGAGCACGGATGCGGGAGGCGCCGGTAGGTGGTCGAGCAGCTGCTGGTGCAAGACGTACGTGCGCACGTACCCCTTCACCGAGGCATACGCCTCGTCGACGAATTGATCGGCCAATGCGGCCCAGCTGTCCTCGTCCACCGCACCAAGATAGTGATCGCCCCACCACACGGTCTCCTGGGTGTCGAGGCCATCGGTCCTCCGCTGGCATCGTGACTCCGACACTCGGTCCGAAGCGGGAGCTTGGATCCGCGGTCTACGCCAGCTCTTTCAGCAGATCGACCTCGTCGGCACGGCGCCGACTCGGCACCGAGCAATTCGACCACCTCGCGCAACGATGCTCTTGCCACGTCCTCTTCGAAGATCAGCGTGTCGTCGAGATCGAAGACCACGGCGTCGAGGGTCACCGGGCAAGAGTAGGAGGGCGGGACGTCCCACCGAGCGCCTTCCTTAGAATGCGCCCATGGCACCACCCAATCTTGCCCAGCAGGAACGCAACACCCTCTGCGACCTCTTCGTCGAGCGTGGTCCCGACGCGCCCACGTTGTGCGAGGGTTGGTCCACCACCGATCTGGCGGCCCATCTCGTCGTCCGTGAACGGCGACCCGACAGCGGGCCTGGACTCGTCTGGCCACCGCTGGCCGGTTACACCGACAAGGTCCGGCGCACGGTCCGGGATCGCACGTCGTGGGAGGACCTCGTGGAGACGGTGCGGCATGGGCCACCGTCGTTGCTCCGCCCGTTCGACGGGCCGATGAACACGGTCGAGTTCTTCATCCACGTGGAGGACGTGCGGCGCGCCTCTCCCGGCTGGGAACCCCGGCCGATCACGCCGGAGCTCGCCGACGCCCTCTGGGCGCGTGTCGGACCCGGAGGGATGGCGAAGAAGGTTCCCGCCACGATCGTGATCAGCTCACCCGGACGGGCGGACAAGGTGCGCGGGACGGGGCCGAGCCTCACCCTTTCGGGCGAACCGGGCGAACTGGCCCTCTTCGGTGCCGGGCGCCAAGGTGCCGCGAGGGTCGAGTTGCTGCGGCGACCCCTCACTCGCCGAGCAGCTCCGGGCCGCATCACTCGGTGTCTGACCCAAGACATCCTCGACACGAACATCGGCCCGAGTCGGTTCGCGCTCGCGCTAGGCGAAAGCCGGTAGCACCTCGTGCTCGAAGAGTCGCAGACTCTCCCAGGCGAGCTCGGGGGGCGTCCCTCCACACAAGGGGTTGAGCACGGTGAACGGCAGCGGGGCCTCCTTCATCTCCTCGACGAAGACGTCGGGCGTGAGCACCCGGTAGCGCCCGGTCTCCCGCAGCAAGTCGATGTCGGCCACCTCGGAGTACCCGGTGGCGACGGCCTCTTCGGGTCGCCACGCGCCGTAGGCGTTGTTCTCGTAGAGGAAGAACGGTGCGAGCCGTTCCCATGCTCGATCGGGATCCTCGGCCAGGGCGACGATCCTGGTGTCCCCCATCACCCAAGGACCGGGATCGCCCTTGGCCAGCTTGACCATCTCGTCGCGATAGAAGTCCCAGACCACAGGGTCGGAGGGGACGAACCCGTCCCCGATCCGGGCGGCACGGCGGGCGGCCGGCTCGCTGCTGCCCCCCATGGTCACCCGCAGTCCGCCCGAGCGGAACGGTGCGGGCGTGACCTGGACCGTGCGGCCGCGGAACTCGAACGGCTCGCCGTCGAACGCCGACTTCAGCGTGGACACCATCTCGGTGACCCGGCGCGGCCGCTCGCTCGGCGGCACGCCGAACATCTCGAACTCCCGCTCCGCATACCCGCCGGCCACGATCACCTCCACCCGCCCGCGGGTCAGATGATCGAGGACGAGCAGATCCTCGGCCACCCGCAAAGGGTCGTTGAACGGGGCGATCAGTGCCGCGATGGTGAACGGCACGCGTTCGGTTCGGGCAGCCATCGCCGCGATGATCGGTACCGGGCTCGGCAGGTAGCCGTCCTCGGAGCCGTGGTGCTCGCAGACCGCGATGCTCGCGCACCCCAGCCGGTCGGCCCACTCTGCCATCTCGAGACCGGCCGCATACCGCTCGGCCATGGTGGTTCCGGCGAAGGGTGGGTTGCGGAAGTCGAACCGCAATCCGAAGAACACGAGCGCTCAGACCGTGAGCCGTGAAGCGTCCGCGAGCTCCTCTCGCAGGACACGCCGGAGGAGCTTGCCGGTCTCGCTGTGCGGGAGCTCGTCGTGCACCTGTACGACGACCGGTGCCCGGGTCGAACGCAAGCGGTCGGCCACCCACCGGTGCAGCTCGATCGGGGAGACGGATGCACGGGACTCGAGCACCACCGCGGCGGCGGGGCACTCGCCCCACTCGTCGTCGGGAACACCGACCACCGCCGCGTCCCGAACCCCGGGATGCTCGAGGAGGACCGACTCGATCTCACCGGGTGAGATGTTCTCGCCGCCGCGCACGATGACGTCGTCGAGACGCCCCTCGACGAAGAGGAACCCTGCCGAATCGAGGTGACCGGCGTCGTTCGTCCCGAACCACCCGTCGTCGGTGAGGGCGCTCCGGCCTTCGTACTCACCGGCGATCTGCTCGCCGCGCACGTAGATCTCACCGCTCTGTCCTGCAGGGAGCACGGTTCCCTCGGAGTCGCGGATCTCGAGCTCGATGGTGGGAAGCGGCCGTCCGACCGAGCCGAGCCGCTCCCTCGCCGCCTGGTCCTCGCTGACGAAGGCCACCCGGTGGTCCTCCGGATCGAGCACTGCGATGGTGGAGCTCGTCTCGGTGAGGCCGTACGCGTTGACGAACCCGACCCCGGGCAGCAGCGTCATCGCCCGCTCCACGATGGCCATCGGCATCCGCCCGCCGCCGTAGGAGAGATGGGTGAGCGACGGGAGCTCCGACCCCGACTCCTCGAGGGTGTCGAGGATCCGCCCGAGCATGGTCGGGACCACCATCGCGTGCGTGACACCCTCGCGGCCCGCGACCTCGACCCACTCCTTCGGGTCGAACTGCGGGAGATAGACGATACGGCGACCGACGTAGGTGCTGGAGAGGACGGCCGCGAGACCGGCGATGTGATACGGCGGCACGCTGACCAGAGTCGCCTGGTCCGGCTCGGCCGACATGAACTCGAGGGTGGTGAAGACGTACGCCGCCAGGTGACGGTGGCGGAGGACCGCGGCCTTGGGCTCCCCGGTGGTGCCGCTGGTGAACAGCCAGACGGCCGGCTCGTCGGGCAGCGCGACGCTCTCCTCGGCCCGCGGTGACCGCGCCAGGTGGTCCTCGAGGTGCAGCCGATCGATCACCTCGACACCCTCGATCCCCTCGATCCGATCGCTCTCGGCGTCGGCGACGACCAACGCGGGGGCGATCCTCGAGACCACACTCCGCAGCCGCTCGTCCGTGAGCCGGTAGTTGACCGGCACGAAGGGGACGCCGGCGATCGCGGTGGCGTACACCAGCACCGGGAGGATCTCCGAGTTCGTACCGACGAAGCCCACCCGCTCCGCTCCGGACTCGGCGATCAGCCCGGCCGTCCGGCGCGCTCGGTCGAGGAGCTCACCGTAGGAGATGCCGTCGCTCTGCGAGCCGACCGCGATCCGCCCCGGCATGCCCTCGGCAGCCATCTCGAGCAACATCGCAGTGTTCATCGACGTCCGTTGCCTTCCATCCTCACCACAGTCTCGCCGCTGGCAGCGGGTGGTGCGGCACCCGGACCCATCGCTGGACCCGGGCGCCTGCACCCGCCGGTCGTCAGGACGAGGCGGAGATCGTCTTACCCGGGATGACGGTCCCGCAGATCGGATCCGCGTTGGGGACCAGATCGAAGGTCGAGCCGGACAACTTGGTGATCCAGTAGCAGTTGTCGACTCCGAGGACGACGTTGTTGCGCTGACTCATGTCGAGGTGATGGCTCCCGAAGAGGCCTCCGGCGGTGAAGGCGGTGATGCCGGAGAGTGCGTGGATGAGCCCGGCCTGGGTCGGGTTCGCCCCGGCCGCCTGGAGCCCTTGCACCAACAGGAGGACCGAGGTGTACCCGGCGTACTCCGCGTAGGTCGGGTCGTGGTTGATGCCGACGGACTTGAGCGCATCCTGGAACTCGGTGGTCGCGGCGGTGTGCATCTCGACCGGCTCGAACGACGAGAGGAAGTAGACGTTCTGGGCCTCCTGCAGCGCGTTCGGACCTGCCTGCTGGAGGTCACCGCCGTAGCCGGTCGGCAGCAACGCGACCTTCGGGTTGGCCCCCGCCTGGCGCAGCGCCGCAATCAGCGCGAAGGCGGTGTTCGGATCGGTCTCGGTGGTCAGCCCGTTCACGCCGGCCGACTTCATCTGAAGGGCCACTGGGGCGACGTTGGTGCTCCCGAAGGGGAACGCCGAGTTCAGGTAGCCGACCTTCAACCCGGCATTCTGGGCGGAGGCCCCGGCTGCCTTGGCCGCCTCCGAGGAGGACGGCGACACGCTGTAGCCCAGAGCGGCGACGTTGGTCACCCCCTCCATCTTGAAGAAATCTCCCGTGGTCGTGGCGACCTTGGTCAGGTCGAGCGGTCCGAAGACCGAGAACATGTTCTTCGAAGTGATCCACTCCGGCCCGTCCTCGGCGACACCGACCACCGGCACGCCCTGGGAGGTCAGATACGGCGCCGCGCTGAACGCGAGCGAGGACACCGCGACCACCGCGAGCACGTGGTCCTGTTCGACCAGCTTCTGTGCCCCGGTGAGCGCGCCCGACGGTGAGGTGGCGGTATCGGCCACCACGTACTTGATGGTGTACCCGTCCTTCTTCGCGACGACGGCGCCTGCCTGGACCCCCATCGGGCTGGTCTGGTTACCGGATGCTGCCGGACCGGTCAGGTCGGTCAAGATGCCGACCGTGTAGGTCTTGTTTCCTCCGCTGCTACTCGACCCGCTGCCACTCGTGGTCGTCGTCGACGACGACGAGTTCGAGCTGCAGGCGGCGGCAAGGACGGCGACCACGGCCACCGCAGCCAGCCACTTGATGTTCCGCATCTTGTTGCTCTCGTTGGTCCGCATCATGTGAGTTGGGTTCTCCCCTTCTGGTTTTGTCCCGGGCACTGTATTTCCTGATACACCGCATCGAGGTGCACGATCGCGTCGCGAGATGCACCGCGCACCTTGGTTCGACCTCTCAACTCGCCACGACCATGGCGTCACCCAGATAATGGCGAAGGACCTCTTCGTGGGCGTCGTCGGCGGGTCCGCTCCACACCAGCTCTCCTCGCTGGAGCACCAAGCAGTCGTCGGCGAAGTCCAGCGCACGATGCACGTACTGCTCGATCATGATGACCGTCACCCCCGCCTCTCTGGCGCGAGCCAGTCCGTCGAAGACGACGTCGACGATGGTCGGCGCGAGACCGAGGGACAGCTCGTCGGCGACCAGCACCTTCGGGAAAACTGCGAGCGCCCTGGCCAGCGAGAGCATCTGCTGCTCGCCACCCGAGAGGAGGCGGGCGGGCAGCCGTCGACGCTCGGCGAGAGCGGGGAACAGTTCGAACGAACGCTCGACCGCGGCTTTGCGCAATCCTCGATCCGGGAGCGGACGCGCGGCCATCCGGAGGTTGTCGATGACCGAGAGCGTGCGGAAGATGGCCCGAGTCTCGGGGAGGTAGACCACTCCCGCCCGTCGGACCCGGTGGGCTGGTACCCCGCTGATCCGGTCGGCGCCGAGCGCGATGCTGCCTTCGCTCGGGCGAACCAGGCCGGCGACCGCGCGGGCCAGGCTGCTCTTTCCCGCACCATTTGCGCCGAGGACCGCGACGGCCTTGCCCGCGCCGACTTCGAAGGACACCCCGGTCAAGGCGGTGGCCTCGCCGTAGCGCACGCACAGGTTCTCGATCGACAGCGACTGCGACGGACCCTCCGCCGCTGTGACGGCTTCCGGAAGGGCATCATCGGCCGCGTCGAGCGCAGTCTCGGCCTCACGTGCCTCGGTCGCCTCGTCCACTTCGCGTGCCTCGACCTCCGGCGGCTGACCGCCCGTCGAGAAGTGCTCACCCAGATACGCCGCCCGAACCGTGGGGTTGGAGTGGATCTCCTCGGGAGTGCCGCTTGCGATCAGGACGCCGAAGTCGAGCACGTGGATCGAGCTGCAGAGCCGCATCACCAGGTCGACGTCGTGCTCGACCAGCAGCACCGAGATCTGCCGCTCACGATTGACCAGGCGCAGGCTCTGCTCGAACTGTTCGGTCTCCGCCGAGTCGAGGCCCGAGGAGGGCTCGTCCAACAGGACCACGGTCGGTGAGACCGCCAGCGCGCGGCCGAGCTCGAGGAGCCGGGCCGAGCCGAGTGGCAGTCCGAGCGCCGAGCGCATCGCGACAGGACCCAAGCCGAGCAACTCGATCAGTTCGTCCACCGCACTTCGTTCCGCGGGATCGGACCTGCGCAGGCTCCCCAGGGTGAACAGATCCGACCAGGTCCGGCGCCGCGCGTGCTTGACCCGGTACGCGAGGACCAGGTGTTCGCGGACGGTCAGCCCGGTGAAGAGCTCGGGATGCTGGAAGGTACGCGCCAGTCCGTGCGCGGCGCGGACTTGGGGACGCGCGTGGGTGACGTCGGTCCCGTCCAGCGCCACCGTTCCTCGTACGGGCCGCAACAGTCCGGAGAGGACACCGAAGAGGGTGCTCTTCCCGGCCCCGTTCGGACCCACCAACCCGACGATCTCCGCGGGCGGTACCGCGAGGGAGACCTCGTCGATCGCCGCCAACCCACCGAAGAGGACGGTGACCCCTTCGCAGGCGAGACGTGGGACGCCCGCTCCGTCCGACACGTCGCTCATCGGACCGCCGCTCCTCTCGGATCGGAGGCGTCGGTGGTCACCACGGCGACGGCGGCGTTCTGCTCCTCGGTTCGCAGGTCGCCGACCGACGACCCCACCGAGTGATCGTGCCGCATGGCAGCCACCCGCGCCGGCAACGACCGCAACTGCTGCCCGAAATGGAGCACGACGCCCTCGGGATGGCGGGCCACGCTGATGGCACCCAATCCGAACAGCAAGGCCGGCGTCTCCCACCAGCGGCTCGGAAGGTAGGTCTGCACGAGACTCGGCAACAGGGCAAAGGCCAGCCCGCTGAGTGCGGCAGCGGTGATCGAGCGAACCCCCATGGTGACCACGACCGCCAACCAGACCAGTCCGGCGAAGGTCTCGTAGGAGGTTGGCTGCGCCACCCCCGCGTACAGCGCGAGGAAGCCGCCGCCGACGGCGGCGACGAATGCGCCGAGCGAGCCGACGATCACCTTCACCTGCAGCACGCTGAGACCCAGGGTGCGCGCCGCCGGTTCGCTGTCGCGCACCGCACGCAGCGCCAGCCCGCTGGTCGAACGTCGCATGTTCCAGATCAAGAGTGCGAAGACCAGGAACACCGCGAGCGCGAGGTAGGAGAAGACCAGGTTGCTGCTCGCGAAGCTCGGGCGGTTGATCACCACCCCGACGCCGTCTTGCAGGAACCGGTTCCTGGTGAAGACGAGCGTCTCGATCAGGAGCCCGAAGCTCAAGGTCACCAGCGCGACGTAGAGGTCACCGAGGCGGATGGTCAGCACGCCGATGACCGCCCCTGCGACTGCGGCGATCACCCCGCCGAGGACCAGCGCGAGCAGAACCGGAACGTGCCAGACGGTGACGAACTGGGCTGCCGCGATCGCGCCGGCTCCGGCGAAGATGGTCTGGGAGAGCCACAGCATCCCGCCTTCACCGGTGACCACGGTGAAGGTGAGGAAGGTGATCGCGTAGCACATGCCCAGTGCGACCAATCCCAGCCAGAACGCGCTCCCATGGAAGATCAGGGGTGTGAGCGCGACGACGATCATCGGGACCGCACCGAGCGCGGCCCCCTTGCCGGCGCGGTTGATCGACGCGCTCGCGACGTTGCCGGGGTCTTCGGTCGCGGGGCGGATCGCCTGGTCGAGCGGTCCACCCGCGCTCGCACGCTCGTCCAGAGCGGCGCCCGGTCGGAACGCGTAGATGACGAGGAACACCAGGATGAAGGCGAACGGAATGCTCGGGATGACCGCCGCGGTGAACGAGCTGTTGGCCGGGAGGTACTCCTGGATCACGTCGGTCACCACACCCATGGCCAGCGCAATGACCACCGCACCGGTGAGCGACCGAAGGCGCGCGCTCACCACGGCCGCGAACGCCGCGGCCATCAGGGTGGTCATCCCGACCGTGGTGAGACCGTTGGTCGGGGCCACCAGGATGCCGGCAACCCCTGCGAGCATCGAACTGATCGCCCAGACGCCGAGCGCGACACGACCCGGGTTGACCCCCGAGAGGGAGGCCATCGCCTCCGAGTCGACGGTGCTGCGGACCCACAGTCCGACGTCGCTGAAACGCAGCACCAAGGTTCCCGCGACGAGGACGAACAACAGGAACCCGTAGGTGATGACTTGGTCGGTGGTGATCGGCGTGCCGAGGAAGTGGAACGGCTGGTCGGTGGTGAGTGCGAGACCGGGCGCCGAGGTGATGGTCTGGGTTCCGAAGCACAGATCGGCGACCGGAGGGAGTGCGACCGAGAGACCGATGGTGGCGACGACCTTGACCAGCGTCGATTGTCCTCGCAGGAAGCGGAAGAGCGCGGCGTAGAGGAACACGCCCATCAGCGGCGCCACCACCAGGAGGGCCATCACTCCTGACGTCCAGGTGGCCCATCCGTGTTGCGAGTTGAGGAAGTAGTAGAAGCGGGCGATGACGTAGGCCATCGAGCCGAACGCGAAGTTGAGCACGCCCGAGGAGACGTAGGTGACGACCAGACCGGCCGAGGCGATCGCGTAGATCGACCCGAGGGCGAGCCCGATCAGGATGTACTGAAGCATCCCAACCTCGCGGCCGATCGGCCGGTGCTCTCTCCGGCGAAGGGATGCGCCTGATCGTGTCGGACCATCTCCCCCTCGCTCCCCCTCGTCATCGCCTCACAGCCCACCCGGCGGCGGGCCCGGGTCGCTGACCGGCGCTCACAGTACCAATGTCGATGTCAGCGTCAAAACGCGGCCGAAACTCGTCGTCGGAGGCCAAGTGAGTGCCGACTCACTTCCTGACGGATCAGGAAATGGTAATCCCCGGAGGACGGCGGAACGCGGTCAGGCGCTCAGAGGGTGATGTCGAGCAAGAATCCCGCCGCGGGCGCGGCCGGAGGATACGACTCGGTGATTCCCGAGCTCAGATAGCCGGCATCCGTGGTGAGGACGATGCCGGTGATCCCGCTCGCCGCTTCGCTGCAGAGGAACACCAGCGGGTACGCCTGCTCGAGGGGTGTCGAGGCGTCGATGCCCAGCTCCTCGCGGTAGTCCGAGCCGAATCCCAACCACATCTCCTTGTTGGCCTGGGCGAGCGGGGTGTCGGTCGGGCCCGGGCAGATGGCATTGATCCGAATGCCGTCTTTCAACAGACCGAATGCCTCACGGGCCACGTACGCGCAGATGGCCATCTTGGAGAACATGTAGTCCGCGTGACCGTTCTCTTCGATCCAACGTGCCGCGCCGTCGAAGTCCGGGGTGTCGAGGTACCCCTTCAGCAACGGGAGATTGTTCTGCCATCCGAGGCCCGCGGCCGAGGAGATGAACCCGATCGCGGAGCCTTTGCGGAGAGTCCCCTTCGCCCGCAAGGTGTCGATCATGTGCCGGTGGCCGATGAAGTTGATCTTCTCGATGCCCGGCGTACCGTCCGCAACCCCCGCGCAGGAGAACAGCGCGTCGACCGGCCCGTCGATCTGGTCCATGGCCGCGTCGATGGAGGACCGGTCGGCGAGGTCGATCTGGACGGCCTTGGTGCCGGCGACGGTGATCTCCGCGCGGTCCATCGCGGTGACCTGCGCGCCGGCGTCGACCGCGAGCTGAGCGGTCGCCGCACCCATTCCGGTGGCGGCTCCGACTACGACGGCATGCTTCCCGTCGAAGCGAAATGCGTCGAACAGGTTCTTCGGGCTCATTGTGCTCTCCTCGTTGAGCTGTGGTGAGTTACGTCTCAGGCGACGACGCCGCGGACCTTCAAGTCGATGGCCGCGTCCGTGTCGATGCCGATTTCGGCGAGTATCTCGTCGCCGTGCTCGTTGAACTCGGGTGCGCGACGCGGGATCGCCGGCTCCTCGTCGTACTGGACCGGCGCGGCGACCATGCGGAACGCCGCGCCGGACTTGGTGTGGCACTCCTGGACGTAACCGTTGGCGACCGTCTGCGGATCCGACGCGACCTCGATGGTGTCCTGGACGACCGCCCACTGACCCGAGAAGCCGCCCAGCTTCTCCTTCCACTCCTCGAGGGTGTGCTGACCGAAGGCCTCGGTGAGGATCTCGATCGCTTCCCCGCCGTGCTCGATCAGTGACGTGTGGTCGGCGAAGCGCGGGTCGGTGATCAGGTCGGGCCGCTCGATGACCTCGCACATCCCGGGCCAGTACTGGCCGGCCTGGAGGCAGGTGAGCGAGATGAAACGCTGGTCCTTCGTCTCGTAGTTGCCGGTGAGCGGGTTGGCGCGTCCCCGTTGCGGCGGCGGCGCCGAAAACGGCATGTCGAGGAGGAGCGAGAGCGCGATGGTCTGGCCCTGTGCCCAGAGCCCCGTGCCGAACAGCGAGATGTCGACGACGGTCGGCTCGCCGGTGCGCTCTCGGTGGTAGAGGGCGCCCATGATGCCGCCGGCGATGGTCATCCCCCCGATCGAGTCGCCGAAGCCGGGACCGGGGGGACTCGGGACCTCGTCCCGATCGGCTCGCTTGACTCCGGCCGCGACGCCGGCGCGGGCCCAGAAGGCCAGGGAGTCGTAGCTGCCCTTGTCCGCGTCGGGACCGCGTTCGCCCTGGCCGGTCCCCCGCACGTAGATGATCTTGGGGTTGCGGGCCCGCAGCTGCTCGACGTCGATCTGGAGCTTCTTGCGGGTTCCGGCCAGCTTGTTGGTCAAGAAGACGTCCGAGTGCTCGGCGAGCTGGTAGAGGATCTCGCGGCCGTCGGGCGAGGTCAGGTCCAGCCCGATGCTGCGCTTCCCGCGGTTGGAGCTCTCGAGGAGAACGTGCACGTCCATGGGGATGGGCAAGACCCCCGTCGCGGCGAGCCCCCGCATGGCGTCGCCCCGCTCGACGTGCTCGATCTTGATCACGTCGGCACCCCAGTCGGCCAGCAACGCCGAGGCGGAGGGGACGAAGGTCTGCTCCGCGACCTCGAGAATGCGGACTCCCTCCATGACTGCGGTCATTTGTGCCTCCGAAGCTTCCGGCGCCATCGTGTCGGCGGACTCCCCGCCGGACCCTATGGTGACGTCGACGTCGAGCACAATACCGGTCCCTAGAGTGTGTGGGCGAAGGAGAGGAACGAGATGCGAGTCGTCGTCATCGGGGCATCGAGCGGACTGGGCCGCTGCATCGGGGTGGGCCTCGCCCGACGCGGCGCCACCGTCGCGCTGATGGCGCGTCGGGCGACCCGCCTGGAGGAGGCCGCCAAGGAAGCCGGCCCCGGAACTCTCGCCTTCTCGTGCGACGTCACCGACAGCGAGTCGGTCGGCGCGGCGATCGGCGGATGCCGCTTCGGCCCTCGGCGGGATCGACGGGCTGGTCTACACACCGGCGATCGGACCGCTCGCCGCGCTGGCCGACACCGACGCCGACACCTGGCGGCGGGTCTTCGACACCAACGTCATCGGGGCCGCCACGGTCACCGCTGCCGCGCTCCCCCACCTGGCCGCCTCGAGAGGTGTCGCGGTCTACCTCTCGTCGGTCAGCGCGTCGCTCACCCCGCCGTGGCCGGGCCTCGGGGCGTACGGGGTGAGCAAGGCCGCGCTCGACAAGCTGGTCGAGGCATGGCGATCCGAACACCCCGAAATCGGTTTCACCCGGCTCGTCGTGGGTGACTGCGTGGGCGGTGAGGGAGACTCGATGACCGGCTTCGCCGACCAGTGGGACCCCGAGGTGATGATGTCCTTCCACTCGGTGTGGCAGAGCCGCAACTACCTGGCGGGAGCGTTCGTCGACGTGGAGGACCTCACCTCGATCGTCGATTCGGTGCTCCAGGGTGGCGCGAGCGTCTCGCTCCACTCGGTGACGGTCGCGCCTCGACCCACGTCGAGCGCGTGACACAATCCAGGGCGACGCGTCTCGGAGCGACCTTCGCGCCGAGCATCGAAGGGGTTGAGCAGTGGAATTGAAGGCCGGAACCCGACTCAAGAGCGCGGTGAGCGAGGCAGAAGTGGTGGTGATCAAGGCCGCTCCGGGTGACGTCGACCTGCGCTGTGGAGGCGTTGCGATGCTCGATGGATCAGGTGAGGCAGCCACTTCGCAAGGAGGGTCGACTCCGGTTGGGTCGGTCGAGCTCGGAAAGCGCTACGTCGACGACGACACGCTCGAGGTGCTCTGCAGCAAAGGGGGGGCCGGCGAACTGAGCGTCGGCGACCGGCCGCTCGTCCTCAAGAGCGCGAAGCCGCTGCCGTCGTCGGACTGACCACCTCGTCGACCAACCCCCAGGTCCGCGCGACCTCGCACTCGAGCACCGCACCGGTGAGCGCCAGCCACCCGGCACGCTGACGGCCGATGCGGCGGGGGATCGACACGGTGCCGCCCGCTCCCGGCACCAGCCCCATCGAGACCTCGGGCAACCGGAAGGTCGTGCCCGGGTCGGCGCGGACCGAGCCGGCGAACGCCGCGATCTCCACGCCGGCCCCGACGCACGGGCCGTGGACCGAACAGGTGGTACGCGCCGCGACTGCGTCCAGTGCCAGCCCCGGGTGGCGAGTGAGGCGCACCGCGTCGGCTGTCGCGGGATCTCCGACCGTTCCGAATTCCTCCACGTCCCCACCTGCCGAGAAGCTCGGCCCGCTCCCTCTGACCTCGACTCTGACCCGGGGATCGGCGACGGCCAGGCGGAACGCCTCCACCAGGTCGTCGCGCACGGCCGAGTCGATGGCGTTGCGAGCTTCCGGGCGGTCGAGGGTCACCCGAAGCACGTCGTCGACCCGCTCCACCCGAACCGGCGGGCGCGCGACCGGCTTCCGTCGAGGAGGCCCTCTGCGAGCGAGCCACTCGGCGAACGATGCGCTCCCGAGGAGCATCGAGTAGGTCGCCGACTCCATCGCGACGCCGTTCCAGGAGTCGAGGGTCTCGGTGCTCCGGAGCAGCGCCACCAGTGCGAGGGACGCGAGCGGCTGACGGCGAACGGCCTCGGACACCTCGTCGACCTCGGCGGACACGAAGGGGCGGGCTGGCTCGCGTCCCGAGGTCACGCAGACGTCGACCGCGTGGACCAACCCGGGGGACGCATCCGCTCCTCCGAGCCACACGGTCGGCGCGGGCAGCCGTCGAAGGATCGCCGCGAGCCGAGTGATGGATGCATCGTCGAGGTGACCTCGCGCTTCGAGGACGACGGGCTCCGGTGTCTGGAGTACCGAGGTCGATTCCACGAGATGGTCGAACGGCGTATCGAGCAGCAATCGGAGGTCGGAGACCCTCACGGGCTCAACGATAGAGTCCGGATGTGCGCAGTGGCTCGCCGACGACACCATCGACCTGGGCATCTTCCGGCGCGATGTACCTGACCGGCGACCCCGACGGCCCGCCGCTCGCACTCGGATGGGGGGCGGGAGCCTCGATCGAGGAGCGAGCCGCACGCTTCGGTCTCGACGCCTCGCTGTTGACGGAGCGGGCGGCCATCTCCTCCCTCGGGCGGGCCGGCAGTCGCTCTTGTGGAGGACGGACGCGGCTCCTGCCGGCACGTGACGGCTGGGTCGCGTGCAGCCTCGCTCGAGACGAAGACCTCGAGCTGTTGCCCGCACTCGTCGGCGTCGAGGTCTCGAGCCTCGACGATGCGTGGGCAAAGGTCGAGCGGGCGATGTCGGAACGCACCGCACGGGAGCTCGAGGAGCAAGCCGACCTGCTCGGCGCCGCAGTGAGCGCGGTCGGACACAGCACCGGTCCGATGACCGCGATCGGCGCTTCGCGTCCGGGTCGACGGCACCTTGCGGCTCCGGTCGTCGTCGACCTTTCCGCGCTCTGGGCCGGACCGCTCTGCACGCACCTTCTCCGCCGTGCTGGCGCAGAGGTGATCAAGGTCGAGGACCCGGCGCGCCCCGACGGAGCCCGTCACGGTCCCCGCGCCTTCTACGACCTGCTCAACGCGCACAAGTCGAGCGTCGCGCTCGATCTCCGCTCTCCCTCGGGATGCGCGCAGCTGAAGGACCTGCTCGACGCCGCCGACGTCGTGGTCACCTCCGCCCGGGCCCGGGCCTTCGAGCAGCTCGGGATCTCGGTCGACCAGGTGCTCTCGGCCGCGACCGACAAGGTGTGGACCGCGGTCACCGCGTACGGCTGGTCGTCGAATCGAGTGGGCTACGGCGACGACGTCGCGGCGGCTGCCGGTCTGGTGGCCTGGCACCCCTCGGACGGGGCGCCTCGCCTCGCCGCCGACGCGATCGCCGATCCGCTCTGTGGGCTCGAGGCGGCAGTCCGCACCCTCGAGTGCCTCCGACAGGGCGGACGATGGTTCGTGGACGCGTCGCTCGCCGGAGCGGCGGCGGCGACCGCACCATCGGTGACCCCTGCGACCTTCGCGACGCGACTCGACGGAGGTTGGTTCCACCAAGGAACGCCGGTCGAAGCGCCGCGTGGCCGCCGGGCCGAAGCCGTTGCGCGCCCGCTCGGGGCGGACACCGATCGGGTTCTCGGCGAATTGGCCGCCTGAACGGCCTGGCGCCCGTTCAGTCCTTCGTCTGCCAGCCCGCCGGCTCCGAGCCGTCGGTCAGTCCGAGGGCATTGACGAACAGCAGTGTCAACTGGTCGACGGCATCGTCGAAGCTGCACTCGACCGCACCCTCCACCAGCCAGGTCTCGGCGAAACGAGTGGTCAGCGAACCGAGAGCGGCCGCCACGATCTCGGGATCGATCTTCGGATTCGCGCGGCCGCGCAGCTGCAGCTGGCGGACCGACCCGGCCATCTCCTGCACGTAGCGGCGGTGGCGGGCCAGTCGGAGTGCACCGACCTCGTCGTCGTAGCGCGAGACCTGCTCGATCACCCCGACGATCTTCGCCTCCTCGCGATAGCTCTCGAGGTACTGCCGCATCGCCTCGTGGATGCGGTCCCGCGGGGCGGCCCGGGAGGAAGGGTCGAGGACCACGGTGCGCTGCGGAGCTGCGAGTAGCTCGTCGACGGTGGCCGCCACCTCGCGGAAGATCTCTTCCTTCGACTCGAAGTAGTGGTAGAAGGAACCGTGGGAAAGGCCCGCGCGCTCCGCGATGTCGGAGATCCGTGCATCGAGGAACCCGTTCTCCTCGAAGACCTCCTTCGCTGCGGCAACCAGCCGTGCGCGGGTCTGGACTCCTTTGCGCGAACGTGGGCCGTTGGGCTTGTCACCCTCGACCGGTGCACTCAGCGACACGACCTCTCCCTCCATCCGGTCACGACGCGGGAGCAAACTCTACCGGGGACTTTCGAGGACTCGGCGACCCGGACTCGGCCAAGGCTCCGAGTGACCCGGGAGATCATGATCCGTCCCGACGGAGGAGCATCACTCCCGAAGGGGTTCCGCCGCCGCTCGTGACCACCGCGGTTGCTGCGTCACGCACCTGGCGTTCGCCCGCCTCGTGGCGGAGCTGGGTGACCGCCTCGTAGATGAAGCCGAAGCCGTGTGTCCGCCCTTCCGAAAGTTGCCCGCCGTGAGGGTTGACCGGGAGCTGGCCGTCGAGCGCGATGCGCTTTCCTCCGTCGAGCCAATCCTCCGCCTCACCGAAACCGCAGAACCCGAGTGCCTCGAGCCAGGAGATCGCGTTGAAGGTGAAGCCGTCGTAGACGAGCGCGACGTCGACGTCGTCGGGTCGGAGAGCGGTCCGCGACCAGAGGTGCGCCGACTGACCGATGACCTGGGGCTCGTGGGTCAAGGTTCCCTGGTCCCACGAGACCCGCTCGAGGATCTGGGTCCCGACCGCGTCGACCCGCACCGCCGGTTTGGGCAGGTCGGCGAGCCACCGATGCATCGGAGACCACTACGGCGACCGAGCCGTCGCACGGGACGTCGCAGTCGTAGAGGCCGAAGGGAGTGGTGATCATCCGCGCCGCGAGGTAGTCGTCCATCGTCATCGGGTCCCGATAGATGGCAGCGGGGTTCCGGGCGGCGTTCGCCCTTCCGTTCAGCGCGATCGTCCCGAGCATCTTCCGACTCGCGCCGTAACGGTGGAAGTACTGGCTGGCGTTGATCGCGATCCAGTTGGCGGCCGACATCGCACCGAACGGGGCGGTCCACTCCCGCATGCCCGACACGCGGCCAGATGGAGGGTGGAGACCGAGCGCCGCAAAGCTCGATTCCCAGACGGTACGGAAGCACAGGACGTGACGGCAGAGTCCGCCGGCAACCGCGAGCATGGCCGCGATCACCGACCCTCCCGGACCGGGTAGATCGCCACCACCGTTGATCCAGGTCGGATGGATCCGCAGCGCCTCTTCGACCGCCAGCGACTCCCCCCTCGCTCATCCCGAACCCGACGGCGCCGGGGTAGGTCGAGAGCCCGTCGATGTCCTCGAGTTCCAAGCCGGCATCGGCAACGGCTGCGAGGCAGGCGTCGATCGTCAACGAGAGCGGATCCACCATCAGGCGCCGTCCGAACCTCGAGCGCCCGATCCCCGACAGGACGCTCCGGTGCTCGAAGCGCTCTTTGTCGATCGGCGGGCGAGGGCTCGGGCGGACCGGCTCTCGGACCCGGTCGACCGTGTCGATCGCACCGGTCGGCTCGAACAGCGGGATCCAGACGTCCTCCTGGTTCTCGAAGCGGACCGCGACCTCCTGTCCGATCCGGACGTCGCCCGGTTCACACCCGACGATGTTGGTGGTGAGGTGGACGCTGCGATCCTCGGCCAGTGCCACGTTGGCCACCGCGTAAGGCGGCGAGAAGTCCGGCAACCACGGCTGCACGTTGACCGTGCACCCGACCACCGTGGCCCGGCCGGACACCGCGGTCGGTTTCGACGAGCGGCTTGCGCAGTACGGACAGATGGGCACCGGCGGGTGGACCAGCCGTCCGCAGTCCGAGCAACCCTGGATGCGAAGGACGCCGTCCTCTCCCGACTTCCAGAACCATTCGTTGGCGGGGGTCAGCTCGGGAAGAGGCCTCACACCGCTCCTCTCGTCCTCTCGCAGCGCGTGCCTATTTCGGGGGGAATCGCAACGCCCCGTCGAGGCGAATGTTCTCGCCGTTCAGATAGGGGTTCCGAGCGATGGACTCGACCAACAGAGCGAACTCCTCGGGCTTGCCCAAACGCTTCGGGAACATGATGTTCTTCTCGATCTCCCCCCTGGCCTCTTCGGGCACGCGGAGCATCGCCGGCGTACCCATCGTCCCCGGCGCGACGGCACATACCCGGATCCCGAGCGGGGCGAGGTCACGTGCCATCGGCAGGGTCATCCCCAAGATGGCCGCCTTGGCCGAGCCGTAGGCGACCTGGCCGATCTGGCCTTCGAGGCCGGCGATCGATGCCGTGTTCACCACCACACCGCGCTCGCCCTCCTCGTCGGGAGCGTTCTTGGCCATCGCGGCTGCAACCAGGCGGGTCGCGTTGAAGGTGCCGAGCGCGTTCATCTCCATGGTGATCGAGAACGCCGCTTTGTCGTGAGGCGCGCCGTCGCGGGCGACGGTGCGCCCCCCACCGACTCCCCCACCGGCAACGTTGGCGAGCACCGACAGCGTGCCCATCGCGTACGCGGCGTCGATGGCGGCGGTGACGTCGTCGTCGTCCACGACGTCACCCCCCACCGCGACCGCGGCGTCCCCCAGCTCCTTCGCGAGCGCACCCGCACGGTCGGCGTCGCGGTCGAACACCACGACTCGCATGCCGGACCCCGCGAGCTGGCGGACCACGGCCGAACCGAGCCCGCCCGCGCCGCCGCTGACAATCGCTGAACGCCCCTCGAGATTCATGCCCGCGCGCTCACAGAAGGCTTCTCACGCACCATGCTCGGAAGGTTCTCAGGTTTTGATGACGACGTCAATATCAGGTAAGTTGCGGGCACAGAGGGCGCAGCCAGAACCGCCGACGTACGCAAGATGTCGAAGAGCGGCCTGTAGCGGGACCGATCGATCGAGGGGGAACGCGCGACGTGACCGTGACGAGTGACAGCGACGTCAACTACGACCCCTATGACTTCGAGATCGACGCCGATCCCTACCCGGTCTGGAAGCGGCTCCGCGACGAGGTACCTCTTTATTACAACGAGAAGTACGACTTCTACGCGCTGAGCCGCTTCGACGACGTGGAGAAGGGCCTCCTCGACTGGGAGACCTACCGGTCGGGCAAGGGGTCGGTGCTCGAGATCATCAAGTCCTGCATCGACCAGCCACTTGACACGCCCATCATCCCGGGGATGATGATCTTCGAGGATCCGCCGATCCACCACCTGCACCGAGCCCTGCTCTCCCGGGTGTTCACGCCTCGGAAGATGACCGCGCTCGAGGGCAAGGTGCGGGAATTCTGTGCTCGGAGCCTCGATCCGCTGGTCGGTTCGGGAGGTTTCGACTTCATCTCCGACCTGGGGGCCCAGATGCCGATGCGGACGATCGGGATGCTCCTCGGGATCCCCGAAGAGGACCAGGAAGCCATCCGTGATCACATCGACGAGGGTCTCAAGATGGACGAGAGCGGCGTCCCCACAGACCCACCGGACATCAGTCAGCACGAGATGTTCGCCGAGTACATCGACTGGCGGTCGGCAGCACCCCTCCGACGACGTGATGACCCAGTTGCTCACCGTCGAGTTCGAGGACGAGAACGGGACGACCCGTCGCCTGACCCGAGAAGAGGTCCTCACCTACGTCGGCATGTTGGCGGGCGCGGGGAACGAGACCACCACCCGACTGATCGGCTGGACCGGCAAGCTCCTGGCGGATCATCCCGACCAGCGACGCGAACTCGGAGCGGACCGCTCGCTGATCCCCCAGGCGATCGAGGAGATCCTCCGGTACGAACCACCTTCTCCCGTCCAGGCTCGCTTCGTCGCACAGGACATCGAGTACTACGACCGGACGGTTCCCGAGGGCAGCGTGATGCTGTTGTTGAACGCGTCGGCCAACCGCGACGAGCGGCGTTTCGACGACCCGGACCGCTTCGACATCCACCGCGAGGTCGGCCGGCACCTGAGCTTCGGCTACGGGATCCACCTGTGCCTCGGTGCAGCACTGGCGAGGCTCGAGGGAAGGGTCGCGCTCGACGAGGTCCTCCAGCGCTTCCCCGACTGGGAGGTCGACTGGGAGCACGCCGTGCAGGCACGCACCTCCACCGTGCGCGGCTGGGAGACCCTGCCCGTGTTCACGTCCTGAGCAACGAAGGAGCATCCATGCAAAAGGACGACATGATCCTGGTCAGCATCGACGACCACGTGATCGAGCCGCCGGACATGTACCGGCGACACGTCGCGGCCAAGTGGCTCGACGAGGTGCCGAAGGTCGTCCGCAACGAGCAAGGCGTGGACGAGTGGGTCTTCCAGGGCCAGGCGACCTCGACCCGGTTCGGAATGTCGGCCACGGTCGGATGGCCCCGCGAGGAATGGGGCTTCCACCCCGGCGCCTTCACCGAGCTGCGACCGGGCTGCTTCGACGTGCACGACCGGGTGCGGGACATGAACGCCAACGGCGTACTCGCCTCGATGTGCTTCCCCACCATGGCCGGCTTCAATGCCCGGACCTTCACCGAGGCCACCGACAAGGAACTCTCGCTGGTGATGCTCCAGGCGTACAACGACTGGCACATCGAGGAGTGGTGTGGCGCCTATCCGGGACGGTTCATCCCGCTCGGCATCCTCCCCATGTGGGACGTGGATCTCGCAGTGCAGGAGATCAGGCGCCTGTCGAAGAAGGGATTCCGATCCATCAGCTTCCTCGAGGCGCCCCACTCGCAGGGTTGGCCGAGCTTCCTCTCCGGCCACTGGGACCCGATGCTGCAGGCACTCGTCGACGAGAACATGGTGCTGTCGCTCCACATCGGTGGAGCGTGGGACATCGTGACGCTCGCTCCGGAAGCCGGCGTCGACCACATGATCGTGATCCCCTCGCAGTTGACGATGCTCACCGCCCAGGACCTGCTGTTCGGTCCCACACTGCGACGCTTCCCGGAGCTGCGGGTCGCTCTGTCCGAGGGTGGGATCGGCTGGATCCCCTTCTATCTCGATCGGATCGACCGCCACTTCCAGAACCAGTCGTGGATCGACACCAGCTTCGGCGAGGGCAAGCTTCCCTCCGACGTCTTCCGCGAGCACTTCCTCGCCTGCTACATCACCGACCCCTCCGGTCTCAAACTGCGCCACGAGATCGGCATGGACGTGATCGCGTGGGAGTGCGACTACCCCCACACCGACACCACCTGGCCCGACTCGCCGGAGTTCGCCTGGAGCGAGTTCGAGCAGGCCGGGTGCACCGGCGAGGAGATCGACAAGATCACCTGGCAGAACGCAACCCGCTTCTTCGATTGGGACCCGTTCGCCCAGATCCCGAAAGGAACAGGCGAACGTCGGGTCGTTGCGGGCGCTGGCGGCCGACGTCGACACCACCCGTATGCCGCGGGCCGAATGGAAGAAGCGCAACGAGGCCGCCGGCATCGGCGTCTTTTGACCGGGCGCCACGCTGAGCTCTCTCTGATCCGATGACCGACCCACCGCGACTGCTCCTCGGTGCCGTGCCCTCTTTCGACAGGAGGGTCTGATGCCCGAGCTGCCATCGGTGCTGCAGGTGCGCGACCTCGGATCGAGCCGTTTCGCCGCGAACCACCCCGAAAAGGACCCCGAGGGACGCGACATCGTCTTCAGCGGGCAGATCCTCGCCCAGATGATCATGGCCTCGGACGCCGCGCTCTCCGGCGAGAAAGAGGTCACCTCGGTCCACGCCATCTTCGCCAGGGCCGGCCGGTACAGCGCCGGCCCGCTCGAGTTGGAGGTGGACTCGATGCATTCGGGTCGCGCCTGGGCCAGCTCGACGGTCAGCGTCCACCAGGGCGACCGGCTCCTCTCCCGTGGCCTGGTCCTCTCCAACGCGCCCGCCGCCGATCTGGTGCGTCACGCGCCCCCGATGCCGGACGTACCGGGCCCCGACGAGTGCGCGCCGGCAAATGCGGGGGTGGTCTTCCCCGATGCGGAGGCCCGACTGGTCGACCTCCCCGACGCGGTCGCCGCGGACGGGTCGCCGGTCAGCTACGTCTGGTTCCGAGCGGCAACGTCTCCCGAATCCGTGGCGGCCAAACAGGCCATCGTGGCCTGGTCCCAACCCGGCCTGATCATCGGGGCAGCCTTGCGCCCGCACTCCGACGTGGTCAGCGTGCGCGACGCCCACCAGACGATCTCGACCGGTGTGATCTCCCACACCGCGCACTTCCACGACGACGTCGACGTCGACGAGTGGTTGCTGTTCGCGCACGAAGGCTCCTACGCGGGACGCGGGCGCATCTTCGGAAGAGGTGCCGTCTACACCGCCGAGGGCGGGCTGGTCTCGACCTTTGCGCAGGACAGCATGGCCCGCCGGGTCGAGGGCAGCCTCGACCCGAAGTCCGGCTTGTGAGAGGGACCACATCGTGCTGCTGCAGCTGACTCCCGACCAGGAGTTCCTCCAAGAGACGACCGCCAAGTTCCTCGACGAGCAGGCTCCCGTCGCGGAGATCCGCCACCTCCGACACGACCCCGCCGGTTTCGACGAGCGGTACTGGCGGCGAGGTGCTGAGCTCGGATGGACCTCCCTCCTGGTCAGTGAGGAGCACGGAGGCGGCAGCGTGAGCGGCGCAGGGGGTCGTCGACCTCAGCCTGCTCGCCTACGAGTTCGGACGGCGCGCCGCGCCCGGTCCCTTCCTTTCGACCAACGTGGTGGCCGCCGCGCTCGACGCGGGAGGTACCGATGCACAGACACCCGTCCTCGAGGGGCTCCTGACCGGAGAGGCGATCGCCACCTGGTGCGACCGGGAGCCTCCGCCGCACGACGAGCTCGGCGCGGTGACCCTCGAGATCCGGGCCGATGGCCAAGAGCTGGTGCTGAACGGCGTCAAGCGACCGGTCGAGTTCGGCGCACAAGCACACCAGTTGCTGGTCACCGGACGCACCGACGAGGGCGTGACCCAGGTGCTGGTGCCCGCGCATGCTCCGGGCGTCACAGTGGTCCCGCTGCAGACGGTCGACCTCACCCGTCGGTTGTCGACGGTCACCTTCGACGACGTCCGGGTCCCGCGCGAAGCACTCGTCGGAGATCTCGGACGTGCCTCGGATGCGGTCGAGCGGCAACTGCAGCTGGCCCTCGTGATCCTCGCCAGCGAGACGGTCGGCGCGATGCAGACCGCCTTCGACATGACGCTTCAGTGGGCGTTCGACCGCTACACCTTCGGGAGACCGATCGCGTCCTACCAGGCGTTGAAACACCGCTTCGCCGACATGAAGGCCTCGCTCGAGGCGAGCCATGCGATCGCCGACGCCGCTGCGGCCGCGGTGCAGGCCAGATCCCCACAGGCCGGCGAACTGGTGAGCACGGCGAAGGCGTTCATCGGCGAGCGCGGCACCGAGCTCATGCACGAATGTGTCCAGCTCCACGGTGGGATCGGCATGACCTTCGAGCTCGATCTCCACCTCTATCTCCGCCGGGCCACCCTGAACCGGGTGCTCTACGGCACGCCCGCCGAGCACCGGCGGCGGGTCGGGGAAGCAGTGGTACGCGAAATGGGAGCCGCATGAGCGACGTGTCGACCGCAGACCTCGAGCAGTTCCGCAGGCGTACACGGTCGTGGATCCGCGACAACCTCCGTCTGCTCGAGCCGGGCGAGATCTCGGGGGCCGTGATCAGCCGTACGAGGACGACGTCGAACTCGCCGCCGTCGCCCACGACCGGGAGCTCCAGCGGATGCTCTTCGACGCGGGGCTCGCGGGCATCTGCATTCCCGAGGAGTACGGAGGCCAGGGCCTCACCCCTGCGCACCAGCAGGTGCTCAACAAGGAGCTCGCAGGGTACGAGTACCCGATCCGTGTGCAGGTGCCGACCTTCACCCCCTGCTTGGCGGTCCTCCTCGACTTCGGGACCGAGGAGCAGAAACGGGAGCACGTTCCTCGGATCCTGAAGGGTGAGGAGATCTGGGCGCAGTTCCTCTCCGAGCCGAGTGGCGGCTCCGACCTGGCGGGTGCCCTGACCTCCGCCACCCGCGACGGCGACGTCTGGGTCCTCAACGGCTCGAAGATCTGGACCACCGGCGGCTGGTGGTCGGACTGGGCGCTCTGCCTCGCACGGACCAACTGGGACGTCCCGAAGCACCGGGGGCTGACCGTGTTCATGCTCCCCATCCACCAGCCCGGGGTCGAGATCCACCGGATCGAGATGCTGAACGGGTCGAAGGAGTTCTGCCAGGAGTTCCTCACCGACGTGATCGTCCCCGACGCCGACCGGGTGGGTGAGGTGGACGACGGGTGGACCGTCGGCACCCGGTGGATGTTCCACGAGCGGATGCTCTACACCTCGCCGTACGTGACCAATCCGGTCGGCACCTCGCAGGGTCGCTACGGAACACCGGCGGTCGTGGAGACGGCAAAAGCCGGCGGTCGCACCGGCGACCCGTCGACGCTCGAGCTGATCGGAGAGGCCCGCATGCTCGAGACGGTCGGCGAACACCTCGCGCGGAGGATCGGGGACGGCGTCGCCTCGGGTGCGATCTCCGACCAGTCCTCGGGCGTCGCCCGGTTGTTCAAGGCGTCGGTCATCACCCGGGTGATCTCGATCGAATTCGACGTCGCGGGCTCTTCGGGCGTCGCCTGGAGCGACGGCGAGGACATCGCAGAACCCGGAACCGAGTTCCTCATGCGCCAGACCGTCTGTATCGGAGGCGGGACCACCGAGATGGCCCGCAACGTCATCGCCGAGCGGCTGCTCGGCATGCCCCGCGAGCAGTCGCTCGACCGCGACGTCCCCTTCCGCGACGTGCCCCGCAGTCGCTAGCGGCTCAGGAGGCCCCGACCTTCGGCGCCCACTCGTCCCGGAGGGTTCGGCGGAGCACCTTGCCCGAGGGCAGCCGTGGAATCGCCTCGACCGTCACCACGTGGGCGAGCTGCTTGTAGGTCGCGAGCGATTCCGCGACCAGCCGTTGCAGCTCCTCCGCCGGTACCGGACGATCCGGATCGAGCGCGACCGCCGCGACCGGCACCTCCCCCGCCCGTTCGTCGGGCACGCCGAACACCGCGCAGTCGACCACCGAGGGGTGGCCGTGCAGGACGGCCTCGATCTCGGCGGGCGCGACCTGGAAGCCGCTCACCTTGATCATCTCCTTCGAACGATCGGTGAGATGGACCCAGCCTTGCGGCTCGAGCCAGCCGACGTCCCCGGTTCGGTACCAGCCGTCCGCGAACGCGTCGACGTTCGCCGCGTCGGGCAGATAGCCGGCCATCACCGAGGAACTCCGCGCCTGGATCTCCCCGATGTCACCCGGCTCGAGCGACTCGCCGCTGTCGAGGTCGGCCACTCGCAGCTCGACGCCGGCCGGCGGCAGTCCCGCCGAGTCCAACCTCCACGCTTCGGGACGGGCAACCGGGTTCGCCGCGATGACCGGGAGCTCACTCGCGCCGTACGCGGGTAGCCAGCGGACGCCGGTTCGTTCGGTGACCCGCTCGGCGACGCTCTCGGTGACCGGCGTCGCGCCCCACATGATGTAACGGAGCGAGGAGAGGTCGTAGCGCTCGAGGTCCGGATGGTTGGCCATCGCGAGGGCGATCGGCGCGACCGCCATCTCGAGGGTCATCTTCTCCGCCTCGATCCGGTGGAGCACCTCGTCGAGATCGAAGCGACGGTGCAGCCGAACCGTCGCGCCCGCTTCCGCCGCCGCGAGGAGATTGAGCAGCCCGAGGATGTGCGAGGGCGGCGTCGCCACCTGAAAGCGGTCCGCCGGACCGAGACCGAGGGCCGCGCACCAGTGCTCCGTGGCACATCCGATGGAGGAATGGGTGTGACGGACCGCCTTCGGGAGTCCGGTCGTGCCCGAGCTGAAGACGAGGAGCGCCTCACCGGCAGGATCGACGCCGTCGGTCGCGGGCCGCGATCGGCTGTGACCGAGCGCACCGGCGAGCGAAGACGCATCGTCGAGATCGGTGACCCGCCCGCGCCCGAGGAGCTCGGTGAGGATCGCGGTGCCCTCGCCGTCGGCGACCGCGTGAACCGGAGTGGTCAGCTCGAGGGCGTGGCCGACCTCGCGTGCCTTCCACGCCGGGCTGAGGAGTACCGAAGCGGCGCCCACCTTGCTGACCGCGTGGACCGCGACCACGAACTCGGGGCGATTGGCGGTCATCAGGGCGACCCGATCCCCCGCCGCCACTCCCGCCGCCGAGAGGTGCCGGGCGAACGAGTTGGCCAGCCCGTCGAGCCTGGCGAACGACCACTCCTCTTCACCGGCGAGGATCGCGGCACGATCGCCGTACCGCTCCGAGGCAGTTTCGAGAGCTCGGTGGAGGGCGTCGGCGGTCATCGGGCTTCCTTCATCGGAAACATTGTTCTCGATAACGAGAAGGTGATCAACGGAGGTTCGTGTAGGGTTCTCGCTCGTGGCGAGCGAGCAGACCGCCGTCGCGCCGACCGATCCCGAGGTACGACGCGAGATCGTCGAGACCGTCCGGCGGTTCGTGGCGAAAGAGGTCCAGCCGGTGGTCGGCGAGCTCGAGCGGGACGACCGGTTTCCCGACCTGATCGTCGAGCAGATGCGAGACCTCGGGCTCTTCGGGGTCACCATCCCGGAGACCTACGGCGGCCTCGGCCTCGATCTCTTGACCTACGTGGGGATCATCGAGGAATTGGCCTACGGATGGATGAGCCTCACCGGGATCGTCAACACGCACACCATGGCCGCGACCCTGTTGATGGCCCACGGTGACGAGGCACAGAAGCAGCGCTGGCTTCCGGTGATGGCGACCGGTGAGCGGCGCGGGGCGCTCTCGCTCTCGGAGCCCGATGCCGGCAGCGACACTCGCAACCTCAGCTGCCGGGCAGTGCTCGACGGAGACGAGTACGTCGTCAACGGGACCAAGGCCTGGGTCACCAACGGCGAGCGTGCCGCGTTGGTCGCGCTGGCCGCTCGTACCGACGAAGGGATCAGCGCGTTCATCGTCGAGAAGACTCCCGGGCCGTCCTTCGAGGGCATCTCGGTCAGCCGGCAGATCGGCAAGCTCGGCTACCGCGGAGTCGAGACGGTCGAGATGTCCTACGTGGACCACCGGATTCCCGCCGCCAACCTGATCGGGGAAGCCGGCCGGGGGCTCCCCCAGATCCTCGGCGTCCTCGAGGTCGGCCGCATCAACATCGCCGCGCGGGCAACCGGGGTGGCCCGGGCCGCGTTCGATGCCGCACTCCAGTACGCGCAGGCACGGACGACCTTCGGGAAGCCGATCGCCGAGCACCAGGCCATCCAGCTCAAACTCGCCGACATGGGGACCCGCCTCGAGGCCGCGAGACTGCTCACCCGGAATGCGGCCGAACGCAAGGCGGCCGGAGAGCGTTGTGACGTCGAGGCCGGGATGGCCAAGTTGTTCGCGAGCGAAACGGCACTCGAGCTCGCCACCGAGTCGATGAGAATCCACGGGGGTGTCGGCTACACCACCGACCTCCCGGTCGAGCGTTACTACCGCGATGCGCCGCTGATGGTGATCGGCGAGGGAACCAACGAGATCCAGCGCCTGGTGATCGCGAGGGGCCTGCTGGCCCGTGCTCGAGACCACGCCACCTAGCGACGCGCTGCAGCGAGAAAGAAGTCGAAAGCCCTACGTCGCAGAGAGACGTGTGGTGCGTCGAAATGACATCACGGCACAAGAACCTCCGGTGGCAAGCGGAGGAAAAGACCGGAATTCCCATTGACTCTCGTCGAGGCCAGGTTGACACTGACCGTGAGCACCGCAAGTGAGGTGGCTCCACGTGAACGCCAAACAAAGAACATCGCTCGGCGTCGCCGCAATGTCGATGACCTCGATCGCACTGGCGGCCGGTGTTGGTTCAGATCCGGGATCGGCCGCCCCAGTTGCCGCTCGCGGGACGGTGGCTCCGGTAAATGCGAACGACTACACGCTCTCCTGCGGGACGGTGTCGGGCAAGGTCGGCTTTTCGCCAGGGCTCACCGACAAATCCAACGGTCCGATCTCGCTGACCGTCAAGATCAAGGCCACCAACTGCACGGCGTCTCCGCCGCCGGCCGGCGGACCTCCGGTCAGCGTCTCGAAGGTCACCATGTCCGGCGCACTCGGGCTTCCGAACGGCGCAAGCTGCTCCGGTTCCGCCTACCGAACCCTGACCGGCGCGCTGACCATGAAAGACAAGACCGCACCCGGCACTCCGAAGCTTGCGACCGGTCCCGGTCCGGCCCAGATCATCTGGGGCAGTTGGTCCTGGGTGTGCAACCGCGCCGGAACCGTCTCGGTGTGGTTTCCGTCCGTACCACAAGCGGGAGTCCAGCTCCCGGCCGTTCAGCTCTCCGGACCGTTCGCCGGCACCGACGGAGGCGGCTCGTCCGACGTCGTCCTCTTCGGCGGCACCTTCTCCCCCAACAAGCTGTTGTCACCGGGCGGGGTCAAGAGCATCGTCTACCACGAGATGCCCGGAAACAGCCTCTTCCTCGGTTGACCGCCGCCGATCGGGATCTCCACCGATCAGGCCAGGGCGCAATCGAGGTGCGAGCTACGTCGGCCGCCTCTCCCCGGCTCGACGGTGCGGCTCCCCTTCTCCTTCGACCTCCCCGATCACCTGGTCGGTGTGCTCGCCGAGGGAGGGAACCGGTCCTGTCTCCGGCGAACCGCACGCCGGAGAAGGTGACCGGGCCGTTGACCGATCGCTGGGGCTCTCCGGCCGCTGCTCGGGATCTCGACGAAGCCGTCGTTCGCAACCAGCTGCGGATCCACGACGACTTCCGCCGGCGTCTGCGCGGGCGCCCACCACACCCCCTCTTGGTCGAAGCGCTCGGACCATTCGGCGAGGGATCGCTCCGCGATGATCTCGTCGAGGAGGGCGATGACCTCTGAGCGGTTCTTCCGCATCGCGGACGCCGATTCGAAGCGGGGGTCCTCCAACAGGTCCGGCCGACCGAGCGCCCGGCACACCGCGGGAATGTGGCGTTCGATCTCCAGCCCGGTGAAGAAGAACCAGCGACCGTCGCCCGCGCGATAGGGGTTCATCAAGGGAGCCTGATTGGCGTTCCTCGGTTCGGAGGGCGCGACCTTCCCGAGGGTCATCTGCAGTCCGAGGTCCCATCCGAGCACATAGGCCCCGGTACGGAGCAGAGATACCTCGACGACCTGGCCCTTTCCGGTCTCACGTTGCTCGAGTACCGCGGCCAGCACGCCGGACACCGCGGCGAGCGCGGTGATGTGGTCGCCGACGCCGCCACGTGCATTCAACGGCACGCCGTCGGTGTCGGCCATCTGTACGGAGAGACCCGACCGGGCCCAGAATGCGCCGATGTCGTAGATCGGTCGGTTCCGGTCGTCACCCCGCAGTCCGAACCCGCTCACCGAGCAGTAGACGAGGCGAGGATGGCGCTCGACGGTCGACGAGGGCTCGAGGTCGAGACGGTCGAGGGCATCGAGGCGAAGATTGCTGATGAACACGTCCGCCCACTCGAGTAGTTCCTCCATGTGCCGCCGATCGGCCGGATCGCGCAGGTCGAGCACGACGCTGCGCTTGCCTCGGTTGTCCAGCGCGAAGGCAGGGTTGGCGACGTCCGCCCCGATGCCGAGGGACTCGAACACGTAGCGCATCGGATCGCCCGACGGCGATTCGACCTTCACCACGTCGGCGCCCCAGTCGGCCAACAACGCGGCCGCGCCGGGCGCCGCCACCCACACGCCGAGCTCCACCACTTTCAGGTCGGCCAGCGCGCCGAGCCGATGACGTTCCGGTGTGCTCACCGCTCGTCCCCGCCCACCCCGAGGCGAAATGATATTCTCCGAATTCGCAACGTCGTTTCCACTCGGTTGGGCAATGTACACCAGCGCGCACCGCCACAGCACTGACATGGACCAGACGCTTCCCGACCGGGTGGCGTGTCGGCGCGCGCGGGGAGCGTCATGACCGCGTACGACTTGCCCTCGGTGATCGAGGTCGACGTGGACGGTCCGGTGCGAGTGGTCCGACTCAACCGACCCGAACACCTCAACGCCACCAACCACGAGCTGCACAAGGCGCTCGCCGACCTCTTCCCGCAGATCGATGCCGACACCGGCGCGCGAGCCGTCGTGCTCACGGGCAACGGTCGGGCCTTCTCCGCCGGAGGCGACTTCGACTATCTCGGCGCCCTCGCGTCCGACACCAACCTCCGCCACGAGACGCTCGAGGACGGTCGGCGCATCGTGGTCAACATGGTTCGTTGTCGGGTGCCGCTGATCGCCGCGGTCAACGGACCCGCCGTCGGGCTCGGTTGCAGCCTGGTGGCGCTGTCGGACATCGTCTTCATGGCGGAGAACGCGTATCTAGCCGACCCTCACGTCCTGCTCGGACTGGTCGCCGCGGACGGCGGTCCGGTGACCTGGCCGTTGCTGACGAGCCTCCAGCTGGCGAAGGAGTACGCGTTGACCGGCGAGCGCATTCCGGCTCGGCGCGCCGCGGAGATCGGTCTGGCCAATCATGTCTGCGCCGACGAGGAGGTACTCGAGCAGGCTCTCGGCTGCGCTCGACGAATCGCCGCGCTACCTCAGGGGGCAGCGGAGGACACCAAACGCATCCTCAACTTGCAGCTCGAGCGCGCGGTTCTGTCGACACTCGACTTCGCGCTCGCCGCGGAGTACCGGTCGTTCGACTCGAAGGAGCTCCGGGCGAGCCTCGAGCGACCCCCGGGGTCGCGAAGGTCCTGAGAGCCGAACGGGCGGCTCGTTGGATCGGGTCAGCGGATCCCGTTGAAGATCAGATCCCACAGCTCCTCGGCCGGACCGCGAGGGGACCCGTCGGCGGCCAGCCCGCCGATGGTCGAGGAGAAGCTGTTGAACATGATCATCTCGAGGAGGATCCCGGCCACCCGTTGACGGTCGAGGTCCTTTCGGATCGCGCCCGCGGCGACCGCGTCGTCGAAGACCTCGGTGAACAGCGACACCAGCGGGGCGAAGGCACGGGTGGCATCCTGCGCGCTGGCAGTCATCAGATGCTGGGCGAACTCCGCCAGCGCGAGCGGCACGTTCTTCTTGCCCCGCGTGCTGACCTTCGGACGGCACAAGTCGTAGTACTCGACGACGAAGCGGTGCAGGCGTTCGAGCGGGTCCTTCTCGCTCTCGACCCGATCGCGCAGCTCCTCGGCGGTCAACCGGACCGACTCCTCGAACAGCGCGAGGAGTAGTTCCTGCTTTCCGCCGAAGTACTGGTAGAAGCTCCGCAAGGACTGTCCGGACTTCTCGACGACCTCCTGGACGGTGAAGTCCTCTCCGGGTGCACTCCCGCTCAGGAGATCGAAGGCGGCGTCGATGAAGCGTTGGACCCGGTTCTCCGCGCGCAGCCGGGCGGAGTCGAGCGAGCGGGCCACCGCCTGCTCGCGCCAGCTCCCCGTCGGGGAATCGGTCGCCGCCGCGGCGCCTTCATCGGTGGCCATGCGAAGAATCCTAGTGGTTGATGAACGCGAATCGGCCTATCACCGGTGAGAGGTTCGTTTCCACCCAGTTGGCGGTCAGCGTCGAAGATCCGCGTCGAGGGCGACGCCGAAAGAGCGAAGCGCCATGGCCAGCACCTCGTAGGCGCCGACGGTGAAGACGAGGTCCATCAGCTGTTGCTCGTCGAGCTCGGCCGCGAGCGCCGCCCAGGTGGTGTCGGAGACCGTGGCGTCTGCGACGAGCTCGTCGACGGCCACGAGCATCGTGCGCTCGAGGGTCGACCATCCCGGCGCGTCGGGGCCCTCGGCGACCCGCTCGATCTCCTCTGCCGACAATCCGACGTCCCCGGCGAGGATCGCGTGCTGAGCCCACTCGTACGCGCACCGCCGACGCACCGCGACCCGCAACACCAGCAACTCGCGCTGTCGCGGCGACAGCGTCGTGGCGAACTGCACGTGCCCGTTGAAGGTGTGGTAGGCGCGGGTAAGTGCCGGATACCGGGCGAGCGTGCCGAGCACGTTCAGGCCCTTCGGCCGGTCGTCTCGACGTGTCGGGAGCGGATGGCGCGGTTCGGGGGGCACGAGCGCGGCAAGTGCCTCTCGCATCGAGTCGGGCCACTGGTCCGGAGGCAGCGGCGGGATCCGTGGCTGCTCCTCGTTCATCGGGTGACCGTCCCGAGTGTTCCCTCTCGAAGGTCGGCGCGCAGGCGGAACTTCTGGATCTTCCCCGAGGGGGTACGAGGGAAGTCCTCCACGACGTGGAGCGACTCGGGCCACTTCTGACGTGCCAAGCCCGCCGACCCGAGATGTGTTCGGATCTCCTCGAGAGTCGGTGCGGCCTCTCCGGGCCGGAGCCGGACGACCGCCGCCGCGTGCTCCCCCAAACGCTCGTCCGGCGCGGCGACGACGCCGACCTCCGCGATCGAATCGAGTCCCGAAAGGAGCTCTTCGACCTCCTGTGCGCTGATGTTCTCGCCGCCGCGGATGATCACGTCGGAGACCCGGTCGGTGATGGTGAGGTAGCCCTCGTCGTCGAGCACGCCCACGTCCCCGGTGTGGTACCAGCCGTCCTCGTCGAACACCGAGTCGGTGAGATCGGGATCCGTGTAGCCGAGGAAGCAGTCGGGTCCGCGGCTGAGAATCTGGCCGTCCGCGTCGAGGCGAACCTCGACCCCGGGAAGGGCGTGCCCGTCGGTCGCCAGCCGTTTCTCCTCGGGGTCGTCGATGAAACAGCCGGTGATGGAGGGGTGTTCGGTGCTCCCGTACGAGCGCCACATCTTGATGCCGAGACGTCTGCCCCGTTCGGTGAACGCCCGGGGCACCGGCGCACCGCCGAGCCCGGCGAAGGGCATCAGCTCGAGGTGTTCTTCGGTGAAGTCGGGGTGGTCGAGCAGGCTGGAGAGGAAGTAGGTCGCCCCACCGCCGACTCCGAGGCGCTCGGTGCGCATGAGCCGGAGGATCTCGGCCGGGTCCCACACGTCGATCAGGTTCACCGTCTTGTCCTCGAACAGGGTGATCAGAAACGCGTTGAGCATCCCGATGAAGTGGCCGACCGGGGCACCGATGATCTGGGGTGGACCCGTCCCCGGGTACATGAGGTGGAGCTGTCGGGCCTCGAACCCCATGGTCCGGTGCGAGTGGACGACCCCCTTCGGGTCGCGGGTGGTCCCCGAGGTGAACCCGACCACCGCCGGTGCGTCCGGGTCGACCTCGGCCGGTGCGGCCAACGGGTCGGCATCGAGCAACGTGGCGAAGGGTTGCGCTCTCTTCGGAAGCTCGCTCGGCGGAGACTCCCCGGCCACCAGCCACAGCGGATCGACGTCCTCGGTGAGCAGTGCCTCGTAGGTCGCGAGGTAGTCGGCGTGGCCGAAACGATCCGCGGTCACGACGACATCGGGCGAGGTCGCCCGCAGGATGTAGCCCACCTCTTTGCGCCCGTAGAAGTGGACGACCGGGACGACGATCGCTCCCAGGTACGTGGCCCCCCAGAAGGTGATCCCCGCCTCGACCCAGTTGGGCAGCTGAAACAGCACGACGCTCCCGGGTCCGACCCCTCTGGCCGCGAGTGTGGCGGCAAGGGAGCGCGCAGCCCGATCCACCTCGCCCAACGTGCCCCGCCAGGGATGGACTTCCGACCGCACCTCGAAGGACGCGTCCCCGACCGCGCCGAGGCCTGTCGCCACCATCGACCCCAGGCTGGCGTCGTTCCACCAGCCGTTCTCGCGGTAGGTGGCCGCGAGGTCCGGCCGGACCGAACGCAGCCGCCACCGTGCCTGCATCGCACTGCCCTGGCTGTTCACCACGCCTCCTTCGGGCGGCACGATACCGAGACCGGGACGTGAGCGTCGCTACCTGATTTCGAGAATCTCATTATCATAGGGCTATGGCGATCGCCGGTCCGACGGCACAGGAGACCGCCCCGGGGCGTGACCACCGGTTCCACCCACTGCGGGTCGGGCGGGTGGTGCAAGAGACCGCGGAGTGCGAGCTCCTTCGTGCTCGAGATCCCCCCGGAGCTCGAGGGCGCCTTCGCCTATCGCGCCGGACAGTTCTGCACGTTCCGGACTCGGATCGACGGCCGGCCCCTTCTCCGCTGCTACTCGATGTCCTCGTCGCCCGACGCCGGCGACGAGTTCGCGGTGACCGTGAAGCGGGTGCCCGGCGGCGCAGTCTCCAACTGGATGGTCGACACGCTGGCCCCGGGCGACGTCGTCGAGACCACCTGCCCCGCGGGCGTCTTCTGCCTCGGCTCCGGAAAGGGGGAAGTCGTGGCGTTCGCGGCGGGCAGCGGCATCACTCCCGTCTACTCGGTGGTCAAGACCGCGCTCGCGACCACCTCTCGACCCGTACGTGTCCTCTACGCCAACCGCGACCGAGAAACCGTCATCTTCGACGATGGACTCGACCGGCTGGCGAAGGAGCACCCCGGACGCCTGGAGGTGGTCCACCACCTCGACGCCGAGAAGGGCTTCGTCGACGAGGAGACCGCCCGGCAATTCGCCGGCAGCGACAGCGACGCGGAGCACTTCGTCTGCGGACCCGAGCCCTTCATGGAGATCGTCGAGCGCGCGCTGACCGGACTCGACGTCGGCGAGGAACGGATCCGCATCGAGCGCTTCACGCCGCTCGAGCAGGAGGAGGATGCGGCGTCCTCGGTGCCGGAGGCACGCCGGGTGACGGTCGAGCTCGAGGGTCGGGCCGATTCGGTCGAGCACCGGCCGGGTACGACCATCCTCCAGACCGCGCGCCAGATGGGGATGGCGCCTCCGTTCTCCTGCGAGGCGGGCAACTGTGCGACCTGCATGGCCCGCCTGGTCGAAGGCCAGGTCACGATGCGCGCGAACAACGCGCTGACCGACGAGGAACTGGCCGACGGCTGGGTGCTCACCTGCCAGTCGGTCCCGATCACACCGGCGGTGCGCGTCGTGTACGAGGAGCTCTGAGGTGTCCGAGCCTGCCCAGCGAATCGGCGACCTGGTCGAGCTCCACCAACTCTGCTCGCGGTACATGAAGTACGCCAGCCAGTTCGTCGCCGACCGATGGCTGGAGGTCTTCACGCCCGACGGCGAGTACCGCGCCTTCGGGACGACCTACACACTCGACCGATTCCCCGAATTGCTTGCGGCCGCACCACGAGGTCAGTTCATCGGCAACATGCCGGTGGTCGACTTCGACGGCGACCGGGCCACCGGGGTGCAGCACTTCGTGTTCGTGGATCAACTGACCCACGCCATGCGGCTCGGCTGGTACAACGACGACTACGTTCGCACGCCCGAAGGTTGGAGGATCCGCCGTCGCTCGACCACCTTCCTCCGCAAGCACGGTGGGTTCGACTCGGGTCGGCAACACGATCCGCTGGCCGACGCCGACTGATCGGCCGCACACGGTCAGCTCGGCTTTCGGCGCTCCGAGAGTGCGTCGACCGCGGCCCAGTGTGCCTCCGCCGTCCAGAGCCGGGCGAAAGCGTCGGTCGCATCCTCCTCGAGGTGCGGGTGGACCGTGGAGATGGCCGCGTCGATCACCGATTTGACCGCCCGCGAAGTCCCGGCGGCAGTCTCGGCGATGCGCCCGGCCAGTCGCCGCCATTCCTCCTCGAAGCTCTGGCGAGGCACCACCAGGTCGACCAGCCCGAGGCGCTCGGCGCTCGATGCGTCGTAGACCTCCCCGGTGGCGATGGCGAGGATCGCCCGGCCTCTCCCGATGGTCTGGGCGAGACGCTCGGCCCCTCCCCACGCGGGCATGATCCCGAGTCGGACCTGATTGAACCCGATGGTGACGTCGTCGGCCGCGATGCGGATGTCGGCGGCGATGGCCACCTCCGCTCCACCGCCGAGCGCGTGCCCGTTGAGCGCCGCGATCGACCGGTATCGAAAGCGCGGAGACCCGGTCGAGCACCTTGCGCACGCGGCGCGCCATCGCGACCGCGTCCTCGTGGGTGCGGATGGTACCGAGCTCCTTCAGGTCCCCACCCGAGACGAACGCCCGGTCCCCTCCTCCGCGCAACACGAGGACCGCCGTCGCCCGACCCGGACACCTCGTCGAGTGCGGCGTCGAGCTCCTCGACGGTGGCGAATCCGATCGCATTGCGCACTTCGGGTCGGTCGATGGTGACGACCGCGACCCCTCCGTCGAACTCGACGCGCACCCCGCCGGCGGAACGCTGCACGGAGTCGCGTTCGGGAGTCACCGTCCAGCGATAATAGCGCTCTTTCAAATCTCGGCTCTAGTTTCCGGAAATCGGAATCTCGATTTCCGGTAGGCTCGGTGCATGGACGAAGACGTCCGCTCCCAGTCGGGGATCCCGCTGCGCACGAGTTACGGACCGGCCGATCTTCCCGCGGCCGAGTCGATTCCCCCGCCGGGCGTCTTCCCCTTCACCCGGGGCAATTTCCCCGACGGCTACCGCGGCCGGATGTGGACGATCCGTCAGTACTCGGGCTTCGGCACCCCCGAGGAATCGAACGGGCGCTACCGCTACCTGCTCGGCCAGGGCGCGACCGGGCTGTCGGTGGCCTTCGACCTGCCGACCCAGTGCGGCTACGACTCCGACCACCCCGACGTGGAGGAAGAGGTCGGGCGGGTCGGCGTGGCCATCGACACCCTGGCGGACGCCGAGATCCTCTTCGACCGGATCCCCCTCGACCAGATCAGCACCAGCTTCACCATCAACGGCACCGCGGCCATCGTCCTCGCGTTCTACCTGGCAGTCGGGGAGAAGCAGGGGGTCGAGCGCTCCAAGCTGCGCGGCACCATCCAGAACGACATCCTGAAGGAGTACGTGAGCCGTGGCACCTGGATCTGGCCGCCACGCCCCTCCTTGCGCCTGATCGCCGACACCGTCGAGTTCTGTGCGGGAGAAGTGCCTCGCTTCAACGCGGTCTCCGTCGCGGGCGCCCACTTCCGCGACGCGGGGGCGAACGCGGCCCAGGAGATGGCCTTCACCTTGATGGACGGCATCACCTACTGCGACGAGGTGCTCGGTCGCGGCCGGATGACCATCGACGAGTTCGCGCCCCAGGTGTCGTTCTTCTTCTACACCCACGGCGACTTCTTCGAGGAGATCGCCAAGTACCGGGCCGGAAGGAGGCGGTGGGCCCACATCGCGCGTGAGCGCTTCGGCGCCAAGGACGACCGGTCCTGCATGTTCCGGGTCGGCTGCGTCGCCGGTGGCGCCTCGCTCTACGCACCGCAGGCACACAACAACATCGTGCGGGTCGCCTACGAGGCCCTCGCCTCGGTGCTCGGTGGCGTCCAGTCCATGTTCACCGCCGCCTGGGACGAGCCGTTCGCCATCCCGACCGAGGACTCGGCCACACTCGCCCTCCGCACCCAGCAGGTCCTCGCCTACGAGACCGGGGTGACTCGGGTCGCCGACCCGCTCGGTGGTTCCTACTTCGTGGAGGCACTGACCGACGAGATGGAAGCCCGGGTGGTCGAGATCATGGACGATCTCGAACGTCGCGGCGGGATGGTGCGGGCCATCGAGGAGGGCTACCTGCAGAGCCTGATCGCCGAGGAGGCACACCGCATCGAGCGCGCGGTGAGCTCCGGCGAGCGGGTGGTGGTCGGGCTCAACGCCTTCGAGACCGAAGAAGAGCCTCCCGACGTGGAGGGCTACGAGCTCGACGAGAAGGGGCGGACCCGTCAGCTCGAGCGGCTGGAAGAGGTCAAGCGGTCCCGCTCGGTATCCGAGGTGCGGACGACGCTCGCCGCGCTCTCCGAGGCGGCATCCGGCGAGACCGAGAACCTGATGCCGCGCCTGATCGACTGCGCGAAGGCCTACTGCACGGTGGGCGAAATGGTCGAAGTGCTGAAGGAACAGTGGGGCGAGTTCCAACAGCCGGTGGTGTTCTGACTCGCATGGTCGCCGTGACGACGGTCGTGCACTGATGCCCGCCCGGGTGCTCGTCGCCAAGCCCGGGCTCGACGGCCACGACCGGGGAGCGAAGCTGGTGGCCCGCGCGCTGCGCGACGCAGGATTCGAAGTCGTCTACCTCGGGATCCGCCAACGGCCCGAGGTGATCGCCTCGGTCGCCGTGCAAGAGGACGTCCAGATCGTCGGCCTCAGCATCTTGAGCGGTGCGCACCTGGCACTGACCGCCAAGACCGCCGACGCACTGCGTGCGGCCGGCGCGGACGACGTCAAGCTCGTGGTCGGGGGGACGGTACCCCGGCGGGACGTGGCGCGCCTCGAGGCGGCCGGCGCGGCGGCCGTCTACCCGACGGGGACACCCCTCGAGTCGTTGATCGAGAGCATGCGGACTCTGGCCGGCGCGCAACCGATCTCCTCATGACGGCTCCGGAACGCGGTGCGGGCGGTAGGGGTCCACTCGCCGGCATCCGTGTGCTCGAGGTCGGGCACATCCTCTCGGGGCCGTTCGCCGGGATGTTGCTCGCCGACCTCGGCGCCGACGTGATCAAGATCGAACCGGCCGACGGCGACCTCTCCCGGCAGGTCGCCTCACCCCAGGTCGGCGGGCACAACACCTATTTCGCGAGCCTGAACCGCAACAAGCGGAGCGTCTTCATCGACCTTGCCACCGACGAGGGTCAGGCCCAGCTCGGCGCGCTGGCCGCCACGGCCCATGCGCTGCTCGTCAACCTCCGCGCCTCTGCGATCCGCAAGCTCGGCCTCCACTACGACGCGATGCGCCGCTTCAACCCGAAGATCGTCTGTGTGGCGCTCACCGGCTACGGACTGGACGGGCCCGCCGCCGAGTGGCCTTCCTTCGACTACGTGGTCCAGGCCCGAGCGGGCGTCGCCGCGATGACCGGTGAGCCGGGCGGTCCGCCGACCCTCGCCGGGTACTCGGTGGTGGACAACTCCGCGGGGATCATGGCCGCGCTCGGACTGGTCGCGAAGGTGCTCGAGGGCAGCGGGGGTCAAGTCGACGTCTCCCTGTTCGACTCGATGCTCTCTCAGCTCAACTACCGGGCGGCTGCCTCCCTCAACGGGGACGCGGCTCCGGCGCGCAGCCGACTCGGGGCGCACGCCTTCTACGTCCCCGCGCAGTTGTTCCAGACGAGCTCCGGCTACCTGGCGCTGTTCGTGACCCGCGACGACCACTGGTGCCGGCTCTGCGAGGAGATCGGTCACCCCGAGTGGGCGGACGATCCGCGCTTTGCGAGCATGCAGGCACGATTCGAGAACCGCGCAGAGTTGTTGGACGTGCTCGAGCCGGTCCTGAAGGAGGGTCCCGCGGCCGAGTGGGAGAGGCGTCTGCGCCCCCTCGATCTGGCGGTCGGGGAGGTCGAAGAGCTCGCCGACGCCCTCGAGAGCGACCTCGTCGCCTCGCGTGGGATGGTCGTCTCGGTCGAGACCGACGACGGACCGCTGCGCATGGTCGGGAGCCCGATCCATTTCGACGACGCCAGCCCCGAGTACCGACCGCCACCCCGCCTCCACGAGCACTCCGAAGAGATACTCGGAGCGGCGCAGAAAGGAGAGGCGCCGGAGGACCTCAGCGAGCGAACAACGCGGTGAGCAGGCCGCGGGCCAAGGTGTTGAAGGTCAGGGTGAACCCGACGAAGGCGGGAGTGGCCGACTCGTCGAGACCGAGCTTGCCGATGCCGAGCGCGTGGACTGCGAAGACGTAGCGGTGCTCGCCGTGACCGTCGGGTGGGGCCGCCCCGATGTAACCGAGCCCTCCGGTGTCGTTGCGCGCATGGATCGCGCCGGTCGGTAGACCTTTCATCGAGCCGCTCCCCGCACCGCGGGGAAGCTCGTTGACCGACGAGGGGAGGTCGAAGAGGACCCAGTGCCAGAACCCGCTGCCGGTGGGCGCGTCAGGGTCGAAGCAGGTCACCGCGAAGGACTGGGTCCCCGCCGGAGCGCCCGACCAGGCGAGCGCAGGAGAGAGGTTGTCGCCGGTCATGCCCATGATGTCGGCACGGTGTGCATTGGGAAGTTCCTTCCCGTCGACCATGTCCTCACTGGAGACGGTGAGCGGGGGAACCTCGGGCAGGAATTCGTACGGCAGCGGCGGGCGTGGCATGGATCCTCCTTCGTCGTGGTCGGCCGTGCCGGCCGGCCCCTCCGGCAGTCGGCGGCGCTCTTGCTCCGAATGCCGCCTCGACAGTGATACGCGCGCTTCCCGAGAAATTACAAGAAGAGACTTCTTATAATCTGAAAGCGTGGTTCTCGTCGCCGACACCATACCGTCGCTCCTCGCGGACGCGGCCTCGGGATACGCCGACCGGACGGCGGTCGCCGACGGTGCGACCCGGCTCACCTTCCGCGAGCTCCTCCACTCGGCACGCTCTTTCGGTGCGGCCTTGGTCGAGGTCGGCGTCGAACCCGGCGACCGGGTGGCGGTCTGGATGCCCAACCGTGCCCGGTGGATCGTGGCCGCGCTCGGTGTGTTCGAAGCCGGTGCGGTGCTGGTGCCCGTCAACACCCGGTTCAAGGGCGCGGAAGCCGGCGACATCGTCTCTCGCAGCAAGGCGAAGGTGCTGGTCACCCTCACCGACTTCCTCGACACCGATTACGTCGCCCTCCTCGAGGCAGGTGGCGTCCCGCTGCCGGATCTCGAGACGATCGTGGTTGCCAGCGGTCCGCTGCCAGCGGGCGGCGCGACACCGAGCATCGGATGGGACGACTTCGTCTCGCGGGCCGACCCGCAGGCCTGCTCGGAGCTCGATCGCCGTGCGCGCTCGGTTCGGACCGACGACCCTTCGGACATCCTCTTCACCTCGGGCACGACCGGGCGCCCGAAGGGCGTCGTGCAGACCCACGGACGAACGCTCCAGGTGGCGATCGACTGGGTCGCGATGACCGGGCTCACCGAGGGCGACCGCTACCTGATGGTCAACCCCTACTTCCACATGTTCGGTCTGAAAGCCGGGATCCTCGCCTCGCTGGCGGCCGGCGCGACCATGCTCCCCGAGCCGGTGCTCGACGTCGACCGGGTCCTCGCACGAGTTGCCGACGAGAAGATCACCGTCCTGCCCGGGCACGCCGACCCTCCACCAGAGCATCCTCGACCATCCGGCGCGTGGAGCACACGACTTGTCGACTCTCCGCGTGACGACGATCGGCGGCGCCGACATCCCGGTCGAGCTCATCCGCCGCATCCACGAGGATCTTCCCTTCTCCGTGGTGGTGGCGGGTTACGGACTGACCGAGGCGGGCACCGCGTGTTCCACCGGACCCGGTGACGACTTCGAGACGATCGCGACGACGGTCGGAGCGACCAGGCCGGGTTTCGAGCTCCGGATCGTCGACGAAAAGGGCCGCGACGTCCCGACGGGAGAGCCCGGGGAGATCCTGCTGCGTGGCCCGAGCGTCATGCTGCGCTACCTCGACGATCCGCGGGCGACCGAGGAGGCCCTCTCCTCCGAGGGGTGGCTTTCGACCGGGGACCTCGGAGTGCTCACCGAACGCGGGTGCTTGCGCATCGTGGGAAGGTCGAAGGACATGTTCATCGTGGGCGGGTTCAACGCGTACCCCGCCGAGATCGAGAACATCCTTCTCCGTCACCCGGACATCCAACAGGCCGCCGTGCTCGGTGTGCCCGACACCCGCCTCGGCGAGGTGGGCATGGCGTTCGTCGTCCTCTCCCCCGGTTCGAGCGCCACCGCCGCCGACCTCGTCGAATGGGCGCGCCGCGAGATGGCCAATTACAAGGTCCCCCGCCGGGTCGAGATCCTCGAGGCCCTGCCACTCAACGCGACCGGCAAGGTGATGAAAGAAGAGCTCCGGGCACGGGCGTCCGCGTGAGCCCGGTCGACGCCTCCTCTCCGGCAGCCTGAGAAGCGGACCGATGGACGTCCGCCTCTCCTCCGAGCAGCAAGCCCTGCGCGACGCGGCGGCACAGGCGGTCGATCGGCTCGCGCCGCACTCGGTCGGCGAGCTCGACGACGAGGAACGCGCCGGCGAGACTCGAGGCGGCGATCGCCGGCTCCGAGTGGCGCGAGCTGCGTACCTCCTCGGAGGACGGTGGACCGTGCGCCTCGGCGGTCGAGGCGGCGATCGTCGCCGAGGAGCTCGCCCGCGGGCTCGCCGACGCGGCGTTCATCGGGCCCACCCTCGCCGCCGAGCTGCGCCGACTGGCCGCTGCCCCTCCAGTGATCGGGAGAGAGACCGTCGCACTCGGCCCAGGCCTCGGCGCGCCCGCGCCCCGCGCGGCGGGAGCGGTGGCCATCGACGCGGCGGGCGCGTCCGGTGCACTGCTCGTCGACGCCGGCGTGCTCGGCTCGGTCGAGCTGGCGGGCACCGAGGTCCGGGTCGACCTCACCCGTCCGTCGGTCGCACTCGACCCCTCGGGTTCGGCCACGCCGGTCGGCGGACGTCCGCTCACCCCCGAGCAACTCGAGCGGTGGAGCGCACTCGCACTCTCGCTCACCTGCGCAGACCTGGTCGGCGTGATGCGCGGCGCGATCGCGCTCGCCTGCGAACACGCGAGGACACGACGCCAGTACGGAGTGGCGGTGGGCTCGTTCCAAGCGCTCCAGCACCTCCTCGCCGACGCGCTGGTCTCGATGGAAGGGTCGCGCAGCGTCGCGATGCACGCCGCCTGGGGCGTCGACGCCCTCGAACCCCAGGACGCGCTGGCGGCCGCGGCGGTCGCCAAGGCCTACTGTGCGCGGTCCGCGCTGGCGGTCTGCGAGACGACCATCCAAGTGCACGGCGGGATGGGCAACACCTGGGAGTGTCTCGCCCACGTGTACCTGCGAAGGGCGCTCCTTTCGATCGACGTGCTCGGCGGGGTGGGCGAGAACCTCGGGCGCGTGCTCGAGCACCAAGGGATCGGAGCCGGCAATGGACTTCGATGACGCGCCGGAGGAAGCCGCATTCCGGTCACGCCTGGCTGCGTGGTTGCAGACCAACAATCCCGGCCTGCCGGCGTCGTCGACCGACGACGACTACTGGAAGGGCCAGGCCGAGTGGCACCGGTCGCTCTACGACGCGGGCTTCTTCGGGCTCTCGTGGCCGAAGCGCGTCGGTGGTCACGAGCTACCCGCGGTGTACGACGTGATCCTCGACGAGGAGCTCGCCGCGGCAGGTGCTCCCCCGCGGCCGAGTGTCGGATATCTGGTCCAGGGGATCCTCGAGCACGGAGGCCGCGAGATCCAGGAGCGGTTCCTGCCCGGGATCGTCAACGGTCGCGACCGCTGGTGCCAGGGGTTCAGCGAGCCCGAGGCCGGATCGGACCTCGCGTCCCTTCGCACCCGGGCCGAGCGCGAGGGTGACGACTTCGTGATCACCGGTCACAAGGTGTGGACGAGCTACTCCGACGACGCCGAGTGGTGCCTGCTCCTCGCACGGACCGACCCCGACGTCCCGAAGCACCATGGGATCTCCGCGTTCGCGGTCCCGATGCGCCAGCCGGGGATCGAGCAGCGGCCGCTCCGGATGATCAACGGGATCACCAAGGAGTTCGGGGAGGTGCTCTTCGACGCGGCACGGGTTCCCGCCGACCAGATGATCGGCGAGCCCGGGGAAGGGTGGGCACTGGCCATGACCGTGGTCGGCCACGAGCGCGAGCCGGGCGAGCTCGGTTACGTGGCGCGCTACCAGAAGCTGGTCAACGAGTTGGCCGCAGAGGTGCGCGCGGACCGGGTCTCTTTCGGAGCCGAGCAGGTGAGGGAGCTGGCGTGGGCGATCGTCGAGGCCGAGATGCTCCGTCTCCACGTCCGGCGGCGCCTCTCGGAGCGGCTCGACGGCATCGCGCACGGTCCGGACGGATCGGTCGACAAGTTGCTGATGACCTCGACCGAGCAGACCGTCGGCCACGCCGCGCTCGCGATCGGCGGCGCCGCCGAGGCTGGTGGCGACGACACCTGGCTCAAGGCCTACCTCTACAGCCGGGCCCAGAGCGTGATGGGTGGGACCTCGCAGATCCAGCGAAACCTGATCGCCAGCCGCATCCTCGGGCTGCCGAGCTCCTGAGACTCGTTCCTTCTCCGGTCGTGTCTCAGTCGACCGGATCGAACTCGAGGTGCAGACGGGTCAGGCCGCGCAACATGAAGGTGGGCACGTAGCGGTAGCGACGCTCCCCGGGCGGGCCGTGCTCGGTCTCCGAGATCCGGATGTCGGCG
Source organism: uncultured Acidimicrobiales bacterium (assembly GCA_963741055.1). Taxonomy (GTDB): domain Bacteria; phylum Actinomycetota; class Acidimicrobiia; order Acidimicrobiales; family RAAP-2; genus Bog-756. The sequence goes on along the minus strand of CAVUGU010000001.1, from coordinate 15,852 downwards.
GTGCGGTCGAGAAGGCGCTCGAGGCTGACCCGAGCCTCGGCCCGCGCCAACGATGCCCCCGGACAGGTGTGCACCCCGTGGCCGAACGCCACGTGCTGGCGGGCGTTCGCCCGGTCGGCGAGGAAGGCATCCGGGTCCTCGAAGCGTTCCGGATCGCGGTTGGCGGCCCCGTTGAGCACCATCACCGTGGTTCCGGCAGGGATGTCGACTCCGGCGACCGTCGTCGGCACCCGCGCCAGCCGGAAGTCGCCCTTGACCGGGCTCTCCGCCCGAAGGGTCTCCTCCACGAAGTTGGGGATGCGGTCGGGATCGGTCCGAAGGCGCGTCTGCAGATCCGGTCGTTCAGCGATGACCTGGAGCGCGGCGGCGAGCAGCCGGACCGTCGTCTCCTGCCCGGCCGCGAAGAGGTTGACCGCGATGCGGACGACGTCGATGACCTCCGGGGTCCGCCCGTCGTGGAACGCCGCGGTGGCGAGACCGGTCAACACGTCGTCCCGCGGGTTCTCACGCCGGTCCTCGATGTAGCCGGTGAACGCCCCGTAAAGGAACTCGAGCGGGTTGCGGGCCAGCGGGTCGTGCCCGGTGCTGCCCATGGTCCTGCCCTTCCCCAGCCACTCGTCACGGAATCGCTCGTGGTCGTCCTCGGGCACCCCGAGCAGATCGGCGATCACCAGCAAGGTGAAGGGGCTCGCGAACTGGCTCACGAACTCGCACCGGCTCTCGGGGAGGAACTCGTCGATCTGGCGATCGGCCAGTCGCCACATGAAGTCCTCGTTCTCCTTCAGCCGTTTGGGGGTGAGCATGCGTCCGAGCAGCGCTCGGTGCTCGGTGTGCTTCGGCGGGTCGAGTGTGGGCAGCTGATCGCTCATCGGCAGCTCGTCGCGGTGCGCCTCGATGAGCTCACTGACGTCGTCGCCGACCAGCGGTACCGGAAAGCCGGGGAAGGGGCCGCTGACCGAGTTGCACGACGAGAACCGCTCGACGTCGTGGTACACCTCCATGGCCGCGTCGTAGCCGGTCACCATCACCACGTCGTGGTGCGGTTCGCGTTGCACCGGGCAGCGCTCCCGCAGGTGATCGAAGTAGGGGTACGGATCGGCGACGAGGGATCGATCGCTGAAGAAGTCGAGGGCGTCGAGCTCGCTCACGAATTGGGCTCCCGCTGCATGAGTATGGTGTTACCACCCTAGGAGAGCGGGAGTTCCGCCGCAACGGTCGGACGTGCCACCGGCGGTGCGGCCAAGCTGGAGGAGAGATGCGCGTCGGCCTGATGATCGGACCCGAGCGGGGTCGCTACCGCACCAAGGTCGAGCGGATGTGCGAGGACGCCCGGTGGGCGGACGATGCCGGACTCGCCTCGGTGTGGGTTCCCCAGATTCCCGACGAGTTCGACGCGCTGACCGCGGCGGCTCTGGTCGGCACGGCGACCGCTCGGATCGAGATCGGGACGGCGGTCGTTCCGATTCAGCCCTCGCATCCGATCGCACTCGCCCGCCAGGCGTTGTCGGTCCAGGCGGTCTGCGAGGGCCGTCTCTCCCTCGGCCTCGGGGTCTCGCACCACTGGATCATCGACGAGATGCTCGGTCTGCCCTACGGAGCAACCGGCGGCGACGTTGCGCGCCTATCTCGACGTCCTCGACCAGGCCTTGGCCGGCCCCGGCGCGGTCGATGTCGAGAACGAGCGCTTCTCGGTCCACAACCCGCTCGACGTCACCGACCTCACCCCGACACCCGTCCTCGTCGCCGCGCTCGGTCCGAAGATGCTGCAGCTCGCGGGTGAGCGCGCCGACGGCACCATCTTGTGGATGGCCGACGAGAAGGCCATCGCGACCCACGTCGTCCCCCGGCTCATCCGGGCGGCAGCGACCGCGGGTCGCCCCGCGCCGCGCGTCGTCGCGGGCGTGCCGGTGTGCCTCTGCCGAGAGGACGAGGTGGAGATCGCGGTGGACCGGGCCAACCGCATCCTCGCCGAGGCGGAGATCTCCCCCAACTACCAGCGCCTGCTCGACACCGGTGACGCACGCAACGTGGGCGACATCCTGGCCGCGGGTACCGAGGCCGCCGTCGAGAAACGCCTCCGCGCCTTCGGCGAGGCCGGCACCACCGACCTCTCGGTTCGGGTGGTTCCGATCGGCGACAACCGCGACGAGCGCCTGGCGTCGTCGTTCCGCACGAAGGAGCTACTGGCCTCGTTGGCCGCCTCTCTCTGACTCGCCCGACCCGCGTGAATTGAACGGATCAGAGCGGCCGCGGCGAGGGAAGACTCTTGGTCTCGATCAACGTCATCCCCCACCTCGCGCAACAACGAGCGGCTGTCGACGAGGACCTGGTCGAGGAGGATCGTCCGGCGGAGGTAGTGGTGGAAAGGGTGCTCGCCGGTGAAGCCCATACCCGCCAGCACCTGTTGGCAGTGGCGGCCGACGGTGCGGGCGGCCTGGCCGGCGATCGCCTTGGCCAGCGCCGCGGTCAGGACTGATCCGTCGTCCCACGCCGACGACGAGCGCGGCGTCGGCACCTTCGACTGCGACCAGGCAGTCGGCCAGACGGTGTCGGACGGCTTGGAAGGCGCCGATCGGCCGACCGAACTGGACACGATCGCGGGCGTGATCGCACGCCAGTTCGAGCATCGCTCGAGACGCCCCGACCAGCTGATGCGAGAGTGCGAGCCGACCGGCGGCAACCGCGTGCTCCCAGGCTCCCGGCCGGCACACGAGGGCTCCTTCCGCGCTCACCCGAGCGGTCACCTCCACCAGGCCCATCTCCGGATCGAGACCCTCGACCGGCGCCACCACCAGGTCGCTGCGGTCGACGGCCAACGCGACGTCCCCTGCACTCGACGTGGCCACGATCACCGCCCCACCTCTGCGGCGGACATCGGTCGAGCCCGAGCCCCGGACCATCACCGCCTCTCCCTCCAGACGACCGGGCGGCTCGCACGAACCGAGCGCGGGCAGCACCGCGACCACCGCTTCGGCGGAGATCCCGAGCGCATCCGCGACCACGACGTCGAGTGCGGAGCAGGTCGCGTCGGCACGGCCCAACATCTCGAAGAGGATCGAGACCGCCGCGCGCCGGTCGGCCGCCAGCGCATCACGCCATCCGAGCTCCTCGAGGGCGTCGTCGAGTGCCTCCCCCGAGCACGTCGCGGCGGCGTGTCGAAGGCCCTCTCCGAAGACATGGAGCTCGCTCTCGTCGATCACGCGTCGGCCCCGAGGTCGAGGAGGCGTCGGGCGACGATGTTGCGCTGGATCTCGATGGTGCCCCCGTAGATGGTGGCCGCGCGGGAGAACAAGAACTCGGTGCGCCACTGCCGACTGGTGACATCGTCCCCGGTCCACACGGTCGGTGCGAGCCCGTCGGTCGCAAGGTCGAAGAGTGCCTGTTCGGCGGTTCCGACGAGGATCTTGTCGACCGACGTCTCCGGTCCGAGGCGCGCTCCCGCGTCCAGACGGTGGAGCGTCTCGTGCGAGCGCGCTCGCAACGCGTAGAGACGGCCGAAGACCTGACCGACCTCTTCGGGAGCGAGCCGTCCCTCAGGTGCCGTCGAGAGCAGCTGTGCGAGTCGTCGGTACAGGTAGGCACACTTCTGCCAGAGGGCGGTGCTGCGCTCGAAAGGGAGCAGGTCCATCGCCACCGACCATCCTTGCCCGACTTCGCCGAGGGTCCGGTCGAGCGGCACGGACACGTCGTCGAAGAAGACCTCGCAGAACTCCTCGACCCCGTGCATCGTGGTGACCGGCCGCACGGTGATCCCCGGGCTGTCCATGTCGACGAAGAGTGCGGTGATCCCCCGGTGGGCCGAGTCGGGCGACCCGGTACGGGTGAGGAGCACGCAGCGTTGCGCGTACTGGGCGAGGCTCGTCCAGAGCTTCTGCCCGTTGACGAGCCAGCGGTCGCCATCCTGTGACGCCCGACAGGACAGCGCGGCGAGGTTGCTTCCCGTCCCGGGCTCGGAGAACCCTTGGCACCAGGTCTCCTCTCCCCGCAAGAGGCGGGGCACCATCGTCGCGGCGAGCTCGGGGCGCGCATAGTCGATCATCGTCGGGGCCAACACCTCGACCAGCGAGTAGAGGCCGGACTCGACCAGGTCGCGGGAGGTCAGTGCCTCGGCGAGCGTCGCGCGCCACAACGGCGAGCCTCCGAGTCCGCCGACCCGCTCGGGCCATCCCCATCTGGCCCACCCTGCGTCGAAGGTGAGGCGCTTCACCTTGTCCAGCTGGGCTACCTGTTGGTCGAGGGATCCCATCCCTTCGAAGTCCGGTGCAAGTGCCGACGCGTGTTCGTCGAGCCAGCTGTCGAGGGACGCCCGGAACGCGTCGAGATCCATCGGCCGGTCAGCGCGCGGCGGTGTCGTCGTGCCGGTAGACCTGACCGCCTTTCATCACGAACCGCACCTTCTCGGTCAGCTCGATGTCCGCCAATGGGTCGCCCGGCACCGCGATGACGTCGGCGAGCAGGCCCGGCTCGAGGCGGCCTCGGTCGTCGACGTCGATCAGCTCGGCGGACACGGTCGTCGCGGACCGGATGGCGTCGAGTGGCGACATCCCGCGGTCGACCAGCGCGATCAGCTCCTTGGCGTTCCGTCCGTGCGGAATGGCCGGGGCATCGGTACCGCACGCGATCCGCGCGCCGCGGGCCACCGCCTTGCTGATGGTCTCCTTCGCGCGTGGAAACACCTCGGCAGCCTTGCGCTGCAGCTCGGGGGCCGCACGCGAAACGTCCATGCCGTCGGCCAGGTAGGTGGTGGGCACGAGGAAGGTGCCCCGTTCGACCAGGAGGTCGAGCGTCTCGTCGCTCATCAGCGAGCCGTGCTCGATGCAGTCGATCCCTGCCTCGATGGCCGCTCGGATGCCGTCGTCGCCATGGGCATGGGCCGCGACCCGGAGTCCTCGGCGGTGGGCTTCGTCGACGATGGCGGAGAGCTCCTCGTCGGAGTACTGCTGCGCACCCGGCGGTCCGGTGTGGGACATGATGCCCCCCGACGCGCACACCTTGATCAACTCGGCCCCGTACTTGATCTGGTACCTGACCGCCTGGCGCACCTCGCTGACCCCGTTGGCGATCCCCTCCTCCACGGTGAGGGGGAGCACGTGGGGTGCGAGCGCTTGGAACATGGTGGGGTCCAGATGCCCGCCGGTCGGGGTGATGGCGTGACCGGCGGGTACCACCCGTGGACCGTCGATCCAACCGAAGTCGATGGCCTTCTTCAGCGCCACGTCGAGCAGGATTCCGCCGGTCTGCACGAACAAGCCGAGGTTTCGAACGGTCGTGAAGCCCGAGCGAAGGGTTCGACGCGCGTTGGCCACCGCCCGCAGAGTGCGCAGTGCCGGGTCGTCCTGCACCGGGTTGAGGGGGCTGGTGTGGTCGGGCCCTCCCAGGAGCAGGTTGACCTCCATGTCCATCAGCCCGGGCAGCAAGGTGAGATCGCCGAGCTCGATGGTCACCGCATCGGAGGGCACCGAGGTCGGGCCCACCTCGACGATCCGCTCGCCGTCGACGAGCAGCTCCCCCGGTTCGACCAGCGTGCCTTTGTCCACGTCGAGCAGGCGGGCACTCTTCAGGTGGACCGGCGGCTGCGGTGTGGTTGGACGCGCCATACTCTCGCTCCTTGCGCCGCACGCGACGGGGCCGCGAGCCTGTATAGGCTGACTCTACAATATTGGTAGCAACGTTCTCGCAGGCCAGGCAGTAGTGGGACTCGATGGCGCGCGAAGGACGGTCCTCTCCGGAAAGGTTGCACCCACTGTGTCGACGACGCCCGAAGTTCGGTTCGAGACGAGGATGCTGATCGACGGAAAGCTCGTCGACGGCGAATCGGGGACGTTCCACAACATCAATCCGGCCACCGAAGAGGTACTCGGCGAGGCACCCAACGCGTCCAAGGCCGACATGCACCGCGCGATCGACGCGGCCCGCCGGGCGTTCGACGAGTCGAGCTGGTCGACCGACCGCGCCCTTCGCAAGCGCTGCCTCGAGCAGCTCCAGGAGGGCTTGGAGGCCGAGCGCGAAGAGCTCCGTGAGGAGCTGATCCTCGAAGTCGGCTGTCCGCGGATGACCACCCAGGGTCCACAGCTCGACGCCCCCCTCTCGGAAGGTCTGAAGTATCCGGCCAAGCTGATCGAGGAATACCCCTGGGAGCTCGAGCCGGCGGACACCATGTCCGAGGTCACCGGCCAGCTCACGACCCGACGGATCTGGCGGGAGCCGGTCGGAGTAGTCGGCGCGATCGTGCCGTGGAACTTCCCCTTCGAGGTGACCATCAACAAGATCGGACAGGCGCTCGCCACGGGCAACACGGTGGTGCTGAAGCCCGCTCCGGACACGCCCTTCAACGCGACCCGCCTCGGACGGCTGATCGCCGAGCGCACCGACATCCCCGCCGGCGTGGTCAACGTGGTCACCTCCTCGGACCATCTGGTGGGCGAGGAGCTGACCCTCTCCCCCAAGGTGGACTTGATCTCGTTCACCGGGTCGACGGCTGTCGGCAAGCGGATCATGGAGAAGGGTGCGGCAACCATGAAGCGCCTCTTCCTCGAGCTCGGAGGCAAATCGGCCACCATCGTGCTCGAGGACGCCGACCTCTCCCTCGCCTGCATGATGGGAATCGCTCCGTGCATGCACGCCGGCCAGGGCTGTGCCATCCCCACCCGGATGCTCCTCCCACGGTCGCGCTACGACGAGGGCGTCGAGATGCTGAAAGCGATGTACGAGGGCATCGCACCCGGCGATCCCCAGCAACCCGACGTCTTGTGCGGCCCGGTCATCTCGGCCAAACAGCGCGAGCGGGTCCGTGGCTACATCCAAAAGGGGATCGACGAGGGCGCCACGCTCCTCGTCGGGGGCACCGACACTCCTGCCGGACTGGAGAAGGGCTTCTACGTGCAGCCGACCCTGTTCACCGACGTCGACAATTCGATGACCATCGCGCAGGAGGAGATCTTCGGCCCGGTGCTGGTCGTCATCCCTTTCGAGAACGAGGACGACGCGATCCGCATCGCGAACGAGAGCCAGTACGGACTGGCGGGGAACGTCATGGCGGGCACGCTCGAGGGCGCGCTCGGCGCAGCGCATCGGCTTCGTGCCGGGTTCGTGGGCGTCAACGGCGGTGCGCCGTACTTCGCGGACATGCCCTTCGGCGGATACAAGGCGAGCGGGGTCGGACGCCAGAACGGCTACGCCGGCTTCGAGCAGTACCTCGAGGTCAAGTCCGTCGCCTGGCCGGCCGAGTGACGAGACCGTTCAGGTGTTCCGGCCTCCGTTGACACCGATGATCTGGCCGGTGACGTAACCCGCGTCCTCCGACACCAAGAACGAGCACGCGGCGGCGATGTCCTCGGGGAGTCCGGCGCGACGGACCGGGGTCCGATCGATGGCGGCTTCCATGCCACCGGGCCCGAGACGGCCCCGCTCGTCGTTGCGGCGGGTCATCGGCGTGTCGATGAAGCCCGGCGGAATGGTGTTGACAGTGATGCCCGAAGGCCCGAACTCGAGCGCGAGGGACTTGGTCAGTCCGATCATCCCCGACTTGGACGCGACGTAGTGGGCCATCAGCGGCTGACCGCTGTGAGTGCTCGACGACGAGATGTTCACGATCCGGCCCCAGCCCGCGTCGATCATGTCGGGGAGGACCACCTGGCAGCAGTGGAAGGTGCCGACCAGGTTGATCCGGAGCAACAGCTCGAACTCCTCGGGAGTGATGTCGAGGAACCGCCGGAAGCCCTCCTTGCCGGCGTTGTTCACGAGGACGGTGACCGGCCCCCAGTTCGCCCGCACCTCGTCGACGCCGCGCTCGACCGCCGCCCGGTCGGCGACGTCGACCTCGACCGCGATCGCCTGGTGTCCCTGGCTTCGGATCCGCTCCGCCGCGGATTGCGCGTCGCCCGCGTTGAGGTCGAAGAGCGCGACCTTGATCCCGTCACGCGCCAGACGCTCCGCGATGCCGAGCCCGATGCCGGAGGCGGCGCCGGTGACGATGCCGACTCTCGAAGGGTGTTCGCTCATCGTGCTCCTTTGGGATCGTTTGCGTTCGAATCGCGCTGGCGACCGGCGGTGGGAACCTGGCCGACGATCTCGTCTGCCGACAGATCCCAACGGTCGAGGAAGACCACGTCGGCGAGAGGTCGGCGACGGACCGGCCCGTGGCGGCCCCTCGGCCAGCCCACCACGACGTGACCGGCGAGCATCCAGTCGTCGGGTACTCCCACCGCTTCGCGGATCAGGGGCTCGCCGCCGTACGAGGCCCAGCTGGTGAGGCACGCACCCAACCCGAGGGCACGCGCGGCGAGCAGGAAGTTCTGCATCGCGGGGAAGATCGAACCGCCGAGGAGGAGCTCGGACGCGGAGGGGAAGCGCCGTTGCGCGAACAGCACGGAGGTGAACTCGCCTGCGCGATCGTGCAGCTCGTAGGTGGCCCGGTTGGTCCGTGCCCGTCGGGAGTCGTCGCCGTCCGCCGGGCGGGACATCCCGTACACCGGTTCGATCACCTTCAGGGCCTGTGCCGCCGCCTGCGCGACGGCGGCCCGCGCTCGCGGTGAGCGCAGAACGACGAATCGCCACTCCTGCACGTTCGCCCCGTTCGGCGCCCAGGTCGCGGCCTCGAGACACCGGGCGAGCAATGCATCGTCGACCGGCTGGTCGGTGAACCGCCGGATCGTCCTCGCCGTCGACATGACCGCCCAGAGGTCGGTCGCGGGCCCGTTCACGGAAATGTTATTCTCAAGTTAGAGATTCCCCTTCCCCACTTTGGAGACCTAGCGTAGACTTCGCCGGGAGGGGGACGCCCGTCAGAGGAGATCGATGGCTCATTTCACCAAGCCGGACGAAGGCAGCTGGACCGCTCACTACCCCCAGTTGAGGACCACGCCGGCGGATTACGAAGACTCGATCTCACCCGGCTACTACGAGCTCGAGCGGCAGGCGGTCTTCGCCAAGACCTGGCTCAACGTGGGGCGCGTCGAGCAGATCCCTCGCCGTGGCTCCTACTTCACCAAGGAGATCGAGGTCCTCAACACGTCGATCATCGTCGTCCGGTCCTCGGAGGACGACGTCCGCGCCTTCTACAACATCTGCCGGCACCGAGGGAACAAGTTGGTGTGGCAGGACTTCCCACAGGACGAGACCTCCGGTGTCTGCCGCCAGTTCACCTGCAAGTACCACGGGTGGCGATACGACCTCGAGGGAGCGTGCACGTTCGTCCAGCAGGAGTCGGAGTTCTTCGACCTGGACAAGGCGGACTACGGGCTCGTACCGGTTCACTGCGACGTGTGGGAGGGCTGGATCTTCGTCAACCTCGATCGCGAGGGAACCCCCCAACCGTTGCGGGAGTACCTCGGCGCGTTCGCCGCGGGGATCGAGGGCTACCCGTTCCACGAGATGACCCAGGTCCACAAGTACCGGGCAGAAGTCGGGAGCAACTGGAAGCTCTACATCGACGCCTTCACCGAGTTCTACCACGCGCCCGTGTTGCACGCGAAGCAGTCGATGCAGGAGGAATCGCAGAAGTTGCAGGACGTGGGTTACGAGGCGCTCTACTACGCGATCGACGGACCGCACGGTCTCGTCTCTTCGTGGGGCGGCATGGCACCACCGAAGGACGAGATGATGGTGAAACCGATCGAACGGAAGGTACGGAGCGGCTTGTTCGGTCCTTGGGACCCGCCGCTCGACATCGAACTGCCCTCCGGGCTCAACCCGGCGGGAAGCCGAGCCTGGGGTCTCGACTCGTATCTCTTCTTCCCGAATTGGATGGTGCTCATCTGGAAAACCGGTTGGGTCCTCACCTACCACTATTGGCCGACCTCGTACCACACCCACATCTTCGAGGGGACCTGCTACTTCGTCCCGCCGAGCAATGCGTGGCAGCGAGTGCAGCAGGAACTGGGTGTCGTCTCGTTCAAGGAGTACGGCCTCCAGGACGCCAACACGCTCGAAGCGACCCAGACGATGCTCGAGTCACGGGTGGTCAAGGAGTTCCCCCTGAACGACCAGGAGATCCTCCTTCGGCATCTCCATCAGACGACGGCCGGTTACGTCGCCGAGTACCTGGGCGAACATCCGGAGAGCCCGGTCTCGATCATGGGGATGGCCTGACCATGGCGGTCTTCCCCGAACAGTTCGCGGCCCTCGAGCCGTTCGGCGAGTGGGCCGTCCGCGGCGAGCGAGCTGCGTACGACAAGCGTGTCCACAGCACCATCGAGGAGCTGCAGGCCTTCTACGACGCAGCCTTCTCCTTGATCGACGCGGCTCGCGAGCACCTCGAGTCCGTTCCCTACGACCGCAACATGAGCGACGAGGACAAGCACCTGATGTGGTTGTACTGCGCCCTCTGCACCGTCTCGTTTCCGGTCGAGGTCTGGCGGCAGCCGAGGGTTCCCGACGCCGGAGCGGCCTCCCTCGACGCGGTGGTCGAACCGGCCCTCTGAACCGGCCGGCTCAGGGGGCCGCCGGCAGTCGTTCCTTCCGAAGCACCCGCCCAGCCGTCACTTCCGTCGGCAAAGCACCGCGCCCGCCCACCGCCAGGGTTTCTGCCCGGCAAAGACCTGATATTGACGTCGCTGTCAAAAATAACTACCCTGACGGCATGTCAGTTGCACGTGAGTTCCGTACGTTCGACGCCGACAACCACTTCTACGAGACGCAGGACGCCTTCACCCGCTACCTGCCGAAGGAGTACGCGGGCGCCATCAAGTACGTAGAAGTCGACCGCCGCACCAAGATCGTCGTCGGCGGCGTGATCAGCGACTACATCCCCAATCCGACCTTCGATGTCGTCGCCCGTCCCGGAGCCCAGGAGGAGTACTTCCGCAACGGCAATCCCGAGGGCAAGTCCTACCGCGAGATCGTGGGCGAGCCGATGCGGTCGATCCCCGCGTTCCGTGAACCAGAACCTCGCCTCGAGGTCATGGACGAGCTCGGTATCGACCAGACGCTCATGTTCCCTACTCTCGCCAGCCTGCTCGAGGAGCGCATGCGCGACGACGCCGAGCTGACTCACGCCGCCATCCACGCGCTCAACGAGTGGATGCACGAGACCTGGACCTTCAACTACAAGGACCGGATCTTCGCGACGCCGGTCGTCACGCTTCCGCTCGTCGACCGGGCGATTGCCGAGCTCGAGTGGTGCCTCGAGCGGGGCGCGAAGACCATCCTCATCCGGCCGGCGCCTGTCCCCGTACCGAGCGGGGCGCGCTCTTTCGCCATGCCGTATTTCGACCCGTTCTGGGAGAAGGTGGTCGAAGCCGACATCCCGGTCTCGATGCACGCCTCGGACAGCGGGTACTCGCGACTGATGGGCGAGTGGACCGGTCCGATGGAGTACCTCCCGTTCCAGCTCGAGCCGTTCAAGATGATGCTGCTCTCCCACCGACCCGCCCTCGACGCTGCGGCCTCGATGACCTGTCACGGCCTGCTGTCGCGCTTTCCCGACCTTCGGATCGTGTTCGTCGAGAACGGCAGCGAGTGGGTGGTGCCGCTCCTCGACGATCTTCGCGCGACGCACAAGAAGATGCCCCAGCTCTTCCTCGAAGACCCGGTGGAGGCGTTCCAGCGAAACTGCTGGATCAGCCCGTTCCACGAGGACGACTTCGACGAGGTGATCGACGCGATGGGCCCGGACCATCTGGTGTTCGGTTCTGATTGGCCGCACCCCGAGGGCCTTGCCGAGCCGCGGCGTTTCATCGAGTACCTCCCGAAGTCCCTGTCCGAGGACGAGGTGGCGGGGATCATGGGCGGTAACCTCGCACGCGTGATGAAGGTCGGAGTGCCGGTCTGATCCGGTCGTGAGCGGGGCCGGTCAGGAAATGACGGCCTGGCTCCTGCAACGGGCCTCCCCCGCGCCGGACACCGAAGTCGACATCGCTGTCCGCGACGGTCGTGTGGTCGATCTCGAGGACCTCGACGAACCGATCGAACACGTCGTCGATCTCGAGGGCCGCCCCACTCTTCCGGGTCTGGTCGATCACCACGTGCACCTGATGTCGCAGGCCGCGGCGTGGGACTCGGTGGACTGCTCCCCCGATGCGCTCCTGGCAGGAGGGGGCCTCGCCGCCGTCCTCCGCGAGGCGCGGCTGCGCCGCCCGGACGGGTGGATCCGCGGCATCGGATACGACCTGGCGACGAGTGGGCCCCTCGATCGGCTCCTGCTCGACGAGTTGGGAGTCGGACCGGTTCGCATCCAGGACCGGACGGGGATGTACTGGGTGCTCGACTCCCCCGGCCTCGAGAGGGTGCTCCCGACGGCTCCCTCCGAATGGCCGCCGGGCATTTTCGTCGACGGCGCGCGTCGACCGACCGGCGTGCTCTACCGCCTCGACGGCTGGCTCCGCGACCGTCTTCCGACCCGAGTGCCCGATCTGGCCCGTGTCGGTGCTTGGCTGGCCGAGCGCGGGGTCGTGGCGGTCACCGACGCAACCGTCACCAACGGAGCGGAGGATTTGAAGATCCTTTCGCAAGCCGGTCTTCCCCAGAGGGTGACGGCGATGACCTCGAGCCCGGACGTCCCGGCCGTCGAGGGAGTGCAGCTCGGTCCGGTGAAGATCGTGCTGGACGAGAGCCAGCTCCCGTCTTCGGTAGGAACTGTCGACTCGGATCACTGAAGCTCACGCGCGGGGCCGCTCGGTCGCCGTCCACTGCCTCGATTCGGCAAGCGTGGTGCTGGCGGTCTCGTGCGGGCTCGACGAGCGAGACCGGGTCGAGCACGCGTCGCTGGTCGGCGTGGACGTCGTCGGCCTGCTCGCGAGGAGCGGGGTGCGGGTGGTCGTCCAACCCGGGCTGGTGTACACCCGAGGAGATCGGTTCCTCCAAGAGATCGAGCCCTCCGAAGAGGTCGATCTCTATCGCCTCGCCTCGTTCCTGGCCGCAGGTATCACGGTGCGGCTGAGCTCAGATGCGCCCTACGGGCCACTCGATCCCTGGATCACCGTCGCGGCGGCCGTAGGACGCCGGACCGTCTCCGGAAGGAAGCTGAACCAAGCGGAAGGAGTCGAGCTGGAGACCGCGCTTGCACTTTTCACCTCGGGTGATCATCGGCGCGCGCCGGCTCGGGCACGGGTGCAACCCGACTCTCCCGCCGATCTCATCGTCCTCGACGGCGACTGGGACTCCCTGACCGACCATCCGAGGGTCGCCCTGACCATCGTCGACGGTGTGCCGATCCACTCACTGATCGGAGAACTCGCCGTCCCACCCTGAGCCTCCCGAGGCGGCGAATCATGGGAATGAGCGCTGGACAGGGGTGCCCCCGACCGGCACTTATACGGGTAATCGACTTATACGGGTGATCCGCCGGTTCGGCTGACCGCCTGGGGAGACTTTCCCCGGGCGGAGGCTCGGACAAGGAGGACTCCCGTGGTCTGGTCTCCGCAGTTGAACCGCGTCGCCCGCGAGGGCGGCGCCGACCGCTATGAGCTCGGTCATGAGCTGGTCGACGCCTTCTTGGAGTTCGCGTCCGGGAGGGCCCGGCCGAACACGGTGCGCGCCTACGCGCACGATCTGAAGGCGTTCTTCACCGTCGTCGCCAAAGACCCGGTCGACGTCACACCGGCGGACGTGATGGCCTTCGTCACCGAGCAACGACAGCCACGGCCCGGTGCGGAGAACGTCGTGCACTTCCCCGACGCGGGATCCGGGCTGGCGCCGGCGACGGTCATGCGCCGTCTCGCGGCGGTCTCTGCCTTCTACGGGTATCTGTTGGCCCGCGCCGACACCACGGTCGTTTCGAACCCGGTGCCTCGCGGCCTGCCGACTCGGCGCACCCGCCGAGAGCTTCGGGGTGCACCCTTGGTGCGAGGAGTGCGCCGTCTGCCTCGGATCCTCGACCCCGAGGACGCAGCTGCCCTCCTTGTGGCGCTGCGCACCCGACGCGATCGGGCCATCGTCGAAGCGATGCTCCTCGGCGGCCTCCGCCGTTGCGAGGCGCTCGGGCTCCGGCTCGAGGACATCCGCCTCGGCGAGTGTCGAGTCTTCATCACCGAGGGCAAGGGTGGCCACCAGCGCCTGGCGCCGGTGTCGCCCACGTTCTTCGCCAGCGTGGCCGACTACTTGGAGTGCGAGCGGCCCATCGACGCGACGACCGACCGACTCTTCGTCGTGTTGAAAGGGCCGCGCCGTGGCATGCCGCTTTCTTCAGAAGGCCTCGACGAGGTCATGGCCGCGGCGAGAAAGCGGGCCGGGCTGGCACACGGCACCTGTCACGAACTCCGCCACACCTGCCTGACCCGTCTGCGCGAGGCGGGCATGTCCCTCGAGGCGCTCCAAGCCCAGGCGGGACACCGCTCGATCGCCTCGACGCAGATCTATCTGCACCTCGGGGCGGACTGGCTGGCCGCCGAGTACCGCGCTGCCGCGGACGCGGTCGACGCCGGGCTCGCGTTGGAGGCACTTCCATGAGCGACGTATCGGTGTCGAAGCTGCCCGCACCGTCCGCCTCGGCTCTGGAGCCCGTCCGCCCCTGTGGACCACGAAGCGCGAGTGGGACCTGGACCTGGCCAGAGATCGCCACCCAGGCGGAACGGCTCGCCTCGACGATGAAGGAATACCTGGCCCAGATAGCCGTTTCGTCCCGGCCGAACACCGTCGAGTCGGCGGACCTCGCCCTGCGGGTGTTCGCCGGCCACCTCATCGAGACCGACCCGGCGTGCGTCTGTGTGGCCGACGTCTCGCGCCGCCATATCGAGTCGTTCAAGCTCGCCCTGGCGGACCGGCCCGGCAAGTCCCCCGGCAAACCGGCGGCGGTCGCCACCATCTGCCACAAGCTCGGGATGGTGCGCACCTTCTTCGAGCGCATCATCGAATGGGACTACGACGATGCCCCGCGGAAAGTCCCCATCTTCGCCGGGGACTTCCCCAAGCGCGACGAGCCGCTGCCCCGGTTTCTCAACGACCCCACCGCCGCCAAGTTCATGGCCGCCCTCGCCGAAGACCCCGACCATCGCCGACGCCTCATGGTCGAGCTGCTGGCCCGCACTGGCATGCGAGTAGGTGAACTCGGCGCACTGCGCGACGATGCCATGTTCCGCCTGAGCGGTGCCTTCTGGCTGCGGATCCCCGTCGGAAAGCTTCACAACGACCGGAACGTCCCCTTGCACCCGGTCCTCGTCGAGCTGATCGACGACTACCGTGCCCGGCGAGGTCCAAGCCCTTCGGGGCTACTGGTCGTTCGCAACGACGGCCAGCCCTTCGACCGCCGGACCATCCACCGCTACGTGGCAGCGGTGGCACGTCGCGCCGGCACCGGACACGTCCACCCCCACCAGCTGCGCCACACGCTCGCCACCCAGTTGATCAACCGGGGCATGAGCCTCGAGGCCATCGCCGAGTTGTTGGGTCATCGTTCACCGCGGATGACCCTTGTCTACGCCCGCATCTCGAACGACGTCGTCGCGGAGCAGTACTTCCGAGCCACCCAGGCGGTGGAAGCCACCGCCACACCGCCACGGGTCGACGAGGAGACTCGACTACTCGCTCGCAACCACCCCCGCCTGTTGGGCAACGGACGCTGCACACGACCGGCCCAGCTCGACTGCTCCTACCAGACGATCTGCGAGGGCTGCGGGTTCTTCGAGACCGGGCCCGAGTTCCTCACGATCCTTCGGCGCCAGAAGGACAACGCGGTCGAACAAGCCGACTTCGAGAGGACCCACGTCTATCAAGAGCTGATCGACGGTTTGACCACGGACAAGCCCCTCGGACCGGCCAATCCCCCCGCACTCCCGTTCCACCCCGACTGAGATCGGGGCTCAGATCGAAGCACAGCGCTCACTATTCGGTCGTCGCCGCGTTGATCAGCGGTGGACGGGGACTTCCATCCGTGATTCCATAATCGAAGCCGAAGCCTGAAAGATCACCCGTGTAACG